>CAVUVF010000018.1:0-466567 GCA_963744795.1 uncultured Acidobacteriaceae bacterium
TGCGGCAAGGCTCGGCGACGAGGTTCAAATTACCCGGGTCGAAATCGAATCAGACAAAATAGTGCTCGAAATCAACGGCGGAACTCGATCCGGCCACTGGTACGACCACGTGCAGGTCGGGATGGGCGGGACCATGTCGAATGGAAGTCCGTATCCGACCCAGAATGGGCAAACTGCTCACGGCTCCCACGTGGCTCTTGTTTTTCCGAAAGGCGTTCCTTCACTGAAGGCAGCCGAAATCAGGGAAATGCTCGCTCCGGTTTTCGATTTCTCCAAGCATTCCGCGTCGGAGCAGTACATGGACAAGCTTCCCGAGCCGATCAAGAAGGCCATCAAAGAACAGCGTGCCACCGAGGGTATGGATAAGGATCAAGTGCTGCTAGCCCTCGGGAAACCACGCAACAAAAGCCGGGAAGTGAGTCGCGAAGGCGACGATCTGGAAGATTGGATCTATGGCGATCCTCCCGGAAAAGTGACATTTGTCCGCTTTAGTGAAGGCAAAGTAGTCAAAATTCAGGAATCCTACGCCAACGTCGGAGGTACGACAGCTCCTCCCCTTCCTACAGTCCGCTGAGTGCCCGGATGACAGCTCAGTCCGATGCCCGCCAACGGGTTTCGTTAAGCCGGTCCGTAAAATAGAAGTATCTATGGCAACCAGAGTAGGAATTAACGGCTTCGGCCGTATCGGGAGAAACGTTGTCCGCGCTGGACTTAACAATCCCGACATCGAGTTCGTAGCCGCCAATGACCTGACTGATACGGCAACACTCGCCCACCTTTTGAAATACGACTCCATCCTTGGCCAGCTCAAGGCCGAGATCCGCGCCGATGGCGATACCCTCCGCGTTGGAGACAAAGCGATCAAGATCTTCGCAACCAAAGACCCAGCGGAAATCGACTGGTCCAGTGTAGGCGCCCAAGTTGTTGTCGAGTCGACTGGCCGATTCACTGATGCCGCGGATGCCAAGAAGCATTTGCGTGGTTCTGTTAAGAAAGTCATCATTTCTGCGCCGGCCAAAGGGGAGGACGTCACGATCGTCCTTGGCGTAAATGACAATGTCTATGACGCCGCAAAGCACACGGTGCTCTCGAATGCGTCCTGCACCACAAATTGTCTGGCTCCGGTGGTCAAAGTTCTGAATGATACCTTCGGCATCGAGAAGGGCTCGATGACTACGATTCACAGTTACACAAATGATCAGCCGGTTCTTGACTTCCCACACAAGGACCTTCGCCGCGCTCGAGCAGCGGCTTTAAACATGATTCCCACGTCGACGGGCGCGGCGAAGGCGATTGGGCTTGTGCTTCCTGAACTAAAAGGCAAGCTCGACGGCTACTCTATGCGCGTACCCACGCCAGACGTCTCGGTCGTGGATTTCGTGGCGGTTCTGAAGAAGGAAGCAACCTCGGAAGAAATCAATGGCGCGTTAAAAAAGGCGGCAGAAGGGCCCCTCAAGGGCATTCTCGCCTACACTGAAGAGCCTGTTGTTTCGTCCGACATGCTCCACAACCCGAACAGTTCCATCGTCGATGCGGAGTTGACAAAGGTACTCGGAGGAAACCTGGTAAAGGTTGTCGCCTGGTATGACAACGAGTGGGGTTATTCGAATCGAGTCGTGGATTTGATCAGCTTCCTTGCGAAGAAGGGCCTGTAAGACCTAGGCAGAGTAGCTTCAGCCCAAGTCAAGCTTGAGATTGACACCAGCACAGCATTGCTGGTCCCTTCATATCACTGAAACAAGCCGCCGGTACACTGGCGCTGACCTTCGGTTTATGCGGCTACAATCTCTTCTGACTTGGGCTTTTTTGCCGCGTTTGGGCGATCCCAGCGGCTCACGGTGCGACCGTTTTGTTAGCGACCAGCAGTATTCCCGGCTCCAGCACCGATCTTTCCGGTCTAAATGCTCCTCTCGAGAACGGCGTTGCCGGAAACCTGCTCGGTGGATTTGGATCCGGTATCGCGTATGCGGGCAGTAACACGTTCCTGGCGGTCCCCGATCGTGGCCCGAATGCGCTTTCGTTCAACCCGCTTGTGGACGATACGGTTTCATACATCGACCGTTTCCAGACCTTCAAATTAGTGCTGACGCCCTCGTCAGGAGCGCTGCCTTTCACCTTTTCGCCCACGTTGACGATGACCACTCTTCTCTCGAGCCCTACACCATTGACCTATGGAACTGGCGCGCTCGGAACCGGCACTTCGGGCGTCGTGCAGTATACCTTGGGTTCCGGCGTACCGGCGCTGAACTCGGTAAACAGCACTAACTACTTCACCGGTCGCTCCGACGGGTTCTCCGCGTCACAGAATTCACTGAAACCGATCTCTCCGGTCGAACTCTCGCCCGCGCTAACGTCCATCGCGCGTCTCTGGCTACTTCGCCGGGTTCTCCGCGTCACAGAATTCACTGAAGCACTATTCCCCGGTTTCGGGCGATGTTACTGTGGCGGATGTGTTCGTTCACGAGCTTACCCTCAGCAGCGGTCATGATTAGTTGGCCATGATCGATCCCATTACAGACTTGAGGCAGCAGGTGGAGGGTTTTCGGAAGGAATTCACAGCTGCCAAAGAAGACATTGGCAACGAGATCCCCTGGTATCCGTACGATTCTCTATCCTCGTTCGACGTCACTGGCATGCTGCGATATGAAGATATCCGGTCGATGAGTAACAGTTCTCGGATCCTCGACGTCGCGTGTGCGGACGGCGCCAACGCGTTCTTCCTGGCGTCTCTGGGGTTCGGAGTTGATGCGGTTGACCATCCGTCTACGAACTACAACCGCATGCGAGGGGTGCGAGCGCTCACTGAGTACTTCAAGAGCGACGTCAGCATCCATCCCATCGATCTGGACTCACAATTCAGACTTCCCCGGCAGGACTACGGCTTGGCGCTGTTTCTCGGCATCCTCTACCATCTGAAAAATCCGTTCTTCGCGCTCGAACAGTTGGCTCGTTCAGCCAGATATTGTTTTCTCAGCACGCGTATTGCAAAGTTCGATCCCTCCAAGTCCCACCGGATCGAAACTATTCCGGTCGCGTACTTAGTGTCTCCCACAGAAACCAACAACGACTCGACGAACTTTTGGATTTTCTCGAAGGCCGGACTCCTGCGGATCTTAGAGAGAACAGGTTGGGAAGTCCGCGACTTCCGGCATTTCGGAAATGTAAGTGATTCGGATCCAGCCAGCAGCGCAGGCGACGAACGAGCCTTCTGCGTCCTGAAGAGTATCTTCTTTCGGTAGACGAGCACACCCGCGCATCACTGGTCCGCTCATCGCTGTATTTGACGAACAACAGCATCGGTGAACTCTCCCGTCGATGCAGATCCTCCCACATCACCAGTGACAGATTTACCGTCCCGATATACGGCCTCAATGCTCGATTGAAGCTTGGCCGCGGCAGCGTTCTCACCAAGGTGGGTCAGAAGCATCACACCGGACAGCATCATCGCGGTAGGATTGGCCTTCCCTTGACCGGCGATATCGGGAGCACTGCCGTGAACAGCCTCGAACACGGCATGTGTTTCTCCCATGTTTGCGCCCGGAACGATGCCAAGCCCGCCCACTAGACCCGCGGCCAGATCCGAGATGATGTCGCCGTAGAGATTCGGAAGCAGAAGCACGTCAAAGGTCTCCGGACGAATGACGAGTTGCATCGACGCATTATCAACAATCAGTTCCCTGTAGCGGATTTCGGGAAATTGCGCCGCGGTTTCGCGGCAGCAGCGAAGGAACAGGCCGTCCGCTAATTTCATGATGTTCGCCTTGTGTATCGCGCTCACCTGCTTCGCGGCCGTTCTTTCTCGCGTATTGAAATGCGTACCGCGCGATGCGCTCGGAGGCTGTTCTTGTAATCACCTTCAGACTCGTCACCACATCCTTTACGACTTCGTGCTCAAGGCCTGAATACAAATCCTCCGTATTCTCGCGAAAGATGACCATATCGATAGCGACATCCTGAAAGCGCGTTTTGATGCCGGGAATGGTTCGTACCGGACGCACGTTGGCAAAGAGGTCCAGGGCCTTTCGCAACTGCACGTTGACGCTTTGAAAGCCGCCGGCAACGGGTGTCGTAACCGGGCCTTTCAGGCCGACATGAGTTTCATTGAGCGAGTCGAGTACATGCTGAGGGAACGCTTTTCCAGATTCGAGGATGACCGCCTCATTCAACTCCACGCGACGCCAGACAATATCGACCCCTGTTGCGTTGATTGCGCGGACCGCAGCCTCCGCCACTTCAGGACCGATTCCGTCGCCTGGGATGAGAGTGCAGTAGTGGGGCACACTTCGATTCTAGTCAGCGAGCGCCTTTGATCCGTGTGCGCTTGTCACAATGGCAGTAATGCCCCGCATTGAACGCGCGTTGTTAAGCGTAACCGACAAGACTGGATTACTTGAGTTTGCCCGCACTTTGCATTCCCTAGGTGTAGAGCTGATCTCAACGGGAGGCACAGCTCGGCTGCTCCGTGAGAATGAATTGCCTGTCACTGAAGTCGCTGAACTGACCGGGTTCCCGGAGATGCTCGACGGAAGAGTGAAAACAATCGATCCGCACATTGCAGGCGGGATTCTCGCGATACGTTCCAATCCGGAACACATGCAGGCGTTGAAAGAACACGGTATTCGGCCCATTCAGATGGTGGTCGTCAACCTGTACCAGTTCGAAAAGTTTGCATCAAAGCCAAACGTTACGCGCGAAGAACTGATCGAAAACATCGATATCGGCGGCCCGACGATGATACGAGCTGCCGCTAAGAATTTTCAGGATGTTGCAGTAATCGTATCCACATCGCAGTACAACGAAATCGCCAATGAACTGCAAACTGCCCACGGCGCCTTGAGTGCTGAGACCCACTGGCGTTTAGCTCAGCAGGCCTTCCTGAACACTGCTGCGTATGATGAGGCGATCTCACAGCGTTTGCTTCAGATCGTGATGGCGTTCGCGACAAGGCCGGCCCGAGCCCAGCCGACGCGTTACCCGCGGTTCTCAAGATATCCGCAGCGCGCACCACGAGTCTTCGCTACGGTGAAAATCCTCATCAGCAAGCGGCTCTGTACAAGCTGAGTGACAAAGGCATCGGCGGCGCTGAGCAACTGCACGGCAAGGAACTCTCGTTCAACAATCTGGTGGACCTCGATGCCGCCTGGCAGCTGGCGGAGGAGTTTGAAAACCCTGCCGCCGCTATCATCAAGCACACGAATCCCTGCGGTTGTGCAGAACAGGCTTCTTTGGCCGAAGCCTACCGGAAGGCACTCGAGGCCGATCCGATCTCGGCTTTTGGTGGTGTCCTTGCATTCAACAAGCAGATCGATGAAGAAACTGCGAGCGAGGTGAGTAAATTATTTGTGGAAGCGATCGCCGCGCCGGATTACTCGCCCGAAGCTCTGCGGATTCTGACGGCTAAGAAAAACCTGCGATTGGTAAGAGTAAAGCCGGTCGAAGTTCCGGAGTTGGTGATCAAATCCATCACGGGTGGCCTGCTCGCGCAGAGCGCAGACTCAGAGAAGCTCGACGCTGCTCAAATGCTGGTCAAGTCGGCGCGGCAGCCCACTCCCGAAGAATGGGGCGCCATGCGTTTTGCCTGGAAAGTCGTAAAACACGTGAAGTCGAATGCTGTTGTTTACGCTCGCTCCGGTCAGATCATTAGCGCGGGCGCGGGGCAAATGAGCCGTGTGGATGCAGTCAAAGTGGGAGCTATGAAAGCCGTGCTTCCGCTCGAAAAATCCGTGCTCGCCTCCGACGCCTTCTTTCCCTTCCCTGATGGTGTCGAAGAGGCCGCCCGCCACGGGGTCACCGCAGTGATTCAGCCAGGTGGCTCAGTAAAGGATGCAGCCGCCATCGAGGCGGCCGATCAGCACGATATGGCGATGGTCTTTACAGGCATGCGCCACTTCCGGCATTAGGTCCGGAGAGCCATCGCAGAGGCCCAGTCGGCCGGAAGAGTGCCCGGTTCGAGCAGCTTACCCTTTTCGAGATGGCGAACCGTTTTGGCAAATTTCGCGGCATGCGGATCGTGCGTGACCATGATGATCGTTTTGCCGTATTCAGTATTCAAACGGCGCAACATGGTAAGGACGTCCTCTGCCGCGGCGGCATCGAGATTTCCGGTCGGCTCGTCCGCCAGAATCAAATCCGGGTCCGTTACAATCGCGCGGGCGATCGCTACCCTTTGCTCTTGACCGCCAGAGAGCTGCTTCGGCAAGTGGGTCATGCGATCGCCTAAACCGACCAGCTTGAGAGCAGTTTGAGCGTGCTCGATACGCTCTTTCTTGTTCAGGTTGGTCAATTTCAACGGCAGCTCGACGTTTTCAAGCGCGTTCAGTACAGGCAGCAGATTGAACGATTGAAAGATGAACCCGATGTGTTCGTTGCGCCAATGGGCAATCTGCTTGTCCGTCATCTTGCGCAGGTTGGCGCCGAGCACTTCAATCTCGCCGTCGCTCGCCCTGTCCATGGCTGCGATCAGGTGCAGGAGCGTGGATTTGCCTGAACCGGACGGCCCCATCAAAGCGACGAAATCGCCCTTTGCGATTTCAATGTCGACTGCATCGAGTGCGACGACATGAAATTCATCCCGCACGAAGTCTTTCGTCAGTTTTCGAGTGATAACAACAGGTTCGCTCAAGCTTGTTTTTTCTCCGGGCCTTCGATGAATTACTTCAGTTCGACTCTTTGTCCATCCTGAAGACCCGCCGGAGGATCAACAACGACTTGTTCCCCGCCGATCAGTCCGCCCTGAATGCGCACGCCGTTTGTCGAGGACCCGGCGCTGGTAACGGAACGCTTCCGGACATGCCCGTTAAGGACGACAAAGACACTTCCGTTCTGGAGAGCGCCAGCGGGTATGACGACCGATCGTTGATTTCCACCACCTCCGTCGGCTTTGCCCTCCTTGATGAAGTTCACCGTCGCGTTCATGTCCGGCCGGAGATACTGATCCGGATTCTTGACGCGGACTTTGACTTGAACCGTTGCTTTTGCGCGATCCGCTTCCGGCGAAACTTGTTCCACGTAGCCCATGTAGCGCCGGTCCGGGTAGGCATCCGTCGTGACGATTCCTTTTTGCTGCGGCCCGAGCTTCGGGAAATCATTCTGGCTTATGTCGAGTTCCACCTGAAGGTAGCTGAGATCAGCCATGGTCACCAAATAACCCTTCGCGCCTTTGTCACCGACGAATCCCGTGGTAACAAACTCTCCTTTTTCTACGTTGCGGTCCAGGATGGTTCCCGAAACGGGCGCTTTGATGATCGTGTTGTCCAACTGCGTTTGCGCGTAGGCAACCAGACCCTTCGCCTGGTTAAGCTGTCCGATGATCTGATCTCGCTGCTCGCTCCGGGGGCCAAGAAGCGCGAGGTCGAGCGTCCGTTGCAGGCTTGCAACCCTCGATTCACTGCTCTTGTACTTTGCTTCCGCATCGTCCAGGCTCTGGGGCGAGAAAACACCTTGCCGAACCAGTTCCCGCGTGCGATTCAGGGATATTCGGGCATTGTTCAGGTCGGCATTGGCTTCGGCAACATCGGCCCGAGCCTTCTCGATTTCTTCCGGCCTGGAACCGTTCTTGACTTCCGCAAGCCTGCGCTTCGAGATTCTGAAGCTGACCTTTTTGCTGCGCCAGTTGAGCTCGATATTCGTCGTCTTCCAAACGCACGAGCACCTGTCCTGCCTCAACTTTGTCACCTTTGTCGACATTGATCGAAGCGACGCGGCCGTTCACCTTGGAAGCGACCTCGATTTTGTGCGCAGCGATGATGTATCCGGTAGCCGCTAAGATCGTCTCCTCACCGCCCGAAGACGCAGCATTCGGCGCCTGTACCTCGACGGCATGTACCGGAACGGCCGCAGTGAATCGCTGGTAAGCGACCGCGGCAGCAACCGCCAGAAGACCAATGACGGCGGCTAAAGCCAACATTTTCCTGATTGGCTTTGGTTCTTGTGTTCGCCTTGCTTCGCGATCGATGCGAAGGCGCTTTAGATCTGTTTCCATGTATGAAATCTGAGCTATTCAACTGTACCGGGTTAGACCTCCCGAAGCGCTACAAGAATCTCCTTCCTCGCAGCTTGCCGCGCCGGAAGCAACCCGCCCAGGGCACCGAGCAAAAGAGAAAATAGCAGTCCGACCGCCATCAGACCTGGACCGATCCGGATTTTGAAGCTGGTTTCACTGAACGTCACGAAGTTGCCCAAACCCGTCGTGACACTATTCAGAGGCAGAACCAGCAGGCACGCGACGATGCCTCCAAATAACGAAAGCAGCAAGGATTCGAGGAAGAAGCTAAGGAGAATACTTCCTTTGGTAAATCCAAGTATCCGCAGTGTACCGATCTCTTTTCCACGCCGGGCAACCGCGGCGTACATCGTATTCATTGCAGCGAAGGCACTGCCGATAGCCATGATGATGCAAATGAAATAACCCAGAAACTTGATCGGAGCCGCTGAGACCGTCTGTGCGGCATAGTATTCTTTTTCACCCAATACCGTGACATTGAGCCTCCGATCCGACTCCAGAGATTTCTTGAGGGCGGCTGCCGTGACCTCGTCTGTTGCCTGCAAAAGGCCCGAACTATACGTGTCGCGTCGATTGAAATCGGCCGCGACTTGGGCGGCATCAGCGAAAGCCTCACTGTCGATCGCACTGCCTCCGCCATCCATGATGCCCACCACTGTCCACGGCCCCTTACCGAAATGAAGCGTGTGTCCGACTTGCGCAGCGGGATGACGTTTGGCGAGGCCTTGTCCGATTGTAATTTCCCGCTGGCCTGGCCGAAACCACCGGCCGGAGGTGATCTTGACTTTTCGCATGCTGACGCCGGTCAGGGTCACTCCGCGCAAGGTGGCGTTCGTTCCTTCCGGGTTTTCCGGAGCCGGCAAATTAATGATCGTGACCACCTCAATCGAGGCCTTCGGTTGTCCGTTTGAATCTTTGGCAATACCCGGGAAACTCTTTACGATTTGAAACTGCTCTTGAGTGAATAAGCTGGTCAGTTCCGCGGTTCCGCCCTTTCGCAGCACCAGCAGATTGAGAGGATCGCCACTCGAGGCGAATGCTTGTGTCAGCCCGGACACAAGGCCCAGAACTGCCAGCAAGACCGCAATGGTCATGGCGATACCTAAGCCCGTCATGATTGTCGTCGTCTTCCGGACAATCAGATTGCGCACGTTATAGGAAATCGGTATGGCCATGCGCGTTAACCACTAAATTTGAGCGAATCGAGAATGTCGGTCCTTGCCGCATTCCATGCGGGAACGAACGAGCTGATAAGCCCGAGAAGCATTGCGATTCCCAGCGACATTGCCGCTGTCGCAGGTGTGACGGACAAGTTGTGCAGTTGAGGAGCAAAGGCCGCTCCGGCTTTACCTACTCCTACTGCCAGAAAAGATGCGAAAACTAGTCCGATGGCACCTCCGATGAGCGAGATCGACGACCGCTTCCGCGATGATCATTCCAAGAATCGCGTCGTTGGTAAAGCCTAACGTCTTCAGTACGCCGACTTCCTTGATACGTTCGCGAACGGACATTGCCATGGTGTTACCGGCAACCAGAAGAATAGTGAAAGTAACGGCAGCACTGATGCTCATCAGGAAAAATCTGATATCGCCGAGAAAAGAAACAAAACTCAACGTAAACTGCTGTTCGGACTCGGTCTTCGTCGGCGGTGAGGCGTTTGCAAACATCTCGTCCACGGTCTTAGCGATCCTGGGCACGTCTTCCGTGCTATCGGCCAGAATCGCGATGGTCGAATCGAAGCTACGCCGCGCGACTGGAAGGGTATCGCGCACATAGCCAATGTTGAAGAACAAAGTCTGTGCCGCATCAGGATCATAAAAGATTCCAACGACCTTCAGGTCGAGTGTGCCCGGGTAGATATCGCCCTGGAGAACAATTCGATCCCCGACTTTGAAGCCCAGTTTCTCCGCCAGGTCCTTCGAGACGATGCAGCCTGTCCGTTGGGAAATGAACGCCTGTTTCTGCTCAGCCGGCATCTCCAGTTCGGTTCGTATGGTGAAGAAGCGGGTCGGGTCGACACCAAACCTGGCAAAGAAGTTCTTTTGATCCCGGTTGTCTTTATATGTTCCGCCATACCAATTCCATGGCGTGACTTCCTTCACTCCCGGTATCCGGCGAATCTTTTCTTCATAAGAGACCAAGATGGGTTGAGCAAGGGATACTTTATGTCGCGTTACCAGGCGAAGCGCCTGCCCGGGCGTTGCCTCGGAGTGAAACAGCGCATCATAAATTGCGAGCAAGACTCCCAGCAGACACAGAGACACTGCAATGCTCGAGATCGTAAGCACACTGCGCCTTTTGTTGCGTAGCGTGTTTTTGAATGCCAGTGACGCGTACCGAAACACCCCGGCCCTCCTTTTGGCTAGGGTAGCGTAAACTGAGGGAACACCCTAGCGTTCTGTTCAATAGACGACAGCCATACACCGCGGCTGGAGAGAATTACGAATTCGGATGCCGGCAGTTCACAAAAAGTATCCTGTCGCAGACAGCACTCGCGACGAATACTTCATGCGATTGGCGCTCGATCAGGCGCATGCGGCTGAAAGGGCCGGCGAAATCCCTGTTGGGACGGTCATCGTTCTTGGAGATCGGGTGATTGGCCGCGGATCGAACAGCCCCATCGGGAGAAACGATCCGACAGCACACGCGGAAATCCTGGCGCTGCGCGAGTCAGCGCTGACCGTTGGCAACTATCGTCTCGAAGGGGCTACAGTCTTCTGTACACTCGAACCGTGCGTTATGTGCGCGGGCGCGCTCGTAGCGGGACGGGTAAGCAGACTGGTTTTCGCGGCCAGAGATATTCGTTTCGGCGCGGTGAGGAGTAAATTCCGTCTTGCAGATTCAGAGTTGTTAAACCATCGACTACAGATCGAAGAAGGCCTGCTCGCTGCCGAATGCGGAGACCTGCTGCGCGCA
This sequence comes from uncultured Acidobacteriaceae bacterium, assembly GCA_963744795.1. Lineage (GTDB taxonomy): Bacteria > Acidobacteriota > Terriglobia > Bryobacterales > Bryobacteraceae > Bog-105. Next base: position 10,919 of record CAVUVF010000018.1, read on the forward strand.
TTCCTGCAACGGGCACGGAAACGTCCTTCCTCCGGTTTTGGCCAGGAGTCTTGAACCGGTGCGGAGCCGAACCCGTTTCGAGATCCGCAACCGCACCTTTGTTATTCCTTATAGTTTGCGCCTGCACAGGATAAATCCTATGCGGCTCTCTTCGCCGGGTACTTAGCCGCACGTGTTCCGTCTTTGTCTCCCTCCGTTGTAGCTGGAAATGCTGTGACAGGTTTCGTTTCTCGGCGGCAAGTACTATTGAAATACTCGTCCAAAGGGAACAGCGCGAAGGGTTCGAGCTCCCGGAACGTACGTCCCAGCTTTTGCTCTATCCTATATACCTCGTGAAAGAAGGCGCCGCGCTCCATTCCGAGTTTGCGGCAGCAGAGTTTCCAGTCCGCTCCAAGCAGGAAGTGGTTGGTAAAGATCTTGTATTGATCTTCGTCCAGCGTCCTCTTACTGACCAGGCAAAAGTCTGCCATAAACTCTTCGTTCTTTAAGTCCCCAAACGGATCGTCTCTGCCTTCCCGGATTGGCCTCAAGAGAAACACGGCTGATATATTTCTCCTTTGAAGCGCATTGGCGGAACCGGGCATGGCACGCTCTAAAGATTGCCCGAAATACACAATTGCAAGGGGTTGACACCCCTGCGCGTCCAGGTCTCAATCCAAGACCGTAACAGTGAGTGCAGGACTGCTGAGCTAGGGCAAGAGTTTCTGATCGGGTCCACTGCATTATTGTTTGCTTTCTCTCCAAATCCCCCGAAAAATAACCGCGTGCTAGGGGGCGCTTCAGTACTAAAAACAACTTACAGTACTAGGGGAATTAAGGCTAATTAAAGCGATAATATTTGCCACTTACTCCTGAGATTGGTTTGGAGTATCCCTAGAAACCGTTGTAACTACGGGTCTTCCACTTACGCTTAATGATCACAAGATCGTTGTAAATTTGGGACATTTAGGGAGAAAATACAGGGGCCTATATCAAATTGAAATCAAGCCCAGGAGACGAGCCCGTAACATTTGCCATCCTTCAGGCCGTCTTAATAGCCCTCTTAAAAACTCGGATTAACAACGGACACTTCACTGAGCGAGGCTTGGCGCGAATTCTGGGGATTTCACAACCGCAACTCCACAACGTAATGAAAGGGAAACGCCGGCTGCAGACCGAATTGGCAGATCGGATCCTCGATAAGTTCGGCTTAAGTGTTCTCGATCTGATCGATGCCTTAAATTTCTACCGTCATCCGAGTGGAAATCCTAACCCCAATCTCTTCTTCACTGACCAGCTTGCGCTTGTTAGTCCTCTGACTCCGCTTCAAAGCAGCCGGCGAAGTAAGAGAGATCCTAACGCGGATCTGTGATCTCCTCACCTGGACGAGCCCTTCGACGTAACTCAGAAAATTCTTATCTAAAGCTCGAGAGCGCGCGGTTAATGACGCCGTGTTTCGTTCCGGTGCATGAATTCCAATCTGAAACGCGCCGCGGCGCGGAGGCGATTCAATCTGAATCAAACCGGGCCTCTACTCATTGCGTCCGGCTTGGCCGCGAGCGAGCGCAAAACATGTAACTGATGTTCCTGCAATGAGTTGAGGATCGCTTAGACGGCGCTCACAGCGAGGTGGTAGGGTCCTTGCTTTTTCTCTAGCGTGGCTGACAACGGTCAGCCCGGAGAAAAGAAAATGAACGCCGCCATCCAGACCGCCTTCGCCACTCAGACCGTACCGCAGACTTTCGCCACTCGTGACGAACTCATCACCGAGCACATGTATCTCGTGAACTCCATTGCTGCGCATGTACAGAAGTCTCTTGGCGTGCACGTGGAACTGGATGATCTGATTCACGCGGGGATGATGGGCCTGTTTGATGCGGCCACCAAGTACACCGCCGACAAAGAAGTCGTTTTCGGCGCTTATGCGAAGCATCGGATCCGCGGCGCTATCCTCGATGGTCTGCGCCAGTTGGACTGGGCGTCACGAGATCTTCGCAAGCGCTACAAGCAAATCGAAGCAAAGCGCAAGGAACTGGCCGAGACACTGAAGCGCGAAGCGACCGACGCTGAAGTCGCCGCGGCTTTAGGACTGGACAGCAAACGTTGGCAGTCTCTCATGGTTGATTTCCGGAACATGGGATCGGCCGCGAACCAGAACCGCACGGAACGCGAAGATGAACAGCCCTTGCAGGATGCTCCCTGTTCGCCGGCTCATGGTCCAGACCAGGTGTTTGCCCGCGCTGAGATGCGCAACAAGCTTGGCTTCGCTCTGCAGAGCCTTCCCAAGCGCCATCAGGAAGTCGTTAGCATGTACTACGAACAAGAACTGACGATGAAAGAGATCGGCAACCTGCTGGGCGTGAACGAGAGCCGTGTCTCTCAGATTCACAAGAGCGCTCTCGTCCGCATGCAGGCCGCTCTTCAGGGCAACGGTGTTGTGCTCCGCTTCGGCTTTCGTGAACTAACCACCTCTTGGGACCGAAAGCGAGTACGGCGTCATATCGAGCTTTCGCGTTCATCACACAGTAAGTCAGGAAATTCCTATCTAATGCTCGACGAGCGACGCTACACCGGCCGCGTTTCGATTTGGTGCGCGAGTACCAATCTGCAACGCGTTCGGGCCTGAGCGCGTTTCATTCTGAATCAAACCGCGCGTTCGGCAGCCGCGAGCGGCGTGGCTGCTTGCGGGCGCCAAAGATCTAAGTAACACTGCTGCAATCACTTACTCGCAGCTTAGACGAGTCCGCTGGCAGGTGGTAGGGTCCTTGCTTTTTCTCTAGCGTGGCCGACAACAGTCAGCCCGGAGAGAAAAAATGAACGCCGCCATCCAAACCGCCGCCACCCAGACCGTACCGCAGACCATTGCCACTCGTGACGAACTCATCACTGAGCATCTGTACCTTGTGAACTCGATCGCTGCGCACGTACAAAGGTCTTTGGCCGTCCACGTGGAACTGGATGACCTGGTTCACTCCGGGATGATGGGTCTGTTTGATGCGGCAACCAAGTACACCTCCGACAAAGAAGTCGTTTTCGGCGCTTACGCGAAGCACCGGATCCGTGGCGCTATCCTCGATGGTCTGCGCCAATTGGACTGGGCGTCACGCGATCTCCGTAAGCGCTACAAGCAAGTCGAGGCCAAGCGCAAAGAATTGGCCGAGACACTGAAGCGCGAAGCCACCGATGCGGAAGTGGCGGCGGCATTGGGAATGGACAGCAAGCGGTGGCAGGCTCTGATGGTTGATTTCCGCAACATGGGCGCGGCTGCCAATCAGACTCGCACGGAACGCGAAGACGAACAACCGTTGCAGGATGCGCCCTGCTCGCCTGCACACGGTCCCGATCAGGTGTTCGCCCGCGCTCAGATGCGCAACAAGCTTGGCTTCGCTCTGCAGAGCCTCCCCAAGCGCCATCAAGAAGTTGTCACCATGTACTACGAGCAGGAGTTGACGATGAAAGAGATCGGTAACTTACTGGGAGTGAACGAAAGCCGTGTCTCTCAGATCCATAAGAGTGCTCTCGTCCGGATGCAGGCCGCTCTTCAGGGCAATGGTGTTCTCTCCGCTTCGGCTTTCGTGAACTAAGCATCTACCGCGGCTCGCGCCAGTACGTTGAGTCATGAGATTACGGAAGCCGGCCATCATTGCGGAGAGTTAAGGATATGGACGCACAAGGTCATACACGCGGCAAGTGAAAGCGCCACACGCTAGGCCAACTTCCGACCTTAGGGACGCCTTCGCTGATCACCCCGCTTATTGAACCGATAGCGAGTACGGCATCATCCGCAGCATTCCGCCCTTGATCAGCGCATCGCCGGGAGACCAGGCATGAAGCTCCGAAGCTTTCGGACAAGAAGGTGTTCGGTGGCAGAAGAACTCGGTGAATTCAGCAAGAAGATCCAGCACACTCTGCCGCGGAGGGAAGGTCACGAGTTCGGTTTCTCCCTTTTCGCTCAACTTCGCTCTCTTCCTTACAAGAGCAATCGATTCGTTCAAGCCGCCCAGTTGGTCAACAAGCCCGTTCTGCCGCGCTTGCGCGCCCATCCAAACTCGCCCCTGCGCAAGCGGATCGATCTGGTCGTAACGTCTTCCTCCGAGCGGAGGCGACCTTCGAGACGAATTCCTTATAAGTCCAATCGATGGATTCGTGCAGCTTCTGCCGTGCTGCATCAGACAGCGGCGTTGTCAGAGAATCCAGATCGGCCAGCTTTCCACGCGTGATGACCTCCTGTTGCAGCCCGAGTTTGTTGAAGAGGCCCCGGAAGTTCGGCCGAACGTACAGGACGCCAATGGACCCCGTGATGGTATTCGGATACGAAACAACCGGATCGCCGGTCATGCTGATGAAGTAGCCTCCGGAAGCTGCGAGATCGGACATGGAGACGACCACCGGCTTCGCTTTGCTCAAAAGCTTCAGCTCGTGAAGAATCTCGTCGGAAGCAACAGCATCTCCGCCCGGCGAATCGACTCGGAGGATCACGCCTTTGATGCTCTTATCATCTCGGACCTGCCGCACAATTTTGCTGAAAGCGCCGGATGAGATCGAAACCTGCGAGTTGAAGCCGCCGTCCGGCTCTCCTCGTCGTGATTTCGCCTTCTCCCACCAGCATCGCAATGCGATCGCCGCGGCTTGGGACAGCGCGGAAGTAAGTGCGTAAGGGAAGCCGATTCAGATCCCTCAAGCCGGTTCTTCTTTTGATTTCGGCGAAGACATCATCTTCGTATCCAAGCTCGTCGACGAGTCCCTCGGATTTCGCTTGAGCGGCCGTGAATGGTCCCATGATCGACCAGAGCTCCGAATCGCATCAGCGCTCTTGTGGCGGGCTGCTCCGACTGTCGAGCAAAAGTCGCCAAACAGCTGGTCGAGCACCTGGTTGAGCACTTCTCTGGTTTCTGGCGACATGCCCGTTCGGTGTATAGAGATCGCCCGCGTCTTTGAAACGCCCGATATGGTCCACCTCTACGCCGATGCCTAGCTTGTCGAGCGTGTTCTTGAGATAAGTCTCTTCGATCCGAAAGCCCTTTGACCTCCAGCACATCATCGGGAGACAGAAAGATCCGGTCGGCCGCCGAGCCCAGGTAGTACTCTTTGGAGCCCGGGCTTTGGAGCAGCGCGTAGACCGGTTTCCCGGACTTCTTGAAATCCTGGATATCGCGATGGATCTCCTGCAGCTTTGCCCATCCAAGAGTCAAGTCCTCGAGGCTGGATGAGCAACGCTTTCACGCGATTGTCGGATGCGGCTCGATGGATGGAGTTCCAAACGTCAGTAACGGTGGGGGCACCTGCGACTGCAGAAAAGGAATGGCAAGATCTACGGGCGAGCTTTCCGGAATCTCGCCGGAGATGCCGAGCACAAGGACGGCATTCGGCGATATGACCGGTTGCTTATTGCCGAAGAGCTTGCCGATGGCGAGGACGGATATAACACGCGACCAGAACGACAACGACAACACCAACGAGAACACCGAGAAGAAATTTCGCCATGGTTGAGGACAACCCTCAAACGAAGCGTAGCAAGTCAGCGACCGATGTGCCGATGGAAACGGGATCAGGCGCTGACCATGCCTTCGCGAACGGCGTAATCAATCAAGCTCGAACGGTTATGAATATTCAGCTTGCGCATCAGATTCAGCTTGTGCGCTTCGATCGTCTTGATGCTCAGCGAGAGGTCGTGTAGCTACTTCTTTCACGGTTCTGCCTTCCGCAAGAAGTCTGACAACCTCTTGCTCCCGGGTGGTAAGCAAATGGGGACGAACCGCAGGAGGCGTTCGCTCGGCGAGAGCACGAAGATCAGGCACCGTGGACGAGAGTCTCGGCGGGATCAGTCTCGTGTTCCGAAGCGAGCTGGCGAAAGGCCTGAACGAATTGTGCGGGTGAACTATCTTTCAACATGTAGCCTTTGGCTCCTGCTTCGATCGATTGCTGAAGATTCTCGGGGCTGTCGTTTGCGGTTAGAACAAGGATCGAGACGTCCGGGTTGGCTTTGCGGAGGAAGTAACCGAAATGGCGGGCATCTGGTCCCAGCAGATCCAATGTGATGGCGAGGACGTCCGGGTTTTCCGATGCGAACCTTGGCCAGTACTTCAGTACAGTCAACTGCATCGTCGAGCAACGTGAAATCCGGTTCTCGCGAGAGGACTGTTCTGAGTCCGCGCCGAAACAGGAGATTCTGATCCGCGATAAGAACCCGGGTGGTCGCTCTTTCCCGATGCAAAGTGCGTCGTTTCAGTCACACCGGACTCATCGGCACTTTCAATCTCGGACATTAGGGGGGAACGAAAGAGAACGAGGACAGCTCAGGAGCCCGATGCGGCCGGATTGCGGAGCAGCTTCACCAGATCAGGGTCGTCCACCTTGCGTGCACGATCCAGCGCCGTATTTCCCTCGTGATCCGTGATCTTCGGATTTGCTCCCCGCGTCAGCAGCACCCGCGCGGCCGGAAGACGGTCCATGGAAACCGCTAGCATGAGCGGAGTTGCACCGGACTCACGATCTTGCGCATCGATGTTTGCTCCGTGATCAAGCAGTTCATTGATCACATCGACGCTGCCACCCAGAGCTGCGTCGTGCAGGGGCGTGCCCCCGGTGCGATTCAAGGCGCTCACACTCGCGCCGCGATTCAAGAAAGAGCTGAGCGATCTTTTTCTGATTCTTGAGCGCCGCGTCGTGCAGATAAGTTGATCCCGAGGGAGTCGGCCGGTTGATATCGAACCCGCCGTTCAGGAGAGCTTGGGCAATCTCGACTTGGCCTTTCAGCGCAGCGGATTCCATAGCTTGATCCCCCGCCGCCTGCGAAGCGGAAATCGCGCTTCCCAGCTTTGAGCAGCAGAGCGATGACACCAGCGTTCTTGTACGCCAGCGCCAGGTCCAGTGAACTCTGTCCCGATCGGTCACGCAATCCAGGATCGGCGCCTCTCGAAATCAGCAGAGCAGCGATGTCGGCGTACCCTTTGATACAAGCTTCGTGCAGAGCGCCTCTCCCGTCCGGCGGATGTACATAGTTGAGAGGTGCCCCGTGATCGAGCAGGCTGCGTACCGTTTCGAGCTGGTTATGCAGAACCGCTTCGTCAAGAGGGGTGTTCCCGAGTTCGTCCGTCGCAGCCAGATCTGCCTTCGCGGATATCAGCTGATTCACGACAGGGGTCAAGCCGCGAGCGGCTGCGAGATGGAGCACGGTTTGACCGCCCCGGTAGCGCTTGCCGACATTTGCGCCAGCGGCAAGTAGCAGCTCCACGATGTCCGGCCGGCCTTTCAGCACGGCATACTCGAGAGCCGATGCGCCCGCTTCTCGATGGATTGCATTGACGTTTGCGCCGTGGGAAATCAAGCAGGGAAACGATGGAGGCGTGGCCCAGCCAGCAGGCGGTCAGAAGAGGCGTGCCGCCAAGAGCGTCCTGCGAATCGGATCCACGCCGGCGTCCAGAAGCCGGCTCACCTCTTTTACATCGCCGGCCCTCACGGCGGCATGAAGCGCGAGACCAGAGTCGCTGTCGACCGATGATGATCTTTGAAATTCGGCTTTTGCGGACGTTCGGTCCGGAGGGTTTACTTGAGGTGTCTGACTAACGGGTTGAGCGAAGTAGGAGTGAACGAGGAGCGCAAGAGCGAGCGGAGGCTCCCACATGGGAATAAGCGTAACACCGGCGGCAGGACGAAAAAAAGGAGCACTTCTGCAAGTGCTCCTTTTCTGATCTTGAAATGCTGGCCTAAATCTTAGGCAGGCTGCAGATGTTTTTCCAACATCTTCTGGAACTCCGGCTTTCCGATCGCCCCTACCTTTTGCTCAACGATCTTCCCGTCTTTAAACAAGAGAAGAGTCGGGATGCCGCGGATGCCATAGCGGGCAGCCGTTTGCTGGTTAGAATCAACGTCGAGCTTGCCGACTTTGACCTTCCCGGAGTACTCAGCTCGCCACCTGGTCCACCGTGGGCCCCATCATGCGGCAAGGTCCGCACCACTCCGCCCAGAAGTCCACCAGAACCGGAACCTCCGAAGTCAGCACATCCGTGTCGAAGGTTGAGTCGGTAAACGTCAACGTATCATTTCCTGCCATATCAATCTCCAACTGTTTGATGGATTAGCGGGCAATTTGATTCACGGGAAATGTTCAGCAGCTCACGAGGGCATTCCCGCACCAGTTAATCCCGAAATGTTGGGCTACACTGGGGCAGAAAGGCCATTTGCGCATCGTTTTCCCTAGCCGTTTTGCCTCTTCCGCTTTCCTGTTGATCTTCGCACAAGCTTTGCTCCTGGCTGCACCTGCGGGTAGCATCTGCTTTGCCCGGAGCCGACACGGGCGAGAACGGATTTGGCGTCAGCCTCACGCTTTTTTCCACTCTCGCCGCAATCAATGCGGCCGGCTACGACGCTGGTATCGACTCGCCTATGAACGAACACTACAAGGTTCGAACACAGATCAGAGAAGAACTCGCGAAACTCAAGGTTCCGTCGCTGTTCGAGCTGAAGTCGTTCTACAAGGCTCATAAGCGGCCGTCGGAAGCCGCTGATCTGGGCCAGTACATCTCCTTCGCGATGATCGCGAATGGGCCGCCCAACTTCGACATACCCGCGGGCGAGGCTCCGCCGGACGTGGAGGCGCTTGCGGGATTTAGCGAGTTGCTGGCGCGCTTCTATAAGGAAGCGAATCTCGAAGAGCCTCTGGAACCGCTCCCAGCCGGCGTACGCTGCCGCGATGTCTGAGTACCAGGATCAAGTCATCAGCACGCTATTCGAGACGAACGGCTATCTCCGCAACCCGTCCGGATACTTGGGCAGACGATTCCAGATCTACCTTGATCTGTTGGGAGCTCCGGATCAGATTCAGGTGCGCAGCTACAAGGACGACTACTTTCTGGTGATCACTCCCACCACTGCGCCGGTGATCGACGAAATCCGAGATGCCTATCTGGCTTACACTCTCGATCCGCTGAGCTTCAAGTACAAAACTGTCATCCTCACCAAGAAGCCGCTCCAGAAGTACTCGGACGCGGCGCCGGCACTCGATCTCGCCTACAAAGACGACTGGTCGCTTCTGGTAACCAAGTGCCTGATCAAGGCTATCGACAGCCGGCTTCTGCACGGGAGCCCCGAGAAGAAACAGGCCTTCGTGAACCAGGCGATGCAGGAAGGCTACATCCTGACGGCCGCCTTTGCTGACCTGCTCCCCGCGTACGAGAAACAGCAGGACGCAATGCGGCTTTATTACCCGGATCTGATTGCAGCAATCGATGTGAAGAAAGAGGATAAGCGGCTGAAGACGGTCGAATTCGCAAAATCTTTGCCGCCGCGAATCATCGCTCCTCCGGCCAAGATGCAGATCGATCCGGTGGATGAGGCTTTGCAAACGGCGGACGGATTGATGGAACAGAAGGATTTTGAGTCTGCGCGAAAAGTGTACAAGAAGATACTTGAGCAAACGGCCGACAAGGCAAAACAGGGCCGAGCCTTCTATGGTCTCGCCGTGATCGATCTTCAAGAGAAACGTTGGGACGAGGCGCTTAATCTCTTTCAACGTACGGTTGAGGCAAACCCGAATCCGTCAACGACTGCCTGGTCGCACTACTATCTTGGTCAGCTAGCCCTAAAGGCAGGCGATTCCGATAAGGCGACTTCGGAGTTCAAACTTACAATCGCAACGGAGGGCGGTTCAGCGCGAGCACGAGAAGCCGCTGAAAACGCTCTGCGTAGCAGTTCAGGAGAAATCAAACAATGACATTCACCTTCCTCCGACGGGCTTTGATGGCAGCGACAATCACCTCCGGGCTGATTTATGGCCAGGCGAAAGCTCCGCAGCCGAAAAGCCAGAAAGAACGCGACGCTCTCATGAAGGTGCAGACCGCAGCACAGTCCAACAATGCGGACGAAGAGATCAAAGCGATCGATTTCGTACTCGAGAACTTCGATAACACCGATTACAAGGTAATGCTTCTCACAATGGGCATGGAAGCGGCTCAAGCGAAAGGCGATGCGGCGAAATCTTCTGTTTACGCCGATCGTCTGATCGAGGCTGACCCGAACAACATCTCTGCCCGGGTGATGCAGGCGGAGAGCATTGCTCAGCGGACGAGAGAGAACGACCTCGACAAAGAGCAGAGCCTGAAGAAGGTCGAGGAATTGGCGAACAAGGGTCTTGATCTGCTGAAAAGCACATCCACTCCTCCTCCCGGAATGAACGATGCGCAATGGGCCGAACAGAAGAAGCAGCTAGCGTCAGATGCTCATGATGCCCTCGGCCAGGCATCCGATCTGAGGAAGAATTACCCGGAAGCGATCAAGCACTACCAGGAAGCGCTGCAGGTTCAGCCGACCAACGCTGTGGCTACCGCGCGTCTCGCCAAGGCTTATGTCGGCAACAAGCAATATGATGAGGCCATCGCAACGGCGGACAAAGTTGCGGCCATGACCGATGCGCCGCCGGTAGTCAAGCAGTTCGCTCAGCAGCAGAAGGATGCAGCAACCAAGCTGAAGGGATCGGGAGCGAAGTAAGACACGATCCCGATGTCCGCAGCACTCGAGCTGCTCGAAGAGAAATTGGGTTACCAATTTCGAGACCGCAGCCCTTCTACTCCACGCTCTGACACACCGCTCCTGGAGCGTGGAGCACCGAGACGTTTCGCCGGTACGAGAGCGATAACGAGCGCTTCGAGTTTCTCGGGGATTCGGTGCTGGGCTTCGTCGTCAGCGAAGCATTGCTCGACAGCTTTCCCGACGAGAGCGAAGGCCAACTTTCGCAAAGAAAAGCCCACCTGGTGAGCGCAAAGCATCTCTACGCCTGTGCCCTCCACGTCGCGATTAGGCGATTTCCTGCTGCTGGGCAAGGGCGAGGAGCAAAACGGCGGCGCGAGAGCGTCGAACTGTGCTGGCTAATGCCTTCGAGGCGGTCATTGCTGCCATTCATCTGGATGGAGGCCTGGAGCCGGCGCGAGAATTCATCCGCCGAACCGTTCTGCACGAACATTGTGAGGGGACGCAGCCCGATCCAGGTACTTCGCTGAACTATAAGAACGTGCTGCAGGAGGAGGCCCAAGCGCGCGGCTTACCCATTCCGCGATATACGATTGTGAATACGAGCGGGCCGGAACATGCAAAAGTCTTCTTGATCGAGGCCGCGATCGGTGACCAGTTCACGTCGCGTGCTGAAGGCTCATCCAAGAAGGCTGCAAGCCAGGACGCGGCCCGGTTGCTGGTGGAAAAACTGGACAGGTAAGCTAACCGGCCTTCTTCGCGGGAGAGATTACCTTCTTCGCCGGCGGATCCCGGAGCAGTTCGGCAAGCTCCTTCAGTTCGCGCCGCATTTCAGAAAACGCCATGGGACGGTCCGAATAGTTCACCCTGCCTCCGTCCGTTCGGAACCGGAGTCACATTGTTCTTGCCCTTGCGACTTCAAGATATTTGCGAGCGCCCTCGATCGTGAAGCGCTTCTCGTAGAGGAGCCGCTTGATCTCGAGAACAAAGGCCACGTCTTTCCGCCGATACACACGATGCCCTGTTCCTGATTTCTTTGGACCGAGGCCGCGGAATTCTGCCTCCCAGAAACGCTGAGCACGTGCGGCTTCACCCCGACCAGCTTTGCCACTTCTCCAATGCGAAAGCAGAGCTTGTCCGGTATTTCGGGTTCGACAACTGGGTTGACTGCCAAATCTTCCATTTGGAATCGAGCCAGACTGCAACTCATTTTATCTGAGTTTCGGGGTGGCTAAGGATAAACTCTTAAGGAAAGAATAGAGTTAGTTCCGGAAGACTGTCAACCAACCACATGTTTCGAAAGCAACGTCGCAATCCCGCAGGCCCGTTCCTGCTACTCTCCTTGTCCGCATCGCTCGTTTTAGGTAGCGCGGTGCAGGCCGCCAAAGTGGAGAAGGCGGCATTCGGCAAAACGCCCGATGGCAAGGCCGTGGAAGTCTATACGCTTCGAAATGCCGCCGGCATGGAGGTCAAGATCGCGACGTACGGAGCGACCATCAACTCCATAACGGTTCCAGATCGCCAAAAGAAGATGACTGATGTGGTACTCGGCTTTAAAGATGTGTCCGGCTACACGGCCAAAACGAACACATGCCTATTTCGGGGCATCCATTGGACGGTATGGAAACAGGATCGGGAACGCCAAGTTCAAGATCGACGGGAAGGAATATCACACTCCTGTCAATGATGGGCCCAACACTCTGCACGGCGGAACCAGGGGATTCGACAAGTATGTCTGGACGGCGAAAGACGTCTCCGGCGAAAATGCTGCGATCGAATTGCAAATCGTCAGTCCGGATGGCGACCAGGGCTTCCCTGGCAAGTTCACCGAAACCGTCCGGTACACTTTGGGGCCACAAAATGATCTCCGAATCGACTACTCGGCGCAAACCGACAAACCTACCGTCCTAAACCTCACCAACCACTCTTATTTCAATCTGGCCGGAGCGGGTAGCAAGACAGTTTTGGATCATCGCATTCAGTTATCGGCAGACAGTTTCACTCCCGTAGGCGAGACTCTGATTCCAACCGGGGTTCTACAGCCTGTCAAGGGGACGCCCTTCGATTTCCGCTCGCCTACCCGTATTGGTGAACACATCGACGAGAGCGATCAGCAGCTCAAATATGGAAAGGGCTACGATCACAACTTCGTTTTGAACACGGGTGGTGACCTGAAGAAGCCCGCTGCGGTCGTGACCGAACCTACATCCGGGCGAGTTCTCGAGGTCTTCACGGATCAGCCCGGCATTCAGTTTTATACCGGCAACTTTCTGGACGGAACGAATGAAGGAATCGGCGGGAAATATCAACATCGCTCGGCGCTATGCCTCGAGACACAACACTTCCCGGATTCACCCAATCATCCGAACTTCCCGAGTACTTTGCTGAAACCGGGCGAACAGTTTCACAGCACGACGATCTACAAATTCTCAGTGCGATAGAGAAGGAGCGGCTAGCTCCTGACCTATCGCACATTCCACGACTTAGATTGCTGCCCCGCCGGACACGAAGATTGTCTCGCCAGTGATCCACCGCGCGTCGTCCGATGCTAGGAACGCCACGGGCGGAGCGATGTCTTCCGGTTGACCGGCGCGGCCGAGCGGTGTAGAAGCAATCGCGCCTTTTTCAAAGTCGCTTCCTACAAATCCTGCTGTATGGGTGCCCTCCGTAACGACAAAACCCGGATTGATCGAGTTAACGCGAATTTTGCGCGGTCCGAGTTCTTTTGCCAGCGATTTCGTGATGGCATCAACCGCACCCTTTGTGGATGAGTAAACGGAGGATGTTGCAGGCGCCAGCGTGCTTACGATCGAACTGATATTCACTACGCTCCCGCCTTCTTGAGGAATCAGGGGAAGAGCAGCCTTCGTTGTTAATAGCACCCCTAGAACATTGGTGTCGTATTGACGCTTGTACTCGTCAGCACTAACCTGATCGAGAGGCGAAAAGCCATATACGCCAGCATTATTGACGAGAATGTCGACTTTTCCGTAGGCTTTCTTCGTCTCGGCAAACAGCTTATGGATATCTTCTTCCTTTGACACGCTTGCGCCAACCGCGATTGCCTTGCCGCCGGCTTTGTTGATCTCGTTTACGACTTTCTCGGCGCCTTCACGACTACTCGCGTAATTCACAACCACGCTGGCCCCATCGGCCGCAAGCCGCTTTGCGATTGCTGCGCCGATTCCTTTTGAGGCACCAGTTACAACTGCCACTTTGCCCTTCAACTTACTCATTTCGTCACCTCTTTCCAGATCGAAGCGCTCGCTTCGTCATTTCTATATCTATCGAAATGATGGTGCGGCCGGGGTAAAGGATTCAAGCGCAGCGGAAATTGCCGTTCGCTGGCGAGATCCGTCACAGCGCGGAAAGACGCTTCAGGTAGGCTTTCCAAACATCGCGACGCAGTGTAAGGTGGGCATATTTTCCGTCCCGCTCAATGTTCACAAGGCCGGCATGGTCTAGTTCCTTCAGGTGATGAGACACGGTAGCGGGCGCCAACCCGGTCCAGTCACAAACAGAGGAGCAGGTAGGCGCGTCCTTGGACTCTCCGATCCTCTGCAGCATCTCGAAGCGCTTTGGATCGGCTACGGCTTTGCTGATCAGCGTAAACTGCCGATCGTCCAGCTCTAGGTCGCGCTCGCTCATCAGCGCTGTACCCGCCTGAGCGTCATAGCGTCAGGCCTCAGGAGGGCGCTGCGCAGCTTCTTCCAGTCGTCAGTGACCTGGATCAACTTGCCCGTAATGTGATTCGACTGTTCCGAGGCGAGGAATTTGATGTGATCAAGCTGCACTTCGGGGGAAGCGCCGCCGGTACGCCTGGTTTCTTCGGCAGCTTCGACGACGCGGCTCTGCAAACGGTCGCGCTGCGCTGATGATCTCGTCCGTGATGCTTGTATAGGCCGGTCCAGGATCAAAGCAGTTCACCTGAACATTGTGGTCCATGACTTCGGCAGCAAGAGCCTCGGAGAACCGTACGATGGCAGCCTTTGAAGTCGTGTAAGCGGAGAAATTGGTGTTCGGCACTGAATCGAGGTCGCATGCGAGGGCGATGATCTTCCCCGAACGCCGCTCGATCATGTCCGGCAGCACAGCTTTGCAGGAGTTTACTACGCCCATGAGATTCGAATCGATCGCTTGGGTCCATGACTTCAATGGAGAGTCGATGAACGAATCAAGAGGACCGAGTTTGGCGGCCGCGCAGATCAGAATATCGATAGACCTGCCAAAGCTGACGCGTGCGCGCTCCACCGCCAGAACGAGTTGCTCCGGATCGGTCACGTCGGCACGGATGCGGATGGCATTGCCTCCGGCTTGTTCAATTTCGATATGGGCCAGGTCGAGTTCAGCTTTGCTTCTGCTGAGGAGGGCAATGCGAGCGCCAAGTCGTGCAAAGGCCAGCGCAAATCGTTTTCCCAATCCTCTTCCAGCGCCCGTTACGAGGATGCTTTTTCCTCTAAACTCGCTCGTTTCAATAGTCACTTTAGGTAGAATTTTGGCGGCTACTTGGACGACCGCAACTCCGACCCCAGCATAAAACAAGGTTGCTGGAAATGGATATTGGGATTACCTCAGGTGAGGTTCATTGTGGCCAATCAAGTGCTCGTTACACGTTAGTTTCTGCGGTATACTCCCTTTGGACGGGTTTGCAGAACCCGCAAACTTATTAGCTGGAGGCTGATGAGCAAGGAAGACAGTATAGAGGTAACGGGAACAGTAGTCGAAAAGTTTCCGAGTGGTTTGTTTAGTGTACAGCTTGATCAGGATAGAACCGTACTCGCCCATCTGGCGGGTAAGCTCAGACGTAACCGCATCCGTGTTCTTGCGGGCGATCGAGTGACCCTTGAGATGTCACCTTATGACCTCACCAAGGGACGAATCACCTACCGCCACAAGTAACGTTTCGACCGTTCAGACGGACTCGGCTCGCCGTTTACTATTCGTTTTCGGCACGCGACCGGAAGCAATCAAGCTTGCGCCGCTCGTCGCGGAATTTCGGAAGACCGAGTACCGCGGATTCAAGGTACTGGTTTGCGTAACGGGCCAGCATCGTGAAATGCTCGCCCAGGTCCTTTCGGCATTCGACATTCAGCCGGAGTTCAGCCTAGATGTGATGGTGCCGGGCCAGGATCTGAATGGGCTCAGTTCCCGCCTCCTCGCCTCTCTCGCTCCCGTTATCGAGGAAGTACGACCGGCGATGACCGTTGTACAAGGCGATACGACAAGCACGCTCTGCGGTGCGCTTGCCAGTTTCCACCTGCGTGTTCCCGTCGCTCACGTGGAAGCAGGTCTACGCACCGCAGACATGCTTTCGCCGTTCCCGGAAGAAATGAATCGGGTTGTCACCGACAAGCTTTCGACGCTCTATTTCGCCGCGACGGAATGGGCCGCCGACAACTTACGCCAAGAGGGCATTCGGCCCGATCGGGTCTGGGTGACGGGCAACACCGGTATTGACGCCGTTCTTGCGACTCGTGACGCTCTCGCTCGCGGCAATCTGCCCTGCGCGTCTCTGCCGTTGGAAGAAGGGAAGAGACACATCCTTGTCACTGCGCACCGGCGAGAGAACTTCGGTAGCGGTATCGTCCAAATCTGTGGGGCGATTGCCGCCCTCGCCGCGCGCCCGGATGTTCAAGTTGTCTGGCCTGTACACCCGAACCCGGAAGTCCAGCGGGTCGCGAGGAGCCACCTGGGAACGCTACGAAATGTTCTTCTACTTGAGCCGTTGGACTACCTGCCGTTCGTTGATCTGATGCGGCGGTGTCATTTCCTGCTGACGGACTCGGGCGGAGTTCAAGAAGAGGCGCCCTCACTTGGCAAACCAGTTCTCGTTCTGCGCGACACAACGGAGAGGCCGGAAGCCGTGAACGTAGGAACCGTGAAGCTCGTAGGAACGGATCGCGAAACAATCATCCGTGAATCATCCCGATTGTTGGACGATCCCGCCGAATACCTTCGTATGTCACTCCTCCACAACCCTTACGGAGACGGCAAGGCAAGCGCACGCATTGCCCGACACATCTCCAGGTATCTCTCTCAAAGTGAAACCGCCGCAGGGTCGGAGCTGGTCGGCTACAAAGAATTACCATAAAGTTTGTCCTCACTCCAAACATTCCGGCGTGCAGCTCCGGCGGGTCCGCGGCCAAGTCAGTGGCCGCAGATTTACTTCGGCATCCTCTCGACCTCCCTGGGTACGTTGCTGCTGGAGTTGACGCTAACCCGAATTTTTTCGGTCGTCTACTACTACCATTTCGCCTTCCTTGCGATCTCGATCGCATTGTTCGGCTTGGGAGCCGGCGGCGTCTTCTCGTATGCCGTTTCGAACTGGCGAGGCCCGATGTTCCGGAAGGTCGGGATATTAGCGGCCTCCAATGCAATTGGTTGTGTTCTATGCCTCTGGTACTTACTTACCCAAACAGGTGAGCTGAACACGGTCCAGCTGACCATTGCGTACTTCATTACTGCCGTCCCGTTCTTTTTGTCCGGCACGATCTTGTCCCTGGTCATTTCTGAGACCCTCGAGCGGGTAAATAAAACCTATTTCTTCGATCTCCTAGGCGCGGCAGCCGGGTGCCTGGTCCTGGTACCGCTGCTGCACTGGATCGGGGCTCCGAGCACAGTTCTGGTAGCGGCGATTCTGTTTTCGGTCTCGTCCGCCATCTGGTTCCACCTGAATGCCTCCCCTCGCGGACGCGCTGCGTCAGTCATGATCGGCATCGGGCTGGTCGCATTGATCGCATTCAATAACAAAAATCCTCTTCTCGACGTGCGCTATGCCAAGGGCCAGCGATTAGTGAACGAGGAATTCGTGCGTTGGAACGCGCTCTCCCGCATCGCGCTTAAGCCGGAGCCGGGATCTCAGATGAAGAGCATCGTGATCGATGCCGACGCCGCAACGGGCGTCGCGAAGTTCGACTTCGAACATCTTTCCGGTAAGGAAAGGAACGATCTCGCGTATCACGGACCCGGCGTACCGTATTTGCTTCGTCCTGCAGCAAAAACATTGGTAATTGGTCCTGGTGGGGGCTGGGACGTTTCTCGAGCTTTGGCCTCGGGCAGTAAACAGATTACCGGGGTCGAGATCAATCCGATCATTGCGGACACGATCATGCGGGAGAAATTCCCGGATTACAGCAACCGGCTCTACTTCCGGCCCGAGGTCAACATCGTTGTAGAAGACGGCCGGGCTTTTGTTCGAAGGTCCAGTGCGCGATTTCAGGTGATTCAAGCCACTCTCGTAGACACTTGGGCTTCGACGGCCGCGGGCGCGTTCGCGCTTTCTGAAAACAACCTGTACACAACAAATGCGTTCTTCGACTACCTCTCACATCTGACACCCGACGGGGTTCTTGCGTTTACTCGATGGGGATTCGATCCTCCGCGCGAATCGTTGCGAGTCGTGGCGCTCGCCCGCGCAGCGCTCGAGCAGATCGGCGAACGCACTCCGGCAAACAATGTGGTTGTTCTCCGGGAGGATGCGCAGAAGCTGAGAGGCTGGGGTGCGCAAGACACCATTCTGGTATCGCGTAAGCCGTTCACTGCCTCTGATACTGCGTTAGTTGACAGCCTTCCGGGTCGCAGCCCCGTGCAAGTGATCTATCGACCGGGAACAAGCAACACGAGCGCTTTCGGACAGCTTCTGCTCGCAACGGATCTCAACCGCTTTTACCAAAGCTATCCGTTCGACGTTCGCCCCGTGTCGGACGACCGCCCGTTTTTCTTCTACACGGTACAGGCTCGAGACCTTTGGAAATTCATCCTGAGCGCATCTCGCGCGACGGCGGATTACAAAGTGAACTCCGCCCTTCCCGTTCTGTTTGCGCTGATCGCGATCAGCCTGCTGGCAACCGCAGTAATTGTATGTCTTCCGCCTCTGTTTCTGAAACAGCAGCTTCCGAGGAGCCGCGAGAGCCTCATAACGCTGATGTTCTTCCTCTTCATCGGCGCCGGTTACATTCTCGTTCAAGTCTCTCTGATCCAGAAATTCGTGCTGTTTCTTGGACACCCCACTTATGCGCTCACGGTCGTTATCTTCTCCATGCTGCTGTCGAGCGGATTGGGAAGCTTTTTCAGCAAGCGCATCGTGCAGATGCAGGTTTCGCGATTGACTCTTGCACTGATCTCCATCGCCGCTGCTGTCTCCGCTCTATCGCTCCTCGTCACGCCAATCGCGGACCGCGGAGTCACGCTCCCCTTCGCCTTGAAGGTGGTGATCACGGTTGCCCTGATCTCGCCGGCCGGCTTCATCATGGGAATGCCTTTCCCGACAGGACTTGGCCTGTTGAAGCAGACGATGCCATCCGTAGTTCGCTGGGCTTGGGCGGTCAACGCCGCAGCGAGTGTACTCGGGTCAGCGGCAGCCATGTTTCTCGCTATCTACTTCGGACTGAGCATGACGTTGCGTCTGGGCGGCCTGTGTTACTTAGGTGCGCTCGCGTCGCTGTTACTTTCTTTCATGGGAGGAAAGATACCCGCTCCGAACGAGGCTTGGCCCGAGCGCAGCACGCAGGGGCGGACTGCCTGAGGCCTACCTGCGCGGAGCAATGACTCTGAGTGCCGCCTCGAGCGCTTCCACAAAGAAGTATTCGCCCCACATGGCTGATTCGTCGATACCCAAACCTTTGTGAATGTGGTAGACGCTGCCTTTCAGGATGCCTTCCCACTCCGGCTCATTGATCGCCAGGAAGTCGTTACAAAGGTTCCGAAGAATATGAACGCCCGTCGACCAATAGAAGTGTCCCTTCATGGGATCCGAAATCTGGCGGCAGAGTTTGAATAGGCCGGCTGCGGCAATTGCACCCGCGGAAGAATCGAGCAGGGATCGATTCTCCGCCGGCGCATTGTAATCCCAAGGAGGAATGCCGTTCGCGGGAGTATGCGTGATGTAGTAATCGGCGCAGGATTCTGCCGTCTGCAGAAAACGAGGATCGCGGCTGTACTCGTATGCGGTCGAGAAGCCGTAGAGAGCCCAAGTCAACCCTCTGGACCAGCAGGAATCTCCCCGATAACCCTGGTGTGTCGTTTGGCGCAAGAACTCACCCGTTTCAAGGTCAAAGATGCCCTCTTGCGCTACCGACCCATCTTCCCGAACGAGACAGCGCCGCGTCGTAATGCAGTGGCGAACAGCGATATCGCGTAGTGTCTTATCGTTGGTTTCGCGGGCGGCGTAGAAGATGATGCCGACGTTCATCATGATGTCGATGAACAAAGAATCCCGAGCCACAAATGAACTGAGATACTGTCCATCTTCATTGAACCTTTGCGCCAGCGTTCTTCCGGCCTGCAGCATGACGTCACGCACCGCGCTGTCGCGGGTCAGCTTAAACCACGGATGATACGTCGAAAGGAAAATGAAGCCGAGATCGTGAACGTCATTATCGCTTTTGCGATGCTCCAAAGGCTTGCTGTAGTGAATGGCTTTCTCGAACCAAAATCTGTATTCGGGTTGCCTGCCAAGATGTTTTGCAAACGTCCACATGATGCCGGGCAGGAAGCCGTCGCACCAGTGCGTCCAAGCCGGTCCCTCATGCTTCCACTTGCCGGCAACCGTGTACATCGGGTAGAAGTCCGGATACTGTTCGATCAGCCGTTTCACTTGCTTTTGGGCAAATGTCATCGCGTTCTGGAACAGCTCTTTGTCCGAATCGTAAGTGAATTGGATCATCGCAAGGCCGCGATCACATTATAAGTAGAGCTTCGACATCCTCTGCTACCATCGGTTTGCATGGCGACTAAAGTCACGATTGTGAATAACGGCCCCATCCGCATCGAGGGAGAATTTACCGTTCAGGATTCAGAAGGCAACTCGTACGGTTTGGGCGGGCGTTCCGTCATATCACTGTGCCGGTGTGGCCTCGCGGAGAATAAACCGTTCTGCGACGGTTCGCACGGAAGAAATGGGTTTAATTCACAGTGCAAAGCCCGAGATCTCCCTCCTCCGGCGCCGAAGCTGTAAACGCAGCGCCACCGAAAAAATCACCTCGCCTAATTGAACTAGACATCCTGAGAGGGTTTCTTCTTCTCTGGATGACTTTGACTCATCTGCCTACCAAGGCCAGCACCCTTTCGAATCAGACGTTCGGATTCGTGTCCGGCGCTGAGGGATTCATCTTCCTGGCGGCGTTCATGGTCGGGCAACTCGAGTTTCGCCGGGAGCTGAGTAGAGGTGAAGTCGCGACAGTATGGGATCTGGCAAAGCGAACAGCGCGAGTGTATGCCTACCATTGCGGACTGCTCCTGATCGCATTCGCTGTGTTTGCGCCCATTGCGGTCAGGCTGCATCGTCCCGCAGTTGAGAATCTGCTGTCCTTTTATCTGAAGAGTCCGAAGCCTGCCGGCGTCGCGGCGATACTCCTGCAATACCGTCCATCTCTACTCGACATTCTTCCGCTTTACATCATCTTCATGGGCCTTACTCCTCTTGCGCGCAGGATTGCCCGTCAATGGGGATGGGAGCCGGTCATCTACGCCGGATTCACTGTTTGGGTCGCGGCGCAGTTTGGAGTTCGCAACTTCATCTTTCGCCACTTTACTCCGTTTGGTATTCACGTCCCGGCTGACTCGACAGGCGCTTTCGACATCTATGCCTGGCAATTGCTGTGGGTCGTTGGTCTGGCTCTTGGAAGCCTTAACGCCGACCACCTGGCTGGTGTTTCGCCAAAAGCCGAATCTGCGTCGGAGGATGGAATTCCGCGCTGGCTGATCCGACTCAGCTTTGCGGTTGCCGGAACTTTTTTCTTCCTTCGCTACAGTCCGGTGGATCGGTGGATCGATCCGAATCTTCTCGGCTGGCTGATTGACAAGTGGCATCTCGGGCCCGCCCGCGTGATCAACTTCTCAGCCATCGCGATTCTTCTTGTTCAATACGGAAGTCGTATCACGAAAGCGTTCAAGTTCTTGACGCCGCTCGCTTCGCTAGGGCAAGCATCGCTCGAGGTGTTCTGCGTTCACGTGCTTTGTTGCCTTGCCGGCGATACCTTGAGCTTCACGCCGGATCCGGAACTATCGTGGCCCGAGCAGGCGGTGCTGTTGACCGTTACCATATCGGCGCTGTTTCTGACCGCGCATGCAAGCAAGTTATGGAAAGAGAACAAGCGCGCCCGCTTGGTTGTGCAACCCGCTTAAGGGCTCACTCGGCAGCGATTGCGTTTTCTGAAAGAATTCGGATATCCGGCAGGTTTCGGTAATCCTCTGCATAATCAAGACCGTAGCCGACTACAAATTCATCCGGTATCTGGAACCCGATGTACTTGACGGCAACAGGTTGGATCCGGCGGTCGGGCTTGTCGAGAAGAGTTGCGATCTCGAGTGAGCGTGGTTTTCTCTGATGGAGGATTCGAGTGAGATAACTCAGGGTGACACCACTGTCGATGATGTCCTCCACAATCAACACGTGGTGGCCCTCGATATTCACATCAAGGTCTCTCGTCACTTTCACCTGACCGGAACTACTTTTCTGACTGCCGTAACTCGAGATGCCCATGAACTCAATACGAATAGAGGTACGCTTGAGCGCTCGAGCCAGGTCGGCAACAAAGATGAACGAGCCCTTTAGAATCGAGATCAGGTAAATCGGTTCATTCGGATAATCGGCATCGATTTGTGCAGCCATTTCTCCGATACGCTTTTGAATCTGGTCTGCGGAGATCAGGACTCGCTCGGCGGGAGAATGCATCCCTGCAATCTTAGCGGACGTTTGGAGAATACGCGGCGTGTCCGCCCATGGCACTGAAACCGGACTGCAATCGGGTACTGCCCGGACCGATGTGGATATGCGGAGCCGTTGCCGCGCCTGCAACCGCAGTGCGAAACGCGAGATACGGCACGTGCAACCTGTCGAGCAGAGCAAGCAGCCAGACGCCTTCCGGCTGAGTGGGACTGAGTGCCACATCAACTCGATTCTTGTGGTCCAACCCCAAGGACTGGTGGGTCAGAGTCTGCCCGAGAGCGCTGATGGGCAGCGTGCGATGAAACTTCTTCTCGAATTGCGACTGAATCGGAGTCAGATCGCCGAGCGAGAATGATCCGTTGCCCGCGGAGCGAATGATCGAGTTCTTCAAGCGAGTTTGCGTCCGTGGACTTCGCAAACTGGCGTTCAGATTCCGCCATGGCCGCAAGCTCTTTCAGCAGGCGAAGGCGATCCTGAGCAAACCCGAGAACCCGTTCTCGATCTTCCAACTCACGAGAGGCACTTTCGAGATCTACCTTCGCAATAGCTCCCGACGCAAGCAGCTTTTGCCGTTCGTCGAAGAAGGCCCGCGCCCTTTCGACCCGGCGCTGAGCCGCCGCCAGCATCTCGTCACCCTCCTGCGGCGTCATGCTTCCAGCCATTCGCAGACCGTAGAGCGTTCGCGTTAGCACCGCTTCATCCTCTGCATCGGCGAGGTGGACACGAGCCTCGTCGAGTTTGACCCTGGGTAGAGTACCGTCGGCGACCAGGCGCTCAATGCGGCCGACATCGGCCCGTGCGCGCTCCACTTGCGCATCAACCACGGCTTCAGACGCATACGAACCACCCGAGGACAATGCGGCTTTGTGCCCACACGGCAGGCAGACAGGACAGGTAGAATACCGCAGGTAAGGAATAGCCCAAAAGCCTGGGACTTTTGGCCGTGAAAGCGCTTACTCATCTTGGTGAAAATGTAGTACTGTGGAACCGTGGAGACTGAGTAGACGACTCTGCTAAATAGTTCTCGCAAAATCGATTCCGAACCGCTCCAGGACGTACCAGGCTGGCGCACTGCAGTTGCGGCTGCTGAAGCTAAGAAGGCATCCGACATCCGTGTGCTGAACTTGCAAGGGATAACCTCCTTTACTGATTACTTTGTAATCTGTTCGGTTGCTAATATTCGCCAGGGCCAGGCAGTCTGCGATGAGATCGGGCTGACTCTTAAAAATCGTGGAGAACGGGCCACCAGCGTCGAAGGCTACGACACCGGAGAGTGGATCCTCATGGACTACGGAGATTTCCTGGTTCATATCTTCTCCCAAAGCGCTCGGTCCTACTACGACCTGGAACGCCTCTGGAGAGGCGCCGAGCCGGTCGATTTGGGCGCTGGTACTGCTTCTGAGGCATCGGCTGCTCGCCCTTAAGACTCGACTGGTAAATTAAATTAACTTGGTCTTGCGTCAAGGGTTACTTGAGAGCTGGCTGTAAACCGGCTAGAGCAGCGGTTGATGGATCTTACTTCGTTTTGGACAAGGGAAGTCTCGATGTTAACGCCTCGTCATTACGACATTCTTCACGCGATCGTACATAACTACATCGAAACGGGCGAACCCGTGGCATCTCGCACGATCGCCCGCCGTTATCCGATGAGCCCGGCCTCCATCAGGAACATGATGGCGGATCTTCTGGAGCAGGGCTACCTGACCCAGCCACATACGTCCGCCGGGCGAATTCCGACCAGCGCTGCGTACCGGAGTTATGCCAAAACTCTGGTTGGCAGCCGGATCGTACAGGTCGAATTGGAACGGCTAAAAGGAGAGATCCGCCGTGAGGGAACGGTCGAAGGCAGGATCGAGAGGTCGTCGCAGCTTCTGACTGAGATCACCCGGAACTTCGGCATTGCGGCCGCCATACCGACGGAAAAGCGCACCTTGGACAGCGTCGAACTACTATCGTTGCCTGACAAGCGCGTTCTGATGGTGATCGTGACCAAGGACGGGATGGTCAGGAACAAAGTCATCAGCATCGACGACCACATACCGCAGGACGAACTTACTTCTATCCGGAACTACATCAATCGCAATTTCAGCGGATGGGTACTGCAGAACATACACCGCGAGTTGCGAGTAAGGCTCGAACGCGAGAGCGCCGCTTTTGACGCCATCCTGCAGAAAGTGAGCTTCTTCCATTCCAAGGGGTTGCTCGATCTGGGATTAGTCCCGGAAATCCACTTCGATGGAGCCGAAAACCTGATTGGGCTGGACCTCCATCTGACCCGGGAACGAATGCGGGAACTGTTTCGAGCGCTCGAAGAAAAGAAGAGAATTCTCCAGTTGCTCGAGCGTTTCTTCGATGGGCGCGACGGTGAGTTTTCGGTTCAGGTTGGCCTTTCAGAGGTCCATCCCAGCATGAGCGAACTATCGCTTATCGGCGTACGGCTCGATCTTCCCGGTGGTTTGATGGCTCATGTTGCCGTGCTGGGTCCGATGCGCATGAACTACAACCGGGCTCTCTCTGCGGTGCTACACGTCGGGCAGGCTTTCAAAACAGCCACGATCTGAACCAACCTGGGTTCGACAAACGGAGGCATCGGGAACGTACGCCAGATTATTCTTGCGCCCGTTTGCGCTAGAGTTCGCGCGGTGGTCTAATAGGAATAGGACGAAACGAAAAGTGGGCGAATAGCCCACTTTTTTATTGCGAGTAATAAAAATGCGGGCAGTACAGAACGAACTCATCGACCGGATCTCCGAGGTATGCGCTGATGCGACCCGGTCGACCGGTATTGAGGTCGCCGACGTTCAACTGCGCGGCGCCGGGAAGGCTCGCCTCCTACGCGTTTACATCGACAAACCGGAAGGCGTTACTCACGCCGACTGCGAGATGATCTCTCAACGGCTTAGCGGACTGCTCGATGAGCAAAACGTTATGCCTGAAGAGAGCTACACACTCGAAGTAAGTTCGTTGGGAGTCGAGCGCAAGCTCTCCACTGAACGCGATTTCGGCAGGGTTATCGGCAAGTCCGTCTCTCTGACCGTTCGCTCCTCGCCGGACAAAAGCGAGCACCTTGAAGGAAAGCTCGTTTCGGTCCACGCTGGCCAGCTTGGAATTGAAGTTCGCGATGGGGAAGTTCACCAAGTTCCCCTGGAGCAGGTGCTCCGAGCGAAGTTGAAGTTCAGTTGGTAGCATTCTTCACACGCACTTGTCTTGAATCGTTTTGTTTTTGAGTTTGTAAGAGGTTTTACGTGGCTTCCATCTATCAGTCCATTGAGTTATTGAGCAAAGAAAAGGGCATCGATCCGCAGATCGTTCTGGATGCGGTAAAAGATGCAATGCTGGCGGCTGCCCGCAAGCATTTCCGCTCGCAGGAAGACCTCATCGCGGATCTGGATGAAAGCACCGGAAACATCAATATCTACAGCATCAAGCAGGTAGTTGAAACGGTCGAAGATCCTTACCGGCAAATCAGTGTCAGTGCTGCTAAACGGATTCATCAGGGAGCTCAGGTTGGATCGGAAGTACGCGAACCAAAGCCCACCGAGTCTCTCGGACGAATATCCGCCCAGACCGCAAAACAGGTGATTCTTCAGAAGGTGCGCGAGGCCGAGCGTGACAGCGTATTTTCAGAGTTCCAGGGCCGCCACGGCGAACTCGTAAACTGTGTCATCAAACGGCTCGAAGGTCAGGATTACATCGTCGACATGGGGAAGACCGAGGCGCGGCTGCCGAAGAAGGAGCAATCGCGAATCGAGAGCTTCAGCATCGGCGATCGTGTCCGGTGCGTGATCAAGGGCGTGGAGCGCGGCGGTAAGTATTCGGGCGTCCTTGTTTCTCGAGGCGCGCCAGAGCTGGTAATGCGCCTTTTCGAGCAGGAAGTGCCGGAGATCTACGACAACACGGTATCGATCAAAGCTTGCGCCAGAGAGGCCGGCGAACGCACCAAAATCGCTGTGTTCAGCCGCGATCGCGACGTGGATAGTGTCGGTGCGTGCGTCGGCATGAAAGGCATGCGCGTGCAGTCGATCATCCGTGAACTGCGCGGTGAAAAAATCGACATCATCGAGTACTCGGACGATCCGGTTCAGTACGTGACCAAGGCGTTGAGTCCCGCCAAGATCTCCCGAGTCACCATTCTCGATTCAGCTGATAAACACGTGGAAGTTGTCGTGGACGATCTTCAGCTCTCGTTGGCGATAGGCAAACGCGGCCAGAACGTGCGACTCGCTGCCAAGCTGATCGGCTGGAAGATCGATATCAAGAGCGAAGAAGAAAAGCGCAGAGAACTGGAATCGCGCCGAGCCGATATGGTCATTTCGGGCGCGCCTGTGTCGGTTCTCCTCGACCATGGACTTGAAGAGGTAATCGTCGAAAGGCTCATCGGCGCCGGAATCGGCACTGTGGAGCGGCTTGGGTCCATGACGCCTGAGCAACTGGAGTCCATCCCGGAAATCGATGAAGCGATCGTGGAGCAAATCCAGGCTTCTGTTGTCTCTTTCTATGGGCAGTATGAGCCAGAACCGGGCGAAGAAGTTGCCGCGTCTGCCGAGGAGGTTGAGGGCGTGATCGACGAAGGTTCCGGAAATGAATTAGAATCGAGTGTGCCGGAGGACAATGGGGACGGCTTCGACACACCGGAAACGGGTGTCCTCGAGCATGATATAGCGCGGCATGAGACGGTCGACGTCGAGCATACGGACAAAGGCGACGTGCTTGATCTCGGCAGAGTTGAAGGATTGTCCGGCGCGCCTTCCACCCTTGGCGGCGATATCTCCTCCCCGGAGAACGACTCCGAGGCGGAAGAGTCTGATAGGATTGGATAATCCGATCACTGTCCAAGTCACGGGTTATTAAGGAGTTACCTTAGCAGTCTTCTTCTATGAAGAAAATTAGAATCAACGAGTTGGCGCGGGAATTAGAGGTCAAGCCAGGCATCATTCTCGATCTCTTACCCGAGTTGGGTGTGCAGGAAAAAAAGACCCATTCCAGCTCGATCGAAGAAGATACGGCGATCGCTCTCCGGGAGCGCCTGGCGGAATCTGGTTTCTTGGGTTCCTTTCCAAACCGGGCAAATGGACATCATGACGGTGACGACGAGGAACCTTCGGCGGAAGCATCCCCGGGCGACTCATCGCAGAATGAAGCGCCGCCCGCCCCGTCCGCTTCGTCGGCAGCTCCAGAACCCATCAGACCTCCGGTGACGCCGCCGTCGGCGTCCGTTTTGCCGTCGCAAAGATTTCCATTGCGGCCACCGGCACGGGAAACTCAGACGCACGCCGAACCTGCGCCGAGAGGGATCGCGATTCCTCCGCCCTCCACCCAAGCGGCAAGCGCTCCAGCAACACCGGCAGCACTCTTCTGAAGCTGCGCCTGCTGCTGCACCGTCCGAGCCTGAACGTCCTGCACCGCGGTTTCAACCGTTGCGGCCACCGCTCGGAGGGCCGACGAGCCACCCGGCGCCAGCTAGTCCAACGCCGTCGCAACCGGCACTATCGCAACCAGCACCGGCTCAACCCGCTCCTGCGCAGCCCGCAGCGTCATCATCCGCGGCCGCCCCGGCTGTTCCGGCCACTGCTCCATCGGCAGCGCCTGCCGGACCGGGTCATCCGTCCCGTTCAGTGGGTATCCCCGCAAGACCTTTACCGGCAGCGCCGTCGCGCCCGGCTCCGCCGCTGGCGAGCACACCGGGGTTGAGACAACCACTCGCAGCGCCTCGTCCGCCCCAGCCGCCCGCTGCCGTGATTGCGCGGCCATCACAGCCATCAGCGCCCGCTATGCCCGCACCAGGTGCTCCGCCGCCTCTACAAACCCGGGCCAGCGCGGCAGCTCCCGGTGCTCCGCAAATTCAGACTCCGCGGCCGCCCCAGCAAGTTCCGACGCATGTCGTCGCTCCGGGCGGCAGTACACAAGCCAGCTCTGTTCCAGGCTCTCCGATTCCGTCGCGCCCGACTCATCCACGGCCGACTTTGACGCCGGGAGCTCCCATTGCGCCAAGACCTTCGAATCCCCGGCCGCCGTTGGCCGGCCAGCCAATTGCCCGGCCGACGGTTCCGCCGCGTCCGGATCTGGTTCAACGCTTAAGACAGCAACAAACCCCGCCCCGTCCGTTACCGGCGGCTCCGGCTGCCCCTCGACCGGGCGCTCCCCCGCCGCGGGCACCGGCCCCCGGCCAACCGCTCTATCGCGGTCCGATTCGTCCCGGCCAGCCGTTGATGAGAGGACCTGGCGGCCCTGGCCAGCCCAGTTTTCCCGGGCAGCAGCGGCGCCCCGGCATGCGCCCGATGCATCCGACGTCGCTACGTCCCGAATCGGCGACTCCGGTTCCGACCGAACAGCGCAGACATCAGGCCAAGCCCACCGGCAGGCAAGGTGCGCGGAAGCGGGACATCGAAGAGGGAAATCTTCGCGAACGCGTCTCGAAACGGCCTGCCTTTATCGAGCCACCGCCCATCGATCGTGAAATTACGGTTGCAGAAGGTATCACTGTCATCGAGCTTTCGGAAAAGCTCGGCGTGAAAGCCAATCTGGTGATCAAAAAGCTGGTCGAGAGGAAGATTTTCGCAACCATCAACCAGACGCTGGATGTGAAACTGGCGGAGCAATTGGCGCGCGACTTTGGCGCTTCGACCAACCAGGTCAGCTACGAAGAAGAATCAACGCAAGATATTGAGCAGGCGGAAGAAACGAGCCGACATGGTCCGTCGCGCGCCTGTGGTCACGATCATGGGACACGTCGATCACGGTAAGACGTCGCTGCTTGACGCTATCCGTGAAACGAATGTCGCAGGCCGCGAAGCCGGCGGTATCACGCAACATATCGGTGCCTACTACATCGAGAGGAACAATCGAAAGATCGTCTTCATCGACACGCCGGGCCACCAGGCCTTTACGCGAATGCGTGCTCGAGGCGCTAAGGTAACCGACATCGTCGTCCTGGTTGTATCGGCGGACGACGGAGTCATGCCGCAAACGCTGGAGGCGATCGATCACGCCAGGGCGGCCAAGGTGCCGATGATCGTCGCTATCAACAAGATCGACAAACCGGACGCTCAGCCCGAGCGCGTCAAACAGCAACTTGCTGACCGCGGTCTGCTGGCTGAGGACTGGGGCGGAGATGTGGTGATGGTACCGGTCTCGGCCAAGAAGGGCCAGAATCTGGATCTTCTTCTCGAAATGATCCTGCTGGTTGCCGACCTGCAAGATCTCAAGGCCAATCCGGCGCGTCCTGCTGTTGGTACGGTCCTTGAGGCCAAACTCGACAAAGGCCGTGGACCTGTCGCCACCATGCTGGTTCGCAATGGAACGCTCCGCACCGGTGATTTCTTCATCTGTGGAGCGCTCTTCAATAAAGTTCGCGCCATGTTCGACGATCGCGGCAACCAGGTGAAAGAAGCCGAGCCTTCTATGCCGGTCGAAGTCACCGGACTTGAGAGTCTTCCCGAAGTGGGCGACACGTTCCAGGTGGTCTCGGATACCTCGAAGGCCAAGCAAATCGTTATCTACCGCGAGGCGAAGGCCCGTGACGCCGCTATGGCTAAGGGCGCGCGCGTAGCGACCCTGGACTCGCTGCACCAGCAGTTCAAAGAAGGCGAACTCAAAGACCTCAACATCATCATCAAGGCAGATGTGGGCGGTACGGCGGAAGTACTTTCCGACAACCTCCAGCAACTGTCGAACGAGAAGGTTCGCGTGCGAGTGCTGCATGCCGGCGTCGGTGCAATCACCGAATCGGATGTCCTCCTCGCATCAGCTTCAGACGCTCTGATCATCGGCTTCAACGTGAAGCCGGAGCGTAACGCTCAATCCACTGCCGAACAGCAGAAGGTAGACATCCGCCAGCACAGCATCATTTACGAGCTGATCGACGAGATCAAACTGGCTATGACCGGTCTCTTGGAGCCGGTCTACAAAGAAACGGTACAGGGCCATGCGGAAGTACGCGAGACGTTCCGCATCAGCAAAATCGGCACTGTGGCAGGTTGCTTCGTGAACGACGGAGCGATTCGCCGCGACAGCCACGTCCGACTTCTTCGAAACGGCGACACCGTGTATACCGGTCGCGTTGAGGCGCTCAAACGCTTCAAGAACGATGCGGCCGAGGTCAAAAACGGTCTCGAATGCGGTATATCGCTCACCAACTTCAACAACATCGAGGTGGGCGACGTTATCGAGGCGTTCATGACCGAACGAATTGCACCGCAACTGCCTGGGGCTCAATAAGTCCCCAGGCAGTTCGCTTTCCGCGTATCCGTTTTCCCCATGCCTGCCATAGGCGTTCTGACCCTTGAACTCTGGGTGGAGGGCTCTCACTCGCTCAAAGACAAGCGCCAGGTCGTGCGCAGCCTCAAAGACAGACTCCGGGACAAATTCAATGTCTCAGTCGCGGAGATTGACGGCCTTGACTCCTGGCAGCATTCCGTCATCGCGGTGGCGACGGTCGCCAATGACAGAACGTATGCCGAACAAATACTTCAGGCGGCTGAATCACATGCTGCCGATCTTCTCGGAGGGGCTCTTCGCGCTAGCGAGATGGAGTGGCTCTAGTTTCGCGCAAAGCGCCGGCTCGAAGCGTCCTAAACTGAAGGGGAGAGTGAAATGGATCCCCACCGAACAGAGCGCGTTTCCGAGGCACTGCGGGAAGAATTAGGCGAGATGATCGCCTATGAGCTTTCAGATCCGCGGGTCGCTGACGCGATAGTCACCGAAGTCCTGGTGACACCCGGAATGAAGCACGCCCAAGTCCGTCTCCATTTCGCCGATCCGACTGTTTCCCAAGAGGAAACGATTGCCGCCTTAAATGGCGCGAAGCACTATCTTCGGAACAAGCTCCGGGAGCGCCTCACCCTATTTCGCATTCCCGAGCTGCATTTCGAGGCGGATGTCGACTCGGATGGTTCAGGACGCATGGAACAACTGCTTAAGCGTATCCGGCGCGGACGTCCGCGCGACACGCAACCATAACTTCCGTTCCCAAAAGCTGTGGCGCACCCTGAACGGTCGCGCAGATCTGCACTCTCCTCATCACGAGTCGGAGCCCACCTTGTGAGCTGTCAGTCTTAGAATTTACAATCAGTCGATACAATGGGGACAACTTTCACCATCCATGCTGACGGCCATATTTGTGGGGGTAACATTTTGAATCGGGTAGGCGGTCCTGGAGTAGGCTGTGCATGGCTTCAGTAAATGGAAGATTTCTTGATGCTTGCCGTCGTCGCAGCACCGACGTTCGGCCGGTTTGGTTCATGCGGCAGGCGGGCCGCTACCTTAAGCAGTACCGTGACATTCGCGGGAAGCACAGCATACTGGAGATCTGCAAAAACCCGGAACTCGCGGCAACAGTCACACTTCAGCCCATTGATCTGCTGGATGTAGACGCGGCCATCATTTTCGCCGATCTCCTCCTGCCCGTCGAACCCATGGGGCTCAAACTGGAATACATCAGCGGCGAAGGCCCCTCGATCGAAAACGCGATCACCGAGCCCGGCGACATCGACGAACTGTCGACGGAACGAACGGACGAGCTCGGCTACGTCGGAGACGCCATCAAAACAGTCGTGCGCGCACTAAACG
The DNA here is from genome assembly GCA_963744795.1 of uncultured Acidobacteriaceae bacterium. Taxonomy (GTDB): domain Bacteria; phylum Acidobacteriota; class Terriglobia; order Bryobacterales; family Bryobacteraceae; genus Bog-105. The sequence goes on from CAVUVF010000018.1 coordinate 42,597, forward strand.
GAAGGGTTCCGGTGGTCGGTTTTGTCGGCGCCCCATTCACGTTGGCGAGCTACATGATCGAAGGCGGCGCCTCGAAAACATTCGTCAAGACGAAAAAGCTGATGTTCGGCGACGAGGTGATGTGGCGGCGGCTCATGGGCAAGATCGTCGACGTTCTCGGCGATTTCGCAAGCCTGCAAGTCGCGGCCGGAGCGCGAGCGATCCAGGTATTCGATAGTTGGGTGGGGGCCTTAATGCCCGAAGACTACGTACGGTTCGTCCAACCCTACTCGAGAGCCCTGATCGAGCGCATTCGCGGTTACAGTGTCCCGGTGATCCACTTCGGTACAGGCGCAAGCGGCTTCATCCGCGAACTTCATGCGGCTGGCGGCGATGTCATTGGTGTCGACTGGCGAATGAACATCGACCAGGCTTGGATGGACATCGGCTATCGGTCAGCGATCCAAGGCAACCTGGATCCGGTCGCTCTTTTCGCTCCCCTCCACGAACTTCGAACAAAAGTCGTGGACCTTCTCAAACGCACGGGCACTCGCCCGGGGCACATCGTGAACCTGGGCCATGGGATCCTGCCCGAAACACCCGTTGAGAATGTCAAAGCGGTGGTTGAGATCGTTCGCGAATTTCACCGCTAGACCCATCCCGTGGACAGCAACGTCATCATCGTTGGTGCGGGTATCTCCGGCCTTGCGACCGCATACTACCTTAAACAGCTTGGCGTTCGATCAACACTGGTCGAAGCGTCGGGGCGTCTCGGCGGGTTGATTCGGACCGACGTCGTCGAAGGTTGCGAACTCGAAGCCGGTCCCGATAGTTTCCTGGCAAGCAAACCAGCGGCTTCGCGCTTAGCGCAGGAACTCGGGATTGCGCGACGAGATCATCGGAACGAATGAGAAGTACCGGCGAACTTATGTCGTTAAACGAGGAGTTCTCGTCCCCATCCCTAAAGGTATGGTGATGATGGTACCCGGAAACCTTAAGGCTGCCCTATCGTCACCTCTGTTCGGCTTTAATACGAAGCGAGGCTTCCTTTCTGAGGTGTTTTCCAAACCGCGGGAGCGGGATGGAGATGTGTCTGTTCGCGAGTTCGTTCGCGATCACTTTCCGCAAGGGGTGCTCACTTACCTGACGGAACCCTTGCTGTCCGGTGTCTACGGCGGCGATTCCTCCGTTTTAAGTGCCAACAGCGTTCTTCCGAGATTCGTTTCCTATGAGCGCCAGTTCGGGAGCTTGATCCGGGGCGTCCGTAAAGAAAAAAAGCCGCGAAACCAGGGACCCAAAAGCCTTTTCCTCTCTTTTCGCGGAGGTATGCGAACCCTCGTTGACTCTTTGTCCCGCGAGATCTCCTCTTCCGCGCGTATCGTCCAGGCGGAAGCCACCGAATTAACCCAGCAAGACGGGAAATGGAGGATAAACGCGGGCACAGAATTCTTAGAAAGTCGAGGCTCTTGTACTCGCTTGTCCGGCCCACAAGGGGGCCCGCCTTCTCCATTCATTCGACCCCGGGCTCAGTGGTCAATTAGCAGGTATTCCGTATTCCTCGGCGACCCTGGTTACCTTCCTGTTCGATCGCAGCACATTCCCACACCCGCTAAACGGTTTCGGATTTCTTGTGCCGCGGAAGGAACGCGGAACGATCGCGGCAGCAACCTGGATTAACACTAAATTTCCCTCCCGGATCGTCCCCGATCTCGTCGGCATAAGGGCTTTCATTGTGGACCCGGAATCGACGAGGGAGCGCGATACTCCTGCGTCCGAATTGTCGCGAAATCTCTGCGGGATTTAGAGAAACTCATGGGTATCCGGCAAGGCCCGGTCTATTCATCCGTGACGTCGTGGCCATTCTCGATGCCTCAGTACGTTATCGGTCACCAGGGGAGGATTCAAGCGATAGAGACGCTTCTGGACCGCCATCGAGGTTTGCATCTTGTCTCGAATTACATCAGCGGTGTGGGCATTCCCGATTGCATCGAACGGGCTCAGGCGGTTGCAAAGCAGATTGCCGCGACAGCAAAACGTTAAGTAATTATCATTATTTCGCCCATCTAAACGTGTTTACTCTTTGTCCCGGATCACGTCTTATTAAGCGAACTGTAGAGGGCTGACTACTCACAGGCAGGAGATTACACATGAAGACTTTTGCAGTAGCGTTTCTGTCGGGCGTCTTAGCGATGCCGCTTCTGGCGCAAAAAGATGCCGACGCGCGTCTTAAAGCCGCGACGGAAGACTTACAGGAGATGATGAACGCGTCGGACAAAGGAATACCGCAGGACCTGATCTCGAAGGCCTCATGCGTTGTCGTGGTTCCAAATCAGAAGGCGGGTGGATTCATTGTTGGTGGGCAATACGGCAAGGGATTCTTCACGTGCCGGAAGACCAGTGGGGTCGGTTGGAGCGCGCCCGGCGCCCTGAGAATTTCCGGCGGCAAATTCGGCTTTCTGATCGGTGGAAAAGAAACGGACGTCATCATGCTAGTGATGAACCAGACCGGCATGGAACACCTGCTCAGCAGCAAATTTAAGCTGGGCGGCGAGGCCTCTGCCGCTGCGGGTCCGGTGGGTAGAGACTCTACCGCTATGACGGATGCGCAGTTGCATGCAGAGATCCTAACCTATTCCCGATCGCGCGGCGTCTTTGGCGGGCTTGACCTCGCGGGCGATGCTGTCACCGAAGACAGCGAGGCCAATCGCGAATTGTACGGCAAGGACATCAGCAATAAAGAGATCCTGAACAGCAAGATGGCCGTTCCGGCTCCGGCTCAGCCGTTGATCCATACTCTCGACCGCATCTCTTCCCGCAAGTAACTGTTCCCTAAAAAAGCCCGGGCCATCGCGACCGTTCGCGAGACCCGGGCTTCAGTGCGTTTAGAGACAATGGTGAGTTGACGCTGTCTCGAATCAACTTGAGTTTTCTGGTCGCCTTTCATCTGTTGGCCGGATTGCGTAGCGGCACAGGATTTAAGAACAGGACACCCAAACCCCTCGGCCGCCGAACCGGCGCCGCCTGCCAAAAATATCCCCGTCACCGATTTAGAGCCTCTCCTTCGACAATTCGTCGAGGTGCTATCTACTGTTCAAACCGAGAGTGCCGATCAGCCAAATACGGATAAAGTTCTGTACGAGGGCGCAATTCCGTCCATGCTTCGCCCGCTGGATCCCCATACTCAGTTTTTCGATCCGGGACAGTTCGAGCAGTTGCGGCAGATGGAGTCCTCAGAGCAGAAAGGCTTCGGCAGCGTAGTTTCCGTTCTTCCGGGACGAGTTCTTTTTCTTCAGACGCTTCCGGGAACGCCGTCCAACAAAGCCGGCATCCAGGCTGGAGATGAATTAGTAGCCATCAACAGTGTGGCGATCCGCACCCTCGAGCCGGAGCAGATTATTCAGTTGCTCACCGAAGCTCGTCAGCATAAAATCACCGTTTTCATCCGGCGCGAAGGCTCATCGCGTATCCTCCAGTTTTTCTTAACGCCGGAGTTGGTTGATTCTCCCAGCGTCGATCGCGCCTTTCTGCTCGAACCGGGCTTCGGGTACATACGCGTTGCGAGCTGGGATATGCAGACAGCGAAGCAGGTTCATGACGCGGTTGAAAAACTGCAGAAGTCACCGCTCCGAGGCTTGGTACTTGATCTGCGCAACAATCCGGGCGGGGTTGTCACGGCGGCTCTCGACGTAGCGTCGATGTTCCTGCAGCCGGGCCAGACGATCCTGACGGCGAAAGGGCGTACGAGCGCGGTCGAGACAGCAACAGTGCCTAAGAACGCCTCTCCCTACGGTTTCAAGGTGTCGGTCTTGATCAATGAGAAAACAGCGAGCGCATCCGAGATCTTCTCTGGGGCGCTGCAGGATCACGACCGCGCGACGATCGTCGGCGAGACAAGCTATGGAAAAGGACTGGTACAACGCGTCATGCCCCTCTCCGGAGGTGCTGGCCTGGCGATCACGACAGCCTTTTACTACACGCCGAGCGGGCGCTCCATTCAGCACCCGCTCCGTAACTCAGCCCTGTCAGCAACATTTAGCGGCTCGAAACCCGAAGGGAACACATCAGATCCCGTTTACAAAACCGACAAGGGCCGCATCGTCACAGGGGGCGGAGGCATTCAACCCGACGTCCGTGTTTCGCCCGCAACGATGACCAGACTCGAAGCCGTGTTGGACGGCAGCGGCGCAATCACATCGTTCGCAACGCAATATCTGGCAAATCACAAGATCGAATCGGCGGAGTTTCAGCCGTCTCCCGAGTTACTCGACGAATTCAAGGTCTACCTGTCTGCAAGACAGATCCAGCCGAGCCTGTCAGAGTGGAGCCAGGAACGCGCATGGGTGAGAAGTCGATTGAGCGAAGAGATCATCACCCAGTCGCAAGGCGTTGAGAAAGGGGATGAGGTACACGCCCACATCGACCCGCAAATTCAAGCCGGCCTGAAAGCAGTGCGAGAAGAAGTCACAACAGCTCAGCGTTAGTCTTCCGACTTGCGGTAATCTCCGCGGCTGAAATACTTCTCGAGCCAAACATAGAGACAGATGAACAAGTACCGGCTGCCCATCTCTTTGATCTTCAACTTCGCTTGTCCTGATCTCCGGTTGCGCCAGGTGATGGGAATAACGGTCCAACTATAGCCGCGAATAATCGTCTTCAGCGGGATTTCAACGGTGAGATTGAAGTGTGGAGAAAGAAGCGGTCTGCATCCGTCGATGACAGTTTTCCGGTACGCCTTGAATGCATTCGTTGTGTCATTCAACCTGATGTTGAACATGACCCGTATGAAGAAGTTGGCAAGACGATTGATCTTCAGTTTCAGCCAGGGATAGTCGATCACACCGCCGCCGCGTATGAAACGCGACCCGAACACCGCATCCCAACCGGCGTTCAGCAATTCCCAATACCGTACGACGTCTCGCGAGTCATCCGATTCGTCTGCCATCATGACGACAATCGCGTCGCCTTTGGCATTGTCGAAGCCACAGATAATAGCCCGGCCAAAACCGTGCAGGCCTTCATTCTTGACCGGATGAAGAGTGGGCACGCGCTCCCGCACCTCTCCAAGGATGTTCCAGGTTTGATCCTTGCTGCCGTCATCGATCACGACGATCTCATGCGGGATGTTGTGGAGGCGCAATTCTACGTAGAGCTTCTCGACCGTTGAAGCAATACAACCTTCTTCGTCGCGGGCGGGAATCACAACGCTTAGCCGGTGAAGCGGCACCGGCGAATGTCAACGGGGCAAGTAACAGCCGAATCTCCGCCGGCTCATATCGCTCCACAGAATTGGAGCCACTCAGGATTCCGCTCGACGTGATTCGCGATTTCGTCCAGGATGGAGAGCAAGCTTCGTTTCGGCTCGCCAACCCAACTCTCTTCCACTCCGGCCGCTATCCATAACTAGCCAAGGAATATCGAACGGCCTCGGCCGATCGTCCGACTCAGGACGATGCGGTCCAAAGCGAGCATCACACCAAGCAGTTAGTTGTGCCAGCGACATGGAGTTCTCATGGCCGCCGCCCGCATGGAATATGGGATTCGGCTGGCGGATCCATATGAAACTGAATTCGCAGCAGATCAGCCAGATCGTCCGGGTGAAAGGCGTCCCGAACCTGAAAGCCATGCCCGCCAAAACCAATGTAACGGAGCTTCTGCCTGGCCGCGTGGGCGTGAAGCCAATAGGAAAAGATGCCCTGCTCCGCTGTTCCAAACTGCCCGGCACCGGCCAGCACGCCGCATCGATTGATCCAGACGGGGAATCGAAAGGTGGACCCATATTCGGCCGCCATCGCTTCCGAGGCCAGCTTTGTCGCTCCGTAGAGGGAAACCGGAGTTTGCGTCGAGAAGTTTTCGGACACACCGAATCTGGACACGCCGGCGGGCAAACTGGCCCCGTCGTCCAGAACGAAACCACTGTCTTCTACCTTCGTGGGCAAGTTAGCGAGTGCCGCGATCGAGTAGACACGGCTCGTGCTCAGAAGCACCAGTCCGGAGCCGCGCTCGCGGCAGTATTCAAGCAGATTAAGTGTGCCGCCCAGGTTATGTTCACAGAGCTGTCTCGCCGTCGATTTACCGTCGACGCCGGCCAGAACGCTCGGATTTGCAGCGGCATCGAGTGTCCAGTCACTTTCTGGCAGCCCATCTACGTCGCTCCGGACGCGCAGGTCGCCGTGAATCACTGTGATGCCGCGCGATGCCAGTGCCTGACGGTTGCTCTCCGATCCTCGCCTAAGTAGATTGTCAACTCCCGAAATTTCGATTCCTTCGATCCGATCCTGCAGTGCGCGCGCGACGCTACTGCCGACGAAGCCACAAATCCCCGTGATCAGGAGCTTCATCGGTTACGGAGTGGCGAGAGTAGGAGACGACTTTCAAACGGTCACGCCAGGAGCCGACTATCTCTTCGAAGATCTGGCGCAATGGCCGAGTAATTCCCCACTGCGGGAAATGGCTTTTTATCTTTCGCAGATCGCTGTAGTAACAGATGTGATCGCCGATGCGATTTTCTTCCAAGTACGTATACCTTTGTGGAATACCGGTAAGCTCCTCGACGAGTGAAAAGGCCTCGAAGATGGAACAGGCATTCTCTTTCCCACCTCCGACGTTGTATACCTCGGCAACTCGCGGCTTCTCAAAAAACGCAAGCATCAAGCGAGCAACATCTTCGGAGTGGATGTTGTCGCGAACCTGCTTGCCCTTATACCCGAAGACTTTGTATTCCCGTCCCTCCACATTGCAGCGCACCAGATAACTCAGAAAGCCGTGCAGTTCGACGCCCGAATGATTCGGTCCGGTCAGGCAGCCTCCGCGAAGGCAACAAGTCGGCATGCCGAAGTAGCGGCCGTATTCCTGCACCATAACGTCTGCCGCTACTTTCGAGGCGCCGAATATGGAATGCTTCGACTGGTCGATGGAGAAGGTTTCGGGGATACCGTGCTCGTAAGCGGGATCGGCGTAGTCCCATCTCGTTTCGAGTTCCTGCAACGCGATCGTATTCGGCAGATCACCGTAAACCTTATTGGTCGACATGTGAACGAAGGGCGATTCCGGCGCAGCCTGTCTTGCACCTTCCAGAAGGTTCAAGGTACCGACGGCGTTGGTATCGAAATCAGCAAAAGGAATGGAAGCCGCGCGATCGTGAGATGGCTGGGCCGCGGTGTGGACAATGACGTCCGGCTTCACGCGCTTGACCAGATCGAGCACTGTCTGGCGGTCGCGAATGTCCACGCTCGAATGATCGTAGGATGCGATCTCCTTCTTCAGCCGCTGAAGTGACCAACTCGTATCACCTTCAGGTCCGAAAAAAACGGCACGTTCATTGTTGTCAACTCCGAAAACCTGAAATCCCGAGCGGCCCAGGAAAATACTGACTTCAGAGCCGATCAGCCCACACGAACCGGTAACTAATGCTTTCTTCATTGTTCTTTCTCAATACTATTTCTCAATACTAATGGACAGGTGAAGGAGAGCGGACAACGACATCGGTTCACGTTGCTAAACTCCTAGTTCTCGCTGACCTGCACGCAATGGAATCCCGCTTATTCATTCCTCCCGAAAAGAGCCGGAACACAATGCCTAAGCGGGTTCGGGCACTTTGCTCAGCGTATGCGAGGCCCGTTGTCTTGGGTGCTTTAGCTCTTTGGGTGGTGTGGTTCGCTTTCCGTACCGCTCGAGAAGGTACATGAGTACTACTCCCCGCTTCCAATGTGGGATTACTGGCGCGTGGTCGAGCATCTGAACGACTACAAATCCTTCCACCTCGCCGTATTCTGGCAGCAGCATAATGAACACCGCATCGTATTTCCGGAAGTCGCATTCGCTTTGGACATGCTTGTGCTCCATGGACAGATGCTTCTGCCCATTGCGCTGAGCGTCGCAAGCTACGCTGCAAGTTGGATAGTACTGTCTTTTACCTTGTGGTCAGAAACGTCAATTCACCCTTTCACCCGAATGCTCGCGATCCTGACTTCAGGCATTGTGGCGCTCTGGGAAGGCGTGGGCAGCGTTTTGGCGGTCCCGTTTCTTCTGCAATGGACCTTGATGCAGGTGGCTTCCGCAGTGGCCCTCGTTGCGGCGAGCAAACTGCGTTGCCGGCATTCACGGAAGCATCTCGGGATTGCGATCGGCGCATGTGTTGTCGCGAGTTACTCTTCCGGCAACGGACTTCTGCTGTGGCTTCTTGTTATCGCGATCGCCATCGTAGTGGGCGCCCGGAGGCAAGCGGTCGTCGCTCTTAGTTCGGCCGCGTTCTTAGCGATCGGAGTTTACTTCATCCACTACCATCTTGCGGGTCCCTCGAGAGCTCGGCAGCCTCATCGGCTCTCCCCTCTACTCCATCCAGTACGTGGCGTCGTACCTCAGCATGCCCTTCGGCGCGATGAAAAGTCCTGCGTTCGGCGTGAGAGTTGGCTTTTGGCTGTGCACGGCCGTTCTCGTCCTAGGCGCTGTCGCCGTGATCAATCGACGCCTGCTCGACCACGCGAACGTCGTTCTCTTTGGCTACTTCTGCTTTACGCTGCTGACGGCCATTTTGACCGCCGCGGGGCGGATCGATACCAATGATCCTCAATTCACGGCTGCTCGTGCTTTTCGTTACGTCAGCGTTCCTCAATTGAATTGGTCCGTCAGCATTCTTTTTCTTTTCTCTGTTCTTTCCGGGGACAAAGGCGATTCGAAAGTATTTGCCGGTTCTTGCGGGCATGATCGTATTCTTCCTCTGGATCGCGTTTCCGAAGCTTTCACCCTGGCTCGGCGGCGTGACCTCTTTTCTGACCGAGCAGCAATTGGTCACTCTAATGATTGAGAGCGATGTTCACGACACGCAATGGATGCGGACGAAGCTCTACCCCGATCCCCCCTTCGTAGAGACAATGCTGGCCCGGCTCAAGGATCAGAGATTATCGATTTACTGGCAAGGCCGAAATCAGTACCTCGGGCATTCTCTCAGGTCAATCGGGCCTGTTCGCGCCGACGAAAGAGTGCAGGGTATGATCGTCGACTCTACTCCGATAGAGTCGGGCCTCCAGATCCGTGGCTGGGCGGATCGCTCCGGCCGCAATTTACCATCGGTCTCACTCGTACTAGCGGATGAATCCGGCAAAATTGTAGGCTTCGGGAGGCAGTTCGCCGCTGGATTTCCTCCTGCCTTTGCTTCGCGGAACATTCCGTCGTCGCTTGCCTGGATAGGCTTTGTCTCCTCGGACAGGCTGCGATCAGGGACGGTCTCGGCTTACGTCGAGGCGCCCAGCGGCCACGCTCTTTACCCGCTTGGCCAGCCCGTCGCGGTCGATCTCCAGAGATAACTGCTCGTGACGACGTTCCGGACTCCAGCGCACTACCCGGTTCGTATTGATGGCTGGAACTCGGGGCCAGTCCGAGACATCAAAACAGTAGATCAACGCCCCTAACCGGAGCGGTACTCTTCCACCTTGTTATCCCTTCTCATGTCTTTAGCTCTTAGCGCCACTCTGCCCGCGCAGCAGGCAAGTGAGCGCATCAAATCCGTCGAGTACACCCGAATCAGCGGAACGCCGCTCTACTTCGACGCTGCTATTCCCGAGGGTGCCGGTCCGTTTCCGGCAGCGATCATCGTCCATGGAGGCGGCTGGGTTCGCGGTGACCGCCTTACCGAGGTTCAACCTCTCTTTCAGCCACTCACAAATGCAGGGTTTGCGTGGTTTTCGATTGATTACCGGCTTTCGAGTGACTGGAGCCAGTTCGGCGCTGCTACGGAAGACGTCGAGAATGCCATTCGTTTCGTCAAGTCACACGCGGCGCAGTACCGGATTGATCCCGACAGAATTGCTCTCGTCGGCGAATCGGCCGGCGGCCAACTCGCCGCGATGGCCGCTCTCAATGCGTCTCCCGAAACTCGCGTCAGCGCAGTTGTTGCGCTTTACACACCGACAGATCTTGTCGATCTGGCTAAAAACTCAACCTTAGTACCCGAGCAGTTACGCGACTCGTTCCGCGGAACACCTCTCGAGCTGTTGATGATGGCGCGGCTCCGCCAATTGTCTCCGCTTTATAACGTGAAACAGGATGCACCGCCCTTTCTGCTGATCCACGGGACCGCAGACCGGCTCGTGCCCTTCGGCCAGTCGCAGGCGATGTGCAGTCGAATGAAGGCGATCGGAGCCAGTTGCGAACTGTACTCGGTGGAAGGCGCCGGTCACGGAATCCGATGGTGGGAGGGTTCGCGGCCACAGGAGTCAGCCGCCTACAAAGAAAAGATGGTCAATTGGTTGAAAAGCCATCTTTCTCACCGAAGTTCCTAAGCGAAAGCCGTCCGATTACCGGGCGTGCGTTCTAGTAACAATTCCGGCCGTGGGGAATCCAACTTGGCGGAGGCTATAAGCATGGAAAAAGAACAAGTCACCGGCAAAGTCGACGAACTAAAAGGCAAGGCGAAACAGGCGGTAGGTGGTGCCACCGGCAATTCCAACCTTCACGATGAAGGCGTGTTAGACGAAGGCAAGGGCAAAGTGAAACAGGCTTATGGCGACGTGAAAGACGCCATCAAGGGCACAGATCGCGACGCCGGGACCGATATTAACAACAAATAAGCGCCCGCCTTTAACCTAGAAGGGATTTTTGAGCGCTAGCCACACGGTATGGTATCGCTGGCGCTCAAAACGTTTCCGGAACCCCGTACTGTTCATTGGGGTCACTGTCTCCTGCCTGTTCAGCCCGGTCGTTCTGTGACTGGCTTTTGCGCTGGACCCGGCAATGCGTTTTTCCTGCCTCCGGCGGCTTCACCTTCGAACAGAGCCTGCAAATTCGCGTAAGGGTAAATAGTCGGCGCGTGGTTTTGCATCAGACCACCCGTATCGGCAGTCGGGCCGTAGTTGCTGTGTTCCTCACGCCCCAACATACGGAGTAGCGTGAGTTGCTGTCCTCGATGATGGGCCGTATGTGTCATGCGGCGAGTCATCACCCAGGCCCGCGATCGTCTGACGTCGAAAAACGTCGTCTCTGCTTCCCACCAGGTCTCGTCTTTGTCCCGCAATGCAGCCAGGCGCTTTCCGCTGTCCTCCGCATACTGGCGCATGAACTCCAATCTGATTTCCTCGTTCGGTAATGGCGGGGCTCCGACGTCGATATCGAGCATCGTCCGAAACCAGATATCTTCGCTGACGCACTGATGAACCATATGCTCGTGTAAAGTACGCCCGCGCGTGTCCGTGGGATGAGGTCTGACCCGAAGATCCTGGTCAGTAAACATGCTCCAGGCGCTGATCACCTTCACGCGCTCGGTCTCGTAAGTTTCGATCAGAAAATCGTATCTCATGGTCTTAGCTTTCTAAGCTATCTCGCGTGCAGCAAGCTATGGCTCATCCGATCCCGCTCGTGATGTGGCCGCCAGCTACTGTATCGTTGCGATGTTTGGGAGAATTACTAGCAATGCGGTTTGAGAACAGGGTAAGATATCAGATCTGTTCGAGAAAGCGCGATGCGCAACAAGGCCGTGCGTTAGGCCGTTGCAAATTGGCATGAGGTCGACAATCGTGACGAATGCAAACGCGGGTCCGGCAGCAATAGACGGACGGAACGCAGCCATCGGGCTGGCGCTGGTCCGCGTGACCATTGGCGCGATGTTCGTATGGGTCTTCTTTGAGAATTTGGGCAAAGGTCTCTACACAGCTGGCGGTTACGCAGGTCTGATCAACTACTACATCAAAGCGAGTCATTCACCTGCTGCGTGGAAGGCCGTCATGGGTTTGATGGCAAACTACGCTGCCATAGCGGGCCCCATTCAGGGATTGACGGAGATTTCTCTGGGCGTTCTGCTCGTCATTGGCCTGCTCACTCGTCCTGCGGCGTTTGTTGCGTTCTTATTTCTCGGCGGCTTGTGGATTTCCGAGTGGGGTACTTCGTGGATCTGGGAACTGCTGGTTTCTGTGCTGGCATGCCTCGGGATCGCGATCGGACGCGCAGGTCGGGTCTGGGGCGTTGACGCATGGTTGTCGCAAAGGTCGCCGTCTTCTCCGTGGTGGTGATCGGATTATTTTAAGTGCGAGTTTCCGTCGTCATTCCCACTCACAATGAAGCGCGCGGGATCGCGCGAGTTCTTGCCGACCTCCCGTCAGACCTCGTGACCGAAGTCATCGTTGTCGATAGCAACTCCGATGACGGGACACCCGAAATCGCCGGGAGAATGGGCGCACGCATCGTTCACGAAGCGCGCCGAGGATACGGCCGTGCTTGCCTGACTGGGCTGGCCGCAGCACATTCTCCGGACGTCGTTGTGTTTCTCGACGGCGATTACAGCGACCGACCCTCTGAACTGCCGCTTCTCTTGGCGCCTATTACGGAAGGTCGCGCAGACATCACGCTCGGTTCCCGCCTCCGGAACAGGCGCACCGTTCGGGCGTTGCCTTGGCATCAGGTGTTTGGTAACCGCCTCGCTGCCGGCCTGATCAGAATTCTTTACCGGCTGGAAATCAGCGACCTCGGCCCGTTTCGCGCTGCGCGCGCGGATGTACTACACGCCCTCGCGCTCGAGGAGACAACCTACGGTTGGGCTGTTGAGATGATTCTAAAAGGCGCTCTGGCGGGTTTCCGCATAGTGGAAGTGCCTGTGAGCTATCATCCCCGAATCGGGAAATCGAAAATCAGCGGAACATTGAAAGGTACGGTCGGCGCTGCCTGGTTTATTCTCAGCCTCATCGTGCGCTACCATTTCCGTCGCGCAAAGGCCGGAACGCCGCGGCCGGCGTAAGTCCGCGTCGGATGCCCAATGGAGCCATCTAAGACGGCACGTGTCTTCCCCAGACACTGAGCGCGTGCTGGTCATCATGGCCAAAGCACCGCGGCCCGGCACGGTTAAGACCCGGTTGGTTCCGAGCCTTGCTCCCTCGGCTGTTATTTCTTTCTACCGTTGTCTTCTGGACGACACTCTCGCTTTGGCCCGCTCTTTGGACGACGTAGAAGTCGCCATCATGTGCCCGTACTCGGATGTGGAGGAATTGGCGCACTTGGCGGGCAAAGATGCAACCGTAGTTGCGCAGAAGGGCGAAGGGCTTGCTGCAGGCCTCACCTCGGTCTTTGCGCATTTCACAGAAGATGGCGCGCGACGTGTCATCGCGTTTAACAGCGATAGCCCGCATCTACCGGCTTCTGTTCTCGAAAACGCCTTCGAAACACTTGCCGTACACGACGTAGTCGTGGGACCAACTCACGATGGAGGCTACTATCTCGTAGGGGCGACGACTTCTCATCCGACGCTCTTTACACGCGATGGCATGGGTACCAGCAGTGCGCTCGAGAGGCTTCTGTCGCGCACGCAAGCTCTGAAGCTTTCCGTCGGGTTCGTCCCTCCTTTTTACGACATCGATGTAGCGGAAGACCTCACTCGACTCGCAGCGGAGTTGCGTGTAGCGCCGGAGAGCGCGCCTCGCACGGCGAGTTGGTTAAGAGACTGGGAAGCTGTCGCTGGACAATTACGCACGGGTACTGGCGGACGGTGAAGTTCGCGCCCACCGGCAGAGTGTATGTTCTCGGCCTGATCTTGTGCGGTGTACTGGCGATCTGTTCACGCACCTTGGACGACAGAGGTGGACCGTACTTCATCGCGTCATTCGCTGTTGCCGGAATCGTTTATCTTCTGGCGATTCGTGAGCTTTTCTCAACCTCTGAGTTTCCGCGGCACGTTCTCGTTGTTGGACTTGCTCTGGCCGCGCTGTGGCACGTTCCCTATCTTCGGATGCCTCCTGGTGCCGACGATGACGTCCACCGATATGTCTGGGATGGGCGCTTGCAGCGACTCGGCTATAGCCCTTACATCGTCGTCCCCAGCGATCCTGCCGTCCGGCGGTTGCACACAACCGAGACCCGCAATTTGAACAACCCGGACCTATCGAGCCCCTATCCGGCAGGTGCTCAGCTCTTCTTCCGCGCCGTAACCGCCATTCACGAGTCGACCCTTGCGTTGAGAGTCGCATTTGTGGTTTGCGAGGGCGCCATCGTTTTCGTGTTGCTCGATGTTCTGCGGCGTGAAGGGCGGGGAGCGCACCTGGTTCTTGCATACGCCTGGAACCCGTTGCTGGCCATTGAAGTGGCGGGAAGCGGTCACGTTGACGTCGTCGGTGCGCTACTGCTGCTGGTGTCCTTCGCCGCCCTTGGACGCGGCTGGCGGACGATTGCAGCCGTATCGTTTGGGCTCGCTGCCGCAGTGAAATTGCTGCCCGTGGTACTTCTGCCCATCTATTGGAAGCGGGTTCGTATACGCGACGCTGCCCTCGCGATGGCCGTTATCGCCGCCTTATATATACCGTTTCTCGAACCGATTCTGAAGCACGGCAGCATTCCGATCGGCTCGCTCGTAACATATGTCCAGACGTTTCCGCTTTAACGATCCTGTATTTGCGGGGCTCGAGGCACTGGTTCCGCAGATTGCGGCCGGGCTGCCGGTGCTCGTGGGATTGTTCGTCGCAACTTGGTTTAGAAAGGATCCGATAAGAGGCACGTTGCCGGAGTTGTCTCCGGATGTATTTGCCTGGCCAATGGCGGCATCTCTTTTGTGCGCACCGGTCGTCTATCCTTGGTACCTTATCTGGCTCGTGCCACTTCTGAGGTCGGCATCAACGGTTCCGATCACGATCTGGACAGTCAGCATCATCCCCACTTATGTGGTTTGGCATCTGCGCACACTTGGACGCCCTTGGGTGATTCCCGGCTGGATTTTGCTGTTAGAATACGGATCGGTCGCAACGGCTGGCGTGATTGTCGCGTTCCGTCAGCGCGCACGACCGGCAGCATCTGGATCTCCAATTGGGCGGCCCTTAGTAAGCTTCGCCCACAGGCGGATTCTGAATCCCGAACGCAGTGGGTTTCATCCACACCACAAACTGTCCATGTCCGAGGAGGACGTCCATGAAGTATCTGAGCCGGCTCTACACCGTCTGCCTTGCGGCCTTCAGCATTCTGCTGTTGGTCGTCTCTGTAACATCCTGCTCCCCGAAGCACTCATCCGCTGCCGAACCGCTAGCCAAAAATTATGGCGTTGATTCGTTCGCGCAGATTGACGCGATCCGCTACAGCTTCAACATACAATTCCCCGGAGTGAAGCTTTCCCGTTTGTGGATTTGGGAGCCCAAGACCGGCCAAGTCACCTATGAAGGAAAAGATAAGGACGGCAAGCCGGTGAAGGTAACCTATTCGCACACCCAGCTCAGTAGCCAGAGCGATGCCATAAAGAACGACATCGATCCCGCTTTCGTTAACGATCAGTATTGGCTGCTTTTCCCGTTTCACGCTTACTGGGACACGGGCGCCGATGTACAAGACAAGGGCTCGCAACCACTGCCGCAAGGCAACGGCTCAGCCCAGCTGCTTTCGGTGAAGTATCCCTCTGATGTCGGTTACACGCCGGGCGACACTTGGGACCTCTACGTCGGCAAAGATAACAAAGTCGAGCAAATGGTGTATCACCGTGGCGGACCCAAAAAGCCGAGCGTCGTCAACGCAACGTGGGAGGGTTACAAGAAAGCCGGCCCGCTCCTTATCTCGACTGAACACAACGGCACGGCCGACGGACAGCCGTTGCAGCTTACTTTTGGAGATGTGGCCGTGAAAGTAGCGGGATCGGACAACTGGATCAACGCGCAATGACTCACAGGTTCCGATGAGGCCAACTGTCGAGCTGGATATCGGGCGGAAGACGTTCGCATCCGGGCTCTTGCCGGAGTTGATCGCTGTTCTGCGCCTCAGCCGGCCCGGCGATTTGGTCGCGATAGTCGGCGACGAAGAAAGCGTTGGACCTGCGTTGGAAACGTGGTGCCGGTTCACCGGGAATTCACTTCTAGAGGCTACGGTCGAAAATGGCCGTTCGCGCTGGATTTTCCGCTGCGGCACTCTTGCGCCTGCCGACGAGACACGGCCGGTGGGCTCGCGACTTTGGCTCTATACAAACTTCCACTGCAACCTGCGTTGCGATTACTGTTGCGTGCGCTCATCACCCACGGCGCCTCGAAGAGAACTGGGGCTCCCGCGTATACAGCGGATCGCTCGTGAAGCGGCGGATCTTGGCGTCAAAGAAATCTTCGTTACCGGAGGCGAGCCCTTTCTGCTGGAAGATATCGGGGAGATTCTGACCGCTTGCGCCCACGCTGCTCCGACAACAGTGCTGACCAACGGAATGTTGTTTGCAGGGCAACGCGTGGAGACTTTGCGAGCGTTGCCTCGTGATCGCATTGTCCTGCAAATCAGCCTGGACAGCCCGACGCCAGAACGACACGATCTGCATCGCGGGCCCGGCACATGGGCGCGCACGCGAGAAGGCATCGGGCGTGCTCGCGCGCAAGGTTTTCGAGTACGCCTGGCAGCGACCGTTTCGACCGACGCTGAGGCTGAAGAGTTCCGTCAGTTCCTCGACGAGGAGAAGATTGCGGCGGATGATCGAGTCATCCGTCGGATCGCGTTGCGTGGTTCTGCCACAGACGGCGTCGCTCTTACTCGAGCCGATATCGTGCCGGAAGTCACGATTACAGCTGGATGGTGTGTACTGGCATCCCGTCGGAGCGGAAGATAGCGACTTTCTTGTCAGGCGGGAGATTTTTCCTCTCTTCGAGTCGTTTGCTGCGGTCCGGCTGGCGTTCGAACGCGAAGGCGAACACGCGAACAAGCTGGCACGAATCTTCAACTGCGCATAAGGTCGCCCATTCTCAGGCCGACTGGGCCAAAGCCTGGTTGAAGAATCCCTGGTCGGCCGCGGCTTGCCGCAATGCATCGTAACCATCGACGTGAGGCGGTAGCCAACGCTTGAGTCCTTCGGCATCGAGTATCGGGCGATGAGCCGGGTTGTCGTAGTTCATGGCTGAGAGTGCTTCGACGAACCGGCGCTCGCGTTCGGGGTCGAGATCAGGGCGTGCCGTGAACATGCAGTGGTTATAGGTCGGAGACGACCATATCTCACGAAGAGCGCCTTCGGGCACCAGGCGCTCGGTGCGCACAGTGTTCCAGAAAGGGCTGCCGATGGCGCCAGCGTCGGCCCGCCCGTCGAGGACGGCGCGCACCACTTCCACTTCGCTGGTCCCGGTGTCGCCATGTTTGCCTACGTCGCTGTTGAAGCGCAGCGTGCGATAGTCGCGGCCCTCGCGCATGCCTTGCTGCTCCAAAAAGTGAACGGGAAGAATCGCTGCGTGTCCGCTGTCGCGGCTGCCAAGGGCGAGCGTCCGGCTTTTCAGATCCGCGAGCGTAGAAACGGGACCTCCGGTGGCCGCGACGATCTTCGTCATCCAGCCGAGATCGGTGTCGCGCATGGCGATCGCACGGCAGGCGTGCCCGCTCCACTCATCGGCTTGCAGGTAAGCAAGGTTTGTGTTCCAGGCAATATCGATACGCGGCACAGCCTCGCCCGGTTGGGCGAGCAGCGCGATGACCTGCGCTTCGTAGCTCTGAAACAGAACGACCTCAACGGGAAGATGCGCTTCTTCGTGAAAATAGCGCCGCATCCCTTCCCAGATCGTGACTACTTTCGGATCGTATGCGACAGCTCCCAACCAGATTGTTTTGCTCATGAACCTCCAAGGTTTCTCGTCAGCGGTGCTCAAAAGAGCGGAATTCCCAACAGCGACTTTCCGATGAACTCGCGCAGAACATCGCCCGTCGGCGCCATCACGGCGCCCGCGTGCGCATCACGGAACAGGCGTTCGATGCTCAAATGCTTTGAGAACGCCGCACCGCCGCAAACGCGCATGGCTGTCGAGGTGACGCTGATAGCGACCTCGCCTGCAGCGGCTTTGGTCTCGAGCACGCGCAGCATCGTCGTCTCGCGCGGGCTTTCGAGATGCTCAACCAAATCGTCGATGCGCGCCGATAGTCCGTCGGTATCAATCTGCATCGCCGCGAGTTGTGCGCGTAAGGTAGGCAGGCTCTCGCCCAGGCTCTGGCCGAGATGCTCGAACTTTGCGGTTTTCAGGTGCGCTACAGTTCCGGCGACTGCCGCTCGACACAGTCCCAGGGCCACGGCTGCCGATCCCAAACTAAACAGCGGGAGCTCCACGTTTAGCATGGCCTGAAAGCCTGCGCCGTCATCAGTAAGCTGAAAATCTGCCGGGAATGTGGCAGTCCTCGAGCGCGATGGGCGCAGAAGCGTTGGCCCGGAGTCCCAAACCGTCCCAAGGTGCGACAACCGAAACGCCGGACGTCTCGGCAGGAAGCACATAGAGGGTGGAATCGGTAGGACCTGTTCCTTCGGGGGCAAGCGAAGAAACCACATAGCTCTGCGCATGACCCGCACTGGTCACCCATGATTTCTTTGCGCTCATGCGCACGCCGTTGCCATTACGGTGTGCGCGTGAAACAGGCGCCCAGAAATGGCTGCGCGAGCCCGCTTCACTAAACGCAAGAGTGGAGAGGTGCCGGCCTGCACCAATCTCCCGCAGTATGGGCGTCACTGCCTGAGCTCGCGCTTGGACGCGCCGCGGAGATCGCGCCGGCGCCCAGGATATGCATGATGTAGACCATGGCAACAGAGGCGTCTACCTCCGCGAGCGTTGCGACCACAGCCGCAAAGGTGCGGGGACCTAACGCTGAACCGCCGACATCCAGCGGTAGCGTCAGCCCAAGCAGTCCAGCATCACCAAGCGCTTCGACCGCCTCCGTAGAGAATCGTCCCAACTTGTCGTTGTGCCCCGCGGATGGCGCAAGCACGCGACTGGCGATCTCCTGGGCTTTCGAAACTGCTGCTTCATGAGTCATGAATCGCCACCTCCGTAGAAAAAGTCTGCCCGAAACGTTTTCGCTCAGGTGTTATTTGTAACAACATTGAAACGAGTTCGGCCGGTAAATACTGAGACTTTTACTGTACAGCGCCCAGGGATCGTGGTGGGCTGGTGCGAGACGGAAAAGCAAGGTTCAAAGCCAGGCCGCTAGTCGAATGTCAGAAGCTAAGGTAGGTTAGGCAATCCCTTCGACAATACGGAAATCCCGTTCCGCTGCTGATCCCAACGCGTTCAATGCCGCCCGATAGGCGGGACTATTGTAAGTCGCTACTGCCTTCTCGAAGCTTTCGAATTCCATCACGACGATCCGTTGCTTCAATCCCGCTTCACGCGGCTCGATGACATCGGCGGTGCGGACTAAAGCTTTGCCTCCGCCCGCTTCTATGGCAGGAATGGCGAGCTTCCCGTACTCTTTCAGCGCAGACTCGTCCGAGATCGAACGATATGCCACAATCCAATACCCTTTTTTCATGAGCTCTCCTTGTAAGCGCGCTTCGCCGGTCAGGCGTTTGTCGGATGTTCGTATCTACATCCTTCGAGAGTCTACAGGAGATTGAAAAATGGACGTCAGTGCCAAGTGCACTTCCCGGCGGGCGTGCAACTGTCAATTGAAGGGTAATGGAAGGGTCGATTGGTCGGGCCGCCGGGATTTGAACCCGGGACCTCTTGCACCCCAAGCAAGCGCGCTAGCCAGGCTGCGCCACGGCCCGAAGTCTTCAGTTTAGCGTAGAGGCCGTTTCGACTGGCCGCAGCGCTACTTCTTGGCCGATTCCTGGTAAACCACTTCTGTGAACGTGGGAAAGTTGGGACCAGATCCGCCCGGCGTCGATGCCGGGTCACCTACCGCAGCCTTGATTTCGTCCAGCGTTTTGCCCTGGGAAATCAACTCCAGAATCTTGGCCCGTTTTGTTTCCGTTTTGCGATCCGAGCGTCGATGTCGGCTTTGGTCTGAGGTGCTCCGTGGCCCGGAATGAAGACGTCAGCATCAAGGGCCGCCACACCTTTCGCGGTTTGGATCCATCCTTCGGAAGATCCATTCTTTTCCAGATGAATCAGAGGCTCGGGCCGGTTTGCCGCAATGATGTCGCCGGTGAAAACAACCTTTTCCCGAGGAAGAAGAACCACGAGGTCGCCACTCGTGTGTGCCGGTCCCCAGTGGTATAGCTCGAACGGCAACTCCCCCAACCGTAATGGATTCTTTGTTGCCGGTGACAACTTGGTTGGGCAGATGATCTGCGGGCGGCGCGCCCCGTCCGCCTTTGGCGAGCGCGGCTTGCTGCTCCTTCTTGTTGTTTTCGTGAGCGATGACTTTTACACCGCTCGGAAATGCGGCGAGTCCGTTCACGTGGTCGCCATCACTATGGGTCAGGATCACCGTACTGACCGGCTTCGGTGTTATCTTCGCGATCGCATCCAGCAGTTCTTTGCCGCCGGCCGGCGTCGTCTTGGCATCGATCACAATGACTTCGTTCGCACCGACGATCACGCCTGAATTCCCGCCTCCGCCTTCCACCCAATACACATTAGGCTTCAGGGAGTGGGTGACAAAGGGAGCCGATTGCGGCTGCGTTGCGCCGTCCACAGCCTTGAGAAGGCCGAAAAAGCTCAGAGTTAAGCAAACTGCGAGATTCGCGTCGCTAGGACAGAGCGGAGGCTAATCATCGTGTGATTTCTCAGATGCGATGTCGGTAGGAACATTGTAATCGGTTACTCCAATTACCGATCTGGTTTGGATTCGATATGCTCGGTCAAGGATGAGGAATGAGGGAAACCACGGCGTACGGACAAAGCGGGGCAAGAACGTGCCTTATTTCGACGGCAGGGCATTGGCCATTCTCATTCGTTGTGCATCTCGCTCCTGATTGCTGCCGTTTGGTTTGGGCATTCCCGTCTCGAAACGAATAACAATCCGTCTACTCCAGGAGTTCAGGCCCAAAGCCGCCGCAAATCACTGAGAGCCTGGCGATCGCTTAGTCGGAGTAAAAGAGATATTTGCGCCACTGGTCATCACTTCGACCCAGCAAGCGCATGAGATGCCGGCTTGTGTGAAGGCTGAACGGTCGCGGCGGCCGCAAGCAGCTTCATGCCGGCTTCGTCGGGAGTTCTGCTTCCCTTCCGGTTATTGCAGGAGTGGCAACAGGCGACCAGGTTCTCCCAGGTCGTCTCCCCGGCTCTCGACCGCGGAATCACGTGATCGAGCGTCATCTCGCCGGAGGGAAGAATCCGATGGCAGTACTGGCACGTATAGCGATCCCGCATCAGGATGTTCTTCCGGGAAAGAGCTCGGGTTTGATGAGGAATGCGCCGGTATTCGAGCAGCCGAATAACGGAAGGCACGTGAAGAGAGCGCCGCGCCGAGTGGATCTGAGCCGGGGCAACTTCTTCCGCCGAGGCGACACCTTTCAATATCAGACACCAGTGCTCGGCGCGCCGCGCAGATGTTGATTGGTTCGTAGCTGGCGTTAAGCACGAGGACGGGCTTGTGAAGTCGATCCTGGATTGGCATCGGACACGCTCTCCCAAAAAGTTAATAGTTAGTCGGCGTTCAGCTCACTCCTACTTCGGCCGGACTTAAATGTTCGGCTGCTACCGGCAAAAGACGGAGCGAAATCTGGTTCCGCTCGGAAACTCTGGTCGTCGGAAAAGTCGTGCTTGCGGCGGCCGGCTCGAGGACCTCGCACCTCCGCATCGAATCGGCGGTCAACGCGGGCAAGCGTTAGAGCGCTCACGTGAGCCGCTCCAGCGGCTTTCAGCGCTTCTGCCGCGGTTCGCAGCGTTGTCCCGGTGGTAAACACGTCGTCTATCAGCAGAATCCGCTTTCCGGAAACTTCTGCCGCGCGTTTGACACAAAACGACTTGTCGAGATTCTTGAGCCGTTGCGCTTCGGTCAGACTGGCCTGGGCCACGGTATACCGCTGCCGTCTCAGGTTCGTGCCCAGCTTCAGCCCGTACCGCCGGGCAATGGGCGCGGCCAGGAGTTCAGCCTGATTGAAGCCGCGCTCCCATTGCTTTCGCCAATGCATAGGCATGGCAATGACGAGGTCGAACTCGACATCGAGCGGAACGGCAGTCAGGAGAAAGCGGCTCAGCGGACCCGCCAGGCTTTCCACTTTTCCGTACTTGAACAGGTGGATCAGCTTCCGCAGCGTGCCTTCGTAACTTCCGAAACAGTAAGCAGCGTCGAACCCGACCAGACCCGTCGCGGCACAAGCGAACAGAACCCGTCGTCACCCAATGCGAAACGCAGAGGAGAACGGAGTTCGGCAACCTAGACAGAAGAACTCAGCTTCCAGAGGCTTGGGAAAAGCCAGGCAGGCGGGGCAGACAGGAACGCGGGAGACGGTTCGTGAGCGGCTGCTCACACATCCGACAGTCATCAGGAAAAAAGAGTTGAAAAGAGTTCGAGAAAGACGTTGGAGGCCGGAAACAAACGCGTACGGCCGAGCTGTTTGTTGTGATGTGTCGGTGCGAGTCGCGAGACTAGGGAAGGCACACCCCCACTAAACCGAGAGTATACAACATGCTGTATGAGTAGTGCGGATTCGGCCGCAAAGTTGCTCAGTCGAGCGCACATTTTCCTTCCGCCCCTCGCTTTTGCCGGATTTTTGCCCTACTTTCGTTGTAGATAAGGGACGGTTCTCCAGCACTTCTCAATGGGAGTCACTATGAGTAAGTTGCGCGTTCTCGTCGTTCACAACGACGCGGCTGAACTGGACCGCATTTCGAATCTGCTCGGAAAAGGGCAGTCATGCCGTGCTGCCGCTCGAGAAAATGGCTGAGGCGTCCGAAGCGCTAGAGCTGCAACGTTTTGATGCGGTGCTTGTGCCGGAGAATACGCCAGCGGAAGAACTCGCGGCTTTCGCATCGAACTTGCGCCAGCATGGAAAAGGATCGCCGGGCCGAGAGCCGCACCTCCATCCTATCTGTTCAAATACTGTGACGGAGACCGAGCATTCGGGACCGATAGCCACCAGAGCGGGTATATCGACGCGTTCCTTCCGGAACGACTTCGAGTCCTCCGCTGTTCGCCGAAACAGTTGAACAGCTGTCATTTCACCTCTCTCAGAAAGGGGTGCGAACCGGCGGCGGACCAATCGGAAGAACTTGCTGTCTTCGACCCGGAGGGATTCAGCGAACTCCTAGGCGCACAGCCGGGAGCTCGTGGACGAGATCATCGGGCTGTTCCTGGATGAGTCCGGTTCCCAGGTACGGGAGATGCGAGGACTGCCTGGGTACGGCAAACTTCGACTCTCTCGCGAAGGTCGCTCACACCCTGAAGGGATCTCTCGGAACCCTGCACGCGCACCGGGCACGCGCTCGCGCACAGGCCCTCGAGATCGCGGCAACACCGGAGCCTGCAAGAGGACGTGCCAGAGCAATCTGGAACGCTTAAAGCCGATCTCGATGAACTGCTGCCGCTTCTGATCGCGCTGCGGAGCGAAGCGTAAAGTAACCGTAAATCGTTTGCTACACTAGGGTTTCTCGAATTCAGCGAGAAATTCTATGAGCTCTTCTGCAGTAACGGAGATCGTCTGTGCTCACAGTCCGGACTCAGATGATGCATTCATGTTTTACGGCTTGGCCACGAAGAAAGTGCGCTCGAAGCTGGTCGCATTCCGCCACGTCCTCGAAGACATCGAATCGCTCAACAAGAAGGCCACCGAAGGCAAGTACGAGATCACGGCCATCTCGTACCATGCCTACCCTTACGTCGCCGACAAATATGTTCTGATGGCCAGCGGCTCGAGCGTGGGCGACGGGTACGGACCGATCGTCGTCAGTTCGCGCCTGTTCACGCCAGAGGAACTGAAGGGCAAGCGAATCGCCGTGCCGGGTACCATGACCACGGCGTTTCTTGGCACTGAAGCTCTTCCAGCCCGATTTCGAGCACGTGGTCATTCCGTTCGACAAAATCCTGGATGCCGTTCGCGATCACGATGTAGACGGCGGGCTTGGTCATCCACGAAGGCCAACTGACGTACGGTTTCGGCGGTCTTCACAATGTGATCGATTTGGGCAAGTGGTTCAAATCGACTTACGATCTGCCTTTGCCGCTTGGCGCGAATGCGATGCGCCGAAATCTTTCGCCCGAGGTCCAGGCCGAGTGCTCCCGATTGCTGCGGGAAAGCATTCAGTACTCGCTCGATCATCGGGAAGAGGCGCTCAACTACGCCATGCAATTCGCCAGGGACCTTGATCCGGCATTGGCCGAACAGTTTGTCGGGATGTACGTGAATCAGGCGACGATCGACGGTGGCGAAATCGTCCCCCGTGCAGCGCAGAAACTGCTGGACCTCGGTTACGAAGCGGGTCTGATTCCGCATAAGATTTCCGTTGAAGTCGTCCGCTAGGACGGATACCTTCCCAATATGCGTCTATCCTCGCGCTTAGCCGCGTGCGCGGCATTCATTTGCCTTCTGCTGGCCGGACAGAACAACGACGGCTTGTCGCCAAAAGAACGGATCTCACGGATCCGTGATCTTGGGAAGCGGAACTCCGCCGCGATTCCCGCGCTATCAGCCTACCTTTCGAATTCGAGCCCGGAGGTCCGACTGGAAGCAGTCAAGGCGATCGTGCGCATAGGCGGAGAGGACAGCTTGACTCCGCTTGTTCAGGCCACGAAGGACAAGGACCCGGACGTGCAGATACGGGCGACGGACGGCTTAGTGAATTTCTACGTTCCCGGGTATGTGGCCAAAGGGCTCACCGCACCTGTGACCCGGGGCGTCCGGCAAGCAAAATCAGTGTTCGCGACTCGAAACGACCAGGTGATCGATGCTTCTACGTTTCCGTACGGCCTGACATCTCCGATGCTCTGGCCGACGAGATCAGCGGTCCTGCCATTGTCGATGTGAAGACGAATGCTGCGAGAGCGGCAGGGATTCTCCGCGCACGTCCTGCGGTTCCGGCGCTCACCGGCGCTTTGAGGCATAAAGACAGCGCGCTGATACTGGAATGCCTGGTGGCTCTGCAGAAAATCAAAGATCCGGCTGCAGGAACGGCGTTGGGCGGCCCGGCACGCGATCTGGATGAGCGGGTCAAAATCACTGCTCTCGAGACGATCGGAAAGCTCCGCAGCCTTGACGGTGCGCCTGACGTCCGGGCGTCGTTGTCCAACGCGCGCAATATGAAAGTGCGGCGGGCGGCATTGGAAGCGCTTGCGATGTTAGGGATCAGCGGCGACCGGTCCACGTTCCAGCAATATACGGCAGACAGTGACGCGGAATTGCGGGCGTCGGCGCTGGAGGGGCTGGGACGAATCCGCGAACCGGAAGATTATCCGCTGCTCGAACGCGCTTACAACGAGCAGAATGCGGATCCCCGGGTCCACCTGGCTGCCGCGTTCGCACTGGCAGAGCAAGGGAAAGTCGACACCAGCGAATACAGTCCTTTGCCGTACCTGTTTGACAATCTGGCACTGAAGTCTCGCTCGGATGCCGCAGCAAGCTTATCTTGCGGAACTGGTCAGACGGCCCGAAGTGCGGAACGCTCTGATTCCGATGATTCCGAATGGATCGAAGGACCAGAAACTGGCTCTCTGTTCGGTATTGACGGATGCCGGGAGCGGAAGAGGTGTTGCCTGTGCTTGAGAAGTTAACAGGGGACAAAGATCCTGACGTGGCGGTGGCCGCCGCGAAGGCGATGAAAATAGTAAAGGCCCGCCAATCCGCTTGAGAGGCGGACCGGCGAGCCTTTGAACCTGGAAGTTTGGGCTACTACTTCGCCTTCTTCTGCTTTTGCTGACCGACGCGGACCTTAAAGGTTTGCTGTTTTGCGTCCTGGAAGGCCTTGTGGTCGTGACGCGCCACTACATCCGCCAGGTAGCTTTCCATGTCCACATCCTTCGGCAGGACAGCCATTACCGAGAAGCTCTCGTTGCAGGTCGGACAAAACGGCCGAAAACGTTTCACATTCGGGATTGCCATAGATTTACGTATCGATTATAACATTCCTGGCGCTGTTGGCGTGACCAGGGACGCCCCACGCCTACTTCCTTCTCACCTGATTGGATGCGCTCGTTTCCGGTAGCGCAAAGGCAACATAGATACCGCCGGACCTTGGCACGTCATTAGTCGCCGCCGCAGCCTTTGCGCCCTTTGCAGGCGGTACTCCCGCGGGTTGATGTCCGCCCGCCTGCATGCCTCCGGGCGGTACCGCGGGCGCAGGAACCGCGCCGCGTCTGGCAAATCCTCCGGCCGCATAAATCACCACGTACTGCCGTCCGTTCAACTTATAAGTGATCGGAGTGGCGTTACCAGCGAGAGGCAGTTTTGTCTCCCAAAGAAGCTTTCCGGTGCGCTTATCGAAGGCGTGAAACTTGTCATCGTAGTTGCTGGCGCCAATGAATACGAGCCCACCAGCCGTGACAACAGGGCCGCCGTAGTTCTCTGTCCCTGTATTCTTCATGCCCTGGGCCGCCAACTCCGGATACTCGCCCAGAGGGAATCTTCCACGCATACTCGCCAGTGTTGAGGTTGATTGCGTTCAACGTTCCCCAAGGCGGTGCAACGGCCGGGTAACCGTCGGGATCGACGAAGCGGTGGTATCCCGTGAAACGATACTTCTCCTCAACAGTCGGGAGTTTCCTTGCTCGTAAGCTCCTTGTCCTCTCCGCCGACCAGGTACGCCAGAAGCCCATTTATCTCGGGCGGACTCAGGTTCGGGAACGAAGGCATACGCCCCGCGCCCTGACGAACGAGCGTTCTGATCTGCTCGGGAGTTCGGCGCGACCCGATGTCTACGAGCGAAGGTATTTGCGGCGGCGCTCCCGCTCGGCTATCTCCGTGACAAGGTGCACAGTTGGACAGATACACCTTCTGTCCGGAATTTCCGCCATGGCTCTCCGTCAGGCTTGCAGTCCAGGCCAGGTCGTTAGCATTCACATAGAGCAGGCCGGTCTCGGGATCGAACGCCGAGCCGCCCCACTCGGCGCCGCCATCAAAACCGGGGAAGATGACCGTCTCTTGATCTACCGCTAGCGGTATGAACTGACCATTACTACGAAATTTTCGGAACTGCTCCACGGCCCACTGGTGAGCTGCCGGAGTCCTGTTCGTCAGCATGCCTTCCGTCAGCAACTGGCGGGCATAGGGCTCTGGTTTGACGGGCAGCGGTTGCGTTTTCGCTGCCACCTCGCCGGGAACAGTGCTGGGCGGATAATTGTGGTATTCGATCGGGAACAGCGGCGCGCCCTGTCGCGCGGTCGAACAGATAAACCCAGCCTTGCTTGGTGGTCTGCGCCACGGCGTCGATCTTCTTGCCGTCGCGTTCGACAGTGACGAGACTAGGCGGGGACGGAAAATCGCGATCCCAGATATCGTGCTTGACTTCTTGAAAGTGCCAGATACGCTTGCCTGAGTTCGCATCCAGTGCCAGCAAGCAATTGGCGAAGAGGTTATCGCCGGCGCGGTCTGCGCCGTAGAAATCGCTTGCGGCCGAGCCGGTAGGAATGAAAACGATGCCTCGCTTTTCATCCACCGCCATACCCGGCCAGTTATTGGCAGAACCACTGTGCTTCCAGGCGTCCTTGCGGCCAAGTGTCATAGCCGTACTCGCCAGGTCGAGGGATGGTGTGGAACGACCAGCGCACCTGTCCCGTTCGAACATCGAAAGCGCGTATGTCGCCTGGGGGCGACGGAAGCTGCTCAGGATCTCGACCTCCGACAATCAGAAGGTCTTTGTAGATGATGCCCGGCGTCGTAAGCACAATGGACTGCTTCTCCGGCTCACGTCCCAGTCCCTCTCGTAAGTCGATCCGTCCATCTTTACCGAAGCTCGGGATGATCTTTCCCGTTCTGGCGTTCACCGCGTACAGAAAGCTTTGCACGCCGGCAAAGATTCTCTGGTCATCGCCATCGGCCCAATAGACCACTCCGCGATTAGCGCCGTGACCAGCTATGCCCGAATCGAATCGCCATAGTTGCTTTCCGGTGGCGGCATCGAGCGCAACCACTTTGTGCCTCGGCGTCAATCCGAAGAGCACTCCATTCACGACAATCGGCTGAGTCTCCGAAGCGCCTGGTCCATCGTCGGTGTCGTACGTCCAGGCAACTTGCAATCTCGCGACATTCGTGCTGATTGATCTCGATCCAGATTGGAATAACGAATCTCCTGAGGTCCGCCGCCATAGGCCGGCCAGTCCTGGTTGTCCGGAGGATGGAGGCGCAGCTTTCACCTGCGAGATCAGACGTCGCCCCGGCCAAACACAAAAAGAGAGCGGTAAGAAAAAGGTCGGCTTCATTTCGGGATCAGGCCGGGACGTGCACTGAAGCAGCGATCATCGTGGCCTTCGAATTCCTTCGGCGCATCTTTCAGAACAGCAATTTCAATGCAAGCTGAATGTTTCGGCCCAGGCCCGCACTGTTGATCACGCCGAACGTCCCCGAACCGAAAGAAGCGCCTGGAGCGCCAAACGCTGCGGTATTCGTGATGTTGAACGCCTCGCCGCGAAACTGAAACCGCATCGTTTCCCTGAACGGGAATTCGCGGTGAATCGCCAGATCCAGGCTCTCCCGTCCGGGTGCATGCAGCACATTCCTCCCCAGGTTTCCATACGAATAGAGCGGCTGCGCGGCAAAGCACGAAGTATTAAACCATTGGAAAACACTCTGTTGGAAACCTGAAGTCGGGTCACACACAACGTTGGGTCGATCGCCCCCGCCCGTATTCGAGCGTCCGGCCGAGTTCGTGATGTCGAATGGCAGGCCGGTGGTTAAGACGGCCACCACGTTGATTCCCCAATCTCTCGCCAGCATCGCCCCAAAGCTCTTCGAGCCTTTGCCGAAGGGCAGCGCATAATCACCCATCAAAGTGAACCGGTGCCGCAGGTCTAAGAAGGAGTTGCCATATTCGGCTTTAGGATCGTTGCGAATGGCCGGCTCATTATCCAGGCTGTGAGCCCACGTGTAACTTGCCAGGAGAGTGAGCCCGCTTTGATAACGATGCTCCAGCGTCGTTTGCAGCGCCTGGTAATTGGTGTTGTACCAGGGCGCCGCAATCGCGATGGACGACACGTTCGGGAAGACTGAATAGTAGGGTGTCCTGGGATTGATCGGTCCCGGTCCTGGAGGCGCCAGGTCCACGTTCACGGCGCCATTGAAAATGTACTGGTGCCGTCCCAAGGCGCCGACATAGCTTGCCGTTGCTACCCAGCCGGTTCCGAATTCCTTCTGCAACGTAAGGTTGTATTGCTGAACGTAAGGCGTGGCTCCCGAAAAGGAAACGCCCGTCAGACTCCCGGTGGGATTCGCGGGATTCGTTGCGATAGGCGTTGGCAGGCCATCCGAAAGCGAGTTCGCCACGTGTCAGAGGCGTAGCGTTGAGCGTAAATAAACTGACGAACGGCGGATTGCGCAGCGCCATGGAACTCGCAATCATATTCGGTACGAAGCTGATTCCGTACCCGCCGCGTACTACTGTCCCCTTCGCTAGCGTCGCCGCAAAGCCAAAGCGCGGCGAGAAGTCCCGCCGGTCCGGACGCACCCCTGCCGATGCGGACACGCCATTCTGACCGGCGATGATAATCTTGCCTGCCGTCAGATCCACGTTCGAAATGCGATTCGCCACTTCCGTATTGGGACCGTAGTAGTCATAGCGCAGCCCCAGATTCAGCGTCAGCCAACGCGTCGCGCGCCAATCGTCTTGCACGTAGCCAGCCGCCTCCCAATTCCGATAACCCGGGTTGACCAGATACTTGCTCCGCGTCGTGGAAGCCGGAAATCCCAGCAGCAAAGACGCAACCGCGTTCCCGCTGCCCGCCGTCGCTCCCGAAGGATCATTCGTGAAGTTGGAATCGAAGTTGAACTGTCCGCGAGCCGTTGGGCTTTGGAAGGCATCCGTCTGCCGCCTCCGCAAATCGGCGCCGAACTTCACACTGTGCGCGCCGTGCACGTAGGTGAAATTCGCGATCTCCTGAAAGAGATTATTGGTTGTCAGGATTGGAATGTAGCTCGCGTCTCCAAGCGTCGTCAGCCCGCTGATCTGAACGATAGAGAGCCCGGAGCTGTCCGCATCGATGTTGACTCCATTGAGGCCGACCTGCTGCGACGTGTTCTTTCCGTAGTTCACGGGAAGGGACCGAACCACATACCGGCTGAAGTCGGCTTTGAGCTCCATCACCAGGCTCGGGCCAAAAACGTGAACATCGTTGAGTTGAGCGCTTTGGGCCCGCTGTGCCGCTGTCCCGGACCGTCCCTGGTCACAAACCGGATCAAGGCCATTCGGTGCGGCTGGGCATCCCTTCGGAATGACGGTGTTGGTGTTGTTGAACGAGTAGCGCGCAAAGGCCGTATTGGAGTCGGAGAATCTGTAATCCACCCTGGCGTCGAACGTGTCATTGTTCTGGGTCTTCACCGGCTGATAGGTGTAGTTGTTGACCAGCCCGTTGGTTGTCGGAAGCGGATACAGGTTGATCAGGTTTTGCGCGACCGGATTGATGCGGTTCGCGGGGATCCGGTTACCGGCGAACGCTGTGCGAGTCGTCCCACTCGTCGTGAGTGGATCGAAGATAGGATTCAGTCCCGCGAAGTTCCCCTGCCGCTCGGCCAAGGTCGGCACCGAGTCCACAAACGTCTGCCCCTGGCTAATGCGAAGCCCTTCATAGTCCCCGAAATAGAAGATGCGATTCTTCTTGATCGCGCCGCCGTTGCTGCCACCAAACTGATTCTGATGATAGGACGGCTTCGCGCCCGAGAAAAAACTTCTGGCGTCGAGATGCTGGTTCCGGAAGAACTCGAAGAGCGAGCCGTGGAAAGAATTCGTTCCCGACTTCGTCACGAAGTTAATAACGCCTCCGGCCGTTCTTCCAAATTCCGCTGAGTACAGGTTCGTCTGCACTTTCATCTCTTGCAGTGCATCCACTGACGGCTTGACGATTACGGTGCCGATGAAGCGCTCATTGTCGTCCATTCCGTCGATAGTGAAGTTGTTGAAGCTGGTGG
Organism: uncultured Acidobacteriaceae bacterium; assembly: GCA_963744795.1. Taxonomy (GTDB): domain Bacteria; phylum Acidobacteriota; class Terriglobia; order Bryobacterales; family Bryobacteraceae; genus Bog-105. The sequence continues at coordinate 73,240 of CAVUVF010000018.1, forward strand.
GCTGCGCATTGACTGAAACGGCGGAAGTCAAGCGGCGGTCATCCGGCCGCGTTCCGCTCGGCAGTCCGGTCGGTTCGCCCTCGGCGGCGCCGGCGGCGAGTTGCGCCAGGACCACGAAGTTCCTTCCGTTCAGCGGCAGGTTCTGCATGGCCTGTGTGCCGACCAGGCTGCTCAGAGACGAACTCTCCGTCTGCAATGCAGGCGAAGCCGCCGTCACCTCGACAGACTGCTCCAGATTGCCCAGCTGCAGCTGCACATCCTGGCGCAAGCGGTCGCCAATCGCCAGGGTGACCAGCGGAACTGTCCAGGTCTTGAAGCCGGAGGAAACCGCCTTCATGCTGTAGCGACCTACGGGAAGCTGGCTAATCGCGTACTCGCCCGACTTGTCGCTTTCGCCCGAAAATTCGGCGCCGGTGTCGAGATTGTGAATCGTCACTTTGACGTTTGGCAATACGGCACCCGAGGCATCTGTGATTGTGCCCACAACATCGGCCGTCGTTCGTTGCGACCAGAGTGTCGCAGCGAACAGGAGAAGAACGGACAAAAGCGCCGGAACTAAACAAGTAAAGCGGGAGCGCGACATAGCGATTACCTCTTGGAGTGAGTGACGAATACTAACTGTACTGGAGCCACTGCTGTGCCCCGACTTACTACACGGTTAAGCGGAGAGTATCACAAAAGCAACGGTCCGATTTCATCAATCGGGTTTCACGTCGGATCGCCAGTGGGCTCGCCTATTGCCGCTCCAACAATACGATGTCGTGAACGCTCCTGAACGCGTCCAGCACGACTTGGTTCCATCAGGAGACAGATCGAAATCTTGAACGTCGAAGTCGGAAGGAAGCCTTGTCACTTGCCGCGAAGCACCGGTTTGAAGATCAATGGCCGTGAGGTCCTTGTGCTTTATCTGCCCTTGGGGCAAAACCAGCAAGCGGCTTCTGACGGCGAAAGCGAGGTGCCGAGTTCCGTGCCTCAACCTAACGGCCGGAATTGCGTGGGCAGTGCCATCGGGATTTGGCGGTTTTAATCGCAAATTTCGTGCCTATATCTGCGACCCGAGTAGACGATAAAATTACCTTCCCGTGCCCACACCGGATCGAGGGAGTAATCCTTTAAAAAAGGAACTGGGCGGCTACCGTCGACGGGAATGCGAAACAGGTGGGGAATGCCACGTTCATTAACGGCGGAGATGATTGCCTGACCGTCATGAGCCCAAGCCGGCTCTCCGTGAAGATCAAGCGAATCGACTACCGAATGCGCATTGGTTCCATCGGCATGCATCACGTACAAGCGATTCTGGCCATTTTGCCGAACTGAAAAGGCGATGAACTGTCCATCTGAGGAAATTGCCGGAGCAGCCAGGATGTGTGCGCCCTGAGCACTCCACAGCTCGGCTCCGACTCCATTGCTGTATTTCCAGATACTGTCGCTCCCACCTGTCGAGGAGGCATACAACAGGTAATCCGGCCCAAAACGCGGAAAAAATCCGGCGCTTGTGGACAATGTGATGGGAACAGGGGCAGACGTCTTCGCGAGGGAATTAGAAATTGGCAAAAGCCATAGAGTCCTTTTCGGAGTGGCAAGGGTGACGACGAGCCGGCGGCCATCAGCGCTTGCGCGAGGGACGTGTAGTGCTCGGGACCGGACGTAGGGCGGTGAGGTGTACGTGCGCCTCGAGATCCATACCATAAAGCCAGAGGAACCGAGCCGTCCGATCTGGGCGAGATATAGAAGGGTACGGCGATCAACCAGAGACCGGGTGACTGACAGAGGCGAAGTGGGACGTGGATCCGTTCGGCTGAACCACCTCGAGATTCGATACGCCAGATGTCCAGGTTATCCGGAAGCGCACCTTGTACGAAGTAGATGAATTTGTCATCAGGCGACCACAAAGGGAAATGAGAGTGGAGTCCGGCAGGAGCCTCGAAGATAGGGCGTGTGGCAGACCGCCTTAGGCCGTCCGACACGAAAAGCGGATCGCCGGGACCGGGAGTGTGATACGCGAGGCGGGAAGCATGCTGAGACCAGTCCAACTCTGCCATGCCCTCCAGAAAAGGCCGCGGCTGTCCACCGAGGGTTGGCACGGCCCAAATGCCGATCCCTCCATTCGATTCGCCCCGATTGCGAACCCAAAAAGTGACCATAGAAGAGTCGGGCGAGAAACCCAGGGTGCGAACCTGTGGGTTAACCAGCTCAGCCACGCTGCCGCGGGTTAGATTGTGGAATTGTCCTGATCCAACCTGGTTCACCCATACATCCATCTGCCCATCGTGGTCGGACAGAAAAGCTATAAGTTGACCATCCCGTGAGAGCGCCGCGTCACGCGCCACTCCGTCGAAGTCTGTAACCGATTGGAAGCGTGCGCCCTCGATGGGATTGTGCCAAGTGGAGTCGGTCCGCCGAAGCAGCAGGCCTGCAATGGCGATCAGCAACAGTGCCACCAGCGGGAGCAGTACGCGCCAATGACCTACATGCGCAAGTCTCTTCCAGTAATCTCGTGAAACGCGTTCATCCCGTGGAGCGGGTTCCCGGAAGTGATGCGATCGGGTGGGGCGAAGCCGGCGGCAAGCTCCTGGCCACCCTTGAGGTTGCGGCTCTTGGCCCAGGCGTCCAGTTCGAGGCGGAAAGCGTAGACCGAGCCGATCTTGTCGTGCAGATGCCGGTGTATCGGCATTCCTTCGCGCTTTTCCCATCGCTGGACAGTCGTAACATCGCGGCCAAAATAGGCAGCGATATCTTTCCACGAACTCAGCAGGTCTTTGCGAGGATTGGCGGACGAACGCGCGTCATCGAAAGGTTCGGGCACCGCTAGCCTCCTGTTAGTTACGACTACCGCGGACTCCGGCCACCCATTCTACTGTGCCCACGCACACTCAAGGCAAAGAGCGGCATTGTGCGGCATCTGAAGGAAAAGAAGGCAGTACCGCTTATTGCTCTTTGACGCGGACTCCGTCGAGGTGTTCGATGAGCTTGCCGCCTCTCTTCGAGACGGTTCAGAAGAAAAAGGAGATTGACATGCGAAAAAGGTCAGCTTGGATGTTGATTGTGGCCGTTTCGGCGCTGGTCACAGGCTTCTACACTGTCCGGGCCCGAGCGACGCCGGGAACCGCCGGATACGCCAGCAGCACGCTGGCATTGGGGCGGTTCGGCGATGTTGATGTTATGAACCATCAGGTAATAGCCACGAACGCCTGGCGAGGCAAGCTCTGGGACCGACATATGGCTGTCGATGCAAAAGACGAAAGGGATCTCCGACTTGTATGTTCAGAACAATACATGGCAGCCGGGAGCGGATACAGGTTGGCATAGCCATCCGGGTCACAGCCTGATCATCGTTACGGCGGGAGCGGTGACGGATTACGAAAGCGACGATCCGGATTGTAAACCAACGGTTTACACGCAAGGCATGGGATTCGTGGATTCCGGCGGCGACCATGTCCATCTCATCCGCAATGAAGGCGGCCTGTCGCAAGTACCGTTGCTGTCCAACTGATCCCGGGCAACGCCGCGCGCCGCGTTGATGCGGATCAGCCATCAAACTGCCACATGTAAGCGCACCCGATCCGTGATTACGAGAATCACCCATGACAATTTCTTTTCGCTTCATGTCAGGTGTGCTGGCATTTACCTCGCTGGCGTTTGTCGCGGACGCCAGTCCAATCGTGTGGAAACTCAATAATGTTTTGCTTAGCGATGGCGCGACCGCTAGCGGAAGCTTCACGTTTGACCCCGACGCCGGGACACGTTGTGGCAGCTTTGCGCCGTGCGGAAGATACAGCAACGTGGATATTGTGACGACAACCGGCTCATCTCGAGCCGGGGCCACCTACTCATTTGTTTGCGGGCAGGACGTTGTTGGCTGCACTGGTGTGAGCCCCGATTCCACCGAAGTCCTGTTTCTCGCTTCAAATTCGGCCAATCAAAGGCGAGGTTCGGCTCTCGCCTTCTTTTTCACCGGGATAGGCGTATTTCCCCTGCTGGGTTGACCGATTCCGGCGGTGTGATCGACGTCGGCAACAGCGGTGGGGCGGTCGGGACCGTGAACGAGGCAAGCTGCGTTGATGCCGCCTGCAGTTCGCCTTCCAGCCCCTCGCGTGCTTCCACCTCTGGGACCGTTTCTGCGGTTCCCGAGCCGACGACCTGGTGGATGTCGATAACAGGATTCGGTGTATTGGTGTCGGTTGGCGTCCGCCGAGGTGGCCGGGGACCCGCGCATAAGCCGAATGCCGCCAGAGTGATTTCGCTCGAGACCTTTAGCGCGATCGGGGCCGAATGCAATCGACCGATGAACGCCTGAATCATCACGACTCCAGTTCTGGCTTATTCGTGCACCTTGAGGATGGATTGCAATGCGGGCCCCAGTTGGCCATATCTGAATTCAAAGCCCGCCCGTTCGGTCGCTTCCGGTATCACTTTCTGGCTGCTCAAAACAAAACCAGCCAGCTCACCGAGTACAGCGCGAAGCGCGAAGCGCGGAGCGGGAATGAGAGTGGGGCGGCCCAGAACCTTGCCGAGAGTTTTCGTGAACTGCTCGTTCGTCACGATGCCGGGAGCAGAAGCATTCAACGTACCTTCAGCAGAGGTGGTTTGGGCCGCGAAATCGTACAAGGCCACAAGGTCGTCCAGGTGAATCCAGGGCACCCATTGCTTACCGTCGCCGAATTTTCCACCGACGCCCATTTTGAACGGGATCAGCATCGGTTTGAGCGCTCCCCCACCTTTGCCAAGTACCGTCGCAACGCGGATAACAACAACGCGTAATCCCAATTCCTCGGCTCGCGTTGCTTCGCGCTCCCAGCCCTTGCATACGTCGGCCAGGAACCCTGTGCCCGCCAGCGCTTTGCTCCGTCAACACTTCTTCGCCGCGGTCCCCATAGAAGCCGACGGCCGATGTGGACACGAGAACCGAGGGCTTATGCTTCAGCTTGCCGATTGCCGCCACAAGCTTGCGAGTTCCATCGACACGGCTTTCCACAATGCGTTTCTTCACTTCCGTCGTCCAGCGCTGTGAAACCGGTTCGCCAGCGAGATGAAACACCGCATCCAGCCGTGGGACGCTTTCGAGCTGCGGCTCGGCTTCGCGGTCCCAGTAGTGAAAGGCAGCTCGGCTGTCGAGGGAAGTACTCCGATGGCGCGCAAGGTAGTTGACGGAATGCCCATTCGTAAGGAGATGGTCGACAAGCCGTCTGCCGATGAATCCGGTAGCACCCGTGAGAAGGCAGTTCATAACTTAGTAAGCTAAACGATCCGCGATGGATCTTTGCCCGTCCGCTCGAGTTCCGCTACTTCGTCGATATAAGCTCTGCTGTTCGTTTTTCGCGCCGTACTCGCTCCCGACATATAACGGATTTTCCCAAAGATGGGTCGTTCACCCCAAGCCCGGTCGTGTAGCCCGAAGCACCAGAGAACGTTCGTATACGTATTGGGATCACGTCCGTCGAGTGCATACCTCCCATGAGTGTCGATCATGAAGTCGACTGCGTCCTGGTAAGTCTTGGACCACTCGAGTATCTTCTTGCCCCAATACATTCGATAGTAGCCGTGGATTTTGCCTCGTAGCAGCATTTCTTTCTGCGTCGCGTTCCAGAGTTCATCGTAGGTCTCGGCCGCTTCCATCTGCTTCGCGGAATAGAGCGGATCCCGCTTGTCCTTCAGCGTGATTCTTCATCGTTTCACGCGCCCATTCGGGAAGGTTCTCAAGCCGATCCGGTCTTTCTACATGGCTCACGTAGTTGAAGCTCAGCTCACGCCGGACGATCAATTCTTCCAGATAGCCGTCCGCCATCAGATGATGTTTAGCCGCATATTCCTTCACAGCAAGAGCAACCTCAAGCGAAGAGATCTGCCCGAAATGCAGGTAGGGACTCAAGTGAGACGTCGCATGCTCGGCCGGTTCGTTGCGGTCGCGATCGAAGCGCTTCAGATTGTTTTCGAGAAAGTATTGGAGAAGTTTTTCAGCCTGCATCGACCTCCGTCAAACGAGAGCGATGGCGCAACGGAATGATCGATTTCGGATGAGCGCACCAGTTCCGGTATGTTCGCAGCGGTCACTTCGAGGTGAAACTCCGGAGTCGGGCGCGCGATACCTGCGCTTCACGTGTCAATGCGTCAGGCTTCCGAAAGTATTTAGGCAGAAGCCGGTGAATCTTCGGACGAATCGTGTAAGCAGCAAACTCGCGTTTTTCGAGCAGCGACATCGGCACGATGCAGCTGGAATCGACAACGTAGTAGGGCACATCAACTTTCGCGGGCATCTGCGCATTCTGCTCGCGAACGATGAAGACCGGGTAATCGTCAGCAACGATAGCGGCTGCATCTTTCGCGAGGTCCAGAAAATAGGTTGGCTTTGAATCTCGCCTCTTCCGGAGATAAAAGGCGTAACCGATGCCGGCTTTCTTCAGGCGTTTGGCAGTTTCCGGAACGCCCTGCAACAGAAAAGTATGCAGACGATCGTTTGCGTACTGGTAGGCGCAGGTGACTCCTTCGTAGCAGAGCACCGGCAAGTTCGAGTTTATTCGCTATCTCGACGGCGTAAAGCAGAGCCGTGATTTGCATCGACTCGCCGATTCGCCTGCGCCCAGTAGAGAACGTAGCGATCGATCAGGCGCGTTCGACAGCCTCGTTCAGTTTGCGAATCCGCTCGGGTTCTACCGCCATCGTGCTTAAGATGCCGTTGGCTAAAGCGCCGACGCTTTATCGCCGGCTTTACTCTTTTGGTGCGATGCCGAGAGCTCTCATTTTGCGATGAAGATTGCTCCGCTCAAGGCCAAGCAGTTCGGACGCGCGAGTCACGTTCCCGCCGGTCTCCTCCAGCTTGCGCAGAATGTAATCCCGCTCGGCGGCTTCTTTCACCTCTTGCAGGCTGGCGAATCCGTCCGATTTCGTCGGCAGGCATCTTTCGCAGTATTGCCAAGCGGAAGGTGCCGCCTTTCGATCCTGCCCTGCGGATGCAGGATCACGATCCGCTCCATCAGATTGCGCAGCTCGCGCACATTGCCGGGCCAGGAATAGGCCATCAGGTCCGCCGTGGCTTCTTCGCTCAGCTCCTTGGGCTTGCGTCCGTACGCCTTTGTGAACTCCCGCAGGAAATGCGCCGACAGCATGGGAATGTCCTCGGCTCGCTCGCGCAAGGGCGGCACCGTAAATGGAATCACGTTCAGGCGGTAGAAGAGATCTTCGCGAAAATTTCCGCGCTCAATCTCTTTTTCGAGGTTCTTGTTCGTCGCGGCGATAACCCGCGCATCCACCTGAATCAATTGCGAGCCACCGACCGGCTCAAAGCGGTGCTCATCCAGAGCGCGCAGCACCTTCGCCTGGGTTCTCAGGCTCATGTCGCCCACTTCGTCCAGGAAGAATGTGCCGCCGTGCGCCTTCTGCAGTTTGCCGATCTTCTGATCGACCGTTCCGTCTGCATTCGTGCGGCGGTGCCCGAACAGTTCGCTTTCGATGAGATCTTCGGGAAGCGCCGCGCAATTCACTTCGACAAAAGGTCCTTTCGACGCGTGAACTTGCCCGATGGATCGCGCGCGCGACCAGTTCCTTGCCCGTTCCGCTCTCGCCGAAGATCAGGACCCGGCCGTTCGTATCCGCCATCAGCTTCAGCTGCTGGCGCAGACGCCTTCATGGGAACGCTGTCGCCGATGATCTCGGGAGCGCCGGTATCCTCGCGCAAGCCGCTGCAGTTCCAGATCCATGCGCCGCTGCTGCACGGCGTTCTTCAGGACGAAGCTGACCTTGTCGATCGTGAGCGGTTTTTCGACGAAGTCGAAGGCGCCCAGCTTGGTCGCTTTCACCGCCGTTTCGATGTTTCCGTGTCCGGAGATCATGATCACCGCGGGACGGGTATCCGGACGGCAGATCCTGAATTCGCGAGAGCGTCTCAAGTCCATCAATCCCGGGCATCCAGATGTCGAGCAGTACCGCTTCGTAGGATTCGCGGGCAAGTTCCTCAAGGCAGGCCTCGCCCGTGCTGACCGCCGTGCAATCGATAATTTTCGTCCGACAGTGCACCGCGGAGCGACTGGCGAATGCTCGCCTCATCATCCACGATGAGAATTTTGGGTCCGTGTGCTGGCATGCAAGGCGATTCAACTGCAATTCGCGGCGCGAGACGCGAGCTTCACGCTGAAACGAAGCCACTCTCTTCCCGCGTCAAACCGTCCGCTATCGGGCTCGTATTCAGCTCGACAATGAAGCGGGCGCCCGTAGGTATATTGTCCTCGACTCGTACGCGCCCGTGGTGTTCCTTGATGATATGGCTGACGATTGCGAGACCGAGACCCGTCCCTCGTCCTTTGGTGGAGAAGTAAGGCAGGAACAATTTTTCCTTGTCGGCGGCCGAAATGCCCGCGCCGGTATCGGTCACGGCTAATTCGACTGTCTCCGGTCCCGATTGAGCCGTTCTGATTAAGAGACGCCGGACGGGAGAATCGATCATCGCTTCGGCCGCGTTATCGACGAGATTGACGATGACCCGTCTTCATCTGCTCACGATCCGCCACAACGTTCGGCATTCCCGTTGCGAGGTCGACCGAAACAGCGATGTTCTCCAGACGCCCGGCGAAGACTGAGATCGCGCTTTCCACGATTTCATTCAGATCAACCGACACCAACTGGGCGCGTGGGAATCGGGAAAACTGAGAGAACTCGTCGACCAGGGATTTGACTGTGTTCACCTCTTGCTGAATGGTGTTCGTGCATTCCTGAATGATGGCCCGGACATGTGCATCGAGAGGAGTCTTGCGACGCCTGGCGTGCAATCCGGTCAGCCGAAAGCGAGATCGGCGTCAGCGGATTTTTGATCTCATGAGCGATGCGGCGCGCAACCTCCTGCCAGGCCGCCGATTTTTGCGCGCGCAGCAAGTCGCTCGTGTCTTCCAGCACGAGAACAAACCCGCGCTGCTCTTCGAGGGAAGCCACAGTCACGGCAAGATGCAGCACCGCGTTTGGCCGCTGCAGGTCGAGCTGAGATGCGGCCGCGCCCATCCGTCGGGCTCGTCTTCAGAAGGTACCGGATCTCCGCGAGATCTTCACCGGAGAACAAGTGCTCGAGCAGCTTCGCGTTCGCTGTCGTTTCCGTCGGGAAAATGCCGGCAAGCGCCCGATTCACGCGCTCGATGCGTTCATCCGAGGTAACCGAGATGACACCGGTCGGAATGCTCTCGAGGATCGCTTCCGTAAACTTCCGTCGGGCTTCGAGCTCACGGGCATTGCCCTTCAAGCTTGTTGGTCATCTCGTTGAACGCGCGCACCAGGGTTGCGAGTTCGTCGATGGCGTTCACTCGCACGCGATAGGACAGATTGCCCCGGCTTATCTCATGCGCGGCGCCGAGCAAAGCCGAGATGGGAACAGCGATCTGCCGGGATAGAATCTGCGCCGACCAGGACGCGAAGAAAAGCACGAATAGCGTGATCAGGCAGATCAGCCGGAAGTACGTGTCCTGGTAGAAATGCTGCCGCTGCTTCTGGTCCCCTACGAATTTGTGGATCGTCTCCTCTTGCGCCGAGACCTCCTCACCTACGGACGGATCGCCGCTCATGGCCGCAGCGACGGAAAGAACTCCCAGCTTATTGGCCCCGTCCATTCACGTCCGCGCTCTGCGTGAAGGAGCGTGACCGCTCGTTTCGCGAACGACTGATAGAGCAGAATCGGGACGGAGTTTTGCGGTGTCAGGAGAAGCTGCCGGATACCGTGCTGTTCGCAGATGCTTCGAAAGAAAGCGGCATCGACTGATCCGCCTGCCGCTGCCCGTTGCGTCTGCGGAAGCAGGCTGATCCAATCCGTTTCTGCCTCGACTCGCTCCTGAGCTTCTTTCGCGTAAAGGGTGTCGAGCTTGCGCAAGCGCGTCTTCCGCGGGCTTGCTGAACCAGTAGTCCAGATGCCGATTCAGAACGTAAACGCTGAAAAGCACGTAAAACAGGGCGGGAGCGAGGGTAAGGACAAGCGCCCCGAACAGCAGCTTGGAGCGGATGCGGGACCCTTCCTTGTTCCGGTGCCGGTCAATGTAGACCTTCACGCCCGCCCGGAACAGCAGAAAGGCGAGGAGTACGGTGAGAAGAAAAATCAGGATGGAGACGGACCAGAGAACAGTCGTTTCACTTGAATTCGAAGGCGAATAGGAAATGCGGAACGAGCCCTGCCAGATCAGAAGGGCGAGCAGAACTAACAAAGCTAAGGCCAGCTGCCGCAAAGGCAAAGCGTCGACGCACAACACTGTCATGGTATCGAAGCGGACGGGCTTGCTGCTGCAGACGCGGCGATCTGACCCTTGAGGCGAGCTGACGCTGAATTCCTAGCGGGGCGGAACCATCGCCGGACGGCTCTGGGTTCGGAATTCGTACTGCTGGATCTGCAGAGCAAGCTGGCCCTGGTTATGCCGGGTGATACGCCCGCGAGCGACCAGATTGAGAAGGCACTTCTCGTTCAGCTGCGCCGGCCAACTGATAGACACTTCAAGGCGAGTGCCGACCGGCAAATCATGGTCCGATGTAAACAGTACGCCGGAACTGCTGATATTGAGCGTCTTTCCGCTGCCGGAAAGGATTTCGGTGCGCTGGTTGAGCGTTTTGTAGCGAACTTCACGTTCGATTGGGAAACGGCTCGATCTGCGCCGTTCGTTCACGGCCATATCAGCGGTGTCCAGTTGCCGGCCTAAGAGTAGAATGTTTTCGGACACGATTCAAGAACTCCGATCTTTAAGCTTACACAAGAGCGATACATATACTTAATCGGTTGGAGCTACGGCTTTTTCGCGATTTTTTTTAATCCAATCCAATCTTTCAGCTAATTTCGCCTCAAACCCTCTATCGCTCGGGGTATAGAAGGTCAGATTTGCCAGGGCTTCCGGCAGGCATTGCATGTCCGTCAGGGCGTTTTCGCTCCGGTGCGCGTGTTTATATCCCTTCGCATAGCCCATTTCTTTCATCAGCCGCGTCGGCGCATTCCGCAGGTGCAGCGGAACCGGGAGTGCCGGGGTGCTCTCTATCGTGGAGTTCGCAGTGTTCAGAGCCTGGTACGCCGCATCAGATTTCGGAGCCAACGCTAAATAGATGGTGATTTGAGCCAGCGCTTGATCTCCCTCCGGTATTCCTAAGAAATTCACCGTATTCATACACGCTATGGCCTGTTCGACCGCTCTCGGGTCGGCCAGCCCGATGTCCTCGATCGCCATTCGCACTAGTCGCCGGGCCAGATATAGCCGATCTTCCCCCGCTTTCATCATGCGCGCAAGCCAGTACAAGGCCGCATCCGGATCGCTCGAACGCACCGATTTGTGAAGAGCCGAAATAAGGTTGTAGTGCTCCTCGCCAGATTTGTCGTAGAGCAGAACCTTCCGCTGAAGCGCATCGGCTAACGCTTCGGCGGTGATCTCGCCCGCCTTGCGCCATGGCCGCCGCCAGTTCGAGCGTGTTCAGAGCGGAGCGGGCATCCCCGCTCAAGCGATCGCAATCTGTTCCAGTAAGTTCATCCGGAACACGGAGGTGAAGATGTCCCGAGCCCGCGGCTCTCGAGCGCTCAGAGCACGGTTGAGGAGGACCACGATCTCCTCGGTCGTCAGAGCATGAAGGGAGTAAACCTTTGTACGCGACAGCAGCGCGGAGACGACCTCAAACGACGGATTTTCCGTCGTCGCGCCGATCAGGATCACGTCGCCACGTTCCACGTACGGCAGAAAGGCATCCTGCTGCGCCTTATTGAACCGGTGGATCTCATCCACAAACAATACGGGCCGCTGGCCGAACTGCCTGGCCTTTTCAGCATCGGCCATTACGGCTTTGATTTCCTTGATACCGCTCAGCACAGCGCTGAAAGGGATGAAGTCTGATCCGCTGGCTTTCGCGATCAAGGACGCAAGCGTTGTTTTCCCTGAACCAGGCGGGCCCCACAAAATGAGCGAGGAGAGATGTCTGCTTTCGATTTGCGCCCGCAAGGGCTTGCCCGGGCCAAGGATATGTTCCTGGCCGATGTATTCGTCCAGAGTCTGAGGTCGCATCCGATCGGCCAAAGGACGGTTGTTGTCCTCTGGGCCGGTGGCCGGAAGCGGCGCGAAATCAAACAGACTCATGGCGCTCTCCTTTGCTTGTAGGCCTCAAACAGCGCGATCGAGACCGAGACGGCCGCGTTCAACGATTCGACGCTCCGTGTCGGAATGCCCACGCTCTCGCAAGCTGCGGCGATCTCGGGCGACAGGCCGGCGCCTTCCGAGCCGACTGCCAAAGCAAGGGGCCGCACGAGATCCGCATTGGTAATTGCGGCCTCCGCCGCCGGCGAGAGTGCGCGCAAACCCAGACCGGCCTTTCCTGCTTCCTGGACAAACCATTGGGCTTCGACAGCTTCGAGGTATGGCATACGGAAGATAGAACCAGCAGCAGCCCTCAGGAACTTCGGGTTAGAGACACGAACACTTCCCTTCAAGAAGAGAACGCCCGTCGCCCCAAACGCTTCGGCAGAGCGAACGATCGTGCCCGCGTTACCCGGATCTTGAACACCGTCCAGAACGATCACCAGCGGCGACTGTCCAAGCAGATCATTCCAGGACCATTCTCGGGGCCGCAATAGTGTCACCAATTCCTGACTCGTTTCGGTATCGGCGAATGGCGGATAGAGCTTCCGAGCTTATTTCGATCTGTTCTGATCCGGCACGCGTGAGAAGAGTCCGATGCTTTTCGAAGGCGGATTCTGTGCCAAGGATCGCTTCAACGTGCCACGTTCCGCGAAGGGCTTCAGCAAGCAGATGCGGGCCCTCCGCGAGGAGAAGACCTTCGTCCGTTGGTCTTCCCCGCGCAGCAGCGCGTCGTATGCTCTTCAGCAGCGGGTTCTGGAGACTTGTCAGCCGCATGGATTCGATGACAGAAGTTGCTTGCGGGCGTAGACTGAATCTGAAATAGATTCATCCGAACGTCCTTGGAAACAGACGCATGAAGCGCGCCATCGCAGGATTCTTGTGCCTGCTAGCGATCCTCACCTTAGGCTACCTGTTTCACGTAGCAAAAGATATCGAGCACCAGTCGGATGTCGAGGAAGCTCGCAACGCCGACATCATCATCGTACTGGGCGCCGCGGAATATCGCGGCCGTCCGTCGCCCGTGCTCCAGGCGAGGCTGAATCACGCCCTTTCTCTTTATCAGAAGGGACTCGCGCCTTACTTACTCACCACAGGCGGTTCTGGCGGCGATCCCGTCTACACGGAAGGCGAAGTCGGACGAGCCTATTTGACGCAGCATGGAGTGCCATCGGAAGCAATCCTGGTTGAGCCGGAAGGCGCCACCACAGCCCAGAGTCTCGAGGCCGCGGCCGAAATCATGCAGCGCATGAATCTTCATTCCTGCATTGTGGTGAGCGACGGTTATCACATTTACCGGATCAAATCATTTCTGGAAAACCGGAACATCAGGGTTTTCGGTTCACCGCGGCCGGGCACTCGTAAGGCGAAGAACGCTCAGCAGCAATGGCTTTATTTCCGCCAGGCGATCGCGTTCACATTGTGGAAGCTCGGCATCAACATCTAAGGCTCTTACTCGAAACGTCACGCCCTTCTTCTCGCGGCCGAGCGCAACCGCGATCACCGCAAACAGGAAAACCACAATCGCAGTGAAAAACATTGCTCCCGAGTAGCCAATGCGTTTAGCGAGAACCGCCTCGATCGAAGGCGCTGCTCCCGATAACAGGGCGCCGCACTGGTAAGAGAAGCCCGGCAGAATTCCACGGATAGAGTTGGGCGAGAGTTCGCTCAAGTGCGCCGGAATGACACCCCAGGCTCCCTGCACGAAGAACTGGATCAAAATCGCTCCAGTCACCAGAATCGCCACTTGCGACGCGTAAGCCCAAATAGGAGCTACCGCAACAGCAGCCAGGAGGGCAAGGATCAACGCTCGCTTGCGTCCGATCCTGTCGGAGAGCCATCCGATGCTCAGGCCACCGAGAATCGCCCCCACCATCGAAATGGCTGTGATCGCTGCACGCTCTTTGACTCCGAAATGCCAGTGGCGCTCGAGAAATGTCGGGTAGAGATCCTGTGTTCCATGCGAAGCAAGATTCATGCCCGTCATGAGGACCACCAGGTACGCAAACAGACCCCAATGCTGAGAGAAGTTCGCTCCAATCGCGCTCCAGCTTTCCGCCTTCGACTTTTCCCAAACTCTCGATTCCTTTACGCCCATGCGCACGAATAGCGCAAGCAGCGCGGGCAGGCCCCCGAGGAAGAACAAGGGCCGCCAGCCCCATTTCTCAAAGAGAAAAAAGAAGCAGCCCGCTGCGAGAATGTTGCCCAGCGCGTATCCCTGTTGAAGAAAGCCGGAGAGCAGACCGCGCCACTTCGGCGGAACCTTCTCCATCGCCAACGAAGCTCCGACGCCCCATTCGCCACCCATTCCAATCCCGAATAGAGCGCGGAGAACAAGAAAAACAGTGAAGTTCGGCGCGAAGCCAGTGGCGACTTCCACGGCCGAATAGAACACCAGATCGATCATCAGCGGCAAGCGGCGGCCGTAGCGGTCCGCCATCAGCCCGAATATCAAAGCGCCAACCGGACGAAACGCAAGCGTCAGCAGGAGGGACACGGAGACTGCACTGTCCGACTGGTGGAACTCTCTACCGATCGCCGTAAGGCAGTAAACAACCAGGAAGAAGTCGAAAGCATCGAGTGTCCAGCCAAGAAAGCCGGCAATGAGAGCACTCCAGCTATCAGCCGTTGAAACCGGCTCGTCAATCTCTTCGGTCATTCGGCTGTGCCGGTCCCCGCCGCCGCCTCGTTCGGCTGCCACAATGTTTCGGGTACGTTGAGCACCAGGTTTGCCCAGCGGCTCCAAACGAAAAACGCATCGCTCAGGCGGTTCAGATACTGAATGGTCTCGGGAGGAACGCTCTCGACCAAGCTCAATCCCACCAGGACCCGCTCGGCACGGCGGCAAACTGTGCGGCAGATGTGAAGATCGGCATCGAGGCGAGTGGATCCGGGAAGAACAAACGATCGCAGTGCTTCGAGCTCTTCGTTAGCGCGATCGATCTCGCCCTCGAGCCTTGTCACTTCTGCGTCGGTGATGCGAGGCTGCTTCGGATGAACATCTTCGGGTAGAGTAGCCAGGATAGAGCCGAGATTGAACAACTCATGCTGGACACGTTTCAGGATGGCAGCGAGCTCACTCAATCTGCCCGACGGCTCCGACACCTCGTCCGCAGTCACCCGCGCCGCACCAACGAAAGCGTTCAGTTCATCGACCGTGCCGTAACATTCAATCCGGAGGTCAGTCTTAGATCGGCTTTGGCCGCCGACCAGGCGCGTTTGGCCTCCATCCCCGACCTTTGTGTAGATCCGGTTGAGTGCGATGCGGGGCTCATTGAAAACTTGTTCGCTCATGCAAAGGGTTCTCTTGAGTGTAGGGGGACAGTTGTGATGATCCGCGCGAATAGCGGGCCCAGCAACCGCGATTCACTTGCCCAAGGTGTCGACCAATAGCCCAGGTGAGCGGATGGAGTCGCTCGTGCGGTCGAGAGAACGCGGCAGTTGCCGGGATTTCCACCGCTCGTAGAGCACCGGATACACGATCAGCTCCATCAGGAATGAGGTAGCCAGACCACCGATATTGGCGCTGCAATCCGTTTCATCACTTCCGCGCCCGCGCCGTTGGACCAAAGATTGGCACGAGCCCCAGAAACATGGTGGCAACCGTCATGAACTTGGGCCGGACTCGGCGTACTGCCCCTGCGAGCACGGCCTCACGTAAATCCGCACGGGTCCGCATCCGGCCTTCGGTTAGTCGTTTTTGCCAAGCCAAGTCCAGATACAGCACCATGAATATGCCGGTTTCCGCATCCACCCGAGCAGTGCGATCAGCCCTACCCAGACCGCCGGACTCATCGGGTATCCCAATAGATACAGGCTCCAGACGGCGCCAATGGCCGAGAACGGCACAGCCAGCAGTACCAGCGTGGTCTTTGCGGCAGATCCAGTGGTCCAGTAAAGAAGCACCGCTATGAGCACCAGGGTGAGGGGCACAACCTTGAGCAGCCGACGGCTGATTCGCTGGAACGCTTCGTACTCGCCGCTCCACACCAGCGTGTACCCGGAGGGCAGGTTCAGCTTGCGCGACAACACCCCTGACGCTTCGGCAATGTAGTCTTTCGGATCGCGGCTGTCGAGGCCCAGGTATACGTATCCGGTCAGCATGCCGTTCTCGTCCCGAATCATCGAGGGTCCCGGACAACCTTCACCTTGGCCAGTTGTCTCAAAAGGCACGGATCGTCTCCGCTCCAGCCGCCCACCGGCACCTGCCGCAGAGCATCCAGGTTGTCGCGCGAATCCCGCGGGAGACGCACATTGACCGGATAACGTGCGCGGCCCTGAATGACTGTCGTCACGTTGTCGCCGCCGATTGCATTTCGCGCTGCAGCCTGCGCCTCATCCATCGAGATGCCCCGCGCGCCAGTTCGCCGCGATCCCACCTCGATATCGATATAGCGGCCCTCGTTCGTACGTTCGGCAAAGACACTGCGAGTACCGCGAACTTGCCGCAGCAGTTTCTCCGCCCGGCTTCCGATGTCCTGGATGGTCTGCAGGTTCGGCCCGTCGATCTTCAGTCCCAAGGGACTGCGCATCCCGGTCGCCAGCATGTCGATTCTCCCTCGTACGGGCATCGTCCACGTCTTGACGACTCCTGAAAACTGCATGGCGCCGTCGAACTTCGCAATCAGTTCGTCATGAGAAATCTCCGCGGCCATTGCTTCCGCCTCTGCAGCACCACCACGGTTTCCACATCGAGAGCGGGGCGACGTCGGTGACGGTATCCGCTCGACCCGCCTTGCCCAGGACCAGCGCAAGTTCCGGCATACTTCTCAAACGCGCATCGGTGAGTTGCAGCAGCCGCTTTGCCTCGGTGATCGAAATGCCGGAGAACCGTCGAAGGCATGTACAGCAGTACGCCTTCATCAAGCGGCGGAATGAGTTCGGTATTCAGGCTTCGATAAATCGGAACGGTCAGAGCAGCCGCGACCAGAACCATAGCCAGAACGAAGCTCTTGTGGCCCAGCGCGTACTCAAGAGCAGGCTGGTAGAGGCGAATCAGGAGGCGGTTGAGCGGGTGCCGTTCGCCTTGCCGGATCCTGCCGCTTAGCGCCGCGCGGGTCAGACGGCCCCACGGTTGCCGGCCCCGCTCGCGGCGCCCTAGAGCGGGCAATGGTGAGCCGCAACGCCGGATCGAGCGTGATCGCGAATAGGGCTGCCGATGAGCATAGTCAAGCTCTTGGCGTAGGCCAGTGGATGAAACAGCCGGCCTTCCTGACCTTCCAGCGCCAGCACGGGAAGAAAAGCGATGGCCATGATCACGAGCGCGAAGAACGCCGGCCGACCGACTTCCTTGATCGCACGCAGAATGACAGACTCCGCGTTTCCCTCAGATCCTTCCGTCTGCCACTCCTCCAACTTCTTGTGCGTCTGCTCCACTATGACGATGGCCGCATCCACCAGAGCTCCGGCTGCGATAGCTATTCCCCCTAGCGACATCACGTTGAACGAAACCCCCATGAAACGCAACGGCACGACAACAACCAGCAGCGTTAGGGGAATCGTCAGGATCGGAATCAAAGCGCTTGGCGGGTGCCAGAGGAATAGAAGGATGACGAACACCACCGTGAGCGTGATTTCGAGCAGGGTTGAACTCAGGTTGTCGATGACACGGTGGACCAACTCGGAGCGGTCGTATACCGGCGACCACGCGTACTCCATCCGGTAATCCCGGAGCGATCTGTTTCAGCTTGCGTTTGACGCCGCCGACGACATCGAGCACGTTCGCGCCCTGGCGCATGACGACTATCCCGGAAACGGTCTCACCCGCCCGTCCAGCTCAGCCGACGCCCGGCGCATTTCGGGTCCCAAGAGTGACGTTACCCAGATCTTTGACCCGAACGATCTGCGAGTTCCCGCTGCCCGCCACTACAGCCTCTTCCAGCTGGCGCGGATCTTCCAGATATCCGCGACCGCGAATCATATATTCGGCGCCTCCGAATTCGAGCAGACGGCCTCCGGTTTCGACGTTGCTCCGTCGCACCGCCTCCATTACACTGGCGAGCGGAATGCGCAGAGCTTGCAGGCGTGCCGGCGTCGACGGTGACCTGCAGTTGAGGAACAAAGCCGCCTATCGAAGCCACTTCCGCGACCCCAGGAACCGAGCGCAGATGATAGCGGAGGAAGTAAGTCCTGCGTCGTTCGGAGCTGTGAGAGAGACAGCTTTCCGGTATCGTCCGTCAATGCATATTGAAAGACCCAGCCCAGCGCAGTGGCATCCGGCCCGAGTTCCGTCTTCACTCCAGCCGGCAGCTTGCTAGAGTACTCCGGCAAGATACTCCTGAATGCGCGACCGCGCCCAATACAGGTCCGTCCGTCCTCGAATATCACGTAAACGGAGGAGTAACCGAAATCGGAAATGCCGCGGACCGCCTTAACCTTCGGCAGGCCCTGCATAGCCGTAACGATCGGGTAAGTCACCTGGTCCTCAATGAGGTCCGGGCTGCGATCCCAGAGCGACTAGAGGATGACTTGTGTTTCGCTCAGGTCCGGCAGCGCATCCAGCGGAACCTTACCGATGCTCCACGCGCCCCAGAGCGCCAGCGCCAGCACTACTCCAATGACCGTACCGCGCCGCCGTGCCGAAAACTCGATTACGAGGTCGATCATCACAGGCGTTTAGCAGTAAACTTCCGTTGGCAGGCTCGGAGCAGAAGTAGTAATCGTGCCCTTCCACTGCAGGCGGCGCGCTCCTGGCGGTCCACCTTCATCCCGCATTCTGCGTCGACCACTTGGTCGCGCGGGCTCTTGATCCGGCTTTCCGAATCCAGCAGAAAGGCACCGGCAGTGACGACACGTTCTCCCGCCTTGAGGCCACTGCGGATCTCCACCCGATCGGCGTCCTGCCAGCCCGTCTCCACCTCGCGATCTTCGTAACGGGCATCTCCGAGCGCGACGAAGACGCGCTTCGAATTTCCGGAATCGATCACGGCATCAGCATGTACCGTCAACGCAGAACGTGCCGGAAGCTCAACGGCGACGTTGACGATCATTCCCGGAACCAGGATTCCGCTGCTGATTGTTTACGTCAACCTTAACTTTCCGGTACGTCCCTGTTCGTCGAATTGCGGGAACCGTGGCGGGTTGAGCCAGTATGGGCGGCAGGCCTTCCACGGTGACCCAGGCCCTTCCGCGCGAATCAGCGAAGGCGCATCTCCCGGATGGACATCGGCCAGAACCCAAACGCGTTCGAGATTGGCCATGCGGTAGAGCAGTTCGCCCCTGTTGAAACGCTGGCCCACAGCCACGTGACGCTCCAGAATCTGGCCAGCTAGCTGGCGCGGTGAAATTGATTTCGGAAAACTCAGTGCGCGTTCGCTCGAGTTCTTCGAGCTGCGCATCGCCCATCCCGAAGGAACTCAGAGATATCTCGCGCCCTGGTAAGTTGCTGCTTGGCCAGGGCTCGAGTTGATCCGCGGGAGGCGAGGGCAATCCGCTTCAATCGTTCGTAGGATTCAATCGCGTAGATGTAGGCTTGCTGCGGCGGTGAAATGTCTGTACTGAAGAACGCCGCGAGCGGCTCGCCACGTTTCACTCGGGATCCGGTTCGATCGGAGAACAGCGGCGCACCCAGCCATCAGCACCGGCCGAAACACTATAGGTTAGACGCTTCGTCTGGAGCGACCCGGCCCGCAGTCTGCACCCGGCGGGTGTCGCTGGCGGCGTTTCACTGTTTCAGTCTCAAGACGAACCGCCTGTTCCTGGTCCGGCGTCAGGCGAATGCTGCTGGGGTTCGCCGCGTACAGCTAACGCGGGTCTACCGCCGGCATACACAGGCTGCTAGATCCATACCGCAATCCGGTGCCTTTCCCGGGTGTTCGAGCGGTAGCCGGGGTGCATCGGATCGACGTAGTAGAGGACCTGGCCTATGCCCGTGCCTGTGCTGCCGGGCGGACGCGAGCTCCGCCCGGCAAAGTATGCGGCGCCGATAGACGGCCACTATGCCCAAGCGAACAGCCAGCGCCCGGATGAGAACTCGTGCCGCAGGTTGCGGTCCGAAAGGGTTCTCCATTTGCGTGCACGTTCGATTACTTCATCGCGAGCCCGTGGGGACGCGCCGGTCCAGTGGCGAAAGCTGTGTTGAAATCGAGCTCGAAGCGCGTGTCCTCGGTGAGGGTATCGCGACGACTTTGATGACGTGGATCTTGTGATCGCCTTCGTAGTGAATGAGGCCCGCATCGTCCTCGTTCAGGAAGTAGTCCGAGACGACCAGTCGTTTATCGTCGCCACTCAAGCACGATGTTGTGAGGTCCGGAGTCTTTGCCGAAGCTGACGACAGACAACTGCTTCAGGTTGGCGCGGTCTGTTGTGTCCAGCATGCCGACCTGCCCGGCTTGGAAGAGCCCGAAGATCAGGCGGTCGCCGCTCTGCGGTGTAGCCAGGATCTGGCCCATGCCGCCCCTCACCGGAGTATCCACATGAGGCGTCACGGTTTCGCAATCGAAGGCCGACGCGCCGGTCCCCAGGATGGGATCGATCAGGTAGATGTGGCCGTCGAACATCCCCGCAGCATAGCCGTAGCCGTGCCGGTCATTGGGCAGCATCTTCACATCCATGGTGCCTAGTGCGGGACCACCCTCCGGCGAAAATAGCTGGACCGTCTTCGTGATTTTGCGCGCCCGGTAGTCCCAAACGCGCACGGAACCTCGCAGGACCGGGCCCGCCGAACCTATCAGCGTGCTGGTCGGGAGGAGGAAGTCCGCGGTCATCATCAGATTCAGTTCGGGACGCGCGGATATGCCATGCGGATTGAACCCGTCCAGTGGTGGCGAAGACGGCCATTCCCGGAACATCGACACGGTGCCGAAATGATTCGCTACGAAATGCATCCTACCGTCGAATTCCGCTACGCGTCCGGGTGCCGAGCCGTCGGCCGCACCCATCTGGGTGATCAGGAAACCGCCGTTTTCAAGAGGCAGGAAATCGTCGGTGATACTCGATTCAACCGCTTTGGTAGAGAACAGGAAACGCGGGCTTGTCGCATTGCTAACGTCGAAAAAGAAAATCCCGTTCTGGCCTTTCAAGAGACTCAGCAGACCTCCGCACCCGAGAATTGTTCCCGACGAATTCAGATGGCAATGGTGCGGCTCGTTGCCGATGTTTCCGGGAGGCGGAATAGGTACGGTCTTGATCACCGTGCCGTATCTGGGTGATCGCTCGTCGAAGTTAATCACCGCAAGAAAATCGCGGTGCGACGTGAGCCTGATCCTGGGCCCAGATGTATAGAACGGTGTCTTTTCTTCCGCGGTCCTCGTCTCCGTTTCTTCGGTGGCCGTCATCTCCGTTCGCCATGGCACTGTTGGTTGCCAGGATCGATAGGGAGGCGGTCAAAAGGAACTTGACGGCTATCGCGGCGATTGGCGGTACTGTCTTTCAGTTTCAGAGAACCCTCTCGTTCTGACCTGCGACCGGAGCTACAACCGGTTATCGGGCTGCGCAGTTTG
This sequence comes from uncultured Acidobacteriaceae bacterium, assembly GCA_963744795.1. Lineage (GTDB taxonomy): Bacteria > Acidobacteriota > Terriglobia > Bryobacterales > Bryobacteraceae > Bog-105. The sequence continues at coordinate 94,742 of CAVUVF010000018.1, forward strand.
GGCAAAAGCATATCACGATTCGGAGGTACTGTGTCGCGCCTTAGGTCAGAGAAACTTTACGACGCAGTAGTCGTAAAAATGGCAGGCAATCGTTATGAACGAACGGCAGGCGGCCGGAGTGTCCGGTGATCTCTCCACGCCGCCCAGACCACTTCGAACCACCTTCCAAATAGTTGCCGTTCTATAATTTGGACATCGTAGGTATGAATATTCCGATTCGTGTACTCGTTGCCAAACCAGGCCTCGATGGACACGACCGCGGCGCGAAGATAATTGCTCGTGCTCTTCGCGACGCTGGAATGGAAGTAATCTACACCGGTCTCCGGCAAACGCCGGAGATGATCGTCAACGCTGCCCTGCAGGAGGACGTTCAAGTGATTGGACTATCCATTCTGTCCGGGGCACACAACGCCATCATGCCGCGCATCATGGAACTTTTGCGCGAAAAGGAGATGACCGACGTCCTCGTGGTCGTCGGGGGCATCATTCCAGACGAAGATGCGAACGAACTCAAGAAGCTCGGGGTTGCTGAGGTTTTCCAGCCCGGCGCTTCCCTTGAGAAGATCGTCACCTTCATTCGCGAGTCGGTACAACAACCAGCCTGAGCTTGGCTCGGCAGATAATCCGCACCATTCGAGCAGGAAAGCCCGAGTGGCGGAATGAATAAGGAATTGAATGCAAGAAAGATTAAACATCGCGGTCTTCGTCGACTACGACAACATCGAAATCGGTGTTAAGTCGACCCTACGGCGTGACTTCGACGTATCGCTGCCCCTCGGGGCATTGAAGGAGCGGGGCGACATCGTTGCGAAGTTCGCCTATGCCAACTGGGGACGTCAGGAAGGTGCGACCCGGCAGATGGCGGAGAACGCCGTCCAGATGGTGCAGCGCATCCCTTCGCCGCGGGGCGATAAGAATGGCGCAGACATCAACCTCGCCCTGGATGCCCTCGAGATGGCGTTCACCCATGCGCACGTGAATGCTTTTGCCGTGGTCAGCGGAGACAGCGATTTCATCCCGCTGGTCAATAAGCTCAAAGAATACGGCAAAACCGTGTTTGTGGTTGGTGGGAAGGCATTCACCAGCACCATTCTTCAGCAGAACTGCCACGAATTCGTAAGCTATGAATCTCTGCTCGAAGACGGCAGCACCATTGTGCCCTCGCCGATGCCCGAGCGCCGCGATATGCGCGGCGAGAGGCCCGAGCGAGGCGATCGCCGGGAGCGAAAGGAACGCGGACAACGTCCGGCGCCGCTCGAATTGACCCAGGCGATGCCGCTTGTTGAACGCGCTCTGCAGGTTTTAGAGCGAAGGGCAGTTCAACCGCAACTCGGGCTCTTGAAGAGTACGATGCTGCAGCTTGATCCGGCGTTTCAGTGAACGGGCGTACGGCGCCGGGAGCTTCTCGGATTTTGTTGAAAAGCTCAAGAAGGCCGAATTCGTGAATGTCAGCGGGTCCGGCGGCCGCTACATCATTGAACGCCGCGGGGGTCATACTCCGGAGAAAGCGGCGCCCAAGCCGGAAGAAGCGCTGCCTCAGCTTCGCGACATGCTCGAGACGCATCGTATGGAGCTGGAAGAGGGAGCCACGGCGGAAGAGCTGGAAGGTTGGATGCAGGCCGAATTCCCGGAATTCGACCTCAGCAAGTACGGCTTCCAGCAGTTCTCGGAATTCCTGAATTACGCACAGGACAAAACTGTCGTCCGCACAGAGCCGGATGAAGAGCGCGGCATCATCGTCCACCTGGGAGCAGAGTTCTACCCGCCGGCATCTGCCCGAGCGCGCGCCCGAACCGGCCATTGAAGAAGAGGAAGACGAGCCACAGCCCATTGTGGAAGGTCAGCCCACTATCTTCGAACCAAATCCGCCTCCACCGAAGCCGAAGAAAACGGCATCTCCTCGCAAACGAGCCGCCGCCGGAAGCTCGACAACACGACGCCCGCGCAAGCGAAAAACGGATTAGTCAGTCCGGATGGATCGGGGCGGTCTCCACGAGTTCACGTGCTTTTGTGCCGCCCCGGCTTTGATGCCAGTTGTCAGTGTCGAGATCGCTTCTCCAGGAGGCCAGGCCCAGCAGCAGGTGATTGGATAGCGCCGCCAAAAATGGTTCGTAGGTCGCCCGGAGGGCCGCGAGGCGCTCTTCGGCAGTTTCGCCATCGCTGAATACCAAACCGGAATCAGCCAGCTCCTGGCTCAGCAACTCGAAGTTCCTCCGGCGGCAGGCGGTCCGCCCCCGGAGCTTTCGGTCGCAGGTGAAACACGCGGCAGAGCTCAACCGCCGCCAGGCGCCCGACGGCAAATGTCATGCGCGGCTGGAAAGTTTTCACGCCTTTGACACCCGTGAGCAGGATTGCGGAGGAATCAAGGATGCAAGTCAGTCCTGCCAGCCAGCTTTGGTTGTCGTGCTGCGACCGGTAATAGCTGAGCATCGGGTACGAGAGGTGGCTCTCGACCAGCTCGGCGCTCCACTCTTCCCAATGTTTGAGGAACGAATAGAGTTCTTCAATGGCCTCGGCCTCGCTATGGCGGCAGAGTAGAGTGGAGGCGGCGGGCGGTGAACCCGCTCGGGGATCGAGTTGGATCACTCGCGTCTCGCGCCTCGAGAAGAGTTGGTACAGAACCGGCAGGTACCCGATGGTCGCGGCGATGTAGCCCAGGCCCGCCCCGGCTTCGATAATCGCGAGCGCTTTGTCCCAGCGATTATTGGGGACAATGTCGCCGTATCCGACAGTAAAGAAAGTGGACCCGCTCAGGTAGAGTGCGTTCGTGAACGTCCCGGCACCGCCCCGGATTGCCCAGTGGAGCAACGCGAAGCTCAACACAAGTCCGAAAGCCCAAGTCGTCAACAACAAGACCATCGAGAGCGGGCCGTAAAAGCTCAGAAACGCATCGCGTCTCCGTCCGCGTTCCATGCGGTTCGCGATCGCAGACCAAGTCGCCCAGGAGGCTCTGAAGAAGATGAGGACAGGGCGAAGCTGGCGCCGGACGCGGCGTGGCAGCAACATGACTTCGAACGCATCGCTCGCTACTGCGGCCAGCAGAACGAGTCCGACCAAACCACCAAGCATCGCCGTCATGAATGAACAAACAAGACGAGTAATGGATGCTAGCGCTAAAGGGTGTCTTCTGCGGCTTTCAACGCTCGCAGGAGAGCAAATCCGCACGCAGCAACCAACGCGTCTTCGGCAACCGCGATTATCGGGTCCGGTAGATGCAGCTTATTGCCGACGGACTTTGCGGAGCTTGTAAGCGCCATAGCTTGCGCCCACGGCGGCAAGTGAGCCAATTAGAGCTCCAAGCGCAACGGAACCTTTTCTTGCCTTTACGAAGGCCGTGGCGCTGAGCGCGCCGGAAGCCGCTCGCGTGACCAGGGGGAAAAGGGACGTCCGATTCGGTATAAATGGCAGCTTGTCAGCGACCATTTCACCCACCGCCATAAGTGCCATGGTTTTCGCCGAGTTCTTGTGGCCCAGAAACTTGATCTGCGAGTCTTCCAATGGAAGCAAACCCGTATGCGCAAGTCTGCTCACGATCGCTGGCGCCGCCATACTGCGCATTCCCGAAACGGCACCGAGCACGGCAGCGCCGCCGTAAACTTCCAAATCCTTCATGTACGATTGTTGTCCCTTCGTACTCTGGACTGCCGACGGGCCCGTTCTCGTTCACACGGATTACCGGAGAATTAGCTAGTCTGGGAAAATGTAGATCGTGTTGATACTTCCTGACAGTTACCGCATCGATTCGGCGGATCTTGAGCAAATCATTACCCCGGCCCTGCTGATCTATCCAGCTGTTGTGGAGGACAACATCGACGCAACACTGAGGATGACGGGCGGCGACCCGAACCGCTGGCGTCCGCATCTAAAAACGGCGAAGATACCCGCCATTATCCGGATGCTGGTTGCGGCGGGAATAAAAAACGTGAAATGCTCGACCACGCTCGAATTGCTGGTCGCGTGCCAGGAAGGCGCGGCCGATGTGCTCCTTGCCTTCTCCGTAACTGGCGCAAATGCGCGCCGCGTGTTGCAAATCGCGAGAAGTTACCGCGAAACCCGGATTTCGGTCCTGGTCGAAACGGCCGAGCAGTTAAGTCGCTGGCGCGGTGAAGACGATCGGTATCTTCCTCGACATCAACTCAGGGATGAATCGGACGGGTGTGAGCCAGGACAGGACCGATGCGATCGTTGCACTTGCCAAACTGGCCGGGCGGCAGTTTCGAGGACTCCATTACTACGATGGCCACATGTCCGGAGTTCCTGCCGCGGAGCGCGAGGCGAAAACTCACGAGGGATACCGGTGGCTTTTGGGTGTTGCGGATACGTTGAAAAACGCCGGTCTTCCAGCCGAAGAGATCGTCACGTCCGGAACCCCGGCTGGACCGTATGCGCTGTCGTTCCCGGGCTTCCAGCACGCCTCCTTCGTCCATCGAATCTCGCCAGGAACAGTGGTCTACAACGACATGACCAGTCTGGAACAATTGGCGGGCTTTGGGTATGCACCCGCGGCGCTGGTGCTCTCGAGTGTGGTCAGCCATCCAACTGCGACCACCATCACGTGCGACGCGGGTCATAAGAGCGTCTCAGCCGATGCCGGCGTGCCAACCTGCACCGTTCTCGGCCACGAGAACTTCACACCTCTAAAGCCGAGCGAGGAACACCTGCCAATTGATTGCGGATCTGCCGACGCGCGTCCGCCGATTGCCAGTAAGCTCTACCTTCTCCCCCGTCATGTTTGCCCGACTGTGAACAATTTCGACGAAGCGATCTTTGTACGGGAGGGCCGGATCACCGGCTTGGAAGCCATTACGGCGCGCGGCCACGAAGTGCTGCTCGCTCAAAACACAACTCCGCCCGTCACGTCCGCAGCTTCTTAGGACAAACCAGCCTCAGGAACCGTCGAGTTCAGCGATGCGCCGCCGGAGAAAACGGCGTTCGACTGCATTCGCGGTTAGCGAAAGCGCCTTCTGGTATGCTCCGACGGCTTCGGGATTTCGAGATAGCCGCCGGAGCAGATCGGCGCGCGCGGCGTGAAACAGGTGATACGAATGGAGCGTGCCGGAAGCTCCCAGACTCTCCAGCAGTTCAAGACCCTGTTCGATGCCGTCTGCCATCGCGATGGCAACTGCCCGATTGAGAGCAACCGTCGGTGACGGCTGTATCCGGGCAAGTTCGCCATAGAGCGCAGCGATCTGCTTCCAATCCGTATCGGATCCTGTGGCCGCCTCGGCGTGTACAGCCGCTATGGCGGCTTGCAGTTGATACGGCCCGATCAAATGCCGCCGCAACGCCGCTTCCACTAATCGACAGCCTTCGGCGATCTGGCGGTGATCCCACAATGATCGATCCTGAACGTCGAGCGGGACCAGCTCGCCTTCGGCGCTCACCCTCGTGTCGCGACGTGAATCATGCAGCAGCATCAGTGCCAACAAGCCTGCATTTTCGGGCACCTCGGGCATCAATTCGCATAACGTACGGGCAAGCCGGATTGCTTCTCCGCACAGTTCCCGTCGGATGAGGCTGTCCCCTGAGCTTGCGGTATATCCTTCGTTGAAGATCAGGTACAGCACGGCCTGCACCGCGGCGAGCCTGTCCGGCAAGGCGCCCGGCGCGTGGAATTTCGTATGGGATTCGCGCCTGCTGGATCTTGTTTTTCGCTCGGACCAGCCGTTGCGCCAGCGTTGCCTCGGGAACGAGAAACGCACGCGCGATCTCGACTGTTGAGAGCCCTCCCAAGGTTCGTAGCGTAAGAGCGATCTGGGCCTCCATGTTCAATGCAGGATGGCAGCAGGTAAAAATCAATCGAAGCCGGTCGTCTTCACCATCGAGGAGCATTTCGGGCTCAAGCGCAGGCTGCGGCGCCGAAGCTTCGATCCGATACCGAAGCTCGTCTTCCTTCTCACGCCGGGTGCGGTGACGCCGGGAATAGTCAATCAGTTTGCGCCGAGCCGCAGTTGTGATCCAGGCGGCGGGATTCTCTGGAACGCCCTGGGCCGTCCAGTCGATCAGGGCAGAGGCGAAAGCATCCTGCAGGGCCTCCTCCGCAAGATCGAACGACTGCGAGACACGAATCAGGCCGGCAATGATGCGTCCGCTTTCTCGTCGAAAGATCGACTCAATTGTCCCGTTCGGATCGTTCATTCGTCACACTACGTTTTGGAATTTCGCGGAGAGGACGAACCTCCACGTAGCCTGGAGCGCCCTGGCAGGAGGTCGGTATCCTGGCTGCCCATTCCAGTGCTTCATCCAGGTCTCGACAGTCGAGAATGTAGTAGCCGGCTAACTGCTCCTTTGTTTCCGCAAACGGACCATCCGTGACGAGCACTTTACCGTTTTCGACTCGAACTGTTGTTGCCGTTGTCGAGGGCGCCAGCGGATCAGCACCTCTCAATATGCCGCGGCGGGAGCTCTCTTCGAGAAGAGAAGCATGCTTCGCGGCAACCTCCGCCAGTTCTTCTTTTGTCACAGACGCGTCTTCCCGGCTGTAAATCAGCAACATGTACCGCATATGTTGATCTAAGCTTGCAAAGCGGCGGGGGATTTGGGGAACGCCTCGGAACTCTGAATCTCTCGAATCTGACCGAGGTGCCGCGCCGTATGAGCAGCGACTGCCAGGATCCACTGGTACCCATCCCAAAGACCAAGCACCGGATGGGGAATCAACCGACCTCGGAGATAGGATGCATTTTCGAGCAAACGAACCGTCTCATCGCGTTTCTGAACAAGGTCGTGAAGAGCTTCGGCTGCGGTGCATTGTCCCTTTGGATGCGCAGCTTCAGATGCTTGAATACGGGAATTCCGGCGGGGGACCGCTTCGAGCACCAATTGGTCGATCTGCGAATCATCCCGGCCCGGTGCCGCCTTTTCAGCTTCGGGGAGCCGTGCCACTAACCCTTGCACGCGGCCCTCGATGATTGCCAGGTGTTCCACAATCTCCGCGACACACCATTCCCCTGGCGCGCGCTGGAAAGCGCACTGTTCAGCGGAAAGGCTGCTCACCGTCGCGATTAGTTCATCACGGGTAGACGCAAGATACGCAACGGCGAAATGTATTTGTTGTTCTGTCGGGCTTTGTACCGTTTCGGCAGCAATCATTGGATCTTTCTTCCTTCCAAATTCTGTGGCCAGGAGCGCAGAAGACTTACTCCGGCGCTCGCGGCCATCTCCGAGACTAGGAAAATACCATCACAGGCCGGACTTCCACGCTTCCATAACGCGCGCCCGGTATCTGGGAAGCGAGAGACGCTGCTTCATCGGTGCTATTCGCTTCCACGAGATAATAGCCCCCCAGTTGCTCTTTGGTTTCTGCAAAGGGTCCGTCCGTAGCCACTGTTTGGCCATTCCGAACGCGCACGGTTTTTGCGGTGGTTGTAGGCTGCAGAGCGTTTCCGCCCTTAATGGCCGTTCCATTCTTTTGTCCAAAGGCGCCGTACGCCTCCATCTCGGCAGGATCGAATCCCTGGGCGAAACGCTTTTCGTCTTCGTAGATGAGCAGTAGATATTGCATCGATTTGTCCTTTCTAGGAAACGACGATTGAGATTGGAAAGATCGACAGAAGGGGAAGAAAAAATCTTTTGCGAAGAAGTCGGAAGAAGCTCTTTAGCCCAGGATCGGTTAATTGCCAAACCGGTAAGTCAAACTCACGGTAGCGGCGGACCATTTTCGTTGATCGGCGCCAACCGTTTGGAAATAACCAGCTTCTGCCCCTAGCCACAGATGCTTGCCGCGGTCTAAAGCGATACGAACACCGGATGTACTTTGAAGCAGCCACACGTCATTGAACGACGTACTTCGATGCGCATCGATGACGATGTTGTCCGGCCTCCACGCGTTCACTCCACCCGCCTTTGCAAAGACTTCTATCCTACCTTCCGCCAAGCCCCAAGTCATTGTCCCGCCAAACGCCGGAACCGCTGGTCTGACACGTGCTGAAGGAAACCGAAAACTGCAGATCGGACACGCCAATTCGTTTGAAACACCTGAATTCATGTTTCCCAGTCCGTATTTACTCCCAAAATTTCCAACCACATCGATGGTCAGTTTCTTGCGGAAGTCGCGCCTGGGAGCGGGTGAGTGCGTGGAATCTTCCCGGACCGCTTGACCAGCTTGTCCGATCGCGTCCTTACCGGAAGAGTGATCGGTTTCGAGCCGTCTGAGCCGATGCCCACAGGCCGCACAACAGCGGAAGAGATAGCGACCGCAGGAAGTACTTCATGCCCTTTCAGGGTCGGACGTTCATCTGGGTCACGGAGTAGTGACGTTTGTGATCGGACGGGAAGTTTCTTCAACTTTCTTCGCTGTTAGGTCAAGCGAAGACGATGACTCGGGCAGAATCGGTCCGCCTGGAGTGACAGATTAAGAAGAGCGTGTACTACGGCGAACGTGGTGGCGGGATAGAGGGTCGGCCGGGAGAAGTTAATGCGTATGTCCGCTCGACGCATCCAGCCTCGCCTGCGCCTGCTGCATCTGGTTCAGGGCGGCGTCTGACGATTGCTCGTCCTGAGCTTCCCGCAATGCTTTGTTTGCCTCGTCCAGCTGACGGCGGGCCTCATCTGCCCGGACTTCGCTCGCGGGCTCGGCATGGTCGGCCAATACCCGAACGTGATTCTCGAAGACCTCGACGAATCCGCCGTCGACGACAAGTACCTGTTTGCTTCCGCCAGTGCCATAGGTGAGCAGTCCAGGCGCAAGAGCGCTCAGAAGAGGAGCATGTCCGGCAAGAATGCCCATGTAGCCATTCTTGCCGGGGATTTCGGCTTCCGTGACCTGTTCGTCGACGAGTAGACGTTCAGGCGTGGCAACTTGAAGTTGGAAAGTGTCTGCCATTCCGACGAACTACCGATTCATCTTCTCGGCAGCTTCGAGAACTTCCTCGATCGTGCCTTGCATGTAGAACGCCTGCTCAGGCAGGTTGTCGTGCTTGCCGTCGACAATCTCCTTGAAGCTGCGAACCGTATCTTCCAGCTTGACGTACTTGCCGGGGCGACCCGTGAATTGTTCCGCAACGTGGAACGGCTGGGAAAGGAAGCGCTGAATACGGCGTGCGCGCGCGACCGTCTGCTTATCTTCGTCGCTCAATTCGTCGATACCGAGAATCGCGATGATGTCCTGCAGATCCTTGTAGCGCTGCAGGGTTTGCTTCACACGTTGGGCGATTTCATAGTGCTCCGCGCCCACTACGTTCGGATCGAGAATACGTGACGTGGATGCCAGCGGATCGACGGCCGGATAGATGCCGAGTTCCGAGATGGCGCGCGACAGGTTGGTGGTTGCGTCCAGGTGCGCGAAGGTCGTCGCCGGTGCCGGATCGGTATAGTCGTCGGCCGGCACGTAAATGGCCTGAACGGAAGTGATCGAGCCGCGCTTGGTCGAGGTGATGCGTTCCTGCAGGTCACCCATTTCCGTCGCGAGGTTCGGCTGATAACCGACAGCCGAAGGCATGCGTCCCAGAAGCGCCGAAACTTCGGAGCCAGCCTGGGTGAAGCGGAAGATGTTGTCGATGAAGAGCAGAACGTCCTGGCCTTCTTCGTCGCGGAAGTATTCGGCGACGGTCAGGCCAGTAAGACCGACTCTCAAGACGCGCCCCGGGCGGCTCGGTCATCTGCCCGTATACCAGCGCCACCTTTGACTTGGTGTAGTCGTCGGGGATCGACGATCCCCGCTTCCTGCATCTCAAGCCAGAGATCGTTGCCTTCGCGAGTTCGCTCGCCGACGCCCGCAAACACGGAGACACCGCCGTGCTTCATCGCGATGTTGTTGATGAGTTCCTGGATGATAACGGTCTTGCCGACACCGGCGCCTCCGAACAGTCCGATCTTTCCGCCGCGCACATAAGGTTCGAGAAGGTCGATGACCTTAATACCGGTCTCGAACATCTCGAGCTGGGTCGATTGCTCTTCAAACAGCGGAGCTGGCCGGTGAATCGGCGATTTCTTCTCAGTGTTAACGGGGCCCTTATTGTCGACAGGCTGACCGAGAACATTCAAAACGCGCCCTAAGCGTCTGTTTGCCGACCGGGATGCTGATCGGCGCGCCCAGGTCGTACGCCTTCATGCCGCGAACCAAACCGTCCGTCGGCTCCATCGCGATCGTACGGACACGCCCTTCGCCGATATGCTGAGCGACTTCGGCCGTGATATCGATCTTTACCGGGACATCGTAGCCTTCGCTCGTCACCTGGATCGCATTGAAGATCTTCGGGACATGGCCTTCGGGAAATTGAATTTCAATGGTGGGTCCCGCCACCTGAACGACATGGCCTTCTGCTACGCCAACTGTTGCCATATTTGCTCCAAACTAAGAATCTCTCCGGCTCGCCTCAGGGCCAGCCTTACAGAGCGGCCGCGCCGCTCACAATTTCGATAATTTCGCGAGTAATCGCCGCCTGGCGTACGCGATTCAGGTTCAGCGTCAACGACTGGATCACGTCGCCCGCGTTCGAACTCGCAGTGTCCATTGCCGTCATGCGGGCTGCGTGCTCAGCCGAATTCGACTCGAGCATGGCACGGTAAATCGACATCTCCACATAACGCGGAAGCAGTTCGCTCAGCAACTCCTGCGGCGGCTGCTCATAGATATAGTCGACCTGCTGCTCGCCCGCATCCTCCGGCATCTCCACCGGAAGCATTTTGCGCAGGACGATATTCGGCGCCATTGCGCTCTTGAACTCATTTACGGCGATATAGACCGCATCTGTTTCGGCATTGCTGTAGAGATCGATCATTTTGTTTGCGATCTCGCGAGCATGCTCAATATTGGGGCGATCGATGATGCCGATGTGTTCTCCCGAAATCGTGTATCCGCGACGCCGAAAATAATCACGGCCTTTGCGTCCCACGATTTCGAACTGCATCGAGCCCGCTCCACGCTCATCAATAAAGCGCTGGGTTCGGCGGAAAAGATTGGCGTTAAAGGCACCGGCCAGTCCGCGGTCGCTGCTGACCACGATCACCTGAACGCGCTTTTCGTCTCTGACCTGCAAAAGAGGGAGACGACTGGCCTCCTCATTGCCGGCTGCGGCCGCGGCTACGTTCGAGAGGATGCGTCCCATCATCTCGGCATACGGCCGGGACTGAAAGGCACGCTCTTGCGCGCGACGCAGCTTCGCCGCGGAGACCATCTTCATGGCCTTGGTGATCTGCTGCGTATTCTTGACGCTGCGGATGCGGCGCCGAATGTCGATTAAACTCGGCATTCCTTAGGCCTTGTTTTGAGCCTTCCGCGCTTCCTCGTCGACCTGTCCGGCCACCTGAGAGTTCGGAGTGCCTTGGGGCCTCTGGCCGTTGCGGCTCGCATCGGAAGCTTGCGGCGGCTTCTTGCTGTCTTTGAGACTGCTCGTAAACTGACCCTTGAACGTTTTCAGGGCATCGTTCAATTTGCCCTTCAAGTCGTCATCGATCTGTTTCTTGTCGCGGATGCCAGGCAGGATTTCCGGCCTGCTGTTATCTAGATATTTGTAGAGTTCGGCCTCGAAGCGGCGGACATCTTCTACCGGAATATCGTCGAGATATCCGTTTCCGCCCGCGAAAATAATGGCCACCTGTTTTTCAACGGGAAGCGGCGAGAACTGTCCCTGCTTGAGCACTTCTACCCAGCGTTTACCGCGATTTAGCTGCTGCTGGGATGCCTTGTCCAGGTCGGAACCAAACTGGGCGAAGGCGGCGAGCTCACGATACTGCGCAAGGTCGAGACGCAGAGAGCCGGCAACCGACTTCATGGCTTTGATTTGCGCGTTTCCGCCGACGCGGCTCACCGAAAGACCGACGTTGATCGCAGGCCGGATGTTCGCGTTGAACAGGTCGCCTTCGAGATAAATCTGGCCGTCGGTGATCGAAATGACGTTGGTTGGAATGTAGGCAGAGACGTCGCCGGCCTGGGTTTCGATGAACGGCAGTGCGGTTAACGACCCGCCACCCTTTTCATCGGAAAGCTTGGCTGCGCGCTCCAGCAAACGGCTGTGGAGATAGAACACGTCGCCGGGGAACGCTTCGCGCCCTGGGGGCCGCCTCAAAAGCAGCGAGATCTCTCGATAGGCGGCAGCATGCTTTGACAAATCGTCATAGACACACAAGGCATGGCGGCTGCTGTCGCGGAAAAACTCACCAATGGAACAACCGGCATAAGGAGCGATGTACTGCATCGGCGCGGGATCCGAAGCCGTAGCAGCGACAACGATGGAGTAATCCATGGCGCCGTGTTCTTCAAGAGCCCGGACTACCTGCGCAACCGTGGATCGCTTCTGTCCGATCGCGACGTAGATACAAATGACGTCCTGGCCCCGCTGGTTGATGATCGTGTCCAGGGCGACCGTGGTTTTGCCGGTCTGGCGATCGCCGATGATCAACTCGCGCTGACCGCGGCCGATCGGCACCATGGCATCGATAGCCTTGATTCCGGTTTGTAATGGCTGTTTGACGGGCTGACGATCAACGACGCCTGGCGCTATTCTTTCGAGCGCGATGGTGGCGGTCGTGGCAATGGGTCCTTTGCCGTCGATCGGCTGGCCGAGAGCGTTCACGACGCGCCCGATCATGGCATCGCCGACGGGAATGGACATGATGCGGCCGGTGCGCTTAACCTGATCGCCTTCTTTGACGCCGGCGTAGTCGCCCAGCAGACACGGCGCCAACCTGGTCTTCTTCGAGATTCAAGGCGATGCCGACAGTTTCCGGGCCAAACTCAACCAATTCGCCCGCCATGACGTTTTCGAGTCCGTACAGCCGGGCAATGCCGTCACCGACGCTGATCACGGACCCGGTCTCGGAAACGTTGGCGACTTTGTCGAAATTTTCTATTTCCGCGAGAAGTACTCGAGATATTTCATCTGCTCTGATTTGAGCCATACTTAGATTCCTTTTTACAGTCCGGCGGCCAGGCGCTGGCGCATGCTCTCGAGCTTGCCGCGCAATGACGCATCATATTCTTTGGAAGCGACTCGAGCCCGCAAACCTGCAAGCAGCCCTGAGTCGACCCGGTAATTTGGCACGGATGAACTTACCCAGCTTTGAGCCAAGCGCTCGTTCAATTTCTTGCTTTTGCTCGGGAGTGAGTTCCTGAGCAGACGTTATATCGGCGGGAATCCAGCCGAGACGCTCGTCTACAACGGCCTCGAATTGCTGCCGAATTCCGGAAATCTCGTGGACGCGCCGATGCGAAACGATCACCAGCAAGAAGTTCCGCACCAGGCGATGAAGTCCAAGTTCTTCGGCCAGCTTCGAAACGACTGCGGACTTCTGGCGCTTGTTCACAGCGGGGGATAGCAGTGCCCGTTTCAGCTCAGCCGAACCGGAAATGAGCGAGTCCACCGAACGCAACTGGTCGCACCGCTTCCTCCGGGGACAAACCGGAGTCCGGGCCAAAAACAGCCTCGTGCGAGCGCGCGAGCGTAATGTGTGGCTAAAGCTCCACCGTCATCGCCATTAGTTCTTCCCCCGCTCGACCAGATGAATGAAGTCCTGGAGCAAGTCATCGTTCGAAGAACCAGAAACTCGCGCCGCAAGCCGCTCCTCCGCAAGTTGCAGGGCACTTCGCGCCGTACGTTGCCGCGCGCCCCGGATCGCCTCCTGCCGCAGGGCTTCGATTTCCGCCGTGCTCATGTTCTTCGATGCGCCGCACGTTTCTCGAGCCGTTTCTTCCTGACGGCGACGGTGTTCGCGCTCCATCTCGGCCGCCGACTGCTCTTTCATGCGCTTGACTTCGTCCGGCAGAGTCGCCATTTTGCGATCGATCTCGGAGTAGCGAAGATCCGCTTGCATCTTCAGGCCGGTCGCTTCCTTAATAGCCCGCTGGATATCAGCCGAACGCGCATTGAAGAAGCCGGGCGCGATCTTCCAGATAGCCCACCCAAGGCCGATCGCGAACAAAGCGGTATTGATGAGGTGCCACTTGGTGTCTGCGATTCTCGTTTTCGCCGGCTTCCGCGCTCCCCTGCTTCGGGCTCTCGGTCTGGGCGCTCAACGGCCGATGAGCAGGCGACAAAAAGTAACGCGGCGAACAAGAACAGCGCGAAGAAATCTCGTCGACACTAGGCAGCTCTCCGGCGCAACAGAGACGAAATGATTTGCTCGCTAAGCGGCTCAACCTGAGCTTGCAGTTCCGTCTCAGCCTGCTGGACGTCGGCTCGGATCTGATGCTTAGCGGCTTCGATACGCGATTGGGCTTCGCGCGTGCGCGGTCGGCGATTGCTTCCGCTTCTTCCTGATCCCATTGCCGCCGCCTGGCCTCGTTCTCTTGGCCGATGTCGGCCCGCGCCAGTTGCAGCGCGGTTTCGAATTCAGAGCTTCGTCTTATCGGCAGCCTCGAAAGCGCGCTGGGAAAGCTCGCGAACGCCCTCGGTGGCCTTTCGACGCTCTTCCAAAATCTTCGCGACCGGAAGGAAGAAGACCTTCTTCAAGTAATAAGCAAGAAAAAGGAAGAGTACGACAGTCGGGATCGCTTCCAGGAGTAAATCGGCGAGGGCGTTTAACGTGGCGTCCATCTATTAAGCTTTAAAATTGCAAGAACGGGCGGGCATTCTGGACATCGCGGGTGCGGGCGCACCCGCTTTGGCGCGGACTTGCTACTCAGTTTACGCTAACATACTGCAAATTCCAGAGTTCAAGCCGATTTATGAGGACTCGGATGCAGGGAAAACGAGTGCGGGGCTGAAGTATAGGCCCCGGGAATCCTATTTCCGTGTAGACTGTAGGGAGGAAATTAGAATTTGAAATCTGTCTTCACTCCTTCCGCGCTGCCCAGCGCATTTGTTCGCCCGGCATAATGTACCCACCGAGAAGCTTCCAACCCCGCCGGCCGAGGATCCGAGAAAACGTAAACGAGGCAATCCGCGTTAGAGAAGTCCGGGCTGTGTTTCCGGACGGATCTGCCGAGATTATGCCTACACCTGCTGCCGTGCGAAGAGCCCAGGATATGGGTCTCGATTTGATTCTGATCGCGCCCACCGCGGAACCGCCCGTCGCCAAAGCGATGGATTACGGGCAGTGGCAGTACGAGCAGAAAAAGAAGCAGCACGAGGCCAAAAAAAAGCAGCACGTCATCCAGGTAAAGGAACTGAAGTTCCGCCCCAATACGGATGATCACGACTACGACTTCAAAAAAGAACACGCGATCCGATTCCTGAAAGAAGGAAACCGGGTAAAAGCGGTCGTTCAGTTCCGCGGACGAGAGATCGCCCACACGGATCTTGGCAGAAAGCTGTTGCTTCGCTTTGCCGAAGACCTGACCGGCATCGGTACAATCGAGGGCCAGCCACGCCTGGAAGGTCGCAACGCGCACGTCATTATCAGTCCCGTGAAGGTCGCAGCTCCTCCGAAAGAAAAGAAAGAAAAGCCGAAGGACCAGCCAGCCACGGCGACGGCTGCAACTCCGCCGGCCGCTTCTTAGCGCGCCAGGCTGCTTCTGTTCACAACACTCGGGTCCGCGAGGGCCGACGCCACCCGACTGGTTCGACTTTATAGACTTTTCCTGCGGCTGAAATGCGCGGTTTAAATCTACAAGGCTGAAGCAGGAGGTTGTCACGATGCCCGTTGTCCTGCAGAAATAATTGGTGGGCTCTCGTTTTGCGCGGGGTGATGGCGATATTGTTCGCGCTCATCACGTTCGCGGTTCCCGGAATCACCATCGCCGTCCTGGTGACCATCTTCGGCTTTTACGCCCTGCTCGATGGTGTTCTTGCCATCGTTTCCACAATCAGAGCGGTGCAAGGACACCGTCGTTGGGGCGCATTTCTGCTCGAAGGCGTGATCGGAATCCTGTTCGGACTATACGCAATCATCTTTCCCATCGCGGCGGCCACGGCATTCGTTACTTTCGTGGCTATTTGGGCGGTTTTCACGGGCATCCTCGAAATTGCCGCTGCCATTCGCCTGCGCCGGCAGATACAGGGAGAATGGATTCTCATTCTCGTAGGTGTGTTTTCGATCCTGCTCGGCCTGATACTCGTGGCCGCACCAGTGAGTGGGGCTGTATTCCTCGTCTGGGTTTTTGCGGGCTATGGGCTGATCTTTGGGATTCTGCTGATCGCGCTCGGGTTCCGGATTCGACGCTTGCCGCAATCAGCCGTCTACACGGCCGTGCCGGGTCAGACTCTAGCGACTCGACGGCCGAAGCCTGAGCCGATTCAAGCCACTGGCGCATATGGGCTCGCGGTACTAATCCCGCCTGCTGAAGTGCCGGCTCGCCCCCGCGGAAGACAATGAAGTTCGGGATGCTTTGGACGCGGTAACGGGCGGCTAACTCCGGAACCGCTTCCGTATCCACTTTCAGCACCAGGGCACGGCCCGTCATCTCTCGCGCCAGAGCCTCTACCTCCGGCGCAGCCGCTCGGCAAGGGCCGCACCAGGAAGCCCAGAAATCGACTAACACGGGAACCTTCGACTCGCGGATGATGCCGTCGAAAGTCGAGATGTCGGCATTGATCGGCTCAGCCACGGGTGGAAGTGCGGCTTTACAGGACCCGCAGCGTCCCGTGTCCGCGAGATGGTTCAATGCCACTCGATTCTTTGTTTTGCAAGCAGGGCAGGTGCGAATCAATGATTGGCTCATCGCTTATTAGATGCAGCGAGGTTGCACTTTGTACTCCGCTACTGAACATCCCCCAACCATTGGACCTCGGTATGGCTGATCCCGGTATGGTTAGCCGTCACCAGCATGAATCCCCGTGCCGCAGCGCGGTTGCCCCACTGGTTTTTCACCGCCAGCGGGGGAGCGACGTAGGTTTTTGCGGCAACGTGCGATTCAACAGCCGAGTCCGCTTACGCCGGCGCTGCTGCCGTACAGACTGCGACTCGGATTATGGAAGTGCCCTGCAAAGATACCGAGCACATTGGACTTACTCGCTTCGCCCTCCCATGCACGGCGGACAGGACCGTCGAGTTCCCACGCTGGTTGTTGCCGGAACGGGTCTTTCAGGTCCGGAACGTGGGTGAAAAGGAGGGTAGGCGCTCCGGCATCTACTTGTTCCCGCAAAAGAGCCATCTCGCTCTGGGGGCACGAGCTATCTAGGAGCTGCTGAAGAAGTCCTACCTGTACCCGCGGCACGCAAACGCCCTGATAGTTTGCGGCATTTTTGAAGCTTGCACTGTTCAGCCCCAGAAGGTGAAATCCCTTGAGCGCAAAGCAGTGGTCGGGACCGAGCTTCTGGATCCGCAGAGGACGGTCCAGGGTTTGCGCTTTCTCCTGCAGGGAGAGAAGGAAGCAGTCGAAACGTCCGTCGGTCGCGTCTTCCTCCATAGGATCGTTATTCCCCGATACGAAGAAGATTGTGCGGACGGTTAACCGGTCTAGCTCGGCGATTAGGCCGCTTGCCGCCGATTCTTCGGGTGTCGGAGGCAATCCAAGCTGAACACCGACGGCTTTCACCAAACAGACGTCAGAGGCTGGAAACGTTACGTTCTGCAGGCCCAGGTCGCCTGTATATACGACGAAATCAATATGCTTTCCGCCTCCGGCTAAAGCGTTAATGCGATCGATCGACCAATGAAGCGCATTCCAGTTGTCGGCCGCCTGACGATAGGCCTCTGGGGGAGGCTCTTTCCAGCCCTCGTCGAAGAGGTGGGCGTCCGTGAGTTGCGCGAAGGTTAGTTGTTGTTGCTCTCCCGCCCCGAAGCGAGACGATCGGGCGCGCGTGCCGGCGACACTCACGATCGCAAGAAAGGAGACAAAGACAAAACCAGATCGGGTAACCTTCACACGTAAAAACGCGTGAAAGGCTGTGACTTTTGGCTCACATTGTCTCCGCGCAATGCGCTATGTTGCGTTGTAATCTCTGATACTTTCTACGATTTTCCGAAGCTCGTCAAGGTCGCGTGGACGACTGGCCATCAGGGGTGGGCGTACCGGGCCGGCTGGCATTCCCAGCATCTCCATGGCTTCCTTGATGTGCGCTACTTCATAACCGCGAGCACGCTCTCGGAGCCCGTACAGCGGATTGACATAGCGGTTCATCAGCTCAGTCAAGCGGTTCCAGTCGCGGGCCATGCCCGCATCCGCCAGCGCCAGAGAAAGCTTGGGCGAGATATTAGAAATGCTTGACGTGAACGCCTGAACACCTACGGCGAAATAGCCGGGTACGCAATCGTCTCCGAGGCCGCCAAACCAAGCAAGTCGATCGCCGTTGTACTGCATGATCCGTGCGTAACGGCGCACGTCCCCTTGCCCCTCCTTCCAGGCGACGAGTGTGGGTACACGGTCAGCAAGGCGGCTGACCATCTCTGGAGTGAAAACGGCCCAATCCCGGCTATAAATCAAGAGCGGAAGTTCCGTCGCCTTCCCGATCGCTTCGTAGTAAGCGAATAATCCTTCTTCCGGTGCCTGGATGTAATACGGCGGCAGGGCGAGGATGCAGGCTGCTCCGGCGCGTTCGGCGCGCCGCGCCAAGTCGCAGCCGAGCGGCAGATTATAGCCAGTGCCTGCGACCACCGGCATACGGCCTTTCACGGCTTTAACTGTCGTTTCGACGACCTGCTCTACTTCTTCCGGCGTCAAAGAGTACAACTCGCCCGTCCCGCCCGCAGCCACGAGAGCGCAAAACGGATACTGAGCCATTTCATCAACGTTTTGCTCAAGCGAGGCGAGGTCGAGCGAAAGGTCCTTTTTGAACGGCGTGACCGGAAAACCGAAAACACCGCGAAGCCCGGATACAAACTGGCGTGGATTCATGTCTCTTGATCTATACACCGGCGGCCTGCATCAGACCGCAGTGTCTCCCTCAATCATGTGGCGATCATGGTGGGAGTCGGCGAACATCATATCCGATTCTTGACTCGGTGCTGCAGAGATCCGTGCCTCCCAAGGCAGCAATCGTTCTGAGGATTTCGTTCGTCGAACCGTGCTGTGTCCCCATTTTCATCCGCCTTGACGAGCACGATGTCGAGGGACCTGAAGTGAGCGAAGAGGCCGCTAAACTTGTGAAGGTTCGTCAGCTCATGTGCCTTGGCTCACCGCATCACGATGAACTGAACAATATCAAAAGCACTTATCGGTTGTAGGTCAGACATGCCGGGCGAGACTATGCCACCCTGAACCGCCATCTCACGAGTGACGGTTTCAGGTGACCGGCCCCGGATTAAACGGAATCAGAGCATTTCCCAGGCCCCAGTGGTCGGTCCAGGTTCGTTTCCTTCCGCTCGCCACGTCGAGTATGAATTGGAAGATTTCTGTTCCTACTTCTTGCATCGTGGACTTTCCCGTCGCAATCCGTCCCGCGTCGATATCAATCAAATCGTGCCACTTCTCGGCAAGTGCCGTGCGGGAAGAAACTTTCACCACAGGCACTAGCGAGAGCCCATACGGACTTCCTTCTCCCGTTGTAAAAACGTGAAGGTTCATGGACGCAAGCTGTTGAGTGCCGCAGATAAAATCGCTCGCCGGAGTAGCGGCAAACACCAGGCCCTTCTCCGTAACTTTCTCCCCGTGAGTAGCGACGGCATTGATCGCGCTGCTACCCGCCTTCGCGATCGAGCCCAGGGCCTTTTCGACGATGTTTGCCAAACCGCCGCGCTTGTTACCCGGTGTTGGGTTTGCGCTGCGGTCGGCGCGCTCCTCGAGCAAGGTACTCGTCATACCAACGCATTTCACGGACAAGTGCCTGGCCAACTTCGCGGGTTGCAGCACGGGGCGTAAGCAAATGAATGGCATCGCGCACCTCTGTCACTTCCGAGAAGAGCACGGTGGCGCCTGCACGAACCAGCAAATCCGCCGCGTACCCAACCGCAGGATTGCAAGTCACGCCGGAGAACGCATCGCTGCCTCCACATTGCAAGCCGACCACCAGGTGCGACGCGGGACACGGCTCACGACGGCGCTGATTCAGATGGGATAGTCGTTTCTCGGCGGCCTCCATGATGGCGCTCACGGTTTCGGCGAATCCAGTCTCATCCTGTAGCCGGATAATGTTCGCCGATTCGAGAATTGGCAGGTCAGATCGGAACAACCGTTGGGGCTGTAACTTCTCGCAACCCAAGCTGACGATCAGCGGCGCTGCGCCGATATTCGGGTGAAGACTGATATTTCGCAGCGTTTCGATCGGAACGACAGCTCCTGGTGCGTCTATGGCGATCCCGCAACCATAACCATGAGTGATCGCGACGGCATCGTTAACGTTCGGAAATCTCGGGAGAAGTTCAGATTTGATCCTCCGCACCGCGTAATTCGACAGTAGGCGCAACACACTGAACAGTCGTAGTGATCCCAAGTATGTTTTTGGTGCCGACGCTGCCGTCGCTGTTCCGATACCCATCAAATGTGCAGTTCTCGATGGGTGGAAGTGCGCGGGGAACAGCAGTGGACAACGCGAGTTCATCGAGTCGCGGCGCCGGAGGCAAATCGATCATCTCCTCCCGGACCCACTCTCCAGCTTCGATCGCGCGGTTCGTGCGACCAATCACCTGACCGTAGCGAATGACCGGAGCGCCGTTTTCAACAGATCGAAGGGCGACCTTATGTGACTGCGGGATGCGTTCTCGGAGTACGAGACCGGATGGGCTCGTCCTACCAGCTTCGGCGCCCTCAGGATCGACAATAATAGCCACGTTGTCGGTTTCATGGACGCGTACATACAGCGGAGTCACAGATGAATTTTAGCGCCGAAACCGGTTGCCTCCTTTGGACTACAGTCGTTCTATGTCTTTCCAGACACGAAGGCGGTTCTTAGAAATGGCAGGAGCGGCGGCAATTCCGGATTATTCGATCTACGACTCTCATGTGCACGTGTGGGAGCACAACAATCGTTTTCCATTCGCCCCGGGTGCAAAGGTACCAGGGGAAGATGCCAGTCCCGAGACGTTGCTAAAGCTTATGGCGGAGAACGGGATCGCAAAAACCGTCATCATTCAGGTAATCCACTACCGTTACGACAACTCTTACCTGGCGGACGTGCTTCGGCGCTACCCGGACAAGTTCCTCGGGGTCTGTCGTGTGGATCCGCTGGATCCATCCTCCCCGGATAGCCTGTCGCGACTGACAAAAGAAGGTTTTCAAGGCGTTCGCTTAAGTCCGGCCGGAGATGGAACAGGGGATTGGATCCGAGGACCTCTCATGCAGCCTTTATGGCAACGATGCGAGGATCTCGGAGTACCGATGACGCTACTCGCACCGATCAATCGCATGATCGACGTCCAGCCTCTAATCGAGCGGCATCCCAACTTGACAATTGTGATCGATCACATGGCCGATTGCCCGGTCGACCAACCCGAACGACTGAATTCGCTGCTTGCCCTGGCACGTTATCCAAAGGTCTTCGTGAAGATCTCGCACACCTGGTCTTTATCAAAGGAGAATTATCCTTGGCTTGACGCGCAGGAACTGGTGAAACGACTGCATGATCGGTTCGGAGCGCATCGTCTGATGTGGGGAACCGATTGGCCGATTGCCAAAGAGCGCGCCACTTACTCGCAACGTCTGACGGTTGTCCGGGACCAGATGAATTTCCTCAGCGAGGAAGACAAACGTTGGATACTATCCAAGACTGTGGCCCAGGTATGGCCCAAGCTGAATCGGAG
Organism: uncultured Acidobacteriaceae bacterium; assembly: GCA_963744795.1. Taxonomy (GTDB): domain Bacteria; phylum Acidobacteriota; class Terriglobia; order Bryobacterales; family Bryobacteraceae; genus Bog-105. The sequence goes on from CAVUVF010000018.1 coordinate 116,237, forward strand.
TTAGATCATGACGATGCCTCGGTTGAATCTTTGGAGCCCGCGTAATTCTCCTCGGTCTCCTCCTTCCACTATCACCGTCGCGGATATTCGCTCAGGCGGTTTCCGGCGGCCAAATGCATGGCCGGGTGACAGATCCGTCCGGTGCTGGAGTGGTTGGGGCGAAGATCGAGGCGACTCAAGTCGATTCGGGCTTAAAAAGAAGCGCAACGTCCGGGAGCGATGGCGGTTTCACGCTCACGAACCTTCCTGTTGGTCCCTACCGCATTGAGACATCAGCCACAGGTTTTGGCACGTTCAGCCAAAGTGGTCTCGTTCTGCGCGTGGGTGATGATCTCCTTGTCAACGCTTCCCTGCAGCTCGGAAATCTTACTCAACAAGTGGAAGTAGCGGGAACGCCTACGGACGTTCAGACAGAGAACACATCCATGTCCGAGGTGATCGATCAACAGAGAATGGTCAACCTTCCTCTGAACGGTCGACAGGCGACACAGCTCATTCTGCTCTCGGGTGCCGCCGCGACGGCTCCCGCCGGCGATCTCGCCACAACCAAGAATTATCCAAGCGCTGTGACAATCTCGGTCGCTGGAGGACAGGCAAATGGAACGAACTTCCTGCTGGACGGAGGAGATAACAACGATGCGTTCTCGAGCGTGAACTTGCCGTTCCCGTTTCCCGACGCTTTGCAAGAGTTTAGCGTCGAGACGACGGGCTTAGCTGCACGATATGGTTTACATCCGGGCGCGGTAGTGAACGTCGTCACGAAGTCGGGCTCCAACCAGTTTCACGGAACCTTATTCGAGTTCCTCCGGAACGGCAATCTGAACGCGCGGAACTTCTTTGCGGCCGCACAGGACACGCTACGCCGCAATCAGTTCGGCGGTACTGTGGGCGGCCCTATTCTCCGGAACAAACTCTTCTTCTTTTTCGGCTACCAGGGAACACAAACGCGCACAACACCGCCAAACACGATCAGTTTTGTTCCAACCGCCGCCATGCGCAACGGCGACTTCAGCGCCTTCGAATCGGCCAGTTGCAAATCGAGCGGTGTTGCCGGTAGTCTCCGCAATCCGAGCGGGGGCGTGTTTCCCGGAAACGTGATTCCCGTTTCGCTCCTGAATCCGCAAGCCTTGCAGATTCTGAAGTACGTTCCCACGTCTTCCGATCCGTGTGGCAGACTCACTTACGGAATTCCAAACCCGAGTTCAGAGCACCAATACATCGGCCGGGTCGACTGGAACCAAAGCAGCAAGCACAGCTTCTTCGGAAGGTATTTCATCGCCGATTACGACAATCCTCCGTTCTTCGACGGGAATCTGCTGAACACGACGCGTGCCGGCCTATCGGACCGGAGCCAGACATTGACTCTCGGCGACACCTACTCCTTCACCCCTAACATTCTGAATGCATTCCGCGCCACGGGAACACGCCTCGCCATCAGCCGGGGAACGGCGTCAGATGTTATCAATCCGGGAACGGTCGGGATTCCCATTTCGGTTCCCATCCCTAACTACCTGGGTCTGACCGTAACGAATGACTTCACGGTCGGCGGAACCATCCCCTCGTTCTGGAACAACAATTCGTGGCAAACGGCAGACGACGTTGACTGGATCCGCGGCCGTCACCATCTTTCATTCGGCGCGAATTGGATCCACAACCAGCTCAACACCGTGGGCGCCATCAACATGAACGGCGTATTCACGTTCAACGGGATCTTCACGGGCGATAGTCTGGCGGACTTCATGCTTGGCCGTCTGAGTGACTTCAACCAGGGAAACCCAACCGGCGGCAATTTCCGGCAAAACTACATCGGGCTATACGCCCAAGACGATATACGCTTGAGTTCGCACCTGAACGTTCACGTCGGGCTGCGATGGGAGCCGTTCCTGCCCGAATACGACATCTTCAATCGGGGCGCGAACTTCTCACGCTCAGCTTTCGATACATCGATGCGCAGCAGCCAGTACGTGAACGCACCTCCGGGCTTGTTATTCTTCGGCGATCCTGGTGTCCCCAAAGGCTACGTGCAGAAACGCCTCAACATCTTCGAGCCTCGCCTCGGCTTTGCGTGGGATCCTTCCGGCAAAGGTCGCCAGAGTATTCGCGGTTCGTACACGATCGGTTACGACACGCCCGAAATCTTCTACCAGGCTCGCTTTGAGACGAATGCGCCATTCGGCAGCACCGTTGATATTCCGAGCCCGGTCGGTGGCCTTTCAAATCCGTTTTCGGGGTACGCAGGAGGAAATCCATTCCCGCTTCCTTTTCCGCCCCCGAAAACACAGGTTTTTTCCCCGGCAGGCGTTTATGTCGTACAGCCGAGTGATCTGCGCCCAACATACATGCAGCAATGGAACCTCAGCTTTCAGCAGCAAATTGGACGTTCGTGGCTCGCAACCGCAACTTACATCGGCAACAAGACGACGCACATATGGGCTGGAACGGAGTTGGATCCGGCCGTTTACATTCCGGGCACGTGCGGAACAACGGCATGTTCAACCACGGGCAATACGAACCAACGCCGAGTGCTGTATCGAGCCAACCCGGCAACAGGCGCGGGCTATTCATCTCTCGCGCAAACGGACGATGGCGCCAACTCGAACTTCAATGGAATGGTTCTGTCGCTGCAGCACCGGTTCACGAACAATTACACAGTCCTGTCAAACTACACCTGGTCACACTGCCTGTCGTCCTCCAATTTTGCCGGCGACATCGCTGCGCCAACCTACCAGAACCCGTACAATCGCAACGCGGACTACGGAAACTGTTCGTTCGACGTGCGACAGAACTTCAACCTCTCGCTCGTGGCAAGCGTTCCACGGTTCAGTAACGGGTGGGCACGCACGGTGCTGACCGGATGGCAGGTAGCTCCCATTGTGACCGCGCGAACGGGTTTTCCATACAATCCGGTAACGGGGACGGATGCTTCGCTCACGGGGGTTGGCCTGGACCGGCCTAACGTTCTGAGCGATCCCTACGTGAAGAACCTATCGACTCGTCTCTGGGCAAACGCCCGTTCTTACGCCGCGAATGTGCCCGGGACTTACGGCAATGCTGGATCCTACTCGCTGATCGGGCCCAATTACTTCACCATTGACGTAGCGCTCAGCCGTATCTTTACCGTGCGGGAAATCCATCATCTCGAGGTTCGATCCGAATTCTTCAACGTCCTGAACCATACAAACTTCACCAATCCCAGCGGCACTCTAAGCAGCCAGAACTTCGGTGTTCTTCTCGCGGCGAACGACCCGCGGATTCTGCAGTTCGCGTTGAAGTATTCGTTCTGAGGTGAATTGATGAGACGCTTGTTCGCTACGATCATTTGCTTCGCCGGATGGGCGGCCACCGGACAGGTCCCGGTGCCTGCTCCGGCTCCGGCTGGCAACAACTCCGATCCGAGTGCACTCCAATCTCAGGTGGACCGGATGCGCAAAGGCCTGCGCGATTACGGCAATCTGGCCCGCTATCACGACGAAGACGTCAAACTGTCAGCGGAACCAACCGGGGAAGGCCGCGTCGTGTTCATGGGTGATTCGATTACGGATTTCTGGGGACGCCAACGCGGGCATTTTTTCCCGGGAAAGCCCTATGTGAATCGCGGTATCAGCGGCCAGGTCACACCGCAGATGCTGCTGCGTTTCTATCAGGACGTCATCGATCTGCACCCGAAGGTTGTCGTCATCCTTGCCGGCACGAATGACATCGGCGGGAGCGCGGGTCCCATCCCGACAGAAGCCACAGAAAACAACCTGCGCGCGATGGTGGAGCTTGCGCGCGCTCACAATATCAGAGTGGTCTTATCCTCTCTGACGCCCGTTTGCGACTACTTGCAGCCGCAAACCGGAAAGCGGCCGCCTGACAAGATCATCGCGCTGAACGACTGGATCAAGAGATACGCGGCGGAAAATCAAGTTGTGTTTCTCGATTACTATCCAGCCATGGTTGACGACAAAGGTATGCTCCGGAAAGAGCTGACGGTCGACGGACTGCATCCGAATGACGCAGGTTACGATGTCATGGCGCCATTAGCGGCTGATGCCATTCAGAAGGCCTTAGCGGGATCGTCCAACTCCCATTGAGTGGCTACGATACGCCGGGCGTTATCGTGTTTTGACGGTTAACTCTGGGAACTCGACGATCGCATACGTGCCGGAGGCGATCGATAGACCCGCCTCTTGAAAGTTCTTGACGATGTCCCGACTCATTGCATCTTTCACGTATCGAATCCCGTGGTCCTCAGTGATGAACCGGACGGAGAGTTCGACCCAATTGTCTGTCAGTCGCCAGAAAACGCGGGGCTCCAGATCAGCGCGGCCCAATGAGTACCGCCGCTCCATCTCCTTCAGGCACTCCTCACTCATTTCGGTGGTGCGTTTCGTATGGCGTCGAGCAGCTTCCAACAGAATCTGCTCGGCGCGAGCCTTGTCCGCGTCATACGCAACTCCGACGCGAAGCTCCTCCCAGATGTAAGGGAACTCTCGGGAATAGTTGTAAACCGGATTCTCGAATATCTTGTCGTTGGTTACGGTGACAATTCGCCCGGTATATTGCCGCGCCTCAACCCACATTCCGGGGTCTTCCCCTTGAACAGCTGGCGGCTGCCCCATTTCCATGATGGTGGTCTGAATGAAGCCAAGACTGATGACATCGCCACGTACGCCGCCCATTTTGATCCTCTCTCCCACGTTGAACGTCTTGCCCCGAAGCAGGACAAAATACCCTGCCACGGCGGTAACGACGCGCTGGAGCGCGAAGGCGAGCCCGGCACTGAGCAAGCCCAGGAACGTGGCGAGCCGTCCGGGATCGTCGAACCATATGGACATTACGCCGATGATCTGGAGAATGGCAGTGCCGAGCTGGATGGCCTGACGAGTCCAGAATTGAACCCGCTTACTCGTGCGATCGCGAGTCAGGGGCCGGGTGAGCAGGCGTAAGCCACGGCTGATGAGCCAGACCGCCCCCAGGAAGAGCAGGGTGATGAGTAACTTTCGTCCGTTTTCAGCGTTGATGCCTACCAGGCGAACGCCGAGGATCTGAACGGTCTGGTGGGGACCGACTAATTGAAACACAGGAACGACTCCGAGCCGCCGCTTCAGCCGCGCCGGTTGGAATCACCGTCTGGCCTGCGGCGGAGCAGCCTCTGCATCTCGAGTCTATCTGACCCAGTCTTATCATGAGGTCAATGCTGTTGGAGCTCACTGTTGAGAACTATGCCGTGGTCGAGCAGGCCCGCATCCGTTTACAGCAGGGCCTCATCGTACTGACCGGTGAGACCGGGAGCGGGAAGTCGATCGTTGTGGATTCTCTGTCGCTGCTGCTGGGTGCGAGAGCCTCTACCGAGATGATTCGAACCGGAGCGGTGAAAGCGCGGGTTTCGGGCATCTTCTCGGTCCCCATTGCAAACGGAGTCGCCGAACTGCTCAGCGGAGGCAGGCATCGACCTGGATGCCAGATGAGGAACTGATCATCGAACGGGAAATTGCTGCAAACGGGAAATCACGCGCGTTTGTAGGCAATCGGCCCGTTACGACTGCATTTTTGCGGCAGTTGGCGCCTGCGCTCGGAGATATTCACGGGCAGAACGAGCAGCAATCGCTGTTCTCATCATCGGCCCAGCGCGAGATCCTGGACTCTTACGCGAACGCATCCGAGCTTCGCGGCAGAGTGAGCGCGGTGTTTTCTGAGTGGCGGGCAGTTGGCGAAAAGCTGCAGGAGCTTAGCCGGAACGAGCAGGAGAAACTACGAATGCTCGATCTTTGGACCTTTCAACGGAAAGAGATCGATTCGGTCGCTCCCAAGCCGGGTGAAGACAAAGATCTCGAGGCGGAACGGAAAATCCTGGGGAATGTGACGCGACTTCAGGAGAGCGCTAATGCAGCGTTCGATTTGCTTGTACGACGCGCCTGACAGCGCCAAGACTCAATTACGCCAGGCACTGAAAAGAGTGGACGACCTGCTACGAATTGACGAGAGCCTTGCGTCAGTTGCAGACGGGATGAAACAGGCATCGGCATTGCTGGACGACGCCTCATTTGAACTGCGGGATTACCTGGGCAAGCTGGAAGGTGATCCGGCACGTCTGGAGGAGGTCGAGAGCCGGTTAGCGGCACTCGATCGCCTGAAACGCAAATATGGCGGAAACCTGGAAGAAGTGATCGCGTTTCGGGAGGATGTGGCCCGCAGGGCGGACGAAGTGGAGAACGCGACCGAGCATCGTGCCACCTTGGAGAAGGAGCAGGCGAGACTAGCCGCCGATTACGAGGCGGCGGCCGGAGTTCTGCACAAAGCGAGAGAATCAGCGGCCAAGACTTTAGGCAAGCAAATCGAAAAGGAGCTTGGCTCGCTCGCGATGGCCGGTTCGCAGTTCCGCATCGCTGTCGAACAGGGCGCGTGGACGGCAACCGGATTCGACGAAGTGACCTTTCTTGTTTCACCGAACCGAGGTGAAGAGCTGAAGCCGCTCGAAAAGATCGCTTCGGGGGGCGAACTTTCGCGCATCGCTTTGGCACTAAAGACAACTGTGGGCGATGGCGATGCGCGCTAAAACTTTGCGCACGCTCGTTTTCGATGAAGTGGATGCCGGTGTCGGAGGCGCGGCGGCCGCTGCGGTGGGACGAAGACTTAAAGCTCTGTCGCGAACAAGTCAGGTGATCTGCGTTACTCATACGGCCCAGATCGCTGGCTTTGCCGATCATCATCTCGCGGTTTCCAAATCCGAAGGGAAGGGCCGCGTGACGACAACCATCAAGGAATTGTCGCGCGAAGACCGCGCGCGGGAGATTGGACGAATGTTATCCGGCGAGGAGATTACGCCTGAAGCATTACGGCAAGCAGAGCAATTAATGCAAGCCGGTATCGCCAATTAGACTACTCAGCTTAACCGACCTTTCATTGGTGTCGGCCATACTGACCGTAGGAGTCAGAATGCCTGAGCCAATCAGTACCGAAGAAGCCACTAAACTTCACGAATACTGGAATGCCGCCAATTACCTGACGGTCGGACAGATCTACCTGAAGGACAATCCGCTTCTTGAACGTGCACTCACGAAAGAAGACATCAAGCCACGTCTTTTGGGACATTGGGGCACGACGGCCGGACTAAATTTCATCTACACCCATCTCAACCGTCTCATCCGGCTGAATGATCTGAACATGATGTACGTCATCGGACCCGGTCACGGGGGACCCGGTATCGTTGCGCATACTTACCTGGAAGGCTCCTATACGGACCGATATCCTGCTGTCGAACTAAACAAAGACGGCATCAAGCGCTTATTTCGTCAGTTCTCGTGGCCTTACGGAATCCCGAGCCACGTCGCACCGGAAGTGCCCGGTTCCATTCACGAAGGCGGAGAGCTAGGTTACTCGCTGCTTCACGCGTATGGAGCGGCCTTCGATAATCCGGACCTGATCGTTGCATGCATCGTTGGAGATGGAGAAGCGGAGACAGGCGCATTAGCTACAAGCTGGCATTCGAATAAATTCTTGAACCCGGCGACGGATGGGGCCGTATTGCCGATCCTGCACCTGAACGGCTTTAAGATCGCGAACCCGACTGTTCTGGCGCGCATCCCGGAAGACGAACTTCTCAACTTGTTCAAGGGGTACGGTTACGCTCCTCGACTACTCAGCGGTGACGACCCACAGAGCATGCACGTCGAGATGGCAACCGCCCTCGATGAAATGCTAGCCGAAATTCAGGCCATCCAGTCGGAAGCGAGAAGCGGGAAGGTCGAAGGCCGGCCGCGCTGGCCTTTGTTGATCCTGCGCACACCCAAGGGCTGGACCGGGCCCAAGACAGTGGACGGTAAACCCGTAGAGGGTACGTGGCGCGCGCATCAGGTTCCGCTCGAAGGAGTATCGAGCAATCCGGAGCATCTGCACATGCTTGAAAGCTGGATGCGCAGCTACCAACCGGAGAAGTTGTTTAGCAGCGAAGGTACGCTGCGTCCCGACCTGGCTGATCTCGCGCCGAAGGGTGAGCGGCGCATGGGAATGAATCCGCATGCAAACGGCGGCACGCTTCTGACAAATCTCGTTCTTCCGGACTTTGAAAAGTACGCGATCGCCTTACCCGAACCGGGCGGGACAACGGCAGAAGCAACCAGAGTCTTAGGCAAATATCTGCGCGACGTCATGAAACTGAATCTCGAGGCGCGCAACTTCCGTATCTTTGGGCCTGACGAAACAGCTTCCAATCGCCTGGAAGCTGTCTATGAGGTTACGGGAAAAGAATGGATGGCCAAGATTGAAAAGGTGGACGAGAACCTGTCGGTAGACGGCCGCGTGATGGAGGTGCTCAGTGAACACATGTGCCAGGGCTGGCTCGAGGGTTACCTGCTTACGGGCCGTCATGGATTTTTTTCCTGTTATGAGGCCTTCATCCACATCGTGGATTCCATGTTTAATCAGCATGCAAAATGGCTGAAAACAACGAAGACGCTACCGTGGCGCAAACCAATCTCCTCGTTAACGTACCTGCTTTCGTCGCACGTCTGGCGTCAGGATCACAACGGGTTCTCCCATCAGGATCCCGGTTTCATTGATCACATGGCGAACAAGAAGGCTGATATTGTTCGCATCTATCTTCCGCCGGACGCCAATACCCTGCTGTCCGTCGCAGATCACTGCCTGCGCAGCCGTAATTACGTCAACCTGATCATTGCCGGCAAGCAGCCGGCTCCGGTTTGGATGGACATCGAAGCAGCCGTACGCCACTGCACGAAAGGCGCCGGCGTATTCGAATGGGCCAGTAACGATGATGGCGATCCTGAGGTTGTGATGGCGTGCGCAGGCGATGTTCCGACAATGGAGACGCTGGCGGCTGTCATGCAGTTGAGGAAGCTTGTTCCCGATCTCAAGATTCGGGTTGTGAACGTTGTCGACCTGATGGCGTTACAACCTTCGAGCGAGCATCCTCACGGCTTGGCGGACGAAGACTTCGATGCGCTTTTCACAACCGACAAGCCGGTTATCTTTGCGTTCCATGGGTATCCGTGGATGATTCACCGTCTTGTATACCGGCGGCACAATCACGACAACATTCACGTTCGCGGTTATAAGGAAGAAGGGACGACAACAACCCCGTTCGATATGACCGTCCTGAATCAGATAGACCGGTTTCAGCTCGCCTTTGACGCAATCCGGCGCACGCCGCGTTTACAGCACATGGTGCGCAAAACAAAAGACTGGCTGGACGAGAACCTGCAACGCCATAAAGATTACGTCATGGCTCATGGCGAGGACCTTCCGGAGGTTCGCGATTGGAAGTGGCAGGCTTAATGCCTGCCTCCCAAACATACTTGCTCTGAATTGCGGTTCGTCTTCGCTGAAGTTTGGCTTATACGCCGTCGGCGCCGGAATTCCCTCGCTCATCTGTGAAGGAGAAGCGGAGGAGATCGGCGGCACTGACGGGCAGTTCTGGTTTCGCCATACTCAGTCGCAGGAGAAGCGCAAACAAAAGCTTGCAATTGCTAACCACCAAGCTGCTCTCCACGAAGCACTCCAGGCAATGAAAGACTGTGGCAGCTCCGGGTCCGGATGCGGCGGGACACCGGTTTGTCCATGGCGGGCCCAAGCTGCGAGAGCATCAGGTGGTCCGACCAGAGACGGTGAAGACTCTGGAGGAGTCGGTCGCGTTCGCACCGCTCCACATGCCGGCGGCACTTGCCGTACTGAAAGAGATGGAGAGATCGTCTTCCCGGGTTGCCGCAGGTCGTGTGCTTTGACACGGCGTTTCACCGAACAATGCCGGATGTGAGCCGCCGGTTCGCGCTCTCAGGGGAAGTGACCCGCCTCGGAGTGGAGCGGTTTGGATTTCACGGGCTATCGCTCGAATCGATCCTGGCGCAGATGAGCGACGTTCCCGAGAAGCTCGTGATTGCGCATCTCGGGAACGGTTGCAGTGTGACGGCGATAAAAAATGGTAAGTCGATCGATACGACCATGGGCTTGACTCCGACAGGCGGAATCATGATGGGAACACGCTGCGGCGACCTCGATCCGGGCGTTCTGCTGTTTCTGATGCAGCATGGATTCTCGGATCGGGACCGCTTGTCAGCCCTGGTCGATCATCAATCGGGTCTGCTGGGCGTCTCGGAAACGACAAGTGATGTCCGGCAACTTGTCGAGTTGAAGTCGAGGGACGAACGAGCTGATCTTGCACTGCGGATGTTCAGCTATCAGGTGAAAAAGGCGATTGCAGCGATGGCCGCCGGCTTAGGAGGGCTGGATAAGCTAGTGTTCGCCGGCGGCATAGGCGAAAACAACGGCGATCTCAGACGTGAAATCTCAACGGGCTTAGAGTTTCTCGGGAGACTTTGAAATCGCTGTCATTCCGTCGCAAGAAGACTTGCAGATCGCGAGATTGACGGAACGATTATTAGCGCGCTCTTCCGAACCGGCGTAGAACTCCCGTTAGTAAGATCTTCGATTCTTCGATCTTCAGTAGCTGCGCCAAACCGAAATAAAGCAGTCCGAATAGTGGAAGAACAAGTGCAGCCTGGATTCGAGGATGGGCGGGGGCAAAGAACGGCTTGGCGAAGTACGCAAGGGCTCCCGAAATTAATGCAGCGGGCCAGAGCTTAACGAGAAGTTCGCCGGGAATGCCAGCTCTGCCCGATTCGCTGGTTCAGCGCTCGCCGTAGAAGCGCAAACTCCACCCAACCCGCAACTCCGGCAGAAGCGGTTAGCCCGGCCACACCCAAGCTGTGGATCGATACCAAACCACTTAGGGACACCGAGCGCAAACAGGAATCCGAGACACATTGTCAGGGCAATGCGAATGACCGCGAATCGAAGAGGTGTGCGGGAATCGAGCAGGGCGTAGAACGCGGACGAATAGAGACGGCCCAAGGCAGTAGCCAGCAGGCCGACGGAGGAGCCGGCGAGAACAGCCCACACGTAGAGAGCATCGGTATGAGTGAACTCGCCCGTCTGATAGATAGCGCCCGCAATCACGTCTCCGAGCAATAGAAAGGCGGCAGCGGACGGGATAGTAAAGAACGCAATCCGGCGCAACCCGTTCGATAGTCTTTTTCGAAGTGCGGAGGCGACTTCTTCCGCTGTTCCTGTCGCGCTCGAAAGCGCCGGCAATTCCGCTGCAGAAACCGACATGCTGAACAAGCTGACCGGAAGAAGCGAAATCACCTGGCCATACCCTAGATGCGCAACCGATCCCAAAGGAAGCCAGCTCGCAATCATCTGGTCGACATACGCGCTTACTTGAACAACACCACGGCTCACGAAGATCGGCCCAAAGTTATTGATCACGGTACGCGCGTGTGGCGAGCTGAATGCGGAGCGAAGGCCGGAATCGAGGGAGAAAGCGCAGCGTTTTAGGCAGTTGTACCAGGAATTGCACGGCACTGCCCACGACAAAGGCCCACGCCAGCGTCAGAATAAGCTGCTCCTGTGATGATCCACTGTGCAGTGCAAAAAGCGCCGCAACCATGATGAGATTCGCTGCGACTGGCGCTACATACGGAAGAAGAAACGATCGATGACTGTTCAAGACGCCCAGGCACCATGCTCCAAAAACCAGGAATCCGGTACCCGGGAAAAGAATGCGGATAATCTGAATCGTCAGCGCGCGTTCCCGGCCGTGAAATCCCGGAACGATCAAGTCTGTTAGCACCGGAGCGAGCAGGATTCCGGCGGCCACCAACACCGAACACACAAGCGTCAGCGTGCCGAATACGATGCCTGCGAGTTGCTGGGCCTCCTCGTCCTTTTTCAAAGCTCTCAGCCGCGCGTAGACCGTAATGAACGACGCAGAAAGCACGCCCTCTCCGAACAAGTTGTTGAGCATATTCGGGATGCGAAAAGCTCCCCGAAACGCATCGGCGACATAGGTCGCGCCAAAGAAATGAGCGACAACTGTTTCCCGCAGCAGATCCGCTGATGCGGCTGACGAGAATAGCGAAGGCGATGACTGCCGAAGCTCCGAGAGCGGGGAACGCGCTTCTTAGCTGGAGTGATTTCGGTTTGCAAGGTGTGACCGGAGTGAAACCGGTTAACTACGGCTTCGTCCGTGGCGAAAGCTTTCTACCAGGTGCAATATATGCACGCTTGTCAAAGCTTAGCAACTCACGAAACAGCAATGGTCGACACGGTACGGTAGTAAAAGCGATGAACCAAGGTCCCATTTCCAGTTTTCTCAAGCATCATTTCCGTCACTTCAATGCGGCCTCGGTGATCGATGCTTCCGAAGGCTACGTACGTCACCTCGAAGGTGGCGGCAAGATGTTTTTCACTCTGGCCGGAGCGATGAGCACAGCAGAACTCGGCGTGTCTCTAGCGGAGATGATTCGCCAGGACAAGATACACGGAATTTCCTGTACAGGGGCGAATCTCGAAGAAGACGTCTTCAACCTGGTCGCACACGACTTCTATGAACGCGTGCCGCATTGGCGGGATCTTCGCCCCGAAGACGAGCAGCGCCTGCTCGACAAGCACATGAATCGCGTCACAGATACATGCATTCCGGAAGAAGAGGCGATGCGCCGCATCGAAAGCGTCATCCTGAAAGAGTGGATGGCGGCTGACGCAAGCGGGCAACGATACTTCCCGCACGAGTTTTTCTACCGAATTCTGCAATCTGCGGATCTGCAGAAGAGCTTTCAGATCGACCCGAAAGATTCGTGGCTGTTCGCTGCCATGGAACGCAATCTGCCGATCTTTGTGCCGGGCTGGGAAGATTCCACGCTGGGCAACATGTATGCCGGACACTGCATCTCTGGCGACGTGAAGAACGTTCACACGGTACGCACGGGGATTGAGTACATGATGGCCTTGGCGGATTGGTACACACAGACTGCAAAATCTGCGTCCATCGGCTTTTTCCAGATCGGAGGTGGCATTGCCGGCGATTTTCCGATCTGCGTAGTGCCGATGCTGCGGCAGGACTTGGGGCGGGAAGACACGCCGCTTTGGGGTTACTTCTGCCAGATCAGCGACTCGACAACCAGCTACGGATCTTATTCCGGCGCGGTCCCGAACGAGAAGATTACGTGGGAAAAGCTGAGCATCGACACGCCGAAGTATCTGATTGAATCGGATGCGTCCATTGTGGCGCCGCTGATTTTCGCTAACGTTCTGGGCTGGTAGACGCCCGAGGCTTGCTATCTTGAAAGAAGTTCGAGACGGTGAGGTGGCAGAGTGGTCGAATGCGGCGGTCTCGAAAACCGTTGAACCTTTACGGGTTCCGTGAGTTCGAATCTCACCCTCACCGCCATAGAACGACGCCCCGCAACACCTGAGGAACCCGGCACTGGCCGACGGTCAGGCGGTTTTTCGTCCGCCTTCGAGAAGAAGACCCGGTTCGGCTACCGTTTGCATTTGCGCAACATTCCATTTCCAAGCCGTGGAAATTATCGAGTGAATGTCGTTGAACGAAGGCTTCCAGCCGAGTACCTGTGCGGCGCGCTTAGGTGAGGCGATCAGGACGGGCGGATCACCAGCCCGACGGTCCTCCTCCCGGGTCTTGATTGATACACCCGAGATTTGTTCCACTGTTTCGATGACCTCGCGTACGGATATACCCTTACCCGTTCCGAGGTTCAGGCGCTCACTTGCTCCGCCTGTCTCCAGGTACTGCAGCGCAGAAACATGCGCAGCAGCAACATCCGACACATGGATATAGTCACGTACCGCTGTTCCGTCGGGCGTAGGAAAATCGGTTCCGTACACGCTCAGTTCCGGATACAAACCAAGCGCTGTACCGATCGCCAGCGGAATCAAATGTGTTTCCGGCTCATGGCTCTCGCCGAGATCGCCGGACGGATCAGCTCCAGCGGCATTGAAGTATCGCAGCGATACATAACGAAAGTTGTACGCCGCTTCGTACCACTGGCATGCCCGTTCAATGAATAGCTTGCTTTCGCCGTAAGGATTCACCGGCGCTTGGGGATGATCTTCATCCAGAACGTCAGCTTGAGGGATTCCATACACGGCACAGGTGGAAGAGAAAATTAGTCGATCGACACCAGAAGCTAGTAATGCATTCAATAGTGTCAGGGAATTAGTGACATTGTTTTGAAAGTACTTGCGTGGGTTGGTCATTGACTCGCCCACATAGGCGCTTCCGGCGAGGTGGATCGCCGCTCGAATCTCATAGCGCTCCACCGTGCGCCGCACCAGGGACTCATCAGCCACATTCCCTTGAATGAACGGTCCCCACTGTACGGCCCACTGATTTCCTGTCGAAAGGTCGTCGAGCACCACAGGCACAAAGCCTGCAGCAGCGAGAGCTTTTGCCGTATGACTACCTATGTAACCCGCGCCTCCTGTAACTAAAATGTTTCGCAAACTCACCCACCATAAGTGTACGGGGGTTGGCGAGTAAATGGCAATTACACCGCCTTGATGAAGGAATATTACTCAGATCGTACCGGTACGAGGTGGCGTTGACACCGAGAGATTGGCGATCATGGAAGATTGATGATCAACGCCAAGCCCTTTCAAAGTACATCGCTGGAGCGTACGGCAGCCGCACAATCTGGAACGTTCAGGCGGAACCATGTGGCGTTGGGCTGGGCTGATGCACTGTGTGCTCTTGCGCTCTGCGTGTTGACTCTATTGAGCTGGATTCCGCGATGGAACGGTCCTCTCGACTACCGATGGGATGGCGGAGTATATTTCATTCTCGGCACGTCACTCGCAGAAGGCAAAGGCTATCGGCTCTTGAATGAGCCTGGAGAGATTCGTGCGAATCAATATCCTCCACTTCTGCCGTCTATCGTCGCTGTCCATGAGAAGGTGCTGTCATCTAGCGATCCTGTGCGGGTTGGCATATGGTTACGGCGGACCTGGATTCTGCTTTCTGTTGCCTATGTATGCGGGTCTTTCTTTCTCGCCCGGTTATTTCTGCCCCGACTATATTCTTTCTGGCTGGCTGCGATCTGCATGTTGAGTTATGACATGTTCTTCCTGTCCACGCTCTGTTTTGCCGAGCTCCCATTTGGCGTGGCCACAGTATTCTTCGCCTGGTCCTATCTCAGAAAGAACGGAGAAAGCTGGACGCGATTTCTTACTCCCGTGTTTGCGATCGCGGGCTATCTGCTACGAACGCTGGGTATTGCGCTTCTCGCCGCGTGGGTCGCTGATGCCCTGTTCCGCAGGCGCTTTCGTGCTGCTGCGGTAAGGGCGCTGATTGCACTGATTCCCTTGGTCGCGTGGCTATCGTATGTGCACAGTGTGCAATCCGCACCGGACTACAAGCGGCCATACTATGCCTACCAACGCGATCCATCGATGTTTTACAACGTTAGCTATGCAGTCAACATTACGCTGAAGGACCCGTTCAAGCCGGACCTGGGGAAGGTCACGGTCGGCGATCTTTTCACTCGATTTATCCAGAACGCGATAGCGATTCCAAGCAACTTAGGCCAATCGATCACAGCGCGCGAAGGCTTCTTCGAATCCCATGTGAAAGTGATCAACAGGGTGCTGAGGAAAAGCATAGTGCCGAATTGGCCTTACAAAGTTCTGCTTTATTGCTTCGGCCTACTCGTGTTACTCGGCACGTCTGAACTTGATTCTCGAGCGGCAATGGCTAATTGCATCGGCTATATTGCTGACGGTTGCTGCTATTTGCTCAACGCCGTGGCCCGGTCAATTTGCACGTTATCTTGCCCCAGTGCTTCCGTTGCTGCTGCTGGCGTTTTTAGCAGCGTTTCAGGCACTTCAGACGAGAGCCGCCAGTGTGCTGCCGGTAGCCTTCATTCGTAATGTCGGATTCATCCGTCTGGCTGCCATGGCTTTCATCTTGTTTGAGTGCTGCCTCGCTCTGCAGAGCGGAGTTCGCAATTTTGTGGATCGGGCGTACTACAAAGACGGATACGGTCGCCAGAGGCCCTACAACATCATTCACAACTCGGGCCAATACGGAGAAACGGAGGAGATCCTGGAGTGGCTGGAGGGTCGCGCTGATCGGAATGCCGTAATCGCCGTAACGATGCCGCATTGGGTTTACCTCCGGTCAGGCTTCAAAGCGGTTATGCCCCCGTTGACCACCGATCGAGAGAAGGCCCAAGCGTTGATAGACACAGTTCCGGCTAGCTTCGTTATTGTTGAGCAATTGCTGATGAACGACAACTTCAACACTTTCTTTCCAAGGCTGGTTGAGAGCAGCCCTGACACCTGGAAGCTGGTGTATTCGAAGCAGGGTAACCCAGTGAAGCTGTATGCGCGCATTGGGGTTGCGCGGCTCTCGGGCAACTTGGTTACGAAGTAGAAGTTGGCGAATCTCACTCGGGTTCAATCTCCGAGTGGGATACGGATTAACGCCTCCGGATGCTCATCCGGCCGCAATACCCATATACTCCGATTTCGAAAGCGCTTGATCAGTGCAGCGTCTGATTCCGGGTTAACCCTTCTTGCCCAAATGATCTGTGAGTCAGGGATATCCGGATCGTTGTAAATCCATTCAAATCCCGGATCGTGCTTCGTCCCGTATTCGACGAACACAAGAGCTTTCTTCCCGTCCGCCAAAAGCGCCGACTTGATTCTTTGTCCTTGGATTTCTGCTGGAGTACCAAGAGCCCACTGCAACGGCCAGAAGCTGAGACGCCAACCTAGCCGATGTGCCGAGGCAGGGATGCTCGCCATCAACAGACATCCGAGGGGAATTGCCCGGCTTAAGAAAGAGTCCGGTGGGCTGTCCGCGCCAACGCCAACGGCGTAGCTCTCGCAGTCCGAGTAGCAGGACAGCCACAAACGGCGCGAAAGCCGGGGCAAAATAATGCGGGTAAAACCAGACCGCCTGAGCCGTCGCAGCTAGCATCACGACGAAGATCGTCCGTACGTACCGTAATTTGATTCCTTCATCTGGGGAGTCCTTCTTCTTTCGGGCGCACCAAAACGCAATGAAGGGAACTGACAGCAAAGGTCCCAGGAAGAAGATCCAGAAGTTTTTAAATTTGCGAACGAGCTCAGGAATTCCAAGATCTGTTCTCGTCATCTGATACCGTTCCGCTTCAGCGACATACACCTCTCGCAACGACTGTGTCGCATATCGGGGCTCTGGCCGCATGTGTCCCCAAACGAATAAAGGAGCAATTGCATACTCCTTTCGATCTTCCATGTACGGCAGGGTGAAGGCGTCACGCGTGACTCTGGCGTTGAAGTGCAAAGTGGCTGCTGTTGCCACGGCCAGCATTGCCGCAAGGGGACCGATGAGAGCAGGCCGATAAAGGCGGCGAAGCGTTCCGCCTCGCCTCGACCAGGCAATCAGGATCACAAGCAAAGTGACACTGAAGACGAGTCCTTCGTAGGGCCTTGTACTAGCCAGCAAAACCAGCCCGCAACCGAATGTCAGACCATCTCTTACTCGCGCTGCACGTGCAAGCCGAGGTACACTCCCGAAAATTAGTGCGCCGCCCAGCGCAGAAAGTCCTCCGCCCCAATAGCTGTTCATCCAATAGCTGAACAACAGCCAACGGACTGCGGCGACGAGTGTGACCGCCAGCGCCCAGGAACCGGGAAACCAACCCGAAAGGGCCCAGAACAGTGCTCCGGCCAGCAATCCAACGCTCACGACCACGCCCGCCCAAGCCGTTCCGGTAGCTCAAGATACCGGCAGAAAGAGCCAGTCCCTGGCCAGGCGGATACATCGACATGTAGGTGGGCTTCTGAAGAATGTGTACGCTCTCGAAGTGACGCCAGAACGGATCGGTTACGTTTGTAAGCCGCCCGGCAGCGAATGTCTTAGCCGCGAGCAGATAGCTGAATTCGTCATGAATCGCGGGACTCGGGATCGGAATGAACGGAAGAAGCAGAAAGCGCGTTGCGATGATGCCTGCTACGATGCCTATCGTTGTAGTCCAGGGCCGCTGCGCGAGCCCTTTGAGTACGTTTTCAACTCGACCGAACCACTTTGTTCCCCAATGCGGAGCAGACAGAGCGATACCAACGGCACAAAGCGGTGAGTACCGCCTCGATGATCTGGCAGAAGTAAGTCGTCGACGCCCAGTAACGAAGCATCTTTAATCTTCGATGTGTCTAGGCTGACAAGAAAGTGTCACGCACGGTCGTGTTGTACTAGTACAGATACGTCTCTTCATCAGTGAGTGAGTGTCGCTGCACGCTCTTACTGCCCCGAGGAGATCCCTCATCCCTCAAAACGAATGAAGCTCTTGATCGCAATTCCAGCGCTGAACGAAGAAGAAAGCATTGAGGCTATTATCGAGCGCTCGCTCGAAGCGCGCTCTGACATTATGGCCCGATCCCCGATCACTCAGGTCGAAATCACTGTTGTGAGCGATGGATCCACAGACCGCACGGTCAGTCTAGCGCGAAAATATACGGACAAGATCAAGCTGATTGTGTTCGAGCAGAACCGTGGTTATGGCGCGGCGATCCAGGAAGCTTGGCTCGAGTCTGATGCTGACCTCCTCGGATTTCTCGATGCAGATGGTACTTGTGAGCCCAGGTTCTTTGGGGATCTGGCTCAAGCGTTGGTAAGCCAAGGAGCGGATGTTGCTCTCGGCTGCCGGCTGAACCAGAGTTCCGAGATGCCACTGATTCGCCGGACCGGGAACATCCTGTTTGCAGGTCTTCTGAGCCTGCTGTCCGGTCACTACGTTCGCGACACGGCAAGCGGCATGCGGGTGGTACGCCGGGAAGCTTACGCTCGATTGCGTCCGCTACCGGCCGGCCTCCACTTCACTCCTGCGATGAGCGCACGCGCCCTGCTCGACCGCGAGGCCAACGTGAAAGTTGTAGAGATCGACATGCCGTACCACGAGCGTGTGGGGGATTCCAAACTCAAAGTCGGAAAAGATGGCCTGCGCTTCTTGAACGTGATCACCAGAACTGCCGTTCAATATCGACCGTTGAGAGTGGCGACGATCCTGGGCCTTACGTTGGCAGCCGCCGGAGGAATTGCCCTGGCTTTAGCGCGCCGAGACGTCGGCGAGCGTTGAAGTGCCCGAACCCTCGATCAGGTACAAAAGGCTATCGCCGTTGCGGCCCTTCACGGAAACGGTCCGGCCTGAGTCGATCAAATCCTGCAACAGCCAGCCGAACGGGTCCGGAAAGCCATACAGCAGGAATTTCTGATGAGTGGCAACGAACGAGTGGTAATCCTGAACGTCTAACGGTGCATACTTCTTAAGCGCAAGTAGCCCGCGTTCCACGGTATCGGTGTTGGTGTACTTCACCGCCAAGGGGACATCCGCGAGGTAGATGAAGTGTCCTCGTTTTTCACGCTCCGCTACGTACGACTCAAAGAAGAACGGTTGTGGAGCTGCGATGACAACCGGCAGTTCGGCTGCGGCGGAATTCAGAAACTTGAACATCACTTGCTCCGCTACTGCGTTCGAAGCAGCGAGTTGATATTGCCGAGCTGCTGATACCAACCAACACCCCACCGCAACTGCGGCGAGAAGAATGCCGAGCGCTCTGCTGCTCCGGCCGATACGCGCCAGACTCCATGCGAGAAGAACACCCAACCCGAGCACGGTATAAATTGCATGTCGAGAAGTAAAGGCTCCTGTTACGAATTTGCCCAGGAAGACACCCAGGATAGGGAGCAGAACAAACCCAATCGCGAGTCCAAGCTCGTGAGCGGGAATCTGTTCGTTCCAGCGTCGCTCGACGGCGTTATTGCACACGCCAGTAGACCTCAGCGGCAGAGATAACGACCATCAGCATCAAGGCAAAGCCGGCCGGCATCAGCAGGTACTCGTAGAAACTTATTAGCGAAGTCCAACTCGGCTTGGACCAGAAATGAGAAGAAAAGCTCGAGGCAGCTCGAATCACCGGCAAAGAGAATACGAGAGGGAGCATGGAAACGCCGATTGCGAAGTACAGCGCCCAATCGAACTTTCGTGTTTCGTAGTATCGAACCAACTCGGCAACGCCGAACGGAAAGAGCAACAGTACGGCGTAGTAATGGCAGTTTGCTGCGCACGCCAAGAAGACCGATGTTCCGATCAGCGATAACGGGCGGTTGCGGCCCTCTGCCGCAGCTTGCCAGGAAAGCACAGCCAACCCGCAAAAGCCCATGACCAGACCGTAGGGCCTTGCCTCAAACGCATAGTAGTAGCTTCCTGTGACAGCCGGAAAAATGAAAGCGATGAACCCATACGACGGCGGCACGCGCCTGCGGACGAACAGAAAAGCACAGAAGTTCATCAACAAGAAACCGAGCGTTATCGGCAATCGGATCCCAATCGCATTACTTCCGAACAGACCCGTGAAAAGCCGGATCACGACGTAAAAGAAGAGCGGCAGTTGCTCAGCTCCTGTCAGGAGCGCTTTCCACACGTCGCCTAGGGTCGGTTGCCGAGATATGTAGAGCGTGAAGAGCTCGTCGTTCGACAAAGGTCTTTTCAGATCGAGGAGGATTGTGATTGCAAGGAAGAGAAGGCTAAGCAACACGACCAGGTATTGCCATTTCTGTTCCGCAGCGATCAGTGCACTCCGAGAGCGCGTAAATGCCGTTCTCAGGCTTGAAGAATTCATCTCTTGAAATGTTTCCGCACAGAGCGGGTTGGGCACTAGCCCGATATGCGCTTCCTCTGGATCACTTCCACCTGTGCCGGCGGGATTGGACGTCTATTTTGGCCGGACAAACTTTTCCGGGGTTTAGTCGACCGGTTCCGCCAGGCTTTCCAGACGATGCGAATCAGAGCCATTGCGTACTGAGGCGCCACCCGCAGGAGTCGAAACGAAGAGGTTCCCATTTCCGGCGTTCGATTGATCCAGGAAATTGGAACCTCCTTGATGACATAGCCGGCGACGATCGGTTTCAATCCCGTCTCGACGTTCGCAGCGAAGTGGTTCTCTTCGATTTCAATTCGTTTGAGAACGTCAGCGCGCATCAACTTCAAGTTGTTCGAGATGTCCCGGACCCGAAGCTTAAGCAGCAGATTGAGCAGCAGATGGAAAGCGCGATTCGCGAGGATCTTAGGCAGAGGATAGTTGATCAGAACTGACTCGTGCGAGAAGCGGCTGCCAATTGCGCCGTCATAGCCTTCCGCAACGGCCGCAAACAAATCCCTGAATTCAGGAATGATTTGCAGGAAATCGCAGTCCATGCTGAGGATAAAACGTCCTTGCGCAGCCGCATAACCGTCGCGCAGGGCGCGTCCGACCCCATTGGGCGGCTTGCGGTTGATCAGCTTGACGCGTGGATATTCTCGACTGAGCGCTCGGATGGCCGACGCGGTTCCATCGGTGCTGTTGTCATTGACCAACAAAATCTCGTGGATATACCGGTCGTACGTCGTCAGGAGCGCGTCCACGAGCGGTCGTACGTTCATTTCCTCGTTGTGACAAGGCACTACGACGGAAACGGAATCGAAGAATTCAGGATTGAAGTCCAATGAGACTTCCGGCCGGCGGGCTTTTTCATCTCCCGGCTTCTTTGCCCAAATGTACAGGGTCCCGCAGAACTCGCGAACAAAGGGCGCGTGTTCGAGGATAAAGGCAACGGCTCGCAGCCAACTAATCAGAAAGCGAGGAGTTCGCGCATGGATAATGTCGTACGGAATAACCTGGACATGCGTGAGGCCCTGATGAGAAGCTTCTCTCATCAAGTCGTATTTACGCATTCCCACCTGGCAACGTGGCATTACCCGCAAGCCGACCGATAGGTGGAACTATCGTCTTCACGAAGACTTGTGGGTTCCAGTAGTTCGCCTCGAAGAAGAGAAGCTGCCCACCGGGTTTCAGAAGTCGATAAATCGCGCTCAGGTTCTCTGAGTAAAGGGTGTGGCAAAGAATCGCAGTCCCAACCACGTAATCGAAGCTTTCCGGCTCCAGATCCTTACTGAGGTCGCTGACTTTGATGAAGTTCGTACCGGGCAGATGCTTCTTCCTTGCGAGGGGGAGGAAGTCTTCGTTGAATACCGCGGCGCTAATCGGGTTCTCACCGTTGAAGACGCGGGCGAGCTTTTCTGTCCACAAGCCTGTTCCCGCGCCGATTTCTAAAATCGATTCTCCCGGCAGGACGTGGAAGCAATGCCGAACCGTGAGCGCTCGCCATAGAAGCTTGATAGGAGATGTTTCTGGAAATGCGCTCCAATATGATTCCCTGGTCCGCTCCATCGCGGATAAATTTTCGCTTAGTGACAACGATAATCCGACTAACCCTGTGATTATAGCTGTCCAGCGTAAGACATTGGTTCTTTGAAACGACTAGTACTCTGGCGGGCACAATGGACGAAAGCGCGCCGGGGATGGACCGTGCGCGCTTTCGAGGGACTGCTAGTTACGGTTGGCGGATCGCGTTACTCGCGCCTATGTTGACGCTGCCGCTGCTCGGAACTGGATTTCCGAAGAAATCCTTGCCACCCATGTCCCAGGCGAATCCGGCTCCGATTACCGGCGAACCGAAGTTCACCGTAAATGCGTCCGTAGGCCTTCCGGTACCCGAGTAGGTTGGCAACTGCAACATCGGATCACCAAACATCCCATTCGACTCCTGCCCAGTCCAGGTTTTGAGGTCATTGATGCTATGTGCGTCGTCCGTTCCAGCCATACCGCCAGGTGGGCACGCCTGCACCAGCTAACCAGTAAAGATTACGGTCGATCGGAATCGTGTTGTCCATATCGAGCATGAGTGACGAAGTCGAGTAAAGGATGTTGTTCATCACGAATCTGCGGCTGAGATCCGGTCAGATTCACAAAGCGGCATTTGATCCATGGGGCATCGACAGCCGGGTTCCAGTAATCAGTGTTGTTGTAGATCTGAATACCGTCAATGGACTCCGTAATCGAACGTCGTGATCAGGATGTCGCCTTGTTGGGCGCCTGGGACGCTTTACGTCCATTGTTCGAGCAGATGTTATATCGGACAATGCTGTTCGAAGTCGTCACATGATGCGAGGCCATGACGGCGACACAATACCCTTCTGCATCGTGAGCGTAGTTGTATTGAATCGTAGTGTTCGTTGAACCCCAGTCGACGTCGAATACGCCTCCATCCCAGGCGTATGAATGCGTCGCATATCCTTCGTTGTACTGGATGGTCGTGTTGTCGCATTGCCAGCTCCAGATTCCGTTTGGCGTGTAGCTGATCCCGGTCGGTGCAAGCCCGGTTTCATACACTACATTCTTCTCGATTAAGACGTTCTGAGACTGAGCTGCCGTGATGCCATCGCCGTAACACGTGATGCACGACGGAGTTTCGGATAACAACATTCGTCGTCAGCGGCGGCGTGAGGGTAGTTCCCGTACCACGAGATTGAAGCCTACATGAATGCCGTACCAGAGATTCGTGTTGTAGGCGCTTGACGTTGTCGACGAGCACATCGTCGAAGGTCAGATGATCGCCGATGGGAGAGACCATTACCAATCCGCTATCCCAGCGCGGCGTTGAGTAGATGTCGTGAACCTGCAAGATTGCTCAAGTGAATGCCGTGGAGCACCTTGTAGCTCGCATCACCGCTGACGAAGATTCCATATTGGTTGCCGCCGGTGAGATCCAGGGAGTCTATGACCCAATATTCCTGATTGAACAGTCGAAGAGCTTCTTCCTGTCCCGCACCATCAATAGCCGGAAGCGATCCTGAACCGTACGCTCCGATAGTGATCGGCGCCTCTGCGGTTCCGGAGCCCATCGGCCGAAGAGAACCCTTGAAATGTCCGCCCCTGGCGAACAGAACTCGATCACCAGGATTCAATGATGCTGCGTTCACACGTTCGATCGTTGCCCATGCGCGCATCTGCGGAGAAACACCTGAATTTCCGTCCGAACCGTTCGGGTCTCACATAGTACGTGAATGGCCCGGTGCCCGTTGTGCCGTTGTCACTGCAGGGAAACAGCTGCGATGAAGGAACAACTTCCTTGCTCTGGCTGGGACTTTGCCACCAGAGTTGGAGTTGTGAGTCGCCGATGCCCTGGAAATACTCTACCTGGATGTCGTAGTCTTTGTTGGCCTCGAGATAAGTCCAGTTCCAGTTCCAACTAGGCGAGTGGTACGACATGTTGTCGATCAAGACCTGGCCATTGATAGTCACGCGAACTCCATCATCGGAGAGCGTCATGAAGAGATACGTTTCAGAAAACCGCGGTCTGATTTTTCCCGTCCAACGAGCAGAAAAGTTTGTGGCGCTCGGAATGTTGTCGGGATGCGCCTGAACGAAATCGAAGCTCAGAGTGGAATCTATGCGAGTAGTTACCGGCTGGCCCTGGAAATGGGAGCCGTTATTGTCTAGGAAGTACTCTGCACTAAGGCCTTGTCCATTGGCCATCGGAAGCCCGGACGAACACAGTGCAAGGATGAGCGGCAAAAGAGCGCGATTAATGGGACACCTCGGAGGTTCGAAATTGCTGAACTACTCCAAGAGGTGCTTTGGTTAGCGCGGAATCAGTACTAAGAAGTTTCCGGTCGTAAGCTCAAGGAAGGACGGTAAGAAAACTCTGACCAGTGTTAGTGGCTCGGATGATTCTTGCAGGAGCGGTTTGTCGGAGGAGGATTCAGTCTCAGCGACTGAGCACCATGTCACGCAATCTCAAGGCGTCCACGGGAGCGTATCCCGAATCGTCATTATCGAAATAGACATAAATGGCTTTGAGTTGCTCGCGCCAACTCCTGATTCGCTCCGCCCAATTGTTGAGCGCACCGTCGTCATAGCTGCCTTGATACTTGCCGCCCGGGCCATGAAGCCGGACGTAGGTGAAATCCGCCGTGACCTCAATCGGTGACTCATAGCCGGCCAGATGATATGGGCAGTACGCCGCGTTGTATTTGCGAAGAAGCTGAAACAACTCTGTTGTGTTCCAGGTCGGATTGCGAAACTCGAATGCATAGCGATGCCAATCCGGAAGCGCTTGGAGAAAACCCTCCAGGCGGCCGAGATTGATCTCCCAATTGGGCGGAAGCTGGAAGAGGATCGGCCCGAGCTTATCTCGCAATAAATCGATACGGGAAAAGAATTTTTCCAGGCCGGCCGCCGGATCGGCCAGTTTCTTCATGTGAGTAAGAAATCGGCTTCCCTTCACTGCGAAGCAGAAATTGGTTGGCGTGGCAATGTACCAATCGCTAACCGCGCTCTCCGGCGGAAGACGGTAAAAGCTGTTATTGATCTCGACCGTATCGAAGCGCTCGAGGTAATAACCGAGCATCTTCTTCGCCGGCCACCGCTCTGGATAAAAGTTGCCGACCCAATGCTTATAGTGCCAGCCGGACGTGCCGATGCGAATCTCCGCTGACATTAATCCCGAACGAGGTTTACTTTCCCGCTATCTTTCGATAGTCAAAGTAGGTGTCGTCCTCTTGCGATGCGTGATTGAAGACATGCAGAACCTTTGCATCCGACTTCATGGAGAAGTGAGACGCGAGCCAGATACCGTCGCCAACAGGAGCATTCTCCAGCTCAAAACGCGTACCAGGATCCACTCGAGCCAGGAATCCGCCGATCGAGACTGGATGTACAACTTCCGCTACCACCTTGACCCACTGGAAGCTCTTCTGGTCGATCCATAGTTGTCCGCGCATCCCGGTCAGAACCTGGGTTTCCATGTTCGGCGGATTGTAATCCTTGCAAGGCGTTGCCCTGAGAATCCAAACGGGAAAATTCCGCAATTTGCCCTCACCGACCAAAGTAAACGTAAACGCCTTGGTTAACTGGGACATCATCTCTGCATCCCGGCGGCGTTCCTTTTCGAATTTTTCGATGCGTTTGTGTTTTTGTTCCGGGCTTTCGGCGGCCCGCTCGGCGGAGGCTTCCTGTTGTTTCTTGTTCTCTTTCGCCTGTTCCGCCGGGGAAAGCGGCTTTCCGTTCACCGCAATCAAGCGGTAATAGGGAGAGCCCTCGATCATGGTCACCTGCGACGTCTTGGAGCCCTTTGGGGTGCGCTCGCGCTCCTTCCAGTTGTAGGATGTGGCAGCTTGGAAGTCCTTCTGATTCGCGACCACCGAGTTCGCAATGATCTTCTCGACGCTAAGATGCTGCCCCTGAACATGCTGCCCCTGCGAAAAGGCTCGGCTCGCAAGCATTGCAATCAGCGCGAGCGGCATCAAGGCGTATCTCATCCGGATTGTAAGCATTATTCACATCCCCGCTACATTGTTGGACGCAATAACGGCAAAAATCTTAACCAGGAATGAAATCAACCTGGTAACAGGTACTTAGGATGCCTTCGCTGTTTGCTCGCTCCGGGATTCAGGAGGTTCTCTGGAACAGCGAATTCAATTCGCCAAACGGCACGGTTCCATCGAACCCTCCAAATGTCCCCTCCGCGGCGATTTCCTTCGCCGCCTTCATGAATCCCGTCCAGGCTGTTCGAGCAAGTGACGACCCGACGCTAATGCGCCGAACGCCCATTCCCGCGAGATCGGCAACTCGCAATCCGGTATTCGAGCTGACGAGAACGTTGACGGGCGTGGGAGCGACGGCCGCTACGATCTGCTGGATTTCCTTCGGATCAGTAACTCCAGGCGCATAGAGAACATCCGCTCCGGCTTCAGCATAGGCGGCCAGCCTTCGCAAAGATTCGTTGAACGGGTCCGGGTGATGGACGAGATAGCACTCGGCTCGAGCGGTCAGCAAAACTCCTGAACCGGTTTCGTCCAGAGCCCGTCGGGCTGCCCGGATCCGATCGACGGCTTGTGAAAGCTCATAAAGCGGCATGGCCGGCATTTCCGGTCGCATCCTCGATGGATAGGCCGGAGACTCCCGTCTGAACGCACAGTTTAACGTTTTCCCCAACGTGTTCCGCATCATCGGCGTATCCGGATTGGAAATCGGCGTTCACCGGCAGATCGCGCCTCGCACAATGTCGGCGATATGTGCCAGCATCTCATCGCGGCCAACGCCGTCTACCCCGTCCGGGAGTCCTCGTGAGAAGGCAAATCCCGCGCTCGTAGTCGCTAGCGCCTTAAAGCCCAGCGAGCGAAGATACCTGGCAGATCCGACGTCCCAGGGATTTGGAATCACGAAACATCCGCTTGCGTGCAGACTCGCGAAGGAGGACCGGTGACTGCTGAGCGAATCCATGGGAATCAGTGTATCCGGCAGGTGAACGTTTTTGCTTCGAGTCGAACATCCACTTGCTTAGGGAGTCATGCGCCGTCGTCTTCGTTTGGTGTTCGCAACGCTGTTCTTCTTTGCTCTTGTCTGTTCCATTCTGACGTTCACGGGCTTTCGATATGCCTTCGAGCCTGAAACAGACGACGTTCTCGGCAGCACCCGCCCGAGTCCGGAGGCTTACGACCTGTGGGGCCGGACCTTCACTGACGAGCAAGCTCGGGCGCTGCTTCAAACTCCGCAGGGAAAACAGCAACTCTCACCGGCGAATGGGGCCGTGAAAATGGACGACGAGGTCCTCAAGTTAGGCCGGCGGTCGTTCTATCGGGAGACTTTCGGAAACGAAGTTTTCTTGACTGATGTCGTCGGCATCTTGGACGGCCCGCTGCGATTGAACAATGTCGCCAAAGCTGTTCTAGCTCTGCGAGGCGGTTGGACGACGAATTTGCGCGTGGAAGTTCCGGAAACCGTGCGGATTGGAGATCGAACGTTTGAGAAAGGATCGTATTTCGATACTGGCCTGGACGTTCCGCGCGGCGCTCTCGTGCCACTTGGAATGGCAATGTCGGTTTCCGGATGGCGGGTTCGAGCCGGCATAACGTGTGCTCTTTGCCACGCGACCGTGGATGCCCAGTCCGGGAAAGTCATCGAGGGCGCTCCCAATCAGGACTTTAATGCCGGTCTGCTGCTGGCTCTGGCTACGAACTCTTCGGCGTACTTCATGCACACCGATGTTGCTCCGCTTCGCGACGCCCAGATTGATTCTTCGCGTTATGTCGTGAGCTCGAGCGGCGAGCGAGAAGGGCTGCCGGCCGTGGCTGCCTTGGAAAATGCAGTCGACAAAGCGCTGCTGATGTGGCCGCGCGGCAACTTCGATTCTTTAACGGATCTGAAGGCGGATCCCACCCAAAATCCCGTATCGTTCACGTGGGGCAATCACCCGTACGGCTGGAGCGGCAATTTCATGGCGGGACCGTTTCGCGGGCTCAGTTCTCAAAACAACAACGTCCACGCACTCAACTCAGACTCGCTGCTGCTCGCCGATTCCAGCCGCACGTTGTTCGACATGGACAAGGAAACGTACCTGGCGATCCTTTTGCAAAACGCCGCCAACAGCCGGTACCGGTTCCAACCATCGAATCCACAGCGCCCTTCCGAATTTCTCGCCGCTTTGAATGGGCAAAAAGGCGGTCCGGGCTTAAACCAGGTCGTGCTGCCGCCTACCTATCCCAAGGGAACCATGCTTTCGCCGGACGGAACATTGACAAGCGCACCCGGTCATCTGTTTTGGGAGCAGAATAACGCGATGGCGGCCTGGCAAGACACGCTTGTGCCTCCGCGTGCTCGCTTGAGCGTCGATTCTGGCGTCCGAGAGGAAGGAAGGCAAGCATTCGAGCGCGCAGGCTGCTCCGGGTGCCATGCGGGCCCGTTCCTGAGCAACCACGCGATTGTTCCTGCCGGCGGAGATCGGAACTAACTCAACTCGTGCAATGGCCTTGGCTAAAACCGAATTGAACTTCACGGCGCCGGTGATTTTCACATTTGACACCCCGGTGCCGATTCCTCCCCAAGCCAAGACCTTGACGGTTCCCACCGACACGTTCGACCCGAAACAGGTCGATCTCGCCTGGGCTCACAACGGTTCCGGAGGTGGATACAAGGTGCCGTCACTTGTCGGGCTTTTCTGGACGGCGCCCTACCTGCATGACGGCGGGGTGGCGGTCGGGAAAGACGAGACCAGAAATCTCGGTCTGCCCGGCACAGTAGAGATCAACCAGATGCCCGACCCTTTCAATAGCTTAAAAGCGTTGGTAGACCGCAATCTGCGTGCTCGAGTGGTCGGGGCAAACGAGGCGTCGCTCGCTCTTCAGCGCATGAACGTTCAGGGAATCGGTCACAACTACTGGGTGGATTCGCGGATCCGGTTTCACCGACGCTCAGCAACGCGCACTGATTCAGTTTCTGCTGACCTATGAGCCCGGATCGTAAGCACTATCGGCCGTACGGCTCAAGAAACTGCAAAAGCACGCTGTTTACCTCGGCGGGCCTCTCCTCGTGGGGAAGATGACCACATCGGGGGATGGACACGAAAGTCGGGTTCTTGGCCATCTCCTTCGCAGTTCGTCTTGCGCAACGTCCCACGCCCGGCCCGATAGTCGCTGAAAGCGCGCCACGAAGCGCACCCGGTTGTGAATAGGCTTTTACGTAAACAAACGATCAACGATATCGGGGTGATCCTTCACTAGACGCGTCTCCACGCGTGCCCCACGGTCATTGACCGAGGACCGCCGCCTTCCGAGCTCCCGCAATGCTGAATTAAGCCAACGATGTCGTTAAGCCATGGTGCGTTTGTCATATCCGCTTGCGGGCTTGGCCGTGTCACCATAGCCGCGCAGATCTGGAATGAATAAGTCGATAGCGCGATGCTAGGGCGGGAATTCTGGTGACGCCAGCAATACCAGGTCTCTGGAAAGCCATGGAGCAGAACGACAGGCGGGCCGCTGCCCGCTTCCACCCAGTGCATCTTGAGATCGCCAATATTGGCCGTGTGGTGGTGCAGATCGAAATGCGGCACAGTGATCAGACGAGTTAAACGGACGCAGAGACCGTGCGATCCCGCGTCCGTTCATTCAGGCAGGACTCACTTCTTGTTGGCGGACCCTGGGGCCGATTGGCTGGCGTGCGCCTTCGCCACGAGAGGATCTGGCAGCGCATATCCGGCGGCGGCCTGTACTTTGTTCTTGAACGCGCCCGCGACCACGTGGTCCTTGCCTGCCATCAACGCCTCAAACCCTTCTTGCGCCACCTCTGCCGGGTCATCCTTCTCGCTGGCGCCCAATTTCGTGTCGTCCGCTCCCGCGCGATGGAAGAACTCTGTTTCTGTCGCACCCGGCATGAGAGCTGTCACAGAAACCCCCGTTTCCTTCAACTCTTCGCGCAGACTCTGGGACAAGGAACGAACGAAGGCTTTCGTCGCGCCATAAACAGCCTCGTAGGGGGTGGGCATGGTTCCGGCGATGGAGGCTGTGAAAAGGATGCGACCGCTTCCCCGCGCCACCATGTCTTTTACGATGTACTTTGCCAGGTGAAGCGTGCCGGTGACGTTCAGAGCCACCATATTCAGTTCTTCTGCCAGATCGGTTTCTACGAAGCGGCCGCTCACACCAACACCCGCGTTGATCGCTGCCGCGTCGAGGGGGCGCCCGGCGGCTTGGATAGCGGAAATCAGCTGATGAATGCCTTCATGCTTTGCAAGGTCGGCCTGAATAGGCTGCACTTGAACGCCAAGTTCGGCCTGCAGCTCACTCGCGGTGTTACTGATACGGTCCCCGGCCGAAACGATGAGCAGGTCGAAGCCGTTTTTCCCGAACTGCTTGGCAAGCTCGTAGCCGATTCCCGCAGAAGCGCCCGTCACGAGCGCGAACTGCCTGGCTGAATTGGAAGATTTGTCCATACTTTTCTCTCTACGGGTCAGACGCCACGATGTCGAGAAAAGAACGTCCGTAGTTTTTCGGACGCGACGCGCTCGCACGCCCTTTACGCGCTGTGTCCACGCAACTCAAGAACGTAGTAGCGTGCCGGCGCCGTTCCAGGGTTCCGGACCCGATGCATCTGGTTGGGGCCGTTAGTAGATGATTGCACCTTTTTCCGCTATGTCGGTCTTCCCTTCGACATAGGTCTCGAGCGTGCCTTCGAGCAAGATCATGATCTCTTCGTGAGCATGTTTGTGAGGCGGATGCGATGCCACGCCGGGTCCGAGTACCGTTTGATGCATCTCCAAAGCGAAACCGGAATGCTCGGTACCGAAGAAGATACGTCCGCCTTTCTTCGGTTGGCCGTGCAGATCAGTGCTCTGATCGGGACGGTAGATCTTGGAGTCGAGTTTGACCGGTTGATCCTCGGCTTGGCCCTGGGCGGCGGCTAACAACGGAAGTAAGAAATGAAGCTCTCTGCGCGACAGGTCCATATGGCTCTTTAGCCTATCGCGTCAGAGTGGATCAACTGTTGCCTCCAGACAGACGGCGCGGGACAACCACGAGCTGAATCCGTCAGAAAGCAGGCAGCCCCTCCGACGCGAACGCCCGATCTCGCGCTCCAGTTCAAGCGGAATGACTTGCCACGGCGACCTCGGTTTGGCTGTGTAGGCGAGCACCTTCGACCGTTCAGGTGATCCCAGTAAAATTGCGTCAACCCGGTTCCGGCAGTTTTCCAGTTGCCGTCCGTCATGAACGAGACAGCCACATTGACCACAATTGAAACGATCCCCACCAGGTTTGCCATGAGCTTCTTACCGCCTTCACCCAGATATGCGTAAATCGTTGCTGTTTCGGCTCAATTTATCCTCTTGCCGGGTAAGCGCTCACGGTAGTCTGGCTGAGTGAACTCCCCTGCGAACGCACCATTGACCATTCGCTCTGCCCAGCGTGAAGACGTGCCCGTAATACTGCAGCTTATCCGCGAACTGGCGGACTACGAACGAGAGCCAGATTCGGCGGTAGCTACCGAAGCGGACCTTCTGCGGGACGGGTTCGATACACCAAAGCCTCTATTTCAGTGCTTGCTCGCCGAGTGGAACAAGGAGCCAGCGGGCTTCGCGTTGTTCTTCTTGAACTACTCGACATGGCACGGACGGCCCGGCATTCATTTGGAAGATCTGTTCGTTCGGTCACACCTCAGAGGCCGCGGTATTGGGAAAGCATTGCTCAGCGCGGTCGCGCGTGAGGCAGTAGCTAACGGCTGCACGCGGCTAAATTGGCATGTCCTCGACTGGAATCAGCCAGCCATTGATTTCTACCAGGGCCTGGGGGCGAAGGTCCTTGCCGAATGGCGTATTTGTCGTGTCAGCCATGAAGGAATTGCTTCTCTGGTCGAGAAAGCTGACGCCCAACTTACGTAATCGGTGGGGTGAGGCGGTTGGTGACCAGGCCCGTGTCAGGCTTGAGCTTCTTGCCTGGTTCGTTTCGAATGTACTCTTGCGGACCATTCAGCACCCGCCAGCACAATAAGCGTGGCACAAAACGACCAAAGAATGATGCTGATGGATTGCACGAAGGGTGGAACTTCGTTGCGGAGTTTATCGCGCAGCAACGGCCACGTCAGCACGTTGAGATACTTCGCAATCTCCAGGCACACCGAAACAACGATCGACGCCGGTAAGATGCGGCGAACTGGAATGGCAGCGTTCGGCAAAATCCAATACACGAACAGGATCATGGCGGTGGTCAAAGGAAGAGCCGCGACACGGAGGATCAACGATGCCACCTGCGCGCCCGACGGGCTTGATCCGAAACGAGTGCTCAGAAATTGCGCATTGACCGTCGTGAAGCTGATGTTGGCCAGTACGAGCACCCCACAACCAAAAACCAAAACCAGGCTGATGATCTGATTGCGGAGAAAACTCCGATTCTCTCTTACCCGCCAGATGTGATTCAGGGCCACTTCCAGCGGCACGAATATACCGTTCGATGTGAACAACAAGAGCAGCACTGAAATCCAACTAAAGGGATGAGAAGCGGCGACTGTCAGGTAGGTACGGAAGGGTACGCCAAATTTCTCCGGAAAGTAGTCGTTCAGGGTCTTGAAGATCACATCAACGGCCGCCGGCCAGTGCAGCACTCCTCGACACAAAGAAACGATCGCGACCAGAAAAGGGAAGAACGTCATGAGCATATTCGCCGCGACGGCGAAAGCATAGACGTGAACGTCCGTTCGGAAAAGGAATTGAATGGAGGGAGAGAGACTTCTGCCGATTCGCAAAACCGCGGATCGAAGTCGAATCTTGTCAAGTACAACGACCTGTGTCTGGGCGTTTAGCGCTTCCGGCACGCCGGCGGGAGCCTCCTGCTGACTCGCGGCTCACTTGCGAGCAGTCGGTTGTTGAATGGACGAAAGATCATAATCGCCAGAGTCGTAAACGTTCACTGTTGCTTTGATGTTGTCTCCCACATGCAGGGAATCGAAGTCTTTCGAGGAAGGAACAGGGTAGTCCATTCGCATTGCTTCCATATACCCCGGGATCGCTGCTGCATCGAGCGAGACGGTTCGGTTCTTTGTGTCCAAAGCCATGATCCGGCCCGTCACTGGGTAGTGGCGTGCTGCGCCTTTCGACTCAGGTTTGCTACTGCAAGCGAGCGTCGACTGCAAGAACGAAGATAAGGAAGATGAACTGACGCAGCATGGGCTCTTCTTTCAAAAATACCGTTTCTCGCGGAAGAGGCCGCGGAGAGCGTCACCGAAGCAGGTACGAGTGGGAGAAAAGCGTTCTACAATGAGATCGTCATCTGGAAGGAGACTCGATGCTGAGATCCATTGGCCCAACTGAACTGCTCGTCATAATCATCGTTATTGTTCTACTATTTGGTGGAAAGAAAATACCCGAGTTGGCCAAGGGCTTGGGCGAAGGGATTCGGCACTTTAAGGGCGCCATCAAGAACGAGGAAGAAGAGGCGGCAGATAAAGGAAAGAAGCAGGTTTAATAGCAATGGCCGCCGCTTTGCCAGCGGCGGCCAACCCGGTAGGGATCTGCTTCGGCTTACTTGGTCTTTTTGGGCGGCACAATCGCGTCTTTTACCGATTTCGCCACCCGAAACTTTACAACTTTCTTCGCTGGAATCTTGATTGCTTCGCCGGTCGCGGGATTGCGGCCCGTTCTTGCCTTACGGTCAGCCCGAACCAGTCTACCGATTCCGGGCAGAATGAACACGCCGTTCTTTTTTGTCTCGCGAACAGCGAGTTCAGCAAGCGTCTCGACGAACTGCTTTGCCACTCGATTGTTGATTCCCGTCGTCTCCGCGAGTTCTCTGACGATCGCGGTTTGTGTCATGCGTTTTGCTTCAGCCAACTAATAACCTCCCAAAAAATGAAATGCAGAAGAAGATCACTCCTCCGGAACACAGCTGTAGATCCGGCCAAAACACGAAGTCTACAAAATGTTTTGAGCTCTTCTTTGGTCAACTCGATGATACGGAAGTGAGGTTCTCTTGTAAAGCGGAAACCGCAAAAAATAAGGCGTTTTCATTCGAATTCTGTCAGGACCATCGATATTCAAAGGGAAAACGGCCTTCTTAGCGTTTTCAAGCGCCTAGAAAGAAGGATAATTTTTGTCCTTCCGGAACGATTATCTTCGACGAAATCGGCGTCAGCGACGTAAAGAACGGGCGTTTTACTATCATGATTCTCATGGGCGTGCAGGTGAGTGCCTGCTCGCCAACGCTCAAGGCCCGGGTGGCGAAATCGGCAGACGCAAAGGACTTAAAATCCTTTTTCGCGCAAGCGGAGTGCGGGTTCAAGTCCCGCCCCGGGCACCATTCCCGTAAAGTTTGACTTTCCCAGTCTGTACTAGTTCGTGGATTCGCGCTTGTACAGACTCAGCACTACGGCAAGCAGATTCGGATTGCAGATGGAGGCCGGTCCCACTGCAGCGGAGTATGCATGGACGTGCCACACGCGCATCTGGACCTCCGTGCCTTTTTTAGCGTCATGTCGGTCGCGTAGGCAACATCATCGCTGTCGCCTCCGGCATAAGGAGGCCTGACCTCATTTACAAAATAGGTTCAGTGACAAAGACGTTTAGGGGTCTCGCACTGGCCCAAATGGCACCGAGGGAAACGTGGCCGATTTCTATAAACCTACTTCGATCATTCTGCCGGATCGCAGCGAGAGGGCGTAAGACGAACCCTGGTTCATACTGTACGCTGCAACTTGGCATGACAGTCGCGCGGCAATCCTCGAAACTAGCCACCTGCTTCCTTGTCTTAGTCGCTAGCGCCTGGTCTGAAACCGGGTCCGTGGCTCAAGACACAAGATCGTCACAATTGCAGTACTCTTACGAAGCGAACGGATATCGGTTCACTTGGGACTTGCATACCGACCACGCGAGCCTGATCAAGGTGGGAAGCACTCTGACGCTGTGGCAGGGCGGATTGCTACCTGCCTTCTGGATAAAAGGAGGTTCTCAAAAAAACGAATACATCAAAGGGGAAGCGGTTTCGCTTCAGACGAATAGTGAATCCCAGACCGGCCAGGTCTCCCTCTCCTTTCGCGGATTGGGAACCGGCACACTGACGTTCCAGGCTGTTTCCGGCAGTATTCTTTTCACCGATCTCACAGCGCACTGGCGTGAAGCCGCGCCGGCGATCGTCAGCATGTTCTTCGGAACATCGGCGCTCGACCCTGAACAGAGGCGGCAAGCAAACATTCCTGACCAGTCGTTCTGGCCCGATTGGCAGGCCGAAGGCTTTTGCATCCCCAGTGCGAAGGGCGGACCCGTACAAAGCTTCTTTCGCAATTGGGATTTCGGAGATGCCGTTCTTCCTTTAGGAAGCTTCGGTGTTGCGCTTGGTAC
Organism: uncultured Acidobacteriaceae bacterium; assembly: GCA_963744795.1. Taxonomy (GTDB): domain Bacteria; phylum Acidobacteriota; class Terriglobia; order Bryobacterales; family Bryobacteraceae; genus Bog-105. The sequence goes on from CAVUVF010000018.1 coordinate 151,557, forward strand.
ACCCTATGCGGCGGCATATCCGCGTCCGGTTTACAGCGCCGCTATGGGCGGCCGGGATGGTTGGATGGCAGTTGGTTCGGGAACGGTTCCGGATGGGGCTCTCTTGCTGAGGATCCAGGGTACGAACGGAAGCTTGGAGTATCTTTACCGCGAAGATCTGTGGGGTGCAGTGAAGGGAAGCTCTCGCAAGTGGCTCCAGCCTTTGCGTTTCACTTGGGCGAAAGATGCCTGGAATGCTTACGCCGGTTTGTTCCGGACGTTCGGGCGGCACACACCGTCACGACCGTCCGATCAGAAGAACGTCTGGAATACTTGGGGCAATTTCAAGAATGGCGATTACAACCTCGCCGAGATCACAAACAAGGCATCTGAGTTCCGAGCGGACGTACTGGTGATTGATGATGGCTGGGAGGCTGGGCCCGGAAGAATCAACATCGGGCGCTTCCCACAGTTTGAATCCGATCTCCGGAACGCGCGGGCAAAGGGACTGCAGATTGGACTCTGGGAGCAGGTGTTGTGGGTGAAGCAGTCGGAACAGACAACGCTTAGGAAGGATGACTTTCTTCTCGGCCGGGATGGGCAACCCATCCGGACGGCCTGGAACACAAGTCCACGAACCAAAGGTTCCGTTTGCCTGGATCCAAGTTCGCCGCACGCTCGCCAGTTCATTCGGGAGCATATCCAGACGATTGTTCGCAAATTTCACCCGGAACTTTTGAAGTTAGATTTTGGCTATAGCTCGCCTAGTCCGGCTGTAGCCGTGCCTCGTGACCCGTCGTTGCGGGGTGAGCAGCTGGCGTTTACGCTTTTAAAGCTCGTGGTGCAGGCGGCGAGGGAAGTCGAACCCGACATCACAATTCAGTACTACAGCATCCATCCGCTATTTCGCGAGGTGCAGGACGTAGTCGCCTTAGACGATATGGGCGACGCGGGCGCGCAGGAAGCACGAGGACATGGCGAATGGAGTATCTGGTCGGCGCTAGCGGCGTCGGACGGAATGGCGATCATGGCCTCAAGTGGTTACGACTGGAACGCGGACACGGACATCCTGCTCGATACCGCAGTTATTGGTTCACAGGGGTCGGTTTTGCCCACCTTTCTCGATGGTGGCCCGGTTCCGCAGAGCAAGATCAGCAAGCGCAGCGCTTTAGCTCGTTGGCATCGCAGAACGGTGGGATGGGAACCTCTCTGGCTGGACACGGTGAAAGGCAGCCTGCAAGAACCGCCAGAGGTGAGGTCTTGGGGGCGACTGGAGAACGGCGACCGGTTGACCGCCCTCGTGCTCAGTGACAAGTCCAGGAAGAACGAGATCGTGGACCCGCATATCAAGGTGGGGTGGACGGGCCGCTGGGCTTTGATTTCGCAGGATGACTTGGATATCGTGCATTCCCGGCGATTGGCATGCATTCCGTTCGACGGTGGCTCTCTACGCATAGATCTGGAACGCTCGCCGTTAGAAGTGCGTGCTGTCTACCAGAACGAAGAGGTGCATTATCAGCGCTGGAATTGGACGGCAGGACATCTTGTTCTGGAAGCCGGGAATGGGGCGGAGGGACGCCCTGACTTCGTCGGCTTCCTAATCTTGAACTGATTGCATCGTCAACACTCGAGGCCGGTGACTGTTCATGCGAGGATAACTGCGAACAGATATTGGCCAGAAGCCGCGAATCGAGCTGACTACTAATGGGAGCCGCGATTGTATGAAGACCGTCTACGGAGTCGACATTTCAGAAAACCTTCGAGAGTTACTGGACCCAAGGCGTTGCGCACTCGTCGTCTACGACATGCAAGTGGGCATCGTGCAACAGATCGAGGGTGCCGCCGCAATCACCGGGCGCGTGCGACAGGTGTTAGACGCAGCCCGCACGAACGGAATACGCGTCTTCTACAGCAGGCATCTCTCACTGCCGAAACAGCTGATGGGTGCATCCCAGTTCCGTATGGCTATGTCGTGGCAACGGCTCCAGGATCCCGAACAGGTGCAGCCGTGGTTCTTACGAGACAGCCCCGGATTCGAGATTGTGCCAGAACTCAAGCCCCTGCCCAGCGAAGCGGTGTTTGACAAACTGACGATGTCCGCCTTTGAGGGGACTCCGCTTACAATCGCGCTGCGAGACTGTGGCATCCAATCGTTCCTGATTGTGGGAATAGCGTTGGAGATTGGGATCGACATCACGTGCCGCCACGGCGCGGACCTGGGATTTGTGCCCATCCTCATTCGTGACGCGTGTGGCACCGGCCACCAGGATGCCGCTGACCGCGCGCTTCAGACTCTGGAGTTTCTCGGCGATACTGTATTGACAGACTTGGCAGCCTTGAAGGAAGCGATGAACTCGACACCCGGAGCGCCTCGCTGATATCCGTTGTTCCGGTGCGCCAGTCTACGACGAGCGAGCACCACGGGACAGAAACTTGCTCAGGTTCGCTTCCGTCCCAATTATTGGGGGAGGTTGAGCGTGAACGCGAACCGACTGTCAACGTTAGCCGCGGCCCTAGTGCTCGGCACAATTTTAAATGCGGCTGAGAAGCCTCGTGTGTTTGTGACTGAAAGCGGAGCACCTGAGCTCTCTGGAACGGCGAAAGTTGGAGAAGCAAAAGGAACACTCGCGTTCGCCGGGGGTACCAGTTCGTACAACATCAAGGTCATACAGGCGTTCTCGCAAGGCTGCCCTGGTGCCGTTGTGACATCGGATAAAGATAGAGCCGCATACGTCATACGGCTTGATCACGAAGCGATCAATCCTACGTCCGTGTTTGTCCCTCCGAACAAAGTAGCTGTATTCAACAGCAACAAAGACCTGATTTATAGCGGAACCACTCGAACCCTACGGAGCGCCGTCAAGGGGGCGTGCAGCGCTATCCTCAACTCGGGTCAGTAGCGTAGAGAGCTGTCCGGGCAGTGCATGAGTGTCAGATTATGACAGGACACACCGAGGTATTAGCAGCTAATCACTGCTGTGGGGGTACAGTCGTTGGGCCCGATAGCGGCGCAGGCGTTGTTGCTGGTTGCGCCGCTCCGCCGCCTCCAGGGTAGACGACCCCGGGACTCGTGGAATTGACCGTCAGCGGTCTTTGCTGAAAACTCTTGATGAGAGTTTCGACGGGCACACTCGGCGTGGGCGGCTGGACCGGCACCGGACCCGTTACGTTCTGTCCGGGCGTCGCCATTGCTTTGTCTGTATTCGTGGGCAGGAACGGCAGCGGATAATTCAGTCCAGGCACCTGCTGTCCTGCCGGTATTGGACGTACAAGCTGTGGAGTGACAATGACCATCAGTTCGGTATTGTTTTTCGTCTTTAGCTTGGACTGAAAGAACTTACCGAGAATGGGTATATCGCCGATCCAGGGAATCTTACTCATCGTTTCCGTTTCCCTGTTATCGAGCAATCCAGCCAAGGCGAAACTTTGTCCTTCGGCCAGTTCAACTTCCGTGTTCACGTTGCGAACTGATATTCCAGGAACCGTGAAGCCAGAGATCGTCACACCATTGGTGTAGTCCAAGGCACTCACTTCTGGTGCCACCTGGAGTCTGATTGTGCCGCGGGGCGTAACTGTCGGAATGAAGTTCAGGCGAACTCCGAACTGTTGAAACTGGATCGTAACTGCGTTTGTTCCCCCGGCGCTCGAACCCTGCACGACAGGATAAGGAAACTGCCCGCCGGCGAGAAAGCTCGCTTGCTTACCATTCGTGGCTAAGACGTTCGGCTCGGCTAGCACCTGCAGCAGACCTTTCGTCTCCAAGGCCTCAATCGTGGCTCCCAAGTTTAAGTCGGGTCGGAAAAGAAACAGATTCAATGCGCTCGAAAGATTGTAGCTCTGGGTAGTGAACCCCTTTCCTCCTGTCCCGGTTGCGTTCGACAGGTTTACACTGCCGGGAAGGCTGGAGTATTGTCCCGTAGTAGTCGAGCCAATGGTGTTTGTAGCACCCAGGCTGAACAAATTGAATCCCAACTGCAGGCTCGAACTTCGATCCACACTCGCGAACCGGACTTTCAGAAGAATTTGGGCTTCGGGCGGAGGCACAGTCACGTAGAGGAGATTCACTGGCTTGCCCACTGAAGCGGCGATGGAAACAGCGCGTTCGGCACTGGTCAAGTCCTTCGCCGTACCTCGCAGGTAAACCTGATCGTTCTCGATTGTCGCTTCGATTTTCTGTCCAGGCAATTCCTGATTGAATTGCCGGCGCAGTTGCTCTAATCGCGCATTCGTCGCATACCGGCTTGGCTGAACGGTGACATCGAAGAACAGCTTCTGGTTTCCCTGCTGCCAAATGATCAACGTGGTTTGCCCGGGAGCTTTCCCGTTTACCAGAACCTCGGTCGGCCCAACGGCAGTTGCCTCCGCTATCTCCCCAAACCCCACGGACACTCGTTCGATCGGAGTCGCGCTATCAACAATCAGCGAGTTCCCGACGTTGACGAACAGCTCGTTCGCTGTTTGTGTTTCAACCGGGCTTGGCGCGGCAGGGTTTGCGCTCTGCCGTTGCGCCTGATCAGCAGCGGCGGCTCCGCTTCCGTATATATAGCCTGGGATAGACAGCATTAGCGCAGCGATTCCTGCGCATCGCAAGTGCCTCATTATGTGTTCTCTGATATTGCTGATCGGCGCCTGCATTACTGATGCTGCGCCGCTTCGCTGAATTTTTGTTCGCTACGCTTAGGTCCGTTCAAAACTTCTATAAGGAAGACTCGTGGTGCTGGTTCCTTGGCCTGCGGAGCAGCAGGAGCGGCTGCTCTCCGCGTCGGCGGTGCTGTCGGTTTCGGGGCGCCCTCGGAGAACAAGCTCGCCATGGCAACGCTCGGTGTTTTTGGTGTGTCCGTATCTAGCGGGTTTCTTAGCACCAGCTGGATACGCGTCTCACTGCTGGCCAAGCTAAGGATCTCGGCTTGCTCGGGCGTTACGAGCAGGTTCACCACGGGGACCTGAACGGGCTTGCCTTCGTTGTCTTTTTGGATATTCGTGCCCGCAGAGAGAACTTCGATGTTCTGCAGAAGAGTTTTGACTCTGGGGCCCTCGGCGGACGACGCGCCAGGGCCGTTGCCGGCAATGAGCACATCGACGCGCATACCCGGAACGACGAAACCGCCAACGCCTACTACGTCGTTAACTCGGACCGCCGTTGCTCTCATACCGGGCCGGATAGTGGCTGCCAACCCGCCGCCGGATCCCGCCGCAGCGAGCCGGTTATCGCGAATTGGTTCTCCCTCGTACAGTTGGGAAAGTACACCGCGGCCAACGATTACCTCCCGAGTAGCGAGCACTCCCCTGGGCAAAGCCCCAACCCACTCACCCGCTTTGAGATCCGTATCACGTATGACAGTTCCAATCTCCAGGTCTCGCGCGGCTACAACGATCTTCGTTGTTTGAGGACCCACAGGCCTGCGTTGCGCGGTAGTTACCCGATACACGAGATAGCTAGCGATCGAGGCCACCACAAACGCAAATAACAGAATGGTGCTCACCCTACGGTTCATCGACTTAAAACCTTACTTTCTTCCACAACGAAGTCAGTCTTGGGAGTTGGCAATTGAGGGACCAAGCCAAAATCCTCAACTTCCCGCTGAAAAACAGCTCTTCCGGGCCGCGCCGCCAATGCACATGTCAACAACCGTTTACACCGCACGTTCACAGCGTATGCACTTTGACACACCGGCAACCAATAACCCTTGGCCTGTAAAAGATTGACCGTTAGGCCCGGTTATTGCAAGGAACGTAATTCCGCCTTTGACTTCTATCCACGATTACTTGTGCCTGGACTACCCGCCGCAGTGAACCTATGAATCAACTGTCTCTACTCAATACGCGGCCATTAGCACGCCGTTCGCCTCTGGCGATCTCGGTACTGCTGCACGTCGTGCTCATTTCGCTGTCGACACTTTTGCACAGCGAACAGCCACTCGGGCACTCCGTTTACGAGAGTCACAAGCGATCAGTCATAGTGCTGAATTTCAGGGACTTACCGTATCGCGCAAAGAAGTCGGGAGGCTCTCAAGGGCAAACCCAAATGGCCAGTTCCCGAACGGCGGGTTCGGGTTCGCGCAGTACCCTGCACTACCAAAACCACCCCGCCGCGAGCTCCGAGTCGGCCGCAGTCGCCGATCCGGGCACCGCAAACAAGCAGCCCCACCGAAGCTTTGAGCTGGCCGCTTCGCCTGTCCGCGCTGTAAAGCAGACGGTTCTGCAGTTCGATGTACCGCCGGACACGCTGTTGAAGCAAGAGGTCCCACTCCCTAACGTGGTTTTTTGGACAGCTCAGGCTCCTGCACCGTTTCGAGCGAAGTTTGTAGCTCCCCCGGTCAAGATTCAGCCCCAAAAAGTCGCACAAAACATAATGCCCGCGCCGGACACCCAGGTTCCGAACCGCGAACCGGCCGTGTCTGATCTCAAAATCTCAGCCATGCTCGTGGCTCGCGCTCCTCTCCTGGTGCGGCCTGCGGCTACTACTTCGCCGGTCAGAGTGCCGGGTCCCCAGGCGGTCGACCAAATCCCACAACTCGTTCTGCCCGAATCGAATCCGGTCAACGCTGCCTCGCTGATTGCCCTGACCGACTCGCCCACGCAGCCAAAAGGACTGGTCATCGTTCCTCCCGCTAATCAGATCAGCAATCCGGGTCCGTCGGGTTCCTCGGGTACTTCATCCAATGGGGGAAGCGCGGACAAAGGCGAAGGGCAAGGGGGCCAGCTTCGTGCATCGGGAGGCCAGGGTTCTAGCGTCGGAAGTGCTCTTTCGGCGAGTCTAGCGGCCGGTGCAGGTGTCGCAAACACCGCATCGAACGGTGCTGGTTCCGGAGCCGGAAGCGGCGATGGATCCGGATCGAATGGCGCCGGGGCAGGCGGAAACCAGGTGGCGGGCAATACCGGCTCCGGTTCGGGCCTTGGCTCCGGTTCCGCAGCTGGATCAGGTCAGGTTCAGGTACGGGGATCGGTGCGGGCGCCGGGTCTGCTTCGGGTGCTGGATCCGGGTCGGACGGAACCGGGTTGACCGGCTTAGATCGGGTTCCGGCGAACGTGACGCGGATTACTCTGCCGAAGGACGGCAACTACGGGGTCGTTGTGACGGGTTCATCGCAGTCCACACCATACCCGGAGACAATCGGCGCGCTCAGCGGGAAAATGGTCTACACCGTTTACCTAAGCGTGGGGCTTCACAAGAAATGGATCCTGCAGTATTGCCTGACCAAAGAAGCGGCAAGGCAAGTATCCCGAGGGAGTGCAACATCGCTGGCCGCGCCGTGGCCGTTTCTGCTGTTTCGGCCAGATCACCTGGCCCAACCGGGTGACTACGTTGTTGTCCACGGAATCATTGATGCTGAAGGTCGCTTCGACCAGCTCGCCATGGTATTTCCGGATGAATTCGATCAGAAGGATCTTCTGATTAGTTCACTGAAACTCTGGGCATTCCGCCCCGCCAGCCGCGACCGCCAACCTACTGCGGTTGAGATACTGTTGATCATTCCGGCGGAATCGTAAAGATTCTCTATATCACTGAACGAGGGCTACCTGATCAACTGCATACAAGATTGAGGTGTTCAAGTTCACGGTGATGTTGGGCGCACTCTGCAGATCTAAAGCATTAGTGATGAGTTCGCCTACAACAACAGTTTTACTAGTTGCGACCGGTTGGCGCGCGACTGAATTGATTTTGGAATTGCAGGTTTGGTATTGAGTTGGTTGGCTCTGCATCACCGCGAGAGAGTTGTTCGCGTAAATCGTCCCGGTTAGAATAATCTGAGTTTCGCCATCAATAATGTGTCTCTGGGCGGCGGCGTTCCGATCGATAAAAAATAACATGCCTTTGTAAGTCGAGGACGGCGGAGAACCGTTTAGAGCCGAACAGGAAGTCCCGATACATGGAGCATTTGAGGCGATATCGATGGCGCCTATCGCTGCGGGAGTCCCGGGTCCAGTGAAGTAGAACAAAGTGTTTCCCGAGGTAAGTCCAGAACCTCCCCAAGCGACACCTCCAGCGCTCTGGCCGGTTCCGCAACAATTCGAAACCGAGGGATTGGCAGTTACTGTGGTGTCGTTGAGGCCAGCGGCCGTGAACACGTGGCGGAGGAAGGCCCGGCGTCGCACTCGATTCGTTCACTCTGAGATTCGATCCATAAAGGTAGTAGATACCCGGCGCAAACACCGCCTTTTGGCCGCTAGCAACGACGATATCGGTTGGCCAATATCCGGGATAGAAAAGGGTGCATCCACCACTTCCCGAGGGACAGCCAATGGTGCCTTCCGGAATGACTCCGACTTGCTGGTGGGCCAAGTTAGTGGAACCGGCAGAGTAGGCGGGCTGATATCGGCAAGCGGGTCAGGGATCGGCGGCGCGGGCTGGTAATACATTCCCTTCTGGCCGAAGTCAATGGCAAAGAACGACCCGTTATTGCTTGGTCCACCGAAGTCGCCAAAGTCAGCTCCCGCACCAGTGCTGCAATCACCGGGATCGGGCGGTCCTGCGTGCTCAAGATCAACCTCTGGGTTCCCATTCCAGGTGATGGAGTTATCTGAACTGGAATTGACCTGAATGCTACGAGATGGCCCTCCGCATACTTTCAGGTTCCTTCCGGCCGTTCTGAGATTCAACGCACCTGATTGGGTCGGATGTGTGATCAGAATCGGTACCGGCGATTGGACGGTGACGATAGCTCCGGTTGAGGACGCCTGAACAGGAGTGATGACAGAGTTGACAAATCTGAGCAGAGTGGCATTTACTATTCGCCTTACGGTCACACGCACCTGTTTCACCGAATAGGTAGTGCCGGTGGTCAAACGCTACGCCCGCAGGCGCGTCGGGAGGGAAATCCACGGCAACACTGTCACCGCCGGAGAAGTTGAACCCATTCATTTGAGCGTAGACGCAGGGCGTTCCGGTCGGATTAGAATTACAATCGAAGCCGCTGGAGGGAGATGTCGGGAAGTATCCGGTATTACCCGATACATTCGATCCGACATAGATGCTTCTAATGGCCGCGCTGTGCGGCCGCGTCTGCTGCTGCTTGCGCCATCTGTCGTTCGGCATACAAATGTGATCCGTCGATCGCGAATCCCAACAGCACCGATCAGAAAAACCGCCATCGCGAGTACCACCAGAATCGCGGCCTGACCTCTTTTCATTCGTCCGAGCTTGGGCGTAGAGCTTTCAAAAGGCGATCACTCCCTTGGCTTGAACTCGTGAGATTTACATTGAATTGGGAAATAGGTGGTAAGCGGATTGTAGGGATAGGAAACGGTAACGGTGACGAATGTCCAGGAGGTCCTGGAGCCGGCATCGATGGGCACCAGCACGTATGGTTGATATCGCGCCGTCATAACATACATCGACGCGTGGCATTGGCCGGATTGACTGTCGCCGCCTGTAGATAGTCCATTTACAACGCCCTGTATCGTCTACAGAGCCGGTATTGTAAGATCCATGAACGGTTGCGTATCTCACGCCTACTCTGGCCGCGTTTGCGATCGTCGTATATACCAACACGAGCCGGCACATCTCCACAACGCCAAAGAGCAGCATAACCAAGCCAAGAGAAACAAACGCAAACTCGACCAGACTTTGACCTCGACTACCGATTGCGCCTGCACGAGAGAGAGTGCAAGCGCTTCATGGCCACCTCACCACCATACGTCGATGGATCTGACTTGGGAGCGCAGGCAGACCGAATCGGAAGAAAGTGGATCCGGCCAAAAACGGCGTGAACGTATAGGTTGCATCGATCACTACGGTTGTGTAGACCAGTGCGACTTGAGCTTGTAATATGTTCGGGGTCGGCCGGAGGGCCGCTAACAGCGCACGTGCCTACCGGTAATCCGAAAGGCGTCGATGTGCCACCATTAACGCTTTGACACACATGCACATCTGGATTGGTGCGGCTGGATTTGGAAGCGATCGCGGTTGCATTCTGAATTAGACGTTTGATGTCGCGTTTCGTGCGGGCCTGCCGGAGCTCCGGCGCGTCGTGCCGTTTGTAGAAGCGTAATCGGCACCAGCTCGAACGGCGTCCGCTATCGTGATCCAGCAATAGATGAAGCCCCCGAAGTTTAAAGCATTAACAACCAGAAGAAAAACTAAGGGAACCATCAGCGCGAACTCTACGAGGGCTTGGCCCGAAGCTCCATTCTTGGGATTCTCGAGCGGAGCGTTCGCGGTTTCGCGGACCATCCTTTGAACCGCCCGGAATTCTCCCTTATTGCTCAGCATGAATTTCAATCCCACTCCGTCCGGACCGTGTCTGACCACCTCGCAAGGTAAAGTTATCCAAGCAGTCACATCGGCTGCTTCCGGCCACTGGAAAGTAACCATCAGCACAGTGCCGAGATACCACCGCTCCGCCGTCCTCAAATAAGCTCCGGTGTAGCTTACATCGCTTATTGAGTGTGCCTTAGGAAGCGCTCCGTCCCAGTAATAAACCGCTAAGTTCGAAGTGAGGTGTCGTTCTCCTCTCCTTCTGTCAAATAAATAAGCGAGCCACTCTAGCCCTCGTTTCCACAACACAGAACTCTCGCCTAATCAGGCAGGCGTGGTTTTGCTCTCTCTGCCTTGATTATCTTGCAGGAATTCCTGCATCTCTTCTGGCGAGCAGATTAGCAGTTCATCTCCCACTTGCGTCTGAGAAGAATAGATTGCACGACTAGGTAGCTCTAACACGCTGACGCACTGTAGCCGAACCGGCCCGATGCGGAAGCTTCCTAATGATTCGATCAAATCTATCACTCGATATTTGTCGTCCAGGTAAATCAGGTCTACAGAAAACGGCACACCAATCGTGTGAACCCCGTAGGATGGGACCACCCAAATCCCCTCATCCGACCGCAGGCGCATCCGTCCCAGCAGCCCGCGGAATCTAGTGAAGTGCGTATCGGCAGCGTCGATGTTTAGGCTAATGAACGACTCACGCGTCTTATTAAAGACGCAGTATGTCTTCCGCGGCCGCCTTCTTAAACTGCGCCAAAATCCACCCACTCTTCCTCCCTTTGAGCCTTTCTTGCCACCAGCGCAATCAAACCCGGCACTAAACACCCGTGTCATCCTCGCGTAAACAGAGCGGGACACTAATACTGGCTGATTCGCCAATCGTATCCAACTGCCTGGTAGTGCGTACCCCAATTAACTTCGGGCACGGCTTCTTTGAGCTTAGCGAACGCGTGTCCGCCGACGCTGAATCAGCACAATCAGCAGCACCACACATAATGCTCCAGCAATAATTCGAATGAGTGTCACGTTGTCCATATCGTTCTTTCTCCTTTCGATCTAACTCAAATACTTTCTGAACGTGTCAACCATAGCGAGAGCGGCAGGACCTAGCGCTATGATGAACAGCGGCGGGAAGATAAACAGGACCAGCGGAAACACGAGCTTAACCGCGGTCTTCGCTGCTATTTCCTCGACTTTTTGTCGACGTTGGGTCCTGAGTGTCTCGGAATAGACACGCAAAGTCTTCGCGATACTGGTTCCGAATTGATCAGCCTGGATGATGGAACTGGTCAGGGTGCGAATGATATCAATATCCACGCGATCGGCTAAGTTCCTCCAGGCATCCGTTCGGGGACGCCCGGCCCTTTGTTCCAGCACGACTAATCCGAACTCGTCGCAGATGTCCGGCTGTGCCAAGCCAAGTTCTTTCACAGAACGGTCAACAGCGTAATCGAGACTTAGTCCGGCTTCGATGCAGACAATCATCAGATCCAGGAAGTCCGGCAGCCCAAGTCGGATATTGAACTGCCTGTGTCTTTATCCTTCGTCCCAGCCAGAAATCAGGCGCCAAGTACCCCATTCCGACTGCCAAGAGGCAGGCGAAAAAGGGCGAGAAATAGCGAGTTACTCCGGTCGTAAGCACCAATGACTAACAAGCACGATCGGAACAACCACTTTGGCGCCATAGAAGAGGCTGGCCGCTGAATCCTCTCTGCAGTCCGGCCCGGATCAACCGCTCCTGCATGACAGAGATTTCCTTCGGGCTCTTTGGCAACAGCTTGTCGAAGGACTGGATGATTGCTCTTGCTGACTGGCCGGCTTGGTCCTTGCTCAGCAGATGGGACCATTTCTTCTGCTTCCTGAGGAGAAATAGCATGCGAGAGCCGCTGGAACATCGCTTCGCGATAGAAAACGAGCAGCCCGGCGCTGGCTAGCAGGATAAAGATCGCGGTAAAAGCAAACAGGGCAAATGCCATACAGACCTCAGACTCTAATTCGAACGATCTTCCTGATAACGAGAGCACCCGTGAGGGTCATAGTCGAGCCGATCCACAGCAACTTGACGCCAGCCGGCCGGGTCCAAAGAAGACTGATGACCTCGGGGTGAGCGATATAGAGAAGAAGCCCCAGACCGGGCGGCAACAAGGAAAGGATCCATCCGGTAAGTCGGCCTTGCGCTGTTTTAATCCGTATCTCGCGCTTCAAGCGGAATCGGTCGCGAATCATATGCGCGCATTTATCCAGCACTTCTGCCAGATTGCCGCCTGTTTCCTTCTGAACCAGGATCGCCGTAGCAATGATTTTCAGAGTCGGGCAAAGGAATTCGCTCCGTCAGGTTGTTGAGTGCATCTCTCAATTCCAGACCGTAGTTCTGCTCGTCGAAACAGAGCCGAAATTCATGCCCGATCGGATACGGTGAGTCCCGACCCACAAGCTCCAACGCCGAAACGATGCTGTGCCCTGCGCGCAGCCCGGTAACCATAAGGTCCAGAGCCGCCGGAAGCACTTCCTCAAATTTCTGAAATCGCTTCTCTCGCTTATGAAGGAGGTACCCGATGGGCGCCGCGGCAGGCACCAGGGCGACAAGAGCACGCCAGGATCGGCGAATTGATTTTTAGAGATAAGAGGAACAGCGCCGCCAACCAGATCGCGACAACGAGCAAAACCACGGTTCCCGGTGTCCAGGTCGGAATCGGCTTCGCGTCAAAAGCGTGCCGAAGACGAGCGCCCAATTCCAAACGTCCGAGCAAGCGATTCAGCAGCGGGTATGGCACTAAGCACTTCGCGCTTGCGGATATCGACCGGCTCGTCATGGCAGCTTCCCGAGTCAGGCGCTTGCAAGGCGACATTCAGCCTGCCCATTGCACGTTTCGACGCCTCGGCCTGAGCCGATCCCGATCGCAACGAGAACCAACGTCGCGAGCAGGAAAACGGAACAAAAAACCAAAACGGCCATCAACATAATTCAGAACTCCTGGGCTTAACTCACTTCCATGGACGTTTCAAATAGCGACGCGGGAAGCAGAACGCCCGCAACACGCAAACGCTCCAGAAATTTCGGCCGAATCCCGCTGGGTCTGAACGCTCCAACGACTTTGCCGTTCGGCCCGATGCCCTTCCGTACAAAGCTGAAGATCTCCTGCATGCTGATGACGTTCTCGTCCATTCCGGTGATCTCCGAGATGCTCATCACTTTTCTCGTGCCATCGCTCAAGCGCGCACACTGCACCACGATGCGTGATGGCCGACGCTATTTGATGCCGGATGGTTCGTTCGGGCAGGTTCAGACCCGTCATCGCAACCATTGATTCCAATCGGGAAAGGGCGTCACGCGGCGTATTGGCGTGGATGGTAGTCATGGACCCTTCGTGACCCGTGTTCATGGCCTGCAAGCATGTCGAAGGCCTCGTCGCCGCGGACCTCACCCACGATGATCCGGTCCGGCCGCATTCGCAAGCTGTTGATCAGAAGCTGCCTCTGCCGGATAGCGCCTTGGCCCTCGACGTTCGGCGGCCGCGTCTCCAGCCGCACCAGATTTTCCTGTGCGAGTTGCAACTCCGCGGCATCCTCGATCGTGACGATTCGCTCGCTCGCGGGGAACGTATTGCGAAAGCATATTCAGAAAAGTGGTTTTCCCGGCGCCCGTGCCGCCGGAGATCAGGATGCTGATACGCGCTCTCACCGCCTGGGACAACAGTTCGAGCATCTCGGCGGATGCGCTCTTCAATTCAACCAGCTTGCTTGCGCCAAGCGGACCGGTACCAAAACGACGGATCGAAACCGCAGGACCGTCGAGAGCCAGCGGCGGAATAATCGCATTCACACGAGAGCCGTCCGGCAGTCTGGCATCCACCATGGGCGAGGACTCATCGACTCGTCTGCCCGACCTTCGATACGATCCGCTCGATCACCTGCATGACATGCCGGTCGTCCCGGAACACCACGTCCGTCTTTTGCAGAATGCCGCCGCGCTCCACGTAGACCAGGTTTTTATGGTTGACCAGAATGTCGGAAACCTTCGGGTCCCGCAGCAGCGGCTCGAGCGGCCCCAAGCCGAACACTTCATCCAATAGATCGGACTGGATTCTTTCCTTCTCTATCGCGCTGAGAGGCAGCTTCCTCTCGGCGATGATCTCCTGCACCAGGTTGGCGACGGCTTGTCTTGCGCGACCACCCTGAACAGTCGCCAGCCTCTCCAGATCCAGCTTGGATATGAGCGTCCGATGAACGTCAGCCTTAAACTGTTCGAAATCCAGTTTTTCCATTCACTTCCTTCCATCAGCACCGCGAAGTCTAACGGAACAAGGCCAAATCTTCTTCCGCTTCACTTGCGGCACCGCTTGTCCCGCGGCCTTACGGGCCATATCCGCAAAAATATCGTGAAATCTGGCTCTCTTCGGATGCCATGGCGACTCCGGTATTCTGCGCTTTTCTGTGCCGCCGGGTAATCATTCGGAATTTTCCAGTTCACCGGACGGGTCAGCGCTTTGCTGATGGCCGCTTCATCGATTTCGAGGGTCCGAGCCAGATACCGGTTCATGACAATCTCGAGCATTGCCTGGCCCAGAATCGCTGAAATAGCGCTTGATAACGCGGTTGGCATTGCGAAGATCCGCCAGACTCACCTGCGCCACCAGGTAAACCGTGTTTGCGGCTTCAAAGAGCGCCTCCTCCAACTCGCCATGGCGCGATCCTGCATCCACAACCACATAAGGAAACTGCTCTCGCGCCAGAGTGACGAGCTTCATCGCCGCGCTCGTCGGAACTGCCTCGCTCGCAATCTGGTCCGGCGCGGCCAGCACCGCCAGCCCGGAACTATGCTTCGTCAACAGCGCTGAAAAGAACTCGGCATCCAGCCGCCCCGCCTCCTGGAGCGCATCAACGATCGAGAATTTCGGCGTCAGCCCCAGGGTAAGCGCGGCATCGCCCAATCCGGAGTCCAGGTCCACCAAACCGGCCTTGCCGCCACAATGTCTGGCGAGCGCAACAGCGAAGTTACTTGCCACGGTCGTCACACCTGCGCCGCCCTTGGCGCCGGTGAAAACAAACAATTTGCCCGTGACTTTCTTCTTCGGACGGCGCCCTTCGTCGCGGCGGGCGGAAGCTCGGACCAGAGCCTCGGCCACGTTATTTGGCGCCAGAGTCTTCTGTCAAGAAACTCGCGCGCACCCGCGCGCATGCACCGCACCAGAAGGTCATGATCGGACCGGGCGGAATACACCATCACGGTCACGCGGGTGCTGGATGCGCAGAGATTTTCGACCACATCCAACGCCCGCTCCGGATCAGGATCGAGATCGATGATGACTGCGTCGTAGTCGCCTTCCGTGATAATCGTCAGGTCGTCTATACCGGGATATCTCGCCAACTCACACGCAACCGTCGCCTGCGTACCCGCCATAGCCTTGGCAATCCGGTTGCGCCTCTGCTCATCCGGGCAAATCAATACAAGCGACAGCGCGGCCATTCCTACTAATTCAGCGTCGGAACTGTATGCTGACATCACAAAACATTCCTTTTTGCCTGCCGCCAGACAACTGGGGATGGAATCATCGTGCGCATATCCCTTATGAATGCGCCAAGAACGAAAAGATCGTGCCGATCGCAATCGCCGGAGCGTAAGGTATGCTCCGGGCGCCCGGACTGTTCAGCGTCAGCCTGTTGTCCGGCCCAGATCCGCGGCTTCGCCCAGCCAACCACCAGGTCTCCGGCCGCGTCCAATGATTCCCTAAGGAAACCACCCAACATCGCCCAGAGCAGCGCCATCACTCCTCCCGCTACACCCATCACGACAAGCGCCATCACTAATTGGCTGGGACCAATCCAAGCTCCCACCGCGAGACACAACTTGAGGTCTCCCATTCCCATACCGCCCAAAAAACACAGAAAGCCCATGATCCCGGCACCAAGCGCCGCTCCGGCCAGGCTCCTCTCCAAACCAGCCGATCCTTGCGTCGCCGGTTGCGGTAAACAGCGCAGCGAGGAACGAGAACCCCACCAGCCAGTTGGGAATTCGCCGGCTTCGTAGGTCGGTGATCGAAGCGATCAGCACAGTTATCACTGTGGGCCACCAGGCAGCAACGTGCATATAGATGAAGAGACTCTCCGGGATGTGGCAATTGACGGGCCAAAGATGCAGGCGTTTGTTTAGCAAAAATCCCGGTGAATATCACGTTTCACCCACTCAGCTGTCAACCTGCGTTTACAGTTCGAAGGCCGAAGTCATGCGTCGTATACAGCGTTGCTCCTGAAATTTCGCTTCCTCGAGTGCTTGGCGTTAGGCAAAAATCGCGCCGCCCTTTCCAGTCCGGACGTTTCGAGATTCGAACCGCCGCATTGCAGTCTTCTTAAGACACTGAAAGAAAAGGCTCATCTACTCTCCGGTGCCTCGACAGCTTGCCGCGGGAGGGATCCTCGGGCGAACCTCGTAGATTTCTCCGGCATGATCAGGCGTCGAATGGCCCTATTCTTGTTTGGCTCTCAGCTTGCAAACTCCAGAGTACTGTTCCTGCCCCGCAGGATAAAAACCGTCAACGGATCTTCTAAAGAAATGAAAAAAGACACAATACTGAAACTGTATGTTCAATCTCAGATTGTCCTACGGGCGCTCAAGGATGAGAAGGGCCAAGATCTCGTAGAATACGCCCTCGTCATCGCTGTTGTCTGCCTCGGCATCATTAGTGGTATGAACACCTTGGCGAACGGAATCAACGCCGCGATGGGCCAACTATCCAGCCGGCTGAACAGCGCCATAGTGTAGGGTTTTAATCTTACTTTGGCGAAAAATGAATGAAAGGCGAACTAACGCACCTCTATATGCACCTTTATACGCGGATCATGGCATTGAGCCAAGTGCTCAGGAACGAGAGCGGACAGGATCTCGTCGAGTATGCTCTCATCATTGCCGTGGTCTGCCTGGGAATTATCAGCGGAATGAGCACGCTGGCCAATGGGATCAATACAGCCATGAACACCTTGTCGCTCAATCTGAACGCGGCCGTATCCTAAACACGATTAGCTCCGGCCGACATGCGAGGAGGCGGGTTGATCTTTACGATTTCGCTTCCCCGCATACCTGATTCGCCACGCGATTCCATGAATGGCCTCCTTCCCCGCAACACCGAGTGGTCCCTCCCTCTTCTTAATTGAGTTCGGTTGCGTCCTTGTAACGTGCGCCTTGGCGCTGTCCTGCGGATCTCGAAGATCTCACGCGTTCGCGGCACTGGAACGACTCTTCGAGACTCTGGCACGACGTCGCACCCTGTCCGTCATCGCTGTCGGTTTGTTTGCCGCTGGAATTCGTCTTGTATTCCTCCTCAAGATACCCGTTCCTCAACCTTTCATCACGACCGACTTCAGCTTCCTCTTAGCTGCCGACACGTTCGCTTCCGGTCGCCTCACGAATCCAACTCATCCCATGTGGGTCCACTTCGAAAGTCTTCACATCACGCATCTGCCGACGTACATGTCCATGTATTTTCCAGCCCAAGGCGTGCTGCTGGCTGCGGGTAAAGTGCTCGCTGGACATCCATGGTGGGGCGTTTGGGCTAGTGTCGCAGCCATGTGTGCGGCTATCTGTTGGATGCTGCAAGGCTGGCTGCCGCCAGGGTGGGCGCTGCTCGGAGGGATGCTGGCCGTCCTTCGGCTCGGACTATTCAGCTATTGGATCGATTCTTATGCGGGCGGAGCGATTGCTGCAACAGCCGGCGCACTCGTGTTCGGTGCTCTACCTCGGATATTGCGGCACTTCCGCACTCGGGATTTCTTCTGGATGGCTCTCGGCATGGCAATGCTCCTGAATAGCCGCCCTTTCGAAGGTGGCCTGATTTGCGCGCCCGCCGTTATTGTTCTCTGTTGGTATCTATTCACAAGTTCACACGATCCCGAACGACAACAATCTCGCTCTTCGCATCTGCTGCGGTCTGTTTTAGGCAGCCCATTCAACGCGGCTCCACCAAGTGCGCGCACTCTGACACGGCGAGTTGCTCCGGCCCTCGTTCTGCTGGCTCTGAACGCAGGCGCTATGGCTTACTACAACTACCGCGTATTCGGCAATTGGTTCACGTTGCCGTACACGATCAACCGTGCCACCTACGCCATGGCTCCGCATTTTTTGTGGCAATCACCGCGTCCCGAGCCTGTCTACCGACACCCCGAAATGCGAAAGTTTTACGCCGACTGGGAGTTGGATTGGTTCAAGAAGTCCCGAACACCATCCGGTCTGGTCAAGAACAGCGCTAAAAAACTACTGATGGGCGAGTCTTTCTACCTCGGCTTTGCGCTGGCGCTACCGCTCTTGGGCCTGCCTCGCACAATACGCGATAAACGTATTCGTCTTCTCCTCGTTACGGCGGCGGTGTTCGGCGCCGGGTTGGCCGTTGAGACATGGCTGTTGCCTCACTACGCGGCCCCATTCACCGCAATCCTATACGCCATCCTGTTGCAGTGCATGCGTCATTTACGCGTGTGGCGTCCAGGAGGCCGCCGATCCGGAATGTTTCTTGTGCGCGCGGTGCCTGTGATCTGCGTGGTGTTGGTAGGAGTTCGCCTTTACGCAGAACCTCTGGGCATCGCTCTCGCGGGCGAAACTTTTTCGGGTAAGGCCTGGTTCGGAACAGCACCTAGAGGCTTGGCGCGCGCACGTGTCCTGAAGCGGCTCGAAGCGAATCCCGGACCGCAGTTAGCAATCGTCCGCTACTCTCCCACACACGACCCCGTCGTGGAATGGGTATACAACGCCGCTGACATCGACAAGTCGAAGGTAGTCTGGGCGCGCGACATGAGCCCCGAGAAGAATCGCGAATTACTTCGCTATTTCAAAGACCGGCAAGCCTGGTTGATCGAGCCGGACTTCAACCCGCCTCGGATCACACCGTATTCTGTCGATTCAGAAGGCGGGGAAGAAGAAGCGGCCCACACCGAAGCCTCACTGGTGAGATGAAAATGCGGGAGCTTCTCGAGCCGTTAACCTCCGCCTCCCGGGAGAGACGCGGTGCAAACGCGGGCGAGAGGACCCTGACCGGAAAGGGGCAAAACCCATCAGTTGGCGTCGGCCTGCGTATCTTTCTCGACTCGGTTATCCTCACATGCTTCCTTGCGGGTGTTCTAGCCCTCTGTAACAAACCAGCTGCGGCCATCGATGAGGATCTCTGGTGGCATCTTCGTACCGGAGCCTGGATCATCCAGCACCATGCGGTTCCGACACACGATATTTTTGCCGCGTACACGAATGGACGGCCCTGGATTGAGTACACCTGGCTCTTCGACGTCCTCGTATCTCGCATTTACGATGTTTGGCATTTGCCGGGTGTGCTTGCTTTGACGGGGATTCTCATTTTGGCTTCCATTGCCGCACTTGTAGCGTTGTTGTCGCGCTACACGGCCCTGCACAGAGCAGTGGGTTTGAGCGTGGGCGCCTTATTCGGTATCGGCACTCTTGCGACACCACGCCCGTGGCTTTTCACAGTTCTGTTCTTTGTACTGGAGATGTACTTTCTTCTGCGGGCACGGGAGAGGGGCCAGGCTTTTTCGCTCTGGCCCGTTGTGCCGCTACTCGCGCTTTGGGCGAATCTACACATCCAATACATTTACGGCCTGATTGTCATTGCATTGTTTGCAATGGAGTCCCCGATCGCACGGTTCATGAAGTGGGGTCCGTCGATTGCCAGGCTGACGCCGCGGTCGTACTGGATACTCTTCGCAACGTCCGCACTCGCGACACTCGCCAATCCTTACGGATGGAAGCTGTATTCAGTCGTGCTCCAGTACAGTACTCAGAGTGTTCCGCTGTCCTTTATCCAGGAGATGCAGCCCCTGCAGTTTCGGGCGTTAAGCGACTGGGTGCCGCTGATACTAACCTGCTTAGCGGCCTACGCGCTCGCCGATCTAAAAGACAGACAGCCCGTTTTCGTACTCCTGTTGGCTGTCTCATGCTGGTTCGGGTTCCGTACAGCTCGCGATGTGTGGTTCCTCGTGATCATTGCCTCACTGATCCTGGCGAACTCCATGCCGACGCAAGCGAAAGCGCTGCGGCGCGTCCGATGGGTGCCCTTTTTCACCGCGCTGCCGCTCAGTCTGGCAGTCGGATACTCGCTTTTGCAATCTCAATCGAACTCGGATCGCACGTTGCGCGTCGCGCTCGCAAAACGATTTCCCGAGCAAGCTGCTGCATATATCGAATCCCATGCGCTTCCAAACCCTCTTTACAACACCTTCGATTGGGGAGGATTTCTTATCTGGCGACTTCCTCAAATGCCAGTCTCGATAGACGGCCGTGCAAATCTGCATGGAGACGCCAGACTGCAACGTTTTTCAGATACCTGGCTCGGCAAGAGCACCTGGGCCGATGACGCCGAGCTCAGAAAGGCTCGCACTATTCTTCTCGATCGCGATTGTCCGCTCGCGTCCATCTTGCGTTCTGATCGCCGTTTCAGGCTCGTTTATCAGGACACCATCGCGTCCGTTTTTCAGCCTGCGCCAGTGGACACGGGGCGCTAGCCTAGACCGGCGGCACTGGAGTATCGCATCTCGCGCGAAGACATGACTAAGTCCGAATCAAAGGAAGGCACTGCATAACTGTTGGGTAATTTGGAACAAAAGATGCCAAGCGAAGGGCAGGTAATGGCGGCTGGATACGAGCGACCGCGGCAACAGCCAAACGTATGTCGGTGCATGGTGTCAAGCGTCGGCTGCATCTATGTCTCACAAACTATGAGCTCACTGTGGGTGCGCTTGCGGTGACCTGTGCAACTCTTGCGTTCTTTCTCCTATTTTGGAACCGATTCGCCGGGATCAGAACAGCAAACGGATCAGCTGTAGCAGGACAATACATACTACACGGTAGGCTTCCCTACCGTGACTGGTTCACGGCCAGTCCTCCGTACCACGCACTTAAGTCAGCACTTGAGGTTTGGTTCTTTGGGACCGCCATGATCGTGCCTCGCGCTTTTGCGCTGCTAGAGCGTACGTTGTTGGCTCTAGTTGTTTACCTTTGGGCGGCACGGCTCTTCACTATCTGGCATGCAATGCTGGGCGCAATAGCCGCCATAATCGTTTCTGCCGGGGATATCGCAGACCCAATAAGCTCTTATAATCACGACACAATACTGTTTGCGGTATGCAGCGGTTACTTTGCGAGTAGCTTACTCGGTCGACGGCTCGATCCGATGGCGCGGGTGTTTTCGCTATTTGTCTGGCATTTCTGCCGGACTCTGTTTTTCTACCAAACAAACGATCGGCATCGGCATAACGGCCGTAGTTCCGCTTGTCATTGCGGCGACCTTCGTGAGAAACGGGGACAAACGTAAAGCATTCAGGCTGCTTGGCTGGTTCAGCGCTGGCTGGCTGATACCTACGGCAGGAATCTGGCTGTGGCTTTGGCACGAGCGCATTCTCAGCGTTTATTTCAGCCAGGTATTCTTTCAGGGTCCGACAGCGAAAGGCACGACGAGTCCCGTCAGCTTTGTATTGCGCTGGCTTATGGTATCTCTCAACGGTGTCACGGGTGTCGCCGCCTTACTCGGAGCAGTTCTATCAATCGCCTTTGTCTCAAGTCGTGCAAGATTGAGGCGCGCACCGAGTTTACGATCTCGAAGCGCGTGGTCTGCGATATTGATGCTGCTTGCTGATTGTGTTGGCAATCACTATAGGCACCTTTGCAGGATATGCAAGCACTCACGCCCTCACCGCGCAGATCGCCGCTCCATTCATCAAAGCAACTATCTACTTCGTGACGTTTGCGTCAGGCCTGCTCTCGTTGGTGTATGCTTTCGCCCTGTTGCGACGCAGGCTCACCAGCGACGAGTCCCAGTTCCTGTTATTCAGCGCAGTCTCAGTGACTATCGCGTTTATGCTCTCACTCTCGTGGCCCGCGTTCGAAGCCATGGTCATTCCAGGTCTTGCGTTTCTAGTGTCCGCTCTGCTGGAGATGTCATCCAAAACTACTCGCTACATATATTGCGGGATATCGCTTGCCCTAATTTGCGCGGTGACCAATACAAAGCTGAACAGCCCCTTTGGGTTCTCGGACTGGTTGGAACCGTCGGTCGTAAGTGCGAGCGAAACCTCGCATCTTGCTGGACTGCAGGGCCTGCGCCTTCCTGCGTCGAGCGTCGCGATGCTTGAGGGCATCACTCGAATCATAAAAGCGGATTCGTCGCCGAACGACACGATTTTCACGTATCCCAGCATGCCTATTTTTTACGGGCTATCAGGACGTTTTTCGCCCGCATACAGTGGCGATCACAACATCGATGCTTGTCCCGATGATATTGCAAGGCAGGATGCGCAAGCCATACTCCGAGCGAAACCCAAAGTGATCATCTACTACCGTCAGGATCCCAGAAGATTGAGGGGCGATGAAATTCTCTGGCGCGGCGGGCGAGTATCCGGCCAAAGGACAATCATCTCGGCTGTCGAGACCCTAATCAAGGAATATCGCTTGGCTGGCAGGTTCGCGGCCCCGCCTACGCCAATCACGGTAGATGTCTACGTGCGTAACAAGCAGCCGTAGACGTTTCTCTAACACGCTCCGGCGAGTACCGAGAAATTTTTATCAGCTCAACGCTGCTCGAGCATCTGACAGACCCAGGTATAAACGTGAGTTATTGCTGGCGGCTAATTTCCCTTCAGAAAACGAAGATAAACATAGTGCCGGTACAACCCCTCTGGCGTTTTGTTGTTGCTTCCGGACCTCCAAAGAAAAGACGCTGTCGATTTGATCCAGCCTCGGGTATCTGCGCCGGAGGGAATCCAATCAGATACTACAGCCCTTGCGCCTGAGCGCTTCAAGATATTTAGAATCTCCTGTTGCCTTGACGGGGAACTAAGCCAGAATCTATCTACATCGGAACTGTCGTCAGTGTCCTGGTTATCCCACTCGATACCCCTCCGCACTGCCCGTACTGGAACTTCGCTGACGATATGAAGCCCCGAGATGGAACGGCCAATACGCTCGGATACCTAGTCCGATGTAGCTGATTCGGTCGCCCGTCTTCAATCCAAGCGAATGCATTTCACTCGCAATCGTCGCGATGCACGTCCATTTCCGAACTGGAAACCTGCAGAGGATGGCGCAGGAACAGGAGCACTAGCGCAAGATTCGTGAGTGAAACGAGCCCAATACAGCCGCACAGCGAAAGGATGGAGCAGAGATCAACCTGCCACTTCCGGCGAAGCTGAGGCAGCACCTGGGCCATCAGGACCAGCGCGAGAATCAGAAGCGAGCCGCCCGCATATCGTTTGTCCACGAACACAAGGGCATAGATCGCCAGTAATGTAGCTGGGGGAAGCAATACGGCAAACAGAATGCGTTCGCCACTCATGGCTATGCGCTTGAACGTGACCGGAAGAAAGAGCACCGACGGGAATACGCCGGGCGTCACTGCAACGAGCCAAGCCAGATACCGCAGATTGTGGAGCAGATTGGCAATCCCGTCCCGAGACACAGCCGTCAGGCTCGGCTTTACTCCGCGATACCAGTACGCCGGATCATACCAGGGTGCATAAGTGGAGGCCGAGGCGATCGGACCCGCGAATTCGTAAACGGCGGGGGCAGTCACCACTCTACGGGTGGGATGGAGCGGCTGTCCAATAGTCCCCGGTTCACCCTGCCAATGCGTCCACCGCTCGGCTCCGCACATCTCCCACGCAAAGTTCAGGGTTCCGGACTCTCCGGCCGTCCAATGCCCAGTCGCAACTCGAAGCGCCACCATCCAGGGCACAGTGAGGACGATGATAGGAATGCTGAGCAACGCAAGTTTTTTTGCCGTATCGCGGCTCCAAGTCAACGGCCAAAGGGCGCATGCAACATAGAGCGGCACTACCGTCAGCATGGCCGTCTTCGCCAAGTAACTCGTTCCCAAAGCTCGCTCCCAGAAGGGCAAGGGTAAGACGCCGGAACGGTTCAGTGCGTATTCGTAAGAGCAGTCGTGAAAGAAGCAGAAGAAGTGCGAAAACGATGACGTCCGGCGAGCTTAGGGATACGTTGACGGCATCTAATGCCACCCAGTAGAACGCTGAGTATGCACAGACTGTATACGCCGTTTTTGCTTCGTCCGCGTTCCATACAACCAGCTCCTGCAATCCGGCTAACAAGACGATCAAAAAGGAATAGCGCGACGAAATAGGCCAGCAAATTGATTGCATGGAGAAGGACGAGATCATTTCTCCGGTCAGGGCCCGATGATCAGGAACATCGGCGCCATGAGCCAGGAAAGCAGAGGGCTCCAGTAAGCATTGACGGCCATCTTCCAGTCGCCCGCAGCATAGTTTCTGGCAATATCCAGATACGAGATCCCATCGGACATGACTGTGAACCGCAAGGTCCAAAATTGCAAGATACCCAGAAATACCGCAACGCCACGAAGCCAGATCAAGCCGGCTCGCGACATGCCAATGTGGCACTCAGAATTATTTTTCGCTCCGGTAATATAGTGCGTTCTGCTGGCTAGCGCACTGCACGCATTCACTCCCGTTACTCCACCCATCGTTCCTTTTACTGCTGACACGGTTGCATGCTTCTGCAAATTTGGCTTTTCGGCAAGTTCTCACGCGTCTTCACGATCACTGCACGCCGAAATGGTGGCGTCCATGCCGTATAGCAGATCTTGGGAAGCCGGCCTTCGGCCGAGCCAGACGCTCTCCCGGCCACCGCAACATATTCCGGACGTATGGCCGTAGCGTAGCTCCAAAACCAGAACCGATCCGTAGTATTCCATCCGAAATCGTCGCCATAACGGATAGGAGCAACCGTTCCCGAGATCTGCAATTGAGTCCAAGCATCATACTCAAGCCCTGCCGAGACACGGGACCGCGGCGTGCCGCGACTTTGGAGGATCTGGGCGGCTTCGGCTCGTGCTCGGGAAGCACTGGCGTAATCGTGGGTGATGATGATGCCGTAACCCGCGAATACGATCAGACAAAGCCAAGCCGGCATCGGTATAGCACGTTCATCGTTTGGAAGCGTTGGAGGACGAAGATGACCAGCGCCGGAATCAGCGGGAGTACATAACGATCATGTATCAGCCCGGTGATTGCTCCTGGAACGAGACGGGCAAGTAGGCGCAGGAGGAGATCAATAAGACGGTTCGTGGAATCCGTGCCAGTTTCTGCCGAGGCCCCGATCGCATAACAAGAATGCGCCGCCGAAGGCCACTAGTACGCCGCTCGGCAATTCGCATCGCAGGACTCAAAAGCGCTGGTCGATAACCGAGTCCATCTGCTCCGGCGGGGAGAAGTCCGTAACTGGATAGCACAGAACTGGCAAACGGGACGGCGCCGCCTCCGGCCAAAATCGAGGCTACGGTCAAAGAGATTGACACAAAGACCAGGGCCAAGACGTTGGACAACTTCATCTTTCTCCAGAGCGGAACGAAAGCACAGAAGAGCCGGGAGGGTCACTTGGAGGGAAGCCAACAACAAGCCGAGCAATCTGCCGGAACCGGAAAAAAAGTTGCGGAGCACGATGGCCGTCAGCTCTTGCCTCGGTACATCGAGCCCTGGATACGACTGCGTGAAATGGCTGGCGAGAGCCGCTATCGCCGCAATCAGTACCACGTACGCTGCAGTTGCGTGCAAGACAAAACGCCGATCTGAATGCCTCACCCAGAAGAGGTAAGGGATCAACGTCAGAGGTGCGGTCCAAACCGATTGTCGATCGGAGCCTCCAAGAAGTCCCGCAAGCGCAAGGGCCCACAGCCAGAAAACAGCCGACTTGCTCGCTCGGGCCTCAGCACTGGACACCGCCGCGTAGAGGCACAGCACGGTGAAGAAGCAAGCGTACGGCTCGGTCATAAAAGAGGCGGCGAGCGGAACAAACAGCGGAGAGGTTCCTATGACAAGCGCGCCAAAGCAGGCAAGTTCACCGCGGAGTCCGGCTTTTCGACCCAGCGCATACGTCAGCCAAACGAAGCCGATCGAGAACGGAAGCGTAGCAAGGCGTAAAACGTCGAAAGAGAATCCGAATAGCCGTATCCAGCCAGCGCCCCAAATTGCCTGGACCAGTTGCATGGCTGGACCCCAGCCGTTATACCGAATTCGCCCCGTTTCGGCTAGCTTCAAGGCGACATGAGAGTAAGACCAATCGTCGTTGAATGCCGTTGCGGAGAAAGGATGAGCGGCAAATACACACAACAGGGGTATCGCTACGCAGAGAAAAACATGCAATGCCTCGCCCCGCTCGCGCCGCAAGCGAATGGAGGACGCCGATTGCCCTGTAGCTGTAACGCGGGTTGGCCGCGCCGTGGTATCAACGCTCTTCCCTTCCAGGGTTTGTTCCCGAATCACCAAAATGTTACGCAAGAGCCGACTGCCAAATAACAGGCGAAAGACTGTGAACCCGACCAGAACTGCCAGCGCCAGGATAGTCCGTCGGCTTCAGCTCCAATACTCGTCGACACTTCCAGCGTGCGCGCTCCCGAACTACCGTACAACTCACATCGGACGCGCCCACCAAACAGTTAAGTAGCACCCCTAGGTCCAAAATTGCTCGGACCATCAACTCCGACGCGCGAAGATCACGGCGAGATCGTCGGAGTAAACCTTCTTCCATCCAGGAAGCAGGGGCAAGACGCGAGTCATGGGAGCGCTTCGCGAAAGGAAACAGATCTTAATGGCGTATTTATTCAGGAACTCGTTCGGGTCAGCCTGTAAAAGCGCCCACCTCCCGTACTGCTGGAGAATCCCCGCGGATTCGTACAGATCACCGCGCCCATCAATCGCCACTTTGCGCTCCGGCGCCGCCCAAATCAGATATCCGCCGAAGACGAACTCGTTGAGCATGTTCCCGGGCAATCCGGAATTTTTGAGATAGTCGACCGCCTTGACAGGATTATGTGCGCGAATCTGTTCTTCGATATCCTTTTGGCTCGGAAACGCAAGACCGATGGCCAGAGCGACAAGGGCCAGCACGATTCCGCTTCCCACTGGATTATCTCGTCGCGGATCGTATTGGTCCCACGCCGTCGCAAGCAATCTGCAGAATACCGGCGCAGCAAGAATGCCGAAGATGAACAGCATCCGCTCATGTTGTACCGCGAGCCAGAACCCAACCGCTACCAGAACCAGTTCGGTCGCATCCAGCTTGATTCCGCGCAACAGCGGAATCAGAATGACGAGCGCGCCCACCGCTAACAACGCCATTCCGCGGGGATCACTGAAGCTGATCTGCTGCCACTCGTCGACACTGGCGAAATTCAGACCCTGATGCAACATGTTGTCTAGCGGATACCAGGCGAGTTTCCATCCGATGGGGTTGACGAAAGGGGCAACGAGGGACAGTAGGAATGCTGCCGAAAGCATTCGCCGTTTATTGCGCGCCCAAGGTGTCGAACATAAAAGCCCCGCCTCGAAGCGAACGAACGAAAAGAGGAGAATGACGCTCAATACTATGAGCCCGAGCAGATACGAGCTGTGAAAATTCACCCAAAATGCCAGCAGAACGGGCACTGCCAGGAACCAATTGGTACTTCGGGTGCGACCAAGTTGGATGGCGAGCAACTCCAACAGGAGAATCAGGTTCCCGATCAAATGCGGCCGTATTGCCAGCCCTATCGTCGAGAAGAGCCATACCAAGACACCGCCAATGAAAGCTACTTTGCAGTTGCCGGAATAAAGGCTGCAGAGCAGATATCCTGCAACGATGAGCATTGACGCCACTACCCAAAACCAAAGCGTCAGGCCCGTATAACCGCCCGTCTTCCACACGCCGTACAGCATCAGTTCCGAAAGCCACTCCTGCGAGTATCCAGGAGTGACCGTATGCGGTGAACGAGAACGGATCCACCTTTGGAACCGAATGAGTGTTCCAGATCAACTCGCCGGTCTTCAAATGCCACCAGGTATCCGGATCACCGAATCGCGACCGAATGGTGAAAATTGTCATCAGGACCAGCAATGCGGCCAGAACGACCGGAAATGAGAAGATCGCCCGGGCGAAAGTGGTCGCCGGAGCATTATCTTTCTGGAGAACGGGATTCTTAACTGCGAGTCAATGGGTACGGACAGGTTTGAGAGAGTGCACTTCTACACCCTGGCGGATCGCGCAAGAAATCAATAACATATACCGCCGGGTTCTGCGCGCATTGTAAATTGCCGTTTACAGGTACGAATCTTCTCGTTTACAGAACACTCAATCAAAGCGGCATCGAGCTTGCCGAGATAAGACGACCATCCTGCAGACTGGCTACCGTGTAACGCGTGTGGTCTTTGCTCAAATAGTAATATTTCTCAACTAATTGGCCGCCCTGTGATACCGTAATGCGAGTCGCGGGATCTCCATACACCGAACGGATCTGCGCACCAGTGAGCCCACTGATTAGGTCTTTCGGCTCCGGAAACGGTTGAGCTTTATACGGCACTTCGAGAACGGTAACGTCCCCCGCCCCTAACGGGCGCTCTCTAGAGCGCATCTGGGCTGTGCCTTTCGGTACAACTACCTTGGTGGTTTCCGGTGGGAATCTAGGAGCGATCGAAGGCGCGGGAGTCCCCACGGGAAGATACTGCGAAAGCAGATCCCTGACATTCCAGACGCCGAATGCAACCAGCCCCCAAAAGATGGCGGTCACGAACTTCTCTATGCCCCGCACTGCGAACGCACTCCCGGACCAACCGATTTGTAATGCTGGTCCACAAAAGTCAGATGTTTGAGGTTTGATCGTAGCAGAAAGAAGAACACTTGCAAAGTAAGTGCCAACCGCCCCTCTCGCTCATTGTCGCCAATAAATAGCTTGGCTCAAGGACTTGCCCAAATCGCCGGTACACGATGGCGGACCGGAGCCGACTTCGCCTGGAAAAAATTTCAGCGTCCGACCTGTGACTCAGGATACAAAACGATACTACGGGTTTTAACTATGCCCTAGTACCCCCGTTTAAGCGAGAGACATACATCAGCTCTTAAGCTATAGATAAAACGCCCTGTAATCAGCCTATTAGTCGAAGACAAAGAATCTTGCCCACACACATACCCCTACTTAGTTAGCCGAATTTCGTCCGAGGTATAGCTCTGGGGTAGTACTACGGCTGGTTGCTTGAAAACCCCTGGTAATACTATCGTCTAAGCTCACACAAATTTACATGGTTGGGAGAGTGACTTTGTCGACGCCTGTCATACGCGTGGCCTTGCATTCGCAAGATGGCAAGTTAAAGCCGTTGCTCGCGCCAGCTCTAGGACGGGAATTTGAAGTAGTTGTAGAGCCCGATCGAGACAAGCTAGTTCGCTTATTATCTGCCCATTCGCAAGACGTATTACTGCTCGACGTCGACGGAGAGTTCTGCGATGTGGGACAGCAATTGGCTTTGTACGACGAGATCGGCCACAGCGGTGTTGCAGTCATCGTACTTACTAATGACGGCAGCCGTTCGGCGGCGGTCGAACTCGTACAGCGCGGCGCACATAGCTATTGCCGAAAACCGCCCGCACTTCGTGAGTTGAAAGCGATAATCCGAAAGGCGTACGAGTACACCGCCATGAAGCGGGAACTCAAAGGACGACGCCTGCTCGGGAGTGAATTACGACACGACGCCGAACCGCTCAGGTGTGATGCCCTGATCGGATCGAGTCCTGAGATGCGCTCAGTGTACGATCTGATCCGCCGGGTTGGTCCTTTGAACAACTCCGTGCTGATCACGGGTGAGAGCGGGACCGGAAAGGAATTGATCGCACGGGCAATTCACAATCTGGGCCAGCGCGCCGGTACTCCTTTTGTCGCGGTCTCCTGCGGGGCAATTCCGGAAACCCTGATCGAGTCCGAGTTGTTCGGCCACGAAAAAGGGGCTTTCACCGGAACGACAGGCACTCGGATGGGTTACTTCGAACAAGCCGGAACCGGAACTCTCTTTCTCGATGAGATCGGGGAACTCAGCTCGCAAACGCAAGTCAAACTCCTGCGAGCGCTGCAACAGCGGGAATTTACACGCCTGGGTAGTGGACGAGCCATTCCTTTGAAAGCTCGCGTGATCTTCGCGACACATCGAGACCTCCCACGAATGATCTCCGAGGGCAAGTTTCGGCTCGATCTGTACTACCGAATCAATGTGATGAGCATCAAAGCGCCGGCTTTGGCAGATCATCCGGACGACATTCCGGCATTAGCCGATTCCTTCGTTAAGCAGTATTCGGAGATGTACAACAAAGGGATAACGTCCGTCTCTCATGAAGCATTAGCGGTCTTGCAGGCACATGAATGGCCGGGAAATGTTCGTGAGCTTGAAAACGTCATCCAAAGCTCGATCATCTGCGCAGATACAGATGTCATCCAGACGAAGGATCTTCCCGAACGTTTTCAACAGACGGAGCTCGCCCCGGAAGAGGGCGACGAGGTTGTGCAGGCCGGTACGTTCGAGCGGCTCCTGCGTGATTACAAGGTGAAGATCGCCATTAAAGCGATCGAGGACTGCCATGGTAACAAGACAATGGCCGCCCGGAGCCTTAATATTTCGCGTGCCTATTTACATCGACTCATCCGGACGTCTGACGACCTCGAATCCGTCGACGTTGCTTGAACATAGCGGTTCAGAAATAACGCGCCGCCCCTAACCCGCCCGAAATTTTACGTTCCCCGACCCTGAATCCCGGTCTCAGATCATCCCGGCATTGTGAGCTGAAAGTAGTAGGCGGTCAAGGGAGGAATCGTTCCCAGACCGATACGCTCTGATTCTGGCTTTGTCTCGATCTCGATGGAAGCGCCCGATAGCCGCTCGTTCAAATGCCATGAGCAGCCAGGACGTACATCGAGGAAATTCAACACGCTTTGCGGCACTTGAACCTGAACGTCTTCCATAACTTGCTGCCTATGGAAATTGGCAACGACAAGGAACCGCTGGTTCGTGCTCCGGTCGTAGCGAAGAAACGCATACAGCCAATGTCCGCTGACCGTCTCCCCGTCGCATCGACCAAACTTCGGATTGTGGAGGTTGAATGAGTTCAGCGGGAGGAATTGTCCGTCGCGGAACGCGGGCTCATTCGATAAGCGCAAGCAGCCGGGCATAGTAGGCGCGAAGCTCACGCTGCTCGTCCGACAGTGCTTCTCCGTCGTACCGGTGATTGTTAACCCATTTCTGCAACTCAGGCATGGACCAGTAATCAAAGATGGTCGTCCTTCCATCATCCCCGCTGAATCCCGAGGCTCCAATGGCAGGTTCGCCAACCTCCTGCCCGTTGTAGAAAAGAATGGGTCCGCGGTGCAGGCCGTACAACACGGCTGAGGCCGGCCGGCCCACGTTCGGACCCAATCCGCCCCAGCCAAGGGGCGAAGCTAGACGAATCTCGTCGTGGTTTTCGCTGTAACGAACACTGTTGGCGGCGACGAACTCGCCCTCGATAGCTCCGTCTATGTCGTTCGCCCATTTTGGACCCATGTAAATCTGCCGGATCACCGAATAGGCGTCGTGGCCGTAAACTGCATCGAAGCCGGCATGGAGCAAGCCAATCGAAGGCGCTGGTCCATCAAGAGCGAGCACGGTTGGATCCTGAGGAGAAACAACAAACACGTCGTTGTAGGCTTCTGCCATGAAGAAAGCTTCCCGATTGCGGTCCTTTGCTCGAGAGATGGCCCAGGCCCAGAACTCAGGCGGGATCATGTGAGCCATGTCGCAGCGAAAGCCGTCAACTCCTTGCCCCTGCCAGTATTCGATGACAGCATCCATCTTCAGCCAGGTATCCGGAACCGACACATCAGGCGTTCGGGCACTTGGAAACTGGCGCTGATCCGGAGATTGTTCGCCGGAAATCAAATCCATAATTCAGCTTCACGGTTTCGTACCAATCCCCAATGTCGGGTGTCCAGGTGACCCGATTATTCCCCGTCACTCTTCCAATCGTTTTGCTCGCCCTCGAACAGACCGTCACAGTCGCCCTGAACAGCGCAAGTCGAGCTGATCGCCCGACGAGTAACTCTGTCAAATGTCGGCAGTCGAAGCGGTGGGCCGCCTCCTTCGTCATCGGCACGGAGGTAATAGAAGTTATTGGAGGGGGCGAAGAATACCGACGGATCGTCGCTGGCGCCGAAATCCAGGTCGGCCACGAACAGTGGATCCGTAGGCCCTCGACACGTGATTTGGAACCAGATCGATGATGACTTTCAGGCCTTTGTGCGTGAATACGGTCAAGCAAGCTTCGGAATTCAGCCATTCGAGTTTGCGGGCTGAACTGCCAGATCAGGGCACACATCGAAGTAGTCTTTAATCGCAAAAGGGCTGCCGGCTAAACCCTTCATCAGATCCGAATCATCAGGCGCGAAAGCCAATTCCTCGATAGCCGGTGGTGCTCGCGTGCCGAACAACCCCCAGGAGCCAGACGTGCGTGAAGTTCATCTCGACTAGCGAATGAGAGCGCAGCTTCGTTGATATCGGCAAACTTGCCGCAGCCGTTCTCAGCCAGCCGTCCGTTTTGTTTACACCGGGTGTTTGTGTTGCCAAACAATCGCGGGAATAGCTCGTAAATGCGAATCCGCGATGGTGCACGCGATCTGCGGATCGTGTTCGCATACTATGCTTCCGTTCGCATCGTCGCTGTGAGTTCGAAGAAATGAACCGATTACCTTATCGCCTGTTCCTGCGCTGGCGCTTCCGTCGCTCGATCCCAACAGAGTTCCCCACCCGGAGTTCTCCCGCAAATCTTTGACGTAAATGGCGAATGCTCGAGCCGGCGCGAAGCGTCACTCGGAATTGAGAGCCTGTCGAAGCGATCTCTCAGCATCGAACGAATACTGCACGTCCGAAGAGGCGACACGCTCGCTCCAGGAGTAATTCCTCCAGCTCCGGTGATACACGACGCCGTCGACGACATAAAACAGTGACTTGGCCGGAAAGGGAAGAAATACCGTCGAGCCTTCCCAATCCTGTTCAAAGGGAACAATCGGCGAGCCCATCCCGTCTCGGTCATCTAGCGCAACGTACAGGGCATGCGATGCGGAACCGGAGTACGTAAGCTGCAGAGACTCCGTTCGTCCACTCGACGTTCACCTCCCCAGCACTTCCAATTCGAAACGTCTTCGGCAGAGGCATGATCACCTTAATCTACCGTTAGTCGAGATGGCTAGGAAAGTCGTCTCAAATGCGAGTCCTTTGAACGTCCAACAATGTTCTCAAACGAATGACAAACGTCTCTCCCTCTTCGTACGATCCGATTGCAGAGATGTATCACAAGCTTTGGGCAGATTGGTATCTGCCGGCGGCTTTACCGGCCCTGGAACGTCTGTTCTTTTCGAGGGTTCCGCAAGGAGCAAGAGTCCTGGACGTTTGCTGCGGATCCGGGCATGTTACGCGTGAGCTCATCGGGAGAGGGTATTCCGTGACTGCGGTCGATGCGTCGGCGGAGCTAATTGCAATTGCCCGAAGGGATTGGCCGGAGTGGATTGGCGAGTACAGGATGCGCGTCAGATCGAGGTGGGGCGGGGGAACTACGCGGCGGCACTTTCCACCTTTGACTCGCTGAATCATCTGGCCAACATCGAAGATCTGGAGCAAGTGTTCCAGAGCGTGCATCGCGCACTCCAGCCCGGCGGGCTTTTCGTATTCGATATGAATCTGGAAGAGGCTTTTCTTTCCGACCACCGTCGCTGGACCGCGGAAGTGAAGCCGGACTACGTCAGCCTGGTTCGTGGAGCCTACGACGAAGATGACGCAGGACGGCACGAACAGAATTGATCTGGTTCGTCCCCGCAGATTCGCCCGGCATCTTGGAAGCAGCATCGGAGCGTAGTGGAGCAGAAAAGCTTTCCGGAAACGGAGATCACGTCGCGACTGGCGAAGGCCGGGTTTCGAGACATCGAAGTTATCACCGCGACTGACGCAGGCATGGCCGCGGATCTAGGCTTCGGACGGATTTTTATCAGCGCCAGGGCTTAGGCGTGCGGAAACACGCGGACGTCGATACCCTCGGCCAGGCTGATCAGCCGTTCCAGATCGCTTCCAAACGCCCTTTCCCACCAACTATCCCGTCCCTTGTGGCCGACATAAATCTGCGTGATGCCACGTTGCCGGGCAAACGTCAGGATTGCGTCGACGAGATCGTCGCTCTTCAGCGCCACGATCTCGGCGCCTTTCGCTTTGGCGTACTCGACCGCACTCATCACCCGCGCGCGCTGCTCGGGCGACCAATCGGGGCGATTCATATGAGCGGCGATCAGCTCACCATGGAAACGGTCGCGGTTGCGGGCACCGCTCTCCAGCATGCGGGGAGCATCGGCACTCGGAGAAAGCCAAACCAGAATCCGCTCCTGAGTTCCCCACGATTGTTCGATGCCGTTGCGCTCCAGGTATCGGCCCAATTGCTTATCGACAACGTCCGCGGCCAGCAGCAGCGCGAGTTCCCGTAGCTCCGAGAGCTGGTTTTGCGAAAGCAGATGCGCCTTGACCGTACTGCCGTCATCCGCAATTGCCTTACAGCTTTCGGGTGGAACATCGACCACCACGATTTCATCCGCAGTCTGGATGAAGCTCAGCGGAACCGTTTGCGCGATGTGCTTGCCGGTGATCGATTCCACTCGCGGCCGCATCTCTTCGATGTGCTGCAGATTCACGGACGTGATGACCGAGATGCCGGCATCGAGAAGCTGTTCCACGTCCTGCCAGCGTCTCTCGTGAGGGAAGCCGGGCGGGTTGTCATACGCGAGTCCGTCGACCAGGCACACCTTCGGACGTCGCTCCAGGATCGCCTCGACATCCATGGCGGTGACGCTGATCCACAATCTTCAAAGGGATGACGTCCAGAGTCGATACAATCGCCTGAAGTCCGGAGACAAACGGGGCTGGATGGCGCCGACGATGACATCCTGACCGCGCTCATGCCGGCGGCGGCCTTCGTCCAGCATGCGGAAGCTTTTTCCCACGCCCGAGGCATAGCCAAAAAATACTTTGAGGCGGCCCCTTGCCTGGTGTTCTTCCTCCGATTGCAACTGCTGAAGGAGCTGTTCTGGGGTCGGCTTGCGTTCAATTACAGCGGACACGGTTCTATTATCTGATGTTTGACAACCGTGTGAACGGTATTTCGTCGAGGTGACCGGGAGCGTACTCTCCAATTCAATTCTCAACGTGTGTTATGCTCCAGTTATCCGACGTTGCCTGTCAGAAGGGGACGTAGTTCAGTTGGTTAGAACGCCGGCCTGTCACGTCGGAGGTCGCGGGTTCGAGCCCCGTCGTCCCCGCCACTCCCTTCCTATACCTGTTACTGTTCCGCGCTTCCGCTCAGTCTCGGACTGTTGTTCGCGGTCGGTGATACTAGAGACATGACACCCGGGCAAGCCCAGCCAAAACTTCAACTCACGAACACGCAGGACTACCGCGAGAGTTATGCAAACAGCGTTCAAATGCGGGTGAGCCTGTGGGATTTCTTTCTCATGTTCGGAACGGTGAACCAAACCGCTCCTGATGCGGTCACAATCCAAAATTTCCAGGGTGTCTATCTGAGCCCGCCGCAAGCCAAAGCTCTCTCCAATTTGCTCCAGCAAAACCTGAAGCAGTACGAAGCCGCGTTTGGCGAGATCAAGCTGGAAGCACAAGCGCAAGGCGACGTGATCCAGTAGTCGCTGATGCCGACGCAACGCCGGCCGCCGATGCCGAAGCTCCCTCCGTTTGCACTTGGAAGGGAGAATGCAAAACGAAAACGTCCTTACTACCTGCTAATTTTCTTCTGCATTTTTGCGCTCCCGCTGTTTGCGGTGCACATCGGTCTGCTTGGGCTTGCCATTTTTCTGGGACGAGCTCGGCCAATTTGTTCCCACAGCGCTTGATCTGTTACGGGACGGCGCTCTTGTTACGCACTCGGCTGTTCCGAACGTTCACCCGCCCGGACTGGAAGCGTATTTGGCGCTGACTTATCGGATCTTCGGTTACAGCATTGCCGATCACCCGGGTTGCGATGCTCCTCGTCGCAAGCGCCGGACTGCTCATCCTGTTTCTTCTTTCCATCGAGCTCAGTAAAGGGAGCAAGGGCGCGCCGGCGTTTTTGCCCCCGCTTCTGCTGCTGGCATCGCCGCTGTTCTTCACCCAAAGCATGCTGGCCCAGCTCGATATGCCGGCCATGGTCTTCACCCTGTTGTGCCTGCTCCTGTTCATCAGGAGACAGTATGCGCTCGCGGCATTGGCAAGCGTCGCTTCTGGTCTTGATCAAAGAGACCGGCATTGTTGTGCCTGCGGTGTTCGCCGCCATTCTTCTTTACCGCCGCGATTGGAAAACTGCCTCTTACTTTGCGGCGCCGCTTGCCTTTCTGGGTGGATGGCTGCTCTTTCTTCACCGTGAAACAGGCCACTGGCTCGGCGATCCGGGATTTGCGCACTACAACGTCACTTATGCGCTTCACCCTGTACGCATCATGATGTCGTTGAGCCGCAGGATCTACTACGTGTTCCTGGCGGAGTTCCGGTGGGTGGGCACGCTGGTTCTGGGAATCATGCTGCTCAGGGACAAGCCGCAGATTTTTCGCAGGCCGGAGTGGGTGGCGACGATTGCTGTCGGCCTTTGCTCTCTCGTTCTTGTGTCGGTGCTTGGCGGAGCAGAGTTGGAGCGTTATGTTTTGCCAGTGATGCCGATCTTCTACATCGCCGTGAGTCTGGCTATCAGCTCGCGACGACGTTGGGTCGGCATCGCGGCCACTACGGTTTTAACTCGTTGGGCTGGCCGCTAATCTGTTTTGGAATCCGCCGTATCCGTTCCCTTTCGAGAACAACTTGGCGATGGTGGACTTTCTGCGTCTTCAACAGGCCGCGGCTGAGTTCGCCCAGCGGAGTTTACCCGGGCAGCGTATTGCGACGGCGTGGCCCTATAGCCAGGCGCTTCGCCATCCGGAGTTTGGGTTCGTTCAGAAAAAGTTGGCGACGGTCGAAACAGGGGACTTCAGCCTTCGGTCAATCGCCGCTCTGCCTCCGGCCAGCTTTGACGCCCTGATCACCTATACCCGCACGTGGGCACCCGAGGAGAGCATTACGTCGGTACCGCTGGTCCGGCGATTCCTCGAACGTTATTACGGGTGGCATCACGAGATTACGCCGGAACAATGCTTACGCTTGAATTTGCATGCCGTCGCGGCCTGGAAGTCACGAGGGCAGCAGATCACGGTTTACGTGCGAGGGCGCTCGTCACCTTATAGTGGGGCCGTGCTCTAGCCGTTGCGAATGATGGAAAGACCGTTCGCGCGCTCGCCCTGCGCAAGGCTTGGTGGGGGGTTGTTGTCCTTTTCCTTGTGCACGGGTTGGTTGTCTCTTCCTGGATCTCGCGAATCCCCGCTGTCCAAACAAGGCTTGGCCTATCGAACGGTGTTCTGGGACTGACCCTGCTCAGTTCAGCGATTGGAGCGGTGCTGACGATTCCCGTCATTGGCTATCTGGTCAGTCGCTTCGGAAGCAAGCGTGTCTGCGTTTGCAGCAGCTTTGCATTTTGCTTCTCGGTTGTACCCATGGGAGTGGCCTTTAATGCGGTCAGTCTTGCCGCGGCCCTTTTTGTTTTCGGAGCCCTTGCGGCCGCCATGGATGTGTCCATGAACGCACAGGGCGTGGAAGTAGAGAAAGCGATAGGCCGGCCGACCATGTCCCGCTTCCACGGGATGTTCAGTCTCGGAGCCATGGCCGGTGCTGCAGTCGGAGGGGCCGTTGCCGCAAGGGGTACTCCCATCGCGTTGCACTTTGTGACGAACGGAATCCTGAACGCTCTTGCTGTTCTCCTGGTCGCACCCCTATTGATCAAAGACGTATCCACTAGAACAGAACGCGAGCATCGGCTTCCGGTCAACAAAATCCCAAGGGTTCTTCTAGCGCTCAGCGCCATCGGCTTCTGTATCCTTCTCGCGGAAGGTGCCATGGCGGACTGGACAGCGGTGTATTTGCGCCAGGCTCTCGGTGCGGGGCCGGGCATTGCCGCGGCCGGTTACTCCGTGTTTTCCGGCGCGATGGCCGGGTTTCGATTCCTGGGCGACTTCATCACGGAGCGCCTCGGACCTCTTCGCACCGTGCGCGGCGGATGCTTAGTTGCGGCCGCGGGATTGCTTTCTGCACTCGCGGCGCCATCTCCCGAATGGTCAATGCCGGGATTCGCCGCAACCGGGGCGGGTCTCTCGGTGATCATCCCACTTGTGTTTGGTTCAGGCGGACGCGTTCCTTCCGTCAGCCCAGGCCCTGGCATTGCCACTGTTACAGGTATCGGCTACGTAGGATTTATCGTGGGGCCGCCCAGCATTGGGTTCGTCTCGCAAATTGTCACATTGCGGTACGCGCTCGGCATTGTTGTCGCTTGTTGCCTTCT
Source organism: uncultured Acidobacteriaceae bacterium (assembly GCA_963744795.1). Classification (GTDB taxonomy): domain Bacteria; phylum Acidobacteriota; class Terriglobia; order Bryobacterales; family Bryobacteraceae; genus Bog-105. The sequence continues at coordinate 189,974 of CAVUVF010000018.1, forward strand.
AGCTTCGCTCCTGGCTGGTTTCATGAGAGAGCTGGAGCAACAGCCAAGGGAAGCAGAGGGAACGGCGCTTGCCTAATCAATTTCCCGAGAGTCGGATACCTTCCGCGTATCCCGTCATCTCCAGGTAACCAACTCCCGACGCTCTTTGCGATGCCATCTGCCCCGCGTACTCCACTGCTCCTTCCCAATAGGTGGGCGAGATCGCTTCCCTGCTGAAGAGTTCCTGATTCCGAAGCCGGGTCTGTTCCGTCAACTCGAGTCGCAGCGAAGGAACAGAGATTTGCCAGCGCACCGGGTATCGTTCTCCCGAAGCATCGCTCTTCCACGATTCGAGCGGCGTCAGATGTGAAGTCCGAACCTTTTAGGAAACGCGCAGCGCCCTTCTCGTCAATGTAAGTTCCCGAAGAGTACTGCTGAGAAGTCCCATCTTTTCTCCGCAGTCGATAGAGCATAAGTTCCTGCCCAGTGTCGAGCTGGACTGCGAACCAGTCCCATCCGGTGAGTTGGTTGTCGGAAGGCTCACTGAAGAACTCATGGTCCATCCAACTGCTTCCAACGAGCGCATAGTGCTTGCCTTTCCAATCCATGGTTCCGGAGCTTTCGATTCTTGTGAAGGAGATGTACTGAGAAGCTTCACCCGGCAGAGGTCCTTTGACACTCAATCCATTCCGTCCATGTACAACCGCCGGTTTCGTCGGAATGAGATGGAGACGCAGTGTTCCCGCTTCCGAGACAGCTTGCAGTTGTTGTGCAGCGGAGCGATCATTCGTCCAGCGCACGTCCCAGTTCCCGTTCCAATAATGGCCTTCCTTTTCGTCAGCGCCGGCAAGTCCCGGACCAGCGCGGTTCAGACGCTTCGTGTGAAAGAACTCCCGGCCGTCCAGATCGCTAAGCGCGAAGTGTGCGAGATACATCTGATCAGGCCGCCAGGTCTGAGGCACATCGGCGACGTTTTTCAGATGCTGCGCCTTGACGGAAAAACGTAAGTTCGTACCCGAAGCGATGCCCGTCCTCGGAACGCAGATTGCCGGTGTAGTACCACCATTCTGTTTGAAAATCGTTGTGGGCAAAGTGATCTCGCGGAAATGAGTAAGGATAGTTCGCGCGGGCAACGCTCCATGCGTCCGACCGCAAAAGCAGAAGCGGCCAGGGTGAAGCCGGCAAGCACGAAGCCAAGCGAGTCCCCTACTCTTCATGAATGGCCTCGATCGGATTCAGCGCGATCGCTTTCTGTGCCGGATAGAAGCCGGCAACGACAGTTGCAACAAAGACGCCGGCCACAGCAGCAGCGAGCAGACCGGCAGGCCAATGGAACTGAATGGTCCAGCCGAACGACTGTTTATTGATGACGAAGATCAGGACGAGGGACAGCAATGTTCCGAGTATCAGGCCGATCACGTTAGCTACCGCGCCAAGCAACCCAGCTTCGTACAGGATGACTCTCAGGATCTGACTGCGATCTGCGCCGAGGAAACGAAATATGGCCAGTTCGCGGCGGCGGTCGATCACCATTGCGAGCAGCGAGCCTGCAATCCCCATGACCGCAACAAAGATCGCCACGACTTCCAGCGCGTAGGTGATGCGAAATGTACGATCGAAGATCTCGATCGCGGCCCGCCGCAAGGCGGAGCTGGGAAAAACCAGCACCGCGCGGCCGCTCACGATCTTGTCGATACCGGCCCTCACGTCGATCCCGATTCGCATTGTTCCTGAGATAAACGGCAAGATTGGATAGCGCTCGATCGGGCAGATACTTCAACAGAGTTCGCCGATCCACAACGATAAAGCCGCGCTCTGTCGAGTAGTCATAGTAGATGCCGATCACTTTCAGCTTTCTGATTCCGTCTCCGATCGGCACTTTCAACTCGGTGCCTGGACTCACGCCGGTGCTTATTTGCGAACGGTTCGCTGACAATCGCGAAATCACCCCGCGAAAGCTGGGAAAGGATCGCGCCGCCGTTCTCCCCTGGCAGAAATCGAGTTGCGCCCGCACCTTTCAGTTTGCTCGCTTCGCTTCCGGCGAGGTTTGCCGGTAATCCTTCGTACGAGATCGGATAAGAACGAAAGCGATCAACTGCGGCTACGCCGGGCAACTTCTCGATCTCGTCCGCCAGTTCTGCGCCCATCACGGGATAACGATCCGCCCCGGCGGGAGCCGCAGGACGCAGATAAAAGTCGGCCTTCAACTCGTTCTCCATCCAGACACGCACGGTATCGCGAAAGCTGCCGACCATGATTCCGATGCTGGCGGTCATCGCGACCGCCGTGGCCAGCGCTGCGGTCAGCACCGAAGTTCGGGCGAGCGACGCCCGCAGCGAGCGCGTTGCCAGCGAAGCCTCTACTCCGAAGCTCTTTGCGATGAAGTGCTGAGCTCCCTGGACAAATGCGATCCAGATGTTCGGGACAGCTAGCGACGTACCGGCTACAAGCAAAATAACGGAGATGTACGCAAAGATTGGCTTCCCGTAAACGGGGCCGGGTTGCGTGAGGAGGCCACCGGCGACGAGCATGAGAACGGCCAGCCAGATGGTACGACGCGACCGGACTGCCGCAAGGTATTGCTCTCGGCCTCTCGCCATTGCTTCGGTGGGTGGGATCTGCGCAGCTTCCCAAGCCGGTGCGATCGCAGCCAGGAGAGAGACTCCGAGCCCGAGGCCAATCCCCGTCAGGAGCGCGGCAGAATTCATTTCGATCTGAGCAGGAACACTGCTCACGTAAAGCGATTGGACTGTGGTTCCGATCAGCCGCACCGCTCCGAGAGCCATGATGCGCCCGAGGAGCAATCCCGCTGCTGTTCCCGCCACTCGCCAGGGCCAAGGCCTCGGCGAGAAATCCGCAAGCGATCAGAGCTTTGGGGCCGCCCAAGGCCCGAATGAGGCCAATCTCGGTCCGGCGTCTGACAACAGAAATGGAAATTGTGTTGTAGATCAGGAATCCACCAACGACCAGCGCGATGTAACTCAACACGTGCAGGTTCCAGCGGAAGGCGGACAGCATTTTCCGATTCTCATCTGTTCTCGAGCCGGCGGCGTTCACTTCGATTGAGCGGGGAAGCGCCTGGCGTAGAACACCGCGCCATTGATCGACGGATGCGCCTTTTGGGATTGTCACCTCGATGCTGTCGATTCTTCCCTCCTTTCCGGTCAATCTCTGCGCAAATCCGATATCGGCCACAATCACACGATCCTCGCCGGCTACTTTCCCGCTCGGAAGCAGCCCAGCCACTTTGACCGTATGCATGACGTCATTGATCAGGATCTGAACGGCCTCTCCAGGCTTGAGCCCGATGCCGCGTCCTGCCCAGATCGAATGATCAGCGAGGTCCTCGACGGAACCTGCTCGCGCGAGTTGACCGTTCCCTTTCGTCGCCCGGATCCTGCCCAATGAGGTCTAAGCCGAAGAACGGTATCGCGTTTCCCCGAGCCCGGATGAACGCAAAACTCTCGATGCGCGGTACGAACCCGAGTGGATACGGGAGTTGCACCAGCGTTCCCAGGACATCCTCCTTCACTCCTCCCGTTGAGGTGATAACAAGGTCCGACTTTCCGGCAAGCGATTCCAGCGAGGAACGGAAACTGCCAGCCGCAGCGTTCCCGGCGAGATCGATCGCCACGACAACGGCAACTCCGAGTGCAACGGCCATAACCGTCAGGCTCGTGCGCATCGGCTCGCGACAAAGTGGCCGGAGGATGAGTCTCGTGAACAGCGGGAGCAAATACCTCATGCCATTGTGTCGAGCGGATTCCAGGCTTTCGATCGCAACGATCCGTCCGTCTTTCAGCCTCACTATGCGGTTGACCACGGCCGTGCTCTCGGTGCTGTGCGTTGCCATCATGATCGATACTCCGAAGTCGTCGGCCGTTTTCCTCAACAGGCTCAGCACAAGCTCGCCTGTCCCGCTGTCGAGGTTGCCGGTAGGCTCGTCGGCGAGAAGCAGTTGAGGAGAACCCGCCAGAGCTCTTGCAATAGCAATCCTCTGCTGCTGGCCTCCGGAGAGCTGATGCGGATACCGGTGGGAGTACGAATGCATCTCAACCCAGCGCAAACGCTCCAGTGCTTTACTCCGGGCGTTTGGTGTTCGAGCCAGCAGAAGCGGCAACTCAACGTTTTCGATGGCCGTTAACGTATGCAGCAAGTTGGAACGACTGAAAGACGAACCCGATCTTTTCACGACGCATCCGGGTCAGCGCGGTATCGTCAAGCCGAGACGTGTCGATACCTTCGATCAACACGGATCCGGAGGTCGGGAAATCCATAGCGCCGCACAGATTCAACATCGTTGACTTCCCACATCCGCTCTTGCCGACAAGCGCCACAAACTCGCCGGGATTGATCGCGAGTGAGACATCATCTAGCGCTTTAGCCGGAGTTCCGCCTGTGTCATAGACCTTTGTGACATTTCGAAGCTCCACCTGCGCCATGATTCTTCAGGATCTCAGGGGCTAAACTCGGAAGTGCTTGCCTACCATTCTCGTTACCGGCGGAGCCGGTTACATCGGTTCCCACACTCGCCACTTCCTTGAAAAGCAGGGCTACTCGGTTCTGGTCGTCGACAACCTGGGTCGAGGTTATCGCGAGGCTGTTCCACCTTCCATTCTTCATACGCTTGACTTGCGCGAGACGGATAAGCTCGCGCAGTTGTTGGATCAGCATCGGGTAGATGCAGTCATCCATTTCGCGGCGTATATTGCTGTCGGCGAATCCACAAAGAACCCTTTGCTCTATTTCGACAACAACGTGGGTGGTTCTCTCTCGCTGCTTGAAGCAATGATGAAGGTTGGTGTCAAGCGCGTGGTTTTCTCGTCCACCGCCGCGGCCTATGGAACGCCTGCACGGGTGCCGATCCCTGAAGACGAGCCGTATGCGCCGATCAACCCATATGGCGAGTCGAAGGTGATCGTGGAGAGGATGCTCGAGTGGCTCGACCGATACCAGGAGTTTCGAAGTGTTCGCTTGCGATACTTCAATGCCTGCGGAGCAGAGCCGGAAGCAGGACTCGGTGAGCGGCACGATCCGGAGACGCACCTGATCCCACTGATCTTGCGTGCCGTTCAAACGGCCTCGCCCGTTACTCTCTTCGGCGATGATTATCCGACTGAAGACGGAACTTGCATCCGCGATTACATCCACGTGAGCGACTTGGCCGACGCGCACATCTTTGCGGTTGAACACCTGCTGAAAGGCGGCGCTTCAAACGTGTTCAACGTCGGAACAGGATCAGGACACTCGGTGAAGGAGGTTGTCTCCTCCGTCGAGCGTGTCACCGGCAAGAAGGTACCGTTCACGATGGGTCCGAGGAGAGAAGGCGATCCCGCCTCTCTTGTGGCCGATTCAAGCAAACTGCAGACGACGCTGGGCTGGAAACCGAAACGCGCGGATTTGGACAGGATTGTGTCGGACGCCTGGAAGTTTGCTCAGTCTGTCGCTTAAGCAAAGAGACGAAGTCGGTCAGAGAAGTCCGGCGCAGGACGGAAACCCGGGAAAACAGTTGCGAGTTCGCGGTTCCCAAGTTGGTGCGAGACGATCTGTGACAGAACAGTCCGGAAATCGGTCGTGACCCTGAGATCGCGTCCTTCGTACAGTTGTTCGGTTGCGAGTCCCGGCCATTCGCCATGTACGCAGCCACCGCTTACCTGTCCGCCGAGCACGAACATGTAGTTGGCGTGCCCATGATCGGTTCCGCGGTTTCCATTTTCCCGCGACGGTGCGTCCGAACTCAGACATCGTCACGAGCGTGATGTCCACCATGCGGTCTCCCATGTCTTGTGAAAACGCGGCAATGGAATCGCCGAAATCACGCAGAAGATTTGCAAGTTGACCCAGGTGCGGCTGCGGCCCTACTTCATTGACGTGGGTATCCCAGCCGCCGACATCGGTAAACGCGACTTCCAAACCGACGTTTGCCTTGATGACGCGGGCAATCTGCAGAAGGCTCTGACCTAATCTGCCGTTTGGATACTGCGCACCGTTGGTCGGCACATACGTGTTTTTAGCGATGGACTGCATAACGCGAACGGCGTCGAAGGTCTCGCGAGCAGTCCCATTCAGAACCCGATCCGTCGACGTTCCGTATAGGCTTTCGAAGATCGAAGACGCGTGCGCGTCTTTCACCTGAAAATCGCCGATGCTGTTCAAGGCGAGCGCTTCGTTCTTCCCTCGCAACGAACGCGGCAGGTCCGGTCCAACGCTGATGGCGCGCAGAACCGACCGATCGGTCTCACGGCCCAGAGCACGATTCAACCAGCCGTCGCTTGTCGCCTTCAGACCGGGTGTTCCCGATTCCATGTAATCCTGAGCGTCGAAATGAGAACGCGTCGGGTCCGGTGAACCGACCGCCTCTACAATCGCTAATTGTTTCTGATCCCAAAGAGGTTTCAGAGATCGGAGGGCCGGATGTAAACCGAAGCGGCCATCCAGGTCAATTGCAGAGTTCTCGTTTCCACTCGGCCTCGGAATCGCGATGCTCGGCCGCATTGAATAGTACGCGGCTTCGCCATGTGGAACAACGACATTCAAGCCGTCAACGGCTCCGCGTTGAAAGATTGCGATCAAGATCTTCTTCCGCTCGCCCGGAGCATCTTTGGCGAAGACCGCACGCGTAAGCCAGGTTGGCACGGAGCCCACGCCGAACATCGCCAAGGCCGAACTCTTGAGAAAGACTCTTCGTGATGACATGTCGTGACCTTTTGAACGAAGTTCAGCGGTGTTGAAACTCCGGGGATCCTAGCGTGATTCCGGCAATCAGGCTCGGAACTTGCGGATCCGGCAACTTCGCAGCCGATGAGAGTTGTGCGCGCACATTGGGATCATTCATTATTTTGTTGATCGCCAAAGTTGTTTGCGCGCTCGGATCTTGCTCGAGAAGAGATCGCGAAAAACCCAGGGGATCTTTTTCCGCTGCGGCGGCCCATGCTGGCAGGTCGACCGTAACGCCGGAGATCCGATTGTGTGCCAAGGCTAGAGCGAAGTTCATGCGTTCGAGCAATGCACTCGAGTTCACCCATTCGGAGTTTGCAGAGTTGTATCCACTGGGCTCGACTTTCCGGTACAGAGGTTCGCCGAGTTTCTGAAGTTCGTTCGCCAGCGCATAGCCAGACGTCAGATCGGCATTCGTCGTGCGCAGAGCGCTGGCAATCATCTCGAAAGGCGTTTTGATTTTGGCTTCGTAAGCTCCCTTCGACCAGAACTCAGGCGAAGTGATCATTGTCCGAACAACCTCTCGCAGATCGCCCTTCGTTTTCAGGAATGTCTTCGCCATATGCGCCACAAGCGAAGGTGGTGGATCATCGGCCACAAAGCGGCGAGCGAGCTTCAGTGAGATAAATCGGGCCGTAGAAGGATGGCGGCTCAGTATGTCGATGACGGTCAAGCCATCAGCTCATGCCTCCACCCGCCGGAATCACGTAACCGAGCACGACCTTTCGCCCTTTGTCGTGGAGTCTGTCGTTGTATTCAAAACCGCCGCCTTTGCGAGGCGCCGCAATGGTCCATCCGGTAAAGCAGCGCGCCACTTCTGTTACGTCGTGTTGTGTGTAACCGCCATCCACACCAAGGGTATGCAGCTCGAGCAACTCGCGACCGTAGTTCTCGTTCAGGCCTCGTCTGGGCCTCGCATTCGGTCGGGTGGTGGCTTGTGCCTTCTCCGGCGCGACTGATTGCCAGTTGTCGAGGTAAAACAGCATGGCCGGACTTTTTGCTGTTTCGAGCAGGAGATCGTGAAACGTCCCGAAGACGTGAGGGCGGATGGCATCACGCTCATAGGCGGGCACCGTGTAGCGGTCCGCGCCTTTGTTCAGGAAGACGTTGAAGTGGTTGAACCAGAAATCCACCATCAACTCCTGCAACTGGCGATTGCTATAAACAGCTCGGAGCATTTTACCTTCGGTCAAATCCATGGCGATGACGTTCTGAGGAGCCACAGAACGCATCAACTCCCGCCGCAGCGGGACCGGAGCAAAGGCGAGCAGCCGTTGCCTTTCCTGTGGCGGTAGAGCCCAGACAAAGTCACTCTGTTTGCCCAGCTGGTAACGCCTGGAGGAGTTGCTTTCTTCTCTTCCGGTTTGCCACGTCGTAATGTTTCGATCTGATCTGCGATTCAGAATGTCGCTCAGATGTAACCGGCCCTCGAGATCGGACAGATCATTGGGATTCTGCGGCATCCTGGCGCTTGTCCCGGACAGCGTTGCGGGCGGATCCAGATGCTTTTTCTGGAGATATCGTTCGGCAAGACGGGTAGCCAGCGTTCGCAGTTCCGGATCGTCCGGAAGCTCTCCACGCCCCCGCGCGATGGCACCGATCAACTGCGGCGGTGGATACCGCAGGTACGCCTCGCGAATGCTTAACTGCAAGGACTCTAATGGCTGTAAGCGTCGGAGCAATAGCGGATTTTCCGTGATCCGATCCGGATGAAGCTGAAGATCCATCCAGCGCTTCAAGCCCATTTGGGTAATCGCCTCAAGATCGCCCGGCCGCGGCCCAAATGTCAGCCGGTTAAGGGCATGGAGGAAGATCTCGGGTTTCGAAAGGCGAATCTTGAACGAATTGGTCGTTTTGTGCTGGACGGACTCTCGCGAGAACGCTGGAGCAACAACAACGGCGAAAATACCGACAACGAATCGAAAGAACTTGCACCGGAGCTCTGCGCCCATACTTTCCAGGACGAGGAAGAAGGCCGAAAGTTGACGAACTTGGCCCTTCGTCGAAGGCCAAGCTGTTCCACCCACTTGGCACGCCATGCCGGGGCCTGGAACGGTTCAGCCAAGTACTGTGTCTCATGAACCACATTTCCGTCCCGGAATTCCATCATGCTGACGGTTTGTCAGGATGCTGGCTGCGCAAACATTGCAGGTCCTGTCGCCCAATGATTGGCTCACCCGACTAGGTAGTCGCAGATAACGTCCTGCGAGTAAATTCGTGCTCTACTTCCTGGTCACCGGCTGGCCGAAACGGACCAATGCCTCTCTAACGCGACCCTGATCTCTTCTTCTCCCAGTGGGTCCTTCATTCAATTGCCTTTTGCTATGAACCCGGGAACGCCAGTTCCAGTCACCAGATTTAACCTCTGTCTCGTCTGGATCGCATTGATCTGTTCCATTGCGTCTGCAGGAAGAGCGGAAATGTCGAGATTTTCCTTAGCGCGTTCAGGAGTCTTCGGCGTTGTCAGAATGGCAGTCCCACGCTGTACCCCCCACGCAAGCAGTACCTGCGCAGGCGTCTTGTTCACTCGGCTCGCAATCGCCAGGATGACTGGATCTTTCAGCACTCCCGGCTGGATCCCATGACCGAGTGGCGCAAAGGCAAGCATCACGAGCCCGTTGCCGTTGCAGAAATCCAGGATTTCGGTTTCCGGCAGATAAGGATGGGACTCGACCTGGACCACGGACGGTTTGATTCTCGCCTGCTCGAACACCTCCCGCAATTGCGCAATACTCACGTCTGACAAGCCGATCGCCTTGCACTTGCCGCCGTCCACGAGGTTCTCCATCGCCCTCCAGGTGTCCATGAGTGTGGTGCTTTCGTCGTAGAGTACATTGTCGTTTTGATCCCTCGGGTCCTGCTCGTCTCCCGGCCGAAACGCATAAGGGGTGTGAATCAAGTAGAGATCGATGTACTCCACTCGCAGACGGTCACGGCTTGACTCGATTGCAGGCTGCACTCGTTCCGGCCGATGATTGTTGTTCCACAATTTGGTCGTGATGAATAAGTTCTCGCGATTAATCGACCCCGTCTGAATGGCGCTTTCAATCGCCTCTCCCACCTGCTCCTCATTTCGGTATCGTTCGGCGCAGTCCAAGTGGCGGAACCCGGCTTCTAACGCTGTTCTCGTTGCATTTCTTGTCTCGACCGCATCGGGAATCAACGTGCCGAATCCTAATGCGGGCATGGTGCCTGCTCCTCCACGAAGCTGTAGCTTCCGATATCTGAGGTTGTCTGATTGCTCCATGATCCACCTTCCTGTAACTGGCAGACTACACTGTAGCGCCGTTCAGGGGTGTTTCTTTCTCCCGGCGGAAACACAATCTCTTTCTGGCGACTCTTCTCCACAAGTCGGCGAAACAGGACGTTATGTCGAAAACTGTCATATAACCACCCGCCGGCGGCGGCGTTGACCAGGACGATTTTCTGGCTGTATGAAGTATCGGCCCAGGTGAAGTCCCGGCCACGAAGTCGGATGCGCTTCGCGCGCACGAATCCCGGTGTGCTGACGTACTCCATTGGCGCCGGCAATTCGCCCGGGGCGAGGGACTTCCCTTGGGGACAGGTTCATCCCGCTGTCGGTTTGGGCCCAAGGGGCGCTGGTCTGCATCCCAGCAGCGCTCATCCCCGGCAATGAGCAATACGAGCGGGAATCTGCTGGAAGTTGCTGAACGCTTCGCCGCTCCGGCTTCGAAGGAAGAAGCCGCATCGTCATAATCGATCATGATGACGCCGCGTGGTCTGACTCGAGGCCGAGATTAACATCGAACACTCCCAGAAAGCTGCGCAACCGCAGCCGCGCGCTAACGAGAAGAATACACGCCAGGGAGACCTCCGACACGACGAGCGCAAGATTCTCATGCGCGGCAAAAACGCGCACCAGGTGATCGGCGTTGTGGACGACGTTCATGAGGAAAACGTCGAGGGACCGGTAGGCTCATAGATTTATTACCCGGTGACACAACAGGATCCGGCCGGCGCGCAATTGGTGATTCGTACCAGCATACGGCCTACCGAGTTGGCTGCGAGCGTCTTACGCGCGTTGCGCGAACTTGACCCCGGACAGCCCGCGGCAGAGTTCCGGCCGATCCGTACCGTTGTCGATCGCACCCACTCTCCCCGCCGCTTCTTCACGGTGCTGGTAGCCGCATTCGCCGGTCTGGGTCTGCTGTTGGCGTCACTTGGTATTTGCGGGGTCATCTCGTACTCGGTCGCTCGCAAAGTCAGGAGATCGGAGTCCGCATGGCGCTTGGAGCGAGCGCTGGCCGCGTTCAGCGAGATGTCATGCTCAACACGTCCGCCTGGTTGCAGCCGGTATCGTTGCGGGAACGGTCGCGTCCTTCGTGTCGGCCCGTCTCATCGCATCACTTTTGTCCGCTACGTCTCCCTGGGACGCGAGGACATATGGAGGTATGATCCTGCTGCTCGTCCTGGTGGCATTAGTATCGGGCTATATGCCGGCACGAAGAGCTTCAGGCATCGAGCCCATGTCTGCGCTGCGCACTCAGTAAGCCGAGGGCTGCTTGAAAACGTGAACGACGCCCAGCAACAAATCATGTGCGCGCAGTAGCGTAATATATCTTCAAGTGAGCCGCGGCCAATCTCGCGGGCCGCTTCAAAAGGGCATTCCACGTTGCGTCAGGCGGGAACGAATCGCGCTTCGCAGCAGGTAAAGTTCGGCAAGAACGGGCTCACGGCTCTGTGGCTTGGAATGCGTTTCGTCCCAGGTGCGATGTTGTTTCCTCTGCCCGACACCGCTCCGTACCGGGTCGTACTACGATTCGCCAAGAGCTTTTCGCAAACTCACCAGGACCGTGTGAGCGTTTGGCTGAAAAACTCGATTTCTAGAGAAGGAGGAGAAAGGATAACTGATTGAAAGTATGGAGCGGGAGACGGGATTCGAACCCGCGACATCAACCTTGGCAAGGTTGCACTCTACCAACTGAGTTACTCCCGCAGGGGACTAAATGACATTCTCCGATGATCTTGTTATGAAGTCAATTCATCCCGTTGTAATAAGGAGGTTTACTCTCGATCTGCGCGCTCCGAAGGCGCTTAAAAGGCCCCGGGGATTTTCTAGTCATTGCTCATAAGCGTTTGAATCTGTTGGGTTTATTTTGATATAAATTTTTTCTTTCAAATCTAAACCCCTATGCTAGACTGAGGTTTCCGAAGACACGGGAACGGCTTTTCCGCTTGCATGCAGCCGCGTTCCGCGGCATCCAAACCACCAGCTATACGGCGGTTCTATCTTTTCCACAGCTGTGGAAAAGATGTGGGAATTCTTCGTCAATTTTTAAACAGAGGCGCGGGAGTGTAGCGTTGGGTGACGTTTGGGAGAGAATCAAGGAACAGCTGGCGCAAAAGCTAACCGCCGGTGCCTACGCAAACTGGATCTCCCGGAGCAGGCTAGCATCCTTTTCTGAGGATCAGCTGACGATCTCGGTTCCGGACGAAACTACGGAACAATGGATCCAACAGGAGTATGCAGTCCAGATCTGGTCGGCCATCCAGGATCTGAAGCTTCCCGTCAAGCACATCTGTTATGAAGTGCAGCACGTTCCGCTTGCAGCTAGCGCCGGAGTGGCTTCAGTTGACAACAAGACAGACGGGCCTACGCCTCTGCCTTCTACGGAGCCCCGCTTCGAAAAAACCGCTTCATGGTTGAACCCGAGGCTCACGTTCGACAGTTACGTGGTTGGTTCTTCCAACCAGCTCGCGCACGCTGCCGCGCAGGCGGTGGCGAATGCGCCTTCGCGCAGTTATAACCCGCTATTCATCTACGGCGGTGTAGGCATCGGGAAAACGCATCTGATGCACGCTATCGGTCGGAGTCTGCTCGACAACTACGCCGGCCTCAACGTGGTGTACACCTCAAGCGAGCGCTTCATGAACGAGATGATTACCTCGATCAAGCTCGACCGCATGTCGCTCTTTCACCGCCATTACCGGACAGCTGACGTGCTTCTCATCGACGACATCCATGTCATCGCTGGGAAGGAGCGTACACAGGAAGAGTTCTTCCATACGTTCAATGAGCTCTACGACCATCAGAAGCAACTAGTCATATCCAGCGATTCCGCGCCCAGCCAGCTGCCCGGGCTCGTGGAGCGCCTGCGCTCTCGATTCGAGTGGGGCCTGATGGTGGACGTACAGGCGCCCGACCTCGAGACCAAGATGGCCATTCTCGACAAGAAGGCCGAATCTGAAGGCGTGTTCCTGCCTCAGGACGTGCGGATCTTCATCGCGACGAAGACGAAGAGCAATGTACGCGAGCTGGAAGGCGCGTTGACCCGGCTGATTGCCGTGTCTTCCCTCATAAACCAGCCAATATCCCTTGCGATGGCGCACCAGAGCCTGAAGCATTTGACGGCAGCGCCGGACCGTAAAATCTCTGTTGATTCCGTGATGCGAAACGTCGCCGAGCGGTTTAACTTACAGCCATCACAGCTGAAATTGAAGAGCAACACACGCCAGATTGCATACCCCAGGCAGGTAGCCATGTACTTGGTGAAAGAGTTGACCCAAGCATCACTTCCAGAGATCGGTCGCTACTTTGGCGGCAAACACCACACGACGGTGCTTCATTCGATTCAGAAAATCGAGGAATTGCGGCACCAGGATGAGAGTTTAAACAACCTTATCCAAGGGGTAATCGACACACTCCAGTAGAGTTGGAAAGATTTCCACACACCCGGCCGGTGCGGGGATGTGGACGCCTGTCGAAAACTTTGTACCTGTGACAGTTTTGAAACCGTTGAAAGGGAGATATCCACAGGATGAAATGCGGACAAGTTTATTTTTTGCTATACTTTAGAGAGAAATCAACATATCCACAGCCCCTATTACTACGGTTCTCTGTAGATGCCTTTTAAGAGGCCTAACTAGGAATAGTAAGAGCAAGTGCAAGGAGCTCTCAAAACTTTCTTTATGGAATTTGCAGTTAGCAAGTCTGATCTGGTCAGGGAACTGGGGCTCACTCAGGGTGTGGTCGAACGAAAGACCACGATCCCAATTCTTTCGAATATCCTGCTCGAGACCGACGGAGACAAGATTTGGCTTACGGCCACTGACCTCGAGCTGGGCATCCGCTGTGCTTGTCCTGCGCGGGTGAAGAAGGAAGGTGCGGGCACGATCCCGGCGCGACGCCTTCTCGATTACGTCAGGCTGCTTCCCGATGCGGATGTACAGGTAAAGCTGGCAGAGAACCAGTGGGCCAGCTTTGTCTGCGGGCGTTCTCGCACTCGTATCGCCGGCATGTCACGGGAGAGCTTCCCGGAACTGCCCCAAATGCCGGAAGCTCTGGCAGAGATTCCGCTGGGCGCTTTGTCCCAGATGATTTCCAACACGATCTTCGCGATCTCGGCGGAAGAGTCCCGTTTCACCCTGAACGGTGCGCTCCTGATCCTGAACGACACGGGACTGATCATGGTTGCGACCGATGGGCACCGCCTTGCGCTGGTTGAGAAAAAGATCGACCTGAGCGGGCTTGGTGCGTCGTACCGGGCACTTCTTCCGAAGAAAGCCATGAGCGAGATCCAGAAGCTGGCGAGCGATGACGCGAGCAAGACCATCCAGTTCTCCGGCAATGACAATCACCTCTTTTTCCGCATCGATAAACGACTGCTTCTAAGCCGAAAGCTGACGGGTAATTTCCCGGATTACGAGCGCGTGCTTCCCAAGGAGCACCCGCATACTCTGGTGATCCAGAAGGACGAAATGAAGTCTGCGATCGAGCGCGTGGCGCAATTCGCGGACGAGCGATCGAAGACAATTCGGCTCAGGATCCTGAAAGGCGAGCTGAAAGTACACTCCTCCATCTCCGAAACCGGAGAAAGCGAGGAATCAATTCCTGTCGAGTACGACGGAGCAGAGACTGAGATAGGATTCAACGCGCAGTATCTTCTTGACTTCCTACGCGCCGTCGATGGAACTGAAATTGAGTTCCACTTCAAAGACGCAGGAAGTGCGGGAGAGATGCGACCTCGGGGCGGTTCGCCTGAAACGGTGTACCGCTATGTCGTGATGCCCATGCGGATCTGACGTTACCGAGTATTCAGCTTCGGCTGTGATGGCGAGGACAGCGCCTTCACGTGCCTAATGTCTGCTGTCCAGAGACTTATGAGTACAGTGCCTCAAAACGAAACCTACGATTCCTCTAGTATCAAGATCCTCGAAGGCTTGGAAGCTGTTCGGCTCCGGCCTGCCATGTACATTGGCTCAACGGGAGAAATGGGGCTCCATCACCTGGTGTATGAAGTCGTCGACAATTCCGTCGACGAAGCTCTCGCCGGGTACTGTACTGAAATTAGTTGCACCATCCACATCGATAACTCGATCACGATCGTAGACAATGGCCGCGGCATTCCGGTTGACATTCACGAAGGGGAAGGTGTTTCCGCTGCGCAGGTTGTGCTCACCAAGCTCCACGCAGGCGGCAAGTTCGATTCAAATACATACAAAGTTTCCGGCGGTCTTCATGGCGTCGGTGTGAGCTGCGTCAATGCGCTCTCGGAAACCCTTCATCTCGAGGTCTGGCGCAAGGGAGCGACTTGGGAACAGGACTATGAACGCGGTATTCCGAAGGCTCCGCTGGCGAGAACAGGCAAGTCGACGAAAACGGGAACGAAGATCACGTTCAAAGCCGATCCCACGATCATGGACGCGACTTCGTTCAACTTCGACACCCTGGCCGGACGTCTGCGCCAGCTCGCGTTTTTGAACAAAGGCCTGAAGATTGTCCTCAGCGATGAACGCGGCGAAAATATCCGAACGGAGGAGTTCTTTTACAGCGGCGGTATCGCGGAGTTTATCAAGCACCTGAACCGCGGCAAGTCTTCGTTGCACGAGAAGCCTATCCACTTTGAGGGCGATCGTGAACTCCCGAACGGCGGCAAGATCACGATCGAAGTCGCCCTGCAGTACAACGATTCGTATTCGGAGACGATCTTCAGCTTCGCGAACAACATCAACACGGTTGACGGCGGCACACATCTCAGCGGCTTCCGTAGTGCCTTGACGCGCACCATCAATGCGGCTGGGCAACAAGGCGGCTTAATCAAGGATCAGAAAGAGAATCTGACCGGCGACGACGTTCGCGAAGGGTTAACAGCGGTGATCAGCGTGAAGCTGCCCCAGCCGCAATTCGAAGGTCAAACGAAGGGCAAGCTGAATTCGGATATCCAAGGTTACGTCGTTCAGCTGGTGAATGAAAAGCTCGGCGAGTTCTTCGATAAGAATCCGAATGTGATGAAGAAGATCGTCTCGAAAGCTCTCGAGGCTGCACGCGCTCGCGAAGCGGCCCGAAAGGCTCGCGATCTTACTCGTCGAAAGGGTGCTCTCGATTCCGGTGGTTTGCCCGGCAAACTCGCGGACTGCCAGGAGCGTGATCCGGACCGCTGCGAACTATTTCTTGTCGAAGGTGAGTCGGCAGGTGGAACCGCAAAATCGGGACGCGACCGGCGCTACCAGGCCATTCTTCCGTTGAAGGGCAAGATCCTCAACGTGGAGAAGGCCCGTTACGACAAGATGCTCGGCCACGAAGAAATTCGCGCCATGATTACCGCTATCGGCACCGGTATCGGGAAGGGCGATGACTTCGACATGGCGAAGCTTCGCTACGGCAAGATCATCATCATGACGGACGCGGATGTCGATGGCTCCCACATTCGTACGCTGCTCCTGACGTTCTTCTTCCGCCACATGCAGCAATTGATCACCCGCGGGAAAGTCTTCGTAGCGCAGCCGCCGCTTTACCGGATTAAGAAGGGTAAAAGCGAGAAGTACATCAAGGACGATAAGGAATTCACCAAAGAGATCCTTCGCCGCGCTACCGAAAACCTGATTGTCGAGATCAACAGCCAGGAAGAAGGTCAACCCGTAAAGGCTGAAGCCGGCGCCTTGCGGGCCTTTCTCATGACATTGGATGAGTTGTCCGAAATGAGCGCCCGCCTGGAACGCCGTGTCCGCGATGCGCGCGTGGTCGAGGTTCTTTCGGATGTCGAAATTCCCATCGATACCAAGACGGACCTGCAAAACGAAGCGAACGTCCAGGCGCTTGCGGAACGGCTTCGTCAAGTCAAGCTGGAGGTCACCGTCGAACGCGAGGAAGAGCACTCGGCTTGGATGATCGGCTATAAAGACCCGACGAACGCCACGCGTTACATCAACACCGAATTTCTCTCGATGCCTGAGTTTCGTCGTCTGCGGGCCATCGTCAAACAAGCAGCCCGCTATAACAAGCCGCCGTTCACGATGGTGAAAGATACGCAGCGAGAGGTGATCCAGAACTGGCGAGACCTCTTGTCAACGGTAAAAACGGAAGGGACGCGAGAGGTCAACGTACAGCGCTATAAGGGCTTGGGCGAGATGAACGCTGAGCAGCTTTGGGCGACCACCATGAACGCCGAAACCCGGACGATGTTGCAAGTCGACTTGAAGGACTTTGCCGAGTCGGAACCGATTTTCTCGACCCTGATGGGTGAAGACGTGGAGAGCCGCCGTAAATTCATTGAGGAAAATGCGCTAGACGTCCGCAACCTGGACGTTTAGTTCCTCTTCGGCTGCGCACATTCGAGACGGATGTTGTGTTGCCCATTGACCAGACTCCATCGTAAAGACGGGTTGATCTCTGCCTGCACATACGGCAGTGCTGTCGTTTCAAAACAGACCGGTTCTCTGCCCGTAGCCGGCCGGATCTCGCTTGCCGGAGGAAGCGGTTGCCAGCTTCTTCCGGGGGCAAAATATTCCAGATACCAATCGTCGGGGCTCAGAGCCTTGTAGTACACCGTCGCGGACTTTGGAAGCTCTTGGTCAATTCGCTTCGCCAAACTCAAGACTGGATCCGCGCGAATCTGCGAGTGCGGATAGATAAAAGCTGCGAAGTTCCACCCTGCTAATCCCAACGCGAACCATCGGAACGCGTCTACTATCGAACTACTCTTGCGGTTGAGATAAGCTCCGATCAGTAACACCGCCGGCGGCCAGACGAAAAGCTTATAGAACGCATTACCGGGCTCGAACCAGGACAGAAAGATCAGGTAAGCCGCGATCCACGACCCCAGGACCAGATAGGTGCTTCGATCCATTTCTGGACGGCCCATCTGTGGCGTTGGCTGCCGTCGGAATAGTCTCGCCACTCCGGTTGCTACGCATCCGACGGAAAAGATCAGGGCGAGAACGACCGGAGGAGAGACGAAATCCCGCAGCAGGCCAATCTTCCCTCCGCCGAACAGCTTGAGGTAGCTGGACAAGTTAGAGACAACTAGTTGTTCGAGTGAGCTAGTGGTCTTTGTGTCGTTCGATACGCTCGTTACCCAAGCGAGGAACGATTGTGGTGAGGATCCTGGATGGGTGAATGCGTAAGCAATGTAGTAGGCTGTTGCGACACACGCCCCTGTCGCGGAGACGAAAGCCAAGGCGCGTCGTAGCCGTTCCGCTCTCGTTCTCGGCTCGTGCCAAAGAGCGACCAGAAGCGGAACGTACCCGAAAATGGCGAGCTGGTGAAACAGCATGGCGGAGGTTAACCAAACGCCGGCACCTACCAGGTGAGGCTTTGCGCCCAGAACGGAAGCAACGGCGGCTAACAGGAAGAATACGGCCAGGATGTAGCTGTCGGCGTCGGTCGAGAATCTCCACCACGTCGCTCCCAGAGCGAACAGCAGAGTGCATGATACCGACAGCTCAGACGAGCGGAAAAGACGTGTACACAACCGAAATATGGCCGTCGCGCACAGAACGCTGGCCAGCACGTTGACGATCTGAAGAGCAGTGAGGGAACGCACCGTCAGACCAAAGGAATGGAGCAGGTTGTAAACAAGGTAGCCGAAGCCCGAGTACAGCAGATGGTTTGGATGGAAAAGGATGGCGCGCGGCAGAAGGCCTTCCGAAGCCTTCTCGATATACAGCGAGAACAGTACTCCGTCCCAGTAGTGAGTTGCGGTCAAAAAGCAGAGATAGAGCGCGCCCAGACCCGCAGCGAGCGGAAGCACCTTACTCAAAACTGATGCTCTGCTGTAATGAGTCGATGTCCAATGTGCCGGTTGTTCGCGTCAGTCGAAAAGCCGCGGACCGGGTATTTTCGGGTCACCCCTGGATTTTCGCAAGTGACGTTCTTGACCGCGGATCGGCCCAGCCCGGGGATGTCGTAACAGTCACGGACGCGAGAGGCAAACCTCTTGGGACGGCTCACTACAGTTCCGCTTCGCAGATTACCTTGCGACTTCTCGCAAGACGCGTAGAGCCCGTCGACAAAGCGTTCCTGAAGCGCTCGATAGAAGCAGCCTACCGATTTCGTCAGCAAGATCGTTCAAAGCTCTAACGCGTACCGGCTTGTGCATGCCGAAGGGGATCTTCTGCCCGGGCTCATCGTGGATCGGTATGGGGAGTTCATCTCGCTTCAATTGCTTGATCAAGGCATGGATCGACTATCGAACGAGATCGTCCACGTCCTGGAGGAACTGCTCCAGCCGGCTGGGATCGTCGCCAGAAACGATGTTCCAATACGTGCGAAGGAGAACCTGGACGCGGAAGTGAAGGTCCTTTCGGGAACAATTCCGGAGCACGTCAACATTGAAATGAATGGCCTGCGTTGGCAGGCCGATTTGCTGGGCGGCCAGAAGACGGGAGTGTTTCTCGACCAGCGAGAAAACTATCTCGCCATGCGGCGCTGGGCACACGGGCGGGCACTCGATTGCTTTACGGGCTCTGGTGGTTTTGCCCTTCATCTCGCCTCGGTATGCGAATCGGTTGAGGCGGTCGATAGCTCAGCCCTGGCGATCAGGATTGCGCAGCAGAATGCGGCTCTGAATGGGATCACGAATGTCGAGTTCCGCGAGAGCAACGTTCTTGACTACCTGCCTTCGCTCGTTTCGGCCAAGCGAAGCTTCGATCTGGTAATTGTCGATCCGCCGGCGTTCACTAAGTCGAGATCTGCGCTGGAAGGCGCTGTACGGGGATACAAGGAGATCAACTTGCGTGCGCTGCGGTTGCTTCGATCAGGCGGGATTCTCGTGAGCTGTTCGTGCTCCCACCACATGAGCGAAGCCCACCTGTTCGAAGTAATAGCCGAAGCTGCACTGGATGCCCGCAAACAACTCAGGGTTTTGGAACGCCGCACTCAGGCCGGCGACCATCCCATTCTGTTGACTGTTCCGGAGACGCACTACCTGAAGTGCTTGGTCTTCGAGGTAATCTAATCGGTTCGCGAGTGACTACGTAAAACATGACAGATCGTTTCGAAGAGGTACGGCGCCGCCACGCAAGAGCCGAAGAAGGCGGAGGTGCCGAAAGGAAGGCAAGGCAGCACGCAGAAGGGAAGCTTTCGGCGCGGGAACGGGTCGATCTGTTGCTTGACGAGGGATCGTTCGAAGAACTCGATAAGCTTGTTCGCCATCGCTCGTATAACTTCGGCCTGCAGAATACGCTGATTGACGGCGACGGTTTCGTGACGGGACACGGTTTAATTCACGGCCGTCAGGTCTTTGTATTTGCGCAAGACTTCACCGTTTTCGGCGGATCTCTTTCTGAAGCGAACGCACAGAAGATCGTCAAGTTAATGGACCTGGCAATGAAGACAGGCGCGCCTATTATCGGATTGAACGATTCAGGCGGAGCGCGTATTCAGGAAGGAGTTGCGTCCCTAGCCGGTTATGCGGATATCTTTCTTCGCAATACACTCGCGAGCGGGGTCGTTCCGCAGATCTCGGCGATTATGGGCCCCTGCGCAGGAGGGGCCGTTTACTCCCCTGCTCTGACGGACTTTGTTTTCATGGTTGACCGCACGAGCCACATGTTTGTGACTGGGCCCGACGTGATCAAGACCGTCACGCATGAAGACGTCACGAAAGAAGATCTCGGCGGCGCCATGACCCACAACGCGACGAGTGGCGTCGCTCATTTCCTTGCGGCGGACGACGAAGATTGTCTCCAGCGCATCCGCAACCTGCTGCGGTTTTTACCTCAAAACAACCTGGATGGCGTTCCGAGGAACATCAGCAGCGATCCGGAGGACCGGGCGGACAAAGACCTGGACACACTGATACCGGTCGAATCCAACAAGCCCTATGACATCAAGGATGTCATCACGCGCGTGGTCGATGACGGCTATTTCCTTGAAGTTGCCGAGCATTTCGCGCGTAATATCGTGATCGGCTTTGCGCATATTGGGGGGCAATCGATCGGGATCGTTGCGAATCAACCGGCCCACCTCGCCGGATGCCTCGATATCGATTCGTCGACGAAGGGCGCCCGGTTTGTACGTTTCTGCGATGCTTTCCAGATCCCCATTCTCACGTTCGAGGACGTACCGGGTTTCTTGCCCGGTACGGCGCAGGAATTTGGCGGGATCATTCGGCACGGTGCCAAGCTGCTGTATGCCTATGCGGAGGCAACGGTGCCCGAAGATCACGGTGATCACCAGGAAGGCATACGGTGGAGCTTACTGCGTGATGGGCTCCAAGCATCTGCGCACGGATATCAACTTCGCTTACCCCACGGCTGAGATCGCTGTCATGGGCCCGGAAGGAGCGGTGAATATCCTGTACCGCAGAGAATTGCTCGCCTCCGACCGTCCCGACGAGAACCGGCAGGAGAAGATCGAAGAGTACCGTGACCGCTTCGCTAATCCCTTTGTCGCTGCGGAGCGCGGTTACGTCGACGATGTCATTGAGCCGCATGAGACACGGCGCAAAGTGATCCGCGCATTACGGATGTTGGCGAATAAGGGAGACACGATGCCGCGCAAAAAACACGGCAATATTCCTTTATAGATTTTCTGTTCAGTCGTTACCAGAGTCGCTGGTACCAACCTTAAGAACCGCCAGAAACGCCTCTTGCGGAATCTCGACGCGCCCGACCCGTTTCATGCGGCGCTTGCCTTCTTTCTGCTTTTCGAGCAGCTTGCGCTTGCGCGAGATGTCGCCGCCGTAGCATTTTGCGAGAACATTCTTGCGCATGGCTGCGATCGTTTCGCGGGCAATGATCTTGTTTCCGATGGCCGCCTGCAGCGCGACCTCGAACATCTGTCGCGGAATCAGTTTGCGAAGCCGTTCGATCAACGCTTTACCGCGTTCGTAGGCAAAATCCCGGTGGACAATCATCGAGAGCGCGTCAACTGGCTCGCCCGCGACGAGTACGTCCAGCTTCTGCATCGGTGAAACACGATAGCCGGAAAGATGATAGTCAAGTGAAGCGTATCCCCGAGAAGCAGATTTCAGGCGATCGTAGAAGTCCATGACAATCTCATTCAGTGGGAGTTCATACGACAGCAGAACTCGCCCGCCCCCGATGTATTCGAATTTCTTCTGATTGCCTCGCTTCTCCTCGAGCAGCTTCAGGATTTCGCCAATGTACTCTTCGTGCGTAATGACTGTTGCGTCGATGATCGGTTCTTCGATCTGCTGAATAGAGGAAGGGTCCGGGAATTTCTGCGGATTGTCGACTTCCACGACTTCGCCGGTCGTCGTTGTTACCCGGTAGCGCACACCTGGAGCAGTCGTGATCAGGTCAATCTTGAATTCGCGCTCCAGACGCTCCTGGATGATCTCGAGATGTAGTAATCCCAGGAAGCCGCAGCGAAAGCCGAAGCCGAGGGCGACTGAATTCTCTGGTTCGAAATTAAAGGCGCTGTCGTTGAGCCGAAGCTTTTCGAGTGCATCCCGAAGCAAGCCGTGCTCGTGCGACTCGATCGTGTAGAGACCCGCGAAAACCATCGGCTTGATCTCCTGGAAGCCCGGCAGCGGTTCGTCCGCCCGTCTTCCTTCTTCCATGATCGTGTCACCGATCTTTGCATCGGACACCGTCTTGATGTTGGCGAAAAGAAAGCCGGCCTCACCGGCCGTCAGTTCGTCGCAAGGGACCGGCTTAGGCGATTGGAAGCCCAGACCCTCGACTTCATGAACAGTTCCGTTCGACCAGAGCCGGATCTTCTGACCTTTGCGGAGCGTGCCGTCCACGATACGGGTGAGAATGATCACACCGCGGTAGGGGTCGAACCAGGAATCGAAGATCAAGGCGCGCAGAGGAGCATCCGGGTCGCCTTTGGGAATGGGAACACGACGGACCACTGCCTCGAGAATCTCGCGAATCCCAATACCGTTTTTGGCGCTTGCCAGAACGGCGTCGCTGGCATCAAGTCCGATTACCTGCTCAATCTGTTCGCGGATCCGTTCCGGTTCGGCGGAAGGAAGGTCGATCTTGTTGATGACCGGAATGATTTCAAGGTCATGGTTAAGGGCCAGGTATGTATTGGCAAGTGTTTGAGCTTCGACGCCTTGCGAAGCGTCGACAACCAGCAGCGCTCCTTCACAGGCCTGAAGGCTGCGCGAGACTTCGTACGTAAAATCTACGTGGCCGGGCGTGTCGATGAGATTCAGTTCATACTGCTGACCATCGTCCGCTTTGTAATCCAAGCGAACCGCATGGGCTTTGATCGTGATGCCACGCTCGCGTTCCAGGTCCATGCTGTCAAGGACCTGCTCCATCATTTCGCGCTGAGAGAGGGCGCCGGTATATTCGAGCAGGCGATCCGCGAGCGTGGATTTGCCGTGATCAATATGCGCAATGATGCTGAAATTGCGTATGAAACGGGGATCCATGTCAATGAGGTAGACTGAGGGTAAACCGAATTATCCCATAGCAGGCGCAATTCTTGCGCTTTGCCTTACTTCATGCCGTATCAGACTTACCAGGGATCGCTTGACGCGACAAACTTGCGGATCGGTGTCCTCGTGAGCCGCTTTAATGAGTTCATTACCGAGCAGCTTGCGACGGGCGCACTGCAAGCGTTGGAGAAGCACGGCTGCAAACCGGAGAACATCATCTTGGTGAAGGTTCCGGGGGCGTGGGAATTGGCAATCGCCGCCAGAACGTTAGCGCCGCAATGCGATGCACTGGTTGCCTTGGGTGCTGTGATCCGTGGGGATACTCCGCACTTCGAATTTGTTGCACGCGGCGCAACGGACGGATTAAACCAAGTGAGCCTGCAAACCGGGGTGCCTGTCGCCTTCGGCGTGCTCACAACCGATAACATGCAGCAGGCTATGGATCGCGCCGGCGGGAAGAGCGGTAATAAGGGCGCCGAAGCTGCAGAGGTCGCAATCGAGCTCGCGAATCTGATTACAAGCTTGAAGGGCGACGGAAGCCATGGCCGCTAGGCATCGGTCCAGGAAACGGGCGCTCCAAGTACTCTTCGAATGGGACATCCGGGGCGGTTCCATCGACAGTGCAATTTCGCACTTCTACGAAACCCTCTACTCAGAGGAAGACGAGAAGAAACCCAAACCTGACCGCTTTATGGAAGAGTTGGCTCGCGGTACGGTCGCCAATGCGGAGAGCATCGATAAACATATCGAAGCGAAATCGGAGCACTGGCGGCTTTCCCGCATGGCCGTCGTCGACCGCAACATCCTGCGCCTTGCTATTTACGAGCTGAAGCAGAATGCCGTGCCGGCCCCTGTCGTGATCGACGAAGCAATTGAACTTGCGCGTCAATTCTCCAATGACGAGTCGGTGTCCTTTATTAACGGCGTACTCGATGCTGTTCACCGTCAAGTGCAAGCGGCCGGCAAATAATCACATCACCCTGATCGCGTTCGAACTAACGGGCGCCACCGTTCAACTGATCTGGAGATCTCGGGCGGCGGCAGACACACGTTCATCGAACGTCCACAAGTGGCATCCAGCAAAGTAGTGCCGACGCAAAGAAGATGTACGTCAATCCAGCCCAAACCACGGCCCCAAAGCTTACGGTCCTCAAGCAACCGCGCAACTTCAGTATCAGACGCTGACTTGGCAGATGGCAAAGAGTAGAGATCGGAAAGAGTAGCTTTGCGGTCTTTCAAGTTGCCACACGCCAACAATCCCTGCTCGGACCAAAGCCGTCTTCTCTTCAATGCCGGTAAGCTCACGCGCTCGGTCGAGAAGACCGTCGTCAATTATCAGCGTAGTTCTCGTAGGCATATAAGTATGTCTCTCGAATGCATATGTCGCAACCCGCGGCTAGGCCCATTTTATGCCTGTCCAGCCATCTACCATGGCCAAAATGGCGTGACTTTAGTAGCCTGAAGATTCTGCTGCGGAGGAGGACGCGATGCCAAACAAAGGCTGGGTGCTGTTTTCCTTATGTTTTTGGCTGATGGCACACGGTCGAGCTGCCAATGCTGGTTCGGGAGCGACCTCGCCTCGGGCACAATCCTGGAATCCGACCGCTGCTGCGTCTTATCTGGACGAAAGAGCCGATTGGTGGGTGAAGTGGGACAAAGCGCAAAGGGACCACGAGACCACATGCGTCTCGTGTCACACTGTCCTCCCTTATGTGCTTTCACGTAGTGTGCTGAGGAAGGAACTGCACGAGAAGGCCTTGCCCCGAACAGAGCAAATGATCCTGGCAAACGTTCGCAAACGCGTCAGGCTATGGAACGAAGTTCAGCCGTATTATCTTGATGCGAAGTCGGGACCAGGGAAGTCGAAGGAGTCCCGTTCTACCGAGGCAGTTCTGAATGCGCTCGTTTTAGCGAACGAAGACCGCCTGTCGCATCAGCTCTCGAAAATTACTCTGGACGCGTTTAATGCTGCTTGGGGATTGCAGCTTGCGTCAGGTACCAGCGCAGGGGCGTGGGACTGGCAAGTTTTCAAACTTGCTCCGTGGGAAGCGGCCGAGTCGCAGTACGCGGGGGCGACCTGGATGGCGCTAGCGGTCGGCTGGGCACCTCAGCAGTATCAAAAGAGTCGCCCCATCCAATCGCATGTGCAGGCCCTTAAAACGTTTTTGCGAGCCGGATATGCCCAACAACCGCTCATCAACAAAGTCTCGACCTTATGGGCTTCGGAATATATGCGTGATCTGCTCGCAGCGAGCGAGAAGCGCGATCTACTTGCCGAGCTCTGCGCAAAACAGAAACAGGATGGCGGGTGGAATCTGGCAAGTCTAGGAGCGTGGACACGGCGTGACCAAACGGCTCAGGATGCGCAAAGCGATGCGCTGGCAACCGCCTTGATCAGTCTGGCGTTGGAGAGCAGTCGAGAAAAGAAAGCGCTCGATGCACGCCAAAATGGCCTCGCCTGGCTGCGAACACATCAGGAAACAGACGAAGGATCCTGGCGCGCTTACTCGTTGAATAAGCAACGCGATCCCAAGAGTGATGTTGGCCGGTTTATGAGTGATGCGGCCACTGGTTATGCCGTTCTAGCCCTTCAGCAGCGATCCAGGTAGGGCAAGCTCGGATGTCGACGTTCCAGCGTTCCGCTATTTGCCGATGCAGAAGGTCGAAAAGATGCGGTTGAGTATGTCGTCAGCAGTAGTGGCGCCGGTCAACGCGTCAATCGGCCGGAGCGAAGCGTAAAGATCAATCAGGATCATTTCGTGCGGAATGCCGAATTCGACCGCAGATTTGGCATGGTCCAGCGCTTCCAGGCTTTCGCGAAGCAGGTTCACGTGCCGCACGCTTGTGATACTTCCGTCTTCAGGTTCAGCCAGGCCGCTTGGAGCCAGCCGCCGCATGATCGCCTCCTTCAGCGCCGGCATTCCAACGCCCGTCAGTGCTGAAACGGCGATGACGTCCAGATTGCCGTCCAGTCGTCTCCCGAGATCGGCTTTGTTCGCAACCAACAGCGGTTTACTTCCTTCCAGTCTGGTGCGGAGAGCGTCATCGTCTTCGGTTTGTTCTGTCGATCCATCAAGAACTAAGATCACCAAATCGGCGTCTGCAACCGCCTGAAAGCTTTTCTCAATTCCCAAGCCCTCGACCAGATCAGTACTCTCGCGAATGCCTGCGGTATCAACCAGCCGTAGTGGAATACCGTTGAGCGCAGTGGATTCGGAGATCATGTCCCGAGTGGTACCGGGGATATCGGTTACGATCGCGCGATCCTGTTCGAGGAGCCTGTTGAATAAGCTGCTCTTGCCTACATTGGGTCGCCCTGCTATGGCAAGCGTGAAACCTCCGAAAACGAGTCTGCCTGCGCCAAAACTCGTGACCAGCCGGTCCAGTTCCCTGCGGATAGGAGCGAGGCGGCGTAGTATTTCGTCCGCAGCTGCAACGCTGACATCGTCTTCAGCGAAATCGATTCCTGCTTCGAGCAGCGAAATCAGTTCAAGCAGTTGCTCCTTGACCGGCCGG
The DNA here is from genome assembly GCA_963744795.1 of uncultured Acidobacteriaceae bacterium. Lineage (GTDB taxonomy): Bacteria > Acidobacteriota > Terriglobia > Bryobacterales > Bryobacteraceae > Bog-105. The sequence continues at coordinate 216,787 of CAVUVF010000018.1, forward strand.
ATACGGTGAGACACCGAGCCGTTTAGCTGCTGCGCGGCAACGCGAGCCTGATACAACGTTGTAGCGTCGATCAGTTCCCGAACAGCCTCTGCCTGGGGAAGGTCGATGCGGCCCGAAAGGTAAGCGCGCAAGGTAAATTCGCCTGGCTCGGCGAGGCGGGCTCCTTCGGTCGTTGCACGCTCTACACAGGCACGAAGAACAACCGGAGATCCATGACAGGCGATCTCAACAACGTCTTCGCCGGTGTAAGAGCGCGGGCGCTCGAAGAAAGAGACGACAGCCTGATCGATCGTGACGTCTTCCCTATCCACTAATTCGGCGAGTTCGCTGCGCCAGGACTGCCAATTCCGCCGCTCTCGAGGACGCAATATCCGTTCCGCGATTTCCCGGCTTCGATCTCCTGAGAGACGCACCACACCTAGTCCGCCGCGTCCGGGAGGAGTCGAAATCGCGACGATCGTGTCGCGCAGATTCATGTAGGGAGGAAGCTAGCGCGGGCCTCGCCGGCCTCGATCGCCGCCACCAGAGCGGGGCCGACGATCGAACTTGCCATTGCCCGGTCCGCGACGATCATCGCCTCGGCCGAATCCGCCGGGCCGTGGACCCTGATACGCTCCTCGCGGAGGAGCGGGCGGTGCCGGCGGTGTAGGCATATCGGCGGGGATCACTACTACGGCTCGGGTCGGGACCGACTCCGACGCTTTCGCTACGCAGTTCCTTTTCGTCTCGAAGCGCGAGATGGATGACGCGTCGTTCTCTGCTGGTCATCGGGTTGAAGTGAAATGGCACGTGTGTCCGTTTCACCTTTTCCGCTGCGGCCAAAGCGCTCATCCGCAGTTCTTCCATTCGGAGAAGGCGGTAATCGTTGGCGTCGAAGGAAATCAGCGAGTGGTCCTCAGGCGGCATGCGCATCGCCTCCATGGACAAGTGCTCGAGGGCGAGCAACACTTCCGCACGATTTGCCAGGAGCAGATCAACGTCATTTCCGGAAAAGTTGACGGTGACCTCCGGGTTCTCTACTTCGGGATGAGGGTTTTCAGGCGCCCGCAGTGCGTAAGAAACATTGAGGCCCGCATGCTTCAAGATCTGCAGCAAAAACTGATCCAGTTTCGGCCCTAACGACTCGACAGTGTATTTCATCGGGCTTACTTCTTGGTGATCTTTTTCATAGGTGCTTTGGATGTCGGCGCGGCCGGAGCAGGAGCCGCAGGCATCAGTCTGTTGATAAGCAACTGCTGAGCGATTCCAACCAGGTTACCGGTTAACCAATATAGTACAAGCCCAGCGGAGGCATGGTAGAACATGAAGCCGAAAAAGAGCGGCATCATGAGCATCATCTTCTGCTGATTCGGGTCGACGCCTGCCGCAGGAGTCATACGCTGAGTCAGGAACTGGGTGCGCAATCAGGATCAGCGGCAGAAGGTGAATCGGCAGTGTTTCGGCAGACGAAAGATCGGGAACCCAGAGCCAGGGAGCATGTCGCAGCTCGATGGCGATGTTCAGTACGCGATAGAACGCGTAGAAGAAAGGCAGCTGAATGATCATGGGCAAGCACCCGCCCACCGGATTCACGCCTTCCTGCTTATAAAGCGCCATCACTTCCTGGTTCTGCTCTGCCTTCTTCGGATCGCGAAGGCTTATGTTCTTGTACTTCGCATTGATGGCCTGAATCTGCGGCTGAAGCTTCTGCATCCTGCGAGCGGACTTCAGACTCGAGAGTCGCAGCGGGAACAGCCCCACGTTGATGATGAGCGTGACGAGGATGATCGCCCATCCGAAATTGCCGGTCCAGTGGTCATGAACCCAGTTGAGAGAAGTGAAAAGTGGATGGGCGAGGATTCCGAAGAAGCCCCAATCGACAATCTGGCCCAGCTTCGGGTTAACCTTCTGGAGGATGTCGATGTCCTTCGGACCCACAAAGAACGAGAAATCGTTCTGGGCTCCAGTCGAGAGCCCGTCGCCTACGAAATTGACCGACTTTTCTTCTTTGGGCGGTTTTACCGAATCGCTAAAGGTACGTACTTCCAGAGTTCGATGAGCCGTTGGGAAGAGCTACGGCTGCAAAGAACGTGTCTTCCAGACCGGCAAACGTGTAGCTGCCGGAATCCGTGACTGGCCCGTCCTTCGCATCCTTGGTCGTCTTCGTGACCAGTTTCCCGGCACCCGAATCGTAGCGAACCGTGTGCTGAGACTGCGCCGCATTGTTGGCCTTCTGATCGCCAAATCCGCCTCTCCACATGAGGAAATGCGGTGCCGGGCTGTTGTTGACCAGCACTTGCGATTTCACGTCCGCCAGGTAGCTGTCTTTGGAGAAGGAAAACGACTTATGAATTGTCGTATTGCCGTCCGCGAAGTCGAATTCCACGCCAGCTCCGTCGCCGGATTCCTTGCTCTGATACAGCACGGCATTCGGATCGACGGTGAGCTTTTGATCCTTCAACTCGATGGCGAACGGACGGGGAACATTCTCAGCCGCGGTATTGACTAGTTCCAGCGGCTTCCCGGATTCGTCGCGATACTGTTTGAGAACCCAGCTTTTAACCACCCCACCGCGATTGGTGAAGATGACGTGGTACAGCGAAGTGTCTATGGCCGTTTCGGTTTCAGCCGAGGCCGAAACGCGACCGCCGGCACCCTCACGGCCCACGGCTGGAGAAGTCGCCGGATTCGCGGGAGCAGGTTTATCTGTGACTCTTAGCTGCTTGTTCTTTGTTGGCAGGGGTGACGGGCTTCGGTCCCGGCGCCGGCTTGAAGAAATATTGGGAGGCAAGCAACACCAGCATCATGAGTGCCAGTGCTATGGGCAGACGCTTCTCGAACGAAGGCGGCTTCGGAGGCACGCTGCCGATGTTTGTGGACATAGTTGAATCTCGTAATGACGTCTAGCGGACCGGATCGTAGCCGCCGTCGTGAAACGGATGGCAACGGCCTAAACGCAGTAAGCCCTTCCACACGCCCTTCCATGGTCCGTACTTCACGACTGCATCCATCATGTATTCGGAACACGTTGGATAGTAGCGGCAAGCGGATGGCAAAAGCGGAGAAATGAAAAGCTTGTACCCTTTCAGGATAGCGAGTAAGACTACTTGCACTTTTCCAAAACCCGTCTTAGTTCAACGCGCAGATCCGCGAACCCCGCGTGGAGCGCACTACGGCGGGGATTGAAGACAATAATCCAATTATCGGGGAAAGAGCCCAGTTCGTGCCGAACGGCTTCGCGCATCCTTCGCTTAATTCGGTTGCGAACGACTGCCTTTCCGATCGCTCGTGGTGTAGTAAACCCGAAGCGAACGGGTTGCGGTATGTCACCCGAGCGCAGGCAGAACGCCACGAAGAATCGACTGGTGAGACGCGACCCTCGGTTGTATGTTTCCCGGAATTCCGAGCTGCGAAGGACCCGGCTGGCTTTAGGAAGTGACAGCGGAAGAACAAAGAGTTAAAGACTAGTTCGAATAACGCACCGCTGGCTCGTCGCTAACGGTGAGCTTGTGTCGGCCTTTGGCTCTCCGGCGCGACAACACGGCGCGGCCATCAGCCGTTTTCATGCGAACGCGGAAGCCATGGGTCTTGGCGCGTTTGCGATTATTCGGCTGAAATGTACGTTTTGGCATTTTGAGGTCCTCTGAATAAGATCGGGCGAGTTTGGCCGGCTCGGTTGTGACGCTGCCGACGGAAAAAGCGCGGGAAGACACACGTCTAGACGCGCTTCGGTAGCCCAAACAAAAATTATACAACTGAAGCGGCCCGTATGCCTATACGAGCCGCTGTTTCGGCCTTTTATTAGAAGGCCAATTTGAGACTAAGCTGAATGTTTCGCGGCGGATAGGCCGAAGAAATGGTCCCGAAGTTCGAATTCGAAGTCACCACGTTGACACCGTTGTAGTTAGTGATGTTGGGGGCGTTGAAGAAATCGCCCTGGAACTTCAGGTCGAAGCGCTCGGCGAAAGTGAAGTGTTTTGCCAGAGACAGATCGTAGGTCTGCAGACCGGGTCCTTCGATAATTCCTGTTCCCGAGGTGCCGAATTGCGATGCTGGAGCGGCGGCGAATGCAAGCGTATTGAACCAGAGAGATGGTGACTGGATTGGCCACTGTGATGGGAGCCCCCGAGGTAATTGGCGCGTCGCGTACCGGTGGCGGTGCTGCCGGTCACTGTGTAGTACTGGCCGGTTTGAGCACGAACAACGCCGCTCAACTGCCAGCCGCCCACCGTGTGTCGAACAATGCCGTTGTACTGGCGAAGCATTGGTAGCTGCCAGACAAATGTCGCCGTGAAGATGTGCCTGCGATCAAAGCTGGTCGGGCCGTAATTGAAATGGCGGTTTTGCCAGTTCTCGAGGTTGTCACCTTCTCCGCTCGAATCGCCCAGAGATTTAGACCAGGTATAGCTCGCGGTAGCTGTTATGGCGCCAAGTCGCTTCGAAGCATAAGCCTGCAAGGCGTTGTAGTTGGAGGTAGAGTCGCTCTGGAATTGATTGATGGCGCTATAGCCGAGATAGGGCGGAACGCGTTTTGCGATGCAGATGGATTCGCCGCCACAAGAGCGAGATCCGGGAAGTTGATATTCGGCTGACGCAACAAGATGCCGGCTCAGGTTGCCGACGTACGATAAGCTCGGCCAGAATACCCTGGCTGAATTCCCGTTGGACACTGAAGCTGTATTGCTGCGTGGAGGTGTTCTGCAGATTCGGGTTGATGGCGCTGATGCATCCGAGCGCTCCTGCTGCCGCCGAGCCGCCCGTGATGTTCGCCAGGTTGGCGTTGTCGTACTCGGTGGTCTGCAGGATGGGTGGAACGTTGACCTGAGAGAAGATGATGTTTCCTTCCGGGCGGTTATAGAAGATTCCGTATCCGCCACGAATGGCCGTTTTGCTGTCCGGCGAATAAGCAAAGCCGAAACGGGGCCCAAACGTGTTGGCCGTATTGTAGAAGCCCGCGCGGAGCGCCGGTTCGGGAATTGCTTGAAGAAGCTGCTCGTCGAACCCGGTACGCGACCTTGCTGATCAGTTGGCACGCCATTGCCGGCTAGAATCAAGCCGTTGTAAGGATTGCCGGAACCGGGCACGACGACGCCCGCCGTGTGTGACGCGAACCGCTTGCGCTGGGTTGTATCGGTTCTGGTCGAAGTTCGCCATGTTGTTCGCCGTCGTGTACATCGGCTGCAGATACTGATAGCGAACACCAATCTCCAGGCTCAATTTCGGAGTCACTTTCCAGGTGTCCTGCACGAAAGCCTCCGGTTGGGTGAAACGGAAGAAGCCGACAGGATCTGCGCTGGCTTCCGTGTAGCTCTGGAAGTTGCCAAGCAGGGCGTCGGCTAAAGCGTTGCCGGTTGTGTTGGGATTGTTCCCCGTGTTGAAGACGATGTTGCCGGGATAGGGCGGCCGGCCATTCTGATCAACGCGATCGCGAATGAGAATTGCTCCGAACCGGATCAGGTGATTGCCGGTGGTGACCGACATGGTATCGGAGAACTGAATGTCCGTGCTTGGCGACATCAACGCGAAGTTCGGTCCCTGGAATCCGGCATAGCCCGTGATCGACACCTGCGGGATGCCGTTCGCGTCGTATTGACCGCCCTGATAGAGCTGATTGAATTGGAATCCGTACGTGCTGCGCTGCCATGTGTTCCCGTACGGCGGAATGTGCTGCGACGCCCAACTCGCGTTCGCTCGGGCTTCGTTCACGATGTGAGGTGTTGGTATCCACGTTTCGGCAATCAGAAAGCTTTGGCCGGGACGCATGCGGAGGGTCGGCGTAGTGGGCAGGTTTCCACTGGCGGCAAAGGTTCCAAACGGATCGACCAGCTGGTTGTAATCCTGGATCCAGCGGCCGTAAACCGTGTTCTTCTCGTTGATCGTGTAGTCGAGGCGAACCAGGTCTTCGCGGAAGTCGAAGGGATTGCTGGGCGCAAGCGTCAGATTGTTCGATACGGCTGCATCGGTGAAGCTCTGAGCCTGCGATGACATCAGCCGGTACACGTTCGCGATGGCGCGGCCGTCCGGCGTGATCATGTTCGAGATGTTGTTGCCCGGTATCGGCGTCCTGGTTCCCGGGTAAAACAATGTCGTATTGCCGAAAAACCCATTCAGTTGCGCGCTGGACGGAACCGTCAGCCGGCTGGGTGTTTGCGACTGGCGTAGCCGTTTCCATTCCTCGCCCACAAAGAAGAACAACTTGTTCTTCAGGATCGGGCCGCCCAAGTCATAACCGAAATCGTTGAAACGCAGCGGCGTCTTTCTTGCCGCGAAGGAGTTGCGGGCATCGAGCACGATCGTTCCGGAAGAACTCGAAAGCAGCTCCGTGGAATTCGTTCGTGCCGTTCTTGGTAACGATGTTGAATGCCGGTCCGGACATGCGGCCGTATTCCGCGGAGAAGTTCGAGGTCTGCAGTTTCACTTCTTGAATGAACTCGGCGCTGACATTGTTCATCAAGCTGCCGTTGCTTCCCGCGACCAGGTTGAAGGCTCCGTCGACCGTAAGATTCTGGGTATCGGAGCGGTTACCGTTGATCGACTGGCCAGTCGCCGACAAGCTCGTCGTGACTGCGAACTGATCAGGGTTGGTGACCGCCGCGCCAGGAACGAGCGTCATGAGCTGGATGTAGTTCCGGCCGTTTAGAGCAAGATTGGCGACCTGCTTGGTATCGATAACTCGCGCAAGTTCGCCGGAGTGGTGTTGATCGTTTCACCAGCCTGCGCCGTCACTTCAACGGACTGCGTGACATCGCCGAGTTGAAGGCTGAAGTCGATGGTCAAGCGAGCGTCGGCGGTGACTTGGATGCCTGACCGCTCCTGTTTCCGGAATCCCGGCTTGCTGAACCTCTACCGTATAAGTACCGATGGGCAGGTTAGTCGCGCTGTAGAATCCACTTTCATTCGTGTTGACGGTGCGGCTGGCTTGCGTTTCGGCGTTTGTGATGACGACCGGAGCATTGGAAAGCACCGCGCCGCCGGGATCGGTGATGGTGCCGGAGATGCGGCCGAAGCTGGTTTGCGCCAAGCTCGGAAGCGAACAGATGAAGCAGACAAAGAAAAGCACAGAGACGTGCTTTGAACAGATAGAGACAAACATGGACCCTCGATATGCTGAAGCATCAATCGCTGAAGATTGACTGAACGTTGACCCAAGTTTAACAAAGCTAAAGCGAACCTAGATCTGAATCGCGTGATCAGCCGGAACGTCCCTTCCCGCTCCAGATCTGCTTTGCAGTCCATGGCTTTTCGGGTCCGCTCCAAAAAGGATCGGACGCCGGCAATCCAAGCGGAAGAAACACAGCGGAGCAAAGATAAAGGCTTCCGGTCGAGATGTACGCTTCGCCGATCGAGGGCTGATGGCCACAGAAACCAATCTGCAGCCAGCCATTCTTGTCGAAGGTGCCCGGCGCTTCGACCATTCGCTTGATGACAGCGGTCAGAGCCGACCGCACTTGTTCCGGCGCGAGCCCGTCCGGCAATTCCTTTCGCAGCGCCATCGTCTGCCAGGAGATGAAAAGCTCCGAATCGATAAGCGAGAGAACGGCCGATCGCGGGAAAGGTGCCTTCGGGGCTGATCAGGCGCTCCTGAATCGCGGCATAGCGCTTAGCCCTAGCCAGGATCGCGGGATAGAAGCTCTCCCATGCGTTAGACCAGCGCCGGGCGGATTCGAGAACCTGCAGCAGCATAGGCTGAATGACGAAGCTGTTGTAGTAATCCCAATGGAACTGCGGACCATCGCCGTAAAGGCCGTCGCCCTTGTACCAGGCCTCGTGTTCGCGGACAGCGTAGTCGATGCGCATGGCGTCGGGCCGCTCGCCTGCGAAGCCGAGAAATGCTTCGACCGTTGCGCTGAAGAGCAGCCAGTTGTTGAAGCCCGGTTTGATGACCCGGCTTGCTTGTAGAGCGTGAACGAGTTGAGTCTTTGTGGTCGGGTCGAGCTTTTCCCAGAGCTCCTTCGGGGCGCGGAGAATGCCAAGCGCGAGGAATGCGGCATCGACAACGGGCTGTGATCCTGAATCGAAGTTCATGCGGTCGGGCGAGGCGGGATCGACTGCGGCAGCGATGGATTTGCGCGCGAGTTCTGCATATCGCGCCTCGGAGATCGCCTTCGGCCCCGCTGGTTTCACCCGATTCAAGCCAGGGCGCAATGCCAGTAAGCAGTCGGCCCAACGCCTCGAGATACGTGTAGTTCTTGCGATCGTCCGCGTTCCCGTGCGAAGCCTCGACCGGCATGTTGAGCTTAAGTTTCCGTTCGCTCAGCGAAGTCAGTACGGGTTCTGCAATGCGCTTCATCACGGCGATCCAGTATTCGCGATCGGAAGAAGTCTGCGTCTGGACATGCTGCGGCAGATGAAGCGGGGGAAGCAAGCAGCGATAGCGGTGCCTTGCAGAAAGGATCGGCGGGAAGAGTTCACAACAGAACCCAATATATCGATGGGGCCGACGATCGACGGCTCGCATCGTGCTTGCGCCGTACAATCAGAGCATGTCCGCCATTGCCGTGCCCGAAGAAATTCTCACGAAATATGAGCCTGTGATCGGGCTTGAAGTGCACGTCCAATTGGGCACGAAGACGAAGATTTTCTGCAGTTGTCCCGTGGAGTTTGGAGCGGCGCCGAATACGAACGTTTGTCCTGTTTGTCTGGGGCTTCCTGGCGCATTGCCCGTTTTGAGCCGTCAGGCGGTGGAGTCGGCAATCAGCGCGGCGCTGGCGTTACACTGCCGCATCAATCCGTTCTCCCGATTTGCCCGAAAGAACTACTTCTATCCGGATCTTCCGAAGGGCTACCAGATCTCGCAATATGATCAGCCGCTCGCCGAACACGGATACGTCGACATTCTGCTGCCCGCGGGCAAAAAGCGGATCGGTGTCACTCGCGTCCATATGGAGGACGACGCCGGAAAAAGCATTCACGACGGATTCAAAGATTCGGATCGCTACACGTATGTGGACCTGAACAGATCCGGCACGCCGCTGATTGAAATCGTCAGCGAGCCGGACATGCGGTCGTCGGACGAGGCATACGCTTACGTGACCGAACTGAAGCAGATGATCCAGTACATCGGCGTTTCCGATTGCGACATGGAGAAGGGACAGTTGCGTTGCGACGCAAACGTTTCTGTCCGGCTTCGCGGCGCGGAGAAGTTCGGAACCAAAGCCGAGATCAAGAACCTGAACTCGTTCCGTTTCCTGAAGCTTGCTGTCGAATATGAGATCGAGCGGCAGATCGAGCTGATCGAGTCCGGCGGATCGGTGGTGCAGGAGACCCGGCTTTTCAACGTGGAAACCGGCAGAACAGTCGGCATGCGCAGCAAGGAGCAGGCGCACGATTACCGCTATTTCCCGGAACCGGATCTAGTCCCTCTGCGAGTGAGCGAGCACTGGCTCCATGAAGTGAAAGAGCGACTGCCGGAACTTCCGTCGGATCGCCGAGAGCGCTTCGTCAACACGTACGGCCTGCGTGAATACGATGCCCAGGTTTTGACGATGGAGCGAGCGACTGGAGACTACTTCGAGCAGGCCGCGGCGGTGAGCGGAGACGGCCGAACGACGGCCAACTGGGTGGTTGGCGATCTGATGGGGTTGTTGAAGGCGGCTGGAAAGGATCTCTCGACTTCTCCCGTCAGTGCCCAACATCTTGGGAGAGCTTGTGAAGCTGATCGGAAGCGGCGAACTATCGGGCAAACTCGCCAAGGAGATCCTGCCGAAGATGTTCGAGTCCGGAGAATCGCCGGCAGCCATCATGGATCGCGAGGGTCTTGCGCCAGATCTCGGATTCGAGCGCTCTGGAGGCACTGGCAGACCAGGTGATCAGCGCGAATCCGAAGCAGGTGGAACAATATAAGAGCGGCAAGACCGCCGCTGCTCGGTTTCCTTGTGGGCCAGGTGATGAAGGCGAGCCGCGGGCAGGCAAATCCTGCCGCTGTGAACGAAGTTCTGAAAGCAAAACTCGGCTGAGCGAGAGCGCGCGCTTAGGTCTGGTAAATCGTGGACCGTTCTTCGTTGTGGTGGCGCACGTCAATGCCCTTCACAAGAAAAAGAACGTCTTCCGCGATATTGGTGGCATGATCGGCGATGCGCTCCAGATTGCGCACGGTCGAGAGGAGATACAGCGCTTGCGAGATCTGGCTCGGATTCTTTTCCATGAAGCTGATCAGCTCGTGGTAGCTGGCCGTGCGCATGTTGTCCACAGCATCGTCGGAAGCGAGAACGCTTCGGGCGAGCTCGGGATCGCGATTCACAAATGCGTCAAGCGCTTTACGAACCATCCCTTGCGCCAGGCCGGCAATGTGCGGAATGTCGATCAGGGGCCGGATGACGGGTTCCTGCATCAGCGCTAACGCGCTTTGCGCGATGCTGACCGATAGATCGCCCATACGCTCGAGATCGTTGTTGATCTTGATAGCGGCCGTAACCAGGCGCAGATCTGCGGCCATCGGAGCCTGCAGAGCGAGCAGGCTGATGGCGAGATCATCCACCTCAATCTCGAGTTGATTGATGCGCGCCTCATTCTTCATCACCTGTTCCGCCAGGGCTGCGTTCTTCTCAACGACGCCTTGCACGCTGCGGTAAATGGCACTCTCAACGAGGGCGCTCATCTCGAGCAGCTTGGCTTTTAGCTGCTCCAACTCTTGATCAAAGTGACGCAAAGTTACTCCTTATGCACTTGCGCAGAAAACAACGTCATCCAAACCGGCCCGTGACGTAATCCTCTGTCTCTTTCACGCTTGGATTCTGGAAGATCTTACGAGTATCGTCGAACTCGATCAGCTTGCCCATCAGGAAAAATCCCGTGTAGTCGGCCAGGCGCGCCGCCTGTTGCATGTTATGCGTGACAATCACGATCGTCGTCAACGATTTGATCTCAAAAAGGAGTTCTTCGATCTTGCGCGTGGCAATGGGATCGAGAGCCGAGCAGGGTTCATCAAGTAGCAGGACTTCCGGCTCTACGGCCAAAGCTCGCGCAATGCACAAGCGTTGTTGCTGCCCGCCGGAGAGCGCGCTGGCCGGCTTGTTGAGCTTGTCTTTTACTTCGGTCCAAAGCGCCGCACGTTCCAGGCTCTTCTCGACCGCTTCCTCCACTACCGATTTGTTCCGGACGCCATTCACCCGAAGCCCGTACGCGACGTTATCGAAGATGCGTTTTCGGGAATGGATTCGATTTCTGAAACACCATCCCGACACGCCGTCGCACATTCGTGACGTCCATGTCCAGGATGTTTTCGCCATCGAGAAGGATCTCGCCTTCGACGCGTGTGTTTCGAACCGTCTCGTTCATGCGGTTCAAAGTTCGAAGAAACGTCGACTTGCCACAGCCCGAAGGTCCTATGAAAGCGGTGATCTTATTTCGGGAAATGTCGATGCTGATGTCGTGAAGCGCCTGGAAAGATCCGTAGTAGAAGTTGAGATCCTTGACGCCGAGCTTGTATCGAGATGAATCCTTAGGTGCCTCGTACGGCATGGTGCTCGGCGGGTCCGCTTCTTTCACGACCTGTTGTCTGGGAGTAGCCACATTATCTCCGAGAGGCTGCTGATCCCCTCATGATTATCATTTTCGCAGTTATATTAACTGCCAGGACAAGCGCGAGCAATACAAAACCCGCGGCCCAGGCTTGTTGGTGAAGATCTTCTTCCGGCGAGATCGCATAGTTGTAGATCATGACCGGGAGAGTCGCAATGGGTTCCATCCAGCCCCGGCTCCAGAACATGTTGCCAAGCGCGGTAAATAGTAACGGTGCTGTCTCGCCGGCGACTCGCGCCAGGTTCAGCATGAGCCCCGAGATCAATCCGGAGATCGCGGCCGGAACTACAACTGCGAAGATCGTTTTGGCTTTGGTGGCTCCGAGTGCGAGCGAACCTTCCCGGAGGGAATTAGGAACGGCTCGAAGGAATTCTTCGGTGGTGCGCACCGCAATGGGGATCATCATGATGCCTAGAGCTACTCCGCCCGCCAGCGCAGAAAAATGCTTCATGGGCCGGACGACAACTGCATAGGCAACGATTCCGATCACGATCGAGGGAACCCCGTTCAGAAGGTCGATGACATACCGGAACAGGAAGGCGAACGTTTTCCCGCTGTATTCCGCCAGGTAAACGCCCGCGAGAAAGCCGAGCGGAACGCCGATAGTTGTTGCAACGGACAGTACCTTGAAGCTTCCCACTATGGCGTTCGCCATGCCGCCGCCGGTCTCACCCGACGGCTTAGGAAGGCTGAGGAAAAAGTGCAGATTCAGTGACCGAGCTCCGTGAAAGAGCAGATATCCGAGGATAAAAAACAGGACGCCGATGACAACCACAGTGCAAAAACCCGAGAGCGACAGCATCAGCGCGTTGACAAGCTTGCGCCAGGGCGAAATGGCCATGACCATCGTCAGGCGCCCCTTCTGGTCGTTGTCAGGATCAGGACTCGTGCGAGAGCATTGATCACGATTGTGAGGCCGAAAAGCACCAGGCCGAGAAAAATCAATGAAGAGATGTACAGATCGCCACTCGCTTCAGCGAATTCGTTCGCGATCACCGCAGCAATGGAATAGCCCGGCGCGAGCAAGGAGGCGGAGATCTTGGGCGTATTGCCGATGACCATCGTCACTGCCATCGTTTCGCCCAAGCGCTCGCGCCAAGGCAAGGAATACGGATCCGATGATTCCGACTCTTCGCGTTGGGTATCACGATCTGCCACGTCGTTTCCCACTTCGTGGTCCCGAGTGCCAAGGCAGCCTCACGCTGATCGACAGGAACAGCCAGGAGTACTTCACGCGAGACCGAAATGATGAACGGAACAACCATAACGGAAAGGACCAGGCCCGCCGAAAGGAAGCTGACGCCGTAAAAGTCTCCCTGGAATATAGGGAGAAAGCCGAACACACTGGTGAGTACGGGTACCAGATAGGAACGGATCATCGGGAGCAGCGCAAAAATCCCAATCAGTCCATAGATGACGCTCGGAACGGCCGCCAGCAATTCGATCAGAAACGTAAGAATGCTGGAGAGCCGCGGAGGCGCGAGTTCCGCAAGGAATACCGAGGCCATGACGCCGAAAGGCACGGCAGATCAGCAAGGCTAAAAACGAAGTGACGCAAGTGCCGTAGATGAAAGGCAGAGCCCCGAATTTCCCGGCATTCGGATCCCACCGCGAACGTCATCAGGAAGCTCCAACCGAAGGTCTTAATTGTCGGTTGCGAACTAATCCACAACTCGAAGACGATCAAGCCGACGATGGCAAGAATCAGGACAGCAGAGGCCAGCGTCACCAGAAACGCGACATTGTCCCAAGCTTTTATCCTTCGATAGAAACTCGCGAGCGGTAGCTGCGGGCTTCTGGCGGGATATGTTGAAGTGGCCATGGGAATGAGAGCTGGATGCCGGCTGCAATCTCAGATTCAGTGTATCGAGGCGATCGTCTTTTGTTCTTTCGCGACAATCACTGCCGGCAACTTAGCGTACGACAGTGCTTCGACGGAATTTTGTCCGTCCGTGATTGCCCACTTCAGAAATCCGGCCATAGCCTTCCCTTTGCTTGAATCCGAGAACTTCGAAGGGACTAGCAACCACGTGAATGTGGATATCGGGTAAGCGCCCTTGGCCGGAGCATCTGTAATGGAGATGCGGTAGTCATCCGGAATGGTCTTCAGGCTGGAAGCCGCAGCGGTGACCGATGCGAGATCCGCCTTGACGAAGTCGCCTGCTTTATTCTTCACCTTGCCATACGGCAGCTTGTTCTTCACCGCGTAGATTAATTCGACATACCCGATCGAGCTTGGCTGTTGCTTGATCAAGCCTGCGACGCCATCGTTTCCCTTCGCACCGAGTCCGGTGGGCCAATCGACCGAAGTATTCTTTCCGACTTTGGACGACCATTCAGGGCTGACTTTTGAAAGGTAATCGGTCCAGCAAAACGTTGTTCCACTGCCGTCCGAGCGATGGATCACAACAATCTTTGTGCTCGGCATTTTTACGCCGGGGTTCGCCTTGGCAATAGCCGGGTCGTTCCACGTTTGAATCTTGCCCAAATAAATGCCGGCCAGGGCTTCCGGTGTGAAGCTTAATTCCTGCGAAACACCTTGCACGTTGTAGACCGGAACAGCGGCACCGAGAACCGTCGGCAACATCAGTACGTCAAATCCGTGTTTGCTCTTGTACTCCTTTAACTGCTCGTCAGTCATCGGCATATCGCTGGCGCCGAAATCCACCGTACCTTCGGTAACGGCTTTGATTCCGCCTCCGGAGCCGTTTGGCTGATAGTTGATCTGCGTTTTGCCGATCGATTCGTACGCGCTAAACCATTTCTGGTAAATGGGAGCCGGAAAGGTCGCACCCGCACCCGTGAGCGATACCTGCGCTATGGCCGGCTGGGCTAAAGAGAAAGCTAGAGCTGCGAAAGAGAGAAGCAGAGGCTTCGTTATATACCGATCGGAGATTGTCGTCATAGGGCGTCGCTGCCACGGAGCATCAAAAGCTGTTGAATGATTTCTCCCCGTTCTATTTGCGAATGCATTCGGGGAGATGACCAGTTCTTCCTCAGTATCGGAACAATTCAACAACCGTGCGTTACAGGCGTGTTACAAACGCGTGAACCGTACCGACGCCCGCCACGGGCGTGTCGCCGATCGCGATCTTGGTACTAGTGAGCCTGGCGGCTGTTCCGGTAAGTCGTGCCGCCTTTCATGACAAAGAAAACGCTTTGAGTCTCTTTGATGTCATCGAGCGGGATTTCCGGGAACAGCTACGATGTCGGCTTCTTTGCCCGGCTCTAAAGTGCCAATCTTGTCGGAGATCCCGAGCAGATCAGCGGCTACGCTCGTGCCCGCTTTTAAGGATTGTGCCGGTGTCATGCCGTCGGCCGCCATCAAGACAAACTCAAGGGCATTGTTGCCGTGCGGGTAAACCGCTGCATCAGTGCCGAGAGCGATTTTTACTCCCATGTTGAGTGCCCGTCGCACCATCGCGTCCTGGCTCTTCACTGTCACATCTGCTTTCTGCTGGACCAGCGGCGGGAACTTCGATTCCGCGAGGCCGCTCCGTACAGCCAGCGTAGGAACGAGATATGTTCCCTTCTCGCGCATCATGCGGAGGGCCTCATCGTCCAGGAACGTACCGTGCTCAATGGAATCGATGCCGGCGCGGATCGCGCGCTTGGCGCCTTCGGGTCCATGCGCGTGGGCTGCTGTTTTCTTTCGCAGCGTGTGCGCCTCATTTACCAATGCGTCCAGTTCCGCCTGAGAAAGTTGCGGTACGTCCACTTCGTCCGTAGGCGAGAGCACGCCTCCGGTGGCGCACGTCTTGATCACGTCGGCGCCGAATTTTATGTTGAATCGCACCGCGTAACGTGCCTGTTCAGGGGAGTTGATGACGCCATCCTCAGGACCGGTCTCATGGTTGAACAATCCGAATCTGTAGCCCGCGCCCTGGTCACAATGACCACCAGTTGAGCCGAGCGCGTGTACGGCCACGAGCATGCGAGGACCCGGGACGGCCCCGGCGTTGATCGCGTTTCGCAGCCCTACGTCGATGAAGTCCGAAGAACCCACGTCGCGAACAGTAGTGAATCCGGCCATCAGTGTTTTGCGAGCGTTTTCCGAGGCTCGAATGGCCCGTTCCGCAACTGTGCGGCTCAACTCAGCCGTCCGTCCCGCGCTGTAATCGGGATTAAATGCCATCGTCAGATGCGTATGTGCGTCTATGAAGCCAGGCAGCAGCGTTGCATCGCCAAGGTCGATGACCGTCGCTCCGGCAGGTACAGAGCCGCCGACAGACTCAATCTTGTTGCCTCGAACGACCACGACTCCGGGCTGCACAAGAGTGTCACGTTTTCCATCAAAGAGCCGTGCCGCCTTGATCACTACGCCGCCTGTTTGCCCATGCAGAGCGAGAGAGCAAAAAAGTACACCAGGAAGAATCCATCTCATGAAGGAATGAGAATAGCGCAGCGAACACCGCCAATATCAGAACCGGTTAAAGCTCCGCGTCGGCTTCGATTTCGATCAGCATGTCGGGATGGATAAGCGCCCGGACTTCCACCATAGTTGCGCAAGGGCGGATGGTACCGAAGAACTGGCCGTGTGCTCGACCATACTCTTCCCATCTCGAGATATCAGTGACAAACATTCGCGTGCGCACAACGTTATCGAGCGTCGCGCCAGCTTGCTTCAATGCGCTTTCGATGTTCAGAATCGCCTGCACAGTTTGCGCATAGCGCATCGTTCGGACCGACAATGTTGCCGTCTTTATCTGTCGCGGTCGTACCTGCTACGTAGACTCGGGTGCCGACCCGGACAGCCCTGCTGTATCCGACTATGCCTTCCCACTTAGCACGCCGGAAGAGATGTTTTGACGGTCATGCATCGGATTGCTTGCCCTCCTTCTGTTAGCCCGGGCAGAGTCACGATGAACTTCGAGCCACGCCCAAGCTGGCTTTCGACGGTAACGGTTCCGCCCATGCGGCTCACGATTTCTTTGACAATGGGCAGCCCTAAGCCCGTTCCGCCCGCCGGTCGCGACCGCGCTTTATCCACACGATAGAATCGCTCAAAAATCCTCGCGGTGTCGCCGCTTGGTATACCCATGCCGGTATCGCTCACCGAGATCTCGACCTGCGCCTGCTCCGGTGCTTCTGCATTCCACTTTTACTTCACCACCGTTGCGGTTGAATTTAACGGCATTGTCCAACAGATTCACCAAAACCTGTTCCAGCCTGAAACGCAGACCCAACACGGTGTGATCCTCGACAAGCGCTACCGTCGATCCGGATACCTTTTGCTTCTGCGGCTGACCTGACCGTATTGGCCGCCGATACGAAGACGTCGAGAATCGAAACCGGGCTGACGGCCGGGGCCGGACCCGTTTCGGAATCGAGTTCTGACAGCACAAGCAGATCCGATGCGATATCGCTCAACCGGATCGTATGGGACAAGATGATCTCGAGAAATCGGCGATTGTTCTCATGGTCCTCAAGGCCGCCGTCAAGAAGAGTTTCGGCATAGCCTCGTATGGCCGCGAGCGGAGTGCGCAATTCGTGCGACACGTCGGCAACGAAGTCCTTTCGCAATTGCTCTTGCCGTTGAATATCTGTGATGTCGTGGAGCACGATGACGGCGCCGCCGCTGCGTGACGACCCAAATGGAAGCGCGCGCGCCTCAAACCATCGGCCTTCTGCGCTGGGCAGTTGAAAGCGCCCGGTTTGACCGGCTGCGGCCTGCAGAACGTCCTCCAGGATCTCTCTTAGCAATGGTTCTCTGACCAGTTCATAAAGCGAGATGCCTTCTCTTTTGGGAATCCGCGTTCTAAACGCAGCCGCGAAAGCTTCATTGCAGAAGATGACTCGCACCTGGTTATCTACCGCGAGTACACCCTCAGCCATGCAAGCCAGAATCGTATCCCGCCTCGAAGCTTCGAGGTTGGCCTGCTCTACGATCGATCGTACGCGTTCAGCCATGCCGTGCATGTTGCGCGCAAGACTCTCGATGGCCGGCGGCCCGTTGACCGTCAATTCCGTTTCGCGGTCCGGGAGGGCGGCGACGAACTGGTTAAATTGACCCAGGCGACTCGACCAGCGACGCGCCACAACCAGAGCCACGATCAATCCTCCTGCGCAGGCGACAGCGAGGAGCAGGGCTAATTTCAACGCCACCGGAAGCCGGTGGCCTTCCGTAATATCGGGAGCAAGCCAAAACATGCCCAGCGGAAGGGAGAGCATGAGTGCGCACCAGACGACAAACAGCCGTCCCAGGTTGAAGCTGTTCATGTCCGGTTCAGAACACTGATCGAGCGAATACTCTGGAAATCCGTAAGGACACTACAACTCGTGTCTTTTCAGGAACCATGCCTGGCTGTCCAGGACGCGCTTTCCAGGCTGCCTTTTCACACGTGAGTAGGTTCCGTCCGGCTGCATGATCCAGGCGCCAGCATCATCTTCCAACTGCTTGGCCAGGATTCGATCGCGCAAGCGCCTGATGAGGCGTCGATCTTCTATCGGGAAGAGCACTTCTACGCGGCGGTTGAGATTCCTTGGCATTAAATCCGCGCTGCCGGCGAATACGAGCTCATCACCGCCATTGTTGAAGTAGTAGATACGGCTATGTTCCAGGAATCGGCCAATGATACTGCGGACCCGAATGGTTTCGCTCAAGCCGGGAACGCCGGGGCGTAAACAACAGACACCCCTAACGATCAAATCGATCTCTACGCCTGCCTGCGAAGCTTCGTACAACAGTCGTATCATCCCGGCATCTTCGAGCGCATTCATCTTGAAGATGAGGCTCCCGTCTCCGTGTTCGAGATGGCGGGCGATCTCAGCCCGGATCAATCGCTCCAGTCCCGAGTCGAATGCTATGGGGAGCGACGAGCAGCTTCCGGTAGGATTTTTTTGCCGAGTAGCCGGTCAGGAAATTGAAAAGATCGCTTACATCAGCCCCGATCTCTTCGCTACATGTGAACAGCCCGAGATCGGTGTAGATGCGAGCGGTGGATGGATTGTAATTCCCCGTGCCGAGATGCAGGTATCGGCGGATCATCTCGCCTTCCCTTCTGACGACCATCGCCATCTTGGCGTGCACTTTTACACCGGGTAGTCCGTAGATGACGTGAACACCCTCGCGCTCCAGCTTCTGGGCCCATTCGATGTTGCTTTCTTCGTCGAAACGGGCCTTGAGTTCAACCATCGCTGCAACCTGGGTCCCGTTCTGGCTGGCGCTGAGCAATGCCTCGACGATAGGAGAGTTGCGGCCCACGCGATACAGCGTCATCTTGATCGCAAGGACATCGGGATCATCTGCCGCGGCACGGAGGAAATCCACAACCGGCTGAAATGATTCGTAAGGATAGTGCTGCAGAACGTCCGATTCACGGATACTGGCGAAAACGTCGGGCCCGAGTCCGGTTGTGAATCCTTTAGGCACGGAAGGGATGAACGGCTTGTCCTTTAGAGCAGGCCGGTCGATAGCAAGAAGGGCTCGCAGACGGCTAAGATCCAGCGGGCCATCAATTCTGTAGATGTCGTTGTGATCTAACTCGAGATTGCTTGTGAGAAGGTCCACGAGTTGCTGCGGCATGCTCGTGTTGATTTGGAGTCGCACGGCATCTCTGAACCGCCGCCGCCACACCGCTTCCTGAATGCTCTCGAGAAGGTCGTCAGCTTCGAGTTCCTGGATGGCGAGTTCGGCGTCACGAGTCAGATGGAAAAGGTCTGCCTCGATCACCTCCATCTCGGGGAAGAGCATGCGCAGGTTCGCGATAATCAGTTGCTCCAGCCAAATGAAGGGCAGCTCTCCAGCCCGCGATGGAAGCGGAACCAGCTGCGGCAGCGAATCAGGCACCTTGATTCGTGCAAAATGCGGCTCCCCGTCGCCATTCTTCACCGTGGCGGCGATGTTCAGGCTGAGATTCGAGATGTGCGGGAACGGCCGGCCCTGGTCAACGGCTAACGGCGTTAAGACCGGATAAACCACGCGCCGGAAGTAGTCATCAACAGCAACTATTTGCTGGGGGTTGAGCTCTTCGAGCGATAGGATTTGAATCCCGGCTTCTCGAAGGGAAGGCATAATGTCCTCGCGCCAGAGTGCATAGATCTCAGCAGTGAGGCTTGTCACCTCGTGGCGGATCAACTCTAGTTGCTCGCCGGGTGACCTTCCGTCCAGACTGATCTCAGTGGTGCGGGTTTCAATCTGCTGCCACAGTCCGGCAACGCGAACCATGAAGAACTCGTCGATATTCGAACCGAGGATCGAGATGAACTTCACGCGTTCGAGTAACGGGCACGTTCTGTCCTTAGCTTCTTCGAGTACGCGCCTTTGAAACGCCAGAAGGCTCAGGTGAGGATTGAGGTAGGCCTCCGGAGTGTCGAGATGCAGGCCCGCGGCAATCGGCTTCGCCGAGGCGGTCGTTCGTTTTCTTGTGAGACGGGCTGGCATAGGGAGCTTTGGGCGCCCGGCCTCCTTTTCCGTATACTTCCCTCTACTTTAATCGTTGAGCTGTCGAGCCAACGTACGGCACAGTGTCTCGGATTATGTCAGAACTTAGCACAGATGGAAATTTTCGAACGGGATGTTAATATTCAAGTGCGGGGTGGAGCAGTCAGGTAGCTCGTTGGGCTCATAACCCAAAGGTCGCAAGTTCAAATCTTGCCCCCGCAACCAACCGAATCTGGCGTTGCGGCTCAAACCCGTACAGCCTAACTCCGATAACTTCCAATACAGACAAACTAGGCCGCACCAGTCGCGATCTGTCCGATTTACCTACCCCGGCAGAACCGCTTGAACAACTTGCTGTGAGCCGCCGGGTCAAGCGGGACTGTATCCTTAATAGTGCTCTATAGTCGCTGTGTTTTCACCTCGTCAACCCTCCCGTGAACAGCGCTCCGGCGGCAAGGATGGGGCTAGGTGGAATCGCGGTTGAGACTGGGTGAAGTCTCCGCAGGATCATCTGGAGGCTACAGGTGGTCTGAGTGGAGTTGTATCCGCTCTGTCCCACTTTGTTGCCGCTTGTTGTAGTTACGCCGTACGCATGTGCTTAGGGCAAACAGGATTACGCCGAAGAGCGGCAACGTACTCGGCTCGGGCACGGGGGCCGCAATCGGTGTAAGGAGGTAGGGGTGCCCGAAACCATTAGCCACAATCTGGCCGCCATTGTTAATAGCCGTTGCTTGGTTCAGTGTGACGCCCA
The DNA here is from genome assembly GCA_963744795.1 of uncultured Acidobacteriaceae bacterium. GTDB lineage: Bacteria > Acidobacteriota > Terriglobia > Bryobacterales > Bryobacteraceae > Bog-105. The sequence goes on from CAVUVF010000018.1 coordinate 237,420, forward strand.
GTCCCGGAGCAATCAAAGTATTTAGGTCAAGCATCTGGCCACCGCTGTAGAGGAAGGCAAGAGCACCAAAAGGATTATCGGGTCTGCTCGCAGTCCCCACGACTTGCCCAAGATCGTTGATTGCGAAGGCTCCACTGAAGAAGGACCTCAAAGTACCCAGGTCCGTGATCTGGCCGTTGCTGTAGAGAACGGCATGTCCGTTGGACCCCCGCCGACTACTTGCCCGGCGTTGTTGATCGCGGCGGCCGAAATCGGGCCTAAGTCACTCATCTGTCCGTTGCTGTAAAGAAAGGCAGAGCTTCCAGAATTGCCTACGATTTGGGCCGCATTATTGATCCCGGTTGCTCTGCTGCTGGATTGTCCTGGCAACGTACCGAGATCGAGCATCTGCCCGTTGCTGTAGAGAAAAGCGTGTTGAACGCCCTGGGCTGTGGTGGCAGTGCCTGTCACTTGTCCCCTGTCATTGATGCTGGATGCAGAGCTAGAAACGCTTCCCGCTACGGTGCCCAAATCCGTGATCTGCCCGTTGCTGTAGAGAACGGCGTGTCCGTTGTTTCCAACTCCTACAACCTGTCCGGCGTTGTTGATCGCGTTGGCCGAAAATCCCAAATTGATCCTCTGTCCGTTGCTGTAGAGAACGGACCCGCCTACGACCTGACCCGCGTCATTGATCCCGGTGCCCACGTTGAAGCTTCCACCCAAGTCCGTCACGGTATACAGGACATCGGCCTGAGTCTGAAACAAACCTCCTAGCAGGAGGGCTAACGCTACTCTATAGGATTTTCCTATGATCCTGATCGTTCCTTTGCGCACGAATCGCGTACCCACGACGCTGAAGCGTGCCACCTGGCGTGTTCGCCCTAGCATGCCGGCTAGTATATCTCTGTTAATTTGCCTTCGTTCTGTGCGCTAGGCGCCAAATCCGAGAAATCTTTCCGGTTCTAGTGAGAGCCAGGTTAGAGCTGATCACAGCGACAGATTCGGCATTCCGAACCGACTCCCATTCGACCCCCAATGCGATTTTCTGACCCTCCAAGGCTCCCTTGAGGGCCACTCGTGCTTTTGTTTCTTTTAAAAACCAGCCGTTGCGGGGCTCTAGCCAGAGATGGTCGCGCCCAGGGGCCCTAATTTATGAGAGCCGTTTCCTGGCATTAACTACCCTTTCCGTCCTGTCTCATGCTTGCCCTCCATCTTTTCCATCAGCTCCCCTAGCGTCACGTCTCTGTACTGGGCTAGGTTCTCCCTTACGTCCCGCATCCTGTCCTCTGCCATCATCCGAAGGGTGGGTTCATTCGCCAGCCAGTCTGCAGTACTGTCACCTCCTGTCCTGATCAAGGCATAAAGGTGCGCGAACGACATCAGGTCTACCACCAGCATCTGTAACTCTCCGTCAGATATGTCCACGTTCCTACTCCTTCCGTGCTGTGCCAACAATTCACTAGGATTTCAGACGGTCGCAAGCGTTTTCCTTTTGCGGTTTTGTTGTTCCGCTCGCCCTATATCCTTGTGAAGGCTTAGACTCCTTGCAAGCCAGGCTGGTCCCAGCCATTGAAGAGCGTTTCGCGGTCCTGTAAGATTCATTGAGATCTCTTCTGCCTGCCCCGAAATCACAGTGAGAACACTCAGCAGTAACGAGGATCGGCAAGAAATCTTGCGTCGACTCGCGCAACTCTCGCCCGACGATCAGGCGCTGTGGGGCCGCATGTCCGCTCATCAAATGCTCTGCCATCTTCGCGATAGTTACTGCGTGGCACTTGGCGAGAAAACCGTCAGCCCTGCTACGGGCGTCTTGCAACGCACCCTCGCAAAATGGATCTCGCTGTGGATTCCCATTCGCTGGATCAAAGGGTATCCGACCCGACCCGAGATAGAGCAAGGAAAGGGCGGCTCTGCACTGACTGAATTTACTTCTGATCTCGATGCGTTGCAAAGCGTTTTAAGCCGCTTCTGCCATGCCGTGCGAGCGCCTTGCGCGCCTCACCCCGTCTTTGGCCCAATGAAACCCAATGAATGGTTGCGTTGGGGCTATCTGCACGCCGATCACCACCTCCGACAATTCGGACGCTGAATCCATGAGACTCACGCTAGGTACGTGGGCATTACCTTTCTCGTTAGCCGTGCTTAGCCTCGGCGAGTAGGCTGTGCCGAGCCCGAGCTTAGCTCAACTGTGCTTGGGCGTGGTGGAGCGAAATTTGGAAGCTTGGACCAACGAAGATCAGGATGGTTGATGTCGCTGGGAAGCGTGCGCAGGGGTCGGTTGTGAGCCTCGCTTGAGCTCCGTGCTGGGCAGACGGACCAACAGAAGGCAGTCTGCAAGTGAGCTTTCGTTCCGGCTGCGGACAGTCGTGACGATATATCGCGCTGCCAGACTAACCGCTTGACGGTCTCGCTGGAGATGGAGCTCAGGACGAGCCGTCGTCTCCCGGAAATCCATACCTTCGTCGCAACTCGACTCATTCCCAACCGGTATTCGCGAATCGCGGCTCATGCAGTTACTTTGGTGATCCACCAACCAAACACCTGCCCGGTGGGCGTCCAATTACGTGGATCAGCCGTAGCAAAGAGCGGGCATCTGATCGACGCTTGCGACCTGGTTCTGTTCTGGCGTTGGTCGCCTTAAGTTTTGCGTCGATCTAAGTTGTTAGGGTGCAGACGACTCAAAAAACAGAGGCGTCTCGAGTGGCTGCACCCGTCTCGGCAAAAGCTCAGCGGTAATCCCGGTGGTCGTGCCGCCATCTCCAGTATTCTCGCTGTTCTTCTTGCCTCAGCCTTCGATACTCTCTGCGTGGACGATGAGTCTCCACGGTCCAGCGGTCGTAATAAACACTCTCACCCGGCCCCCATGCCTGGTGGTCGTAGTAACCCGGACCGTAAGACCGGTATCCAACGTGGGTTGCGCACCCCGTCATGAGTGCCGCAGAAATCAGCATGGGTACAAGAAACGTGCTTTTGGGCATTCTCCCCTCCGCATTGAGTGACGGCAGGGTATTCGCGCGGTTCCGTTCTTAATCCGCAGTTAACGTTGAGGTGGGTGGCCCTCAAGCCCGAGCTGTTCCGTATGTTAAGTGCGCACGAGCCTGCGTGTTTGGAATTCGGCTGGGGTCGAAACAGCGATGTGGCGAGACCAATCCGCCTCACCCTGCATCTGCGAGTTTCAGCAACCGAGAAGGATTGGTCAGAAATGCCGGCGGCCCGCTGGCTCCTAAGGAGACCAAAATGAGGTCATCATCTCCCCAACGGATGAAACCGGGCGTCCAGGAGATCAAGCTCACGCTCAAGATGCCTCCAGACCTCGTCGTGGATCTTGTTCTCGTTTCGAAGTCGCAGTGCAACATTTCTTTCAATCGACCGAAGGTGCTGCGCGATTTCTTCGTGTCGGGCTACTTCGGCTCGCGTCGGGAGATCGGCAACGGCATCTTCCCCTTCCCCGAGCAGAGCCAAGCGCCTCTGGTAAAAGCCGCTCAGATGATCGAAGCTCTTCGCTTCATCATCGGAACTGGAGCCCCGGATTTCGTCCAATTCACGGAGAGCTGCGGTGATCATTTCCCGTCTGGCCATCTGTTCCTCCTCTTCCGCTCCGGCAGCGCCGCTCAATCCCAAGCGGCGAATGAGCGGAGGAAGCGAGAGACCCTGCACGACCAGCGTCACAAAGATCACGCAGAACGTGAAGAAGATGATCAGGTTGCGATGCGGGAACGGCGTTCCGTCGTTCAGCGTCTCGGGCAAGGAGATTGCCGCAGCCAGCGCTAAAACTCCCCGCATTCCAGACCAGCCCACGATAAAGCTCGCACGACGGTGAGAACAATACGGCTGAAGCGCCTTTTCGGGATTTTGTGAATCTCTGAACCAGCCACGCGCTCGGGTAAACCCACATCATTCGAAGCACGATGACTAGCAGCGTGAAGATGGCTGGCTCGCAACAGCAAGGTCTGAGATGCTCATACCGCGGATCTCGCGTGAGAATGGTAGGCAGTTGCAACCCGAGCACGAGAAACACGAACCCGTTCAGGATGAAATCGAGAGTCCTCCAGACTGCGGTGGAGTCGATGCGGGCATCAAGGGAATAGAAAGCCGAACTTCTGCGGCCCAGAAAGATACCGCAAGCGAGCGTAGCCATGACTCCCGAGCAGTGTGCGCTTTCGGCCGCCAGATACGCGAGGTAAGGAGTGATCAGACTGATCGTAATCTCGATGGACGCTTCCGAAATCTTGCTCTGGACAAACCGGACAATCTGTCCCACACACAAGCCGATCGCTGTGCCGAAGAAGATCAGGTAGAGAAGTTCCGCCGGCGCCTTCGAGGAACGTCGGCGTTTGGCCGGTAATCACCAGGGCAGCGGTGAACTTCAGCGCCACCAGACCGCTTCCATCGTTCACCAGGCTCTCGGCTTCGAGCAGGTCTGTGATGGCCTGCGGTATGCCCAGTCGGCGCGCGGTCGCGGTAGCCGAAATCGGATCAGTGGTTGCCACAACTGCGCCAAGCACCATTCCCAGCTTCCAGTCGAAACCTGGTACGATCCAGCGGATACCGGCTGCCACTCCAAAAACAGTGAACGCGACCAGCCCGAAGGCGAGCATCAGGATACTCGGAAGATTGCGCCGGAACTCTCGCCAGGATGTCTGAAAGGCCGCAGAAAACAACAAGGGCGGCAGAAACACAAAAAATACGACAGACGGATTCAGGACAACCTGCGGCGCTCGGGGAATTAAGCTGAGAAGAAGACCGCTTATCACCAGAATGATCGGATACGGCGTCGTTAGCCATTTCGCAACCACTGCAAACGCGGCAATCAAGAGAAGGAGCGCCAGTAGAAGCAATTCGATATGACTAACACCCTGCATAGGCTTGCGATCAAGATAGCGCAGCGGATGCGGTCTGAGCTCTTGCTTGGATCGACAGAAATGGTGAGCGATGAACAGCCGGCGACGCGAGAGTTTTCGGTTCGGCGAGTAGATCAATCTGCGGCAGGCAACGGTGTCTGACGTTGTTGCCGTCGAGGAACCCCTTGAGAGGCGGCTCGTGTACTGGTTCAAAGATGCGCCTGCCGTTCAGAGCCTGGGATTGACGATGAGAACGCCGGGGCATGATCGGGAACTGATGCTGGGCTCGCTGTTATCCGAAGGCGTGATCCGGAGCCGGAGCGATGTGGTCGAAGTGCGTCACCTGGGAACGCTCCCCCGTCGAATGAGATCGTCGCGGAGCTGGCCAAAGATGTGGACGCGGAGGGCTGGCGTCTCGCTCGAGCGAGCTATGTCAGCTCAAGCTGCGGCGTCTGCGGAAAGCGCAGCTTGGATGGCATCAGCCGCCCGTTCGGAGACGAACGGAACTTGAACTTCACCATCGAATCCCGGATTGTCTCAAACCTGCCCGAGAGCCTGCGCGAATTTCAGGAGGCATTCTCGAGAACAGGCGGTCTTCATGCTGCCGCACTGGCAACCACTTCGGGAGACATCTTGCAAGTGTTCGAAGATGTGGGACGACACAATGCTCTGGACAAGCTTCTGGGTTGGTGTGTTCTTGAAGGGCGGCTTCCTCTCGGAGAGACCATTGTCTTTCTCACGAGCCGAAGTAGCTTCGAGCTGGTGCAGAAAGTCGTCGTTGCAGGCGGACAGATGATCGCGACGGTGGGTGCTCCATCGAGCTTGGCGATCGAGACAGCTCGCAGCGTACGGAGTCACACTGGTAGGCTTTGTTCGCGGCGACAGGTTCAACGTGTATGCCGGTGAATGGCGGATAAACTGAATAGTAGTGAAGTTGCGTTTTCGTAAGAATAGCCTGCGTCTCCGTGTTAACCAGCGCGAAGTTCAAGCCCTCGCGTCTGGAGATGCCATAAGGGAAGAAGTTCTGTTTCCTGGTAACGCGCGCCTGACGTATTCGCTGCAAGACTTCACGCGACCATGCGCCGCAAGCGAGATGCGAAGGCGGCGAAATTTCTGTGCTTGCTCCGGAAGATCTCGTTCAGACTTGGGCCGGAGGCGAGGAGATTGGCCTTTATTTTCAGCTGCCGGCCGCGAGTTCGATTTTAACGATTGCGATCGAAAAAGATTTGGAATGCGTCGACGGACCGCTCGGACGAGAGAGATCCGGACGCTTTCCCACGAACCGTCGAAAAGGTCTGTTGATCAGCCTTGCGCTAGTTTTTCTGGGCGTCTCGGTGCCGTTCTTTGCTGACGAAGCCGGCTTTCTTCAAGCGCTTATTGATTTCACTTGCGATGAGAACTGAACGATGGTGGCCGCCTGTGCAGCCGAACGAGATCGTTAGATAGCTTTTTCCCTCCCGGATGTAGTGAGGTAAGAGATAAATCAGCAGGTCGGAAATTCTGTTGATGAACTCGATTGTCTGAGGAAACGAGCGGATATAACGAGCAACACTCGGATGCCTTCCGGTCAGGTGTTTAAACTCCGGGATGTAATTTGGATTCGGTAGAAACCTGACGTCGAAAACGAGATCGCTATCTGGCGGTACGCCATACCGGAATCCGAAGCTGTTGATATACACCACAATGCTCGCCGGATCCTTCGCATCCTGGAACTTCTCGGTGATCTGCCGTCGCAGTTCATGAACGTTCAGCTTCGATGTGTCGATGTACAGATCGGCAAGCGCCCGGATCGGGGCAAGCTGCTCTCGTTCGGCATGAATACTGGCCGACCACTGTTGATTCCGCGCCCAGTGGATGGGGTCGCCTGGTTTCGCTGAACCTGCGTTGCAGAATCTCATCATCGGCATCGAGGAAAACGATGGTCGCGTTGACGCGTTTTCTGAGGGCTGCGTAGATCTTGGGGAAGCGCTTGAGCTCTTCGCCTTCTCGGATGTCGATAATGAGCGCCGAGCGCTTGTGGCTCTTCGTGTCGAGCGTAAGATCCGCAAACTTGGGCACGAGCGCGATCGGAAGGTTGTCGACAGCGTAAAACCCGCAGTCTTCGAAGGCCTTGAGCGCCGTGAGTTTTCCGGAGCCGCTCGTACCCGTGATGATGACAAGATCAGGGACGGCTCTGTTCTTTGGCGGTGCTGCAGAAATCTCAATCTTCTCGACAGATTTCGGCATAGAACTCCGAGGATAGCCAAAACGCTGCGAAGAGTCTACAAACGAACAGACCGGTACTACTCAACCAGATCGAAATTTCCGTCAGCCCGCTTGATGAGCACCGAGAGGCAATTGCGGTCGGAGTTGCGGAAGACCACGTAATCGGTGCCGTCGATCTCGAGCAGCGCTTCGTCGAGAGTCATCGGTTTGCGATCCTCATCGTAATTCACCCGAAACACTTTCGGCTTCCGCGAGATCCCGTTCAAGCCAGGTTTCGCAGGCTCTCCGGAATCTGATGCGACGGTTGCTGCGGGTTGCGTGCCGTCCCAATTTTCCTTTCCGGACCGAACGCCCTTGGCGTCCCGATGAGTATCACGCCATCGGTCGCGCTGCTTCAGTAACTGCTTCTCCAGCTTCTCGGCAGCTTGCGTGAGCGCAACGGTCAGGTCTGCATCCTGTCCTTCTCCCACCAGTGGATGGTCGTAGAAATTCATCAGGATCTCGACCTTATGGAGATGCCGCTCCATTTGGTGAACGAAGTGAACTTCGCGTTCGCCTCGTTGTTCCGCGACCTTGCTCAGCTTGGAGAGCTTGTTGAGGATTCGCGCTTCCAGCTCGGGTGTGAATTCTCTCGTTTTTCCGGAGTAGATCAGCTTCATAAATGCCTCTACGATCGGTTCCTTTCCGAAAGTTCAGAAGCTTGCAATATAACGCTAACGATTAGGCGCGTTCACGGCGCTGATGTGTCGAAGGAATTTTCATGTCTTCTCTATACTTCGCCACGGTGCGCCTGGTGACTTGGATACCTTCGGCTTGCAGCCGCGCGGTAATCTGTTCATCGGTGAGGGGGTGAGCAGTATCTTCCTCTTCGATCATCTTCTTTACTCGACGCTTCACGATCAGAAGCGGCGTGTCGCTCCCCGAGGGACCCTGAACGCCTTCCGAGAAGAAGTATCGCAATTCGAAAACGCCTTGCGGCGTGTGGGCGTACTTGTTTGCGACCGCTCGACTCACTGTCGACGGATGTACGCCAATCTCTTCCGCCACTTCCTTGATCATCATCGGTCTTCAATCGATCAATGCCGTCTTCCAGAAACTCGCCTTGCCGGCGCACAATCGAGTGGCAAACGCGAAGAATCGTCTGCTTGCGTTGCTCGATATTTTTTATGAGCTGCAGGGCAGAGGCGTACCGTTCCTTGACGTAGTTCCTGATGTCTTTATTCGGTTCGAGGTCGCGGTCCACCATGCGTTTGTATTCACCATTCAGGCGCAACACGGGGACTTCGTCGTCGTTGAGCGTGATGACATAATCGTCGCCATCTTTCGAGATGTAAACGTCAGGTTCAACCTGCTTGGCACCTTGACTCGAGAGGCGCGAGCCTGGCTCCGGATCGAGATGGCGGATGACATACGCAGCGATATGGATGTGCTCGAGCGGCCGGCCCATCAACTTTGCGAGTCTGTGTCAGTTGCCGTGCGCCTAGCAGCTTCAGGTGGTCATGCACGATCGTCCACGCCACGCTGTCACGTGAACCGCGCGCCTCCAATTGAAGCAGGAGGCATTCCCGAAGATTTGTGGCGCCGACTCCACTCGGATCGAGCGATTGCACAGCCTTCAGGCCCGCCTTCAGATCATCGAGCGATAAACCTTCGCCGAGAGCAATCTCCTCGAGCGGAGTCGTCAGATACCCGGTTTCTTCCAGATTCCCGATGATGCTGTTCGCAGCTTCGCGAACCTCAGGCGGTAGCAGCGCGATACTCAACTGACTCTGCAGGTGGTCGCTCAACGTCACCGGCGAGGATAAGAAGGTTTCGAAGGAGGGTTTCTCTACCGATTCAGACGCGGGACTCTTAAATCCGGGATCCAGGTAGTCGTCGAAGAAACTGCCGAAATCGATCTCATCAAACGGATCTGTCGTTTCCGCTTTCGGCGGTTCAGCCGACAACGGCAGCCGCGGAGCCGTCGAGGGTCGCCGCATCAAGAGCGCCCTCAAAATCGCCGGAAGGCTCGCCTGTGAAATCGAACGGAGACGACGGCTCGTTTGGTTCGGAACTCAGCGTCGTGGCCGGATCAGAAGGATCCGCGGTTCGCTCCCGCTCCAACAGAGACTGCACCTCTGCGGGCGTTAATTCTTCACCGGCCTCGCCCGCTTCCTCAAGAACAGGGTTCTCAGCGATTTCGTTGGTGATCATGTCTTTCAGCTCCATGCGATTGAGCTGAAGGACTGTGACCATCTGCACCAGGCCTGGTGTGAGTATCTGCTTTTGCTGCACACCTAAGTGCAGGCGTTGCGAAAGCGAACTCATGTGGTTCTCAGTTTAACACCGGAAACGGTGCCCTCAAGATAGGGGAAACCCGACGCTTCTCCCACGTTCTCCGCTGGATGGATGCGCCACCTTAGCTTGCGAGGCCAGGTGGCAAATAGAAGTTTTCACCTAAGTAAATCCGCCGCACTTCAGGATCATGGCCCAGCGATTCTGGTGATCCGGCCCGGAAAATTCGTCCATTACTGATGATGTAAGCCCGGTCCGTTACGGCGAGAGTTTCTCGTACGTTGTGGTCTGTCACCAGAATTCCGATACCCCTCATTTTCAGATCGCTGATGATGCGCTGTAGCTCCAAGACTTGAAGTGGGTCGATACCGGAAAACGGCTCATCTAACAAAATAAAGTCGGGCTGCAGAACCAGGCAGCGGGCAATCTCAACGCGCCGCCGCTCGCCGCCCGAAAGCATATACCCCTTGCTGTGGCGTACCGTCTCCAGTCCCAGGTCGGCGATCAGGTTCGACATTCGCTCGCGGCGTTCGCGCCCGCTTAGCGGAAGCGTCTGCAGGATCGCCATCAGGTTGTCTTCCACCGTAAGCTTGCGGAACACGGACGCTTCCTGGGGAAGATAGCTGATTCCGCGGTGGGCCCGCTGATACATCGGAAGTTGAGTGATCCGCTGATCGTCCAGCAGTACTTCGCCCGAATCGGGGCTGACCAAGCCTACAATGGTGTGGAAGGAGGTCGTCTTGCCGGCTCCGTTCGGACCCAGAAGGCCAACAACTTCGCCCTGTTCGACCCGTACCGAAACATTGTCGACCACTTTGCGCCCGCTATACGATTTTGAGATCTCGACAGTTTGTAGGATCCGGCTGCGTTTTTCGGGCTGCATAGCTGCTGATTACTCCACCTGTACCGCCGGCGCTCCGCGAAACTTCATAGGTCTAAAGTAACAAGCTGCCTGCGCAGCGAACGACACTTCCTCATGATACGAGAAGATTGCGCCTGTTACCCTGCAATGGCGGCCGGCGATCTGGTCGCAGTCGGAGCATTTGCCATGTCTAAACACGAAGAAGCTGAGCTGATTTTGAAGCTTTACGAATTGCGTCGGGATGAAACCATGCGAAAAGCGCGCGACTGGTTTTTCCTGGAATTCAATCCGGAATCGGTCGCGGATTTCAATAGTGCCATGTTCAGCGAGCATAGCGGACACCTCCGCATGGTGATGTCGTATTGGGACATGGCGGCGGCGCTCGTCAACCATGGCGCAATCAGCCCGGAGCTTTTCAACGACACCAACGGAGAACACTTGAGCGTTTTCGCGAAACTGGAGCCGATTCTGCCGGACATCCGGGCCGGCATCGGGCCGCAATTCCTGCATAACCTTGAAAAGCTCGTGGATGCGACACCAAATGGCCGGGAACGCCTGCTGGCCATCCGCCAACGAACCAGAAGCATCCGGTCGCAATTGACGGCCACTCGGCAAAACGGGCCCGACAGGCCGTAATTCGAACACTTGCTGGTCGTGGAGGATTCTCCGGCGCAAACAGGTCCGCTCGCGACTCAGGCGGCTGGCGATTTGCGCTGGTTCGTCCTTCTCGCCTGCCTGCGTTTCGCTCACATCATCTTTTATGGGCCGATGAGGACTACCACATTGCTGCTGCGCTTAACGTTCTGCACGGGAAAAGTTCCCTATCGCGATTTCTGGTACGACAAACCGCCCTTAAGTGCTCTTTATTATCTGCTGATTGGAGCGCATTGCGGGCTGGCTGCTGCGGGCACTGGATACCGCTTATGTGCTCGCCGCGTGCGCAGTCGTCCTACCGGTTGGCAAAGCTGTGGTGGGGCGAAACGGAAGCGCTCATCGCGGCCTGTCTGCTTTCTTTCTTTCTTGCTTTCTATCTGCCATCGGCGGTGATCCCGTTCGCCGCCGACGCGGTCATGCTCGTGCCGCATCTTCTCGCCATGTATTCTGCGGCTGCGGGCCGCTATTTCTGGGCGGGCGTATGGGCGGGAATAGGGTTTCTCGCAAATATCAAAGGCGCGTTTGTGCTCGCCGCCGTTGCGGTATCTGGGCATTTCCGCAGATCGGGTTGCCTGTGCTGGGCTTCTTGCTTCCCGTCGTTGCGGGAGCAGTGCTCCTCTCTATCCTCGGCGCGTGGCCGGCTTACATCGAGCAGGTCTGGCGTTGGGGACTGCTGTATGCGGCCGGTTCACCGGTGCTCCATCCATGGTCCAATGGTCTGCTCAGAACGGCAAACTGGGCCGGTTTTCACGCGCGCTCTCATCCTGGCCGCTGCCATCGCATTACCGCGGCTCGGGAAATCTCTGCGCTGGAGGCTGGGGGGCTGGATTGTCCTGTCGTTATCTCGGCGTCGCGCTCGGCGGACGCTTTGCGCCCCACTACTTCCTCCAGCTTCTGCCACCGGTCGTCGCTCCTGGCCTCGTTCGGAATCGGGCACATCTTTCGAAGGCGCAATCGCGCGTCTGATTGCCGTAATGGCGCTCACCGCTCTGGTTCCTTTGGTTCGATTCGGCCCCAGATACCTGACGCTTGCGTTCGATAACTTGCGAGGTCGTTGAGCCCCGCTGGTCAGATGTCGTGATGGATCTCGATAGCCAGGACGTTGCGAAGCGAATCAAGTGGAGTGCCAAGATCGGAGACACGTTGTTCGTCTGGGGTTACCGGCCGGATATTGTCGTCTACACGCGCATGGTTTCGGACAGCCGGTTCTGGGATTCGCAGCCTCTGACTGGCGTTGCGGCGGACCGTCATCTGTATGCCACGACCGCTATTTACGGGGGGCCTGCGGCCGCAAACCGCAGCGAGCTTTCCCGCTCCCGTCCTACCTGGGTCGTCGATGGGCTTGGGTTGTTGAATCCCCGCCTGGCTCCCGATCGATATCCCGAGGTACGAGACTGGCTGGCTCACTACAAGCTCGTCGGCAGGACAAAATTGAGTCTGATTTATCGCCGGGACGACTGAGCGCGCTTACTTCTTCTTCATTTCCGTAAACGCAAGTTTCTTCTCCATCCCGTCCACGATCAGCCGGTCGTCATCACCGAAGTACGTCAGCTGACGACCCCTGGTCACGCCCTTGTAGCTATCTTTCAATTCGGGTGATCCACCGCTGAGAATCACCTTGGAGTTGTTCGTCCAGTATTCGCAATGCTCAGATTTGCCGGTGCGGGTGTGGTTCGGGCCGACGCGCCGACGACGGTAACATCTCCGTCCGCAAACGCGTGGTCGAGAGAAGAATCGTCGTCATGCCCAGGAGTTTTGGGCGTCAAGAAGGCGAGAAGTTCTCTGGCTGTGATCGTCATCTTGTCTCGAATCAGCTTCACTCCGCCGCTATAATCCGCTTGCGGGTATCGTCGCGATAGATCAGTTCAGGCGCATAGATGGTGGTGAACGTCGGGTTTGAGGAAGCCGATTCCGGGGCCACGGCTTGAGGTGGTGTAGCGCTCGCCGGCGTGTCGGACTTCTTGTTATCGGTGAGTTCGCTGACGACATTGCCTTTCGCGTGAAGGGTCTGTTCATCGCGATCAATATCGAGAACGGACGCCATGATTCGATTCGCCCCCTGCCACATGACAGCGTGGCCTTCGTAGTGGATGGTGGAGTTCTTGTCTCGCGTCGCCATCTTGTCAGCCTTGGCCTGCATGGGCTGTGAGTTGTCGAGCATCGACGTTCCGGGCTTCTCGTTCTTGTCCGGAGCGTGGGTCGAAACCACGTGCCCTTCCGCCAACATGTCTCCGCTGCTCTGGTCCATGACGATCTGGTCTGCCGTTGTCGATCCGGTGTCGTCGAGTACACGGGCGTTCTCCTGAAGCACCATGCGATTCGCTTTTTGATCGAGCGACGCCTTCTTTGAGGATGCCTTTCTTCACACCCTCCTCATATCGGAAGTTGCCTGTCTGATCGATAGTGGCGACGTTATTGCTGTTCGGCTGGAACTTCGCCCTGAGTTCATCGCTCCAGGTAAGAGCAGGCAGCTGGCGGCGCTTCGGCTTCGCCTGGCTTCCCGGTGCGCATTGCCTTTCGGCTGACGGTCGGTTTTGGTCGCAACATTCCAGGCCAGGAAAGTGTCGGCATAACTTCCTTCGCCATACAGCACTCGCAGATGCGATGCGTCGACCGTGCGGTGTTGCGAAGTAGGCCGGTTCGGCTTGAACTCGAGTTGCGATTGCGAAGTTGTTCGGATCTTCTGCAGATCTTTGCCGTCCGGCTTCATCTCGAGCTCGATATGCTCGCTTCGCAGCGTACGCGTGTCCGCCAGTTCAACCCCTTCCCGGGGCTTGGGTTGCGATTCTGCAACAGCATGGCCGTCGGCCAGAACCAGATGTAAATTGCTGTCCTGCTTTTCCGCTCCGTTGACCGTCTTCGTTTCGACTGTGAAACGCATATCGGCACGATCTCCTACGAGCGTCGTTACGGCTGCGGGCTGGCTCGAGACCACCTTGGCATTGTGGTCGCCAACGATATTGACCAGCACGCCGTCCTCGTTGAATAAGCGCCGTCATGTGATCGGCCGAATACGCTGTTCTGGCGGTCTTCGCGATCGTCGTTTCCGAAAGCATGCTCTCCGTCTACCTGGTGCAAGCGCTGGTCCTGTAGAAGCACGACCGCGTTTTGGCACTGGATGGTGGTGGTTCGCCGCTGCAGCTTGGCCCACGGGGTCAGGTAGATCTTCTGCTCCAGTTCTTTGTAGACAAGATCACTCGTCTCAATGTGCATCTTGTTCTCAGCGGGACCGTTCCCGACCCAGTCCAGGGCGACGGCGGACTTCATGTGCAAAACGCGCGTGGTGGGATCGTAGTCCGCGCCAATCGCCTTCCCGCTACCTGACGGAAACGTAAATGTGGCGGATTTCTCGGTGCTTGCCTTTCCCGTTTTCGTATCGTAAGAAACACCGGTGGTTTGCACCTGAACGTGTTTGGCCGCGACATCCTTGTTTGCCGCATCGTCGTTCGTCGGCACATTCATCACGATGTGAACCAGATCGTCGGATTTCAGCTGCTCCGAACCTTCGTTGAAGAAGGCCTGATTGGTGCTGATGTACGTGTACGCCGAGGCGTCTTTGTTGTAAAGCTTGAGGGCTAAGCCATGTAGCTCGAACGTCGATGGATCGTGCGTTGCCTGGAAGGCTTTGGCGTAGACCCGGACCATCGGTTTATTGGTGGACGGGTCGTCTTTGCCCCATTGCCAGCCCGCAGACGCGACCGCCTCATAGCCTCTCCGCACCTCGGGAGCGATCTGGCGAGGGCCGCGGCGCGTTTTGTCTACCCGAAGCTTGTATGTGTAGCCGATTCCTGCAGAAAGAACAATTACGGCGAGTGCCAGAAACAATGAAAATCGCCGCATGAGTGGTAGTAAACGGGTCTTATCCCAACATATACCGGACCGAGATTCAGCACCAATAGAACAAAATGTGAGTGTCTCGTTGTTAAGCTGTGGGTGCGCTAACGTTACAACCGTTTAATTTCTATGAGTTTGCAGGTTGTTGGTTGTCACTCGACCACTGAGTGTGCTAAAAATACTCCTGGGCAGGTCGGGCTAAGGAGTAGCCTGAACACCAACAAAACAAGCTAGTTGCTGTTATTGGAGGTTTTTTAAGTATGGACATTCGACCGCTACACGACCGCGTTGTAGTCAAACGGATCGAAGAAGGCGAGACCATGCAGGGCGGTCTCTATATTCCCGACTCGGCAAAAGAGAAGCCGCAGCAGGGTGAAGTAGTTGCAGTCGGAAAAGGCAAGCGCGACGACTCCGGCAAAGTGAATGCCCTGGACGTGGAAGTTGGCGATCGCATCCTTTTCGGCAAGTATTCCGGCAGCGACATCAAGATCGACGGGAACGAGTACCTGATCATGCGCGAGGACGAAATCCTGGGCGTTCTGACCAACGGTTCTTCGAACGGCGAAGTCCGGAAAGAAGTAAGAGGGAGATATCAACATGGCTGCAAAACAGATTGTTTATAGCGAAAATTCCCGCCAGGCCATTCTTCGTGGTGTCAATCAGCTTGCTGACGCCGTAAAAGTGACGCTCGGTCCCAAGGGCCGGAACGTTGTTCTCGAGAAGAAGTTTGGCGGCCCCACCATCACCAAAGACGGTGTGACGGTTGCAAAAGAAGTTGAGCTGAAGGATCCGCTGGAAAACATGGGCGCCCAGATGGTGCGCGAGGTTGCTTCGAAGACCTCCGACATCGCTGGCGACGGCACCACCACCGCGACCATCCTGGCTCAGGCGATTTTCCGCGAAGGCGTGAAGTCGGTTGCCGCCGGTGCGAACCCGATGGCGCTGAAGCGCGGCATCGAGAAGGCTGTTGAGGCCGTCGTCAATGAAGTGAAGAAGTTCTCGAAGGACGTTCCGTCCCAGGGCGATGCAATCGCCCAGGTTGGAACCATTTCCGCCAACGGCGACAGCACCATCGGCAACATCATTGCCGAAGCGATGCAGAAGGTCGGCAAAGACGGCGTCATCACGGTTGAAGAGTCGAAGACCATGGTGACCGAGTTGCAGACCGTTGACGGTATGCAGTTCGACCGCGGCTATCTGTCTCCCTACTTCGTCAGCGATCCCGAGCGGATGGAAGCGGTTCTCGAAGATCCCTACATCCTGATCCACGAAAAGAAGATCAGCAACATGAAGGATCTTCTGCCGCTGCTCGAGCAGATTGCCCGCTCCGGCAAGCCGCTTCTCCTCATCGCTGAAGAAGTCGAAGGCGAGGCGCTGGCAACTCTCGTAGTCAACAAGCTCCGCGGTACCCTCAACGCCTGCGCCGTGAAGGCTCCTGGCTTCGGCGATCGCCGCAAAGCGATGCTCGAAGACATTGCCATCCTCACCGGTGGCAAGGCTTTGATGGAAGAGACCGGTATCAAGCTGGAAGGTGTTCGCCTGGAAGACCTGGGCCGCGCAAAGCGCGTCACGGTGGACAAGGACAACACCACCATCATCGACGGTGCCGGTACCCAGAAGACCATCGAAGGCCGCATCAAGCAGCTGCGTGCCCAGATCGAAGAGACCACTTCCGACTACGATCGCGAAAAGCTGCAAGAGCGCCTGGCGAAGCTGGCCGGTGGCGTTGCCGTGATCAAGGTTGGCGCTGCGACCGAGACCGAAATGAAGGAAAAGAAGGCTCGTGTTGAGGATGCTCTCCACGCAACTCGCGCCGCTGTCGAGGAAGGTATCGTTCCTGGCGGTGGTGTGGCACTTCTTCGCGCCGGCAAGGCTCTTGCTTCACTGAAGGCCGAAGGCGACGAGCAGATCGGTATCGACATCATCCGCAAGGCAACCGAAGAGCCGCTTCGCCAGATCGCTGGCAATGCTGGCTTCGAAGGCGCCATCGTCATCGAGCGCGTTCGGGCGAACGACGACTCCAACTATGGTTTCAATGCCGCCACCGGCCAGTACGAAGACCTCGTAAAGTCGGGCGTCATCGATCCGACCAAGGTGACCCGCTCGGCTCTGCAGCACGCCGCTTCCATCAGCGCCCTCATGCTGACCACCGAAGCGATGATCTGCGAGATCCCCGAGAAGAAGGCTGCGGCTCCGGCAGGTCCGGGCGGCCACGGCCCTGACATGGACTACTAAGAAGAACTTCTCTCTTAGAAACAAGCAGTACTTGAGAGCTCGCTTGGACTACGGTCCAGGCGAGCTCTTTTGTTAGTCCCCAGAGGCAGAAGTCCATGAATATTCACGAGTACCTGAAAACTGAAGAAGCAGATGTCGACTGCGTCCCCAGCCAACTCGCTCATTGATGGGCAAACTGATCGCGTGATCAGCACGGTCCTAGACGCCAGCTCGATTCTGAGTCAACCTCACGATCGAAAATCCTATGTTGTAGTCCGTATGGCTCTACTGTTCCAGTACAGCTACTTTTCGAGGCGGCATTTCCCGAGATTGTACACGCCGCGACCGACGGATAGGATCGAGTTATCCAAACCAGATTCCACCTGCATGCGCGGTCGATAACCGCGTCTGAAGAGAGCGAATTTCGTTTGGACCACCATCTATGACGTACTCAAAAGCTCTTCTAAACGCGGGTAGAACGCGATGAGCGCGGCAGCCCTTTCCCGGTTCGAAAGCGAGGAGCGGCGCTCTCGACCAGCAACAAGCTGTTCGAATCTATCTGCGCTGCAAGATCTTGCCAAGCGCGTGATGGATGTTGCGATGGCACCTATTCTGGTCTTGGCATTCTCGCCCGTGCTGCTCGCCATCTATGTTGCAGTTCGCTTCACGTCGAAAGGCCCCGGCCTGTACCGGCACACTCGGGTCGGTAAGAACGGGGAGTGCTTTGAAGCGTGGAAATTTCGTTCGATGGTTGTACATGGGGATGAACTTTTCGAATCACACTTAGCGGCTAATCCTGAAGCTAAACGCGAATGGGAACTCACACAGAAACTCAAGAACGATCCTCGTGTTTTTCCCGTTGGCGATTGGCTCCGAAAGACAAGTCTGGACGAATTGCCACAACTTTGGAACGTCATCCGCGGCGATATGAGTCTGGTCGGCCCAAGGCCTATCACTTCGGAAGAGATCTCACGATACGGTCATCGCCTCCGAGCTATATAAGAGTGTGCGGCCGGGTATGACGGGGCTGTGGCAAGTATCCGGA
Source organism: uncultured Acidobacteriaceae bacterium (assembly GCA_963744795.1). Taxonomy (GTDB): domain Bacteria; phylum Acidobacteriota; class Terriglobia; order Bryobacterales; family Bryobacteraceae; genus Bog-105. The sequence goes on from CAVUVF010000018.1 coordinate 255,328, forward strand.
CGCAGCAATAAGTCATATGAAGAGCGAGTTTCTCTCGACGAGCACTACGTCACTACTCGCTCGCTCCGGCTAGATCTCCAGATCCTCATTCGCACGATCCCGACAGTGTTATTTCGTGCGGAGCGAGCGCCTGCTGAAATCGACAAATCCTCGAAGGCGTGTTTAGCGCCGATCCGGATGAGCGTGACGCCACTGCCAGTACTCACGCTGGTCATCGCGTCTTAGTCTTCGGTATTCCCGGTGCGGGCGATGCGTCTCAACAACCCATTGGTTGTAATAAGTCGCTTCGCCCGGTCCCCACGTGTGATAGTCCGAATACCCGGGGTCGTAAGCACGGTACCCAACACGTGCTGTGCAACCCGCAAGGAGAGCCGACAGACTCAAGACCGAAACTAGCGTTGTGATTCTTAGCATCCGCGTTCTCATCCAGTTAGACCCGGGCGTTCTGCTGAAGATTTCGCGGTCACGGCGAAGCATCGGTTTTCCCGTACTAACCCGTACGCGGTTCCCCGCTTAGGAGCGCTTACGTGAAGCCGTCTTCTTCGTTGCTCTTTTTCGGGCTGCCGTTTTCTTGGCAGGGCTACGTTTGGTCGCGGTCTTCTTAGCTGGAGCTCGTTTCGCGGCTGTCTTTTTCGTCGCACCACCAGACCGCTTGCTCCCACTTCTCTTCTGGTTCGGTGATGGCGGAATCTTCGCTCCTGAACGGCGAGCTTCACTCAGACCGATGGCAATGGCCTGCTTCGGATTCTTGACCTTTCGGCCGCTCCCGCCCGATTCAAGTTCGTGATGCTTGAACTCATGCATCGCCTTCCCATCTTGTTCTTGACGATTCGCTTCGATTTTGGATCCGACCCCGACGATGATCTCTTCGTGGAGCTTCTTTTCTTGGTTGCCATACACGTTGTAACAGGGCGTTTCCGCTCTGATTCTCCTTGTCCACTGAGAGAACTGCAGAGGTGCTATTTGTTTCATGTGAAAGATGTAAGGCGCACGTCGTATCAACCGGCCGGAGCCGCATCCCGGCCTCCCCGCCGCGGCCGAAATGCCTGTCCTCATTGATATCCTGACAACCAGAGGCTGTTATTGTCCCGAATTTCGTCTGCGTTTCGAAGCTTCTTTTCTATTCTGTTCTCGGGTGAACTTCCCGCTGACATTGCGCTGGAGTTTGGCTATGAGAAGCCTCAACCGCCACCTCCTCCCGTCGAATTGCCCAAAGTAAGTGACGGCGCACTGCAGCTTTTGAATATCTTTCAGCGGGATTCGAGGCTGCTGGACTTCCTGATGGAAGATCTGTCGGGCTATGCCGACGATCAGATCGGTGCAGTCGTGCGCAATGTCCAATCCGATTGCAAAGCCAGCCTGAACCGCCACCTGACGCTTGTGCCTGTCATCGACGGAGTCGAAGGCACGTTTCAAAAACTCGAGAGTTCAAAGACACCGGATCCAAACCGAATCAAGCTCATCGGCAACGTGCCGGCGAGCGGAAAAGTTGCGGGCGGTATCCTTCGACACCGCGGATGGCGTGCCGCTTCGATCAACCTGCCTCCTCTCGGAAAGCAAGACGCGTCCATTCTTACGCCCGCCGAACTAGAAGTTGAATAGTCCGGCACATCATGTCGCAATTCATTGTTGGTATCGATCTCGGAACCACGAACAGCGCCTTAGGGTGGTCAGCACAGCCGGTGGATGGAGGTGAGGCGGAAGTTCAGATCTTCCCGTTGCCGCAGTTGGTGAATCGCGGGCGAGGTGGCCTCGCTCGACCTTCTGCCGTCTTCGCTTTACATCCCCGGTCCTGGAGAGTTCGTCGAAGGAGCTCTTGCCCTTCCTTGGAACGATCGACCGGAATTCGTCACCGGGATGCTGGCTCGCAATCGAGGCGTAGAAAACGCAAGCCGCTTGGTGACATCCGCCAAGTCCTGGCTCTCGAATCAGAACGCCGATCCTACACAGCCGCTCCTACCGCTCGCGGCTCCAGACGGTGTGACGAAGATTTCGCCGCTTGAAGCTTCGAGGCAATATCTTCTTCACATGCGCTCGGCTTGGAACGCTGACCCATCCGGATGCGCCGCTCGAAGCGCAAACGGTTCTGATCACCGTTCCGGCTTCATTCGATCCGGGCGCGCGCGAACTGACGCAACGCGCAGCCAAGCTTGCGGGCTACGGCGACGTCATCGTCATGGAAGAGCCGCAGGCGGCGTTCTACGCCTGGATTGAGAGGACGCCGAAGTGGCGCGAGCAGGTCAAGCCGGGAGATCTGATCCTGGTGGTCGACATCGGCGGCGGCACCACAGACTTCACCTTGATAGCAGTGACGGAAAGCGCTGGCGAACTGCAGCTCGAGCGTGTTGCCGTCGGTGATCACCTGCTGCTTGGCGGCGACAACATGGACCTGGCCGTTGCCCGACATGCGGAAGCGCAGTTCACGGCCAAGGGAACTCGCCTCGATGCCATTCAGTTTCACGCGTTATGGCAGCAGTGCCGCGCGGCGAAGGAAGTTCTGATGAGTGCCGATGCTCCGGAAGAGCGGCCGGTGACAATTCTGGGACGTGGCACAGGGCTGATTGGCGGAACACTGCGCGGCAAAATCCAGCGAGATGAGGTCCGATCGCTCCTTCTCGATGGTTTTTTCCCGATGGTTCCGGCCGATGCCGTTCCGGAGCGTCAACGCCGGGCCGCCTTGATGGAAGTCGGTCTGAACTATGCGGCCGATCCTGCGGTCACGAAGCATCTTGCGCAGTTTCTGCGGCGGGCGGGTCCGTCCTCTGGAGCTGGTTCTTTTGCTTCTCCTACTCACCTTCTGTTGAACGGAGGCGTTCTTCAGGCAAGCGCGATTGAACAGCGTCTGTTCGAAGTATTGAACGGGTGGCTTGAGCAACAAGGTGCGCCGGCGGCAACGGAATTGCGAACTGAATCGAAGTCTGCCGACCTGATGCACGCTGTTGCACGCGGCGCAGCCTATTACGGCGTCGCCCGCACGGGCAAAGGAGTTCGTATCCGTGGTGGGGTTCCGCGTACTTACTACGTCGGCATCGAAAGCTCACTGCCCGCGGTTCCCGGCTTGCCTGTGCCGATGAAGGCTTTGACTGTGGTTCCCTTCGGATTGGAAGAAGGCTCCAAGGTGGAACTTCCACAGCGCCGCTTTGCGCTCGTGGTTGGTGAGCCTGCCGAGTTCCGTTTCTTGTCGTCGGCAACACGGCGCGACGACTCTGCGGGGTCCATGGTCGAGGACTTGGGAGACGACATTGAGGAGTTATCCCCGATCGAAGTTTTCCTGCCGCCGCAAACCGACAACGCTCGTGAAGAAGTTGTTCCGGTGACGCTTGAAAGCAACGTTACTGAGACTGGCTTGCTCGAATTGTGGTGTGTTGCGGCCGACGGCCGGCGCTGGAAACTCGAATTTAACGTTCGGGAACGTAATGCCGCATGAACGTCGGTATTGATCTCGGCACGACGAACTCAGCTCTCGCATTCGTTGATCCAGGAGAAGCCGCCGAGGCTGACTTTCCTCCCATTCACGTACTGCCGATCGAGCAGCAGGTGGATGTGGATCGAAGTGCCACACTTAGGACGCTGCCGTCGTTTCTGTACCTGAGCGATCCTCCCGTGGTCGGCGCATTCGCTCGGGATCAAGGCGCGCTCTTGCCCACGAAAACCGTGCACTCGGCGAAATCGTGGCTCTCCAATTCCGAGGCGGACCGCACGGCCAAGATCTTGCCCTGGGATTCACAGGAAGAGGGCCGCGTTCTCTCCCCAGTGGAAGCTTCGTCGCAGTATCTGCTTCAGTTGCGCAATGCCTGGGAGCGTAGCGGCCGCGGGCCGTTATCCGATCAGCAGGTTGTCCTCACCGTTCCGGCCAGCTTCGATGAGGAAGCACGAGAGCTGACGCTGCAGGCTGCTTCGGAAGCTGGTCTCGGCAATGTCTCGCTGCTCGAAGAGCCTGCCGCGGCGTTCTATGCGTGGATTGCGGCCCATCTCTCGCGATCGAACAAAGAACTGTTCGACGGCCAACTGGTTCTCATCTGCGACGTCGGCGGCGGCACCAGCGACTTCACTTTGGTTCGTGTGAATCGCGAGGGCGATCGCGTCGAGTTCACTCGCACGAACGTTGGCCGACATCTTCTACTGGGCGGCGACAATCTCGATCTGACGATTTCCTGGCTGGCGGAGTCGAAGCTCGGCAAAACGCTATCTCTTGCGGCAGCGCAGCGCGCTTCGCCGTCAGTGCTCCGCTGCCAAAGAGTCTCTCCTGGCTGAGAATGGTCCCGCTTCCGTCGATGTGACCGTCGCAGGCGCAGGCTCGTCGCTCATCGGCGGAACACTGCGGACTACGATCACTCGCGACGAAATTCTCGAGCTTGCCCTTGGCGGCTTTCTTCCGCCTGTTGCTCTTACGGATCGGCCGCAGCAGGAAAAGCAGAGCGTGTTCCGCGAACTCGGGCTGCCCTATGTGTCCGATCCGGCCATCACGCGTCATCTGGCTGAGTTCCTTGCCAATTCGCCCGCAGCCGAGCACGGCGTAGACGCAGTTCTCTTCAATGGCGGATTCTTCATCCCCGCCACGTTTCGCGAACGGGTTCTGGACGTTGTTGAACACTGGTTCGGACGCCGCCCGATCGCTTTCGAAAATCAGGACCTCGATCTTGCTGTTGCGCTAGGTGCTGCTTATTACTCCTATGTGCGCGCGTCCGGCAGCGGTGTTCTTGTGCGCGGAGGTTTGCCGCGGGCTTATTACATCGGCTTGCAGGATAACGCATCCTCCGCCATTCAGGCCGTCTGTCTTGTTCCGCGAGGCACGGAAGAAGGCAGCGAAATCAGGCTGACGAGTCCGGAACTCGAACTGCTCGCCAACACACCTGTCGCGTTTCGGCTTTATAGTTCGCTCAGCCGCACAGAAGATCCGGCCGGGGCTGTGGTCTCGCTCGAACGCTCGGAAGACATGACGCGATCCGGCAAGCGATCCGCGGCTCCATGCGCCTTTGCGTGCCGTCATCCGTTTCGGGAAAGGTGGCGAACGCCGTGTTCCGGTGACGTTGGGTGCACGTCTGAGCGAAGTCGGAACGCTCGAGGCCTGGGCAGAATCAAAGATCAGCGAACATCGCTGGCGCCTGCATTTTCAATTGCGCAAGACTGCCGAGATGCGTCGAAAACGGCCCGGCTCTGTCGTGCCGTTCGTTCAACTGCGGTCGTCAGCGCCGAGGCTCTGGCGCAAGCGGAGGCTCTCATCGAAGGCGTCTTCGGCAAAACGTCGTCCGGTTCTGCCTCCGGAACAGCTTCCCGCCCGCTTGGAGCAAGCATTCGGGCTTGGGCGCCTCTCCTGGCCGCTTGGAACCATCCGCGCTTTGGCCGATAAGCTGTTGGCTTCGTCTGATGGTCGCCGAAAGAACCCACCGCACGAAGCGCGATGGCTCAATCTCACGGGATTCTGTCTGCGTCCCGGCTTCGGATTCCCGGGTGATGAGCTGCGCGTTGATCAGGCACGCCGCATCTACGCTGCCGGCCTGACGTTTGGGAATCAGGTACAGAACGAGATCGATTGGTGGATCTTCTGCGGCCGTATCGCGGCAGGTCTGAATCGAAATCAGCAGGGTGACATCTACCAGCGGCTTTCGCCAATCCTGCTGCCAAAGGGCAAGCGCAAGACGCGGATCAACCCAAGCCTCTTTCGCGAAATGTGGCGCACCGCGGCGAGCCTGGAACTGTTGCCCGTGCAGACGAAAGCGCAATTGGGCGATGCTGTTCTCGAGCTGCTGAAAACAGGACAGATGGTCGAGGCGGCCGTCTGGTGTCTTTCTCGCTTGGGCGCGCGCAAGCTGTTCAATGCGCCCATCAACCTGGTAGTCGCGCCAACCGTCGTGAACCGTTGGGTCGAAGCGCTACTCCGGTTGCCGCATACACCGTCGGTTCTAGAGGCGCTGGTGCGGATCGGACAGCAGACGGGCGACACCGCGCGTGATCTTTCGCCGGTCGTGCTCGATTCCATCCGGCGTGCCCTCGAAAGTTCTCCGCAGGCGGCTTCCCTGCTCCGGGAACTCGCGGGCGAGACCGATGCCGCGGCGAGCAGCCGTACCTTCGGCGAGGAGCTTCCCGCAGGTTTGGTGCTCGTCGAATCTCCTGTGGCGTAATCGGCTTCGATGCGAGAAACCGCGGTAGTGGACCGGATTCGGAAACTCGCGGCACACCAGAGGTCACAGCCGCGGCCTGCTCCTCGGGATTGGAGATGACTGTGCAATCTTCCGCCCCAGAGCAAAGCACGATCTGGTTTTCACTACGGATTTTGTTCTCGAAGGCAGGCACTTCCAGCTCGACACTCACACAGCGGCCGATGTCGGGCATAAGGCTTTGGCGCGCAGCTTGTCCGATCTTGCGGCAATGGGCAGCGAACCACTGTTCTGCCTTGTCTCGCTAGCAATCCCCGCGAGTCTCGGTGAGAGATGGATCGACGGGTTTTACCGTGGACTTCTGCGGCTGGCGTCTCGGCATGACATCACTCTTGCGGGAGGCGATCTGGCTCGCTTTCGCCATGTGATCGCGGATGTGATGTGTTGTGGCGAAGTGCCGAAGGGCAAGGCTCTTCGGAGAAGCGGAGCCCGTCCCGGCCATCGCATCTATGTCACTGGCGAGCTTGGGGCGTCGGCACATGGATTCTCAATGCGCCGCGGCATGGCCTGGAAGCGTCATCTGCGTCCCGACCCGCGAATTTCCGCAGGCTTGCTTCTCCGCGGGCCTCCGTGTCTCTTCCTGTATGGATTTGAGCGACGGTCTGGTTCTCGATCTTCATCGGCTCTGCCGCGAATCTGGCGTCAGTGCGAATCTCAGCGGAACAGTCCCAATCGCTCGCGGAGCTTCGCTCGAAGATGCGCTCTACGGAGGTGAAGACTATGAACTCCTTTTCACTGCGCCTCCCAAGGTAAAAATTCCGCCTCGCTTAGGCGATCTTCGCGTGACCGAGATCGGTGAAATGGCGGCGGGTCGTCCTGGGCGCATCACTTTTGCCGGACACGTTCTACAACCGAAAGGATTCGATCACTTCTCATGACAGAAAACGAACCGCCTGCGCTTGGGGATGCCGCCCCTATTCTCGAGCTCATTCTGGCTTTCCGGCGCTCGAAGACCATGTTCGCTGCGGTCGAATTCGGAATCTTCGATCGGCTATCCGCCGGACCAGCGACCGCGGAGACGTTAGCCGCGTCGCTCGCTGTGAACTCTTCTGCGCTGAAGCGTCTGCTCGACGGCTGCGTCTCGCTCGGTCTGCTTACGCTTGCTGAAACTGGATATCGAAACACGCCTGTTGCCGATCGTTTCCTGGTAAGCAAGAGCCCGGCCACGCTCAATGGCTACATCAAGTACTCCAACGAGTCGCTGTACAAGCTTTGGGATCACCTGGAAGATGCGGTCCGCGAAGGCGAGCATCGTTGGACCCAGGTCTTCGGAAGCCGCAACGCTTTGTTCGATCACTATTTCCGGGACGATGAGGCGGCAGCGAATTTTCTGGGAGGCATGCATGGCTTCGGACAACTTGCCTCGCCGCCTGCCGTCCGTGCGTTCGACCTGAGTCGCTTCACTCATCTCGTCGATCTGGGCGGCGCAACGGGCCATCTTGCAATCGCCGCGTGTGAAGCGTATCCCAACTTGCGAGCGACTGTGCTGGATCTGCCCGACGTGGAGAAGTTTGCCCGGGTGCACATTTCGCGCAGCTCCGTCGCCGATCGCATCAACTTCATGGCGTCTGATTTCTTCAAGGATGACCTGCCTCCGGCCGATCTCTACAATCTCGGCCGGATTCTGCACGATTGGTCCGAAGAGAAGATCGTCTCTCTGCTTCGCAAGGTTTACCGTTCGCTGCCCGCGGGCGGCGCCTTATTGATCGAAGAAACCATTGTGAATCCCGATCGCTCCGGCCCGGTACCGTCGCTCATGCAAGACTTGAACATGCTGGTGTGTACTGATGGCAGAGAGCGTACTTTTTCGGAATACCGCGGACTGCTCGAGTCTGCCGGGTTTGGCAGTGTTGACTACCGCCTGACCGGTTCGTTGGTCGATGCGATCCTTGCGGTGAAAGGCTAGGACGCCCGTCGTGCCCGGTCCTGTAAAAATCGAGAAAGTCCCATATGCCGGCTGGCCCAATTGCTACCGCTTGACGAACGGTGACGTCGAGCTGATTGCAACCAGCGACATTGGCCCGCGAATTATCCGTTGTGGTTTCGTCGGAAGCCAGAACCTGTTCGTTGAGGTTGCCGATCAGCTCGGAGGCTCCGGCGAATCGAAGTGGCTCATGCGGGGCGGCCACCGGTTGTGGGTTGCCCCGGAAGTTGTGCCCGAAACATACGCGCTCGACAATGCGCCCGTGCAGGTAACCGTTCAAAAGAATGCCCTCACACTGCTTCAGCCGGTCGAACCCGAAACATCTCTCCAGAAACAAATCACCGTTGAGCTGACGGACACTGGCTCCGTCACAGTGACTCATCGGCTCGAGAACACCGGCAGCCAGTCACGACGCCTAGCGCCGTGGGTATTGAGCCAGATGGCGCCCGGCGGCGTAGCCATTACGACCTTCCCTCCGCGCGCGGGCCATGACGTCATGCTCCAGCCCACCAATCCTCTTGTGATGTGGGCTTACACATACCTCGCGGACAAACGTTACACGTTCCTCAATCACTACCTATTGCTGCGTCACGATGAGTCCAATCCGTATCCGCAAAAGATTGGCCTCTTCAACGAGCAGACGGTGTGTGCCTATCTGCTGAACGGCGAGTTGTTCATTAAGCAGACTCATGCCAAGCCTAAGGTTGCGTATCCGGATTTCGGCACGTCGGCTCAGTTATTCGTAAACGGCGAGTTCCTGGAACTCGAAACGCTTGGCCCTTTAGTAGATCTGGCGCCCGGTCGATCGGTCACGTCACGTGGAGCGATGGTCTCTTCACAGGAACATTGTCTTTGACGGTATGGATGATGCGGAACTCGATCGTGTCTTCCGTCCTCTGATCAGATAAACGCGCGCCGCCCGAGCACTATAAGCTCCCGGCGTAGATCACGGTTGAAAAGCTCAGCGGCACCTTCAGTGGGTTACTAAACTCCACTGGCACCGTAACGGATTGACCTGGCGCTAGTCCGGAACCTGCCGCAGTGATAAAAGACACGCCCTTCTGTGAGCCGCTCTTGTTCGCCAGTAGAACGGCTGTCGGCAGATTTGTCACGCCTATGTAGATCGGTCCCGGGAGCATCACATTGCTCGTATTTGTGAGCGTCACGCTTCCTGCGTAGCGATGGGTGCCCTCGTTATAAACAAACGGCGAGTTCTGAACATTGACCTTGCTTGAAACAACAAGCGGCAGGCTGAAGCTCGCTTCCGCCGGATCGTGATCGGAGACGCGTTCGGGACGCGTTGGGTCGTTGCGGAGACTGTCCGGGAAGTCCGCATCGAGCCGTGCATACGCGAGACCCGTCGCACGACTCAGCATATTGCTGTTCACGATGATGTGATCGATCGCCTGCGCGTTGCCCGAAAACGTGTAGGAGTAACGCTGCGACGCGGGAATCAGATCTGTGTCGATCAGGTCTGTGAGCGCAGGGGTTACCAGCCGCTGCCCTGCCAGGACCACTTGATCGGGCAAAGCCGGGTTGCCCTTGATCACTCCGACCGTATCCACATAGCCGTCGCTGAATTGGTACGCATTGTAATCGCCTACCGAGACGATATTGGCGCCCGGGTTAGCCGACTGAAATCCCTGAATGAGATTGGCCAGATATTCCGCCTGCGCTTCGCGCTTGGCCCTGACCGTCGGGCCCGAACTCGGATCATCCAAGCTGAGGAGTGATCGCAAGTGATTCACGATTACGATAACGGGCAAACCTGTATCCGACCCGTCGCGCGACACGCTCGCGTTCAGAACCAGCGGCGGCCGGTCATTCAGAATCGCTTGCGTTCCTGCCGGCGTCGTATACGTGGTGTCCTTTCCATACTGAACAACACCCGTGACTGATACCTTTGGCGTCTTGATCAGGAAGCCGGAGTTGATACCGCTGATGTCGTTGCCGAGCGATAGATACGCCTGGTAATTCGGATTCGGTTGACCGGCGGTGACGGAGTCGGAATTGATCTTCGTCGCCAACGCCTGAATGGTCGCAAGATTCTGCAGCTCTTCGACGGCCAGAATGTCCGGCGTATGAAGCAGATTTCGGATTGCGAGCGAAGCTTTATTCAGGCGATTTGCAAAGGCCATTGCGGTCGGGGTTGCATGCGTGGTTCCCGGGTCCGCCGCATTCGGGCCCGTAGAAGTGCTCCATGTTGAACGCCGCAACGGTGAGCTGCGTCGCCGCCGGCGTCGGTACAGCCGTTGCCGTCATGCCACCCGCGGCCGCGGCTCCCGAACCTGGCTCGATCACCACACTGTACACACTGTTCTCGAACTCAATTGGTCCAACGAGACCGCTCACCGTAGCGCCGGTTGCGACTTCGAGCTTTGTCGCGAGTTGTCCGCCATCTACGCCGATGACTTCCGGATTTGTGTCCCAACGCGTGACACAACACGGACTGCCGTTTGGTAACTGATCCGGCAACTCGACGCCGGGCTCTCGGAATGGCCGATCGGTTCCAGGCAGTACGCCAAAGAAGAACCCGCTGCTCGCGGATGTAGCGCTGGTCTCATTCACGCTGCCCAGAGTGGGCGCGACGACGGTGAGCGAATTGATCTGGACCCGCATGCCTTCATAACGCTCAAGTTGATCGAAAGCGCCGTGCGGATCGATTTGTGTCAGAACAACAGGCGCAGGCAACGGGTTACCCGTCGAGAGGAGAGCGACCCGCGAAGGTGCATTGATTTCGGTGTCGGTCGCCGCCCCGGGAGCCGTGCTCGACGTGTACTCGTTCACTGGCCCGGTTACACAGACGTTGTTTCCTGGCCTCGCAAGCGCCGGTAATTGGCTCGCGCTGGTGTAAACGTACACACCGTCAGATGTTGCGGGATTGCCATCACCCGCCGGCATCTGCATGAAAAACCCACTTCCGTCCGTACCGGTGACAACGCCCTGTATGGTTACCGTGGTTCCGTTCAGGGGAGAGACATCTCCCGGCTCCCTGGACCTGCGCTATCGTAGCCGTGGCGCTGCAAGTCGGGGCCGCATCGACGGTCAGGGTGTACGCTGCTGTTGCCATCTGACCTGACGCATCGATGGCCGTTACGGAGAACGATGCATTGCCGGAGGCCGTTGCTGTTCCCGAGAGGATTCCGTCCGCGGTCAGATGGAAGTTGTCCGGTAGAGTACCCGCGCTCACGGCGAACGTGTAAGGGCTGGTCCCGCCGGTTGCCGTAAAGGCTGTCGAGTAAGGAACGCTAACAGTCGCATTGGCCAGCGTCGCCGGGGTAATCGTGATCTCGACGCCCCCTGTGCACAGGTGAGCCGCACTTATACTGTTTCGGGGGCTGGGCGCGCCAGCAGCGAAGTCGGTGCTGTTGTCGCCGTTGTTTGTGCAACCTGCTGCGCCGCGCAGGTCTGCGGTTGTGTTCGTTAGCGTGGGTGCCGGGCTGCCTAGCGAGCAGTTCGCAGCGCCGAACCCAACGAAGTCGACAACGGAACCGCCGGTTGGACACGCGCCACTCAGTGCGGCTGTCGAACTGACGAGGGCGATCTTCGCAGCCGTCGCACTCATTGCAATCGTGCCCGTTGCATCCGGTGTCGGAAGGTTTTGTGTGCCGCCCGTTCCGGCTGATTCCTGGATCAGGTAATACTGACCCGGGCAGAAGCGAACCGGTGAGCGGTGTTGTCTGCCAGCTTGTGCCTGTTGACGCGGCGTATTGAACGGTCCAGCCCGAGAGATCGACAGGAGATGTGCCGGGATTGAAGAGCTCAATAAAGTCGTTGCGGAGCGTGGCGCCGCTATTGCCGCCGCCTCCGTAGATCTGGCTGATAACGACTTGCGCTTGCGCCGAGACTATCGCTGCGCCCATGGCAAGAAGCGCTATATTACAGGCTCGTTTCAACGAAGGCCCTCCCCGATTCAGCGCCAGAATAGCAGGGGTTGAAATTCGGGCCGCGGGCGTGAGGAATTGAAGTGGTCGGGAGGTTGGTAGGAACGGGCAGATTCGAACTGCCGACCTGCCGCTTAGGAGGCGGCCGCTCTATCCAGCTGAGCTACGTCCCCACTCTGATTGGTCTCATTCAATTCTAAACGGCAGACGCCCTGAGCCGCTTGCCGATGTCAGTTCGGAACTGCATTCCCTCGAAATGAACATGGGCCACTCCCCGGTATGCATTGCGGATTGCTGTTTCGAGATTGTCGCCGGTGGCAGTCACTCCCAGCACGCGTCCACCCGCCGTTTCCAAGCCGCGTTCCGTCAGGCGTGTGCCCGCGTGGAATACCTTAGTGCCCGACTTCTCTGCTTCGTCGATTCCGGTGATCAGCGCTCCCGTCGGTCGGCTTGTCCGGATATCCATGAGACGCAACCACCACACACGCCGCCGGCTTGGCACGGGTAAGATCCGCTTCGGGGTTGGCTCCGCAGGCGGTGGCGTAAAGGACATCGGCCAGCGGTTCTTCGAGCCCGTATAGGAGCGCCTGTGTCTCAGGGTCTCCCATGCGCGCGTTGAACTCCAGCACTTTCGGCCCGTCCGCTGTCATCATGAGGCCCGCGTAGAGGAATCCAGTGAAAGGAGTGCCCTCCTTCGCCATTTGTTCGATGGTCGGAACCATGATGGTGTCGAGAATACGACCCAATTCCGCCGTAGTGAGGATGTTGCTGTCGGAATAAGCGCCCATTCCGCCCGTATTTGGGCCGACGTCATTGTCCAGCAAGCGCTTGTGATCGCGCGCCGGGCGTAAACGGTAGGATGTTTTTACCGTCGCTTAAACCGATTAAGCTGACTTCGGATCCCTCCAGGTACTCCTCAATCACCAGAGGCGCGCCAAGCTTCGCAATCGCCTGTAAAGCCTCCTGTTCGGTAGTGGCGATGATCACGCCTTTTCCCGCCGCCAAACCATCAGCTTTTAGGACAACCGGAAATGAAAAAAGCTTAATGTTGCTCGCAGCTTCTTCGCGAGCTGTCTACCTGAACGGACCGGGCCGTTGGAATGCCGGCGCGACTCAAAAAACCGTTTCGCAAACACCTTTGAGCCTTCCAGGCGTGCTGCCGCTTGCGTCGGGCCAACGATTTTAAGATCGCGAGCGCGAAAGACATCAACAACCCCTTCGACCAGCGGCGCTTCCGGACCGACCACCGTGTAAGTCACACCTTTCGCTACGGCGAGGTCTGCCAGAGCTTCCAGGGAACGAGGAAAGGCGACGCAAGTTGCTGAACTGCGCAATGCCTGGATTTCCGGGACAAGCGAGCACTTCAGAAACGTTCGGCGACTGAGCCAGTTTCCAGGTGAGCGCGTGTTCGCGGCCGCCGCCGCCGATGACCAAAATCTTCAAGCGTATACCCGAGGGCTAGAATAACGGATAGCTCCCCACTCATGTTGAAGAAGTATGATGTCGTCGTTGTCGGCGGTGGCCATGCCGGCTGCGAAGCGGCCCGCGCGTGTGCGCGCTTGGGCCTGCACACCGCAATGGTGGCAATGAACACCGATCTCATTGCCCAGATGTCCTGTAATCCTGCCATCGGCGGGATTGCAAAAGGGCACTTGGTGCGCGAAATCGATGCCTTGGGCGGCGTCATGGGTGAGCTGACGGACGCCGTTGGAATTCAATTCCGGTTGCTGAACACCAGTCGCGGTCCTGCGGTGTGGTCTCCTCGTGCGCAGTGCGACAAGAAGCAATACCGCGTCCGAATGCGCGAGTGGCTGGAGAATGAGCCGAACCTGCGCCTCGTACAAGCCGAAGTTGGCGAATTGCTGTTCCAAACGGGCGAGGGCGGCCGGGCTGTGACTGGCGTTCGTCTGAAAGACGGGCGAGATTTGCAGGCGCAGGCAGTCGTGGTGACGACAGGTACCTTCCTGAACGGATTGGCCCATGTAGGCGAGCAGAAGTACAACTGCGGCCGCAACGGAGAAGCACCCTCGAATACGCTGGGAGCGCAGCTGCGAACTCTTGGGCTCGCCTGGACTCGTCTGAAAACGGGGACGCCGCCGCGCCTGGATGGGCGCACGATCGATTGGGCGCAATTTGAGGTACAGCACGGCGATCCCGTGCCGACGCCGTTCTCGTTCCTGACCAAGAGCATCGATCGCGAGCAGATTGTCTGCCATCTGGGCTATACGACGGACGAGACCTACCGGATTCTGAGCGAAAGCATCTCGCAATCGCCCCTCTATAGCGGTCAAATCGAAGGCATCGGGCCACGCTACTGCCCGTCGATCGAAGATAAGGTCGTCAAATTCCCGGATCGGCGAAGGCACCAGATCTTCCTGGAGCCGGAGGGTGTCGATACGCACGAGGTGTATGTCAACGGGATGTCGACGAGCATGCCGACGGTTGTACAGGAAGCTATGGTCGCTTCGGTTCCCGGTCTGGATCGCGCTGAGATGATCCGGCCTGGGTATGCGATTGAATACGACGCGATTGATCCTCGTGAATTGAAGCATTCGCTTGGAGGTTAAGTCCATCTCTGGCCTGTTTCTGGCCGGCCAGATCAACGGGACCTCGGGCTACGAAGAGGCCGGCGTGTCAGGGGTTGGTGGCTGGATTGAACGCTGCAGCGCTCGTCAAGGGCTCGGAACCGCTGCGAATCGGGCGAAATGAGGGTTATGTCGGCATCCTCGATCGACGATTTGGTCAGCAAAGGTGCGGATGAACCGTATCGGATGTTTACTTCGCGCGCCGAGTTTCGCCTTCAGCTTCGCATCGACAACGCCGATGAGCGGCTCACACCACTGGGCCGCGCCGCTGGCCTTGTGGACGACGGGCGCTGGGCACTGCTTGAAAAGAAGCGCGACCAGAAGGCACCGTGTCACGAAGCTGCTCGAGACGGTTCGTGCGAATGAAGCTCGCGAGGTGGTGTCTCTCGACGCTGCAAACGATAATCCGACGCTCGCGGTGTGGCTGCGGCGGCCGGAGGCGCAAATTTCGCGATTGCTGGACTGGATCACCAGGCATTTGGGTGAGGCGCCGCGTTCATGGCGTGCTGACGAGCGTTGAGACAGAAGTGAAGTATGCGGGGTATTTGCTCCAGCAGCATCGCCAAATTGAGCAATTGCAGAGCGCTGAAGGCCGGGCGATCCCGGAGGCATTCCAATATGCAAACATTCCCGGGCTCTCGACAGAGGTTCGACAGAAGTTGGACCGGGTTAGGCCAAGCACGTTGGGCCAAGCGGGCCGAATTCCTGGTGTTACACCTGCCGCGATCGCCATTTTGGATGTTTATCTCAATCTTGTGCGGGATGATGTTTCACGTGAAACGTGTTCCACGTGAAACATGCTAGGATCGTCACGAACCGTGGCTAGAGTCATCTCGATCGCAAACCAAAAGGGAGGCGTTGGCAAGACGACTACAGCCATTAACCTCTCAGCTTCTCTCGCCGCTTCGGAATTGCGCGTTCTCTTGGTGGATTCAGACCCGCAGGGCAACTCCACAACAGGTGTGGGCGTCACCAAGGGACCGGAGCGAAAAACAATCTACAACGTGATCCTGCGGGAAGCAGAGATCCGCGAGGTCGTAACCCGAACTGCTTACGATGGCCTATCGCTTACTTCCGGCAGATCAAAACTTGGTCGCCGCCAACCTCGACCTCGTGGAGGGCGAGGATCGAGAAACCCGGCTTCGGGCCGCCCTGTCCCAAATTACCGGTGATTACGACTACATCATCGTCGATTGCCCGCCGGCACTCGATCTCCTGACACTGAACGCGCTCACGGCATCGAATGCTGTCCTCATCCCGATCCTGTGTGAATTCTTCTCTCTGGAGGGGATCTCGCAGCTCATCGATACGGTCAGCCGCGTGAAAGAAACATTCAACCCGGAGCTCTCGATTGAGGGTGTCCTCTTGACCATGTACGACGATCGTACAAATCTGACCCGACAAGTCGAGGCGGATCTCAGATCATTCTTCGGAGACGAGATCTTTAAGACCGTAATTCCGCGGAACGTCCGTCTCGCAGAAGCTCCCAGCTTCGGACAGCCGATCCTGGCTTATGATCCGCGATCACGCGGCGCCGAAGCTTATATTCAACTCGCAAAGGAAATCTTGGCCCATGATAAAAGAGCCAGATCGGAATCAGCGCAAAGCGCTGGGCAAGGGGCTCTCCGCACTTCTACCCAGCAGGCTTAACAATCCGGCGTCCAAGCGACCCGCCCGCTGAAAAGAAGGCCGGAGGCCGCACCGCTCCCGTCGCCAACTCTGCCCGAGAACTTCGAAAAGTTCGAAAGCCTGCCTCTCGATGAAATTGCTCCCAACGAAGAGCAACCACGAACTGAATTCGATCGAAGACAAGCTTCAAGAGCTAACCCAGTCCATTCGGATCCACGGTGTTCTGCAGCCCGTAACGGTATATCGCGCCAGCGATGGCCGGTATCGCTTGATTGCTGGCGAACGACGATGGCGCGCTGCCCGCCTGGCCGGGCTCACCGAGATCCCGGCGCTCGTGCGGACCGTAGAAACTCACCACCTCCTCGAACTGGCGCTGATCGAAAACATCCAGCGTGAGGACCTCAACGCCATTGAAGTTGCGAATGCCTTCCACAACCTAGCCACTCAGCACAGCCTCAGTCACGAACAGATCGCAGAGCGGACGGGAAAAGATCGCTCCACAGTCACGAACTTCATTCGGCTGCTAAAGCTTCCCGCCAGCGGTGAGAGACGCGCTTGCGACGGGCCAGATCAGCATGGGGCACGCACGGGCGCTTACTGAATGTTCCGACCGAAGCAGCGCAATCAGACCTCTGCCGGCGCGTCATCGACCAACAGCTCTCCGTCCGAGAAACCGAACGGCTCGCGAAGTCTCTGGCGAGCCCTGAATCTGCCAAGCCGGTGCCGAAAAGCCGAAGTAAAGGCGAACGGCGCTGACTTAGATCCAAATGTTCGTGCAGCGCTCGATGAGATTGCGATGGCCCTGGGGACAAAGGTTCGGCTGTATGCGAAAAGCTCGAAATCCGGCCGGCTGGAAATCGAATACTACTCGCAGGAAGATCTCGACAGGATCTATGGCGTGATTACGAAGCAGTGAGGATGGTGCCGGCGGGAGGAGTTGAACCTCCGACCTACGGATTATGAGACCGTCGCTCTAACCACCTGAGCTACACCGGCAATATTCGGGGCGCTTTTCTATCTTACAAGAGGCCTTTTTCTCGAAGCTGTCGCAACTCGCGATCAAGCATTGCCACAATTCGCGGGGACCCCGCCTTCGAGATGTGCACCCCGTCAGAAAAGTTATGTGGATTACAGATAAACTTCTCGTAACCGGGGCGAATCGAAGTCGAATGATCTGTTCCTCTCGGCCGTTTTTCCGACTCGATGAGAGCAAGATACTTCTGAAATGCATCTCGCTTTGGGTTCGAAGATATCGACGGCGCAGTGGGCGGCACCACGAAAACGATCTTGACGTTGTGTTGCCTGCATTCGGCGAGAATCCGCCGAAACGCCGCAAAGGCAACTGGATCGATATGAGAAATCGGAGCCCGGCTGCATCAGTCTTGCTGCAATCGCATTCAGGTGAACCGGATCGTCGAAAAAATCCGTTCCGTAATCGTCCGAAATCGGTTTCGCCGAGCTAGCGCTACCGCGCAAACCAATCTTTGTAAGCCTCTAACAAGCTCATCGAGCCTAGAGCGCTCCAATGCGTTCGTCTTCGGTGAGACGAACCGTATTGAAGTCGTGGCTGGCCGTCATGGACGGGTGAACGAGGATCAAGGCGGCTTTCAGCCCGGGTGAAGCAACGGCATGTTGCACCAGGCACTCCTGTTCCACAAAGTTACTGCCATTCAGCGATTCGTTATAAGTACGTAGCGTATGAATTCCATGAGTATCCCAATTCGCCGACACCGAAGGACCAATCAGGATTGCATCGAAGTTCTCGCGGTACATAGTGTTCACTCAGCAGATACTTCGCAAGGCGGTTGTCTCCGTAATCGACTAAGTGGCGGCCCTTTGTTTCGCGGAACAGGCCGTAGATATCGAGAGAAACGTTGCGGCGATCGTTGCCGCTGCAAGCAGCAGAAACGCAGCCAACCGTTGTTACTAACCAGCGAGACGGCTTCATGGCTCAGAATGCGAAATAGAGAAATGTCTTCGCCGCGGCCGTGTTCATGTAGACCACAGCAATTGCCAAGCAGTACGGCCGTTGCAAATGCCTTCGCCGGAGTAAATATGTCAGACTGCGCCAACTCAGTAGAGGTCTTTCCGAAGAACGCCAGAAAGCTAGCCGGCGATGATTGGCCGCCAAAGAGAGTTCGGTAGCGAGCGGAACGACACCGGCTAAGGCGGAAACACCGAAGAGATTCGCGTGGGGAAGCATCTGGCGCAGGAAGTGGAACGCAAATGGCAGGTTAGGAGACCGGAAGAACACAAACGTAACATTGACGAACGCAAACGTGATCGCCCAGCTCAGCGCTTGCGGCAGCCGTTTCTTCTTGCGCTTCCAGATCTGATTAACGCCAGCGCAACCCCGTTTAGAAGCCCCAGAACACATAAGTCAGTGATGGACCGTGCCACAAGCCTGCGATCGACATCGCAACGATCACGGCGACGCAGGACTTTTGAATCGTGGCACGGCCGCCCATCGCACGCAAAATTGGCGTGTACAGATAGTGGGTGATAAAGGCCGAGAGTGACATGTGCCATCTTTGCCAGTATTCGCTCATCGACTTGGACCGGAAGGGCGCATTGAAATTGAGAGGGAGCTGGATGCCGAGCATCCACGCTGAGCCGATTGCCATGTCGGAGTAGCCGCTGAAATCAAAATAGATCTCAAACGCATAAGACAGGCAAAAGATCCAGGACTCTAACGTCGAGTATTCCGAGAAAGGCCTGAAACCAGCGTCGGCTACGCGCGCGAACGAGTCGGCGAGCACCACCTTCTTTGCCAACCCAAGCACGAAAAGAAAGAAGCCGCGGCAGGCGAGCTCCATGCGCGGAGTTTCGGCTGTGAAGGTCCTGAATTGAGGAACAACTTCCATCGAGCGGGAGATCGGACCCGATGTGACATAAGGGAAAAAGGAGGCAAAGGTCGCGTGATCCAGGAACGAGTTCACTGTCTCAGGCGCCTGATAGGTGTCCACCAGATACATGATCTGCGCCAGCGAGAAGAAACTGACGCCAAGGGGTAGTTCCAGATCCGGCAGCACAAAGTTTGGCCCATGCAGTGCCGCGATGCCCGACAGGAACACGTTGACGTACTTGAAACTGAATAGAAACGCAATGTCGGCGCCAATGCCCAACCATAGAATCTTGCTTCGAAGCCTCTCGCTAGTTCCGGATGCAAGAGCACGCCCGATGGCCCAGTTGAAGAGAATCGAGCCAAGCAAAAGCGGCAAGTTAGAAGGCTTCGTCCACCCGTAGAAAAACAGGGAAGAAAGAAGCAACCAAACTTGCGCCGAGCGGGCGCCGATCTTACTCTGCGCAAACGCGTATGTTAGAACGACTACCGGAAGGAAAAGGAAGACGTAAGGGAAAGAACTAAACAGCAATCGAGCAACTACCTACTTAGCGGTCTTTTTCTGAATGAGGCTCGCCATGTCTCCGATATTTTTCAAGCTTTGTAATTCTGCGAGCGTGAACTTCAATTTGAATCGTCTCTCCACGGCTCCCACCAAGGGTGACATGGGCGAGCGAATCCCAATCTTCTACATTCGAAGCGTTACTTTCGGGTGTAAGTTTCAGGTTCGGTTGATCGAGCACGTCTTGAAAGATCGGCTCGAGTTCCGTGATGATTTCGTCGCGGTTTGTCACGTGATTGTCCTATCCCAGACTAACCGCTTGACAGATCCGAATGTGCCGTGCTCTTTGGAACGTAACTGCTCACATCCAAGAACCATCGCGACCCGGCCTGCTCTTCCTGAGCAAGGGGCAAGAAACCCAGACTTCTTGTAATGGTCGGCCACAAGTCCGTTCTTGGGGGACGGAAGATAAGTGCCAACGATGCGTGTGATTCCTCTGTCGCGAGCAAGCTTCGACAAGCGCATCCAGCATCGCCAATCTCCATCTCACGCTTAAGAACCCGGCAACTCATGATCCATAGGTCGATGTTTAGATCCCGGTTGCTGCGATGGCCAATGATCGCCGAGATAAGCCCGTTGTCGCCGAACGTGTCCGTCAATTTGCCGTAAAGAGTTACGTAGCTCCGGGTCGCGAGCGATTGTTTCGACTTCGGCCAAAGTGTAGCGTTTGGTCGTGAGATTGAACTGGTTCGTTTTGTTGATGAGCTGCGTGATGCGGTCGTAATAGACAGGCTTGAACGGTTCGATTTCGGCCGTCATCTCAAGCGAATCGAGATACTCCCCATAATCCTTAAACTTTGACTTGCGCAGCTGAACGCAAAGCATTCTTTTCGTACAACTCGGCTCGGGAGAGGTCTTCCGGCGAAAGAGAGACGCTCTCAAAGTAATGACCCGCCTGGATGATGCTCGGATACAGGGCCACCTCGTCCCCGACTTCCGGCACAGTCACCTCCGGCAATTGGGCTGCAACAATCGCCCGTTCTGCCGGGTTATCGTCAACGAAGACAAAACTATCGAGCCCTAAATTCAACTCGAGCGCGATCGACTTCAGGTTGTCGTGTTTAGGGTCCCAATTCGCGCGGAATGCGGAGAAGTGCTCCAGTTTCAAGATCGAGGATGGATGAGTAAAGCCGCTTTTGGCGACTTCTTCGTTGTTCTTCGAGCAGACAGCGAGCAGAACACCGCGGCTGCGTAACGATAAGCAGTATTCCTGAAACGCCGTATAGGCCTCCGCAACAGCGGTCTCTTTGCCGATCTGGATCTTCTCCAAGCCGTCATCACCGATGACGCCGCCCCAGAGCGTATTGTCCAAATCGAGCACCAGGCACTTCTTCGAGGTGCCCCGCACGGCCGAAATCATGGCCGCAACCGACCTCGCAATCGCGAGACTGGCCTCCGGAGTGGTCAGGATCTTGTAACTAAACCAGCGATTCCAATCAAACCAGTGGTTCAGGCCGATCCGTGCCGCAACCGCGTTCAAGTCATGAATCAGCAAGCGGCTGTCGCGGGAAGCCTGTTTTGCAAACTCAGAGTTGAGCTGATGACGAAGCGAACAGCGCCGCCGCTGACGACCGCGTCATGATTGCCGAGAACCGAGGGCGGATGTTCAAAGTTGTTCTGAATGACTTGGCAGCCGACAACATCGTGAAGAGAAGACCAGATTGCTTGAAAACGGTCCAGTTCCGCTTCGAGCGATGCCTGAAACTGAGTCTCTGAGTCGGAGATTTTTGGAAGATTCCGGATGTTCTTGTAATGGGTGTGAACGTAAACCAGATCCGGTTCGAAACGCCTTCAGCTTTTCCGGCTCAAGTACCGCATCTTCGAAGAAGCGGTTGTAGTCGGATTGATAGAAGACCGGATCGAATCGGCCCGCCAGCAGCACCAGTTCCAGCAGGTCAACAAGTTCATTAGTCGTCGTTCCGCCAAGAACCGCAATTCGAATGCTCCGTAGACCCGCGGACGAGCGTAGTTCGCGGCAGAGCCGTTTTCGTTTCTGCAGTAGATCGATCGCAGAATATGATCCAAGTTTCATTTACAGTTCAACTTAAAATACCGGAGCTTCGTAGCAGTTGCACGACCCTCACCCATCAAGTAGTGCCGATAGGTCGTTTGATGTAGCATGTGTAACACTCAAACTCGCTAATTTTGTTTCCATTCCCGCGCTAAGACGCTGGTGCCCTGTACCCGGATAGCTTTACAGGACCACATCACTTCTCTCCGCTGCGGTTCCGGTGATTCGTTCCGATTCTCGGAAGGAATCAAAAACGCTAAAAGTCTCGTGCGGTTTATTCGATGAGAATACTGTCACGGCAGGTTGAGCGGGAGGAATCTATTGCTTGGCGAAAGCGTTAGATGCTCCCTGTCGTGGCAATCACCTTGGAATTACACACCTTTCCTACCGGAAGGGCCGCACTCTTCTAGGATAAACTCCTGGACGTTCGGGTACGGCCCTGCCTATCGAATCAGTACTCGCGCCAATCCGGCGTTGCCAGCCGCGTCGTATGCCCGAATCACCAGCATGTGCTCACCCGGACTAAGCTTATCGATCTGCGTTTGATAGTGTTCGCGTTGCGAGTCCGTCACTCCATCGCTCGCTTCCACAGGCTGCCAGACACCGGTATCGAGCGAATATTCGCATTTGCGTAGAGGACTGGTAGAATCCGCCACGTCCCAGTCAATGTCCGCCGTACCGCCGGCGCGGCGACTGGACACTACGGAGACGACCGGCGGCGTATTGTCGATCAAAACAGGTGTGCTGACGAGTTCAGTCTGCTTGGCGTACTCGGTGGCGTTCGCTGGTGAATCGGACGCCACAAGCCGGAACAGATAGCGTCCATCGGCCAAAACGTCGGGATCAAGAAGCAGAGTGTTCTCATACATCCGGTTCCGGATCAGCTGCCAAGCTTTGCCGTCTTCCGGGCGGAAGTACACGGAATACAGCAACTTATCGCCGTCAGAATCGTCCGCCTGCCACGAGATTTGCGTTTGAGTGGTTTGCAGACGTGAAACGGTCTGGGTTGCGGTGGAAGTTGTTGTTGCGGCAGGAGGTTCACCCGTGTCCGTGACCGTAACGGAATAGGCCGAACCCGCCGGAGGGGCGGTCGCGGCCGATTTAGAAGTGTTCGTCCCCACGATCGAGGTAACGGTTAGGCTGCGTACATTAGGCGGCGTGTTCTGTGGCAGATACGGCACCGCGACAGAATTGATCACCGAAGCGTCGGCTCCTTGCCATTCGGCACGCCACTGGATAAAACGCGCGATGGGGCTACTGATCAGTGCATGTTGCGAATCCGTGATCGGCTCCGACCAGGGGCTCCAGGTATCGTCGGGCCGGGCTGAATTTCCAGACCGCGTTCGGAACCTCATCCCGGGGCCTCCTTCACGCCACTGCAGATGTCCCCACCGGGCAACGCTTCCGGAATCATGAACCTGCGACTCATACCAGCCCGACGAGGCCAGCCCCGTACCAAAGCTCAGCGCCCGCGCAGGATTGCTGAGCCCGGCATAGAATCCGGATGGGCTCCGTACCAGTCGCGTGGTCTCGCCGTCGCCAGGCTCGACGAGCAAGGTTGTCTTCCCGCCGTTCCAGCGATAAATACGGCCCCGGTCATCCGTCGAAAACATGAGCGAGTCGCCGTCAAGGAGCAGATCGTAGACGTTGTCCTCCTTGGACGTGCGGATGGTCTCAACCGTCCGGTCCGGCGAGATTCGGTAAATGGCGGATTTCTCGACACCTGCCGTTTCGGTCACGGCCGCAGTGGTCGAAGCGGTGCCGCCCGTGCCGGCTGCCTGCTTATTCGTGTCCACCGGCACGGTTACGTTCGCCGAATCAACTCCTTTAGCGGCCTCGGTGACCGTAATCACAGTCGGCGTCGCTGCCGTCACCGTGGTTGTCGGCGTGGTTCCGGTAGACGCAGGCGCACCCGTTCTTGACGAAACAGCCCCGCCCATGGCGGCCACGTACACCGCGCCCGATGGGTGAATTGCGATGGCCCGGATTTCCGGCAGGCTGGAATCATAAAGGATTGTGCCCTGGCCTTTGCCTGCTGATTCGATAGACCAGTCCGTTCGGCTCTGTTCCGGCATAAAGCTGACCGTCTGCGGAGACGGTGAGGGCTGTTACGTTAGACTGCCGCGTTTCGTAGTAGACCTCGGCTTTGCCCTGGGAATCGACCCGGTAAATGCGGCCGCCATCACCCGTGCCGACGAAGAGCGATCCATCCGGAGCGGGTTGTACGGACCAGATGTACTTCGCGGGCGAATGCCAAATTTCCTCGGCTTTGCCTCCTTCGAGGCGGAACAGCCCGCCATTGGGGGAACTTGCCGCGTAGACGGCGCCCTTCGCTCCAACCGCTATGGCGAAGATCTCGGACTGCTCTGCTTTCCAGATTGGCTGCGATGTGCCGTCAGGGGCAATTCTGAAAACACGGCCCGAGTGCCCGGTTGCCGCGTAGAGGGCTCCATCGGGGGCAACTGCCAACCCCCAAAGCGCCGGCTGGCCCATAGCCGCTCGCCATCTCTGAGGAGGGCCCAACTGAACGATACCGTCGGAGCTAAGCGACAATCCCGAAAATCGGCCCTTGGCGAAATCAGCATACCCCGCCGTTTCCCACGACGTGCTGGTCGCGCGCAAAGAGCGCAGTCGTGGCACACGTAAGTGCCCAAAGGCGTATGAAGACTTCCTGGGAACGCGCCTCAATCTTTAACTTCCACCTGTACGGTTCTGGATCCACTCACCACGTATCGCTCGACCGGGATACGCAATTCAGCAAGTTGAGACCCGCGTACGAGAGTCTGGGCAGCACTGGTCGTAGGCGAGGAGGAAGGATCCGAAAGGACGAGGCTGACGGAGGGAGGAGGGTCGGTGATCTCTCCTCCGGGCAGCGGGTTTGAGACGGTGAACGAAGGCTGCTGGCGCCACACACGGAGGTAAACGGCCTCGCTGCTGCGGTAATTGTTTATGGCTGTAATAAGCTGCTCCGGAGAGTGGAACGATGACTGGCTGATCCCGGCGAAATCCGGCGCGTTCAGCCCGAGAGCGTCGGTCACAGTCAAGTTCAGCGGACCGGTCTGGATACCCACGGGTACCTGGTATGTGGCGGTTCGGGTCAATTCCAAACCATTTTCTCCCTGCAACAGTACACTGACTTCGATCGAGTCGCCCGGTCGCACCTGGGCTGGCGAGGTCCAGACTTGAGCCACCTTTAACTGCCGTTTCTGTTCGACGGGTTCGAGGGTGTAGGTCAGATCCTTCACCTGCAGATTAGAAAAGCCTGCGCCTAAGGCGAATCCAAGCGTTACCACGGCATCGACAGACACCTGCTGGGCGAGGGCATTATCGCTGATGAACACGTCCCGAACCGCGAGTGGCGGAACCGATCCCTCAAACCGAATCTCTCCGCTAAGACGCAGTGTTCCGGCTCCCAGGGTACGCTCAGTTCGGTCCATGGTGGCAAACAATGCCGTCTGGGTGATGAACGGGGTCAAAAGGCGGTCATTTACAACCCGGAAATGGTAGCCGTGAACGCTCGTTTCATTGGAGCGCACGTTGACCGTTAACGGGATCATCCGCGCGGGGCGCCCAATCTCACCTGCGATTGCGCTCGAGCGGTCACTGGTGATGCTGCCCACCCACTCCCGGGGTGAGGAGAGCTTGAATGAGGAGTTCAACGTCGGCAGAAGGGCCACGACATCGGCCCGCGCGAAGGGGAGGTCAATCGACCCGGCATCAAGAAATCTGTGCCCGAACGCATAGACCTGCTTTCCGTCCACATACGTAACTGTGCCGTCCGCGCTGATTGTCATGTCGCCGGTCAGCAGGCCAACGCTGATCATTGAGCCCGGTTGAACCGTCCCGGTTAAAGCTTGAGAAGACGGTGATCCGGAAGCCACTCCTTCTTGAAGCTCCAGGCCCAACTTGCGAAATTGCGGAGCAAAAGCCTGGATCGTACGCGGGCCGAAGCCCGCAAGTGAAAGAGGCGTAAAGATTTCCGTCAGGGTGCCAAATCTCGATTCAAGCTTGTTCGGCAACCGAAGCGGAGTGCTCTCTGGCGCCGCTCCTACTGGAAAGGTATTTCCACTCAAATGAGAGGAACCTTCGCTGTTTCCGCGAGTTCATAGCCCGCTGCCGGGCCGGACCGGAATCGGCGATCATCTGTTCAATTGGCTGTATGCCGGCGATGGGCTGTTTGGAGAACGGAAATCCGAGGGCGACAGCTCCCAGCAGCTTGCCATCGATATAAACCGGACTGCCACTCATTCCCTGCATGACGCCGGTCTCTTCGAGGGGACCCCCGGAGAGCTTGGCGAGGATGATGGACTGCTTTGGCGTGAGGTTTTCGAGGACACCGAGGATCTCGACCTGGAACTCTTCGATCCGATTCCCGTGGAAAACGGTACGCCCGATACCGTGCTGGCCGGGCCGGACATCTTTCACTTGAAAAAAGCCCTGAGCAAAACTCAGTCCGACGGTGACAAACAATAGAGCGGTACTCGAAGCAAGTAGTTTGATAGTACTTCTGAACCGCCCAGGACAAGGCAAATGGCTCACAGTTTTCATTGTTTCGCAATTGGTTCGGGCCGTTGCCCTGTGATTAACTAGAGGTGAAATTAACTTCATGGTGACCGCGCCAGTTGCCCGTCCCGCTGAGGCTGCCCCTTCTTCGCCGAAGGTGGCGTGGCAACCCATTGCTTGGTTCGGAGCTCTCCTAATAGGGTGTTATGCGCCTATTCTCTACCGGATGGGCGTGCAGTGGGCTACCGACGAGAACATGGGCCACGGGTTCTTTGTGCCCATTTTGGCCGGCTACATCACTTGGCAGCGCCGCGGAATTCTTGCCGCGAATTCCCCGACAGCCGAACGGATGGGGCCTGGTTCTCGTAGTCTGGGGCGCCCTGCAGGCGCTTGCCGCCACGTTGGGTGCCGAGTTATTTACGGCGCGTCTGTCCTTCCTTATTGCTCTGGTTGGGGTCATTCTCTATCTCGGCGGAACTCGCTGGGTCAAAGCGCTTGGCTTCCCGCTCGCGCTGCTCCTGTTCATGATTCCGATCCCAGCCATCATCTACGCTGCCCTTACGCTGCGCTTGCAAGGATTAGCCAGCCAGCTCGGCGAAATAATGATCAGCATGATGGGGATTCCGGTCCTGCGGGCCGGCAACACGCTCCAATTGCCGAGCCAGACTCTGGACATTGCGGAAGCTTGCAGCGGCATTCGTTCTTTGCTGTCGTTAGGATTTCTATCCCTCGTGTACGCTTATTTCACCGATAAGCGTATCTGGATGCGCTGGGCCCTCCTGTTAGCAACGATCCCGATCGCTATCGGCGCAAACGGGATCCGCGTAGCCGTGACCGGGCTTCTGTCCGAGATCAACACAAAGCTGGCCCAGGGCGCTTACCATGAAGGTGAAGGTTACATTGTTTTCGTTGTGGCTCTGGTTGCGTTAATCGTCACCCACCGAATTTTCAGTGCCATCGCCAGGAAAGTAGAGAGAGCGTAAAGATGGGCAGCTTCTTCCGAACTCGAAGCGCGAGGATCCTGACGTTTGTTTTGTTGGGTCAAGCTTCACTCTTTTACGGGTTTTCGCGGCGTGAAAGCGTTCCGCGCCATGCTCCTCTTGCCGATTTCCAACTGCCGGCGGCCAATAACTGGACCATGGTGGAAAATCTTCCGCTTGACGCCGACACGCTCGAGGTCCTGAAGGCGGACGATCTTATCTCCCGGGTGTATCAAAACAAAAAAGACGGTTCGGTCGCGACCCTCTTTGTCGCGTTTTTCGAGACTCAGAGAACCGGTAAAGCTCCGCACTCTCCGAAGAATTGTCTGCCCGGCAGCGGATGGGTACCTTCTCGTTCTAATGTCGAGACGATTTCCAATTGCCGGCTCAAAGCCGATCGCAGTCAACGACTACGTGATCTCGCGCGGGCAGAATCAAAGCATCGTTCTGTACTGGTATCAGTCCCGCGATCGTGTGATTGCCAGCGAGTACTCTGCGAAGATCTTTACCGTCACCGATGCCATCCGCTTCAACCGCAGCGATACGGCGCTTGTTCGAGTAGTGGTCAATGTAGCGGACGGCAACATTCAAGCCGCCGAACAAACAGCGGTCTCCTTCGTTCAAAATTTCTTCACACCTCTTCGGGAATACCTTCCGGCCTGAGGCCGTCGATTTTCCCCATTTAGAACTCCAGACGCAAACTCGCCAGGTAGGTCCGCGGCGGGACGAAATGCGTACCGCTGAAGGTTGACAGAAAGTTGTAGAGCGCCACGCGGTTTGTAGCGTTCATGACCGAGAACTGAATGCCAATCGTGACGTTCTCTACTCTCACGAGGCGGTCTTCTCCCACCGAGACATCAATGAGCGTTCGAGGTGTCACTCGCACAGGATTGCGGTCATCATTCGCAGTGCCCGGTGCCGGTATCCTCACTCTTGTCGTTCGAAAGTCGGCCGCGCTACACGCCGTAATACCGTGCTGCGGAGTCGCAACATCCTCTCCACACGCCAGGCCCATCTGACTCTGTTGATCTGGCGTTAACGCCAATGCATCCGTATAAAGCGGAACAGTATCCGGCAGAGCCAGGCCGCTGTTATATCTCCAGGTGCCGGCAATCCAGGGCCGATGTCTGCCGCCCAGAATGGGTCTTTCATAGCGCGCGAATGTGGTCTGTTCGAACTCCTCGCCGTGATCGATCCGAAACACCCCGTTGTCGGGAGTGCCGTTAAAGACCAGCCCGCCGATTTGCGGAGGGAAAAACCGGGACCGTACGTGTCCCATCACGCTGTACGCCGTGAAGCCATGGCTATTCAGCAGATCAACGCGCAGCGCCAATCCATCGATCTTCGACTTCTTCCACGCCACGCTAAACGTGACAGGAGTGTTAAACAGCGTGTCGAAATCGAAAGCGCCATTCGTAAATTTCCAGTAGTAATCGGCATCGATGCTGAGGTGGCGGCCCCATCGACGCTGCAGTCCGACGTTGAACTGGTTCCGTGTGCCCGGACGGACAGGCTCCGACCGGTAGTTGCCGAATGGGTTCGCATTCCCGCCTGCTTGCGTCGATTCGTTGGCAAAGATCAGATTTTCGTTGTATGGGGTCTCGTAAAGACGAGCGTACGAAGCCCGGATGAGAGTCCCGGCTTTTGGTATCCGCCAAGCGATCCCGAGGCGGGGCTGCAGTTGGCGCCCTCGGCTCAGTCCGTTATAGCGGTCGTAGCGCAAGCCCGGGCTGAGGACCAAGCCGTGAAGACGGATCTCACCTTGTGCATAGAAGGCCGTTTCCTTGATGTCGGCCTGGTCGTCGAAATTGAACAAATGTCCTCCTCGCCTCAGGTCGAAAGGGAGAAGGCGGGGCAGGAAATCCGGATTCGAAATCAATCCGAGTTCGACGCATTCGCGGCCGTTGCGCGAAATAGTCTCGCTCGCAGCGTTTCCGGCGCGGTCGAGACAAGGCGAATTGAATAGGTTGTCCGTCAGTCCGACTGAAAATCGCTCGTGAAGATGGGTGCGCGAGTATGTCCCGCCGAGTTTGAGAGTGTATCGACTGGTCGTGAGCTGCGTGTCGGCGCGAAAGCCGGAATTCGCCAGCGTCCGATCCTGAGCAAGCGTGGCTGGCGTATCGGCGAATACGTTCCGAGAAGGGAAGTACTGCGCCCGGTCTCGGCGGAAGAATGGCGTAACGGTGACGAGCCATTCCGGCCGAAAGACGTGTGTCCAGCCGGCAGCAATGTTGAGATTCCGGATCTGGCTTCGTTGGTCCTGGCCCAGTAGCTCTGTATCGGAGCTATTCGGCGTTTGGAACCAGGAACGGCCAAAAGAGAGCATTCCAATGAATCAGATCATCCGCCTGCGGGTGCCAGTCCGTCCGATTGAACAGCGCACCGTTATTTCCCGTGTCGTGTAATGGCACAGATTCGGGCGAGTCGAGGAAACGTTCCGATCTGGTTCCGGTGATCGCCAGGAAGTTTCCCCACTTCGGGCTACCAATGGCCCAGCCTCCACTTTCGTTGAGGGTGCCCAGATTGCCCCAGTCACTCTGGAGAAAGCCGGTGGACTTCGATCCCAATCCTGACTTTGTGGTCACGCTGATGACCAAACTTGTCTTGCCTCCGAACTCCGCCGGTGGTGCTCCGGTAATCGCGGTGAAGGCTTCGATCGTGTCGGGGTTAAGTTGATTTGCGAACACTTTAGCTTGCTGGTCTGTGATGGGTTGGCCGTCCAGTGAGATAGACGTGTCGGCATGTTCTCCCAAAGGATGGGCGAAGCCGTTGGAATCGGCGGCGACTCCAGGCGTTGTCCGGGTAAGGATGTCAGTGAAGCCGGTAGCTCGATTGAATAGCGGAAGCTGGTCGAGACGTTCGCGCCCGATAGTTGCGGCTGCTGCCGTCGCGATCTCGATTCCGCCCGGATCCGCTTCCACTGAAATCTCGGTTTTCAACCGGAGCGGCCGAAGTACTATCTCCGTCGTCTTTAGCTCGCCCTTGATCTCCAGTTTTGCGAGTTGCGGCTCGAATTTGTCTGCCGCGACGGCCGCGCTGCAAAACCCGACAGGTAAGGACGGAAACGTTGCGATCCCACCCTCGTCTGAATACGCTTCCAGATGAGTGTGTGTGCTTTCGCAGGCCAGATTCACCCGAACTCCTGCGATGTTGTTGCCGGATACATCCAGGATTCGCACCTGAAGCTTCTCGTACGTTTCTTCGGCATAAGCCGACGTGCCGAGAAGCACGGATGCGATCCACGCAAGCCGCACGCTAAGAGAGCTCATATTTAGGCATACCTAAATAATTAGGCTTACCTAAAATGGTGACTGGAGTCAAGCGAAGCGCTTGAATAGGAGTAAATGGACAAAGTACGCCGAAGGAATATCGGGAGCGAGTCCGTAGACGATTACCTGAAAGCGATCTTCACCTTGAGCGAGTCAGACCAGAACCGGGTTGGTAGTAAACAACTTGCCGGTCGCCTCCAGGTTGCCCCGGCGTCGGTCACCAATATGCTGCAGAAACTTGCCGCGGCCGACCGGCCGTTCGTGGAATACGAATCCCATCGGGGTGTCCGGTTGTCCAAGCGAGGAAGAAAGCGCGCTCTGGAGATTATCCGGCACCATCGTCTCATCGAAACGTTTCTGTTTCGTGTACTTGATTACCCGATCGATGAGCTGCACGACGAAGCGGAACGTTTGGAGCATTTCATATCAGAAAAGTTTGAAAAACGAATTGCACGGAAACTGGGCCATCCCGAGCTTGACCCGCACGGACGATGCATTCCGGCGAAGGACGGAAGCCTGCCCGCACGCCACAAGTCGTCCTGTAACTGTCCCTAGGTGCTCTTGAAAGTCGCTGCTATACTTTGCGAATCCTATGAAGAAGGTCGCAGTATTGGCAGCGTTGTCTGCAGGGTGTTCTGGTTGCGCAGTCGAACGCGGTGGTGGGCGTCTGGAAAGCGGATTTGGAGAAGAGTAAGATCGCCGGACCTCCCGGAGCTCCGAAGCCTTCTAACTACCTCGTCATTGTCGAGGAGAAGATGGCCATGTTCGATCAGCGGACCAAAGAGCAGGCGCCGGAAGTTATTGAGACCACCGGAGTTTGGGGAGAACGCGGCCAACAACGGTCTGTGTTGAGCGTCTTCAACAACGGCAAGTCGATCGTGCTTCCATACCAGGGCGTGCCCACCCGCTTAACCGCTGGTTGGCAGAGTGACGCGTTTGTGGTCGAAGGCGAAGTGGCCGGGCGAGCGAGCACGTTCAAGCGGGTTTACAAACCTTCACCGGACGGCAAAACGATGGACGTTACGATCCAAAACACGACGGACGGAAAGAGCAATGAAACCACCTTGGTCCTCTCCAAACAGCCCGATTCGGCAGGGGAGCCTCTGCGCAAACCGGAAGAGCTGGCCGAGACCAAGTTTAAAAACGTCAAAGTAGACGCGCTCAAAACTCTGCCCGAATCGGAATTCATCAACCGTATGCACTACTTCGCCTGGGCATTGAACCGGAACTGCGAATTCTGCCACGTGCCGCGCAAGTTTGATTCGGATGACAAAAAGGAAAAGGAAACAGCGCGGAAGATGGTCGAGATGGTTGCGGTAATCGATCGTGACAACTTTAAAGGCCATCCTGCGGTGGATTGCTTCACCTGCCACGAGGGACATGCGCATCCTCTCCGCCACAACCAGTTCCCGGAAGAGACAGCGGCGGAGAAGAAGGCGATCGAGGAAGCTGCGGCAAAAGCCGCCGCCGAGAGGCGTGCTCTTCAAAGTACGCCCCCTACGCCTCGCGGCCTCAGTAGTCATCTCGGCCAGACCCACACAAACAGCAAATTCGCTGTCTGGAGTGCAAATACAACGAGTACAGCGAGCCGTGGCAACGTCAGGATCCAGCCCAGCAGGCCAACGCTCAAGAGCAGGATGTCGGCGTACGAGGCGTGTGTCGTAACGGTAGCTCCCGGGCCGAACAGGACCAGCGACCAGACGATTAAATTCAGCAATCCTGCGGCAATCAGCCAAGGTCCGAATGGCACGGCAGAATCGAATCGGCGGCGCAGAATCATAGCGAGACCGATCACCCATCCAATGTTCAAAACACCGAGCGCATTCCAGACATACTCGCGCTGCGCGGTGCGGGCAAGTTCCGCAGTGGCGCGGTCGACGTGCAATTCCGGGCGCAACTTCACGGCATTTACACCGACGAGCTCTCCCGGGCTCCGTCCTAACAACAGGGCCAGATTTGCCAGCTTGAACTGAATAATCTCGGCGAAGCCGTGGTCCCGATAAGCATCGCGAACAACCTGCCAGGTGGACCTTGGTGTCAGATCCTGTTCGCCGCCTAAATGCATCTTCAGAAGGCGATCGCCGGGTGGATCGACCCATCGTTGATACGCGCTCCACGGAAGTAAGAAGCAAATGATGATCGATGCCGCAATCGCAAGCTGACGCAGCGATATGAAGCGCCGATGCCGGAATCCCAAGAGCGCAAATGCCGGAAGGCTGAAGACACTGCCGGGGTGAGCCATCAATGTGAGGCCGGCAGCAACAGAAGCGGCCAGCAGTTCCAATGTTGTGGCGGCGCGCTTCTCACGGAAGCTGCCGACCAGAATGGAAATGGTGAAAAGCAGGCATGCGCTGGCGAAGAGCTTTGGCCAGGTATAAACGCTGTTGTAGAACAGAAAACCCGATGCGAGGAGAAATGCGAGAGCCTGTCCCGTTCGTCTCGCGCTGGTTCCGAGCGAAACCAGCAGGCACCATACACCGCAAACCCACAGGCACTGAAGGCCGGTTGCGAGAAGTTGATAATGCAGCCAGTTGCCGCCTGTAACCCGAAGGGGACGTTGCAGCAAGAAAACGCCGCTCTGTAGCGGAGGCCGATCACTACTCAACCACCCTCCGCAGCAAAAAGGCCGAATCGGCCTCTGATCATAAAAGCGATCAGCAAGGAACAGCGGTATCAGGTTGTCTCCGGGACGGCCTTCGGAGAAGAAGCGGGAATTCGCAAATTCGGGATCACTCCCGACCGATTGGCTGGGCAGAAAGAATAAAGCTGTATAGAGTAATCCTGTTCCCGCAGCGTACAGAAACGGTGTTCGGAGATCACGAAATAGCGAACGTATCGTGCCCCAGCGCCAAGCGGCATTGACCAGCTGTGAAGCGGATGCAATATAAACGGCAAAGCAGAATGATTTTCCAAGACCTTTGCTGAAGAAGAAGGCCCAAAAAGCAAGCAGGCCGAGGGTCGCGCTTCCTGTAACCGTTACGATGACGGGCAGAATAGAGCCCGGTTCTGTCGCGCCGAAAGACAAGGCTTGCAATAGCAACGCCAGGCAACAGGAACAATGCGAAGTACACGAGGAACAGAACGAGCGCCAATGGTGTTCCGTTCGTGAACGGAAGCGTAAAGGAAGAGAGCGCTGCGAACAAGACGGGATGGTAGCTCACTGCACCGTCTGGAATCCGGTCGGTGCCGGAAGGTAATGTGTGAGCCTCGGCGGACTCTGATCCGGTTCAAGCAACCAGGCCGTGCGGTCAGGATAATAGTTGAGAAGCTTGCTATTGGCCGTTTGACCTAGAGTCGTGTACCAGAATCACCGGAGATCCATCGATGTCCGCGCCGTTCTGCACCCACTCTTCGAAACGATGTCCTGGCGCGTAATGCACGAAGACGAGTTTCCTCCCGGGTTCTCGGGCAAGTCGATCGCGCACAGCAAGTCGCCCTTGCGGGTCGCCGTAGTTGATGTAATCCCAGGATTCTAACGGCATCAATAAGGACCGCAGGTTTGGGCCGCCCAATGCGTGCACGCTGAACCAAAAGGCGAAATGCACAATGCATAGCAGCAGAATGAAACGTCCCAAACCGCACGGGCAACGCGAAGCCTCTAATCGTCGCGCTGTCTAGCTGCTCGAGGCCTATGACCGAGACAAGAACGAACAATCCGGTAATCGCCGCCACGTAATGAGGAAAGAAATACGGATAGAAGTTGCTGCCGAGTAGAAATACGCCAATGCGTCAAAGCAATCCACAACCGGCGAGGACTACGAATACGAAACAGGAACGCGACAGCGGCCACGTACAAGGGAGGGAGCAAAAAGAATCGCAAGAACCGAAGCGCGAAACGCAAGCCGTTCGAGGTAAGCCTTAAGGCGTTTCCGGATCCGTACCATGGATCGCCGATTGAGCGCGGTATGCAAGATCCTGCTCTTCGCTCAATTGCCGGTGAGGGGTCGGGTTTGGCTGGAAGGTAAAGCTTGCCGGCATCCCGTATTGATAGCGGTACAGCATATAGGGCAGGGTGGTCCAGTGCCCGGTAACTCGCTTGTTGTGAACGCCGGTGACAGCCAGTGAAGCGAGGACGGGTAAACACGCGACGATTGCTGCGAAACGTACCCGGCTCCAGTCGAAGCGACGCACCGTCGAGTGGAAAAAAGAGGAGCGCGCTCACGAGGAGAAAGCAAAATTCGAAAGGGCGAGTGAGTACTTGCAATGCGAGTCCGAAGCCCAGCAAGGCCGAGTCGCGTACTCGGGCCGTATTCGCGATTCGCGGCAAAGCTCCGAAGACCAGGCAGCCTGCTGTTGCGGACACCGCGCCACCCCAATAGCTATTGGTCCAGTAACTGAGCGGACCAAATTCGAGGCACACCAGAAGTCCACCGGCGAGCGCCCAAGTGGGAGAGGTCCATGCCCGCAGCATCCAGTAGCACGTTGCGGACAGGGCCGCGACCGACAGGAGAACTCCCGCCCAAGGGTGCCCAAACACCAGCCATCCGAACGCTAAAAAAAGTCCCTGACCGAGCGGATACATCGAGCTGTGAGTTGGCTGTTGAAGAACGAAGACTTGTTCGAAGAACTCCGAAAACGGGTGAGGCGGATTTGCCAACCGAAAATGCCTTAGAGTATCGGCGAGCAGGATGTAGCTGAAATCATCGGCCCCGCTCGGAATCGGCGCTGGAGATCTCGGGACAAGACAGAGGCGTAACAAGACCGGAAGGATCGCAAACACGACGAACCACCAGCGAGAATCCGCACGAATGGCACGCTGACGCCGCATCGAGGCCGCGGCCCAAAACACCAGGACTAGGCCGATCAGGACGACGGCTGTGAGTTCGAATGTGTCGCCAACACCGAAGCCCAATGCATTATCGGGAGACAAAAACGTTCGAGCCGGTCGGGTTTGTGCGGCGAAAGCGAGCATCATTTCCGGATTGCGTTGACGGGTGGAATGTTCCAGCATGACATTTTCAGCCCTGGAATCTGCGCTTTACCGTCGATGAGATGCTCGGGCGCGCTGCAGCTAGCGTATTTGTGTTAATCTCGACTTCCAGTCAAGCCCGCGCGAGGTTTACACGGATTTATGATCCAGGGTGCGAAGATCCTTCTGGTCGTCCTAAGCGGTGCGGCGCTCAACGCCCAGCACGCGGTACACTCCTCAACACCTTCAGAGAAACCGGTCGCACTGCTCGGGAATCTAGGGAGCTTACTCTCATCGCATCAGCACGTCCAGGCCGGAATCTCAGCAGTTTTTCAATCAAGGACTGCGGTTGCTCTACGGGTTCAATCGTTACGAGGCTCTGCGCTCTTTTCGCCGGGCGGCTGAACTCGATCCCGGCGCGCCGATGCCGCTTGTGGGGTGTCGCCATGTCGCTCGGTCCCCACATCAACATGGATTCAGACGGCGACGTCAACATTGGAGCAAGCTGCCAGGCGGTAGCGAACGCGCAGCACCTTTCGGCGAGCCGTTCAGCTTACGAGAATGCTTACTTGGACGCGATCGCAAGCCGTTGTCCAGCGTATGATCCGGATCGCTACATCAAGGCGATGCGGCACCTGTCCGAACAGTATCCCGACGACTTGGACGCCGCGACACTCTATGCCGAAAGCTTGATGGTTCCGGTCCGGTGGCAATGGTGGCAGGCCAACGGCACACCCGCTGCAGGGAATGGCGGAGGCGGTCGCAGTTCTTGAACAGGTAATTCGTCGCAATCCTGTCCACCCGGGAGCAAATCACCTCTACATCCACGCCGTAGAAATGTCGCCCTCGCCCGAACGGGCGGTCCCCTCCGCTTACCGTCTAATGGGCATCATGCCGGGGGCTGGGCACATGATTCACATGCCAGCGCATATCTGGGTCATCTTGGGCGAATGGGAGACGGCAGCGACCCTGAACGAACGGGCAGCACAGGCCGATCGCGACTACTTCGCCAAAACGGGCGTGCAAAGCAGCTACCTCGGCTACTACATTCACAATCTGCATTTCGTGGCTTACGCGCGCAGTATGCAGGGACGGGCTGCGGACGCAATCAGGGCCGCTGATCTCATGGCTCGTGAATGCGCGGTCGCGGTGGACAGTATGGCCGAGATGGTCGATCCTTTCGCTGCCTACCCCACCTTCATGCGTGTTCGCTTCGGCCGCTGGGACGAGATACTTTCGTCGGCGAAGCCGCACGACAAGCTACTTGCTTCGAACGCGATTTGGCATTGGGGTCGCGCCATCGCGTTTGCCGCCAAACGCAACCCCAGCCTTGCGTCGCAGGAAGTAAATGATTTCCGCACTGCAAAGTCGAAGATTCCACCCGCATGGTCCTGGATGAACAGCAAGGCTTCCGACGTATTGGCGCTCGCGGACGCCATCCTGGATGCC
Source organism: uncultured Acidobacteriaceae bacterium (assembly GCA_963744795.1). GTDB lineage: Bacteria > Acidobacteriota > Terriglobia > Bryobacterales > Bryobacteraceae > Bog-105. The sequence goes on from CAVUVF010000018.1 coordinate 292,033, forward strand.
CGGATTGCTCCGGACAATCGAACGGCAGTCACCAATTGGCGCACTGCCGTAGCCTTACAGGACAAACTTCGGTACGACGAGCCACCAGCCTGGTACATGCCGGCGCGCGAATCGCTCGGGGCGGCACTCCTGCGGGCGGGAGACCCCGCCGGCGCTGAAGTGGTTTTCCGCGAGGGCATGCGCCGTTCGGTTCGAAATGGACGCATGCTGTTCGGTCTGATGAAGTCACTCGAAGCTCAGGGGAAGACGCAAGCGGTCCAGTTCGTGCGCGCGGAGTTCGAACGCGAGTGGACGACGCGCCGACGTCAAGATTCGAATCGAGGATCTGTAGCTCTAAACGCGTTGGCGCCGATCCCCACAAAGCTCATCGACTTACACTGGATAAAGATGGCCGCCTCTGCCGACTGCCTGATCTCTGACGATTTGCTGACTCGCATCGGCAATACACCGCTGCTTCCCATTCGCCTGGCGAGCCAACCCGGTGTGTGCGTATATGGAAAAGCAGAGTTCCTGAATCCCGGCGGTTCCGTAAAGGATCGGCCGGCTTACAACATGATCCGGAAAGGCGAAGCGACCGGCGAACTTCGACCGGGCAAAGTTCTTCTGGATTCGACCAGCGGCAATACCGGCATTGCGTATGCGATGATTTGCGCCGCAAAGGGCTACAAAGTTCTTTTGTGCCTGCCTGCCAATGCATCCCCGGAACGAAAAGCGATTTTAAAAGCCTTCGGCGCCGAGCTGATTCTGACTGACCCGGGGGAAGGCTCGGACGGGGCTTTCCGGCGATGCCAGGAAATCTATACAGCCGATCCGGAGCGCTACTTCTACCCGAATCAATACGGAAACCCCGCCAATTGGGAAGCGCACTTCGAGACCACTGGTCCTGAGATCATCAGGCAGACAGACGGGCAGATTACACATTTTATAGCCGCTCTCGGGACCACAGGAACGTTTACGGGCGTTACTCGCCGGCTGAAACAAGATTTGCCGCATGTTCGCTGCCTTTCGCTTCAACCCTCTTCGCCATTGCACGGTTTAGAAGGGACGAAGCATATGCCGAGCGCGATTCATCCAAAGATTTACGACCCCGATCTGGCCGACGACAACATCTGGGTCGATACCGAGGATGCCTACGAGATGGCACGGCGTCTCGCGCGCGAAGAGGGGCTGTTGGTCGGGATTTCGGCTGCGGCTAACGTCTTCGGTGCGGCAGGGCTCGCCGGACAGATCTCGAAAGAGGGCGGCACGGCGACGATCGTCACCATTCTTTGCGATGGTGGCCAGAAGTACTTGAGTGAATCGTTTTGGAATGATTGAAATCGAACTAAAAGCCTGGCAACGAATGGTATTGCACGCCGAGCGGACCTACCCGAATGAGTGTTGCGGCGTCATGCTTGGACACTCTGGCGCCGACAAAAAGGTCGTGACGGAAGCTGTCGCTCTCGAAAATGCCTGGAACGGAGCGCAAGGCGACCGCTACCAGGTGCGGCCGGAAGACTTGCTCGCCGCTGAAAAAGGTGCGCGGTCCCAAGGTTTAGATCTGATCGGCATTTTCCATTCACATCCGGATGCAGATGCCTATTTCTCTGAAACAGATCTGAAGAACTCCTGCCCCTGGTATTCGTTTGTGGTGCTCTCCGTTCAGAACGGCAGATTCGATCACGCCGGCAGTTTTTTGCCAGACCCTGATCAGACCCATGCCGAAAAAGAGGAATTAGTATGGCCAAAATCTTAATACCTACCGCACTACGTCAGTTCACGGAGCAAAGTGATTCCGTTGAAGTATCGGGGAGTACGGTTGGCGAGGCGCTTCAGTACCTCACGACGAAGTACCCGAATATCAAGAAAAACCTGTTTAACGATCAGGGCAAGCTGCGGAGCTTTGTGAACGTTTATGTGAACGACGAAGACATCCGCTTCATGGACAAAGACGAAACGGAGCTTGAGGGCAACGAAACCATATCGATCGTGCCGAGCATTGCCGGAGGCGCCGTAGGAGTTGCAGAGCCGGAAACCGCAACGCTCAGCAATGACGAGATCGCGCGCTACAGCCGCCACTTGATTCTGCCCGAGGTGGGCATGGAAGGCCAGCTAAAACTCAAGCAGGCCAAAGTGCTGATGATCGGCGCAGGCGGCCTGGGCGCACCGCTCGGGATGTATCTGGCGGCCGCCGGTATCGGACGCATCGGGATGGTGGATTTCGATGTCGTCGACACATCGAATCTGCAGCGGCAGATTATTCATGGCACCAGCGATTTGGGCCGCAAGAAGCTCGATTCGGCTGCGGACACGATGAAGAACATCAATCCGCATCTCATCGTGGACAAGTTCGACGTCGCGCTTTCGAGCGAGAACGCGCTCGAGATTTTCAAAGATTACGACGTGGTGGTCGACGGAACCGACAATTTCCCGACCCGTTACCTCGTCAACGACGCCTGTGTTCTCTCGAAGAAGCCGAACGTTTACGGCTCGATCTTCCGCTTCGAAGGGCAAGCCACCGTGTTCGCGTACGAAGACGGTCCTTGCTACCGTTGCCTTTACCCGGAACCGCCGCCGCCCGGTCTCGTCCCTAGTTGTGCCGAAGGTGGCGTGCTGGGCATTCTGCCTGGCCTGATCGGTGTCGTGCAAGCAACCGAGACGGTGAAGATCATTCTGGGAATCGGGCACACGCTCAAAAATAGGCTTCTCCTTTACGATGCTCTGGGCATGAAGTTCCGCGAACTGAAGCTTCGGAAGGATCCGGACTGCCCGGTCTGCGGACAGCATCCAACCGTAACGAAATTAATCGACTATCAGGAGTTTTGTGGAGTGACGCCTCAGCCGACTCAACCCATCGCAGCAGAGGGAGTGATCGATCCCGTTGAAGTGAAGCGCAAGCAGGATCGCGGTGAGGACTTCACGCTGATCGATGTTCGCGAGCCGCACGAATACCAGATTGCGCGGATTCCAGGAGCAAAGCTGATTCCTCTCGGCGAGCTTCCGAAACACCTGAGCGAGCTAGATCGAAGCGCCGACATCGTGGCCCACTGCAAGAGCGGTGCGCGCAGCCAGAAAGCCGTCGATCTTCTCAAGCAGAATGGCTTCAAGAACGTTCGCAACATGACAGGCGGTATTTTGGCCTGGAGCGATAAGGTCGATCCGACTGTCCCGAAGTATTAACTGAATTTCTATACAATCTGGGCATGCGCCATGGCCCAGCGTTGAGTCTGATCGCGTTCTTGTGTGCTCCGTTCGTCTCTTCGCTGTATCCGCTGACTTGGATTACAGTAAGGCGATCGGAGCGCCGGTTGACGGCCGGCTGCGGCCCTCTGTCGTTGCAGGGTTAAGAGAAGCTTACCTCGTGCCGATCTTTCCATCGGCGCATGCAGCGAACCTTCTGGAACTGAAAAACGGCGACCTGCTGTGCGCCTGGTTCTCGGGCTCTTGGGAAGGGAACTCGAACGTTGCGATTGTCGTCTCGCGCCTTCCTGCGGGCGCCAGCGAATGGAGCAAGCCGAAAGTTATCGGCCATCACGAGGGCGAGTCTTATCAGAATCCGGTTCTCTTCGAGGCACCCGACAACGTCCTCTGGCTGTTCCATACAACTCAGGCGCGCCGGCGAAGGCCAGGCAAACGCAAAGGTTCTAGTCGCACATTCGAAGGACAACGGTAACACCTGGAGCGGGTCATCCGTGTTGTTCGACCAGCCAGGCGCTTTCGTAAGGCATCCGCTTCTGGTGCTCGGGGACGGCACATGGATGCTGCCCATGTACTTCACGCCCACGAAAGGCATCACCGATGGCTCACAGGCTCACTACTCGGTAGTCAAGCTTTCGCGCGACAACGGACTTCACTGGCAGGAGTCTCCCATTCCCCATTCGAACGGATACGTGCAACCGAGTATCGTTCGTCTGAAGAATGGGAAATACGTAGCATTCTTCCGAAGCCGTTGGGCGGACAACATCTTTCGGAGCACGTCGGACGACGGGAAGACCTGGACCGCTCCACAACGAACGCAACTGCCGAACAATAATGCCTCGATTCAAGCGGCGGCGCTTAGCGGACGGCAACGTTGTCATCGCTTTCAACAATGTCGGATCAGTTGTAACGGACGGCAAACCGAAGACAGGTCCGCGCAAGCCTCTTTCCGTTGCGTTGTCGAAAGACGATGGCCAGACCTGGACGGAAGTTCGCGACTTAGAGACTGGCGCGCTGCCTTCCGGGGCTGCGCCCATTCCGGCAGAGAGCAAGCTGCCTGGTCGCGAAGAGTTCTCGTACGCGTCGATTCTTCAAACCCGAGACGGGTCCATCCACGCGGCCTATACCTATCGTCGTTACACGATCAAGCACGTCGTCTTCTCAGAGGATTGGATCGGCAAAGGATCGAGCGTAGGAACTGCAAAGGCAGCTGGCTCCGGTCCCACGGCGAGTGCGAAGGCGGCGAACGAATTCGACCGCCTGTATGTGTTTGGCGACAGCTATTCAGATATCGGCGAGGGATACCTGGATGGCAACGGACCGACGGCGGTTGCTTACCTGGCGGAGCGTCTCGGGCTCAAGCTACTGCCCTGCAATGCTCCAAACTCCTCGGGCCAAAGCCTTGATTTCGCGGTGAGCGGGGCTCAAACCGGAAACGGCTCGGGCCGCACAGTAGAGAACGCGAAGCTCGGCTATGGGATGCAGAACCAGGTGGACGATTTCAGCGCACGTGTGAACTCAGGCGATATCAAGTTCAATCCCCAAACGACGCTCTTCTTCATAGCGGGCGGGCTGAATGACAGCAAGCTTCCGAGCGAAACAACGGTCAGCAACTTGGAAGGCGAGATGAAGAAGCTTTACAACTCAGGTGCGCGGCACTTCGCGCTCGCACTGCTGCCGACGGCGATCCCTTCCTTCAGTGCTGTGGGGCAGCGCCTAAATCCTGAACTCTCGAAGATCCCTGGCGAAATGGGCTCTCAATTACCGGATGCGCATATTTATCTCAGCCATTGGGGTGCGTTCTTTGACGACGTGATGCACGATCCTGCGAAATACGGCATCGCGAATACCAAGGATGCCTGTGCCGGCCGGGAGATATTTCATCAGGACGCCACGCCTTGTGCCAAACCTGACACATACTTCTATTACCACGCCGGGCACCCCTCCACGGCGGTTCATAAGGTCGTCGGCGACAAGCTGTATGCGGAGCTGAACGGGACTTCAGCCGGCCACTGACTCCAAATCAGGCAAATCTCACGGCGTCAGCTCTCCTTATCTCTCGCGTCTACCTTGTGGCGCAATACTCATGAACAATCCCTATCGGCTCGTAGATACACGGAAAGTGTGCGAGAGCGGAGTCTTCCAGCTCCGGGAAGATCTTGTCGAAGGTCCCGGGCAGAAGCGATTCACTTTCTCGGTTGCCAACGTCAAAAGCGGCTCTTCCATCCTTCCCATTACCAGCGAAGGTTATGTATATCTCATTCGTGAATACAAATACGCGGTAGGACGTACTTCTACCGAAGTGGCCAGCGGTGCTATGGAAGAAGGTGAATCGCCTCTCGCGGCAGCTCAGCGTGAGCTGCACGAGGAACTTGGCCTGACTGCTCGTCGGTGGATTGAGCTTGGGACGGTCGACCCGTTCACCACGCAACTACTATCCCCTAACCACCAATTTCTGGCACTCGACCTGGAGGAGGTGCACAAAGATCCGGACGAAGCAGAGGTGATTGAGCCCGTAAGAATAAAGCTGGACGAGGCTGTGCGAATGGTGATGGCGAACGAGATTACGCACGCGCCCAGCTGCGCCCTCATTCTGAAGGCCCAGCTCTGGCTTCGCACAGCCGAGGCCCGGCTAGTGCGTCAGCTTGTAAAGGTAAAGCGCGACCCGGCGCGTCTGTTCCGGTTGACGTTCCAGTTTGATCGTTTCGCCCGGCGCGTGAGCTCCGCCGCCGTATGCGCCTAACCCCGAGATACTCGCCACGTACGGCGCGACGAACGAAAGGTCGCCTGCGCCTCGCCTGCTGGCATCAAGAGGCTCCATGATGTCCATGTTCAGCGAGCGGTTGACTTCATTCAACTGCTTGAGAAGCTCTTTATTCCCGGCCGTTTCGGGCATGGAAGGGTAGCCGTCCTTAAACTCGATCTCGGCAGACGTTCCAGGCAGATGGTCCGCGACGATCTGGCGCATCTTGTCCTGCACGCGGTGGTATTGCTCGTCCGTGACGGTCCTCATATCGCCGACTGCCTGCGCTTCGGCCGGAACCACGTTGACTTTTCCGGCGGCACTACCTGTGGCTGTGCCGGCGTCGTAAGAAGCTTTCGTTCCGCCCACGATCAGGCCGACGTTGTATGTGAGACTCGGCTCGCGCAATTCGTGGTTGAAGCGGTCAAGGATGCGGGCAATCTCGTAGATGGCGCCGTCGCCAACGTTCTTGCCGAAAACTCCGCTCGAGTGCGACGTTTTTCCCTTTGCGGTAAGCACCCACTGGTAGGCGCTACGCCGCGTGATGCTCGCTGCATCTTTGCCCCCGTTCTGTACTCCACCTTCGAATTCAAGCGCGGCATCACTGTTCTTACCGGCCTCGATGAGGTCGCGGCGAGCAATCGAGAGCGGTTCGCCCGGGCGTTCTTCGTCTCCCGTCAGAAAAGCCGTGATCGTCGTGTTGTCGAGTGCGTGATTCTCGTTCAGCGCCTTCAAAGCGCTGAGCATGATCGCGAGTCCGCCCTTCATGTCGGCGCTGCCGGGACCGCTCGTTTTGTTTCCTTCACGCGTGAACTTCTGGAACGGGCTGTCAGCCTCGAACACCGTGTCCATGTGGCCGATCAGGAGAACACGCTTACCGCTCGTGCCCTTGCGTTCACAGGACATATGACCGCCCCGATGTACTTCTTCCTGAGGAATGAAGCGGCAAGTGAAGCCGAGCGATTCGAATTTCGGCTTCAGGAAATCCGCCATCTTGCGAACGCCGGCGGGGTTCAGGGTTCCGCTGTTGATGTTCACCATCTGCTCCAGCAGGTCTTCCGAAGCTTTCCCATCTGCATTGACCGAAGCGATGATCTTCTGTTCCAGGGGAGTAAGCGATTGCGCGGACAGAAGCGAGGCCAACAACCCGACGCGAAGTAAGTAACTGCGACGAACGTTTGAAAATCATTGTTATTGAAGTTTGAAGACTACTAACCGGGCTTTCTCGTTGCTGCCGACCGCGATCGCGACATACTGATGACCGTCGGCGCCGCTGTAGGTCATGGGAGTGCCGCTCGTGCGTGCGCCCATTTCCTGTTGCCAAAGATCTTTACCTGTGCCCGTATCCACCGCGTGGAATGCAGTGTCTCCGCCGCCGACGAAAATCAATCCGCCCTTTGGTGACGATTGCGCCTTGGACGCCGGTTGCGCCCAGGCGTTCGGGCAAGCGTAACACCCTTCAGGGCCAGATTCTTGCGGATCTCAGCATCATCGCCAAATGGAACCTGCCAGGCGATTTCGCCCTTGTCCAAATTGATAGCGGTCAGGTGCCCATAAGGAGGCTTCGTAACCGGTATGTTGTCGTGAATGGTTGCATTCGTTCGCCCTTCCCGCACGTAGTCGGCATCGGACACATCGGCTTTGGGACCTGCTGGAGTTTCCGGCTTCTGCAGTCTGGCGACAGCAGGCATATTGGTCGACTTCACGTACAGTATGTGCGTGACAGGATCGAATGCCCCGCCGCCCCAGTTTGCGCCGCCGATGATTCCAGGCCGCATGAGCGTTCCCTGAAAAGAAGGCGGCGTGAAGAGCGGGCCCAAGCGTAGCTTCTTCAGCTCAGCTTCGGCCTCGGATCTTCAATTCGGGCGTGAAATCGATGGCGTCATCGAGCGAGGTGCCTTGCGGCGAAAAGGCCGGCGGCTTTTCCGGCATCGGCTGTGTCTTCGAGGCTTTCTCGCCTGGTACATCGCTTGCGGGAACGGCCACTTCCTTGATGGGCCACACCGGCTTGCCGGACACGCGGTCGAATACAAAAGCGAAGCCTTGTTTGGTCAACTGAACCACCGCGTCGATCGGTTTTCCGTTTACCTTGATGCTGACCAGGTTCAGGCGGAGAAGGCGTATCGTAATCCCACAGCCCGTGGTGCACCAACTGGTAGTGCCACTTGCGAGACACCGGTCGCCGCATCCAGGCAGACGATCGAATCCGCGAAGAGATTGGCGCCAGGTCGCCGTCCGCCGTAGAAATCGTTGCTCGGAGTCGTCACCGGCATATAGAGAAGCCCGCGAGCCTCGTCGAGCGACATAGGCGGCCAGACGTTCACATGACCCGTATAGGACGCCGAGTCGCCTTCCCACGTATCGCTGCCAAACTCTCCCGGATTGGGAATGGTGTGAAAGGTCCAGACGAGTTTGCCGGTGCGCACATCGAAGGCGCGCACATCGCCCGGCGGATCTTTTTTGTAACACAAGGCGATCGGCTACGCCGTTTCCCACGATGACCAGATTTTTGTAAACGACCGGCGGCGAAGTGCTGGTGTAGTTCTTAGGATCAACGGACCAACGTAAGCCCGCGATGAGGCTGATGGCGCCATCAGTCCCGAAGCTCTTGATCGGCTCTCCGGTTTCCGAATCGAGAGCGATCAACTTCGCACGTGCAGTTCATAAAGACGCGACGCTTGCCGCTCGACGGATCACGCCAGAGGGCAACGCCGCGATGCACGAAGCCGGTCCCGTTCGGAACCTGTCCGTCTTCGTAAGCGCGCGGATCGTACGACCACTTCTGCCGGCCCGTCTCCGCATTCAACGCAACGACCCGGTTATACGGAGTGCTGAGGTATAGCGTTCCGTCCACCATGACCGGCGTCACTTCGAACATGCCGGGCCTGGTCTTGTACTCGGGCGAGCGGCTTTCTCGCCCGTGCTCCATTCCCACGCTACTTTCAATCGGCTGACTGTGCTGCGATTGATCTCGTCCAGCGTCGAATACTTCGATCCGCCCTGATCTCCGCCATAGAAGGGCCAGGTGCCGGACGCAAACTGGGGAGCGGAAGCTCCGAACAAAACTGGCCCGGCGATGAACGCACAGCACGCCGGAACGAGCAGCTTAATGGCTGAGTGTCGATTCATTCCGGTAGACTTTTCCGCCCTTCATGACGAACACAACATTGCGAACCGCCGTGATGTCCTGAACCGGATTGCCGCGCACGGCCACGATATCGGCCTGCAGTCCTTCTTTGATGGACCCGAGCTTGTCTTGAAGCCGCAGCGCTTCCGCCGCCATACCGGTTCCACTCACAATGGCGTCCATCGGCGCGATCCCGCCATCTTTTACGCGGTAGATAAATTCTTCGGCGTTGCGTCCATGCGATCCGGCCACGCCATCCGTGCCGAGAACCATCTTCACGTGCAGCTTGATAGGCGCGCTTCGTCACGTCGGCAACAAGCGGCAGGCCCTTTTCCATGTACGCGAAGCCTTCGTCCGTGTAGTTCCCGATGCCGAGGAACTTCGGCTTGTTGTCCAGATAATTGTGGAGCACCAGGAAGTTGGGATCGAAGTACGTTCCGTGCTCAACCATCAACTTCAGAGTGGGGTCATCGATGAAAGTGCCGTGTTCGATGGAGGTGCATCCGGCAAGCACAGAGGCGCGCGCACCGCTCGAATTATGCGCGTGGACCACGGATCGCAGGCCCACGGCTGTTGCTTCGCCGCAAGCCGCCTGGACTTGCTCGTCGCTCATGGTTTGCTTGCCGCCATCGCGAATGCTAGCGGTGGCGAACAGTTTCACCACGTCGGCGCCGTCGGCTTTCATCTTGCGGACATACTCGCGGATCTGGTCCGGCGTGCCCGTCCGTTCGTTGATCGGTACGTAGAGAAGTGAGGAAATGCGGACCCGGGCAGAAGACCCTGATTGATCATGTCCCGAACCGGACCATCGACCTCGGCTCCAACGCTTTGAATGGTTGTGAAGCCGCCGAGGAGAATCTTGTAAACGTCAGCCTCGGTATAGAGTGCGGTCTGTTCAGGCGTTTCCTTGCTTCGGCGGCCGCCCTGCTCCAGCCGGTTCTCTTTATTGAAGTGCCAGCTTGGATGGACGTGTGTGTCGATCCAACCCGGAGTCACAGTGAACGCAGAAAGGTCGTAATCGGCGCGTCCGGAGCGGTCGCGGATCGCGGCGATGTGATCGCCTTCGATCACAAGGTCTTTGTTGCGCAGAGTCTGTCCCTTGCCGTCCAGGATCGTGCTGGTACGAATGACGATCTGCTGAGCAGGAGCAAGGCTGGAAAGGGCCAGAAAGGCCACGAAGAAATTAGGCAGAGAGAACTGTTTTTTCATTTCTTTTGTACTGGCGCGCTTGGGCCGTTGGGTGTGGGCAGACGGAGCCCAATGGGGGAAATGTCTATCTTACGCGAGAGTTGTTGCTATTTTCTGCGCCGAGCGTAAAGTAAGCGCGACAAAGGTCAGGGTGCCGTTGGTGCAACCTGCATTCGGCAGCGTTGGCGAGCCGACCACAAAAAGGTTTTCGTGATCGTGCGTGCGGCCGTAGCTGTCACAAACGCTCTGGGACGGATCGGTGCCCATCCGGCAGCCACCGGCAGGATGATCCAGGTAGTTGCCGAAACTGGTCCCCAGGATGCGCGAATCTTCCGTTTTTGCGAGACGTGCGAAGACGTCCAGCACGTGTTTCTTGGTGGCATCCTGCCTTGCCAGTCGTGGCTGAGTCGAACCGATGCTCAATCTTCGGAAGCGGATCGCCCCAATTGTTCTTGGCGCGTGCTGTCGAGCGTGAGACTACTGTCTTTATCGGGGTGCACGTCGCAATAGGCGCGCACTCTCGCGGTTCCCTTTTGCGTGCGGTTGCGCCAGTCTTGCAGCAGATCGTCTCCGAGCAGAACCTTGCCGTCCGCTGACTTCAATTTTGGCAGACGGCCATAGCTGCTTTCCCAGACGCGGAGGTCGTGTCGAACAAAAGGCCCGTCAGGCTTGCAGCGGAAGAACTGCCGCGAGATCAGACCGTAATCCTCATACATGCCCGGATACACCCGAGCGTTCACTTCCATGAAGGTCTGAATGAAGGAGTGGCCGCACATGTAACGGCCGACCAAGCCGGAACTGTTCGCGAGGCCGTTCGGGAAACGCGAGTCTTGAGACAGCAGCAGAAGATGCGGGCTCCAGCAATAGCCTGACGCAAGCACGAACAGCGGCGCTTCGAAACGAACGGTTTCGCCGGGCTGCGCTCGGTTCACGCCCTCGGCGGCCACAACTTGTTTGCTGTTTGTGTCGTGCAGTACCAGCCGCCGGATCAGCGTCTGATCGTAGAGCTTGATCTTCTTCGCCGCGATGAGCTGCTTGAACGTGAAATCCGGAGAGTAGCGCGCCCCGGTCGGGCATACCAGGCAGGTGTTGCAGCGAATGCAGGCGGCGCGGCCCTTCGCGCGGCACCAGGTTCTTGGCTTGCGGTGTGGCCCAGAACGGAATGCCGCTCCTGTTGCCCCATTTCTGCAGTTCCAGCAGGTTGTAAGTCAACGGAATCGCAGCCATGGGATAAGGCTTCGACATGCGGTCTTCGGCAAGCGGGCTCGGCTCGCCCGATACGCCGAGACGATCTTCTGCTTCGCAGTAGTACCGCTCCAACTCATCCCACTCGAGTGGCCAATCTACGTGCAGGCCGAACATCGATTTGAGCCGAAGATCTTCCTGCGAGAAGCGATTGCATGTGCCGCCCCAATGCATGGCCGATCCGCCCACGGCCATCGTGCGCGAGATGACGCCTTTGGCGTTCTGATCCGGGATGAAGTCTTCCGGCCAGGCGTTTTCGCCGTAATCGATGTTGCGTTGGCGATTCCGGAACCGGTTCTCCAGATCGAAGAGGCGTTTGCCGCCTTCAACGATCGAGATCGACTTACCGGGCTTGAGTTCGCTTAATTTCTCGGCGAGCATCGCGGCAGAGATGCCGCCGCCGATGATGCAGATGTCGCTCTCAATCTTGGTCATTTACGCTTGCTTCCTGAGCGGAGGCGGGGGCCAGGTCGGAGTTCTTCAAGCCGCGGCATTCATGGCGCTGAATGGCAGCCTCGTAGCAGAGGTCGTTGGCCGCGTCGCTGAGAAAGTAGTGGCTCATCAAATCAGCCGCAACGTGCCTTCCGCGCCCGTAGGGTGCCAGGTCTTTGATACCGGCTTTTTCCATCGAGGTGATGACGGCGGCACGAGCACGCTCCCGATCGCCCGAAGCGAGTTCAGGTTTCAGCGCCGCCAGTTGTTCCAGATAGAGCGGCGCGGGCGAAGCGGGCAGTGGCACAACTCTGGTGTGGCCGTACCCGTGATCCGTGTCGGCACCGGGCCGGTAGTCTTGCACCCATTTTTCGAAGCTTTTCGCTTCCGCAAGCATGGCTTCTCTTCCCAGCGAAGCCGGCAGAGTAACAAGGGCAAGTGCTTCTAAGGTACTGCCTGATTGCCGGGAAATGTGACCGTTTGCGCCCAGGCTTGCCAAGGCCGGAAGGGAACAGTTCCGGCAGCGGCGGCCAGGAGCTGCAAAATCCTTCTGCGCCTCATCGAAGTAAGGCCGAAGTATGACAAACGATTGAAGGTGAAGTCAAGAAAGCCGATGGGAGAAACGCGTCGGCCGCGGGCGTTCAAGGGGGACAGCGAGCGTTCCAAAACCAACTCGTATATAGTGCAAAATACCTGTCTGTTGTGTCGGTTCGACGAAGAACAAGAGAAAAAGACCGTGCAAGTTCGCAGACTTTACACATTTATAGGAAATCACGCCCGAAATCGGTTTCTAATCTCCTTTTCATCTGTTCAAATGAGAAACTCAAGCGGGAACAACCCGCTGCCTGCGCACGCAGGATGCCTGGCTTGAAGCCAACGGTGCCGGACTAAGATCAATCCCGCGGAGATTAGAATTATGTGCAACGTAATTGCGAGCGAGTTAGACCAATAAGGTGGAGCCTTCTTGCTGCTAGAAGCAGCGTGAAGGGCGACTATAATGAATTCATCACCCAATTGTTGAAAATGGCTCCGTTCTAAATACTTAGGACAGCGCGAAAAGGATGGGTCGTTGTGTCGCTTACCTGTAAGCAACTGCCCTTGCCGGAACAAGCTCGCCTATACGGAAATCTAATTTCGCGATTGACCGATGCGGCGGTGTTTCTGATGAACAAGGATGGGCAGATCCTGAGCTGGAATCCCGGCGTCGAGCGCATCCTGGGCTACACGGAAGAGCATTGGCTCGGACAGTCATTCGAGATCATCTTCACGCCCAAGGACCGGGCCTCAGGCGTACCCCGGAGCCGAGATCGAAACGGCCATCGGGGACGGGCAGGCTGCCAGAGCTTCGCTGGCATCTCCGGAAAGACGGAAGCGGATTCTTCGCCGAAGGTAGTCTCATCGCACTGCGGGACGAAAGCGGGAACTTGCTAGCGCTCTCGAAGGTGATGCGCGACGTCACGCAGGCGCAAAGAGCGGGAACTGGCCCTGAAAGATGCTCTTGCATACGCCGAGAGCGTCGTAAACACGATGCGGGAACCGCTGCTCGTGTTGGACGCAGACTTCCGTGTCCGTTCTGCCAACCGATCCTTCTACCAGGTATTCGGGTTGAAGAAAGAAGCCGTCGAAAACCAGGGCCTGTACGAGATCGCCGACCGGGAATGGGACCTGCCGGAACTCCACCAACTACTCGAGGAGATTCTCGGACACAGGAGTCGGTCGAAGACTTCGAACTGGAGCACTCCTTTCCACGAATCGGCCACAAAGTGATGCTTCTGAATGGACGCAAGTTGATGGCGAGAGGGAACCAAAACCGAATTCCTTCTGCTGGCGTTCGAGGACATCACGGATCGGAAGCGCTCCGAGCGCGAACTGCAGGAGAATGAGCGACGCCAAGCCGCTTTGCTCGCCATCGGCGATCAGATGCGCGATATCGGCGATATTCGCTCGCTCATTGCTGCCTCGATGAAGATCGTCGTCAGTACGTTGAAGGCCACTCGCGCGGGCTACGGAACGCGTTGATACCTCCGGAGAGTACCTCACCGTCGAAGGCGATTGGGGGGACGACACTGTTCCGAGCATCGTAGGACAGTACCGGCTGGAAGATTACGGGAAGGAGATTTGCTCGGACGATTCAGGCCGCGGAGAGTTGATTTGCGTTTCGGATGTGCGTATCAGCCCTGTTACCGCCGACGAATGCCAACGCTGGGAAGCGTTGCAGATTCGGGGACTGATCGTTGTGCCGCTGTTGGAACATGGGCGATGTTCGGCCATGTTATTCATTCACAGCTCGACGCCTCGCATCTGGACGGAATCGGAGCTTGAAGTTTGTCCGAAAAGCAGTGGATCGAATCTGGTCGGCGGCAGAGCGAGACCGCGCGCTCCAGGAGCTGAAAGAAAGCGAAGAATTCACGCGCAGTATTCTCGCCAGCAGTCCCGGACTGTCGTCAGTGTCATGGACCTGGACGGGCGCCTCATCACAACGGACCAGGCCGAGTGCGAACCGGCCGACGTCGGACAGTGTAGAGGCTCGCCTGCATGAGGTCTGGGCGCAAGCCTGGGGTGACAGCAAGCATAAAGCGGAAGCGGCGATTGCCGCTGCGCGAGAGGGCCGCAAACGCGATTTGAAGGCTTCTGCTCAACGGTGCAGGGCGTGCCCAAATGGTGGGAGGTGGTGGTTGCTCCCATCAACGACGGCGAGGGGAAACCGGTCCGCATTCTGTCTCTGGCGCGAGACATCACCGAACGAAAGCGCGCGGAGCAGGAGCGAGAGCGCCTGACCGGAGAACTCAAACGCTCAAATGAAGAGCTGCTTCAATTCGCGCATATCGTCGCCCACGATCTGCAATCGCCGCTGCGCGGCGTGAGCGGTTTTGCCGAACTTGTACACCGAAATGCACGCGAGCGGCTCCAGCAAGAGGATAGTGAACTTCTTGCAGGGAATCGTTGAAAGTGCAAAACGCATGCAGCGCCTGGTCCAATCGCTTTTGCGATACGCGCAGGTCGGCAACGGCGAGATCGAGCGGGCTCCGGTTGCAATGGACAGCGTGTTGGATGCCGCCTTGCTAAGTCTGCAGGTGCAACTCGAGGAGAAGCGGCGCTGAGATCGTCCGCGATGGTAGTTCGCCGTCGGTCATGGGAGATTCGGTGCAGCTCGTGCAACTCATGCAGAACCTGATCGGGAACGCCATCAAGTATGTGCGCCCCGGTGTCAGGCCGAAGGTCCGGGTGAGCTGTGCGACAAAAAATGGCAAGTTTGTGTTCTCGGTTTCAGACAATGGCGAAGGAATCCCGGCGGAACACCGGGCGCAGATCTTTCAGCCGTTAAAGCGTTTGCACGGGGCCGAAATACCGGGGACCGGCCTCGGGCTGGCGTTGTGCGAGCGAATCGTGGAGCGCCATGGCGGGCGCATTTGGGTGGACTCAGAAGTGAACGTCGGCTCCACTTTTTTACTTCAGCCTGCCGGCGTCGTCCTGATGACGAGCGGGGGACGAGACATAACGCGCCCGCAAGGCGAGCGGTTCCAACAGGCTCGGACAATGCCCGAAACGGGCCCTTGTCCCAGGGCGGTCAGGTACTCATTGGGATCGCAACGGCTGCTAGTGTGCCACAGCTGCGCACACGAGGTCGCGCAGGTGATCCAGCCCACTTGCCACGTCCTTGCCGAGGTGAACACGAAGCGCGCGCCGTTTACGATCCGCAAGAACCTGGAAATCGCCTCTCGCCTGCGCGGCCTTCACTACGCCGAACGTATACTTCTGGTCCGGAACGGGCAGGTCTTCGGCCTCGTCGCACGTGATCTGGAGGAACACACCGGAGTTCGGGCCGCCTTTATAAGCTTGGCCGGTGCTGTGCAGGAATCTGGGCCCGAAGCCCACGACGGTAGCCACTTTTTTCGATTCCAAAACCGCCTTCCGCATCTCCTGCAGTTTCTCGTGGTACTGCGGAAACATCGGGATGTAGGCAAGCAATCCGAAGTAGTCGTTCGGGTGGATTCGGTCGAGATGATGCCGGATCACAGCGCCTACCGTGCGCCCGTCACCCCCAAGCTCTTTTGCGTTGGCTTCGTCTGTAAAGAGCTTAAGCCCCTCGCCTTCGAGGATCGGCTGTTCCGGGGGAAGCGAGCCGGTCTTTTCGAATGCGGACGTCAGCTCGCGAGTGGCCACTTTGCTCGCCTCTACGTCGGGCTGATCGAAAGCGTTGATCCCGATTACCGATCCAGCCACCGCGGTCGCTATCTCCCACTGCAAGAAGATTTGGCCGAGATCGTAAAGATCATTGATGACGATCCGAACGACCGGCTGTCCTGCCGCTGCGATTGCGTCTACCTTCGGGCCAAGAGTGTCGTCGTCCCCCGCGAAACGGATGTAGGCAAAAACGCGGTCCTTGCCGTACGAGCCTCCCTGCGGATCGAGTAAAGGCTCCTGGTCGACAGGAATCAGACCATGTCCTTCTTTGCCTGTCGATTCGGCAAGCAACTGCTCGAGCCATGCGCCAAGGTCGAAGATCGACTTAGAGCAGATGAGCGTCACCTTATCGCGGCCGAATTGTTTCGCTGCGGTGCCGAGAACAAGCCCGAGCAGCACGCCGGGATTTTCCGCCGAGGTTCCGTTCCGACATGCCTTCTCCATCACGGCGGCCCGCTTCAACAGCTTTTCCGTGTCAAGCCCGGCAGCCGCATGAGGCACCATTCCGAAATCCGAGAGTGCAGAGTAGCGTCCGCCGATCCTCGGATTGCCGTGGTATACACGGCGAAACTTTAGCTGGTGCGCTACGCCTTCAAGCTTCGAACCCGGGTCTGTAATCGCAATGAAATGATGACCTACGCGATCGCCAACTACCTTCTTCGTCTCTTCGAAGAAGTACTGCATGTAGATGTTCGGTTCGAGCGTCGTACCAGACTTGCTGGATACGCAGAACAGCGTTCGCGCAGGGTCGATCTTTTTGCGGAACGACGCAATCTGCACCGGGTCGGTCGAATCAAGCACAAGCAGTTCCGGGAAGCCGTTCTGCTTGCCCCACGTCATGCTGAACACTTCGGGACAGAGGCTCGAACCCCCCATACCAAGCAAGAGAATTTGCTGGAACCCATCTTCCTGAATTTCTGCAGCCAAAGCCTTGAATCTGGCAACGTCCGAAAGTTGCTGCCCAACGATGTCCATCCAGTCGAGCCATTTGGATTCATCCTTACCGGTCCAGAGCGATGCGTCTTTCTTCCACAGACGATCGGTCTTTCCTTCGCGGTCCCAGGAGGACTGGGCATCCTCTACAGCTTTCCCAAGATCAGACGGCAGGGAAAAGGTCAAAGCTTTCCCGTTAGACGAGGCAACATTGGCGGAACTCATCGATTTCGATTCCTTTGATCTTATTCGGGCATTGAGCGTGACGTTCGTCTCTTCCAAGGGAACTGGAAGTTCTGCTCCATCTCAGGCCCACGCCTAAGAGTAACGCTAGGGTCGCCGCGCCAGCACCAGAGAAGCATTCAGTCCTCCGAATGCGAACGTGTTCGATAGGGCGACCTGGAGACGGCGCAGAACGAGAACATTCGAGTTACCAGGTTCAAGTTGCATTCCGGGTCTGGCCTGTCGCAATTGATTGTCGGAGGCACAGCGTTGTTCTCGAGTGCAAGCAGCGTAGCGATCGCCTCAATGGCGCCGGCCGCGCCCAGCGTATGGCCGTGCATCGACTTCGTGGAGGAGACCAGAATGTTCGCCGTGTGATGCGCCGAACGCCGATCGTATGGCGTTCGTCTCCGCTGCGTCATTCGCCTGTGTGCCGGTGCCGTGGGCATTGATGTGTCCGACCTCGCTCTACGCTGACGCGCCGCATCGCGTAAGGCCCATTTCATTGCCTTCGCCAATCCGTCGACAGAAGGCTGCGTGAGGTGAAAAGCGTCAGAACTCATTCCAAACCCGAGCACCTCACCTCGGATGTGCGCACCTCTGGCCCGGGCATGCTCCCAATCCTCAAGCACCAGCATGGCTCCACCTTCGCCCAGCGATAAACCTCGGCGATCAATCGAGAAAGGCCGGCAAACATCGGGCGAAACGACGCGCATAGCTTCCCATGCCCGAAGCAGTCCGTCCACGAAAACGGCTTCGCTCCCGCCGGCTAGCGCTACCTGCACTACGCCGCTTCGCACCAGCCAGAAGGCTTGACCGATGGCGTGATTCGAAGAAGAACAGGCGGTAGCAACCGTGTACGTTGGTCCCTGAATTCCGAATTCGAGCGAGATCCGGCTCGCGCCCGCATTGGTCATCGTTCTGGGAATGGTGAGCGGTGCCACGCGCGGATCACCGTGCCGGTACAGCCGGCGGTAGCCTTCTTCCTCCGAACTCTTGCCGCCCACGCCCGTGCCGGTGATCACAGCGGTCCGGTCGCTCAACTCGCCTTCGAAGCGAAGACCGCTTTCGGCAACGGCCTCCCGGGCGGCTACCGTTATCAACTGGGCGAAGCGCTCGAGGAGCGTGAGGTCCTTCTCGCTGAAATGATCCAGCGGTTGAAAACTGCGAGCTTCCGCTCCGAGACCGAATTTGTAAGGCGGAACCCCGGGATCCGTAAGTGGTTGAATGCCGCAGTGGCCCGCGAACAGATTGCGGGCTAGCGTCGGAGTGTCATTGCCCAGAGCGCAGACGGAACCGAGCCCGGTAATTGCGACCCGGTTCACGGTTCGCCCGGTTGAACGGGCGCCTCTGAGAGGAGCCGGGACACGCCGGTCACGGCATCACGAACAGACCGCATGCTACGCATTGCTTCATCCGGTATCTCGATGTGGAAGGCATTTTCCAACGCAAACACAATGTTGATGCCGTCGAGAGAATCGATTTTCAGCTCTTCGAAGGTGCTGTCGAGGTGGATGGTCTCGACCGGAATGCGTTGCGTCTGCGCAATTACCCGAATTACTTCCGCGCCGAGAGTGTCTGGCTCCTGGTCAGCCATGCGTGACACTCATAATAGCGCTAGGGTAGTGACAATTCGGATACGCGCGCGGGCAAAAAAAAGCCGGGTTCGGCGCACTCGGTAAGGCCGAACCCGGAGGGGAAGAAAACAGCCGGTTCAGGCTGTGGAAGGAATCAGTCTAGTTCAGGAGTCCGCCGTGGCCCAGGCAGGCAATTTCCCAACCTGAGATGCGGTAGTTGGCCAGAATAGGAGGTAATACCAAATCAAGTACATTCGGTTTCGCAGAACGGTAGCAGCAAGGAGCCGAAACGATCGGCACATCTTCCTTGTAGCCAAGCATCATCAGGTTTCCGGGTTCCACCGGTGCGAGAAATCGCTCCAGGTGTGCCCCAAGGTTGACGAGCGACCTGCCGACAACATCTTCCGGACCGGCCGGCGCTGTTGTCGAGGCGATGAGAACGCTGTTGGGTTTGATCTTTAGCAGGTGCTGCAATGCGCGCGTCACATGGTCTTCTTCTTCGATCGCGCACAAAGAGTAACGGACAGAGGCGCCGTACTTTTCCAGCCTGGTGCGAACAACGCTTTCGAACAGCGTCCGGGCGCGGTCTCCCTGGACAGGATCGGTATAGAGGACGGCCACGCCAGGCTCTCTGATCGGCCTCGCCTGGAGAATGGCTCCGCGCTCGTTGAGAATTGAGAGGACCGCCTCGAGCTGGGCTTTCGCAATGGCGAATGGCGCGCTTTTTATTGTCGCGAGGCGCTCGCCAGCGCGAGCGTATCGGTAGTTCGGTACCGTTGCGATAACAACGCTGCTGGTGCAGTTGATCTGCTTCAGCAGTTCGTCATCGATCAGCGTGCAGCAGTCTTCTGTGGCAATCAGGTTTGCCCGCCCGCCGGCCGCCAGGCGGATTTCGATGGAGCCGCAGCACATTGCTTCCGCAACGGCCATAACGGCCTCATCTTCGCTAACTTCCCCTTCCTCGAGTTCTGTTACCCAGACCTCTCGCATGCCCTCGGTCTCGAGGAGTCGAATATCTTCGTCACTTAATATATGCCCTTTTGCTAATAATTTCCTGCCACCTTGGCGGAAAATCGTACAGCAAAGAATCCGTCCGGCCGATTTGTTCACATCGACTGTCAAAGCGCGCATATATCAAAGGGCTTCCTTATCTGAGATTAGTACTGTGAATTACTAGTACTTATCGACAGTATAGTAGTACTTCGATGGCAATGCTATAGCAAAATAGCAAGATCTTAGAAGAATTTTTGGCGATTCAGTTGCTAAGCGGACGCGCAGATTCGGGCGGAACGCAGCACGAATTATCCGCCTACTAGCGATAGGTGGCGTGATTGACTGTAGGGAGCTGGATGAGTTCGCTACCAGTAGAATTCGGAGGAAAATCGTATGAAATAGACGGGTTCTTTCAAATGCTTCAACACGGCAATTTCATCGCAATTATGAAATTTTGGGCATCTAAGGCAGTCCTTCCATGCCTTCAACGGGAGTTCGCCGCGCTCGACTTCTTCGAAGCCTAACCGGGAAAAAAAACCGGGTACATAGGTGAACGCGAAGAGAGATTCCAGGTCGTTCTCCCTCGCCTCCTGTTCGAGTGCTTCTACCAGAGCACGTCCCACTCCGGCCCTCTTGCGATCCTTCAGGACTGCAAGGGACCGAACCTCTGCGCTGGTCGGGGTGTAGAAATGCAGGGCCGCACACCCGACGAGCGTATCGCCTTCATACGCAACGGAGAAATCGCGAATGTTCTCGGACATCTCGAATTCGGTGCGCGGAAGCATGATTCCGTCGGCGGCGTAGGAGTTGATCAAGGCGAGAATGCCCGGTATATCCCGCATGCCGGCTTTTCTCACCCCAACGGAGGTCTCGGTCATCATCTGTCCGCCGCCGCTCCTTGCCCAACGCGGAACTGTTCCAACCAGACGCGTTCCGATGCGTTCGCCTTCGAGAAGTCGCGGAATGATCCGAGGTTCAGAGCCAGAGACGATCGACACTTCTACGCCACCTGCAAGGGCTTGCTGCGCAGCTTCGAGTTTGGCTTGCATGCCGCCCGTCGCCACGCCGGAACGGATGAGTCCCTCGATGTCGGCTGAACGTCAGTTCGTGAAGGAGAGATCCCGTCTCGTTTTTGACGCCCGGAACATCCGTTAAGAAAAACAATTTCGAGGCCTGCCAGCTCAGGGCCGCAGAAACGGCCATGACATCCGCATTCACGTTATAGATGTTGCCGCGCTCGTCACCTGCAACACAAGCGACAACCGGTAAATAGCCGGCCGTCAGCGATCAGATCCAGAAGTTTCCCATCGGTGCTGGTGGGTCGTCCGACGAATTCGAGTGACGGGTCCATCTGGACGGCACGAGTGAGCAGGCCGTCTACACCAGACAATCCAATCGCAAGTCTTCCTGCTCCGATCAGGGCCGTAACAAGCCTCTTGTTTACGGTACCCGCGATGACTTTGACCACGGCGTCCACAACGGTTGCATCCGACACGCGCAGGCCATTCTGAAATCGGCTTTCCACGCCCCGTTCGGCGAGAAAGCGCGTCACCTCTTTGCCGCCCCCATGCACCACGACAATCTGGTGATCCGAATTCAGTAGCGCGAGCTGCGCGGCGATCGAGCGGACTTTTTCCTGGCTGTCCAGGAGCGTGCCGCCGATCTTGATCAGAACCTTCATAGCAGTGCCTCGGTTTCCTCGAATCCGAGCATTAGGTTCATGTTCTGGACTGCCTGACCCGCCGCGCCTTTCGTCAGGTTGTCGATGGCGACGACGATCGTTGCCCTCTGGCTGTCCGTGTCAAACCGAAACCCGATGTCGCAGAAGTTGGTTCGCTGGACGGCGCTCAAGTCGGGCAGCTTGCCTGGCGGATAGAGCCGAACGAATGGCTCATTCTGGTATCGCTCTTCGTAAAGAGCGAGTA
Source organism: uncultured Acidobacteriaceae bacterium (assembly GCA_963744795.1). Classification (GTDB taxonomy): domain Bacteria; phylum Acidobacteriota; class Terriglobia; order Bryobacterales; family Bryobacteraceae; genus Bog-105. The sequence goes on from CAVUVF010000018.1 coordinate 313,780, forward strand.
GCTCGACGGCGGTCGAGATGCCTTCGGTCCGTATGTAGATCGTCTCGAGAATCCCTCGATCGATAGGAAGCAGGTGGGCGGTAAACGTGAATTCCCGTTCTCCCAATCCGCTGTTCTGCAGCACCTCGGGAACATGCCGATGCTCGAAGAAGCCGTAGGCACTGAAATTCTCCGTCACCTCGCAGAAGCTCGTCTTGAGAGACGCTTTGCGGCCGGCACCACTCACACCGGATTTCGCGTCGCAAATGATGCCGCGCGCGCGGTCGACTGCCTGCGCCTGCACGAGAGGACCAAGTGCCAGATTCGCGGCGGTGGGATAACAACCGGGATTAGAGCAGAGCCGAGCCTCGGGAATACGGCCCCGGTAGAACTCGGGCAGCCCATACACAGCTTCCCCGAAGAGTTCGGGCGCGCCGTGGCGCTCGCCGTACCATCGCGAATATTCTTCCGCATTGCCCAACCGGAAAGCGCCGCTGAGGTCGACGACCTTTGCGCCCGCGGCGAGAATGCCCGGGGTGAGGTCAATTGAGACCTGGGGCGGAGTAGCGAGGAATACCAAATCGAGTTTTTCGGCGCGAATGGCTTCGGCTGTAGCGGGGAGCGTCTTCGGGATCTTGCTTCCAAGCGGGCGTACCCCCTCCTCAGAATCTGCACGATGCTCGAGAAGAATGACTTCCACACCAGGGTGGCGCGAGAGGATGCGAACTAATTCCGCGCCACTATAACCCCGGAATCCCACGACGCCAACACTGCGCCTAGTATAATTATTCACAACTGTGAATAATTATACCTCGCTCGTTCCCTTACTTCTAGGGACGTGTCGGTTCGAGGATCATCTGGAAGTCCGATACATCACCGTCAACCTGGAGGTTTCGGACAGCCTCGACAGGTTTATAACCCCGAACGGACGGGGTGATTTCATAAGTCCCGGTCGCAAGCCGGTCAAATTCGAACGAACCGTCTGAACGAAGAGGCACAACCTCGCTGTCCCAGACTTCGTTCGAACTAATGATCAGCCGCATTCCATCGGGCATCTTCGATCCGTCGCGTTGGACGATCTTGCCCCGGAATCGATGTCCGGCGTCGAGCGACAAATCCCCAACTTCCACGATCTCGCCCGCCTGCCGGGTCGCGCAGAGAAGACGTTTGCTACTCCGGCCGTCGGGGAGCGATGTCATCTTTGCGTAGACAAACCAATCCACCGGTGCCGGCACGTCAGAAAGAAGAAACGAGCCGTCTGGCTGGGTCCCTACCCGAATCTCCCCGTACGGATGCCCGATCACTTTGAGGTTGGCGCCGAATCCGCCGCGGTCGCGAGCGATAAGCCCTATTTCAGCCCCCGAAACTGGTACCCCGCGATCAACCAGTCGGCCTCGCACGGCTGCTCCTCTGTAGACCGCGATTTGCCGTCTTTGTCCACCGGCCGGAACCGCTTCGAATTTCTTCGCGAACCCGCGAGCTTCTACGTTCAGCAACATGCGGAAGACCGGATTGGCATTGGTCAGTTCGAACTGGCCCTTATTGTCCGTCACTGCCATTGGCTCAAGGCCGCGGGTCGTTCCATAAACGCTAACGGGAGCTTTGCTTTTGGTTCCGTCGGGTAATTCATAACCTGAAACACCAATCGGCTCGATCACCGTTCCGGGCAAAGGAGCACCGTGATCGTCCACAACACGCCCCCGGACGGTTGTATTGGATGTTGGGGAAAGGAATCTTGGCAGCATGACTGCGTCCGGCACGACCGATTTCGCAGGATCGACCCTCTTGACGAAGGTGGGCTGGAATCCATCACGTACCACCAGAAGATCGAAGAGAAGATCGGGATCCAAGCCCTTAAAGGACAAAACTTCCCGTCTGGCTGGTCACTGCCTTCTTTCCGCAATCCGGATAGCAACTGGGACATAAGATGCTGTAGCCCGTCTTGACGCCAGCGTGGTAGACAAACACCGTAGCGTTTTCCACGGGATGAGCACTACGGTCGAGAACGCGTCCCGAAAGGCTTGCACGATCTGCAGCCCATAGGCTAAGGCCGGCCAGTACCGATGTCAGGATCAATGGACGAAGCATGAGTGCTCTCCGATCGCTTTACGGGTGCGCTGTGGAGGCAGCGTATCAAACAACGTGAGAAGCGATGCCGGGCGACTGAGTGGCGCGCCTCTATAACTGCTCACTTGTCGATCGTGCCGCCAGATCTCCAATAATCGGGAGATGCACCTGCTGGTTCTGTGTGGCCTTGATCAGGACATACAGCCAGCATCCAAAGACGGCGAGTTTCAGAAGGTCCAGAATTGAATGCTCAAAGGGTGGATAACCGACATACAGAAGCGTCGGCAGAGCGGACGAAACGATCAACCACAGGACAAACAGGTAGAGAGATTGGAACCCATCAAAGCGGACTCTCTGGTTGTAGCGAAAACGCTGAGAAGCTAAAAAGACAATCGCGGCGATGATGCCGAAAACCGGGATGTAGCACAGAATCGAAGCCGTGCGGTCGCTGATGCTCCCGAAGAAGTTCGTTTGAGACGAGGGGCCGAAACCGGAAGCGCCCGCCGCAAAGTCGGAATAGCCTGCTCCAGGTTGCCGTGCACCGCAGTTCGAACAATAGGAGTTGCTGGTTCCCACCGGGCTTCCACAATTGGTACAGTACGGCATCCGTCCTTCTTCCTTTCTACTCTAGTCATTACGAGAAACGGGACCCTTTCGTTCCGCGCATTACAATCGGAACGATCTGATACGATCAACTCCCGTGGTGAGATTGTTCAGATTTTGGGTATCGATGTTGGCCGGTAGCGTTCTGCTTTGTGCGGCTCCGAAACCACTTCAAATCTTCTTCATTGACGTCGAGGGCGGTCAGGCAACCCTGTTTGTCACGCCGGCAGGCCAATCTCTCTTGATCGATACGGGCTGGGGCTACAACGCTTATCGGGATGCAAACCGGATCATAGCCGTCGCGAAGATGGCCAAGATCAAAAAGCTCAATTACGTGCTGATTACCCATTACCATGCGGACCATGTTGGAGGCGTCGCGCAACTGATTGCGAAGATGCCGATCGGAACCTTGATCGAGCATGGCCCAAGCCGGGAAGACAGCAACGCAGCCAATCATCTGGTTGAAGAATACAAAGCGGCGACTACTTCGGTCCCCCGCATCACTGCCACCCCGGGAGAACGTCTGCCCATCAAGGGCAATGGACGTGACCGTCGTGAGCGCGGACGGAAAGGTGTTGGCCAAGGCGCTACCCGGGGCTGGTGAGCCAAACAAAGCATGTAACGGCGTCGAACAAAAGAAGGACGATCCGTCTGAGAATGCGCGTTCTCTCGGCTCCGTGATCACCTTCGGTCAATTCAAGCTGGTCGACCTCGGCGATCTCACGTGGAACAAAGAGCTGGAACTGATGTGCCCCGATAACAAACTCGGTCACACGGACCTGTTCGTCGTCTCGCATCATGGCTTGGACCAGAGCAACAGCCCGGCGCTGGTTCACGCGCTTCAGCCGAGGGTAGCTGTCATGAATAACGGCTCGAAGAAGGGTGGCTCGCCCTCCGCCTGGCAGGTTGTGAAATCGTCCCCGGGTCTACAGGACTTTTGGCAACTTCATTTCGCCGACGGCGGAGGACAGGAGCACAATACAACCGATCCGTTTATTGCCAATGTGGACGAGGCGGATACGGGCTTCTACTTGCGGCTAACGGCTCACAAGGACGGAAGCTTTGAGATCTTCAATCCGCGAAACAAATTTTCGCGCTCTTATCCGGCGGGGCAAACCCACTAAGACAGGGCAAGCGGTCAGCCGAAAAAGTCGCGGACCTTCTCAAACACGCTCTTCTCGTGCGGAAGGTTTTCCGCCGGAAGCACGGTCATGAGCTCCTCGAACATGCGCCTCTGATCGCGCGTCAGCTTCTTCGGAACCTGAACATCGAGGTGCACATAGAGGTCGCCTCGAGCCCGGCTATTCAGGTGAGGAACGCCGAGGCCTCGTAGCTTGTAGTGGGCTCCAGGCTGGGTGCCTTCCGGAACGCGAATCGTTTGAGGCCCATCGAAGGTTTCCACAGCAATTTCCGTCCCCAGCGCCGCCTGCGCGATGTTGATGGGAAGGGTGCAGTGAAGGTCGTATTCCCGACGTTCGTAAACAGGGTGCTCGGCGACCTTGATGACGACGTACAGATCGCCAGGTTGGGTCCCCGGAGGTCCCGGATTACCCTCTCCTGTCAGACGCAGCCCGGTACCGTTGTCCACACCGGCCGGGATGGTCACTTTGAGCTTCTTTTCCGACCGGCTGAAGCCTTCACCCCGGCATTGGCTGCAGGCCTGGCGAATTACCTTGCCTCGGCCATTACACGTCGGGCAGGTCTTCCGGATAGAGAGAAAGCTCTGTTGATAAATGACTTCGCCGCGGCCGCTGCAGGCGTTGCAGGTGACCAGACCGCCGTTTGGCTCCGCCCCGGTCCCTGAACACTTCGTGCACGGCTCGTTGCGGGGAATCTGGATGTCCGCTGAGAGGCCCTTCATAGCGTCCTCGAACGCAATCTCCAGGTCGTAGCGAATGTCTTCGCCTCGTTGGGGACCACGCCGCCGGTTTCGGCCGCCGCCGAACATATCGCCAAGGCCGAAGAGATCGCCGAAGAGATCACCGAAATCAGCGAATGCGCTCTCATCGAATCCGCCGTTTCCTGCGCCGTTTACACCCTGGTGTCCATAGCGGTTATAAGCCGCGCGCTTCTGTGGATCGCTTAGAACGGAATACGCTTCCGCGGCTTCTTTGAACCGTTCTTCCGCTTCCCGGTTGCCCGGATTGCGGTCTGGATGATATTGCAGCGCAAGTTTGCGATAGGAAGATTTGAGCGTCTGGTCGTCGCAATCGCGCGAGACGCTCAGCACTTCGTAGTAGTCTCGTTTGGCGACACTCATGCTGGATTAGAGCTTTCGAATTGGGAGTTCTATGGGTTAACCGCTACCTTTACCATCGCGGGCCGAAGCAGCCGGCCTTTGAAGTAATAGCCTCTCTGATACTCGTCCAAGATAGTTTGGTCCGGGTGGTCTTTTGTATCAACCATTTCGACCGCGTGGTGAATATGCGGGTTAAACAGGGGCGGTTCTGTGGGAATCGGCTCGAGACCTAGCTTCTTCAGTGCCTCGTAGAATCGGCTGTAAATCAGTTCGAGCCCCCGGGCGTATTCTCTATCCGCCGTTTCGGTCTTCAGTGCGCGTTCGAAGTCGTCCATAACGGGAAGGAGAGCCTTCACGCTGTCCATGGCGGCGAACTCGAACAGGTCGCTTCGCTCCCGCTCCACGCGGCGACGAAAATTCTCGAATTCCGCCTGACGGCGTTGGAGCAGGTCCTGCAGCTCCGCTTTTTCTTTCACGAGACGATCACGATCCGATCCAGATTCAGCGGTTTGGGCGGATTCGGCCCTGACAGCGGATTCAGGCTCCGCAGCCTCGGCCGGACGCTCAGTCTGTACTTGATCTTCTTCGGTGGCAACACCGTTTCTTACGTTTGCGCTTTCCATTTACTGCACCAAAATGAGGATTGGATAGTAGATCTATCCAAATTTCAGCGTAACAGAAGAAAGGCGCTTTTTACGTTCGAACGGGTGTGAGACCGGAAAGAACCTATCGTCCGCGGGCCGTAGCGGCCTTGGCGGTATCGATCGGTGTCGGCGCCGGTCCTGCGGCCTCGGCCGGCTGGTCGCCGCCCTTATTCAGACCCAGAGCCTTGCGGAGCTCAACGTTAATTCTTTCCCGGATGTCGGCGTTGTCGCGCAGGAATTGGCGAACATTTTCCCGGCCCTGGCCGATTCGCTCACCCTTGTAGCTGAACCAGGAGCCGCTCTTTTCAACGATATTGTGGGCTACGCCCAGATCGAGGAGGTCGCCTTCTTTCGATACGCCTTCGCCATAGATAATGTCGAACTCGGCTTCGCGGAACGGTGAAGCTACCTTGTTCTTCACGACTTTAACTTTTGTTCGGTTGCCGGTGACCGTTTCGCCGTCTTTGATGGCCGCTATGCGACGAATATCGAGGCGAACGGACGAGTAGAACTTCAGGGCCCGGCCTCCGGTGGTGGTTTCCGGATTGCCGAACATCACGCCAATCTTTTCGCGAATCTGGTTGATGAAAACGAGGCAGGTGTTGGACTTCGACACGATTCCCGTCAGCTTGCGCATGGCCTGGGACATCAGGCGTGCCTGTACGCCCATGTGGGAGTCGCCCATTTCGCCATCGAGTTCGGCTTTGGGAACTAGTGCCGCAACGGAGTCAACGACCAGAACATCGATCGAACCCGACGTGACCAGCGCGGCCGTGATTTCGAGCGCTTGCTCCGCGAAATCAGGCTGAGAAACCAGGAGGTTATCGACGTCCACGCCCAGTTTTTTCGCGTATATCGGGTCGAGCGCATGTTCGACGTCGATGAATGCGGCCATTCCGCCGCTCCGTTGCGCCTCGGCGACTACCTGGAGCGCAATGGTCGTTTTTCCCGATGATTCAGGGCCGAAGATCTCACAGATGCGGCCGCGAGGAAGACCCCGACGCCCAAAGCATAATCGAGCGAAATGGAACCGGTCGAGATAGCGGAAACCGGAACAATCGCCTCTTTGGCGCCCAGCCGCAGAATGGAACCTTTGCCAAACTGCTTTTCGATCTGACCGAGGGTCAGGGTTAAAGTGCGTCCGCGCTCTTTTTCGTCCATATTTTCCTTGCAATATTCGCGTTCCGACGCAGAGTCAGCGCACGCGAGCCGTTCGGCAGCCTCCTTCAGTATAGGCCAAAACGTAAGAGGCTTAGAATGTTTTTCTTCGTCTTTCTTTCGTCTCTGCTCTTAGCCGTTCTGCCTGCGCGCGTAGTAGCCTTTTCGGGCACGCACCACCAGGTCGTGACGGCTTTTTACCTTGATTTGAACCGTATGGTAGAGCCCGTCATTGTTTAACGGCTGAGGACGATAAAACAGGTTGTACTGGTGGCGGAGTTCGTTGGCGATGTTTTCGAACGACTGATCGAGATCTTTTGCCTGGAACGGAAAGAACGATACGCCACCGGTCTGTTCGGCGAAGTACCGCATGACCTTATCGCCATCTGTTTCGATGTGAGTGATGTTGGTGGAAATCGTGTAAATCACGGTGTCCGCGCGCTGCGCCATTTCGAGCGCCTGGTCACGGCTCGTTCTGCTCTCGTTGTCCTCGCCGTCGCTCAGGATCACCATCGCCCGGCGGAATTTGTACATCGGCTGATCGAGCATCAGCTTGTCTTTGCAGGCAAAGTAGATTGCGTCGTACAAGCGCCGTGCCGCCGCCCGGGCGTAGTCCGCGAATCGCGTTCTCGAGCTTATGCGTATCGTCCGTCAAGTCGGCGACGAGTTCGGCTCCCGAATCGAAGCTGACCACCACTGCCTTGTCTTCCTTGCGGACAACGCTGTTCACGAAATTCGTCGCAGCCTCTTGCTGGAAGCGGAATCGATCCCGAATGCTATTGCTCGTATCGATGAGGATGGCAAGGCGAAGAGGGAGGTCGGTTTCCGAAGTAAATTCCAGAATGTTTTGCGGCTTCTTGTTTTCAGAAACCTGGAAGTCGTTCTGGTTGAGATCTGTGACAAACCGTCCGTGCTTATCGGTCACGGTGAACAGCATGTTCACGCGCGTTACTTCCGCCCGGATGGGCGCCGATTCGGAGCCCGTCTGTTGAGCGGGAGGATTCTGGCGCGCAAAAACAGCGCTCAAGGTGCCGATGGCCAAAAGAACTCCGGCCGAGAGCCCAACACGTACAAACTTCATTTGCTGATGCCCTCATTCTATATGTCCGCCCCGCAGGGACGCCAACACATTCGCGAGGTCAGCCGGCAACGGGCTTTCCACCGTGATCGGCTCGCCCGTGGCGGGCGACAAGAACCGTAGCCGGTGGGCATGGAGGAAGAAACGCGCGAGTGGAGGTGCTCCAGGCGCGTGGGCAGGGGCTCCGTAGAGCCGATCGCCCAGGATAGGATGGCCGATACTCGCCAGGTGTACTCGTATCTGGTGCGTCCGGCCGGTTCCGATGCGAACGCGAAGAAAAGCGCCGAGAGGAAACTGCTCCAGAACCTGATATTCCGTGAAGGCTGACCGGCCCCGGCCGAGCTTTGTGGTCATCCGTGTCCGCCGGATCGGGTCGCGAGTGATGGGCGTTGTAATCGTGCCGCTCTCGTGCTTCATCTGGCCATGAACGAACGCGAGATATACCTTCTCCACCTGGCGGCTTTGAAATTGTGCTGCCAGCGACTGATGGGCGAAATCGGTCCTCGCAACGGCGATCACGCCGCTCGTTTCTTTGTCCAGTCGATGAACGATTCCAGGACGGAGGTCGCCGTTGATCGAGGATAAGGCGCCAAAGTGATGAAGTAGTGCGTTCACCAGTGTTCCGGCGTGGTGACCCGCTCCGGCGTGAACCACCATTCCCGCCGGCTTATCCACCACGATCACATCCCGATCCTCATACAGAATTTTCAGCGGCAATTCTTCCGGTTGCGCGCGAAGCGGAGGAGGTGCGGAGGGCGTCACTGAGATCGTTTCGCTGCCTTTGATGAGGTCAGACGATCGGGCTGGTTTCCCGTTGACGGAGACTAAGCTTTGTTTGATCCAGGATTGTAGCCGTGATCGGCTAAACTCCGGAAGCTTTTCATGCAGAAACGCGTCGAGGCGCTTGCCGGTATCAAGCGGCCCGGCAACTAACGTCACACGACCATCGTATTAGTTGTCGCTCGAAACCGGGAATTCAACATGCCCATTTCCATACCGCTTTTCGCCTGCTGTCACGGCGATCGGAAGGATGTTTTCCTTCGGCGGTAACGGGCACGTCGCATACGGAGTAAAGGTGCACGGCGGATTGTACGAGCGATTGAAATCGAGGTCGACTTTGCCGTTGACGGGCAGCGGAGTGTTCAACATCCGGCCGGCCTGGTAAGTTTCGGTTTTGTTCGTCGCATCTTTGAAGAGAAAGTAAAGGGTCTTGCCTTCATAGATGGGCCGCAACTTATATTTTTCGCCTTTATAGACGAACTGAACGATGCCCGGACTCGTTTCCATCTCCGTCTGGCCAAGAACGTTCAGGATCGGGATCTTCTTCTCGTCGGGCAGAAAGCGCGCGGTGAAATGAAGCTCCGGATTGACCGGAAAGAACGTAGTTCCTTTGAAGTTCTTGAGGACCGGGCTTTCGCTATTCTTGGCTCGAATGCCAAGGCGATCTTTTCGTTTGATCACCGTCATGGCCACAGAACCTGCGCGCACCACAGTAGGATCCGCCTCTCCGTATTCAAGGGCCGTCTTCGTCTTGTCCGCGGCTATATAAGTCACCTTGTCGCCGTCAAGCTGAAAGGCGCCGACGCGTTCCGGGACAGAGCCCTTCGGCAGGACGAAGTCGTTGCCGCTTCCCGACCCGATTGTGTTGAGCCCAGGTTTCAGCCAGAAGAGGCCGACCAGAGTGAGCCAGCTATCCGGTTTGCGCAGCCCGTCTTCCCGATGCTTCTGCCACGCCGCCACTGACTTGTAGTACTCCGGCCCGGCGGTTTGGTGACTGGGGTTGCACCCGGCCATGAATATCATCAAAGCGACAATTCCTATCGGCAATCGGGAGATGATCATACTTCAGCTTACCTATTCTCGAAGCTCTACGATAGTGGCTCCGGCACCGCCCTCGGCGGGAGTAGCAGGGTAAAAACGGCCCACATGTGGATTCGATTGCAGCAGGTCTGCAACGGTGCGTTTCAAAACTCCCATGCCGTGGCCATGCACAATGCGGACTCGATTCACAGAAGCTAAAACGGCGGAATCCAGAAATTTGTCGACCTGTTCGGCGGCTTCATCGGCTCTCTGGCCGATCACGTTCAGCTCGCGATAGGATACGTCCCAGCGCGGGCCGGCATCGATGCGAACATTCTTCGGCAATCGCTGCGCTTGGGCAACTTTCGACGAGACCACCTCGACGACATCGTCGCGCGATACCTGCATTCGCAGCAGGCCAGCTTCTACTTCGAGAGCTCCGTTTTTCAGAATGCGGCGAACGGTGGCAATTTCACGAACATCCTTGAGCCGGACTTTGCTTCCTTCTTCGATCGTGAGCTTCGGCAGCTCGACAGCCTTTGCAACTTCCGGAGGCGGTGCCATGGTCGTCGCCGCTTCTTCGCGGAACTCGCGTTTCGTTTGATTCAGAAGCTGCCGGGCCTGGTCCGCTGCCTTCCTCTGTTCAGCGATTTCGCCCAATCGCTCGAGAGTGATTTGTGCGCGCGCTTCAAAATCAGCAATGATCAGATCCGACCGATCTTTCCATTCGCGCTGGCGTTGCTGTTCGCGACGAATCGTATCCCGCTCCAGATCGGCTTGGCGCTTGCGAAGCGATTCCGTGGCTTCGTCCATTTCCCGTGCGCGGCGCTCGTTTGCTGCCACCTGCTCATGCAAGTCAGACAAGAGATCCTGAAAATCGGCTTGCATGCGGGGCATTACCGCTCGTGCATGCGCCAGAATCTCCGCCGGCATTTGCAGGCGAGTGGCGATGTCGAGACCGGCGGACTTTCCCGGCACACCCAATCGCAACTTGTACGTGGGCTCGAGCGTAGCCTCGTTGAACCCCATCGAGGCATTTACGACTCCTGGCGTTTTCGTCCCGTAAAGCTTCAACGGCAGCAAGTGGGTAGATGCCAGGCAGAATGCGCCTGACTTGCGGAATTCGTCGAGTACGGCAACTCCCAACGCGCCACCCTCTTCCGGATCAGTAGCTCGCCCTAGTTCGTCGAGCAGCACCAGGCTGTCCGGCGTAACCTGTTCCAGCATCTCCTTCACGTGAATCAGGTGGCCAGAGAAGCTGCTCAGGCTTTCCTCGATTGACTGGCTGTCGCCGATGTCAGCGAGCACATTGTCGAGCAGCGGGAATTCAGCCTCAGAGCAGGGAACGGGTAATCCGGCATGAACCATCAAAGCCAGCAGACCCGCGGTCTTCATCGTGACTGTTTTTCCACCCGTGTTGGGTCCGCTGATCAGCAGGCAGCGCCCCTCTTCCGTCAATTCGAAACTGATTGGCACAATCGGTTTGCGTGCTTTTCGCAGAACCGTTTCGAGGAGTGGGTGGCGAGCGTCTTTCAGGACGAACTTTCGGACATCTTTGCTGATTCGCGGAATGATCGCGTTGTACTGGGCTGCAAACGACGCTTTGGCCCATACGAAGTCAAGCTGAGCTAACGCTTCGGCCGTCGATGTGATTTCGTCGGTGTGCTCGCGAAGAGCATCGGTGATCTCGAGGAGGATGCGGTCGATCTCGCGCAGTTCGTCTTCACGGAGCCGGACGAGCTGATTGTTGAGACTGATCGTTTCGAGAGGTTCGACGTACAGTGTTCGTCCGGTGCCGCTCGAGCCGTGGATGACACCATCCACGCGTCCTTTTTGGCCGGCAACGATCGGCACTACGTAGCGATCTTCGCGAATAGTCACGAAGTCTTCCTGCAGGGTTCCGTCCTGGCGGTGGGCGCGGAGAAAGCGTTCGAGCGAGTCCTGAATGCCGCGCTTTTGCTTTTCGATGTCACGCCGGATGCGTCGGAGTGCGACGCTCGCATCATCGGTTAACGAACCATCCGGAAGAAAAACATTGCTCCAGCGGCGCGCGAGCGGGCGGAGATCTGCCAGCTGCAGACCTCTCCGTGCCAGCCGCGGGAAACGCTCCTGGGCGGAAACGAGTACGCCGCGGTATTCGCCGGCAAGTGAGAGCGTGTGGAACAGGTCAAGGATTTCCGGTCCGTCCAGGCGCGCGCCTCCCACCTGGAGCACCCGGATGGAGTCAGAAACGTCGCGCAGGTCGTCAAAGCGCAGGCGTATGTTTGTTCCGCCGTCGGCCGTAGCCAGCGTTGCCTGTTTGAATTCGATCGCTTCTCCGGCTTCGGCCAGATCCGCTTCGAGCTGTGCGCGATCAGAATGAGGCTCGAGCGCAAAGATCAGCTCACGCCCGGCGTCGCTCCCGGCGTAGGTGGAGAGTAGTTCTAGAAGTTCGGCGAATTGAAGCACGCCGATGCTGTGAAATGCCATGAATTACGAGGAGACGGGAAACGGGCGGGTCACACGCGGATGGGTTGACGGCCTTGTACGGCAAGCCCGGATCACTTCGCGCGTCCCCTCCGTTAATAAGATGCTATCCAGCTCATCCAGGTCTCTCCACTGTGCCTGTTTTGAGTCGTCCCCTGCCGCGAGGGTGCCGCCGAGCACTGTGCAATAGAAATCAATCAGGATGTAATGGTATTCGCAACGGCCGTCTTCGGCCGGCATGATGCGTTCAAAGACGGTGGCGATGTCGCCGACTTCCACGTTGAGCCCTGTCTCTTCGTAAACTTCCCTCGCCATCGCGTCTTCCAGGCGCTCGCCTGATTCGACGACTCCGCCCGGCAGAGACCAATACCCGACAAGAGGTGGATTGCCGCGCTCCACAAGCAGGATCTGGTCGCCCGAGAAAATGAGGGCTCCTACCCCGACAAATGGGCGCGCCGGGAAACGGCGGCTATCGCTCACTTCACTGCGGCCAGCACTTCGGCCACGTGCCCGTCGATTTTGACTTTGGGAAAGATCTTCTTGATGATGCCTTCGCTATCGAGGACGAAGGTGGTGCGTTCCACACCCATGTACTTCTTGCCGTACATGCTCTTCTCCTTCCAGACTCCGTACTCTTCGGCCGCCTTGTGGTCCGAATCGGCCAGAAGTGTAAACGGCAGGCTGAACTTCGCTTTGAACTTGGCTTGTGCGTCGCTGGTATCGGGTGAAACGCCGACGATTACGGCATTCGCGTCGGTGAAAGTGTCTGTTTTGTCCCGAAAGGCACAGGATTCCGTCGTGCACCCAGGCGTGTCGGCCTTGGGGTAGAAGTACAGGACGACATTCTTACCTTTCAGCGACGAAAGCTCAAACGGAGCTCCGGAATCGGTTGGAAGAGAGATAGCGGGCGCGGGATCGCCCTCTTTAAGGTTGGCCATACGGAGAAACAGATGCGGAAGTGATTGAAATAGCTGCAATTGGACGCAAGTCTGGACCGAATAAAAAATTTCTGCAGATAACTTGACAACAAGACGCGCAGGTTTTATATTGAAGTTGTCCCCAGATGTGGGAGGAGGAAATTCAAAATGCCAGTAGTAAAGTACAGTCCCTTCTCAAGCGAAGTTGAAGATTTTCCGGCCGGTCTCCGGTTGTTCCAGGATTCTCTGTCAAGGCTGTTCAGTGAGCCCGCATCGCGGCCATGGACACCCGCCGTCGACATCCTGGAGACCGAGAACGAGCTGGTCCTGAAGGCAGACATTCCCGAGATCGATCCGAAGAACGTTGGGATCCAGTTGGAGAATGGCACCCTCACCCTGAGAGGTGAGCGGAAATTCGAAGGGCACCAGAACGGAAAGGGTGGTTTCCACCGGATCGAGCGCAGCTACGGCTCCTTCGTTCGGGCTTTCAGCCTGCCGGACACGGTCGATGGCGAGAAGGTGAGCGCTGATTACAAGAACGGCGTACTGACGATCACTTTGCCGAAGAAAGAAGTGGCAAAGCCCAAGACGATCAACATCGCTGTGAACAACAATTAATCAGAAGAACACCAACAAGGTATCTAAGGCGCAGGCCCCAAGCGGGGTTTTGCGCCTTTTCTTTTTTCGCCGGCAAGGATTCAGGTCGGCAGTTTATTTGGTCTTGGCAGGGCGCTCGAGCCAGCGAACGCTTCTAGGTTCGGAACCTTCACAGCCCATCGTTTCCTCAACTCCGGAGGCAATATCGGCACAGGCGTTTTGGATTCCACCACGGAGCGCAGCCGTCTCACTTCGACCCGATACGGTCTTGCAGTTGAACCGGGCGCCGAAGAACATACAGACTTCCACCCGATAACGCGGCCCATGAAGAGTGGAGAAGGCAATCAGAGCGGCGATTGCCGCTACGAACACAGCAACGATGAGTCCGATCTTCAATCAAGCCTCATTGAAGAAATTGCCCATCTCGCGGAATTTCATATACCGCTCTTCGAGGATCTGTTTCTCCGATGCTGACGATAATTCGTCCACGGCTTTGCGAAGAGTCGCACCCAGAGACGAGATAGCAGCGTCGGCATTGAGATGTGCACCCCCCGGCGGTTCAGGAACAATGCCGTCAATCAGCTTGAGTTGCAATAAATCGGAGGCCGTCAGGCGCAACGCCGCAGCGGCGAGTGGAGCTTTACCGGAATCGCGCCAGATGATGGCCGCGCAGCTTTCCGGCGCGATCACACTGTAATATGCGTTCTCGAGCATATAAACCCGGTTCGCTACTCCGAGCGCGAGAGCCCCGCCACTGCCGCCTTCTCCAATCACGAAAGAGATGACGGGGCTCTGTAGCCGCGACATCTCGCGCAAGTTATAAGCGATTGCTTCGGCCTGACCGCGCTCTTCGGCGTCAATTCCCGGATAGGCGCCCGGCGTGTCGATCAAAGTGATGATGGGTCGTCGAAATTTCGAGGCAAGTTGCATGACCCGCATAGCCTTCCGATAGCCTTCAGGCTTGGGCATGCCGAAATTCCGCAGCAGCTTTTCCTTCGTATCCCGGCCTTTTTGTTGTCCGATCACCACCACGGGCTTTCCGTCCAATTTGGCCATTCCCGCGATGATGGAAGGGTCGTCGCCGAAGAAGCGGTCGCCATGCAGCTCTTCAAAGTTGGAAAAGATGCCGTTGATGTAGTCGATCGAGTGAGGGCGCTTCGGATGGCGCGCCAACTGCACCCGATTCCAACTCGGGTTGTCGGTCTCTGCCGTTGCTCCGGCACTCGGAGTTGTCTTGTTTGTCGATTCGTCAGCCATCAACTTGCCAGAACTTCCATTGATTCCGGACCGCAGATCTTTTCGAGCTCGGCACAAAACTCGCGATCTGGTCGGACTTTGGTCGTGACGTCCATTACAACAGAGAAGTCTCGCGGTTTCTCGAGCCGAAGCCGAACTTCGGTGGAACCGCTCTTGCGAACGAAGAGTTCGTTCAGGGCTTCCACTCTGCTGAGAGCGGATTCATCCTTCAGCCAAAACCGGATAGAGATCAAAGACGGCAGATTCACGCGTGCATCTGCCAGCTTGACCATTTCCTGAATCGATAGCTTCGGCTGAGCACCCTCTTCCGGGAGGACAGCAGCCCGTATAAATACCGCCGCATCCTCTTTCAACTCCGGCAACAACTCTTCGTAGCGATTGGCAAACACCATCGCGTCCGCAGTCCCGTGGCCGTCATCTACCTTCAGCGCTGCCCAGTATTTTCCTTCCCGATTCGTCTTGCGGACGATGTTGGTCAGGATCCCGCAGAGCTCGACGGGGAAGCCCTTTGGAAGATCGTCGAGTTTATCCGTGGAGTTCTTTGCCAAGTCGGCAACCTTTTCTTTGAAGCGGTCGAGTGGATGTCCGGAGACGTAGATGCCGAGCATTTCTTTTTCACCGGCGAGTTTTTGCTCGGGCGTCCAATCCGGGAGCTGAGCGAGAGGGTACTCGGTTTTTTCTTCTTCTCCGAACATTCCGAAGAGTCCATGCTGTCCCATCTCGCGATCGCGTGATGCGCGCGCGCCCGACTCCATCGCTCGATCGAGCGCTTCGCTCAACTGCGCGCGATTACCGCCGAGCGAGTCGAAAGCTCCTGCTTTGATCAAGCTCTCCATGGCTCGACGGTTGATACTGGCCAGATTGACGCGTTCGCAGAAGTTATAGATGGACGTGTAAGGTCCACCTCCCTCACGTGCGGCGACAACGGTTTCGATGGCACCCTGACCGACATTCTTAACGGCTCCCAAACCGAACCTGATCTCGGACCCGGCAGGAGTGAAGTGCCAATCGCTTTGGTTCACGTCGGGCGGTAGAACATTGATGCCCATCTCGCGGCACTCATTGATGTACTTAACAATCTTGTCGGTGTTGCCCGATTCCGAAGTAAGCAGCGCGGAGATGAACTCGACCGGGTAGTGCGCTTTGAGATAGGCAGTGACGTATGCCAGGTAGGCGTACGCCGCGGAGTGCGATTTGTTGAACCCGTATCCCGCAAACTGCTCCATCAGATCGAAGATCTTGGCGATCTTCTTCGGCGGGAAGCCGCGCTCGGTAGCGCCCTTGATGAAACGCTCCCGTTGCAGAGCCATTTCGCTGGCGCTCTTCTTCCCCATGGCCCGACGCAGAATATCGGCATCGCCGAGCGAGTAGCCGGCGAGCTTGTTCGAAATCTGCATCACCTGTTCCTGGTAGAGGATGACGCCGTATGTTTCTTCGAGGATCTCCTGCAGCTCGGGCAGATCGTAAACGATCGGTTTGCGCCCGTGCTTTCGATCGATGAAGTCGGGAATCATCCCGCCCTGGATCGGACCCGGGCGGTAGAGCGCGTTCAGCGCGCAGAGATCTTCGACCCGGTTCGGCTGATAGCGGCGCAGGATGTCCTGCATGCCCGAAGATTCGAACTGGAAGACGCCGCTGGTGTAGCCGTTGCTGAAGATCTTTTCGTAAGTCAGCTGGATCATCGAGCGCCAGGTCTTCGACAACGATCTTCTCGCCCCGGTAGCGCTCAATGAGTTTCAATGCCTGCTCAATAATCGTCAGCGTCGTCAGCCCAAGAAAGTCCATCTTGAGCAAGCCGAGCTTTTCGAGACCCAGCATGTCGTACTGGGTCACGATTTCCTGTTTGTTCGTGACGTAGAGCGGAACCAGTTCGCGGAGCGGAACCGACGAGATCACGACTCCGGCGGCATGCATGCCGGCATTGCGGCAAACACCCTCGAGCTTCAGGCTGACGTCGAGAACTTCCTTTACGCGCGGTTCTCGTTCCGCCACCGATTTCAGCTCGGGATCTTCGATCGCCTGATCGAGCTTGATGTTGAGCGTTTTCGGAACGAGCTTCGAGATGCGATCGACCTCAGCGAAGCTCATGTCGAGAACGCGGCCGACATCTTTGATAGCGGCCTTGGCGGCGAGCGTGCCGAAGGTGATGATCTGCGCGACCTGTTCGCGGCCGTACTTTTCAGTGACGTACTGAATCACTTCTCCGCGGCGATTGGTGCAGAAATCGATATCGATATCCGGCATGCTGATGCGCTCCGGATTCAGGAAGCGTTCGAAGAGCAGACCGTACTCGAGCGGGTCGATATCGGTGATTCCCATGGCATAGCCGACCAGGCTTCCGGCGGCGGAGCCGCGTCCCGGTCCGACCGGGATGCCCTTTTCTTTCGAGAAGCGAATGAAATCCCAGACGATCAGGAAGTATCCGCAGAATTTCATCTGCTGGATCATCCGGATTTCACGCTCCAGCCGCTCGGAGTACTCCGCTAACTCGTGCTTGAGACGGCCTTGTTGCCGCAAAGCTTCAAGCCGCGGCCGCCGTTTTTCCCAGCCTTCCCGCGCAACGGCGGCGAAGTAGGTATCGGCCGTGTGTTCTGCGGGTACATCGAATCGCGGGAACGGATCCTTAACTTTCTCGAGTTTTACCCGGCAGCGTTGGGCGATGTCCCAGGTGCGATCGAGCGCGTGCTCGGCTTCCCCGAACAACTTCATCATCTCGGCCCGGCTCTTGATGTAGAACTCGGGCGTCGAAAAGCGCATCCGGTTCGGATCGGACATCGTCTTCCCCGTCTGGATGCAAAGCAGGATCTCGTGCGCCCTTACGTCATCGTGCGTCAGGTAATGAGAGTCGTTGGTAGCGATCAGCGGAATACCTGTGTCAGTCGAGAGTCGCTGGATCTCGCGCATGACGATCCGATCCTGGTCAAGGCCATGGTCCTGCAGTTCGAGGAAGAAGTTCTCTTTCCCGAACATGTCCACGTACTCGTTCGCAAGAGTCTTCGCTTCGCCGTAGCGCTCCGCCAGGATTTTCTCGTTGATATCGCCCCGCAGGCACGCGGACGTTGCGATGAGTCCCTTTGAGTGCCGGGCGAGCAGATCCTTGTCGACCCGCGGCTTGTAGTAGAACCCATCAAGATAACCCGTCGACACAAGGTTGATCAGGTTCTTGTAGCCTTCCTGTGTCTCAGCCAACAGGACGAGGTGGTTATAGCGGTCCTGGTCAGAGCGAGCTTTGTGTCCCCCTTGAGACACGTACATCTCGCAGCCTATGACGGGATGGATTCCCTCTTTATTCGCTTCGTTGTAGAACTCAACTGCGCCGAAGAGATTGCCATGGTCGGTCATGGCGACGGACGGCATACCCTGCCGTTTCACAACGTTAATCAGCTTCTTGATGTCACAGGCACCATCAAGAAGGGAGTAATCAGTGTGGCAATGAAGATGAACGAACGGTCGTTCGGACATGAAGATTATTCCTTAGTTTAGCGGCAGGACGGCGCAGCGGCGCGAGATCGCCGAGTACTGTCGTTTTCCGCCTTTAACGCTGCTGTCATTGCACTGTCACAGTATTCCGTTAGCGTCGGAGAGCGATGCGGAAAACAGTTTGTTTTTATTTTCTTAGTGTTGGAATGCTAGTCCCGCAATTGTTCTGTCAGGTTGCGACTTCCGACCATCCGGCGCCGCCGGCCGGCTCTGCTGCGGTCGATGATCTAAAAACTCTCAAGGAGCGCATTGCGCAGCAGTCGGAGCAGATCCGGAAGTTACAGGAAGCCGTAGAGGAGCAGCGAAAACTGCTCGACCAAGCTGTTCAGGCAGCGGAGACCGCAAGCGCTCAGCCTCAAAGCAAGGACCTGGCTGTGATTCCCGCGAGCACTGCCAGCGCCGGACCGGTCACTCTCGAGCCAGCCGTTGATCGCGGACGACGGGGCGGGTCTAGTGTTCGGCCGCGGCGGCCAGAATCTTCAATCGAGAAATCCTTCGCCACTGGGCATCAGTATCGGCAACACGACTTTTACTCCTCTCGGTTTTGTCGATTTCACCTGGTTCGGAAGGTCTACCAATGTCGGCAGCGGCATCGGAACGAACTTCGGAGGCATACCTTACAACAACAGCGTCGGCGGTCACATCAGCGAAAATAATTTTTCCACTCAGAACTCCCGAATTGGATTCCGCGTGGATTCGAACGTTGCCGGCGCGAAAGTCCTTGGTTACTTCGAAGCTGATTTCCTCGGTAACCAGCCCGCGAACGTGTTCGTGACGAGTAATTCCGATACTTTCCGGATGCGGAACGTTTTCGTGGACGTGCAAAAAGGGAAGTGGGAAATCCTGGGCGGCCAGGACTGGAGCATGTTCACTCCGAATCGCAAGGGACTCTCGCCTCTGCCCAGCGATATTTTCTACACCCAAAACATGGATACCAACTACCAGGTGGGTTTGGTCTGGTCGCGTCAATCGCAGTTCCGCCTGGTGTTTCATCCCAACAAGGACTGGAATCTCGGAGTGTCGCTTGAGAATCCTCAGCAGTACATCGGAGGATCGGGCGGTCTGAACGGATCGGCGATCACGCTCCCGGCCGCAACGAATATTGCCGCGATGGCCTCGCAATTCAACAACAGCGCCGTCGCAATCGGCAATGTGACAGGAGCCCAGAACTATCGCAACTCCAAATCTGCACCCGGACATCATCTTCAAGGGTGCGTATGATGGCCACGCCGGTGACAAGCTACTGCACGTAGAAGCCGGTGCGCTCGTACGCTCGTTCAAAGGCACCTATGCCACGACGAGCACGCCAGTTCACTACAACAGCAGCTCAACGTCTACGGTGACCGGGTCCGTCAACGCCAATCTGGAGGTCGCGAGAAACGTCAGGCTGATCGCCAACACCTTCTTCGGCGAAGGCGGCGGCAGGTATGTGTTCGGGCTGGCGCCTGACGTGATCATCAGGCCCGATGGTTCGCTTTCGCCCGTTCACACCTATTCGACGGTGGACGGATTCGAGGCGAATATCACGAAGAATACCCTCATCGACGCATATTACGGCGCTGTCTATATTGGACGGCAGACGGCAATCGATACGAACGGCCGTCCGGTCGGATACGGGTTTGCGGGTTCGTCGAACAACGATAATCGAACGATCCAGGAGTACACGTTCGGCCTGACTCAGACGTTCTGGAAGAGTGCCAATTACGGCGCGCTGTCTCTCATCAATCAGTATTCTTACCTTACGCGCAATCCCTGGGCAATCGCTACGGGAGCTCCGAAGGCGGCTCATTCGAACATGTACTACATCGATCTTCGCTACACGCTTCCCTAACTAACGTAAATAGGAAAGGGGCGCCGGCCATTCAGCCCGCACCCCCTTTTCTTTTTTGCGCCGAGCTCCAAAAACAAAACGCCCTCAGGATAGGTCCTGAGGGCGATGAAAGTTAAGAACTCGCTAACGCGAGCTTGGTTTACTTTTTCTTTTTTGCTGGCGCTTTTTTAGCGGCTGCCTTCTTGGTGGCCGCTTTCTTGGTTGCGTTCTTCATCGAATGATTCTCCCTAAACGTAAAATCTACGATCCGATCTGGATCGCAGTGTGATTCATATATAAATTCCTTCGAGCGAGAAGTCAAGAAAAAAATAATCATTCCCGCCCTGAAGCAATCACCGGAGGGGAAGTGCTCATTCAAAAACGTTTTTCTCGCATTATGTTTTCGGTCATGCGAGCACCAAACTTGCTCCTTCTCACCGCAATCCAGTTATGCTCATGGATAGTTGCGTTCGAATTTCAATTCGTGCCCTCCGCTACGAAGAAGATGGCGCGCCGCTGCGATCGGCCTTCTTCTGTTGCTGTCCTCCGGATGTGGACGAAAACATCGAGCAGCACATATTCCGACAGCGCCTCAACCGTCGAGTTCCGCGAATCGCGCGAATCGTCCGGACGCATCTCCACGCACTCGTCCTCCCTCCGTTCCTGTCGGCTACACAGAAGAAGGTAAGGCAAGCTGGTACGGCGTTCCATATCACGGGCGGCCCGCAGCCGACGGCGAGATCTACGATATGGAAACGATGGTCGCCGCGCATCGCGTGATGCCCTTCAATACGTGGCTGCAGGTGACAAACCTGCAGAACGGCAAGTCAGTGAAAGTTCGCGTAATCGATCGCGGCCCATTTGTCGGTGGTCGCATCATCGATCTTTCCCGAGCCGCGGCTCAGACAGATTGATCTACTTGGCCCGGGTGTGGCACCGGTAAAGCTGGAGGTGATCTCGGCTCCAGCGGAAGTTACTGCGAACGATTTTTTTGCCGTGCAGGCGGGAGCCTTCGCCGTTTATGAGAATGCCGAGCGTGCGCGGGCACAGTATGCACAACGCTTCGGGTCGGCTCAGTTGGTAATGAAACAAGCTCCGAAGCCCTTATACCGAGTGCTCGTCGGGAGAGAGCGTTCGCTGGAGGCGGCGCAGAGACTCGCCGATCAGCTCAGGCTCGAGGTGCTTCAGGTCTTCATCGTGCGCCTCGACGAAACAGTCCCGGTAGCGCCCTCGGTTGTGACTGGCACGACTCCTAACCCCTAGGAGATTTTCTTCACCCGTCTGGCACTAAGTCTTGCGGAGGAGTGCCTTCCGGTTCCGGAGGCCTCGCTTCCGCTGAGTGGTACCCCGGAAAATTGTTTGCTCATGACGCCGAAAATCGCACTTGATGTCTCACCCTTGTCCACGCTCGTGGGCAACTCTCCCGTCATGAAGAAAGTCCATGGCCTGGTAGCGAAGATGGGCAAATCGCGGTTTCCGGTTCTGGTCTTGGGTGAAACAGGCACCGGTAAGGAAGTAGTTGCACGAGCTATACACAATATGGAAGCTCGGGGCAATTTTGTTGTTGTCGATTGTTCCTCACTGGTAGGTCCCCTGATGGAGAGCGAGCTTTTCGGCTATGCGAAGGGTGCCTTCACCGGCGCTCACAACCAGAAGTTGGGTCTTCTCGACGCTGCCAACGGCGGCACTGCCTTCTTCGATGAGATCGGAGAGTTGCCGCTCGAGATGCAGATGAAGCTGCTCCGTGTCCTTCAGGAGAAAGAATTTCGAGCGGTCGGCGGCACAGCACAGCGCAGCTCGAACTTCCGGGTCATTGCGGCTACGAACCGCGATCTGGCGAAAGAGGTCGAAGCCGGGCGCTTCCGGCAAGACCTGTACTTCCGCCTGAACGTTATGCGATTGCGCCTTGCACCATTGCGCGAACGCAGAGATGACATTCCGGCGCTGGTCGCGCACTTCCTCGGCAAATACGGCAACGGTCACAAGCTGGATACCGAAGTGATCAAAGCGCTTCAGGATTACGAGTGGCCGGGCAACATTCGCGAGCTGGAGCACACGGTTCAGCAGATGGTTGCCATGAACTCAGGGCCGTGGATCACCCCGGTCGATCTTCCATCTACCGTCGCCAATCAATCGCTAGAGCGGCAGTTCATCGCGGCGCAAAGCCCGGTCCCTTCTGATCCCTACCCGCTAACCTCCAGCCCTTATCCATCCGAGACGCCAGGCGGACGTCATTCCATCATTCCCTTGGCGGAAGTGGAAAAGCGGGCCATCCTGCACGCCATCGATTACAGCAAGGGCGATCGGACAGTAGCCGCCGCCATGCTCGGCATCGGACGCACTACTCTGTATCGCAAGCTCAAGGATTACGGGCTGTAAGATTGGGATCGTGCGGATTGCGATCGATGCCACCTACAGCATTGATCCTTTCCCATCCGGTATTGCCGTTTACTCCCGCGAGCTGTGCGCTGGTCTGACATCTCACCATCCGGACGACAGAATCATCCAGTGTTTCCGGTTCAAGCAGTGGAAACGGCGGCCAGTGCAAACGGCCGCGAATGTGACGACCAGAATTCTTCAATGGCCGCTTCCTATCGGGAAAGCCGATGTGTTTCACGCGCTGAACCAGAGGGTCGATTGGCGTCCTGCGCGGAGAGTCGTGTGCACCTTCCATGATCTTTTCGTGATGACTGCCGAGTATTCGTCGCCAGAGTTTCGGCGGCGTTTTACTGCGCAAGCACAACGTGCGGCGAAACGTTCGGATCTGATCATCTCGATTTCACGTTTTACGGCGGAACAGGTGCATTCTCTACTCGGTGTCGAGCGGAGCCGAATCCGCGTCGTCCCGCACGGCGTTCATCTTCCGGCTCGCGCGGACCAAGCCAAGCGCGAGAACATCATTCTTTCCGTCGGCGCTATTCAGCTGCGGAAAAACACGGGCCGTCTGATTGAAGCCTTCGAAAGGCTTGAACGTCCTGATTGGAAATTGGTGCTCGCCGGATCCCCAAGCGGATATGGTGCGGAAGAAATTGTCGAAAAGGTTCAGAGAAGCGCCGGCAAGAGACCGCATCGACATCGCAGGCTACGTTACGGCGGAAAAGCTGAATCAGCTCTACTCGACCGCGAAGGTGTTTGCGTTCGTCTCTCTTGATGAAGGTTTCGGGCTACCCATTCTTGAAGCGATGGCCTATGGGGTTCCGGTACTCAGTTCCAATCGGTCGGCACTTCCGGAGGTTTGCGGAGATGCTGCCCTTACAGTAGATCCGCTCTCAGTAGATGAAATTGCCTCATCTCTCAACACGCTCGTTACAGACGAACACTTGAGAGACTCGCTTCGCGAAAAGGGGCACACACGGGCCGCCGAATTCAGCTGGGAGAATTGCGCCCGGGAAACGTACAGGGTCTACGAAGAGCTCGTTTGAGAAAGACGAGGAACTACTTGCCTTCTTCTTCTACCGAGATTTTGAGTGCACGCAAGAATTTTTGGTCTTGCGAAGTCAGGCTGATCTTACCGCTCGATTCGACGTGAACTCGACCTGCACCATCGTTCAAATCTTCAGCTTCATTCTCGTCGCGCTTGTTGAAGCCGATCGTCGCTTCAAGGACAAGGAACACATCGTAGCCGGCTCGCTTGATTTCGCCGATAGCACCCGCGATGCGATCTGAATCAGAAAGCGATTCGTTGATGGCATTGCCGAGCTCTTGCATCAGCTCTTTCAGTCTATCGTCCAAATCGTCCCCTTTCCTCAGACACCTTCAGAGTAACACCGAATTTCGCACTTTCACGGTTCCAAGAGTTTAGGTCGATTCGGCCTTCGCAGAGAGGTTCTACTAGGTATAGTGCCCATGCGGGACGAACCGTCACAGAGAATTCCCTGAAATACATTACAGGATTTCTCCCATGCCTTGCTCGAGGGCTCAGCACGGCATAATTGCAAGACTCAGGAATTAAGTTTCGGAGTTCTTTCGCTCATAAGCTTTGGTCGAATAACGAGCCGCCTCCTCCTGCGCTCCGGAGGTGTTATCCCGAGTACGTATAGCCTGTTTGTACTCGTTCACGGCGCGGTCTCGCTGGCCAGTGACGTCGAAAATTTTACCTAGATTTACGTGCGACCAGACTTCCGTCCATTTCGGGTCAAGGTCTCCGTTGATTGCAGAGCGAAATTCATTAGCCGCCTGTTGGTAATTATTTTGTTTGAAGAAGAGCTCGCCGATCCGATAATGCGCGAGCGAGCTGTTTTTGTTGACCTCTAGCGCTTTCTCGAACTCCCGGAGAGCACTCGAGGTGTCATTGATTTCCTCGAACTGCTCACCGCGACGAATCGCAACCGAAATCTGAATATTCGGATCGAGCCGGAGAAGCACATGAGAAGGATCGAGCGTAAGCTTCTTCGGTTTACCGAAAGTGTCGACGCTGAACTCGGAGGAGGTGCCCGTGACTTCCACTTTCTTGTCTTCAGGATTCCCCTCAGTCTCGATACGCAGGTCGACGGGCATCCGGAATGTATCGAGATCCTGAGTCACCTTGCCGACAACTCGGAATCCCTTCTGAGTACGGAAGACGGTGTACTCGAGCTTGAACTCCGGGGAGCCGCTCGATTCAAGCCATTGCACAAAGAAGTACCGAAGTTCCTGGTTTGAGACCCGCTCGAAAACTTTCCGGAAATCTTCGCTGCTCACCGATTTCCAGGCATACGCGTCAATGAACGCTTTAAGACCCTTGACGAAATTATCCGGGCCGACAACATTTCGAAGCATGTTCAGGATGGCGGCGCCTTTCGCAGCGGTCAGGGCCCAATACTCCGGCGAATAATCTTCCAATCGCGCTGCCTGCAGAACGGGCGGATCTTTTACCGTGAGCGCTTCGACGTAAGTGGCCCGCATATCCGTCTCGGTCGAACTCGCGCCGCTTGCATGTTCCTGGTACATCACTTCCGAGAAGCGTGCCGGTCCGTTTACCAGCCAGAGGTGATTACGATTGATCGGCGAAACGAGCATCCCCCACCACTGGCGCGACAACTGATTGGCAAGTACGCGCGTGTTTACCTTTTTCGTAATCGAGCCGGGCGCGAGAAAGATGATGCCGGGCGCGGAATAACCGTTTACCGCACCATCCTCTGTTTCCATCAGTGTGAGGCTTGCCTGGGGAGCGAGACCGTACAAACCTGTCAAAAAGGTCATGATCTTGCCGGTCTCGTCACCATACGACTTCGCTTCGGTGGCCTGAGCGTCCCGGAAGTAAATACCCGAATTCACACCTTGCGATGAGACACGAACGGGGTCGCCTTTGACGATCCCGATGCTCCCTGGAAAGCTGGCCTTGTCGTAAGTGAAGGAGTACAGTGTCCGACTATTTTGCGCATGTTCCGTCTTCGCGTCTCCGCTGCCGACCACCCGGTATTCTGTCGGAACGGTAATGTGCAAATCGGCAGCGAATCGATTGGTCGTGTATCCGTTGACGGGAAACCATCGTGCCGGATAGAGCAGGTAACCGAAATCCGGGTGGAGCGCTGCGAATCTTATACCTGAAATAGGTGAATCTTCGGAGCCGCTGAATTTTCCGTCATAAGTCAAAGTGATTTGGGTCGGCTGCCCTTTTTGTAAAGGGACCGGCGACACAGCCGTTACCGTGAAGTCCTGAGCATTGCGTGTCGTGGTTAGCGCTTGACCATGAGCATCGACGGCCTTTGACACGGTAAGGGCGTTATTCAGCTCGAAAGCGATGTCGGTTCCGGCTTCAGAGGGAGTAAATTCAATCTTGGCCGTCGCGGTGATTGCCTGGGTTCTGGGGTTGATATCAGCATCAATCGTGTATTTCTGAACTTCAATCCGAGTGTGCTTCGTCTGGGCGAAGGCACACACCGCGGCAAGCGGCAGGACAATCCACTTCAGGCTGCCCAACAACATTCCTTTATTTTCTCCCGAAGGCGTCCACGGTCATGGAGTCGCCCATCTTAGTTCGCAATGATGCCGCGATGATTTCAGCGGCACGGCTCAAAGGCTCTCCCTCTGAAGTCAGCAATGCTCGCACTCGTGCAAGGTCTTGGCGCATACGATCGGCTCTGCCCGTGTCGGTCAGAAGCTGCTCCGCCGCAGAGACGATGTTTGGAGGCGTCATGTCGTGCTGGATAAGCTCCGGTACGATCTGACGCTCAGCAATTAGATTCACCATAGAAAGGAAAGGGACTTTTACGAGCCTCCGACCGGCCAACCAGCTCAGTGAATTGACTCGATAAAACGTCACCATGGGCGTGCCGAGTACGGCAGCCTCGACCGTCACGGTTCCGCTTGCAGCCAACGCCAAATCAGCGTGTCCGATACAGTCCCAAGTATCGTTTTCTATTACTTTGATGGACAGCGCAGCGATGGGTTCCCGAAATCTTTCCAACCCCGCGGCCTTACTGAAGCCCTTTGGCGTCGCAAGCAGCACAGTGAGCGCCAACCGCTTTTGCAGTTCCCGCACAGCTTCAAGCAAAGTCGGAAGGTGCCGGGCGGCTTCCCCGGTACGACTACCGGGGAGTAGAACCACAATCCGTCTGTCCCGCGGAAGGGCGTATCGCTCGAGAAACTCAGCTCGGGAAGATTTGACTCTTACAAGAGACGCAAGCGGGTGTCCTATATATGTTGCGTCCACTCCGCGAGCCCGAAACCACTCCTCTTCGAAGGGGAACAGACAGAACAGCTTGTCCACAAGCTCGCGGATGACTTTCACTCGTCCCTGTCGCCAGGCCCAAACTTGCGGGGCGACCAGATAGTAAACAGGAATGCCGCGCTTTTTCATCTGGCGCGCCACCCGGAGGTGGAAATCAGGACTGTCGGTCAGCAACGCAGCCACTGGCGGGTGCTCTGCCGCATAGTGGCAAAGGCGGCGGTATTCGCCGTAGATCCGGGGCAGGTGACCAATGACTTCGGCGAGACCGACAACAGCCAGACTCCCCGCGTCAATCACCGGCTCAACGCCGGCAGCCTGAAGCCTTGGTCCGGCGCAGCCATAGAAGCTGAGAGCGGGTAGGCGGCGAGCGAGCGAAGCAACCACGCCAGCGGCGTAAAGATCACCCGACGCTTCGCCCGCAGAGACCAGGAACTGCACTTTTCGCCTCAAGTTTAGCAACCAAACCCGGGCTGCGTTTCCGGTTTGACTGTCCGCTTCGGGTCTCCCGGCCCCGTCCGGGTCCGGGGCGGAGGCGCCTCTTTTGCTAGAATCGAGGTCGAAAAGTAGATGTCCAGTCAAAGAGAGCCGGTTCCGGTGGGCCTGGCTCCATCCAACCCTTCCAAGGTCACCGTAGGCCAGTTTGCGGAACGGTTTCGAGGGGAAGTTATTCCTCTCAGCAACACGTTCGGGTATTTTTGTGCCTCCGCGCCCATGAGCGAAGAGGTTGTTAAGGAATACCTCGAGGAGCCGATTGCCGCTCTTCCTCCTTCACTCGCCGCTACCCTGCCGCGTATATCGATACTTCTTGTTCCCTACCTCGAACGGTCGGGAGACCGCGGATCTGGTAGCAAGCGGAAGGCGCGCAGTGCTGCCAATTTGGATCGGATGGCAGATTTTGTTGTCGCCGAACGTCCGGCGGAAGGTCATCAGTCATGGGCTTCGCAGGTCAGTTTCGAAAACGAAACCGTTCTCGTTTTTGCTCTGAAAGAACAGGACGTGGCCGAATACCACTACCGGCTTTACCGCCGGTTGGCGGAAATCGTCGCGAACTCCTGGACCGAAGACGCAAAGAACTCCTACAAGACCCTCGATCCGGGAAGAACTCACCGCTTTAGTCCACGGTGAAGTCGATGATGAAAGTTGGCAGGCAAAGCAGACGCTCTTGCGCCGCCAAAAGAATGTGAAGCGCGAGAGCCCGTTGTTCGACGCTTATCTCCGGCAGTCTTTCATCGACACGCTCACTCTTTATCTTCACGGCATCTGCTGCGACATCGATGTGGAAACCGGTCCGCGTCAACTGCCCAGCCGGTATCTGCGGAGACGATTGAACTTGATCAAGTCGCTCTATCCGCCTCCGACAGGTCACGCCGTTTTTCCGGAAGACAACGAAGTTGCTTCTAAGCCCGGCTCCTCCGATCTTGTCAAGATCTGATACGGCAGCCGGAGCCCTTCTTCTTTCATTAGATTCTGAACCTGTATAGCGCGGCGGATCCCAGCGTTACCGCTGCGTCTCCATGAACTTCGATACGTTTTGCTTGTCGACGATGAAACTGCCTGTGTCTATGAAACTGGGGAGCGGCGAGAATGAATCCTGCGCGAAATTCGCGGTGAGCGATGCAGGCGTGTGATGGTGTATGTCATCCAGCAGCTTAACGCCGAGATACGCCATCGTATATGGCTTTTGCGCGATGGTGGCAGATATAACGCCCCTCTTGAATCCATTTGAGGGTGCCCTGATCTGTGTCCATTGCGACGATCGCTACTTTTCCGGTCGAGTTCGTTTCGCTGATCACGTCTCCGACTTGCGGGCCGGCAACCGCTTCGAGACAGACGAAAGCGTCAATCTTAGCCTTGGAACTGAGTAACTGTTTCGCCGTCTTGTAGGCGGTCGCGGGATCGCCTTGGACATCAACCGCCTGAGTTACCTGAATGTTGGGATGGCTTGCGAACGCACTTTCGTAACCATGCTGTCGCTCGATCAGGTTGTTCTGACGAGGATACGTGAACATCACGACGTTTCCTTTCCCGCCCAGCAGTTTGACGAGGAGATCGCCACCTAGTCTTCCGCTCTTGTAATTGTCTGATCCGATAAAGAAGAGCCGCTTACTTGCGGGCGCATCAGAATCGATAGTGATAACCGGTATACCCTGCTGAACTGCCGAGTCGATATCGGCCGTAACTAGGTCCGCGTCAGCGGCGGAGATCATGATCCCGGCCGGCTTGTCGTGGATTGCGGTCTGGAGGTCCTCCCGTTGTGCCTTGGCATCGTATCGATTGGGACCTACCATCGCGACTGTCACCTTCATCTCTGATCCAGCTCGATTCAACCCGGCAAGAGCCTCCTGCCAATAAGGAATCTTGGTATTCGAGGTGACAAGAATGTAAGTTTCTTTTGGGTCGTGAGGAAGAGGAGCGCAGCCTGTGAGGGCAAATAATCCCAAAACTGGGGGAAGGATGAACAGT
The DNA here is from genome assembly GCA_963744795.1 of uncultured Acidobacteriaceae bacterium. Lineage (GTDB taxonomy): Bacteria > Acidobacteriota > Terriglobia > Bryobacterales > Bryobacteraceae > Bog-105. The sequence continues at coordinate 342,990 of CAVUVF010000018.1, forward strand.
CGACGCTGCATGGGAGCAAATATATACCTTTTAGAAGCTCCATGGGGCGACCCCGCCCAGCCATGACTTCGAAGTACCCCGCCGAGAAAATGACGCTCGCTTAGCTAATCGCTTACGCTGTTCTTCCGGGAGGTAGTGAACTTTCAAGATCTGCGGCTTCGGAAGTCGCTGCGAGGACCTGATGCAGGATACGAATCGCACCTTCTTTGCCGCGCTTGCCGATCTCGGTGTAGGGTCCTACACAACTGGGGCATCCGGCTTCGCAGGCACAATCGCTCGCTAGATTGAGGGCCGCAGTAACGAGTTCTGTGCTTCTTCGAAATAGCGGATCACTTTGACCGATTCCGCCAGGATAGTTGTCGTACAAGACAACATCAGGTTCAAACGCCGCCTTCTTTTCGGCGGAGTCGTCCAGAACCGCAACAGCCAAATCTCGCGGATCGCTGAGCAAAAGCACAGTGCCGGCGGTCTGCAGCGCGTTGCCAAGTGCCCGCAAGGCATCCTGGAGCTCCGCTGTTGAGAAGCCTTCGAAAGCTTTCGAAAAACCCGGAAGAGAAATGCAGCCAGAACGCTGTCGTATGCATTTCCTGTTCGGGAAGCGATAGGAGACCGGAGCCTATGTTCTCGAGCGTATAGAACTTGATCTTCTTGAAGCCGACGATTTGCCGCTTGACCCGTACCTCGCCGTGGACCGCAAGTGCAGAGCTGTCGACGGCACACACGCCGCGATGCAAACTGCGCTAATTCACTTACCTGGGTATAGACAATCGCGTCGGTGAAGTAGTCCGAATCTACGCGTCGTACGAATGCCTTCCGACCATCGAAATCAAGGCGCTCTACCTGAAACTGCCGGGCATCGTGAAGGTAAATCGCTTTCTCGTGCAGTGTGGTCAGCGCGGAAGGGAAGTCGACCTCGCCGATGATCCGGTGGTCGTCTGTGACGTCCACCACAAGGAAGTTGTCGCTTGTTACTGCGCGGAGACTTACGGTGTCTGCCGGGTAGCTATCGCTTACCCAGTGCCAGCAATCTCCGGAATGGTGAATGAGCTGTAAATCTTCCGAAAGGAATTGGCACGTCTTCGCCAGATCATGACTGCCAAAGCGCTCGCCATCTTTTAGCGGGAGCTCGAACACCGCGCATTTCAAATGGTTCAGGAAGATGTCCAGATTGTCCGGGTTGATATGAGCTTCTTCCGGCGAGCGGCCAAAGAAGTAATCGGGGTGCTCAACAATGTACTGATCGAGCGGCGCGCTCGAGGCAACTAAGACGGCCAGCGATGAGCTCTGACGGCGTCCGGCGCGACCCGCACGCTGCCAGCTGGAAGCGATATTGCCCGGATATCCGGCGAGCACGACCGTATCGAGAGAGCCAATGTCGACACCGAGTTCCAGGGCGTTCGTTGCCACCACGGCGCGGATTTCTCCACGTCTGAGCCCTCCTTCGATCTGGCGGCGCTCCTTCGGAAGGTAGCCGCCCCGATAACCGCGGACGGTTTCATGGGAGAACGGCAGTTGTGAACAGGCGTCCTTCAAATAAGTGGTCAGGATCTCGGTAGCGAGGCGGTTATTCGTAAAAACCAGGGTCTGCTGATTCTGCCGGATCAGTTCCATCGCGATGCGGCGAGTTTCGCTGAGATAGCTGCGGCGAATACCAAGCTGGCGGTTCACGACCGGAGGGTTATAGAAAACGAAATAGCGGTCGCCCGAGGGAGCGCCGTTCTCGCCAACCAATTCGAAGGGTTCTTCCGTAACCGATTCGGCAAGGTGTTTAGGATTCGCAATCGTGGCGGAACAGCAGATGAACTGTGGCTTCGAGCCGTAGAATTCGCAGATCCGCTTCAGACGCCGAATCACATTCGCCAAATGGCTTCCGTACACGCCGCGATAGAAGTGAAGCTCGTCGATGACGAAGTACTTCAAATTCTCGAATAGCTTCACCCACTTCGTGTGGTGCGGAAGGATCCCGGTGTGCAACATGTCCGGATTGGTCAGGACGATGTTTGCTCGCTCTCGAATGGTTCGCCGTGCATCGGAAGGCGTATCGCCGTCGTATGTGTGGCACGAAAGCTGGCCGCCTACGGCCTCGTTTAGGCGCTGGAGTTCCAGGCGTTGATCTTCGGCGAGAGCTTTCGTGGGGAACAGAAAAATGGCGCGCGCGGATGGATCGTGGAGTATCGAATGAACGACGGGAAGGTTATAGCAGAGAGTCTTCCCGCTTGCCGTGGGGGTAACGACCACTGCATTTTTTCCTGCTAGCGCATGTTCCACAGCCGCGGCCTGATGGGTATAGAGGCGCTCGATTCCGCGCTCCGCGAGAGCCGTTTCTAATGCGGGATTCAGCCCCTGAGGAAAGGCGCCGTACTGCGCTTCCCGAGCGGGAATCTGGTGGACCGCTCTTACGGGCGATTCGTCTCTTTCGAGCGCTTCCGAAAACTTTTCGACTAGAATCTGCAGTGCGCTGGGGACGTTATTTTGTACGCCAAGCGCTAATGTCGCCGGAAGATCCGTTCGGGGTTCGACGGCCGAGGAGGACGAGGGAGTTTCTTCAAAGCCAAGCGAAAGGTTCACTGTTCTCCTTTTGTTCTACCGTAGCCGAGATTGATCCGCCGAACAAGAGGAGCGGAGAATGTTTCGGTTATTCCACGGCGGCGCCGGCCATCTTCTGTACCGTTTGAAATGTGTCGGAGTCGGCTGCCGATTTGTCTGTGCGATAACGCTTTACTCGCGCAAAACGCAAAGCCAAACCACTCTTGTATCGCGGGCTGACCTGAATTTCGTTGAATGCGATCTCGACTACGATCTTCGGCTCCACGTAAACGGTATACCTGTCCCGAGCGATCTCGAGCTTCAGCAGTTCCGCTGTCTGCCAACGAAGCATTTCATCCGTGAGGCCTTTGAAGGTTTTTCCCAACATGGCAAAGCCGCCTTTTTCGGTGTCGCGAGCGCCCAGATGTAAGTTGCTCAAGAAGCCTTGGCGACGTCCGTTGCCCCACTCCGCCGCAAGGATCACCAGGTCTAATGTGTTTGCACGCTTGATCTTCAGCCAGCTTTGTCCTCGGGCACCGGCCGCGTACGCGGAGTTACGAGCCTTCGCCATGATGCCTTCGTGACCACGGTTGAGAGCTTGTCGCAGGAAATCTTCCGCCGCCTCTGCCTCGCCCGTCACAAGATGGGGAACCACCGCTTCGGCGGGAGAAAGCCGCTGCAGTTCGGAGAACCGCTCTGCCTGCGGCTGATCGAGCAACGGAGCGCCGTTCAGATAAAGCAGGTCGAACCAGAACGGGTTCATAGGAAGATCCGCCCTCATCCGCTCGACATCCAGCTTCCGTCCGAATCGGCGCATCGTAACCTGAAAGGGCTGCGGACGTCCGGACGGGTCGAGGCTCAATACTTCACCGTCGAGAATGAGATCGTGAGCCGGCAGCTCGCGTACGGCCTCGACGACCTCTGGAATAGCGTCACCCACTTCGTTTAGCTGGCGCGAGTAAATCGCGACCTGGTCTCCGGACTTGTGGACCTGAATGCGTGCGCCGTCGAACTTGTATTCGAGCGCCGGTTCACCGAGATCGTCCAGCGCTACACCGACGTCGTCCGCGGTTCCGGCAAGCATGGGCTGGACCGGCCGAAATAGTCGAAGATCGAACTCCGCGAGTCCACTTTCACCGCGTTCGAATACGGCTTCGGCGATAGCCGGAACGCTTCCGGCCATCATGGCCGCACGGCGAATGCGGTCGGCGGGAATGCCGGAAGCCTTGGAGATCGCGTCGAGCATAATGCCCTCAAGGGCGCCCTGTCGAAGCTCGCCAACAAAGAGGCGCCGGAGGAAATCTGCTTCCTCGGCAGTCGCGCTCGAGAACAGATTCACGAGAAGATCCCGACGCCGGCGCTCTGATCCGGAGCCGGAGATCTTCGTCAGTTCGTCAAGCCGGCGGTCCACTTCGACGATCTGCAAGCTGGGATCGTGAGCGTGGGTTCCGATTGCGTCCCTGATGGTTGCGTACCCGACGCCTAACTTGCCCTGCCTGGTCAATCCGGAAAGGAAGGAGACAGCAATCTCCGCCTCCTCCGGCGCCATCTGTCTGAGAAGCGACGCAATCAATTCTGTTTTTTCCAACCGCTTCGTCGTTTTCCCGACGCGATCGGATGTCTCAACCAAGGTGGCGAGTAACATGAAACCTGTTATCGAAGGGCTTAGCACGATTTGTCAAGACGCGTTCCCCCCAGCCGATTGTTCGCAGTATTCGCCGTTTCAGTGTTGTTGACGGTTCTCATTCTTTATGCTTTCATCTTTTGGCCGATGCGTGAGAAGCACCCGGCACTTCTCCTCCCGCATGGCTCAGTTGCGGTACAGGGTGCAACTGTGTACGTTTCGCCGGACGATGCGCCCCTGCACAACGCGACAGTTCTCGCTCGTGATGGACGAATCATAGCGGTAGGATCTGAGGTCACGGTTCCACCTGGGACCAGCATGATTCCGTGCCAGAACTGTGCCGTCACAGCAGGTTTCTGGAACATGCATGTGCATTTTACAGAGCCCAAATGGAGCGGCGTCGAGTGGCAGGGTAAAGAGAAACTCGACAATCAGCTCAGTGACATGCTGACCAGCCGCGGATTCACTTCGGTGGTGGATCTTGGCTCCGATCTTCGGGACACGGTCAGCTTGCGCCGGCGTATCGAAAGCGGTGAACTCAACGGGCCTTTCATTTACACGGCCGGCACAGCAATCTATCCCGAGAACGGCGTGCCCTTTTACGTTCGTGAAACTGCGCCGCGCTTTATTCAGTGGTTACTGCCCCAGCCCGCAACACCGGAAGCCGCGGTGCGGGATGTGCGAAGAGACATCGGAGCAGGTGCAGATGTCTTGAAGCTCTTCACGGGAGCCTACGTAGCAAGAGGAGAAAATCAAACCGATGCGCGTTGACATTGCCACTGCGGCTGTCCAAACAGCACATGGGCATGGCCAGATCGCCTTTGCACATCCATCAAACATCGAGGGCGTAAAGGTGGTCCTGGCGAGCGGGGTAGATGTACTCGCTCACACTCCCGACACAACCGATGGAATCAGTGATGAGGTGATCGCCCGAATGGCCCGGCAGGCTTCCATGATTCCGACTCTCAAGATGTTCGGATCAACCGTTACGAAAAAGCCGGCCTATCTCCAACCCATCTACAACCTCGTCAGAGGCTTCAGAGCAGATGGCGGCAATTTGCTCTTCGGCACGGACGTGGGTTACATGACCGATTACACCACCGAAGACGAATTTGACGCACTTGCCCAATGCGGCCTGGGATGCGGCCGACATACTCAGGATGCTCACAGTTGCGCCGGCGGCGCGAATGGGTGTGGCAAACACAAAAGGAACGTTAACGCCCGGTAAGCTAGCCGACTTCGTCGTTCTTGGCTCCGACCCGGCGGCCAACATCGAGGCCTTTGCCGAAGTCCGTGCCACGGTCAGAAGTGGCAGGATCCTCTGGCAGAAGGGCGGGGCGTGAACAGCCTGGATCCGGCAAATAAATACAAGGAACGGGACGGTCTGCTAATGTGTTGCAAAGTAGAGGGCGACGGCTCGCTCCAGTTCCGCGTTCCCAACTTCCACTGATCGTTCCTCGTATCTACTGATCCAATGCAACATGCGGCAGATATCTCCGGGGTAGCACGCTCGCAGGTGGCCGCCGCTCCGCAGTTTGCACAGTCGCCGCAGTTGCTCAGCGCTGTCCGGCTGCGACGGAATCTGCTGTTTTGTTGCTTCACGCTCAAAGATAAGGTCAAACGTCTGATCGTCTACATTGCCAACGTATACTTTGTTCGGGATGCGACGCAGAAAAGCTTCGTCAGCTAGATCGTCCGGACGCAAGTTGGTGGAAAACACAAGCAGCAGTTCGAACGGAACTTCGAACTTTATTCCATAACTCAGAGCTCAGATAGTCCACGCGCCTGTCGAGCGGCGCCATCCAGCGGTTCAGCAGGTCGCGCGGAGAAAGCACTTGACGCCCGAAATCATCAATGATGAAAATGCCGTTGTTAGCCTTCACCTGAAGAGGCGCGACATAGGTCCCGGAACTGTCATCCAAACGCAGGTCGAGCATGCTTGAAACGAGTTCCCCTCCTGCTGTGATATGTGGTCTGCGGCACACAACCCAGCGCGGATCTAACTTGTGGTCGTCCGTCGGTAGCTCACGATGAACCACGGGGTCATACACAGTCATGATTTGCCCGTCGATTTCTACGGCGTATGGAATGACTACGGCATCGTCATAAATGTGAATCAGGCGCTCGGAATAGCTGCTTTTGCCATTGCCGGTCGGGCCGTAAAGGAAAACGGATCGCTGCGAAACCAGTGCGGGTCCCAATTGATCGAGTAGTAAGTTACTCACAACAAGATCGCCGAGCGCGTTTCGCAGGGCAGCACGATTAACGAAAACGTTAGCCGCCTGCATTTTTACGGCGCGACTATATTCTTCGAGAGAAACCGGCGCCGGTCCCGTGTATCGCGAGACAGTGGAGCGTTCGGCTGCAAAATTTCGTCCCGCTTCTGTCAGAGCGAAAGAATAGTCCAGCCCGGTGGAGCCTTTGACCTCGACCAAGAGCTGTTTGCGCAATTGCTCGAACAAGATCTGAATTACAGGAGAGGACACCTTCATCAATCGGGCCAGAGAGCGGAAGGAACTGACACCGCAAGCCCGAAGGTGACGAAGCATGAGATCGGAAAGCACCGAATGCGGAATCTTCAGTGCCTCGGTATCACGAGGGATGGAGGGATAGTAGGCGGGACGTCTCAAGTCGAAGGCGGAGTTCTCAGTCGGAGACTGGTCGAACGGTGCTTGGAAGCGGTTCATCAATTAATGTTTTTCGGTGACAAGTCGACCAAGCCCGTATCTGCAGGGCTCGCATGTTTTTAAGGTTGGCGGCGGAGGACAACCGAAACCACATCACCTACTCTGCGAACGATCTTAGACTGTGCGCGGCCTCAAAAAGGCATTTACCAGGAGAGGCGAGTACTAAGTACCGTGGCGTCGGAGTTACTATCTTCGGGTGTTCGCGGCGGTTGTGTCTAGTGAGTCACTGAATGCGCGTTAATCACCTTACTTTTTCCGCAGCTTTACGTCCCATTGGCCGCCTGGCAAAATCGGGAGCGACACGACTGCACCGTGCGGGGCAGGATCGAATTTGTTTCGGACCTCAGATGAAAAGTGTAGATCCGCGTAGGGCATGAAGCGCCAGTTCCTGGGCACCCGAGTACACATGATGAGCAAAGCCGCCATCGCGAGAACCTTTAGGGCGCGGTTCTGTCCGATGCCCGCGTACCAGAGCAGGCACCAGACAAACGCCAGCATGGGGAAGAACCAGTAACGCGTACCCCAGGCACCCGAGAGCGCCAACCATTGCGGCTGGTCGTAACTTGCCTGGGGAGTCATCATGGATCCCGCAAAAACAAGGACTGCAAACGCGATGAACAGCTTCCATTCCAACCGGGCGCGGACGCAGCAATACAGGAGCAGGCCCACGCCAAGCGCCGTCAAAGAGAAGATGTAAAGATCACTCCTCCGCAGAGCGCTGTTCATTCCGAACAGAGGTGCGAGAAAAATCTGGGCCACAAGAATGCGGCAGAGAAGATTGAAGGCTTGCCCCAAGTGGCATGGGGGCGCGCGTTTGCACGGCGGAACTGAGAAGGCTACTTCCCTGCAGACAGGGCTGCCGATCCCAGTAGTGTCACTACGGTGAGACGCCAACGTGTACACGTTGTCTCCACCACAAAAGCAACGCGGCCGGAAAGAGCACTATGCAAAACGGACCGGTTAACCCGCATAACACGAGTACCGTTACGTCAAATGCTTTGGCCGACGCGCGATTCCGGTGGGCGCGCCAGCACAACCAGACAGGCGAGCAGCGCGAGATGCCACTGGGCTTCCGTGATACTTACGTTCAGTTCCGAGGTGTTCGGAAGTGCCAGGTAAGCTAGCGCCATCAGTACCCGAATGCGTAGTGGCGCCCAATTCGCTGCTGTTCGTGTAGAAACGAGAAAAACTGCTGGCGCAACTTGCAGCAAAAGACCGATCAGGTTCATGACCAGAGGCGCGTGCTGCAAGAGGGACTGCCAATGCCAACGCTGCCCCGAGCCTGGGGAGGGTTTGAAAGTATCCCGTATGCGTCATGGTCAGCGCTCGTAGCCCAGCCGTAGTTGTAGGCGTCCGCAAACCAGTGTTTCCGTCTTCCGCAAAGAATTGCGGATTGAAGATAGCGTCCGGACGCCGCGAGATGAACGGCCAGAGCAGCAAGAACAGAGATTATGAGAAGGGAACGGGAAAGTAAAACCCGTGCTCATCCAGCCACTTGGCATTTGCGGATCGCGGCTGAACGTCTACGTAGTTTCTTATTGGGCCGGTGCTGCATTCAGACCGGATCGGGAAGCCTCGACGACTACCCAGGGATTCACGTTCACGTCTTGCAGTACGCCAGATTGCCAGGCGTACTCTTTGTGAGCTTTCAGAAATTCCGCAGCATGGAACGCCAACCCGCATGGGTGGCCCATGCCCGCTGCGAAGGAGAGGCGTTCGGCCATCGCGGCATCGGCAACTTTGACCTCCGCTACGCCTGCCGGCCCGTAGGGATCTTGCCAGTCTTTTAGTCCGCGGCTCGACTTGTCAATATGGCCGCAGATGGTGCGCTCATTCGGATCGATTTCTTTGGTGAGCGAGATCGTAGTGATCGGTTTCAAACTTCTTGCCCAACTCAACATCAATCCGACCCTTGTTTTCGGCCATCAACTGATCCCACCGCCTGTGCCGAACCTCGTTCGGAGTATTGGGATCGTTTGCCGGAAAATCAGTCTCTTCTTTGATCAGCTTCGGATTGATCGGAAAATTGGAACCAACGAAGTAACCGTCTGAGCTCTGGTCAAGGGTGACGTTCTTCAGCCCCAGTTCCAGGCGCGCAATCTTGTTCACCTTGCGGTCGCCCACGAGCCAGGTATTGGCGTACGCTCCGTTGTTGTTTTCTTTCATGATTCGCGCGAAATCTTCGATGGACTCCGAATATTGCATTGCTTTGCGTGCCCGAACGAATTCCGGCGTGCCGCTTTGCCGGAATCCGAAGAAGCTGCCGATTGTCGTTTCGGTGATCATGATTCCGCTGTCATTGATCCCGAAGTCATCGCCGCTGTGAATCAGGCCAGGCATTCCGTCCATGATGAAGTGATGACCCGCCGAGGGAGCTATGTCGAAGATGATGTTCCATCTCGTGCCGGTCAGGTAGTCGGTCCAATTGTTATGCCCGATGACGATTCGACCATCTTTGGTGTAACTACCCGTCGCGATAAATGCACTGCAGTGTTCAGGAGCGTGACTTGACCGGGACGCCTTTTGTCTCGAGATGTTTCGCCGCATCGTAGTAATAGGTGAATTCCATGTAGGCGTTCATCGTCACCAGGTCGAGAAAATCGAGCTTCGATCCATGTGCGTGAAGGCCATCAACAATGCCTTGTCAGTTCCTCACGATATTCATCAGTGAGCTTGGAGACGAAGAGCTTGTCGGAAATCGTCCGCATTTCTGCCCACGAGTGCTTCACTCCATGAGTAGTGCTCAGTTCGATCGCTTTCTTGCTGTCCTCGATCTCGGAAGCGAGAAGAGATCCATGTTGGAAGCCGATCGCCGATGGCGTTCCTTGTAAGTGGACGTAAATCCATCCGCTCTCGAGTTTTCTGAAGGCTCCGTTGAGACGCGGGTCGGGTTGGCCTTTTCCATAGCTCATGCCTGCTGACGCGATAACAAAGGAGGCAAGAAAGCAGACATGGCAGACGCGCAACCGGACGCATGGCTAGTTCCTCCGATTACAGCACAGGATTCGGGAAGACCTTAGTGGCCGAGCGCTTTCAAGGCGGGATCGCGAACAGCGGGATCGGCGCTCATGCTGGCATGCTGGAAGTGTTCGCGCGCTTCCGCAGCGGCGCCCTGCGGGCCAAGATGTTGCCTAACCCGAGATGGGCTTCGTAAAAGTCAGGACGAAGACGAATGGCAGCGCGGTATTCCTCAGCCGCACGTTGCGGGTTGCCTTTTGCGGCCAATAAGTCCCCCAATTCGTTATGAGCCTCTGCCTGATTGGGATCCAGCCGTACCGTTGATTCCAGTTCTGATCGCGCGCCCTCGAAATCTGAGGTAATCTCGAGCAGCAACGCGTAGTGGTGATGGGCCTCGACGTAATTCGGGTCCAGTGCAAGGGCTTTGCGGAACTCATACTTTGCTTCCGCGATATCGGCGTGTCTGCCCGAGCAGATTGGCGAGATTGTGGTGAGCAAGCGCCAGATCCGGTTGAATCCGGATTGCCTCGCGAAAGCGAGATTCCGCGGCGGCCGCCGTCGCCCTTCGCAAGACTGACGAGACCCAGCAGATTCTGAGTCTCAGGCGAGGTCGGGGTCAAGCCTGGCCGCCTCCTGAAGAGGCGCTTCGGCGCTCTCGGCTTTTCCGCTCTGCAGGTAAGCGTTGCCCAGATTCGTCAGGAGAACCGGATCGAGTTCCCCTTGTCCTCTTTCCTCGTCAATCACGCGTGCCGCGTCGTCCGGTTTGCCTTCGGCAAACAGAGCCGCAACTAATCCCTTTACTGCGGGCGCGTAATGCGGCTGCACGCGTATTGCTTCTCGGAAAGCTGCGACAGCTTTCTCCGTTTCACCGGCCTTCGCGTAAGCATTGCCTAGTTCAGTTCGAGGCTGCGGTTTCCCGCTCTTGTCCTTTTCCAATGCTGCCCGTAGTCTTGGAATGCCGCCGTCCAGGTTTGCCGAGTCTTTCACTTGAGCAACGGCCACGTACAACTCATCGCCGCCTTTCACCTGAGGCGGGTAGTACGGCACCACTTCTCCCCGGTATCCGTCCTTGCGGTCATCAGGCTCGGCGAGTTCGGCCAATAGGTTTCCGGATGGCTTCTGCCGCTGAATGAAGTGATCCGTCATCACCGTATGCACAGCATCCTGGGAACGCCGTTTCGGCATATGGCAATCGAGACAACTGCTGGTTGCTCCGCTCATCTTTGCAACGTGACCCGAGTTGGAGTGGCATGTGCGGCAGACGGCAACGTAGTGCTCCTTAGCCGCCACGCCGCGAGGTATGTCGTGCGGATTGTGACAGGTGAGGCAGGTCATCTGCGATTCACGAAAACAAGCCGATTGTCGAAGACGGTAAGCAGCGCCGGCAATTTCGAACCGATCGACACCGGGGCGAGGCTGCTGGTCAAAATGCAGCGCGTAATCCGGAAGCGGCTCGCCGGGCCGGTAAGAAAACACACCGCGATCGTATCTTCGGATCGAATAGGGCAGCGGACGGCTCGACGTCTCGAGGTGGCATTGCATGCAGACCTCCATCTGGCGGTCACGATCGAGCTTTGCGGGATTGACGATGGTGCGGCGAATTTCGTCGGGTTTCGCATGTCCGGACTGAACCAGAGCGACATGAGCGCTCCCCGGTCCATGACAACGCTGGCAATCAATGCCTTCCGGTAGATTGGCCGGAAAGACCGGCTTCGCGCCTGCTATGTCAGTGCCCGGCTTTACGGACGGATAGCCGTTGTGGCAGGACATGCATTCGTATGGAATCGGACGGCGAAAATCGTCCTGGTCAGCCCGGTCGTATCCCGGGCTCATGGCCCAGTAGCCGTTCTTCTCTGCGTACCAACTGACGGGAAGTTCCTTTAGCTGTCCATCGGGAGTGCGGGACAGATACGTACGTGCATGATTGCCCGATCCGATGACGTAGTCGACGGGCTTCTCTAGAAGATTCGTCTCTTTCCCGTCCCATCCGATCTGGTGTCGGCGCTGCCAAAGCTTGCCGTCGTGCTCGGCCATCTCGTAGTAGCGATCGGAAGCTTTGTGGTAGAGCTTGGCGTGAGAACCAGACGCCGCGCCGTCCTTTTGGGGGTCGGCGCGATGAAAAGAGCGCCCCATCCCGGTCCGGCTGTATGTTTGTGCGACGTCGCGATGGCAGGTTGCACAAACGGCCGGATCAACGTAGACAGGACCGGCGGCTTTGGCCGCCGGTCCTGCAAGTGTCTGGTTGGGTTCGGCCCTTTTGCACGAAGAGCCGAGACCAACAACAAGGGCCAGTGCCGCGATTGCGGCTGTTCTAGACCGAGCGCTCAGAAGCGAAGACGGAGCGCCATTTGCATCAGACGAGGTTGATTAAGCTGCGTCGATATAACTCCGAATGTCGAATTCGCTGCTGTTGTGTATTCACGTTCGGCTGTCCAAACTGAACACGATTGAAGAGGTTGAACGCTTCCGCTCGAAACTCCAGATTGAAGCGTTCAGTGATCGCTGTCCGTTTGAATATCGAGAAATCAAAGTTTGCGATACCGGGACCGCGCAGGACAGGATCAGTTCTGCTTGCGTTTCCGAACGTGAAGGGCGCTGGCAAACTGAAGCACGACGTATTAAACCAGCCATTGATGCGGGATTGGGCAGAGCCGGAGACGGTCCGATCGCAGTTTGGCGCTACGTTCGGTCGCAATCCAGTATTGAAGCCCGTCGTATTCGGGGTGGCCGTAAATCCGAGAGGCAATCCCAGCTGGAACGTCGTCAGACCCGTTGATGCCCCATCCGGAAACAAGTTTGTCGGTCAGGCCTGACGCACCAGATAGGAACATCCGGCCCTTGCCGAAGGGAAGGTCATAGACGTAGCTGATGACGAGCCGCTGGCGAGTATCAAAGCTGGATAAGCGCTTTTTCGGCCCGCAAGTTGTACCAGTTCTGAACACCGGCCACACCCGTTGGGACTATCCAGCCAGGTGGTGAGCGTCTCGGCATTCGAAAGGATCTTCGAGAAGGTATACGAACCGAGCAATGTGCCGCCCGACTTGAAGCGCTTCTCTGCTTTCACCTGGAGAGAATGATACGTGCTGTCGCCGCTGAAATCGGCCGGAGCAGAAAGGCTCAAGTATTGAGGATACGGCGAGAGCAATTGACCCCGTCTGCACCGTGGGCAGCGAGAGCGCACCATAGGCGACTCGTCCGAGGAACGGATTCGGTACCTGGTCCCTGAGCGAGGTCCCGAGCGAGAAGTACTGGGGATTAATCTGGTTATATTGGCGTCCCTAACGGCAAGATGCATGCCGCGCAACCCCGCGTAGCCAGCCTCCAAGCGCGATATCGCCCGGAAGTTGATGTTGGACGGTGAAGTTCCACTGATAGGCATAGGAATTATTTGCCTGATACGGGTTGGCGCGGCCGCCCAGATTAGTTCCGAGGAAGTTCTGCTGATAGCGGGGATCACGCCCCGGAGGAGGCGATAACCCCATTAGGTAGTGGATTGCTCAGAGTCGCCGAGTAGGTGACGAAGTTATCGAGCGAGCCGACAACGGGATTCTGGAACAGGTTGACCGGATTTCCGTTCGGACCCTGAGGGAAGGAAATTGTGGCGGGGCTTAAGAACATGCCGCCGCCGGTTCGAACCACGGTTTGATCGACGACGCGGTAAGCGATTCCAACGCGCGGAGTGACATAGTGATACTTCTCGGGGTTCAGGCCCTCTTCCGGATGATTGGGGCTGGCGACCAGGTCGAATGCACCTCGAACAGGTTGCCCGTTCACAAGCACCCCGGTAAGAGCAGGGTTGGGTTCGCTGAAGTTGAACGTAGCCTGGCGGTTGTAGCGCTCGCGGTAGACGCCTGGAATCTCCCATCGTGCTCCCAGCGTGAGCGTAAGCTTCTTAGTTGCCTGCCAGGTATCCGTCACGAAGTAGCCCTGGTAATAGAGGGTCGTGAAGGTGAAGGATGAGGTCTGCACGCAGGCTGCTGTTATTCGGGATGCCGAGCAGGAACGAAGCTAAGCCGCTCCCCGTAGACCCGGAATTTAATGCATTCTGAGACGTAATCAGATTGTCGAAATTGTACATGCCGCCAGGGGTGTTGTTCTGGAAGTAATTCAGCTCGTTTTTGTGGATCTCGGCGCCGAACTTCCAGGTATGCTGCCCCTTGATCCAGGTGAAGGTCGGAGTCAGGGTATACGTATCATCTCTTCCGTAGAGAAGCCCGGTTGAGATCGCGTTGTAAGTGGGAGAGGTGATAGCTAAACTGGGGCATGGTGGTGGATGGGATCCAGTCCGTTGAGTACGAGGAACCTGTGAATAGTACGACGGGAAATCCGAGTGTGGCCGGATCGAGACCCAGCGTTCCCGGGATGCGGTCGTAGTCCCAACGGATGAAGCCCGCCCGGATATCGAAGATCATGGTCGGGTTCAAAACATACGTGTCGGCCAACATGGCTTGTTGCGTGATGAAGTGCTCCGGAGAGTACGGATCGCCACTGCGCAAGCCGTTGCCGTACACGTCCACAGGAAGGTTGGCGGAAGTCCAGCGAGTATAGCGGGCTAAGATGCGTTGTTTGTCGCTGAACTGATGGTCTCCGCGGATATTGTACTGATCGTTGTCGCCGCCCGGTGCTGGCGTTACGCGCAAAGTTGAAGTTGTTCGTGAAAGGCTGCCCGGGGTGTTTGGTGCGGCATAATACGGGAAACCCAATACTTTTGCTGCGACGGGATTGATACGCGAAGCGGGGATGATGTTGCCAGGGAACTGAGTGCGCTGGACGGTTCCGCTTCCACAAGCCGGATTCCCATAAGCGCCGCATTGCGTCAGCGGATCGTAGATTGGAATCTGCTGTCCGGATGCGTTCAGGTAGCCCGAGAAATCGCCTCTTGCCTGTGCCGCGGTTGGGACTGTGTTGCTGAACAACACGCCCTGCCGCGCTCGAAACCCTTCATAACCGAAGAAGAAGAATGTCTTATCTTTCTTGATCGGTCCGCCGATGTTCGCGCCGAATTGATTTTGCTTGAATGGCGCTTTCCCAGCGCCTGAACGGTTCGCGAAGAAGTTGGTTGCGTTCAGAACTGTGTTGCGGAAGTATTCATAAGCAGCTCCGTGAAACTCGTTGGTGCCGGATTTCGAGGTGATGTTGATCACACCGCCGGTATAGCGGCCATACTCTGCCGTATTGTTATTGGTCTGAACACGAAACTCAGAGACAGTGTCCACCGATGGCACCAGGGCGACAATGTTTCCGTAAGTGATGTTCAATGGGACGCCGTCCAGAAACTGGGCGCTCTGATTCGCCGTACCGCCGCCAATTTGGTAGTTTCCTGCAGAGAACACGTTTTTCCCGGTTAGGTTTCCTTCTGAGGAACCTTGCGGAACGACGCCGGGCGCGACAATGGCCAAATTCAGCACGTTCCGTCCATTCAGTGGAAGTTCTTCAACCGCTCGGCTGCCCACTGCCTGGCTCAAAGATGCGTTTTCAGTCTGCAGCAGGGGAGCCGCAGAAGTGACTTCCACCTGCTGAGTCATGTCGCCGATCTGCATGGCTACGTCGATACGCACGGCAGACTCAACCGCGACGGCGATTCCATCCCGCGTATAGCGTTTAAATCCCGACTGCTCTACATCAACTTTGTAGTTTCCTGGGATCAGGTTGACGAAGCGGAAAGATCCGTCCTCAGAGCTCTCGGCTGTTCTCTGCTCTCCGGTCCCTGTATTGGTGACTGTCACTTTGGCGCCCTTGATCGTAGCGCCGGAAGCGTCTGTGACCGCCCCGACCATCGAGCCATAGAAACTCTGGCTTTTGAGTGAAATTGTGGCTAAAAACAGACAAGCCAAGAGCGACGCAAGACAGCTTGCGCCAGAACGAACTGCAACACGGCATACGTTACTTACCCCTTTAGACGACATTGCGCAATTCGAAAAGCTCATTGCGCTGTTGCAGGGAATCGTATCAATGAAGCTTTTGGCTGTCAATAGACAAAGTGGTTGGTCAGTCCGCTCATTGCGTTCGCTCGGACTCGTGCTGTTGGGCGATTGCCTGCGCCGCTAAATCCTCGATCCAGCCGAGCATGCGTGCGTGATGCGATCCTCGCCAGAAAATCCTGCGGCAATCGCGGCATTGGCTGAATTCGGTCTTGGTTTCCCGCGTATGAGGCGGAAGAAGGTGGGATACCTCGGCCTTGGAAACGGGATCGAGGAGACCATTGCATTCCATGCAGCGCTGAAACGGAGTGAAATGGGGCTGCAGTGCGAAACGCCTGGCCACTTCCCGAAGTTGCTCGTGCGGTTTCTGGCTGCGAACACAATATCCAATCTGCACTTCGCGCCGTTTCAGCAATCCCACATCTCGCGTCAGCAAAACACGCTGTTCCGCACTCGCGACGGCGGCGAGCTGGGGATCATCCGCGAACCGGTCGTACCAGGTGTCGAAACCGAGCATGCGAAGATACGCCGCCAGCCGGCCCAAATGCCCATCCAGCACAAAGCGGACGTGTTCGATGTGAACTGGTTCCGTGTACGGGAACACTTGGATGTGATCGCCCGGCGCCACTTGCTGGGACAGTACAGCATCGTGTCCGTTCACCGTCACTGCGGCAACTTCGGTATGTGGAACCCCGATGCGACTCGATCAGATGCTTCAACGTGTCGGTAGATCCTGCCCCGGTTTCGAAATTCTGTGTTCCGCTTCTCGGCTGGGAGGAAATCATTCAGCTCGCCGTGAAGAACCGGAACCATACGGGTAGGGCGGCGGTCACCTGAGTTCATTGTCCCGCGTCCGTGCCATGCGCCTGCTCTTAGCGAGTGATCCTGATCCTCTTGTGCGTTGAGGTCTGCCCGAAACGATTTGGACATTGCCCTTGCTGACGCCGAAGTAGCGAGACAACAAAGCCTCGCAGCTCTTCGTTCGCTTTGCCTTTCTCCGGGACCGCGGCTAGCTTGACCCGAAGGCTGCCGTCCTCTCCCAAGCCGAGGACTTCGCTCCGTGATGCACGAGTGCTGACTTTAACCGCGATGAGCAGTTCGCGTTCGCGAGCCAGCCTGTTTCGTAGATCGATGTCGCCAGGCATGTTCAGGACAGGACTTAGCGAATTCAGCCCAGACCACCGTGTGGTCCGAAGCGGAAGGCGCTTTCCGCGGTTCGAGATCGACGTCTACCGGTCCGACAGTTCGCGGCAAGAGGCGCCAGTCACCAGAATGTGATCGATGCGCCAGCCCCAGTTATTCTGAAATGCATTACGAAAATAATCCCAATACGTGTACTGAATGCGATCGGGATGAAGCTGCCGAAACGTGTCGGTGAATCCCCAACCAACTACTTCCTGAAATGCATTGCGGGCATCGATATGGAAATCGACATCGTTCACGCGGCGGTCTGGATGATAAACGTCGATCGGTTCCGGAGCGACGTTCAGGTCGCCCAGCCAGATCACCGGGTCTGAAGGGCTGAAAGTGTTCTTCGAGGTATTGCCGCATGCGACGGAACCACTCGAGCTTGTATTGGTATTTCTCCGATTTGATCGAATGTCCCTGGGGCACGTAAGTATTGATGATCGTCACCCCTTCAATCGCAATTTGCAGGATACGGACGTCTTCGTTGTCGGGTCCGTCGTGGAACCCGTGTTTGACAGTATTTGGCGCGGTGCGGCTCAAGGTAGCCACCCCGTTGTACGCCTTCATGCCCGCGGAAGGTTGCGTGATAACCCGCTTCGCGGAACGTCTCGATCGGGAACTCGGAATCCTGGACTTTCGTTTCCTGCAGGCACATCACATCCGGTTTGTGTTGCTCGAGCCAGGCCAGCACAATAGGGAGGCGCTTGCGCAGCGAGTTTACGTTGTAGGTGGCGATCTTCATGTTGCAATAAGGTTATGGAACGGAGACGCTTCAATACTCTTTTGGGTGCCGCTGGAATTAGCGTAACGAGCACCGGGCGAGTTAGGCTCTCAAGCTCGCGGGAACGGTGAGCCTCAAGTGCTGCGGCTCAAAAGCAACGGATGGGTTCCGAATAACGAACGATTGCCCGTTCTCCTTTACCGGTCGGCGATTGACAGCGGGAGTTCCGATCCAGCGTCGGCCTTTGAGGCGCTCTTCACAAAAAACGGCTGGCCGCCCCAATGGCGCGATGGCGTCTACGATTTTCATCACTTCCATTCGACCGCACACGAGGTGCTTGGTTTTGCTCGCGGGCATGCTCGCCTGATCCTGGGAGGCGAGAACGGTCACGAAGTCGAGGTAAGGGCTGGCGATGTCGCCCTGTTGCCTGCTGGCACCGGGCACTGCAAGATAGAGGCAAGCGCGGATTTCCTGGTGGTCGGCGCCTACCCGCCAGGTCAAAACTGGGATATCTGCCGGACGGCTCTCTCAAGCGAAGCCTTGCGGCGTATGCTGAATCTTCCGTTTCCCCATTCGGATCCGGTGGGCGGTTCTGGCGGCGCTCTCACCAATCTGTGGCACGAAACAAGCGGTTGATTATATGATGAGCCATTCGGTGCATCTTGAATTCACTTCGATTTCTTCAACCACTGGCTCTACTTGTTCTCGCATCCTCCTCCCTGGCGTTTGCCGTTGATATTCCTCCCCATGAGACTCCCATCGCCCTCTTCAACGGCGGCGATCTGAGCCAGTTCGATACGTTCCTGAAGACCAAGGGATTGAACTCCGATCCGGATCACGTGTTTAAGGTCGAGGACGGTGTCATTCACGTCTCGGGAACCGAGATGGGCTACATCATCACGAAGCGATCTTTCCAGCATTTCTATCTCAAGGCCGAATTCAAATGGGGCGAGGGCACCTTCCTGGAGAAAGTCGGGCAGGCTCGCGACAGCGGCATCCTTTTCCACATACAGGGGCCCGACAAGGTTTGGCCGCGCTCGGTCGAATTTCAGATTCAGGAAGGCGGAACGGGAGATTTCTGGATGACCGATGGTGCTGCGGTCACCGGAATGGATGGAAAGCGAGTCACGGGACCAGCCGGCAAAGCAATACGGATCGATCGGATCGGTAAAGGCCCCTGGAAGGATGCAACCGGTTATCGTGATCCCGTTGGCGAGGTAGAAAAACCGCGCGGCGAATGGAACACTGGTGGAGTTGGTGACCGAGGGCAACGAGATCCGGCAATATGTGAACGGCAAACTCGCCAACAAGGGAACGGATCCCTTTCCCGGCCGAAGGCAAGATTCTGTTCCAATCGGAAGGCGCCGAACTGTTCTTTCGGAACATCGAGATAGCTCCCTTGCGCTGAGTCCGCGGTAGGCAGACACAGCAAGCTTACTCGTCGGCTCCTATGCTAGTTTGTGAGCTAAATGCGTAATTTCACAGGGTGGACTACTAGTGTTCTCTTTGCAGCCGCTGCGGTTTGCTTGTACGCGCAAGCGCAGCCGGCGCAAGAGCCGCCTAAAACTGCTTTACAGCCGACGAAAGCCGAGGGAACTCCTCCGCGATCAGGACCAACCGAGTACCAGACGCACGCGAAGGTCGGCGACCTGACGATTGCGGCGGACTTTATGGGCCACTCCGTTCCGACGCCGGAAGCGACCCTATCGACAGACGACTACGTTGTGGTGGAAACCGCGTTTTTCGGGCCGCCCAATGCGAAGCTCAAACTTTCGGTCGACGATTTCACGCTCCGCATCAACGGGAAAAAAAAGCCGCTCGCCAGCCAACCATCCGAGCTCGTTTTCAAGTCGCTGAAAGATCCGGAGTGGGCTCCGCCCGAACAGAAAGAGAAGAAGTCGAAGACCAGCTTTGGCGGCGGTGGAGATACGGATACAGTTCGGCCCAACTGCCGCCGAAGGTGCCGATTGAGCTTCGTCGCACCATGTCGCAACGTGTCGAAAAGGCCTCGTTGCCGCAAGGCGAACGCGCTCTACCGCAAGCTGGCTTGATTTTCTTCGATTACCACGGCAAGGTTGCGAGCATCCGTTCGCTCGAACTCGTCTATAAGGGACCGGCCGGCGAAGCGACCGTTACCCTCACGCCGTAATCTCTGCTTCATGCAAGATGCGAACTATTGGATCGACAGCCTGAAGCTCGAACCTCATCCGGAGGGCGGATTCTTTCGCGAAACATACAGGTCGCAGATGTCGCTCCCGAGATCTGCTCTTCCGCAATCCTTCGGGGGCGCCCGAAGCGCTTCAACCGCCATTTACTTTCTCCTGCAAGGTGACGATTTCTCGGCCTTTCATCGCATCGCGTCCGACGAGATGTGGCACTTCTACGCCGGCAGCTCGTTATCGGTTCATGTCATTGACTCCGAAGGTCAGTCGAGCGAGATTAAGCTGGGCCCGAACTTCGATCGATGGCGAGGTGTTTCAGGCGGTTGTGCCCGCGGGTTGCTGGTTCGGTTCTTGCCTCACCAAACCTGACACGTTCGCTTTGGTAGGTTGTACCGTGGCTCCCGGATTCGACTTCACCGATTTCGAGATGGCTGATCGATCTTCGCTACTGACCGCGTATCCTCAACATTCGGCTCTGATCCGAAGGCTGACTCGCAAGTAGAAGGAGATTGGCTTGACTGCCGAAGATTTCCGCCGGATTGCTTTGAGCTTTGAGGGTGCAGAGGAAAGTTCGCATATGGGTTCGCCTGATTTCCGTGTCGGGGGCCGCATCTTCGCAACCCTTGCTTCACAAGCGCAGGGATACGGAAACCTGATGTTCTCACCAGAACAGCAGAGCGATTTCGTGGCTGAACAGCCGGATGTGTTTCTGCCGGTTGCGGGAGGGTGGGGCAGAATGGGAGCTACCCATGTCTGCCTTGCCAAAGTCAACGAAGATGTTCTGAGAGGCGCTCTCGAGGCGGCCTGGAGATTACGCCGGAATAAAAACGTGCAGACGGGCAAGAAACTTCCTGGAACTGCAGGACGCCGCCCGAAGCGTTAGCTTCGACGCGTTTGCCGTAACCGGCCAATGAGAAACCACCGATGATTTTGGCGCGAGATGGCGATCTTACGTTTCGCATCCCACACTCCGCTCACAAGCTGCATTCTGAACAAAAAACTTGGCGTTAGACGAGCCCGATCACGCAGATTTCACGCTTTAACAAAGTGAGGACATGAAATGTGTCTTCGTGCGACGCTCACGTCAGCCTCTGAGTTCTGGCCCGTGCGTTCCCCTGAAAGGAGCTTCAAGTGTCATCGACTGCTCTCGTCTCCTCTAATTCGTATGTCCTCGCAACCGGTGCGGCGGCAGCTCGCCGGCTTCACGTGTTGCACAACATTTATTCGCCGGCAGGGAAGCGTATTCTCCTTCAGGCCGGACTCGCTGAAGGGATGAGGGTTGCTGACTTTGGTTGCGGAGTTGGTGTCGTCACTCAAATGCTCGCTCAGATCGTCGGGCCTTCTGGATCCGTCACAGGCATCGATGTGAACGGAGCACAACTCGAACAGGCGGCCGAATTATGTGCTAAAGCAGGCCTCAAGAACACCCGGTTTGTGGAAGCCAGCGCGGAGTGCACGGGCTTGCCGCGAAACTCCTTCGATCTGGTCTACTGCCGCTTTCTGTTGCTGCACTTGCCTGACCCGGTCTCGTGTATTCGCGAGATGAAAGCAGTACTCAAGCCCGGCGGAATCATCGTCGTTGAGGACGGTGATCTCACTTCCGCTACTAGCGTTCCGCGTGGCCCGAGTGATGCGTTTGCAAAGTTGTTCGGGCGACTCGGTGCCGCACGCGGATTGAACTACTCGCTAGCCACGAATCTGTATCATATGGTCAAAGCCGAAGGCTTTAATGCCGTTAACATCGAGATTCATCAGCCGGCCATCATTGACGGAGAGAATCGTTCGTTTTTAAAGTGGAGCGTTGAGGAAGCCGGACCGGCTTTGTCGGAGGCAAGAATCGCTTCTCCTGTTGAGCTCTCAGAAACGCTCGCTCAAATGCAATCGGCGGTCGACGACCCCAATGTGCTTATCCTTGCACCCCGTATGTCTATCGTTTGGGCTAGGAAGCCGAGCAACTGAGGGCTGTAAGCAGTTCGATCGAGCCAACAGTCCCGCGAAACATTTGCTAGTTCCCACGGCACCACGCCTCCGGCCCTGGTCGCGACTTACCGGGTGTCGCGATTGATAATTATGCTTAGGTCTGCAAGCGCCGATGTGGGTAGACCAACCGGCGACTCAAGCAATCCGCGTCAGATCACACGATGTACGTGCAACGCCGCAATGCGGATCCCTATTCTTCAACTCAATCATGATTGCTTCAAACGGAATGTCCTGCAGATTGTCCTCTTTGTGCGTCACGGGGCCGCTGAACGATGCATCGCCCGTCTTGTGCTTTGCCTCCTGAACCTTCCCGTCGGACGAAGTCATTCGAGTATCCTGATCGCTCAGATTCACAACAACACGATTCACTGTGTGCTCATGCTGGGGAACACCTGAATGTGCAGGCATCTTCACACGGACAACGCGTACCTGATCGTTTTCGAACTCCAAATGATAAGTTTTCGGCGCAACCTTGAGCGGGTCGAGAGCGCCCGTTTGTAGTTTGCCCGGCTTGCCCTCGTTCTTGAGCTCGACTTCGATGATAGTAAGCGGCTCGTCGCTCGTCACCTCAGAAGTGTGGCTGGCGACCGCCTTGTTGAATTGGACTTCTCCCTTCTTCAGCGTCACGGTTGTGGCCGTTCCACCTTCCGGCTTGATCTCCTGCGTGCCCTCCGAAAGGTAAACCATCACCCGGTTCAGCTTGTGAGCGTGCGGCGGGTTCTTGACGTGCGGCTTGTCGACTGCCTTCAGAACGCGAACTTGATCGTTGTCGATAAGTGTCTGGGTCTGAGCCGGAAGAAGTGATGCAGCGAAGAAGAAGGGTAGAGCGGCGCAGACGGCTCTGGACGAACTTACTTTGGGCATTCGTACAGCATATATCCTTGCCGGACCAATGGCGCTGTTTACTTAGCTGGCAAAGCTCCGTGCGAGACGGTCAGAAGCGGTCGGAGACGCCCATTCTCTTGTGACGCGCACAGAAGCGGCTTCGAGCGCCATGACCACCACGGCAATCCACAACACATCAGCAAGAAACAGATGGATCATCTGCATCGCAATCGGGGCAAGAAGCGCGAGGTTTACGACGCCTGCAAGGATTTGCGCGAGCACGAGTACGATGACCCAAATGCCGGCTTTTCGAGAAGGAGTGTTTTCCTCTCCCTTCAGAAGACTGGTAGCAGCCCAGAGCAAAACTGCCGCCCCGGCCAGCGCCACCACCGGATGGAACAGTACGCAACCGTAACAGCATGCTCGACGCGCTCGAAAGATCCTGCTGTAAACCTGCGGCAAGCGAAGCCGAGGGAAACAATGTGTCGCCCAAGGCGGCAATGGCGCCAGTGATAGAAACCACGACCGACGCAACGATTGCGGCTTGGAACTTGCCGCTAAGCCTACGCCAGGGTGCAGTAGCCAAGCCAGTTCCCGCGAGCCACGCTGTGGTCGTTAGAGCACCCAGCAGAAGCATCGTGTTCGTCAGATGAGCGGAGAGGTAGATTGCGCGGCCCGCGGATTGATCATGAGCAACATACCGGAACAACACCAGTCCGGCTCCCAGAAGCGCCTCGATGAAGAGAAAGATCAATGACAAGCTCGCGTACCTTCGCACGCCGTGGCCCTTCGGGAAAGGAACGGAATGCCCAAACGCAAAGGAGGATTGCCCCGATCGTGTCAACGCTCGTCATCATGCGATGCGTAAACTCGATGGCCATAGGAGCAGCCATATGTTGTGGAATCACCTGGCCCGCACAGAATGGCCAATGGGCGCCGCAGCCATCGCCCGAGAACGATACGCGCACGTAAGCGCCCCAGAGGATGACGGGGATGTTAAAGGCCAACAGCGCCCATGCGAAGATCGCGAACCCCTTGCGTCCACTCGTCCTCGTCATTTTTCATTCGCCCGTAAACAAGCTACTTGCAGAATGGCTGCCGCGCTGCAAACTTCCGTGATCCGGTTATCAAGCACCATCTGCACCGCTTCTTTAAACGGCTTCCAAGCCACGGTAATATCCTCTTCCGGGTCGAGGTTCATGCTGGCCTCGCACGACAGGTCCGTAGCAAGGAATAGGGTTTGTACGTCGTTCGCAACACCGTTGCATACGTCCACAGCTCCCAGCCGGCGCCAATTCGTCGCGGTCACGCCGGTTTCTTCCACCAGCTCCCGCTTCGCTACTTCGAGCATATCCGTTTCGTGCGGATGAGAGCCGCCGCGCGGGATCTCCCACGAATAGCGGTCGACAGAGTAGCGCCATTGTCCGACCAGAACGATACGGTCCTCTCGATCGATAGCGACTACGCCTACCGACGGCCAGATCTCGATGACGCCATAGATTCCCGGGTTACCGTCCGGGCGAATCACCTGGTCTTCACGAACGCGGATCCAGCGATTCTTATAAACCTCTCGCGAGGATTTCGTCTTCCAGGGACTAATGGGCAAAATGCTTATGCCGCTTCCTGACAGATGCCGCCGAGGACATCGAAATCAACGTTGCCACCCGAGATCAATACGCCTACCGACTTGATCTCGGACGGAAGTTTGCGGTGAAGCACCGCCGCAGCACCCACTGCGCCGCTTGGTTCAGCCACGATTTTCATCCTCGATAACAGGAACCTTACGGTCGCTTTGATCTCCTCTTCCGTTACGGTTAACACTTCCTGAACGAGATGCTGAACGATGGGAAATGTGATCTTCCCCGGAACAGGTGTCCGAAGGCCATCGGCAATCGTCGGCGGTGGCGCAATTTCAACCCTTTCTCCCCGCTGGAGGCTCTGATACCAATCGTTTGCCACTTCAGGCTCAACCCCAAAGACCTTGATGCCGGGCCGCAGCTCTGCAGCCGCGATGAGAGTGCCCGAGAGCAGCCCGCCTCCTCCGAGGGGAACCGCAATGCCTTCGAGGTCCGGGTGCTCGCGCAGCAGTTCGAGCGCCGCTGTGCCCTGCCCGGCGATAACCCACGGATGATCGTAGGAAGGCAAAACGACAGCGCCGGACTCTTTCGCTATGCGGGCTGCGATCTCTTCCCGGCTTTCTTTCTGCCGGTCGAAAAAGATGATTTTCGGACCGTAAGCCTGCGTTGATTCCACCTTGGCTTTAGGCGCGTCGGTCGGCATCACGATGGTCGCCGCAACGTTCAGGTAAGCCGAAGCGATTGCGACCGCTTGCGCGTGATTACCGGAAGAAAAGGTGACCACACCGCGCTTCCGCTCCTCCGGACTCAATGCGAGAAGGAAGTTAGCAGCGCCCCTGATTTTGAACGCGCCGCCGCGCTGCAGGTTCTCACATTTGAAGAAAGCTCGGCTCCCGGCCGCCTCATCAAACAGCCTTGAGGACAAGACGGGAGTCTTTCTTGCGAGCGGCTTGATGCGTTCCGCCGCTGCGAGAATGTCGTCGAATGTGACCGCCTGCTGGATTTCAGTGGAAGCTGTCACGTTAGTAACCTGCCTTCTTGTCCACGACGTTCATGGAGTTCTTGTCCTTTGATGTAACGCCGGAAGTTGTCGACAAATGCCAGCACTGTGGAGTCCAGCCAATCTGGATTGCGAGTGCGGTCCGTGCAGTGAGGAGAAATCAGCACGTTTGGCATGTCCCATAAAGGCGAACTCTCGGGCAGCGGTTCGTGCTCGAAGACGTCGAGTGCTGCCGCAGCGATCTTCTTCGTCTGCAGTGCCCGGATGAGGGCCGCCTCGTCCACTACCGGTCCGCGCCCTACGTTGATGACGATCGAATTGGGTTTCATAGCAGCGAATTGGGCATCGCTCAACATGTGGTGCGTCTCGGGTGTCAGGGGAGCCGCGGCCACCAGCACGTCAAGCTCGGACAACATCTCATTCAGAGCCGATGAAGGAAAGATGCGATCCAGCAAGTGGATCGTCTGCGGAGCGCTCCGGATTTCGTCTGGTAGCGTAGATCTTCATGCCAAGAGGCTTGGCGAGCAAAGCGCACTCGCGGCCGATCTCGCCATAACCGACAATCCCCAGTACTTTGTCTGGGAGCTGGTCGACCATAAAGTCGTCCCATCGCTTCGCCCGTCTGGCTCTCGACCAGCCGCCGGACTTCTTTGTAGAAGTAAAGCATTCCCAGCACGGCAAACTCGGCGAGAGGGCGCTTGAAAACGCCGCGCGCGTTTGTCACGATAATCGGACTGTCGATGAGCTCGGGAAAGAGGAGTTTCTCCACACCCGCGGAAAGCGAATGGATCCAGCGTGCGTTTTTTACGAGCGGCCAGATATCGGCAAACGGAATCGCTCGCCCGACGATGCCCGAATACAGAACTATCTCTGCTTTCGCGGCATGTTCGGACAGGGACGCGACATCGTTCCCGATAACGAAATTGCCTTGATTCTTTGATCGGTTCGAGGTTTCTCAGCGCGTAGTGGTCGGGTGAGCAAACGACGAGCACGTTGGGTTTTGGCATGGGCAGCGGGGACAGACCTCATTTTACGAAACCGAGCCCATTTGAGCCACGATTCGTAAGCTGTATCTGGTAATTCGCCTTAAACTAGAAGTGTGGAACCTCGGTGTACCTGCGGCGCTATCCTGGTGGACGGCGCTCGTTTTTGCCATAAGTGCGGAAAGCCTCAGTTCGAAGAGGATGTCGTCCGCCTGAACGAGCTTGCGCAGGCCTCGGCTCCGGCCCAGGCGCCCCTGCAGCCGCCAACACTAGACAGCCCGCGGCCGCCGCTCGCTGGCATCTCTTTCCGGAATTCACGCGCGGTTGTAATCAGCCTCCTGGTCGCGGCAGGCGCCATGATCTGCTTTTTGCCCATCGCGCTCGTGGCTGCGCCGCTCTTTCCCATCTTCCTGTGCGGAGTAGGATTTGTGGCTGTTTACCTCTATCACCGTGGCGCTAAAGAGCCGCTCAGCACCAGCGCAGGGGCTCGGCTTGGTTGGATGACGGGTCTTTGGATCTTCCTCGTAACGGCCGTGTTGCTGGCCATGACTGCTCTTGTGATCGCCAGTCCAGCGGGTTGGGAACAATTGCGGGCCGCCTGGTCGCAAGTGCCGCAAACAGCGAAGCTTCTGGATCTTTCCCAACACGATCTGCTCGTCCAGATGCTTGTCATGTTGCCCTTTTCCTTCCTGTTACTGACGATGCTGCCAGGCCTCGGAGGCATTTTAGGCGCGAAACTTTCTGCCCGCCGGCGCTAGTCCTTTAAGAGTCGGCGCAGTATTGACGGCGCCAGTCTCGCCCTGGGAACTCGGCTCCACTGCTACCCTGAATTCCGAGTCGAATGAGTAAATCGATCCTGACATTGACGGTGAACCCGGCGCTTGACCGGATTGTTACTGTAGACCGGCTCGTTTTCGAAGATAGGGCTTACATCTTGTCTACGACCGAGGCTGCGGGCGGCCGGGGGATCAATGCGTCGCGTGTTTTGACCAGTTTCGGCGCCCGGAATCTTGCAATTACTACGTCCGGCAGGGAAGTCGGAAGAAAGTTCGAAGAGCAGCTTGCGGCAGATAGCTTCGAGAAGGAGATTGTGAAGATTCGGAGCAATATCCGAATCAACCTGACGATCTCTGATCGCCAGGGCCTCTCGGTGAAGCTCAACGAACTGGGACCAGCGCTCTCTAATCTGGAGCAGAACCGGATCGTCAAGACAGTCGAGAAGTTGCTCCCCGACTCTTCCTGGCTGATGCTATGCGGGAGTCTTCCGCCGGGCGTGGATTCTCATCTCTATACCAAGCTGATCCGACTGGCGGAGAAGCACGGCGTGGAGACCTTGCTCGATACGGACGGCGATCCTCTGCTGCATGGGCTCGAGGCTAAGCCGACCATCGTTAAGCCGAATCAGTCCGAAGCAGAGCGGCTGTTGAATACGGCTCTGATCACGCGCTCTCAGACTCATCGATGCCGTCCAGCACATCAAAGCGCTCGGACCGAAGTCGGTCGTGCTTTCGCTCGGCAGCCGGGGCGTGATCGCCTCTACCTCGACGCGAAGGTATTCTCGAAGTAATTCCGCCCTCGATCGAAGCTGTTTCTCCGATCGGAGCCGGAGACGCTATGTCCGCCGCGATTGTCTGGGCCTTACAGAATGGAGAGTCATTTGGAGAGGCTTTGCGATGGGGAGTAGCGGCCGGCACGGCTGCTGCGAAGCTACCGGGCATCACGCTTGCCAACTCTTGCTCAGGCAAAGGAAGTCTACCCGCTTACGCAGCTGACGCGCATCATCGTCTAGTCGTACTTTTCGTAGATAATCTGCTTGCGCCCGAGCCCTTTCGCTTTTAGCTCGGCCCGGACCTCGTCGACCATCTCCTGCAATCCGCAGATGTAGACCTCTACCGTGTCGATTTCTTCAGGTGTACGCAGAGCCAAGGCTTCATCCAGGTGGCTCTGCACGCGCCCGGTTCTGCCGGTCCACGAACTGTCAGGACGCGTTACTGTCGGCATGAACTTGAAGTTGGGATATTGCTCGGCAAGTTTCTCGAACTCTTCGCGATAAAGCAGACCTTCGGGATAGCGCACGCCGAACAGAAGTGTCACGTGCGGGTGAGTTCTCGGCAGATGATCCAGAAGCATCGAGCGAAACGGCGCAACACCCGTTCCTGTTGCGACAAAAACCGCCCGGTGGCCCGGGTGCCGAAGCGTGAAGTAGCCGAGTGGCTCGCTGAATTCAACCTCATCCCCGGGTTTCAGCTCGAATAACTGGGGAGAGACCAAGCCGTCCGGCACACGATTCAGGCAAAGCTCAAAGCGGTTGCCGTCGCGGGGAGAAGCAATCGAGTAAGCCCGCGTGATTTCTTTCGGACCTTTCTTCTCCACGACAGACACGAACTGGCCCGGCGTAAACGTCAGTTTGTCCGCGCCGATAACTTCAAATTCAAAATGATGGACCTCGGGCGCAAGTTCCGTTTGGCCGAGTAATCTAGCCTTCAGCGTTTCACCTCTACTCATATGATGATGCTCGAAGTTTGCTCGGGGACTCGCTCCCGCTCGGGCGTCATGTGTCGCAGAAGGTCCATGAACAAGCGGCCGCGCGGCTTTCCATTCTGGTTTTGCTGGCCCAGCCTATGCAGAAATACGAGGATGGCCAGGATCTCGGAATTTCTGAGATCCGGGAACGTCTTCTCGCTCGTTTTCGTTCTTTCTGGTAATCGGCGAGTGAGGCGGTGAACAGGCGATGGATGCCGAGTGCAACAGTGCTTTCCGGGCGTGTTTCGTAGACCAGGCCGGATTCGAGCGTTCGGTGTGTCTGAATGAGCGCTTCGAGTACGGCTATAACGTCACTGTCGTTTGCGCCAGGGGTGCGCAGTGCGGCCTCGACGAGGGAATAAATGGAGAAAAGAAGCAGCTCCTCATGCGTCGCGGAGGAACTCTTCGGAGACGCGGATGTCGGGGTTGCTGATTTGCTCAATCTGCAACCTCAACGGGCTTTTCCCGCTTGTGAGCTTCTTGCAGATATTGGCAATTGAGTGGGCAAGTGAGGGAAACTTCTCGTTCGGTTCCGCAGCAGAGTGTGCAGATATCGCCGCTTACTGCAGGGCAGAAACGGCGGGCCCGACGCTTTTGGCAGATCTTACAGAGAACCGGCTCAGGCATTCGCTATGAGTATTATCAATCGCGAATGCCCGAACAGATCTCGCACTCACGCTAAAGCGTGAGGTTTAGCAGGCTTCAGTTTAGTAGTTCGGATACCACTTCGAGCCATCGAACACATCTCCATTTGCCTGCCCACAACTGCGGTAGACGCAGCCGCGATGTTTCCGGTCGTCGTCGTGGTCCAAGCTCCGTCTGGAATCAGAACAAGGCAGCCGGTGAAGGCGGTTCCGCTGACCGTGATGCTCGGGACCGTTATGGTTGAGATCGCCGTTGTTCCAGTAACGTGAGTCATGCCGCTCGTCGGAGCAATAGTTGCCGCGGAAGCGATGGCCGTTCCCACGCTCCGCTTCACCAGGTTGGAATTAAGGTTGCCGTACGCGTCAGCCATATTCCAGCCCCACCACTGCAGCGTGCCGTTCACGCTGTTCGTGCCGGGACCGATCTGCGCTGCGTTGGCCATGCCGCTGGCCATCTGAGCGCCAGCGCCAAGGCAGGTCAGGTTGCTACCGGTCAGAGTAGGCGACTGACAGGCAAATGCACCCAGGGCTGTGTTGTTCGAACCGGTTGTGAAGCCTTGTCCCGCTCCGTTTCCGAAGAAGGTGTTCTTGTCGCCGGTTTGCGCATAGCCGGCTTTGACACCGAACGCCGTGTTGTAGTGGCCGGGAACACCGCCGAAGGTTGAACTCGGGCTGAGGAATTGCGAATACTGCGTCGCCATGTTTCCGGCACCCGGTATCACCCATCAGCAGTGGCGGCGCGCCTTTCAACAACCGATGCTCCAGGACGTAGTCGTAGTAAAGGTGGCCCTTATCGTTGGGATGCACCCCGTCCGCGGCCATGAGGCCGAGGGTATTCGCCGAAGTATACGAACCCCAAAGCTCGCTGATCGAAATGAAGGCTGCATTGTTCGAAACAGCCAATGACTGCTCGGCCGAAACGAGCTGCGACCATGTGAACTGAGCGTTCACGGCGGGCGTCTGGTTCACTGTGTTCGGCTGGTTCTCGTCCACAATCAGAATCGAAGGCGACGGAGATGACAGACCGGCGAGATACGTCAGAAGGTTCTGCATGTTCGACGTGTACGTCGACAAGCGCTTCGTTGTTGCCCGCGTGAAAGTCGTTGACGCCGAGCGACACGATAGCGAGTTGGATTCCACCTGGTATGACGTTCAGGAAGGCATTCTCAGTAGCAGGCGCCGAACCGAAAGCTTCGCTTCTTGCCCCGGCAACTGCGACGTTGTGCACGCGAACACCAGTGGAGCCGATGGTCCATTCGGCACCGTAGACGTAGCATTTACCCGTTGCGGTCGGAGTGATCGTCAGTGTGTGGCTGCCGAACGCAGCTTGCGGCGAAGGTCGTCTTCACGGCCTGCAGGGTCGCGGACGTTGTCGCAGGAGTGGTGCCCGCGACAGTTCCGTCGATTGATACTGTGCACGCGCCGCTATCCGGTGCGCTCTGCGTATAAACGTTGACCTTGTCTCCATCCATGGCCATCAACCCCAGAGTGTTTCGCAGTACCCGTTGCCGAAAAGAGGTGATTGAAAGGGCTAATGCCGGTTTGCAGTGGCCCGAGGTTCGAACCGCCTTCTGTCCAGGTTCCGGTCTGTGTCCAGGCTCCGACGCCGTAATACACGGGAATGATTCCGGATCCGCCGTTGCCGAACAGCGTGTGGAGGTGCAGAGCGAGTTGCTGAGCCCAGGAATTGTAAAACTTCCCGCCATTACTGACAGTTCCGAGACCCTGCGCAATGGAGTCGCCGACAATCGCAACGTTGACGACCTGGGTACTGGCGCTGCGAAGAGCGGAAAACCAGGTGGCCAAAACGGGATCGGAGAGATCAACAAACGGTGCTCCCGAAGCAGTAACGCCGAGAAGTTGGTTCGGACCTAAGCTCGACTTCTGCACGCTCGAAGCAATGGCATTGGCTTGGGCCGTGGTTGCCGCTCCGGCGGGGTCACTAGCTGCGATGGCAGCAGCTTGAGCCGCGGCTGCCGCGCCGGCAGCGTCGAAGTCGGACACCGGGTGCGTGCTGGCCGATCCCAGCCCAAGATTTGTTCTGACGGCCGCCGCATTCGAGGCGTATTCGCTCAGGTTATTGGCCGGGTTCGCAGGCGTGAAGCCCAAAGCAGCTTGTTTCGAATTGAAAGCTGTCCAATCCGTTTTGGAGAGCAATCCATTGGTTGTGCCGCTCGCGCTCGGGAGACCGTTGATTGCGGCCGTAGCTGCGCCGGCGGCGTCGAAGTCGGTTGTCGGATGCGTGCTTGCAGACCCGAGTCCTAGAGTTGGTCCGCACTGCTGCAGCATTCGACGGCATACTCACTTAAGATTGTTCGCCGGATTCGCAGGCGTAAAGCCAAGTGGCGACTGCTTACCGTTGAAAGCGATCCAGTCATTCTTCGAAAGCAACCCGGTTGTGGTGGCGCTTGCATTGGGGATGGCGGCCACAGCGGCTGCCGCCGCACCGGCGGGATCGTACCCGGTTGTTGAGGTAGCCGGAGCCGCAACGAGTTGCGAAAGCTGAGTGACATCAGCGCCGGCCGGTACACGCCAGGTAGAGTTCGAAGCTTCGCCTCCGCTCATCAGGAGTACGTTGTACACATAATCCGGCGTTGTCGGACGGTATCAACGAAGTGGAGATCATTCCGTTGGCGACAGGTACCGTCTTCTGAGAGCCCTGGACCAATTTGCCGGAATTATCCAGGAACGAGTGCCAGCTAATGAAAACCTGGCCCACAGATACCTGGGTTCCTTTGCTGTTGACAGCCGGCACGTTGATGTTGACGGTCTGGGCGGCTAGTCCGAAGCAGACCGAGAGAAGTAGTGCGAAAATGCGCACCATGCGTTTCCTCCTTGTTCAGCGAAATTCTGTAGTCGAAGGGGTTGTCTTCCTCACGTCGCGAGGAAGGGGGGAAGGATCTCGACTTTCGTTAAAAATGAACCACAGGAGTGAGCAGCGAGTCTGGCCGAGTACCTGACTTCGCTCAGCAAAATCATGGGTTTACATTATTCTGCGATTTGTGACTGACGTTCAGCGGATGCAACCGGGCTCAGCGCTTTCAAACCCGGCGGCCGGCTATCATCAAAGAAGAGCCGATGCAGAGAGTGGACCTTTACATCAAGGTTGAAGTAGTTTTGGACGAAGAATGAAACCGCCGGAGCGTGTCGCTGCAGAGATCTGCCGGCAGATCGAGAAACTGTACGTATGTCCGATCGGCAGAACTCTCGAACGTACAAACGCGAGATTAGGCGATCTGGACCAGTTCTTTGTAGGTCCGCAGCAGATAAGAATCGGTCATTCCCGCCACGTAGTCACATACGACACGATGCACGGGCGTCTCTTCCAGACGTTCGCGATGGCCCGAGGACATTCGTTCGGGGTGTTCGAGGAAGTACTCGAAAAGTAAGCGGAGCTTATCGACTGCCGCACTACGGTCCTCGATGAATTGCGCGTAGGAGTAGACCCGGTTGACCAGGAGCGATCTCATTTGAGCGTTAATCGCTTCTGCCTCTGGCGTCATTCGTGCCAGACGGTAATCAAGGGACCTTACATCCGCGACCGTTTCAACCCCGGCCGCGTTCGCCGCTTCTGCCGTACCTTGGACCAGCCCGCTGACTAGCAAATTCATCAAGTGGCGCTGGATCTCCCAGAATCGGATATGTTCCGGTGCTCCGGGAAACTGACTTTCTGCCGTTTCCGCCAGTTCGGCGAAGATCGGCATCGATTCTCCGATCTGCTCCATCGAGAACAGTCCCGTCGAGAACGAGTCGTCGATATCGGCCGTGTTGTAGGCGATCTCGTCCGCCAAGTCGATGAGTTGAGCCTCGAGAGGCGGGCGCTGCCCGGGTAGTAGCTCCTGAAGCTCCGATTTCGGAGTTCGGGTCGAGCTCGCGTGAGTGCTTCACGATGCCCTCGCGTACCTCGAAGGTCAGGTTCAGACCATCGAAGCGCGGATATCGTCGTTCCAGGTGATCGACAATCCGGAGAGCGTGCCGGTTGTGCTCAAAAGAGCTTCCGAACCGGCGCATCTGGCGGTCTAGTTCCCGCTCGCCGACATGCGCGAACGGCGGATGCCCGAGATCATGAGCGAGTGCGAGCGCCTCAGTGTATTCTTCGTTCAATTCGAGCGCAGAACATACAGTTCGGGCAACCTGAGAGACCTCGATCGAGTGGGTTAGCCGATTACGGAAGTGATCACACAGGCCCGTCGCAAAGACTTGCGTCTTGCCTTCCAGGCGGCGAAAGGCGCGCGAATGGATGATACGATCGCGATCGCGCTGAAAATCATTCCGGAAAGGGTGCGCTGGTTCGGGAAACTGCCTCCCACGGAGATTCGCCGGACCCAGACGAAGTCGGCCGAGCATTATCCCCTATTTGGTCTGGGATGCGAGTTGTTCGACAGCGCGCGCAGTAGCAGGCGTTTGATTAGGGCCTCTCAAGGATTGAAGCAGCTTCTTCGCTTCAGCGGGGTTTGTGCTCTCGAGAGATTGCGCGAGAAGCAATTGCGCCTGTGATTTGGAAACGAGGTCGGTTGGTTTATTTACAACGTCGCGCAGCAGCGATTGAGCTTCACTCTGACGATTTTGGCCGGAAAGCAACTGAGATAAAGCAATCTTCGCAAGCGCGGAACGGTTTACCGTTCTCCGAAGCAACTGCTCGCAGATCAGCTTCTGCACTCTTTGCATCGCCCGTTTGGGCTTTCAGAATTCCGACATAATAGCGGGCGATCCGTCCTTCCTCGTCGCCGTTATATTTAGCGGCCACCTCGCTGAACGCTTTCAGGGATGCTTTATTCTTCTCGTCTTGGGTAGAGAACGTTTTGCCCACCGAGGCGGTGCCGACGGGGGCTTCGTAAACAGCGAATGCCGTCTGCAGGTCATCCCGTCGCTGTTCCCGGCGGATAAGAGGAGTACCACAGACCAAGACCCACCAAAATCAATACCACTCCGGCGACAATCACCCACCGGATTAGTTTCTCCCTGTGCGAGGAGGCGTAGGAGAGAACACCAGAGACGTTGTCGGAAAATGCGTCGTGCTGGAGTTGCTCCTTTAATTCATGACGGGTCAAAACTGAACTGCAGCCTTTCTATAAGGGGAACCATCCGTAGCGTAGCATAAAGAACGCCCTGGACTGGACCCCGAAGGGCTAGCCTCGGACGTCGGCGAGGTCTCGCCTGATCGCGAATTTCACCAAACCGGCGACGTCGTGAATATCGAGCTTCCGCATCAGGCTGGAGCGATAGGTGTCGACCGTTTTGGGGCTGAGCGCCAAGCGCGCTGCGATTTCCTTTGCTCGCACGCCATCCACCAGAAGGGAAAAGACCTGGAACTCGCGGCTGCTGAGCGCTTCGAGAGGATCTTCCTCGCGTCCGTCCGGCATTCTCGCTGAACAGTGAGGTTACCTCGATTTGCGGGGAGACATAGATTCCACCCTGCGTGAACTGGCTGAGAGCGTCGGACATCTGTTCCGGGGTGGAAGTTTTCAGGACGTACCCACATGCGCCAGTCCGCAGCACCTCGAGCACGGTTTTACGATCTTTTCTGACCGATAGCACCGCGCAACGGGTACGAAGATCCTTTTTCTCTGACCCGCCGGATGACTTCTGTCACCGCAAGGTCAGACAAACCAAGGTCCAGAAGCGCGATCGCCGGTTGCAGGCGTTCGATCTCATGGAGCGCCCCTTCGGCCGTGCCGACCTGAGATACAACTCGGAAGCCGCTGAGAGCATTGCAGAGAGCCGAAAGACCTTCGCGCACCAGCGTCAGTTCGTCGGCGAGTAAAAGTTCAACTTCCGGCGGCTCAGACGGCTGTAACGAGATCGGCTGAGGTGTAGAGCCGGGAATTGGGAAGATTGAAGTTGACGTTGACACGCTTGTTGCTAGAGAAGTGTGTCGAAACGTCTACTTGTCTCATCCAGCCCCAATCCAAAGGCTCTAACCCATCCGAAAACGCCTAGGCGAAGCTGCGAACGGCTTCCGCTTCGTCGTCAAACACCTCAAAAACCGTGTAGAGCTTCGTAATCTGCAGCAGATCCTTCACTCGCTTTGAGAGCCCGACTAATTTGAGCTGTCCGCCGCTGTTCGTCACGGTAGTAAAGCCGGACACCATCTCTCCGATACCGGAACTGTCGATGTAAGAAACGTCGCTCAAGTTCAACAGAACCTTCTTGTTGCCCTTGCTGACAATATCCCGGATGGTCTCGCGAAAATCGCTGGCTCCTTCACCTAAAGTGATCCTTCCAGCAGCATCGATAACGGCGACATCGCCAACCTGACGGGATGTCAATTTAACACTCACCTGCACTCCTCCTCTGCAATTTCAACGTACTCACGCCTGAGCCCGGTTTTTCACGAGCCGTACTTCCGTTCCAGAGCCCGGACGGCTGTTAAGACTGAATTCATCGACAAACGTTCTCGTCAGTAGAAGCCCCCGACCCGACTGGCGCATAAGATTTTCAGGAGCAAGCGGATCGGGCAATGAATCGGGATCGAAACCCGAACCCTCGTCCCGTATCGTGACAACGACGCGCTCCGGAGAACGTTCGATATCTAGATGCACTTTCTTGTCCTGGCTGTATCGGTTCCCGTGTACAACCGCATTCACCATGCACTCGCGAACGGCCATGCCGAAGTGCACGAGTTCATCCTCATCCAATCCCAGGGATTGAGCCTTCCGCAGTGCCAATTCCTCGGCCTTGTCGACACTCTCCAGCGCCGAGTTCAGCGTCTCGTGGGTCTCATCCATTTTGCTGCTCTCGCATCGTGTCATACACGCTCGACGTGTGGCTCAAGGCTTGGCTGCCGCGACACCGAATGGCCACGATAAAACAGTAACTCTATGAAAGTCAATGGTTTCTTGGAAAAACCAGTAGAGTTGGGGTACTGATAACAAACCGCATGCGGGAGACTTGCCAGGATACCAAGTGCCCGCCTTCCAGGTACTGAGCACGACCTTAGACGTTGCTTTCGCGGCCGCAGAACGTCTGGCCAGAACGGGCAAGTTCAACGAGTAGTGGCGCGGGTGCCCACAAATCGGAACCAAACCGTTCTTCAAAGCCCTGGATTTTTTCGAGTACCGAATTGAGCCCCTCTAGATCCGCCCAGAACATCGGGCCGCCGCGCCAGGCAGGAAAACCATAGCCGTGAACGAACACGACATCGATGTCTGACGCCCGTTGGGCCGTGCCCTCGGCAAGCACTCGGGCACCCTCGTTGACCAGACTGCAGATACAGCGGTCCACGATCTCCTCCCGGCTGATTCGACGTGGCGTCGAGCCCGGCTTCCGCGGCCGCTCGCTCCGCCAGCGAAGTGAGTTGTGAATTCGGCCGCGGTTTCCGGTCGCTCCCGTACTCCGACCAGCCGAGACCTGTTTTCTGTCCGAAATGGCCAGCATCGTAAAGTGCTTCCAAAACGCATCGAGCGTCGTACACCGGGCGGATCCATCTGGCGGAACTGGTCTTCGATGTGGCGCGAGACGTCAATCCCTATGAGGTCGTCGACGGCCAGTGGGCCCATACTCATCCCGAACTGGACGAGCGCCTCGTTTACTTCTTCAACCGACGCGCCTTCCTCGACCAGAAATCTGGCTTCTCTCAGGTAGGGCCGGAAAATACGGTTCCCGATGAAACCAGGCCGATTTCCGGCTAGAACCGCGATTTTGCCAAGCCGCTTGCCCAGAGACATGCATGTGGCGGTCACGCCGGGGTCGGTCTCGGCGCCGGGGACGACCTCCACGAGACGCATGACATTTGCCGGGCTGAAAAAGTGAAGACCGATCGTTTTCTCCGATCGGCCGCTGCCCGAGGCAATCGCGTTTACGTCCAAGCTTGAGGTATTGGTGGCAAGAATGCAGTCCGGGCGGGCGGCTTTACCCAAGTCTTCCATCACCGCCTGTTTGACCGGAAGATTCTCAAAGACCGCCTCGACCACCAGGTCGACCTGGTCAAAACCGCTGAAATCCGTTTGCGGGCGAATGCTTGCCAGGCGATTCTGGGCCACCTCCGGCGTCAGCCGATTCTTTGCTACAGCGCGGTCGAAATTCGCTCGAATGTTCGCCATTCCCCGACCGAGCGCTTCGTTCGAAACTTCTTTGAGCAAAACCGGGAATCCGGACTGGGCGAAGGCGGTCGCGATCCCGGATCCCATCGTGCCGGCGCCCACGACGGCCACGCTACGCACCTCGTAGGCCTTCTCCTTGCCTGCTAAAGCCGGGACCTTGGCCGCGTTTCTTTCGCCAAAAAACAGGTGGATCAGCCCTTTCGATTCGCCGGAACGGAGGCACTGTTCGAAAAGCTCGGCTTCCCGCTGGACGCCGTTCGTCGAAAGAAAGCTCAGTGCTTGCCCATATCGCCTCCAGCGCGGCAGCAGGCGCTCGGGAGGGCCGAGCCTGTTCGACCCGCGCCTGAAGTGCTTCCAGCTTTTCGGCTTCACCCGGTCCGAACTTCGCGACGCGTTCGCGTGTTTTAACTGCCGTTTGCGCTGCTATCTCCCGTGCGAATCGGACCGCCTCATCCAGCAAAGCGCCTTCAATCACACGGTCAACGAGTCCGCAACTCAGTGCTTCTCGAGCACTGATCTGGCGACCTTCGATGCACATCTCCGCTGCCCGGACGGGTCCGACTAAACGGGGAAGCCGCTGAGTTCCTCCTGCGCCTGGAATGAGCCCTAGCTTCACCTCTGGCATGCCAAGTTGAGCGGTGGGAACTGCCAGGCGGTAATGCCCGCACATCGCGGTTTCGAGACCCCCGCCGAGCGCAGCCCCATGAATGGCCATGACAATCGGCTTGGGAGAGTCTTCAATCGCCTGCAAGGAGGGAAGGAGGTTCAACGGCGGAGCTTGCCCGGCGGCAATCCGGGCCAGTTCCCGAATGTCTGCGCCGGCGATGAAGGTATTGCCGGATCCGAGGACCACGATTGATCGGACGGAAGCGTTTGCGTTCAGATCGAGAACGGCGGAAGCAAGGCTCTCGGCGACTCTGGAACTCAGCGCATTGACAGGTGGGTTGTTGATCGCGATGACGCCAACGTCATCCTGCAAACTCACTCGAACGAGTTCGTTCATCCGGTGCGGGACTCGATCTCGAGTTTATTCTCCGCGAAGCGGAACCGGGGCTTCCGGTAATTCCTCTTCACCCATCCCGTACCGCGAACGTCCTCGCCGCTCGCGATTTCCGCCCGGCCACTCGATCCTCAAATCACGGCAGACTTCGTCAAGCATGTCGAGCGTGGTTGACCTTTTCTCCATTGCGAACGCCGTAATGAGCAGATTGTCGCAAAGCAGGTTGATCAGGCGAGGGATTCCCCGGGATCTCACGTAAATTTCGTCCAGAACATCGAGCGGA
This sequence comes from uncultured Acidobacteriaceae bacterium, assembly GCA_963744795.1. Lineage (GTDB taxonomy): Bacteria > Acidobacteriota > Terriglobia > Bryobacterales > Bryobacteraceae > Bog-105. Next base: position 381,634 of record CAVUVF010000018.1, read on the forward strand.
AACACCGTCTGGTTCGGCATGCCGGCCCGGGCGAGTCTCGTTTCGATGTACGCGATCACTTCGTCAGGTGAAAGAGGGTCGAGCGTGCAGCGGAGTACAATGCGCTGTTTCAACTGACGAAGATTGGAGGCGTCCAGCTTGCGGTCGAGTTCCGGCTGACCGGCCAGGATGATCTGCAGCAGCTTGCCGTGCCGGTTTTCCAGGTTGCCCAGTAATCGAATTTCTTCCAGTACTTCCCAGTCCAGGTTATGCGCTTCGTCCACGATCAGAGCGGTGGTTCTGCCGCGCTCAGCCTGTTGAATGAGCAGGGAGTTAAGGGCGAACAGCACTTCGGGCTTCGATTTCCGGTCGCATTGAAGGTCGAAATCGAAGGCCATCATCTCGAAAAATTGTTCCGGAGTAAGACGGGAATTGAAGATAAACGCAAACTCAATGCGTTGCGATTCCAGGTAATCCCGCAAACACTCGAGCATGGTTGTCTTGCCGGTTCCGACTTCGCCCGACAGTACGATGAAACCTTTCCGGCCTCGTACGCCGTAGATAAGATTTGCTAGTGCTTCCTCATGCTGAGGACTACGGTAGAGAAACTCCGGATCCGGACTGATTTCGAACGGGTTCTCGGCAAATCCGAAATACGCGTTATAGATCGCGCTTTGCATGTCTGATTAAACTCAACGAGCCGTGGAAAGGTACAGCGGCGTCTTACGAACCCCCGACACTCCCATCATAGAGGAATATCGGCAGTTCAGCCCCTAAGCTTTACCCTTAGGCGTCGAACTGAGCAATCGCCCAACCGGCCAAACTGGCTGGCTGCCCGCCTTTGAACACCACGCGGCGGGTTTTGGGAAAGATAGCGCCCTCGCGAAGTCCTCGACTCAAGCGCCGGAACCGTCCGGAGAATTTTCCGGAACGAATCCTGTTCGGTTTCGAGATAAGCGGATTTCGATACGAACCCACCGCCCCAGCCGAGGCAGAGCAAACAGCTGAGAGACGCCTCTCTGGCCTTGGCGAGTTCCTCCCGTAAGCGACTGACGGTGTTGACAATTCCGGAAAGCCCTGCGGTTTCGGCATAACGCCCCTGCGCCTCGATTTGGGCTTCGGCGAAGTCATTCGCCGCGTCCACGATCATCTTCGGGCTCGGCACGGAACGCCAGCCCAAAGCGCGCGCAATTTCCTGATTTTCGAGGAAGCTCCGTTCCTGCCAGGTGCCGGTGAACGAAGTACCCGGCGTAGCCATTTCCGCGAACAGAGGTGTGGCGTCGGACATTCGCTGGGGAGGGACGCTGCCCCTTCCGGTTACTTTCCAGGAGAGTTGGGGTTTCCCCCCTGCGCTGCGTTGACCGAGGCGGTCCGGGTTAAAAAGACCTTGAACGCTCCGTGCGGAATCGGCTCGCTATCCGAGAGGGAAACTACTTTCGTCTGACTGGCGCCAGCGGAGCTTTCGGCTGCTTCGCTCACCCGGCGTGGCAAACGATCGTTCTCAAGGGACGACGCCATGCGATCAATGGTGGCCTGGGACCAACGCGAATGCACCAATCCCGAGCGCAGAGCGCCTTTGAGGGCCGAAGCGGGGAGATAAGCCCCCCGGTAGCTGGAAGCAAATGTCGGAATAAATAGTACTTCCGAAGGCGTGGCGTTCCAAATGGCGGTGGAGTCCGCGTGCTCGAACGGAATTCGACGTTGCGAAAAATTCTGAGCAAAGCCGCCCCACGAGGCGAAATCCAGCTTGGTGGCTTTCCGTAATTGGTTCAGGTAGCCCTCTAGTCGGGGACCTCGCGCCAGCAATTTGAAAATCCTGTTTTGATCGAGTACGTTGACCTGGTCCTTCCAGACCATGTAATCGATCGGGGACAACGCGCGCCCGTCCCCGACGAGCAGTGGCGTAAGCGCGGTGACTTTATACTTCATCGTTACCCTGCCCAGTGTCCTCGGTCGTTTCCTTCGCTCCCTCTTCGGCGACGGTCCCCTCGGTTGTTTGCTCGACTTGCTCCGCCGTTGTTTCCGGCTCTGGAGCCGCCGACGGTCTCGCCAGCGTCGGCCGGCAACTGCTCCGGCTCCTGGCTCACGTCCAATTCGGCTTCGGCGGAGAGCGTCGGAACTTCAATCTCGCCGGCCGATTCGGACCGCTCTGATTGGGAAACGGCCGCGGTCGGCGGCTCGCACGGCGATAACGTTTCCGGCTCCTCTGCGCGTGCCTGCTCCCTCAGGAGTATCGGAAAGCGCAGTCTGCGGCGTCGTTTCCACTGCCCCTCTCCAGCGCGTGGGTGCCTCGGCGAACGGGAGCTTGCAGGTGAGGGCGAAGCCCGCACGGTAAACGGGATGAGAGAAGTTTTCCGGGGCCACGTCGACCGCAACCCCGACCGGTTCGTCTCGTACGGCCAGCACGGAACCTTCGGCGATCATCCGCAGCGCCTTTTTCGCAGCTCCGCTTCCCGCCCGGCTATCTACGTGTCCGTTTCGAGAGGTCAGCTGATAATCGCCGCTGCTCCAATCGACGGAATCTTTGGGCCCCGGGGAATAGAGAGAAAGGAGCCAAAACAAAGGGGCCTGTTCACTTTCGGTTCCGGGCTCGGGCCCGCCGTCCGACGCTCCCGCGACTTTGGGAAGGAGCAGCCTGGGCCAGGATCCGCTTTCGAATTCAGGGGCGGCCGTTTGTCCCCAGCCACTGCTCCGACGGCCTCCGAAACCCGTATCGGCGAGCAGCCGGAAGGCTCCGCGCACTCGTTCTCCCCACGTTGCTTCCGCGTTCTCATCCGCAAAACGCGCAACACCCCAGAGGCCCGCGCCGTTCTCGAATTCGATGCACGCGATACTGCGCGCCGTCCCTGACGTTTCGCTTAAGCGGTCGACCCCGGCACTCGTCCGACTCGAATAACGAAACGGGCTTGTGCTCGGGCGGTCGCGCCGCAAGAGGCATCCGCTCTCTCCATCAACGATCCACTGGTCCGCCAATAGAGGCTGTGACAACAGCAGCGACTCGGTTAACGGACAACGGGACGTACTGCGCCGCCGCCCAACGCATCTTGGACAGAAACACCGGACTTGGGCTGGTCAGCAAAGAGGCCGGAGGCGGCCACACGGTAGCCGGAGGCGGAGCAAACAGCGTGTCCCCTTGAAACGGAAACAATGAACTGAAGACAACCGCCGGAGTCGGACTGAGCGCTGTCGCTTCGAGCCACTCCGAAAGCAAGTCGAGGTGCTGCATGGCGAGCGTGACCGCTGAATACAGGCGGTCGCTTCGAAATGCGCTCTCGACTTGCCCTTGACCGATTCCAACTCCGCAGCGCCACGGTCCGAGCGGACGCAAGCGGATAACGACAGCCGGCTGCATTTAGGCCAGTTTTTCTCCGAAGTCGTCGGCAGCGACGAGTTGCTGCAAGGCTGCCAGTTCCGCGCCTGAAACAAGCGTGCTCTCGCTCGCTCCCTTCCCGTAGTAATCCTTGCTGCGCCAGGAAAGAGTCAGCGAGCCGAACGAGATGCGTCCGCTTCCCCGGCTGCCGCCCCCGCCGAGCGAATCGTCTTCGAGCAAGCGAAGCGCCTCGGGGATCCGCGCCACCAGCGGTTTGTCTTCCGGACACAGTACATCGAGAACCATGCGGAACCGGAATCGTGCGCCGGCGGGAACACGCTCGAGGGTGCGCGGATTCGCCTGAGACGTAATGCGATCGACGGCGTTCTCGCTCTTCACTTCGGTGAGTTCGTCATCCAGGTTTTCGCGCATCTGCTGCGTGATGCTGTCGAGAACCAGGGGCGAGTCGTAGACCGTGAGGCGTGCCGGCGTGGCAGCGGCCGATTCCGAGGCTTCACCACCAGACACTTTCTCCACGCGCGCGGGGCTTCGGCCAAAAAGGAGACACACTTCGTCGTCCGGCCGATCGCTCTGGTGGATGCGTACTTCCTGTCCGCGTCGTTTCGACACGTAAACAAGTTCATTCGGTACGGTGAGCCCAAGCGATTGCTCGAGCAGGCTGCGCAAACGCCCGCGAAGTGAACTGCCCGGAATGTAGGGTACGCCGAACGCATCTTTGACTACGGGATTGTCGGCGCCGCCGATTTCGAGCGACCCTTTACCGGCGCCGATATGGAGGCCGGTCTGGCACTGAATCTCGCCTTCGAGAATCAGCTTTCCAAGGAACGTCAGTTGCGTTCCTGCAGTATGAGAACTCATGCTTTCTTTTCCTGTTCAATGGCCTCTTGGTCGTAGGCTCTATTCGTTGTAAGCAATGATGGCCTCGAACAGGTCACGGAACCGTTCGTAGCCGCGCGTATCGTTTTTGCGTGTGACCTGAAGCAATAGACGTTCGAGAGCATCGAGACTGCGGAGCGAGTGCCGCGCAATGGTGTACGCAAGACGCGCGCGCACCATCACGAACTCGTGTTGCCGTTCCGATTCGGGGGTTCGGGTTGCTCGCCGTACGGCATTGTAGAGACGCCGAAGCTGACTCTTTGTGCCGGAATCCATGTCGCGCATTCTGCTGACAACGACGTGCGCCTGATTGTCCAGATAGAGACTATCGGAGATCAGCTTTTCGAGATCGATTTCGGGCGGTCCCTCGGGTCTGCGGTCACCGCCGCCCGGCCGGCCTCCTCCTCCACGATTCTCGCGTCCGCGATCGCCCCGGCCTTCTCCGGATCCGCGTTCGTTGCCGCCGCGAGGACCTCCGCCGCCGGGCCGGCCTTCGCGTGGAGGCCGCGATTCGCCCGAACGCCGCTCGTCGCCCTTCTTTTCTTCAGTTTCTGCCATCTGAATCACCTTCCGTCGAGAGCACTAAACGCTCTCGCCTGCTGCCAATCGCGCCCACTCCAGACCAACACGCCCCGATGGGCGTAGCTTCACCGCGTTTGTTCTTTTACCGATCAAGCTGTTGATCACCGCGTTGCGCACATTGTTTACTTCTTTCCCTCGCGACTGAGGGATAACCCTGGCGAGCCGCATATAGGTCCGCCACGGCTTGTCGACCCGGGCCGCCTTTCTACGCGGGGAGCGAACGGCCGTGCCCTCGCGATAGACCGAGGCCAGATCATAGATGTATTGCGGCGGATATCCGAAATCGCGAACGAGTCTGACCAGGCTCGACTTCAATTCCTCCGCGTCGACCAAGCGCTTCCACTCGAGAGTTCTGCCGAAAAGCGAGAATGTCCCCGGTTCCGTGGCCTTTGCCTGTCGCAACTGCGAAATGGCCGTTTGTAACACGGCGCCGATGGCTTCGCTGCCCTCGGGAGCGATGGCCAAAGACATACTGATGGTTTTGCCCTCGAAAGCCGACGCAGCCTGTACGTTCTCGCCGGCAAACTTGTCGAACAGTCGCTGAAGCTCACGCGCGAGCAGAAGCAGGGCGTCCCAGGAGCCCACGACCGCAAAGTCGTCGCCGCCGAGATAGACCACCGTCACTTTGCGCCAGAAATCCGGGAGTGTGCCGAGCAACGAAAGCTCACCGGCGAAAAACTCCTTGAACATGACGGAGAGATGAATGTGTTCTTCGGCCGTCCCGGCGCTTCGGAGCAGCGCGTCGAAGTTATCGACATCCCCGATCAGGATTCCCCATCGCGCTCTGCCGTCCGCTCTCTCTGCCAGTTGCTGCAACGCCAGGACCTGGCCCTCGTCGCTCATCGCCGTCCGGCGCGGGAACACAACCGCATCTTCAGTAAGGCTCGATTGCTCCTTGAGAGGCCATGAATACTGGCTTCCTTCCCACTGGAGTTCCCCTGGGCGTTCAGAAGACCAGCCCACGCTCGACGCTGATACGACTCCTGCGGCAAATTGCGAGAAATAAGACGATACCGACTTCCCATCCTCGGTTGCAGACAGAAATGCAGTTACACTCGCTTCCCTGGACAGCGGTGCCGATCGAAAAGTAGATAGCGCATCATCCAGCCGCTTCCGCACTACCGGCCACGCACCCAGATCCTCCGTGCTTGCCCAGATCAGCCGAAGATGATCCCCGGAAATGTCCGAAACCGCAGTTGCTGCGCGATTCAATAGTTCGTTGGCGCGGGGAAGATCTTCTTCCGTCAGAACCAGAAGAAACTGCTCGGAGCTTGCCGAGCCAAGGAGCATGCGAGATAGCTTCAGCTCGGCGAGGAGCGCACGCGGCAAGACTTCGCAGAAGAGACTGAGCCACGCGCACCGGCCCCGGAAGCTCAAAAGGGGGTCTTCATTGATCGCGGGCTCGGCAGCGAGAAAGTCGTTTCCACCAATCAGGTGGGCTTGCAAAAAGACCTGCAGCGACATTGGAGAGGGATGGGCGCGCGCAAAACGAGCGGAATATGCGTTGTTAAGCGAGAACGCTATCAGCCTAGCACAGTGATGAAACCGGTCAGCTCGGCAGAGCTTTTGTTGCTTCGCTTACTTTTGACATCGGGTACAGTGGCAGTTCCAGGGCGCCCCAAGTGATCTCTCGATCGGGAACGTCTCAGCCAAAATCCCGCCCTAGCCGTCGCGTCCATGCATGGTCTGACCTCTATGCTTGAGAAATGATCGTTTTTGTCACAGGAGCAACGTCGGGCTATGGGCGGGCTACCGCCCAGGCATTTATTCGGAGCGGCGCCAAAGTAGTCGGAACCGGGCGGCGCGGGGACAGGCTGCAAGAACTCAAGAAGGAATCGGGCGACAACTTTCTTCCTTTGAGCTTCGATGTCAGTAAGCGTGCCGAGGTGGAATCAGCCATCGCGAGCCTTCCGGAAGGATTTCGCGAAGTGGATGTGCTGGTTAACAATGCTGGCGGCGCACTTGGCCTCGATCCCGCTCAGACCGCCGATCTGAATGACTGGGACGCGATGGTCGACATCAACATCAAAGGAGTGATGTACTGCACGCGGCTGCTCCTCCCTGGAATGGTCGAGCGAAAACGTGGGCACATCATCAATCTCGGATCTGTCGCTGCTGAATTCCCGTACCCGGGCGGCAACGTCTACGGCGCGGTGAAAGCCTTTGTGCACCAGTTCAGTTACAACTTGCGTTCCGATCTGCTCGGTACAGGCATTCGCGTCACTGACATTCAACCCGGACTGACCTCGGATACGGAATTCTCGAAGGTCCGGTTTAAAGGCGACGAGGAAAAAGCCGCAGCCATTTACAAGGGCGTCAAGGCTCTAAGCGCCGACGATGTCGCTGACGCGATCCATTGGGTAGCTACACGTCCGCAACACGTCAACATCAACGTGGTCCAGATGATGGCGACAGCGCAGGCGTGGGGACCGTTCGCGATCCACCGCCAGAGCTAGACACGCTCCGGGCAGCGTGCTAGATACCGCGTTGTGGCCGATAGCCCGGCCGGGCGCGTACCTTGTATTTCTTCATTGCTTCCGGGAGCAGCTCGATGTGCAGTTTCCGGAAGCCCTCGTTCGGATTCGGTTGCGGATAGTACGTGACGGTGTAGCTGTTGCCCAAGTCCTCGCGGATTGACTCGAACGCTTCTACCTGCTTCTGCCAGGTCTTGGCGAAGTAGCTCTTTCCACCCGTGCTGTTAGAAATCCGTTTGAAGATGCCGCTCGAGATGGGATCCTTCGTGACCTCATTCGTCGAGATCACATATATCGGGATACCTTCGTCCTCGGCTACGGCCCGGACATCGTCAGGAGCAACCATGCTTGCGTTATCCGGCCCGTTCGAAAAGACTATGACTACTTTGCGCCCGGGTACTTTTGCCGCATCGCGCAGAGTCAGAAGCAAGCAGTTGTACAGCGCCGAGTCGTCGCCCGCTACCGCTTTTCGCAAGCCCGAGATGGCAAGTGCGCGATCCCGATTGAGTGAAACAGCCCGGTTCAGGTTGCGGCTGTACGTGTAAACGGCAATCGAATCGGCGCGGTCCAGACCGCGGATGAAGTCAGCGATCGCGTCCGAAGCGTACACGAATCCGCGATACATATAGTTGCTGGTATCGAAAAGGACGAAAACGTTCGTTCCCGTGGCTTCAGACCGAAGATCCACTACTCGTCCGCCCCCTCCGTCTCCCGGGTCGCCGGCGCGCAGAGGCCGCGTTTCTCCCGTTTCGAGCACCTGGACCGGTGTGCGGTTACCTTCCGCGAACGTGGCGAGCTTCTGATTGATATCGTCCTCGTAAATCTTGAAATCCTTGGGCTTGAGCCCGTTGACGTATTTGCCTTTCGTATCCGTAACGGCAAAGCTCAGCACGACCATGTCCACCTTCACGTGGAATGTGGTCTGGTCCTGCTCTTGCGCATAGAGCCACGCACCTGCCATTCCAAGCAGTACGGCAGTAGCAATAAGGGTGCGAACAGTTTTACTCACAGTTTCCTTTTCAGTTCCCGGACGGCCGCGAAACCGAAGCTCTCTCGCTCTGGTGTCTGATGTTATTACCCGTCGTCTGTAATGACCGCAAAATTGCCGGCCAGTCTTCAAGATGAGTCGCGAAGATATTTTCGATCGTCGAACGATTCCACTCGGGAATATAGGTCTCAAGCGCACCCACCGGCGTAGCAATTTCGTCGGCTAGCGCAGCATAGTACAAGTTGTTTGACTCCCACGTTTCGGCAAGTATCCGGCTCGAGTACCCCATAAGAGCCGGGAACGTTCGGAGCATGAGAAGGCCGGGCGTGTAGGAATGAGTTAAGGTCGGCTTTGGCGTTCCGAAAACGCGGCCGATGGCTTCGGGCGAAACAGAGCTTGCATTCTGTTCTTTCACCGCGGCGATCTGGCGGGACGCTAGATCCGGGGCGACATTTGCCAGAGCGGGATCTTCTCCGAGCGCGTAAAGAATCGCGGTTGGCACCTCCGCAATCACTTTAGAAAAGCTTTCCGACTGCAGGTGATCTCCCAGCCATTCCACTCGCCCCGGAGTCGAGTACCGCTTGTACGCGTCCATCACGGGAGCCTGAACGGCAGGATCAAGGGCAGCAGCCGCAATGAGATTCTTGCCGCGTTGAACGTTGAGAGCAACCCATCGAAGTTGCTCCGGTTTGACGTTGCGCCACCGGTTGATGGTGACGTTCGCAATCATCTGCGGGACAAGATCAGCCCAGATCAAAGCTTGTTCGCGGGTGGGGCTTAGAAAGTTCTGTTCGGCTTCGGCAATCGCATACGGGAGAGAAACCAGCGATCCAATCAGCCTTCCGCCCGCGCTGACGGGCCATCCCCCGCTGGACACTTCGGTATTCCGCCATGCCGCGGGTGAACTCTCCGGGCCGACAAAGTCATGAGCCCGGACAAACTGCGGATTCGTCAGGAGCAACTGAGCGCCGGACGGCGCGTAATAGCTGTACAGCAGGCCAACAAGAGAGTCGCGAAGGAAAGGAACGAGAGCGTCCTTCATCTCCCGCTTCTCCGAACCTCTTAGCATCCGCTCCAGGTTGAATTTGCGTTCCTGTTCGATATGACGATTGCTCCAATACCCGAGCGAGAACGAATTTTTCTCGTCTTGAGACAGAGATCCGCGCGCCGCCTCCGATTCCTCCAAGCGTTCGAGCTGGTCGGTGACGCTCTTCATCGTCTTGGCATCGACGCTGCCCTTCTTCTCGGCTAGAGCGAAGAGGCTGTCGACCGGAATGAGCCGCTGGGAATCGAATACCCGCAGGAACGTATCGGTCGGTGATGCCGGGCCGTTTCCCCCTGAACTGCGGAGCGGGCCGATCAGGACTTCCGTAATCTGCTTTTGCCGCGAGCCGCCAGCCGAAGCGCCTGATGCGGAAGCAAGCAACAGATCGATCCCTGATTTCCCGGCGTCGAATAAGTCGCCTTGTGCGCGTATGTGGGCGAACGGAGTGATCAGCTTCGTGAAAACCGTATCTCTCGATCCGAGCGCGATCGCGTCCCGATGGGAAAGGATCCGGAAAAGCTCTGTGTTGGCCTGGAAGATACCGAGAGTGTCTGCGCGAAGAAGTACGTCCCGTATGGAGTTAATGTCGCTCGCGGTATCAAGGTAACGATTGATAGCCGCCTCAGACAGGAACGGTGAGTCCGCAAACAACGGATACTGTGCTCCGTACGCCCGGAAGCTGCTCACCATCCGCGAAGCGAGCGCTGGAGACATCGGCGCAGTTCGGGCGCGATCCACGTCGCTCAGTGTGAGGAATATCCGGAGCGGCTCATTCTCCACTGTTTTCCGGCTTAATGCGAAAAGCGCCTCGAGTACATCGTCGTTCGACCGCCACGACGTTGCAGATCGAGTGAGCTTGCCATCGTACTTCCCATGCGGATGTTTGATGAAAAGGTTTTTCCAGACGTCGATGTTCCCGGGGATATGCGGTTGTCCATTCGGGTCGATCCGCAGCGAGGTTGTCAGCAGCATCAGTTCGGTGCTCGAGCGGAAAACCGGACGCGCAGGACCGGGCGTCGTGATCTTTCCTCGTAGCGCATCGTAGAAGCGGCGCAGCCGCTCCGGCTGAGTCAGATACGCGGCCGTTGGTCCGCTGATGCGGGACAGAGCATCGAAATAGCTGGCAGCCCAACCGTCATCGGTGGCCAGCAGCTTCTCATAGAAGGCGCCCGCATTCGACGGAGAAGTTCCCACCAGACTGCCCCAGGTCCGAGCCGGGCCTGGCACGACGGCTGCTCCGTTCTGGATCTGAAACATACCTCCGTAAAAATCGAGAACACCGGCGTACAGTTTCAGCCTCGGTGCAGGCATCTGCTTCCGGAGCGCTTCGGCCGTGGCGCGATCTATATGAGACAAGCCGAGATAGAGGCGGCAAAGTGAAGGGTCAGACAGGAACGCATCGATAAACTCCGGCTGATTTGTGCGGCCCAGAGCACTCATCCAGTAATCGGAGCCGTACAGGACGGGAATCTGCGTCGGCGCGTACGGAAATTCGAATTTGCGGTTGGCCCGCAGGTCCTGTTCGAGTTGCGCGATGGGAAATCCCGAGTCAACCGTCAGGAACGCTTTGGTCGGGTTCACCGTCTCGAGCACAATGTCGCCTCCGCAGGATCCGCGCATCCGATATCCGAGCGCCTTCAGAAGGGCGCCGGTCTGCTCGCTGTCGCATTGAGGGATGACGATCGTACGGGTGTTGCCTGTCAGGCTCTGGATTTCTCTGGCCTGCGCCAGATAGCGCACAACCAGGCGAAGATATTCGGTCTGTTGAAGCGCCTCGTTGCCCGAGGCCTCATAACCATTCGTGACGATATTTCTGGCCAGGGCCGGAAGCAGTTCTTCCGGAGCGAGATCCGGCGAAAGGGCCGCCATGCGCGCGAACGACGAGAGCGGACCCGGAATAGAGATCATCTTTGCCTGTGCCGGCTTTCGCTGGCTTAGCCGGTGGGCGAAGGTTGGTGCCGCCGGCCTCGCGATAGCGGCTTAAGATCAGCGGTAAGATCGGCTTCTCTGCCGTCGATGTAGTCGTCGAGCACGACTTGGCGGAGAGCTTGCTGCCGCCGTGCCGGATCGCTCTCGCCTTCCGCCCATTTCAGGTACGCCTGACGGCTTTCCCGAATCCCATGGCGCTCCAGAAACTCCGCGAGAGCCTCTGCGCCGCCTGTGTTGCCGGCCGTACCCGTGCTTTGCTCGAGCAACGCTCGAGCTCCGCTCAAGTCACCGCTCGCCTCTCGTTCCAGCGCCTGTGCTGCTCAGGCTTGCGGTCGTGTCGGCCAGAACTGGCGAAACAAAAAGGAACGTAATACAGGTCAGAACCGTCACCATTAACGGCGTCCCAGACCTGCGATTTACCCGTAGGCTCACTGCAGTCACGCTTGCCCCCAACTAGGTTTCTTACTCTAGCATTGCTGCATCGAGAACGGGGAGGCAAGAACTCTCAGGACGCAGTTGCATCCGTAAGATTTACAAGCTGTTTACAAGTTGCTTGCGTTCGGCCTGTTTCTAGACGGCGGACTGCGGCACGGAATCTGGTGATAACGTATCGCCATGGCACTCTCCGACGACCTCAGAAAGCAACTTCGGGCGCTGAGCGACGACGAGAAAAAAAGTGCTGGCGAGGAAATTCTAAACGGTTTACCGCTTGCCGCTCACGACGATTTGCTTAAAGCAAGGCTCGCGGCGCTGTTCACCGAAAAGTCGCAAATCGACAAAACGAATCAAGAGTGTTCTGGGGAGCGTCGCTTCGGTCACGGACGAGAACCTGCGTATGGCATACAAAGAGTACAGCGATGAATTACGGCACTTCAGCACGGTACGCTCGGCACTAACAACATTCCTGCTACCGTCGCGTTGGCCGCATTATCGGCGTACTTCAACAGAAGTCAAAGCCATCCGTTCTTAATTGCGGCAGCATTGGCATTTGGAGTAATGGCGGTTGCGGTTTGTATAAGTTCTCCCGGCGGACGTCGAAAGCCTATCTGCGCCGCGAACGTATCTGGACGTACTTTGCAACCGGTACCCAATAACGGGCTTGGACGCCCCGGACTATCCGGGGAAACTTCAGGTCGTCGGTGCAATGCTATCGGACCTGACGAATCACTTTCTTTGGATCCTTTTGGTCCTGATTGTCTTGGCTTTCTGCTATCGAGATTCGCTGGGACAGTTTCTGCCCGTGCTGCCCAGACTGCGCAATAAGAAATCGGAGACTCTCGGATTCCGTTCGCGGGCCGTTTTTAAGCCGTCGCCCGCTGGACCTCGCCAGCATTCGATTTTGCAGACGGCCTTCTGCTCCGGCATGAGAAAGACGCAGCCGAGAACCAGCAGTCCCAATGCGATCCACTGAGTCAGCGAGAACGGGCCCACCAGCGATTGTTCGTGTTCGCGGAAAAATTCGATGATAAAGCGCGCAATCGAGTAGAGAACCAGATAAAGCCCGATGATCTCTCCGTTTTTCGCGGAAGAAGACTGAAATCGCCGATACAGGAAAGCAAAAATCAGAAGGTCGGCCGCGGATTCATAGAGCTGGACTGGATGCAAAGTCTTATCCAGCGGAACAGGAGCGGCGAAATCGGAGCGGAACCGCACTCCCCATGGCAAACTGCATTCTGTTCCCCAGCAGCATCCGGCAGCAAAGCAGCCCAACCTCCCGACCGCTTGACCGAGTGCAATGCCCGGCGCGAAGCAATCCATCGTGGCAAACAGCGGGAGTGATTCTTTGCGGATATACCAGGCGGCAAAAAGCAACGCCACAATCAGTCCGCCATGGAACACGCCCGCCGCCTGCAGAGTCTCAAGCGTGAAGATCTCGCCAGGATTTCGCAGGTAGGTCGGCAAATCAAACAGGAACATGAAGAGCTTCGCGCCAATGATACCGGCCATGGCGCAATAAACCGCGAGATTGACAACCTTTTCGGACGGCAGACCACTTCGCCGCGCAAGCCGGAGCGTGACGGTAAGGGCGAGGAGAAAGCCAAGCGCTACCAGAACCCCATACGTCGGGATGAAGAACGATCCGAAGCTGATTAGTTTGGGATACACAGCGCTATCTCCAGGCCTTTAGCGTCTCTTTCCGATTCGTCTGGCCGGGGCGGAACAGCGTGTCGAGCACGAGACAAGCGGCCCCGACGGTAATGGCGCTGTCCGCGACATTAAACGCCGGGAAACTCCAGCCGCCGTGAAACACCTCAATGAAGTCGGTTACCGTTCCATGCATGATGCGGTCGTAAAGATTGCCGCCCGCGCCGCCCAGAATGGCCCCAAGAGCAAGAAAGTTGACCAGTTGCTTCGTCCGTCACACTGCGGATCCAGAGAGCAGCCACAACAAGACACATGACGAGAAAGGAGACACCTATTAGGATGAGTCCCCGGAACGCCGGGTTGCCATCCGCCAGAACTCCGAATGCAGCGCCCGGATTCTCAACGTGAACAATGCGCAAGAAATCCGGAATCACCGGAATATTGTCGAACGGGCTTAAGCCGTGCTGGATGTACAACTTGGTCAGGCGGTCGAGCACGACTACCGCAGCGCTCAAAGCCAGCGCCCAAACCCGCTTCGTGGTCAATGGATTTGCCACGATTAGCTGAGGAAGTCCGGCAGTACCGCTGCACACCGGGCGCAAACAGTCGGGAAATCGGAGTTGCTTCCGACATCCGTCGTGTAGCGCCAGCATCGCTCGCACCGGTCGCCTCGGGCGCGTTCCACTTTCACCGTCAGTTCCTGGCGTTTGACCGAGCGCAAGAGTCACGTCGGAGGTGATGAACCACATCGGCAGTTCGTCCCTGAAACGTTGCAGCAGCAGAAATTGTTCTTCGCCGGCTTCGAGATGAACGGTCGCTTCGAGCGAAGATCCGATCACCTTGTCTTCGCGCGCGCTGTCGAGTGCTTTCAAGACGCGTTCGCGAATCGGGAAGCAGCCGCTCCCACTCGGCTGCGAGTTCGCGCTGCTTTGGAGTGAACCCAGCCGTCAGATCTTCCGGATTCGGGAAGTAGTCAATGTGAACGCTTGAAGCCGCCGTGCGGTCGAACTTCATATAGCCCCAAACCTCCTCGCATGTGAACGACAGGATCGGGGCGAGCAGTCGAACAAGCGCTGCATTCATCCGGTACAGCGCTGTTTGAGCACTCCGGCGTAGCGGCGAATTCGGTCCCGCCGTGTAGAGGCGGTCTTTCGAAACGTCTACGAACAGCGAACTGATGTCAGTGATCGCGAAATCGTACACGGCCCGATAGACCTTGTGGAATGCGTACTCCTGATAGTGAGCGAGGCAGCTCTTCACCAGCTCTTCCGTCCGCGCCAGCATCCAGACGTCAAGCGGGGTCAGCTCTCCCGCGGCAACCTGATCGGTGGCAGGATTGAAGTCCGAAAGATTTCCCAGCATGTACCGGAAGGTGTTCCGGAGTTTCCGGTAGGCTTCCGAAAGCCGCGTGAGGATGACGTCGGAAAGCCGAACGTCTTCGGTGAAATCAACGGAGGCAACCCAAAGCCGGAGGAGATCGGCACCGTACTGCTTTACGATTTTCTCGGGTTCGATCGTGTTGCCGAGCGACTTGGACATGGCCCGGCCTTCGGCATCGAGCGTCCAGCCGTGTGTCGCGCATTCGCGATAAGGCGCTCCGCCGCGCAGGCCAACGCCGATCAGCAGTGAACTATGGAACCAGCCGCGATATTGGTCGCCGCCTTCGATGTACATGTCCGACGGCCAAGGCAGGCCGTTTTCGGGCGGTCAGAACCGCAAGATGGCTGGATCCCGAATCAAACCAAACGTCAAGAATGTCGTTTTCGCGCCGGAAATTCGTGCCGCCGCACTTTTGCACGCGCAGCCTTCACCCATCAATTCGCTGATCGTTTCCGAATACCAAACGTCCGCGGTCTTCTCGCGGAACTTTGCGACCACCCTTTCCAGAACGCTCTTGTCCGTGAAGGGCTCGCCGCAGCCTTCGCAGTAGAAAACAATGATCGGAACGCCCCAAACGCGTTGCCGCGAGATGCACCAGTCGGGCCGAACCGCAATCATGTTCGAGATGCGTTCCTCGCCCCATTCGGGATGCCACTTTACGGTTTTGATCGCTTCGAGCGCACGGGTTCGTAGCGTCTCCCGATCCATGCCGATGAACCACTGCTCCGTGGCTCGGAAGATGACAGGATTATGGCAGCGCCAGCAGTGTGGATAGCTATGTTCTATCCGGACTTGGGACGCAAGCGCTCCGTGCTCCTCGAGCAGCCGGATCGACGATCGGGTTGATCTCCCAAACCGTTTTGCCGATCAGTTCTTCGGGCAACACGCCAGAAGCCCCTTCGGCGCGGAAGATGCGACCCGAGGCATCGACCGGACAATAGACGGGAAGCCCATATCGCTGTCCGATAACGAAGTCTTCCTGACCATGTCCGGGCGCAGTGTGTACGGCTCCGGTGCCCTGTTCGAGCGTGACGTGGTCGCCCAGAAGGCCAAGCGAATCTCTGTCGAGGAACGGATGCCGGAAAACGGCGCCTTCGAGCCTTGTGCCAGGAAAACGAGCGACGACCGTCTTATCCCAGCCGAGCGCTTCTGATACCTGGTCGAGCAAGCCTTCGGCGACAATCGTCAGGCCTTGCGGCGTGTCTACAACCACGTATTCGAACTTCGGATTGAAACTGATCGCAAGGTTTGCCGGGATGGTCCAGGGCGTGGTTGTCCAGATCAGGCAGTAAACTTCGCGCCCGGCCAGGCTCGGATCCAATGCTGCCGGATCTGAAGTAAGCCGGAAACGGACATAGATGGACGGACTGGTGTGATTCTCGTATTCGACTTCCGCTTCGGCAAGAGCTGTGCGGTCTTTGATGCACCAGTGCACCGGCTTCAGACCCTTGTACACATATCCGCTATGCAGAAAGTCCACGAACGCCTGAGCGATGACTGCCTCATACTCGGCGCTCATCGTCAGGTACGGATTGTCCCAGCGGCCGAGCACTCCCAGCCGTTTGAACTCCCGCCGGTGGATGTTGACGAAATTGGATGCGTAGGTCCGGCACTCGGCGCGGATCTGTGCAGCGCTCATCGACGCTTTGCGTTTTCCGAGTTCCTGATCGACTTTGAATTCGATGGGCAACCCATGGCAATCCCAGCCCGGCACATAAGGAGCATCGAAGCCAGCCATGCTCTTCGACTTCACGATGAAGTCTTTCAGGATCTTGTTGAACGCTGTGCCGAGGTGGATATTTCCGTTTGCGTAGGGAGGTCCATCGTGCAGAACATACTGCTTTTTTCCCTGTCGGGCTTCCCGAATGCGCTGATAAAGGCCAGTGTTCTCCCACTGCTCGAGCAGCTTGGGTTCGAGCACGGGCAAGTTTGCCTTCATCGGAAATGAAGTTTTCGGTAGGTTGACCGTCTTCTTCAGGTCAACGGAAGTTGCATCCATGGAGTACTTTAATGGTAACGAACGAAAGCAGCCCGGAACTGATCCGGAATGTCGTATGTCAACGATCCATCAAAATCGTGACCGGCCTATCATCACTGCGGGATCCCGAGATCTTGAGCGGCACGCCGTGTTTCTATGGCACCCGCGTTCCCTTCAAGAATCTCCTGGATTACCTGGAAACAGGCGAAATCTGGACGCGTTTCTGGACGATTTCCCCTGGCCGAAGCGGAAGGTTTCGACGTCCTGATCACCTAGACAAGAATGTTGCCTATCAAGAGAATCTTAAAGGTCTACGCATCGCGATACTCGCCATCGTTGCGGAGTCTAACAAGCTCGACCCCTACGTCCACAGGTTCCCACGCTGATGGAGGCTCTGAGCAACATCACACTGGGCGCAAGCTCTGCAATTGACCTAATCCCAGCTGCCTTCTTGCACGATTCCAGCGAATCGCGAAACGCTATCCCAGCGCCACCAACTCACTGCTTCGTGCCCCAATGTGACGCAGGCACCGGTTAATCCAGAGTTTCGTCAGCTTTTCCTGAGCGCCGTTTTGGGAAAGCCGTGACCGCAAGCTGCCGAACTCCACGTGATCAAGCGGTTGATCCTGGTTGAAGCATGAGAACACAACCGTCTCTTTGCCCGTTACCGGATCTTTATGCATCTGGAGGCACTGAGCACAGATTTCCTTCATCATGCACTGCATCGGCGAGTTGATGCTTCCGATGGCATGGTGATCGGGCTTGAGATAGGGCCGCAATACCTAGTGGCGCGCCTGCTGAACGGCCTTCATCATCCCGTCGGAGCCGATGACGATCAGCCGATCTACCGAATTCAGCGGGATTTCCGGTTCACCGAGCTCACCTCGGCCGTAAGCGGCCATCGCTTCCACGATGTTGCCCACGAACGCGCTGTCTTGCACTCGATCCGGAGTGAATCCCGGTGCTTCGTCGCAGACCCAGATCACGACATCGGCCGCTTTTTCGATCTCTTCCACCTTATAGCGATCGATGATCTTCTTGTAACCGGCAAAGTAAACTACGCGCGATCCAGCAGCACGCAGTTTCTGTCCGATCGAGAAGAGAACCGCATTGCCCAAACCGCCGCCGGCCAGGAGTACCGTTTCCTGTTCCGGTGTTTCGGTCGGCGTACCTGTCGGGCCCATGAGCACGACGGGTTCACCGGGCTTCAACATGGCGCAAAGATCTGAGGAACCACCCATCTCAAGAACGATGGTCGACAGCAGACCCTTCTCCAAATCCACAGAGGCGCCCGTGAGTGCCAGTCCCTCCATGGCGAGAACAGTTGAGTCAGTGCGTGCCGCCAACGCTTCGTAGTTCTGCAAGCCGGTAGAATTGCCCCGGCTTGAAGGCCCTTGCGGCGATGGGTGCGCGAACGATGATCTCGACAATGTTGGGGGTGAGGCGCACTACATCCTCAACACGGGGTCGGAGTTCGTCGTTCAACCGCGCGAGCAACTCTTGCGGCGACGAGGCTCTGTCTTCGGCAGATTCGAAAGTACGCGTGAAACAACGGGGTATCCTCGTTTTGCGCTCCCCATTGCCTTCACCACGTTGCCCGAAAACGAAGGATGCAGATCGCCAAAGAAACTGACGGCCCGGCCATCCGTCTGCCGTGAGACAAGAACGTAGGTCGACGTGGGTTTCGAAATGCGCTCCGGCCGGACGGGGTTCCCTTCCTCATCGATGCGCCTGGAAATAACGTCCGTCAAGCGTGAAGTTCGCCTCGTCCTCACGCGCCAGAACCGTATTCGGCTGAGTGCCGGCAGCAACCAGAATGCTTCGGGCCGGAAGTGTGACAAATTCTCCCGTCGGCAACAACTGACCGGTGGCTTCGTCAAGGCGTTGCTTCTCTAAACGGATGGCTCGGGCACTGCCGGCTTCGTCGATTTCGACTTCTTGCGGCGAGAGACATTCGGCAAATTTCACGCCCTCTTCAAAAGCCTTCGCGACTTCCTCATGGTTCAGCGTGTAGCTCGGTGCGTCGATCAGCCGCCGCCGGTACGCAATGGTTGAACCACCCCAGGAATCCAGAAGCTTGTTGATCTCCGGAGCGCGACCTTCGCGTGCAGCCGCCGCCCGTTCAGCCCGGATCTGCCGGCGCATGGTCGAGAAACTCCGTCGCGATCTCGGCGTCTTCTGCATTCCACTTCGACAGAACGGCGCGCTCGCCAATTTCGGCAACCAGTAGTTCGTAGCGCTTCAGGAACTTCTCGACCTGCACGACGTAGTAGGCGAGAGACTCGGTCGCGGTGTCGACCGCGGTTAAACCACCGCCTATAACCACGATCGGCATACGGATCTGCAGGTTTGCCAGGGATTCGAATTTCGCCGCGCCGGTTAGTTGCAACGCCATCAGGAAGTCCGAAGCTTGTCGAACGCCTCGTACCAGGCCGTTCTTCATTGGAATGACGGTCGGACGCCCGGCTCCTGCGCAAAGCGCAATGTGGTCGAATCCCATTTCGAACGCACTTTCGACCGTCAGCGTTCCGCCGAAGCGAACTCCGCCGAACATCGCAAACTCGCCACGCCGTTCAAGCAGCAGCCGAATAATCTTGAGGAAGTTCTTGTTCCAGCGGACGGTGATGCCGTATTCTGCAACTCCGCCGAAACCAGCCATGACTCGCTCGTCGAGCCGCTCGTAAATCTCAGTTACGTCGCGGATCGGCTTGAACGGAACGCGCTGCCCATAGGCGTCCACACCCGAGATGTCGGAAGGCAGCGGCTCCAGCTTCAGGCCGTCGACTGCGGCCACGGTATGGCCGTCGTTCATCAAGTGGTGAGAAAGGGTGAACCCGGCTGGTCCCAGGCCAACGACCAGAACCTTGTGTCCGGTGGCGGTGCGCGGGAACGGACGGGAGATATTCAGCGGATTCCAACGAGTCAGCAGGCTGTAGATCTCGAATCCCCAAGTCAGCTCAAGAACGTCTTTCAACGATCGCGTCTCAACCTGCGGGAATGTCTACGGGATCCTGCTTCTGGAAAATGCACGACTTCATGCAGTCGTTGCAGATTCGGTGGCCTGTCGCGGCGCACATCGGATTGTCGATCGTGACGATCGCCAAAGCGCCAATGGGGTTGCCCGCGCCTTTCGCCACGTTCATCTCCGAAATCTTTTCGTCAAGAGGGCATCCGGCAAGCGGAACCCCGAACACGCTCGATTTGAATGCGCCGTTCTTTTCCTTTCAGACCGGTCGAGCAGCTGTCCTTGCCCTGGTTGTGGCATTTGATGCAGTAGTTTGCCTGATCGAGCGCGCCGGTGAGATCCGTCCCGGGATCGGTAAGCTGAAAACCTTCGCGAACACGCCAGTGCTTGCTGTCGAACTGAAGCCGAACGAGTCCGTCTGTCGGCGACCGCTTCTGCCGGCACCAGGTGGTGCGGATCAAGCTTGTGAGGAACTTTGAACAGGACGCTCGATCGATGCTTTGCTTTGCCCTGCGGCGAAAGCGTTGCCCAGGCGGCGTAGCGATGCCGCCAGCTGCAATTGAGCGGCGTATTCCGTTTCGTTTTCCAGCCAGCGGGATACCTGCGTCGCGAAGCTGAGATCCGTCAGCGGCTCCTGCAGCAGCGTTTCGAGTTCGGGAGCGAGGGCGTAGCCGTCGATTTCGCTTGCTTTTTCTTCGGTGTACCCGGTAATTGCCTTGCGCTGAACAAACCGGCGCTTGACCGCGTAAATCGGCGCGAGCGCAGAGTGACGCGCTCGCAGTCTGTCCAATTCTGGCTGTATGCCGAAGAAGTTGCCCAGAAAGTCTTCGAGGTAAGGTGCGACCTCGAGGATCAGGGTCGAGTGAGCCTTCGGAGCTAAAGAACCTGGATTTTCCCGTGCAGCCAGAAGCGAATCCCGGAGCGCCGGGGCGGTCTGGCCCAGATCCTCGAGGAATAGGTCGTCCAGCCGTCGCAATTGATCGGTCCGGTAAAGATCCTCAAACGCGAAGCCAAATGGCAATACGAGACTTGAACGAACTTGGTCTTTGGTCAACTGTTCCACGAAATTGTCAGATCCTCAAGCTCTGAGTCGGACCGAATCTTTAGCGGAAAGATGGTGGACTCTGCGGGAGTTGCTTGGGTGCACTCCTATTTTCGCAGATCCGAGCCGATCTCGTGACTGTTGGGGCGTTCAGGGGCGAGATTTGGGCTTTGGACGTGGAAAATCCGATATCGTAATAAGGATGGAGCTTGAGCGCTCAATACTGCGCAAGGTCGGTGAGGCGATAAGCCGGTTCAAAATGATCCGTGACGGCGACTATGTTGCCGTCGGCGTTTCCGGTGGAAAGGACTCGCTGACGCTGCTCGAGGCCCTGCTGCTTCTTCAGAAACGGGCGCCCATCAATTTCCGCGTTAGTGCTTTTACCGTCGAACAGGGCAAATTCCTCCGTCCGATTCATCCGGTCGGCGAATATCTTCGAAGTCGAGGCATCGATTGGGTTTACATCGAAGACGAGCCCTCGCTCGACCTCCTGGAACAGCAGCCCGACCACGGATGTGACGTTTGCAGCCGGTTTCGCCGTCGCGCTGTGTATGACATCGCCAGGAAGATGGGTGCGAATGTCGTGGCACTGGGCCATACCGCCGACGATTTTTGCGAAGCCTTTCTCCGCAATTCGATGTTTACCGGGAGAATTAGCGCACTTCCTCCCGTTACCTGGTCCAAGAAACGCGAATTTCGCCTCATCCGGCCCCTGGTATACGTGACGGAAGACCAGACCTCGGCCTTTGCGGAGAGCTTGGGCGCGCCGGTCATCCCGTGCGGTTGCTCCCAAAAAACCGGCACGGTGCGAAATACGTTGCGCAGCTTCTTCTCGGAGATCGAGAAGGATCACCCTTTCTTGAAAGAGACGTTGATCTCAGCGATGGGAAATGTCGAGTTGAGCCGGTTGCTTGATCCCAGATACTGGACGTCGACGAATCCGCGGCCGAGCCGCGAACCCGAACCATCCCGAGACACACTTATCCCGCTTACGGTTTAGCCGACCTGTAAAATAGACGTTCTTCTTATGGCTGCCGAGTTGGTTGTCGTCAACGGATCATCCGCTGGCACGCGCCACGACCTCACCAAGGGCGAGTTCTTCATCGGCCGATCGCCGTCTTCAAAGATCGTGATCAATGAACCGGAAGTCGGCTGGCGGCATTGTCAGATCCGGCAGCATGAGCGGCCGCTTTCTGATCACAGATCTTCGAAGTTCGATCGGAACTTACGTGAACGGAATGCGATCTGCGGAGCGCTGGCTTGTCCGATCGCGACCAGATCGGGGTCGGCAAAACCATCCTGATGTTTCGCTCGGGCGAGGAGGCGAAAGAGGAGCGAGCTCCGGCTCGGCGCGAGCGACGTGAAGCCGGTGTTGTTGGCGTCCTGTTCGCTTGTTTTTCTGTTTCGCGCTCTGGCGGCCAGTTCGGCGAACGGTCAAAGCAGGCTTCTCCAGAACCAGATTATCCGTCTCGTGTCGGATCTGATCCCGGTAGATGCCGGGTATCTCGTTCTCGGGCTCAACCTTGCAAGCGTTATCGACCAATACGAAAGCTGAATGGCCTGGGAGCCGGTGAGCTTGGAAAGGCCGGCCTCGCGAGGATCGCCGAAGAGGGTGCGTTCGAAGATTCTCAAACCGGCATGATCGGCGTTCCGCTGTATCTCGCGAACGTCCTTGGCGGGGCATTGCTTTTGCAGACTAAAGCGAGCGAGCGCGAGCGGCTACCCGCTCATCTGGAGACTCTGACGGCCATTGCTTCTCTTGCTTCCATCGGGTTCGAAGCGAATCGGGAAGTAGAAAACCTGAAAGTGGAGAAGGCGCTTCTCGAGGAGCGGATTGGCGTACCGAACGGGATCGTCGGCAACAGCCCTCCCATTCGGCGCCTGTTGACACTCATCGACCGTGTTGCTCCGCGAGATTCGACTGTCTTAATCACGGGCGAGAGCGGGACGGGCAAGGAATTGATTGCACGAGCCCTCCACCAAGGCAGCGACCGCCGCGATCATCACTTCATTGCGGTCAATTGCGCGGCACTGAGCGAGAACCTCTTCGAGAGCGAGTTGTTCGGTCACGAGAAGGGAGCGTTCACCGGTGCCATCGCGCTCAAGAAGGGCCGATTCGAACTTGCGGAAGGCGGCACAATCTTCCTGGATGAAGTGGGCGAATTGGCGCTGCCGCTTCAAGCCAAGCTGCTGCGCGTTCTGCAACAGCGGGAATTTGAGCGCGTTGGAGGCACGCAGGTGCACAGTCTCGATATCCGCGTGATCGCCGCAACAAATCGGGATCTGCAGGAAGATGTTCGCGAAGGCAAATTCCGAGAAGATCTGCTCTATCGGCTGAACGTAGTCACGCTGGAGTCGCCTCCGCTGCGGGACCGCAAAGAGGATATTCCGATCCTGGCACGCTATTTCCTCGAGAGCTCGGCGAAGCGCTGCAAGCGACAGGTGGAAGGG
Source organism: uncultured Acidobacteriaceae bacterium (assembly GCA_963744795.1). Classification (GTDB taxonomy): domain Bacteria; phylum Acidobacteriota; class Terriglobia; order Bryobacterales; family Bryobacteraceae; genus Bog-105. Next base: position 404,739 of record CAVUVF010000018.1, read on the forward strand.
GTCTCGAAAGAGGCCGAAGAAATCCTGATGCAGTATTCCTGGCCGGGCAACGTGCGCGAACTCGAAAACGCAATGGAACGTGCCGTTGTGCTTGGCGTGTCCGATGCCGTTCTACCCGAAGATCTGCCCGAAGCAATGCTGGAATCTGCACCACGCGAATCAGGCGCGAAGTATCATTCCTCTCTCGGCCAGGCAAAGCGTGAAGCGATCTTGGATGCCTATGTCCAGGGCGGCGGCGACTACAAACAGGCGGCCCGTCTGTTGGGTCTCCATCCCAATTACCTTCTGCGCCTGGTTCGAAACCTGAACTTGCGCGACGAAATCAATCGCCGCTTAGGCGAGTAACGAACGGCGGCCATGCCACTGGCTTGAAGGCGACTCCTGCAGATGCGAAGGCACAGACGCGTCTCACTTAGTGCCGATATGAAGCGCCGCTATGCCACCGGTCAGAAACTGGTATTCGGCGCGTGCGAACCCGGCAGATCGCATCATGTCCGCAAGCGCGGGCGCCTTAGGGAATTTTCGTATCGAAGACGGCAAATAGGTGTAAGCTTCTCGCGAACCTGACACGATTGTTCCAATGATCGGCAGGATCACTCGCGAGTAGAATCCATATCCCAGCCTCACCAGAAAGTTGGATGGATGAGAAAACTCCAGGATTGCAATCTGCCCTCCCGGTTTCAACACCCGGAGTAGCTCAGCCAAGCCCGATTCGTAGTTAGCCAGGTTTCGAAATCCGAACGCGATCGCAACGCAATCAAGTTCACCATCTGCGAACGGCAGCGTAAGTGCATCAGCTTCGAGGAGAGCCGGCAGGATGCCTTTACGCTGCGTTTTCTTGTGCGCTGCGGTCAGCATGGGATGGCAGAAGTCGGCTCCGATCACTTGCGCTTTGGCTCCGACGTTGAAATCGAGGTAAACGTCCCCCGTACCGCAGCACAAATCCAGCACCACGGCATCAGGATTGTCGAGAGCCCATCTGACTTTCTGAACCAGTGCCTTGCGCCATCCTGCGATCGATGTTGAACGAAAGCAGATGGTTAAGGAAGTCATATCGCGGCGCAATGCCGGCGAACATGCGCTCTACCCACGCGGATGCCTGCTTCTCATCTGAAGCGCCGGGAGGAGTCGTTCCGCTAGGGACAGCAGTGGACTTCATTGCAACGTGTTCACAATCGCTTGTCTTGACGTTGGACTGATCGACATCGGACACAATCTTCACCGTGCCGATCCCCGTGGCAAGCACAAAGTGGACTTTGCCTCCGAGTGTCTTCTTGTCCTTCGCAAGTCTTGCAATGAGATTCTCCGGCTTCAAATCCGCGATGGAAGGGATCGGTCCGTAGCTGCGAATCGTTGTCTCGATTGCTGCGCAGTCCTCTTTCGACAATAGGCCGGTGAGAAACGAAAGTTCGGTAGCGGCGAGCATGCCCCAGGCAATCGCTTCTCCATGGAGCAGCCGGGTATATTCGGTTTCGGCTTCAATGGCGTGTCCGATCGTGTGACCGAAGTTCAAGATCCTGCGGAGGTCGCCTTCCTTTTCGTCCGCTGAGACAACATCGACTTTTACGCGAACGGCCCCGGCTACGAGCGAGTCCACCAACTCCGGATTCGTCGCCGAGAATGTCGACGCGGCGCCGGGCAAAGTGGCCAAAAGACTTCAGGATCGCGAATGACTCCACATTTCAGGACCTCAAATAACCCGGCGCGGTACTCGCGTTCCGGAAGCGTCGAGAGAAAGTCGGGATCAATCAACACCGCCAGCGGCTGATGAAAACTTCCGATCAGGTTTTTGCCGCTGCGAAGATTGACGCCTGTTTTGCCGCCGGTTGCCGCATCTACCTGGGCCAAGAGCGTCGTCGGAATCTGCAAGACGGGAATGCCGCGCATGAAGATAGCCGCGAGGAAGCCGCCCATATCCGTTACGATCCCACCGCCGAAACCAATTACAATACTGGTCCGGTCAGCGCCCCGCTCCGACATCTCTTCCGCGAGCCTCTCGAGGTTGGCCAGCCGCTTGTTACTTTCGCCACCTTCGAACCGAAGAACTTCGTACTCGCCCGGTTCGAATTGACCGCTGATGACCTTTCCGTGTAAGTCGCCAAACGTCGTCCGTTGTCAGGACGAACAGCTTGCCGTGCCGCCCGGGGAGATATTCACGAATGCGCCCGCTGATCCCGCGCTCAATGACGTTCGGGTAGCTACACTGCGAGGTTCTAACCTCAAAGACGGGCATTTGATCGTTGTACCATTGTGATTATTAAGGCCCCTACGCAGCGGATTGAGACGGATTTTGTTGTTGTGGGGGCGGGCGTAGCTGGATTACGTGCCACGGCGGAACTCGCCCAGTCGGGTCGCGTACTGGTCATCGCAAAAGACTCGCTTCAGGAATCTTCTTCCGAATACGCTCAGGGCGGGATTGCGGTCGCATTAAGCGACGATGACGAGCTTGAGCTGCATGAACAAGACACGATCGTCGCGGGTGACGGGCTTTGCGACATCGAAGCTGTAAGAACTCTGGTAGAAGAAGGTCCCTCAGCCATCGAACAACTGATCGAATGGGGAACCGCCTTCGACCGGCAAGGGCGATGAGCTTCTCTTTGCGCGAGAAGGGGCCCACAGCCGCAACCGCGTTCTGCATGCGCACGGCGACTCCACAGGCCGGGAAATTGTTCGCAGCTTGGGCCAGCACGCCAGCTCACTCGACAACGTGACTTTTCACAGTTTTGCGGCGCTCGTGGACCTCATCGTTTCTGACGGGCAGGTGATCGGCATAACGGCCCTGGACGGAAGAACCGGCGAACGCGTGCAAATCTTCGCTCGCGGAACCTTGCTGGCGACTGGCGGCTTGGGCCGAGTGTTTGCGAACACCACAAATCCAGACGTTGCGACGGGCGACGGTGTTGCTTGCGCTTACCGGGCTGGAGCTGGGATCGCGGACATCGAATTCGTACAGTTCCATCCCACTGCGCTTTATCTTCCTGGTGCTCCGCGATTTCTGTTAAGCGAGGCTCTTCGCGGAGAAGGTGCATACCTTCGCAACGGACGCGGAGAGCGTTTCATGTTCCGCTACCATCCGCTTGGCGGAACTCGCGCCTCGGGATGTTGTTTCGCGAGCGATTGTCGCCGAGATGCGCGCGAACAATGACGAAAGCGCGTTTCTCGATTTGACGCATTTGCCGGCCGGCTTTGTCCGTGATCGATTCCCTCGTATCTACGAGACGTGTTTCAAGCATGGAATCGATCTTGCGAGCACGCCCGCTCCGGTGCGCCCCGCGGCTCATTACGCCATGGGCGGCATTCGAACGGACCTGTTCGGCCAAACTGATCTTCCGCGACTCTTTGCGGCGGGCGAGGCGGCCTGCACGGGCGTTCATGGCGCAAACAGGCTGGCAAGTAATTCTCTCCTGGAAGCCGTTGTGTTTGGCGCGCGCGCGGGGCGGAGGATGCAGAGATCTTTCGGCGATTTCGCCCACAGATGTTCCCGAAGCCGCAGATTCTGATCCCGCAGATTTCAGAAAGTGACCTGCGCGAGCTGACCTGGAATGGATGCGGAATTCTTCGGAGCCAATCCGGGCTGTCTGCCGTGCTGAACGAAATACAAAGCCGAATTTTGAAACCAAGCGCCACCGTCGGGCGCCCAGAACTTGAGTTGCGAAATATGCAGCAGGTGGGTTGGTTGATCGCTCGGGCTGCTCTAGCTCGCGAAGAGAGTCGTGGGGGACACTTCCGCGAAGACTTTCCTCAGAAATCGATGCAGTTCGAGAAACACTCGCTGATTCACCAATCGGCCGGACCGTTCGAGGCTCAGCTCCATTTTGTTTAGCACTGACCGCCGCCCTTCGCGCTTTATGTTTGGCATGGCGTTACTGCTATTCGCTGTGCCGCTTCATCAATCGAGTCCGCTCGCTGCGTTGTGGACCACTCCGGCTATTCTCGTCGCTTCACTCCTGATCACATGGGGTGCGGAATCCGCGCAGTTCTTCGTTGCTCAGGGCTTTGCTCTGGCAATTCTGGCCTGGATGCAGACGCTTCCTGAGTTCGCGGTCGAAGCCGTTCTGGCGTGGAAGGCACAAACCGAGCTCCTTCTCGCGAATTTAACTGGTGCGCTTCGGCTGCTGACAGGGTTGGCATGGCCCATGATCTATGCCACAGCCGGATTCGTTCATCACCGGCGCACCGGGCATCATCTCCGTTCCATCGATCTTCAGCCTCACCACAGCGTCGAGGTCATCGGTTTAACACTGCCGCTTCTTTACGTCACTTTTATCTGGTGGAAGGCGAGCCTCACCGTTTACGACGGGATCGTTCTGGTGTTTCTTTATGCCGCGTACCTGATGCTGCTGACCAAACTTCCGCCTGAAAAGGATGAAGGAATTGAGGATCTGGAGGCGGTGCCACGAGCGATTGCTTTGGCTCCGCGCGGCAAGAGAATTGCCGGCATCCTGGGATGTTTTCTCGGCGGCGGCGTCATCATTTACTTCACGGCCGAGCCCTTTCTGGGAAGCCTGGTTCCGTTGCAACAGCTATCGGCATTCCGAGCTTCATCGTGATTCAGTGGCTTGCGCCGATTATTTCTGAATTTCCGGAGTTGCTCTCTACGTTTTACTTTGCACGCCAGGAAGTCAAAGCGCCCGTTGGCTTGATGAATATTGCGTCAAGCAACATCAACCAGTGGACTCTGCTGGTCGCCATGTTGCCCGTTGTGCTTTCGCTCGGTAGAGGTGAAGTAACCGCGCTGCAGTTCGACGCGCAGCAAAGTGTTGAACTTGCGCTCACACTTAGCCAAAGTGTTCTGGCCCTCATGTTCCTGTTCAACATGAGGTTTGCATGGTGGGAGGCTGCGGCGATGTTTGTACTGTTCGCGGCGCAGTTCGTTCTGCCGGAGTTTTTCGGCAGAGCAGGCAAAGCTCTGGATCTGCTATGCGTTCCTGGCTTGGAGCGCGGCTGAACTGCTGATTCTTCTGTTCAGAGGAAAAACGCCGGAGGCGTTGAAGAGCTTCTCCGAAGTGTGGAGAGCGCACGTCAGGAGTTAGGCGTTGCCGAAGTTGATCAGAGCCACACCGAAGATGATCATCAGCAAGCCGCCCACTTTCGAAAGCGTGAACCGCTCGCCGAAGAAAAGACGAGCCCAAAGCATCGCCCAGATGTAGCCAAGCGAGACCATCGGGTACAGCACAGTAAGCTGCGCGCCCGGTTGGCCCACTCCCATCATGTAGAACACGCTCGAGAACAGGTAAAGAACAATGCCTACGAGCAGCCAGTAATTCGAAAGCAGCCGGCCGATTCCGCCGTTCATGTGCTCTGCGCCAAGCTTAAGAAACACCGCGCCGAATGAGCCGATGAAGGAGCTGACAAGGATCAGGAGGACAGCCGTGTTCATGTGCCATCACGTTCGCTCTACTTCTTCAGTCCGAGTACGGAGACGCCGCCGACAATGAATGCGATTCCGATACTGCGGAAGAAGTTCATGTGCTCATCGGCAAGGAGAAACAGCGAAAGCACCGTCACCCAAACGTAGGTCAACGCGATGATCGGGTACAAGACGCGACAGTTCGCGGCCCTTCAAGGCTAAGGCCATCAGGAACGTGTTAACGCCGTAAAGACAATAGCCCGCGAACAGCCTGACGTTCTTGAGCACTCCGAGAAAGAAGCTCACGATGAGTGCCGGGCTTCTGAACACGTCGGCCAGACTGACGTGACTTCCGACCTGGGACGATCCTGTTTTCATCAGGATCTGCGCTGCCGCCCCAATCAACGTGCAGGAGAAGACCAGGAGAAATGCCTGCTTCGCTTCACTCTTCGGCTTGGTCAACTACCCGCGGGTGCTTCGAGCACGGTGGGCGACGTCAAACGTACGCATCCTGAAGCATAATCTCTCCTATTTTACGGCATGTAGGATTATCATGGCCAGATTAACGGCTCCCTAGTAATTTCGATGGGGCCTATCAGAACCCAATGCAATCTTACCTTAAGCGGTTCCTCTGGGCCGCCCTTTGCTTGCTCGCCGCCCTTGCTCTTGGAACCATAGCCGTCACTCGAGGGGAACCCGTCAACAGCCTGTGGCTTATAGCGGCAGCCGCTTCTTTCTTTATTCTTGGGTTTCGCTTCTACGGGCGCTTTCTCTCGCAGTGCGGGTATTTGGGCTCGACGACAGGCGGGCCACTCCGGCCGAACGACTTCGTGATGGCCAGGATTTCGAGCCTACAAACAAATGGATTCTGTTCGGTCACCACTTTGCCGCGATTGCGGGCCCGGGGCCACTTGTCGGTCCCACACTGGCGGCTCAGTTTGGTTATCTTCCCGGCGTGCTGTGGATTCTGATCGGCGCTGTGCTGGCAGGAGCGGTTCAGGACTTCATCATTCTTTTCTGTTCGATGCGGCGCGACGGAAAAACCTTGGGACAGATTGCGCGCGATGAGATTGGCAACGTCGCTGGCTTCGTTTCGCTACTAACGGTTCTGTCGATCATGGTCGTTCTGCTTGCGGTGGTGGCCTTAGTCGTTGTGAACGCTCTGCGGGGCAGCCCTTGGGGCACGTTCACGATTGCAGCGACCATGCCGATGGCAGTGCTGATGGGCCTGTATCTGCGATACGTGAGGCCAGGCAAAGTTCTGGAGTGTTCCGTGCTTGGATTTGGGCTGGTTTTGCTGAGCATCGTCGGTGGAAGCGCCATTGCGACCTCCCAGCCATTGCACCCTGGTTCACTCTGGGCGGTGTTGCGCTCGCAATCGCGATCGTTATTTACGGGTTCTTCGCCAGTGCCTTGCCGGTGTGGCTGCTGCTTGCTCCGAGAGATTACCTGAGCACCTTCGTAAAGCTTGGGGTGATCTTTCTCTTGGCGATCGGCATCCTTTTCACGCATCCGCAACTGAACCTTCCGCCTTTGACGCGGTTCGTGGACGGAACGGGCCCGATTTTTGCCGGCAAAGTCTTTCCGTTCTGTTTCATCACCATTGCATGCGGAGCGATCTCCGGATTCCACGCTCTGATCTCTTCGGGAACGACGCCGAAGCTGATCGCCCGGGAATCGCATGCTTGGCCCATTGGCTACGGATCGATGCTGCTGGAAGGCTTCGTCGCGATTATGGCGATGGTTGCGGCCGCGTCCTTACAGCCGGGAGTTTTCTTCGCTGTGAATTCGCCCGCGGGTGTGGTTGGCGCTTCTGCCGAAGCGGCCGTTCGGACGATTACGTCATGGGGATTTCCCGTCACGGCGCAAACGATGGCAGCGCTGGCTCATAGCGTCGGCGAATCTACGCTGTTCGGCAGAACGGGCGGGGCGCCTTCGCTTGCATTGGGAATGGCGCAGATCTTTGGCAAGTTCTTCGGCGCGGGCGGCCTTGGAAAAAGCTTATTGGGCTTCTGGTATCACTTCGCCGTCATGTTCGAGGCGCTGTTCATTCTGACGATCATTGATGCGGGAACGCGAGTCGGCCGATTCATGCTGCAGGATCTCCTTCAGCATGTACCCGGAATTGGCTCGAAGGCGAGATCTCGAACCGGCCTGATTGTCACAAGCGCGATCGTCGTTGCGCTCTGGGGATATTTCCTGTATCAGGGCGTGATCGATCCTCTGGGCGGCATTAATTCGCTTTGGCCTCTGTTCGGCATCTCCAATCAGTTGCTCAGCGCCATTGCACTTGTGCGTTGGAACCACAGTGCTCATCAAAATGCACGGAGCGAAATACTTGTTCGTGACTCTTGTTCCTCTTGCCTGGCTGGGCACCGTTACCTTCGCGGCGGCGCTCGAAAAGATATTTTCGTCTGATGTGCGGATCGGCTTTCTGTGCTCATGCGGCCGCACTTGAAAATGCCATTGCGGCGGGCAAAATAGCGACGGCGAAAGTGGCTGAGACGAGAGCCGTTATCTTCAACGAGCGTCTGGATGCCGTGGTCTGCGGATTGTTCCTGGTACTCGTGGCATCATCATCGTTTCTTCCGTATGGAAATGGTACGGTTTGTTGCGCGGCACGAGTCCAGCGTCGTCTTCGGAGTCGCCTTTTACTTTGTCTCAGTTGGGTTCGGAAACGATATGACGCGGCTCAAAAACGCCCTCTCGCTCTTCCGTTCCTTTCTCCGCGAGATTGCCGACGAGAACGGATATGCGCGATATCTTCAGGTGACAGGCAAAACTCATTCGGGAAAAGAATGGCGCGCCTACATTGACCGGCGGCACAATCGAAAGTTCAAGAACGCTAAGTGTTGTTGAGGATTTCTCGACAACTGTCACGGGGAAGAATGCTTATTTCAGTCACCCGCCACTCACCGGTGATCCTACCGTAATTCTAGAGAGTGGCTCGGTAACGATTGGTTGATTTGGCAGAAGGTTCAGAATCAAATCTCCACAACAAATCGTGTTTGTTCCTATGACCGTGCCGGAATCGGCTGGAGTGCCGCCCGTTCAGGCCCGAGAGGTGCTCTGACGATCGCGGCACAACTGCAGGCCCTTCTGAGATTGGCGGGTATTCGTGGTCCGCTGATGCTCGTCGGGCATTCTGCTGGAGGCTTATATGTCAGGGCGTTCGCCGGACTGTTTCCGCGTGAAGTGGTTGGTCTTGTTCTCGTAGACGCGTCAAGTCCCGAGGCTTTCACTCAGCTTCCAAGCCCGGCTCTTCGAAGACAATTGATCGCAGAACGGCATCGCCAAGCGCCTTGGCTCTATTTCAAAGTTGCTGCGGGATTGGCCAGGCTGTTGAGCGATTATTGCAATCCAAACACCAGCCAGCGCATTCCAGCCGTTCAAGCATTAGCAAGAGCAGAAGACTGCCGCGCATCTTACATGAATAGCTGGCTTGGAGAGTGGGACGACTTCGAATTGTCGGCGCACGAGGTCGCGAGATTGCCCTGTTGCGGTTCCATCCCGTTGGTAGTTATTTCTCAAGATCCGGGCCCACCGAAAGACTCGACGCGGGGAATGGTTCAGCCGACGTGGGATTCAGTACAGCAAGAACTGACACACTTTTCGTCGAGAAGCATGAGAATCATCGCTCGAAACAGCAAACATTATGTGATGGTGGATCGACCTGATGTCGTGCTCGCAGCCATCCAAATAGTCAATCATGAGCTCCGCGGATCATCGGAACGCAGCGAGTTTGGACAGACTGAATGGCGGTGACTGCGGGGCTTCAAGAGTATTCGGCCTTGTCGACGAGCTCCCGAACCAGCTTGAAGGCCGCTTCGCGATTGCCATTTCTAAGCAGGGCGAGAGCTTCTGAATCGGCGATCTGATACCACAGGCGTTTGCGTTGCTCGAAATCGGCGATGCCTCTCGTGATCTCGGGCCGGAGCCGCCGCAATTCCTCCAACAGTTCTCCATATTCCGGCCCGATCTCGCTTTGGAACCGTTGTTTGAGCCGCACCGCAATAGCGGGCGCGATGCCGTTCGTCGATATCCCGATCGTCAGGTCGCCGCTGCGATGGATGGAGCCATAGCTATAGCGGCAATTCGCCGGATCATCCACAGCGTTGCAGAGTACATTCTCTCGCCTCCGCCATTTGGAAAATCTCTGCGTTTCGCGGGCTGCAGGTCACAACCAGAAAGCAGCCGTCCAGATCGCTCCGTGGAGAAATCCCGAACTTCCCACCGAACTCGAGCCGGCGGAGACGAGTGCTTCGATTTCGGGAACCGCTCGAGGATTGATGTATAGGACGTCGGCGGACGCCTCCACCAGTCCGCGCACCTTTGCCGCGACCTCGAATCCTTCGCCCGTGACTACACATTTCTTGCCCGTCAGATCCAGAAATATTGGGTAGCGGAAGTTCATGGCACGCCCGGAAAGCCGATGGTAGCAACCGGTCGCTCTATCCTGGAGAGGTTGCCAGTTCCGCGTCTTTTTCTCATCGACAGCTTCGGTTTTATCTTCCGGGCCTATCACGCCCGCGCTCGCAGCGGTGCGCCGCCCATGCGAACCAAAACCGGGCTCTCGACGGAGGCGGTCTATCATCTTCCATAACATGCTCCGGAAGCTGATGACGAGCTTCAAGCCGGATTACATTGCCGCCATTTTCGAAAGCAGCGAGCCGACGTTTCGATCCGAAAGCTTTGCCGAATACAAAGCAAACCGGACCGAGATGCCGCAAGATTTGGGCGAGCAGATTCCGTACATCCGGCGGATCCTCGATGCGATGCAGATTCCCATTCTGCAGTTTCAGGGCTTCGAAGCCGACGACGTCATCGGTGCGATTGCCTGCAGAGAGCCGGAGAAGCCTCTGGAAGTCGTGATCGTCTCGAGCGACAAAGACATGCTGCAACTCGTGAACGACCGGGTATTCATGCTGAATCCCATGAAGGACGACGAGTGGTACGACGCGGCAAAAGTCGAAACGTTCATGGGTGTGAAGCCGAGCCAGGTGGCGGACCTTCTGGCTCTGAAAGGCGACAGCATCGACAATATTCCCGGCGCGCCCGGTATCGGCGATAAGGGCGCGAAGGATCTGATTACGCGATTTGGTTCGGTAGAAGCGGCGCTGGACCGCGCGGCTGAAGTGGAGCGCAAGATGTATCGCGAGAGCCTGCTGAACAATCGCGATCAGATCCTGCTCAGCAAGCAACTCGCAACCATCCACACCCAGGTTCCGATCGAGTGGAATCTGGAGGATCTGCGTTCTCAACCTGCTCGCAATACGGTGTTGAAGAGCCTCTACAAGGAGCTCGAATTCTTCAGCCTCCTGAAAGATCTTCCGCCGGAAGACGACAGCGCCATCTCGCGATTACAAGACGCTCGAAGACGCTGCCGCCGTAAAGGCCTGGTTGGACGCTCGTCCGGCAGACGCGCCGCTTGCGGTCACGCTCGATCTGACGAACTCGTTCGTCGGCCTGTCATACAAAATCGGTGAAGGGCGGGCGGTTCCGTTTCGCGCTGCTCGATGCGGTCAAAGAGACTCTGGCGTCAGAGACCATTCCGCTTGTCGTTCACGACCTGAAGTCGTTTTTGACAGCTGGCGCAGAGCTTGGGTTGGCAGCCCGCAAGACAGCGGAGGACATGCTGCTGTACGCATTTCTTCTGAGCGCCGATCCGGGCGGCTGTTCTCCGGAAGCGCTTGGCGGAACGATTCCTGGATCGCAAGCTGAATCCGGCGGCAGAGCAACAGGCGGAAGCCATGCTTGCGGTTGCGGAGTTGGTGAGGCCGGAAGTGGCCGACCCGGAACTCCGCAGCGTATACGAGACCATCGACCTGCCTCTTGCGCCTGTTCTTGCGCGCATGGAGCAAACCGGGATCGGGTCGACACCGATGTGCTCGCGGAGCTGTCGACCAGGCTCTCCGAGCGGATCGAAGGCGTTGCCCAGAAGGTTTATGAGCTTGCAGGACACCCGTTCAACATCGGCTCTCCGCAGCAGTTGGGAAAGGTGCTCTTTGAAGAAATGAAGCTTCCCGCTCCGGTCAAATGGGGCAAGGGCAAGGTCATTTCGACCGCGGCCGACGTTCTGGAGGGACTGGCTCCCGCGTACCCGGTTGCGCAACTTGTGCTTGAGTATCGGCAGCTAACGAAGCTGAAGGGCACCTACATTGATGCTCTTCCGCAACTGATTCGTCCCCAAACGGGTCGGGTGCACACAACCTTCAATCAGGTGGGCGCCGCAACCGGGCGGCTGTCTTCATCCAACCCCAATCTGCAGAACATACCGATCAAGACGCAGGAAGGCCGGGAGATCCGAGCGGCTTTCGTCCCGGCTGACGGTTGGGACCTGGTGATTGCCGATTATTCGCAGATTGAGCTGCGCTTGTTGGCTCACATGTCGCGCGACGAGGTGCTTCTGCATGCATTCACTCATCACGAAGACATCCACACGCGAACAGCGGCCGAGGTGTTCAAGGTGGATCCCGTGATGGTGACGCCGGAGATGCGGCGCGCGGCTAAGGCCGTGAATTTCGGCATCGTTTACGGGCAAACACCATTTGGCCTTGCGCAGACGCTGTGCATCGATCGAAAAGAGGCCGATCTTTACATCCGGCGTTACTTCGAGCGGTATTCCGGGGTCCGAGAGTTCATCGACCGCACCATCGCCGAGGTCCGGCAATCGGGCGTGAGCAAAACACTGCTCGGTGACGGCGCCGGCCGATTCCTGACATGCAAAGCCGAAATCCCGCAGCAAGATCGTTTGCTGAGCGAACGGCGGTGAATACGCCGCTGCAAGGTACGGCGGCAGATCTGATCAAGGTTGCCATGATCAAGATTGCGGCTTTGTTAGAAGAAGAAAAGCTGCAGTCCCGGATGCTGCTACAGGTACACGATGAGCTTGTTTTCGAGGCGCCTCCGTCTGAGCGTGACGCGTTGAAAGACCTGGTGAAGCGTGAAATGGAAGGCGTTTACGAGCTGGCAGTTCCGCTGGTTGCCGACGTGGGCAGCGGTCCAAATTGGAGAGATGCTAAATGAACAAGTTTCGCGCTACGCTTAGCGCTTCTGTATTGACGATCGGCTTGCTGTTGCTGCTCGCTGGTTGCGGCGGCAACAAGAAAGCCGAGGCGGTTCAGGCGCCTCCGCAATACAAGGTGCGCCTGCAAACAACGAAAGGCGATGTGGTGATTCTCGTGCACCGCGACTGGTCTCCGTTAGGCGCGGACCATTTTTACGAGCTCACGAAGATGGGTTTCTACAACGACACGCGGTTCTTCCGGGCCTTGAAGGGATTCATCGTCCAGTGGGGCATCAACGGCGATCCCAAGATCAACAAAGACTGGAGCGAGATCACGATCAAGGACGATCCGCCGAAGGTCAGCAACAAAGTCGGTACGGTGGTTTTCGCCATGGCCGGTCCAAACAGCCGAACCACGCAAGTGTTCATCAATCTGGGCGACAACAGCGGCAGTTTGGACCCACAGGGCTTCACTCCATTCGGCGAAGTGATCCAGGGCATGGACAACGTTCAGAACATCTACATGGACTATGGCGAGGGCGCCCCGCAGGGAAGCGGGCCAAGCCAGGCCGCGATTGCGGACATCGGAACTCCCTACCTCGAAGAGCACTTTCCGAAGCTGGATTACATCAAGAAAGCGCAAATCGTACCGTAGCTCGCGCTTCGCTCCGGCCGGGGTTGCCCTGGACTGGATGCGAAAATAAAAGAAAAATGACCGGAAATGAGATCCGTGCAAGATTTCTGGACTTCTTTGCCGGACAAAACCACAGGCGCGTTCGCAGTTCTTCGTTGATCCCGGCGAACGATCCGACACTGCTTTTCACCAATGCCGGAATGAATCAGTTCAAGGAGATTTTCCTTGGACTGGAGAAGCCGGATTACTCGCGCGCCGCCTCGTCGCAGAAGTGCGTGCGTGCCGGCGGAAAGCACAACGATCTCGAAAATGTCGGCTATACGCGGCGGCACCACACGTTTTTCGAGATGCTGGGCAATTTCTCTTTCGGCGACTATTTCAAGAAAGATGCAATTGCGTTCGCCTGGGAGTTGGTGACGAGCCCCAATTGGTTCGCCATGCCCAAAGACCGTCTTTACATCACGGTGTTTCGTGAAGATGACGATGCCGAAGAGCTCTGGCAGAAGGTAGCGGGCGTTCCGAAATCGCGGATCTTCCGGCTGGACGAAAAAGACAACTTCTGGCAAATGGGCGAGACGGGCCCTTGCGGGCCCTGCTCAGAGATCCATTACGACCTGGGCCCGAAGACGGCAGAAAAGGGCCGGGAGCACGAACAGTTTCCGTCCGATGCAGGCGGACGTTTCGTTGAGATCTGGAATCTGGTCTTCATGCAGTTCGATCGCGCGAACGATGGAACGCTGACGCCGCTTCCGCGCCCTTCGATCGACACCGGCATGGGGCTCGAGCGCGTTGCCGCCATTCTGCAGGGCAAGCTTTCGAATTACGATTGCGATCTGATCTGGCCCATCGCGGAGCGCGCCGCCAGCGCTGATGCGCGTTTCGCAAGGCGTGGACGCCCGGGTGGATACGGCGCTTCGAATCAACGCCGACCATGCTCGTGCCACGGCATTTCTCATTCACGATGGCGTTGTTCCCGCAAACGAGGGCCGCGGCTATGTTCTCCGCAAAATCATGCGGCGGGCGATGCGAAACGGCCGCCTGGCTGGCGCATCGGGCGCCTATTTCAGCGATCTCGTAGGCTTCGTCGCCGACTTCATGCACTCTGCTTATCCCGAGTTGGAAGAAAGCAAATCCCGGGTTGCACGGATCGTGAAAGACGAAGAAAGCCGTTACGCCTCCACGTTCCAGGTTGCGGAGCGTTTCTTCCAGGACGAGGCAAAGAACGCAGTGAACGGCGTCCTGCCCGGCGCTGCAGCTTTCCGGCTCTACGACACCTTCGGGCTTGCGCTCGACGAGCAGGAAGAGATGGCGCGCGAGTTCGGGTTGACCATCGACCGTGAGAACTTCACGGCCGAGATGGAGAAGCAGCGGACGCGAGCTCGTGCAAGCTGGAAGGGCGCGGAAAAGGCTCAGGTTGCCGACGTATACAAACGCTGGAGGGCGTCGAGTTCATCGGCCGCGAAACGCTCGAAGCTCCTGTCGAAATCAGAACGATCATCGTCGAAAAAGAGCCCGTCGAGCTGGTTGAATCCGGCGCGGCTGAGCTGGTGTTTCCCGCAGACGCCGTTCTACGCCGAGTCAGGCGGACAGGTGGCGGATACCGGTTTGCTGCTGACGAGTGATACGCACGAGCGTGTTGCCGTTGTGGAAGGCATCTACAAGGCGACCCCGACCGTGATGGTGCACAAAGTACGCGTGCTCCGGCCGATCCGCAAAGGCGATCGGCTGACGGCCGTCGTTGACAAGCCGCTCCGCGGCGCTACCATGCGCAACCACACCGCGACTCATCTGTTGCACGCCGCTTTGCGCCAGGTGCTCGGGGCTCACGTGAAGCAGGCCGGAAGCGTTGTGGAGCCCGGCCGGTTGCGATTCGATTTCAATCACTACACCGCCCTCACGCCGGACGAACTGCGCGAAGTGGAGCTTCTGGTGAATCGCCAGATTCTGGCGAACACGGAAGTGTCGACAGAGGTGATGGATCTGGAGCAGGCTCTCTCGACCGGTGCCATGGCGCTGTTTGGAGAGAAGTACGGCGACAACGTTCGCGTGGTCACGGTTCCCGGGTTTCAGCCGTGAGCTTTGCGGCGGCACGCATGTCCGGCGCACGGGCGACATCGGGCTGTTCAAGATTGTCTACGAGGGCAGTATCTCTGCCGGTGTACGCCGCATCGAAGCAGTGACGGGAGAAGGCGCGCTCGAACGATTTCAGGAATCGACAGCCCAACTCGCAAAGGCCAGCGAAGTCTTGCATACGTCACCGGTCGGCGTTCTGGAGCAGCTGGAAAAGACGCTGGAACAGCAGCGTGCGCTCGAACAGCAGTTGGATGCGCTGAAAACGCGGTTCGCTCATCAGCAGGTTGACCATTTGAAGAATCGAGTCATCAAGGGCGCCACCGTGGTGGCCGACAAAGTGGAAGGTCTTGACTCGAAACAGTTGCGTACCATCGCGGATTCGCTTCGAAACAAATATCGAAGTGCCGTAATCGTGATTGCGTCGGTGAATGATTCGAAAGTGTCGGTGATTTCCGCTGTTACGAAAGACCTGACGGCAAAGGTACACGCCGGCAAGCTGGTCGGTGAAGTTGCGAAGGCGATTGGCGGAAAGGGCGGCGGCCGCCCCGATCTCGCCGAAGGCGCGGGAAAAGATGTTGCCCTGTTGCCATCTGCTCTCGAGGAAGTCTATTCGAAGGTAGAGGCTCTGCTTTAATTCATGAACGACGGCGCACATTCAGGAAAAATTTTCGATGTTGCCATTGTGGGCGCCGGACCCACCGGACTCGCGTGCGGCATTGAGCTAAAGAAACGCGGGCTGGAGGTCGTTCTTTTCGACAAAGGCTGCATCGTCAATTCGATTTATCACTACCCGATCAATCTCGTATTCTTCACGACTCCTGAGCTTCTCGAGATCGGCGACATTCCGATGACGTCGCTGAACGAGAAGCCCGGGCGCACGGAAGGCTTGAAGTATTACCGCCGCGTCGCTGATCATTACAAGCTCAACGTGCATCAATATGAGCGTGTGCTGGGCTTTGAGGGCTCGGACGGCGACTTCCAGGTCCGTACCGAAACGGTCGATGCTCGAACGGCATGGTTACCGGGCGCGGAAGATCATCCTCGCCAGCGGCTATTACGACATCCCGAACAGGCTTGGTGTTCCTGGTGAGGATCTCGACAAGGTAATTCACTATTACCGGGAAGCTCACCCGTATTACAACCAGGACATCCTGATCGTCGGAGCGAAGAATTCCGCTTCGATTGCCGCTCTCGAGCTGTTTTGGACGGGCGCGCGCGTGACGATGGTCCATCGCGGTGCCGGGCATCTCGAACAACGTGAAATACTGGATCAAGCCGAACATCGAAAACCGCATCAAGTGCGGTGAAGTGAAGGCTTACTTTCACAGCTCAGTAAAAGAGATCCGGCAGCACGAGGTCGTGCTGACCACGCCCGAAGGCGAAGTAACGATCAAGAATGATTTCGTTTTCGCCATGACCGGCTATCGTCCGGATTTCGAGTTCATGGCGCACCACGGCATTCACCTCGATCCAGTTACTTCGAAGCCGATCACGGACATGAAAACGCTCGAGAGCGAGCGAAAAGGCGTTTATCTGGCGGGAGTGATCGTCGCGGGAATTCACACCAACGAAATTTTCATTGAGAATGGCCGCTTCCACGGCAAGCTGATCGCCGAGGCGATTCAGGAGAGCTTGCTGGTCAGGGCGTAGCCGCTGTTTCTCGACCCGACGGCTCGTCGAGGCGAAATATCGCCGAAGTAAATTGTTGTCTTGTCCCACCCGGAAGAGTTGTTGCTCAGGGAATCGGTCGGGTGGGCTTGTTGTTGGGCTAATGTGGAGTAATTTCTATGGTGAGAAGTACATCTGTGGGATCGATTGCGGAGCAACCAGATTCCCTGAGCTAAATTCTTCGATTCTGTTTATTGCACTCGACGTGCCAAACCGAAACAGGCCCAAATATGCAGATTTAGCGCAGGCACAGACGCAGCGGTGCGCATTTTTTACTGGACTGCACCAATATACCTTGAACAAACGGAAGGCTAGAACGTCACTCAGTACCGTTTACGGCTTGCTTCGGCAATGTTGCGCGGAAGGTTGGACTGCCTCTGTATCTTTCCGTCCAAAGCTTCGCGAACGGAGATGTGGTTCTGCTCCAGTGTCAGACCCACAGTCTGGTCCATTGCAATTCTGGCGTTGCTGTAGGCGACTAGAGACGCGACTTCCGAGGATTGTGCTGCGGCCAGATCCCGTTGTTGCTGCACGACGGCAAAAGTGGTCGAAACTCCCAGGGCAAACTTCTTCTGTTCGGCATCTAGCAGTTGTTGCGAGAGGATTCGGTTTCGAACAGCGGCCTGATAACGCACCCGTGCCTGTTGGAGACCGACCACCTGGTTGGAGAGATCGACCGCAATCTGATTCAGGCTTCGCTGGTTCTGGAGCTCTGCCTGTCGCAGCGACAACTGGTCAATGTTGTTGTCCGCCTGCGCGGATCGGTTGAGAACGTTGGCGCTGAAGAAGACGCCCGCACGCTGGCTGGGGAAGTTCCTGCGCACCATCTGGCCGAGCGCCGTACCAATACCGCCGACGAAATACGGATCGGGAACCTGACACAGGCCGGTCGGCGAAATAGCGCACGGCGACGGTTCCCGGCAGCGGAGCATTGCCGCTTGTGGTCTGTCCCGTGCCCCGAAGTACAGGAACCAGCTTGGGTGATCCGCTGAGGCCCTGGGCAGTAGCACTGCCGGTGACGGCCAACTGCGGAAGCACGCTGTTCTGAGTTCCAAGCGCGTTGATCTGGGTATTCGAGAGATTCACTTTCAGAGTGGCAACATCGGTCCGATTAGCCATCGCGGTAGCGAGCAGGTCCTTCATCGGCGGGAGGTTGTCCTGGTCGGGAACAATGATCGGGTCGAGCGGCACGATTTGCACATTTGCGAGTAGCGGTTCCGCGGTTCCGGTTCGACTCAATACGTTCTTGAGCTGTACCTCCTGCTGTGCCAGTGTGGTTTGCGAGACCACCAGGTCCTGCTGGCTGGAGGCGAGCTGAGCTTCCGCAGTCGTGACATCGAGCGGCGCCATCGTCCCGAGTTGCACCTGCTTCTGATTGTTCTCGTAAAACTGCTGTGCTACGGCGGCGGCACTCTGCTTTGCTTTCAGGTCCTCGTAATCGGCTACCAGACCGTAATAGAGATTGAGAACGTTGGCGACAATGGAGATCACCTCGGCCTTGAATGTGGTATCGGAAAGATTCAGGTTTGCCTTCGCCACGGTGATGGTACGGCTGTTGACGGCCACACCAAACCCACGCAGCAGATTGTGCTGGAAGAGAAGCTGTGTATTCACGCCGGAGGTGGGGTTCAAGAGATCGGTCGGCGCATTTTCGTTCAGGTAAGAGTCTTTATACGTCAGGCTCACCTGTCCGCCCGAAATAAGACCTTGCGAGATGGACGTCGTGTAGTTCCTGGTGTTCGTGATCAGGTTCAGTACCTGGCTTTGGCGCGAGTTGGCTTGTGGAGTCGACTGGTGACTGTAGGTCTGAACATCCTGGAAAACGGGATCGAGCGTTGGAGTAACTGGTCCGATCTGCGTAATGGTCGCGTTTGTCGTACCACTCTGTTGCGTAGTGCCGGTCGTGCTCACACCGGCAGCAGCCTGGCTTCCGGCAACGCCCTGGCCGCTCTGCACTGATCCCGATTGGGAGCGGGCGCTGGGTACACCGGCAAGTGCTCCACCGGCCTCGGCGCGCCTTACCTGCGCTTGCGAGGATGAGCGGATTGTAACGGGCCGATTCGATATCGACATTATTCTCGAGGGCAAGCGCAATTGCATCTTGGGCCGTCAGGTACAGCTTTCCGGCGCGCACAAGATCCCGAAGGCGCATGGAATTCGAGGTTCGAATCGGCGGAATGAACTCAGCCTCATACGGGCGAAAGAAGATGTTCGCGCTGGGGCGCTCCGGCGCGATCCCCGCCTGTTGCGACCAGCAAGGCAATCCGGCACTCGTGAAGCAGAGAGCGGAAGCGACCAGTTTCCGGAAGTTCATCGACCCCTTCCGAGCGAATCTCATTTCTTCTGCTCCGGTTGAGGTTCAGGCAATTTGGCCGGAAGAACGGACGGCCGGTTGACTTGGCCCGACATAGCCTCGTCGATCGAGACATGATTTACGTCTAAGGTGGTTCCGAGAGCCTGGTCGAAGGCAATCTGTGCATGGCTGAAATTTGCGAGTGCCTGCGTCTCGTTGCTCTCTGCCGTTGCTAATGTCTGCTGATCCTGTACTACCTGGAAGACGGTGGACGCACCCAGGGTGTACTTCTTTTTGTCCGCATCCAGTGTTTGCTGTTGCAGGATCCGAGCCTTCACGGCCGCGTCATACCGGACCCGCGCCTGTTGCAGACCAATGACCGCATTCTGCACATCCACTCTGACCTGATTGACAGCTTTTTGCAAAGCGAGCTCGCTCTGGCGAAGCTCGAGCACGGTGGTCGTATAGTCCGATTGAGCCGCCCGGTTGCGAAGAGGGACGTTCAGCGAGAACCCGGCCGAGTAACTCGGATAGTTCCGCCGCGCGATCTGGGCCAGAAGGTTGCTATAACCCCCTACCAGGAAAGGATCGGCGATCGCACCTGGAACCAGGAAGTTCGGCGAACCAGAGAGGCCGTTGTTATTGACATCCACGAAGGCCTGCAATGTTGGCTTCAGAGATGTCTTGACACCAACAAGGCTCATTTTGCTGCTTTCAATGTTGATCTTGTTCTGCGAAATCTCGACACGATTAGTCGAGCGCCTGGTTAACAAGATCCTCGAGCGGCTTGCTCTGGTCCTGTCCAGGAACTTTGAACGTGTCGAGCGGAATGACATGCACATTCGCAAGTTCCGGGCTCGCAACGCCATTCCGGCTCAGTGCGTTCTTCAGCACGGTCTCCTGCTGTAGCAGGTTTGTTTGCGAAACCAGCAAGTCCTGCTGGCTGGCATAAACCTGGGACTCTGCACGCGTAACCTCGATCGGGGCAAGTGTTCCGATCTCCACCTGCTTCTTGTTGTCTTCGAACAAGGCCTGAGCGGTCGCCAGCTCATTGCGGCGGGCCTTCAGGTCTTCGTTGAAGCTGACCAGGTCCCAGTACAGGTTGAGCACGGCCGAGATCGTCGTGATCACCTGCTGTTTAAACTGCAGATCCGAAATCTTCTCGTTGTTCTTGGCCACCCTGATGTTCTTCGTGTTAACGGCGCGGCCGAAGCCCTGAAGCAGGTTCTGAGAGATCTGCACATCCAGATTCCCCAGCGTGTAGGGATTCAAGGTGAACACGAGACTGTTGAACTTGTTCCGGGTGCTGGAATACGTGAGCCGCTGCCGTCATGCCGAAATCGAAGTTTTGAGAGTACGAAGCTTGATAGGCTCGGCTGTCATTGATCAGTGCCGTCGTTCCAGTCAGAACCGTATTGCTTTGCGGGCTGGTGGAATGGGTGAAATTCGCACTGAACGAAAGAGCTGGATCCAGACTCGGAGCCGTGAACCCCAGCTGAGTCAAAATGCCGCCCTGCGATGTGACCGCCGCGGTACTCCCGCGACCCGCCGCTCGCGTTCACGCTGACCCCGGTCAGGCTGACGCTGGTTGGTCCTTGAGCAACGCCCACGCCCACCGTTCTGAGTAGTCCTCCGCCTTGCGCGCGCTTCGTCACTTCCCGATAGAGCAAGGGACCATAACGCTGGATCTCGATATCGAGGTTGTTCTCCAGGGCCAACGCGATCACATCCTGTCCGGAGAGGTAAATATTGCCCCCTCGAACGAGCTGCTGCAGCCGGTCCGTGTTGGCGAGATTGATGGTCGGAATCTGCCGCCGCTGATAGGGGCGCGTCAGCCAGCCCAAACCGCCGTTCGGAGGATCAATCCTGACGGCGTTCTGTGCGGGACCAGAGGTGTTCTGCGCTGGAACAGAACTTACTAGTAACAGAAAGCTGCATAGCAAGCGCACTGGTGCTTCGAATCGTCTTATCAAGAGTGCCAAATCCCTCACGTAAAAAGAAAATGCTTGCCGCGGCCATCTGCACGGGGTGATTGCAAGACCAGATCGCCGGCAACCCAACTACTTGCCATCTCTTCTCAAAACGAGTTGCAAGTCTCAAGGTTCCGCAAACCTTCCAATTGATCTCTCATGGTATCGCAGCAAACAGCAGTAGCCGGGTGCGCGGAGCACGTTCAAGGCACTCCAGCTAACGCTTCGGTATACGCAAGTCCACAGCCAAACCGGGCTTCGCGTCGGATTCCTTTGTTTTCCGCTGAGTCTGGAACTCCGAAGCCCTGAGAACTGCTTGCGGGATGTTCGCAATTGGGACCACGTGCACTTAGTTCGAACACTCGAGGCCCTAGAATGCTCCGCTTGTTATCCTTTCGGCTGTGGCCGGCTCTCGCGTGATGGATCTTTTCGAGAAAACAGGCGCATACCTGAGAGGTCATTTTCGCCTGACTAGCGGGTTGCATAGCGGCGAGTACCTGCAATGCGCTAAGGTGCTTGCCTATCCAGAGTATGCCGAGACGCTTGGAGGGCAAGCTGGGGGCTGCCATTCAGGCGAAGCTCGACGGAGCCCGCTGCCACTGTGGTGGTGTCGCCCGCGATCGGCGGGATCGTCATCGGTCACGAGGTAGGCCGTGCGTTGCGAGTGCCGGCGCTTTTCGCCGAGCGCGATGCTGCTTCTAAAGAAATGACCCTGCGCCGCGGATTCGAAGTGAAGCCGGGCGATCGCGCCGTCGTCGTCGAGGACGTGATCACAACGGGTGGAAGCACGAAGGAAGTGATCCGCCTTTTGCAAGGGTTGGGCGTCCGAAGTCGTTGCAGCCGGATCGATCATCGACCGGAGCGGCAACACCGCCGATGTGGGCGTCCAGCGGGTCGCACTCGAAACCTGCATCCCGAAACCTACAATCCTGACGATTGTCCTTTGTGCCGTCAAGGCCTTCCCGTCACCAAGCCGGGCTCCCGCCCGACCTGAACTCGAAACGCGGTGTGCGAAGACTTCGGTTCCAGGTTGCTTATGACGGCACGGAGTTCAACGGGTGGCAAATACAGCCGGGATTGCCCACCGTTCAAGGTGTTCTCGAGGACGTCATCAGCGGGATAGAAGGCCGTCACGTCGATGTTGTCGGGTCCGGTCGGACGGACGCGGGCGTTCATGCGCTCGGACAGGTCGCGGCTGTTTCGGTCACGAATCCTATTCCGGCGGACAACTTTCGCCGGGCGGTAAATCGGCTGCTCCCCAAGGCGATTCGAATCAGCGCGGTGTCGGAAGTGCATGCCGATTTTCATCCGCGTTTCGATGCGAAGAAGAAGCTGTACCGGTATCGGATCTTCCGGGACGAGGTTTGTCCGCCCTTTGAACGGCATTTTGTGACTCACCATCCCTATCCGTCTGAACGAGGCGGCCATGGCGGAAGCGGCTCCGCTCCTCGAGGGAGAGCATGACTTTACGGCGTTTGCGGCCAGCGATCCCAGCGATTCCGCAGCGCGTTCCCGGGTGCGCCGGGTGTTTTCGTCTCGTTCTGAAGCGCGAGGGTGCGATGCTCATTTATGAAGTCAGCGGCTCCGGTTTTCTGAAGCATATGGTTCGGAACATCGTGGGCGTACTGCTAGAGGTCGGGAAGGGCAACCTGGATCGCAACGACGTGATTGCCCGGCTCCAATCTCCGGGAGGAATCAGGCCCGGCCCCAGCGCCCCGCCGAGCGGACTGTTCCTTGTGTCAGTCGATTACGATGCCACTGTTTAAGAAGGTTCTTGTCGCTAATCGCGGCGAGATCGCCGTGCGCGTCATTCGCGCTTTGCGCGAATTGGGGATCCCGAGTGTTGCCGTCTTCTCCGAGGTAGACCGCGCAGCGCTTCACGTGCAAATGGCGGACGAGGCGATTGCAATCGGTCCTGCGCCCTCGGCTCAGAGCTATCTTGTCGGGTCCCGAATCATGGAAGCCGCCGGGCGCGTCGGAGCGGACGCGATTCATCCCGGCTACGGATTCTTGAGCGAGAATGCCGCATTTGCGAAGGCGTGTTCGGCCGGCGGGGTCAAATTCATCGGTCCGTCCTGGCAATCCATCGAGAAGATGGGCTCGAAAACAGGTGCGCGGAGAGTTGCTTTGGAGGTCGGTGCTCCTGTCGTTCCTGGAACGGAACAGGGCATTCAAACGGTCGAAGAAGCACGAAGAATTGCGGCGCAAATCGGCTACCCGGTATTGTTGAAAGCTTCGGCCGGAGGCGGCGGTAAAGGAATGCGCCGCGTCGATAGACGAGCGTGAATTGGAAGGGGCAATTCGCAGCGCTTCGAGCGAAGCCGAGCACGCGTTTGGCTCGGGCGAGGTTTACCTCGAAAAGCTGATTGAGCAGCCTCGGCATATCGAGGTCCAGGTATTAGGCGACGAGAGTGGACATCTCATCCATCTCGGCGAGCGCGAGTGTTCCGTGCAGCGGCGTCATCAGAAAGTGATCGAAGAGTGTCCTTCGCCTCTCTCCGCGGTTGTGCCTGGCCTGCGAAGTTCCATTGGTGAGGCAGCGCTCAAAATCGCGCGAGCGGCAGAGTATTACAACGCAGGAACGCTCGAGTTTCTGGCCGACCAGTCGGGAAGGTTCTACTTCCTCGAGATGAATACGCGCCTGCAGGTAGAGCATCCGGTTACCGAATGGGCTACCGGCATTGACCTGGTCCACTGGCAGATTCGGATCGCCGCAGGCGAGAAACTCGCTCTTAAACAGGAAGATGTCGCCTGGCGCGGCTGTGCCATGGAGTGCCGCTTATATGCCGAGGATCCGGAGAATAACTTTTTCCCGAGCCCGGGAAAGCTGATTCATTACGGCGAGCCGGGCGGTCCGGGTGTCAGGGTGGATGGCGGCGTTTACGAGGGCTGGACGGTGCCGATCGAATACGATCCACTGCTGGCCAAATTGACGGTCTGGGGTGAAAGCCGCCAGGTCGCAATCGAGCGCATGCGGCGAGCATTGGCGGAATATCGCGTGGGCGGCATCACAACGAATCTCTCTCTATTCGAAGAGATTATGAAGGACGATACGTTCAGGGCGGGCCGGCTCGATACCGGGTTTCTCGACCGCTTCATGCGCGAGTGGAAACGCCCGGAGGTGCCGGAGGATACTCTTGTCGCGAGCTTGTTGGCGTCTGCCTCGGAAGAGTTGAAGCTTGCGACGTCTCGACCGGTTGCCGATTCTGCGTCGGGAAGCGCCTGGCGCGCCAATGCCCAAAGGGGACTTCTCCGATGAAGTTCAAGGCGACGGCGGGCGAAAGCACGTTTGAATTGGCAGTCCAGGAAAATGGCGACTCGCGTCGATTACGCTCTCAACGGCACGAGTGCCGCGTCCGGCCAAGCCTCTCTTGTCCCCATCAGTCCCGGCGTCTATTCGGTTCTTCTTGGAGCCAAAAGCGTCACGATCAATCTATCGAAGGCCGAGGGGCAGTACGAGGCTGTGTCGGACGGCCGGCGGCTGTTTCTGACGATTGCCGACAAGCGGGACCGCGCGGACAAACAGCGCTCGGATGCAGGCTCAGGACCGGTGGAGGTGCGAGCGCAAATGCCTGGCAAAATCGTGTCGCTGCTTGTGGTTCCCGGACAGAAAGTAGAAGCCGGTCAGAGTCTGCTAGTGATCGAAGCGATGAAAATGCAGAATGAGTTGAAGTCGCCGAAAGCTGGAACCGTATCGAAGCTGCTCGTTTCGGAAGGTGAAACCGTTCGGGCAAACCACAGGCTTGTCGTTATCGAGTAGAGAGCCGGACCTTCAGTGGTCTAGACGGTCGCGGTTTGGCCGAAGCTGGCAACCGCTTCGGCTTCATTTTCAAATACCGGGAATATCGTATGAAGCTTGGTTACCTGTAGCAAGTCCTTCATCTTTGCTTGCAGATTCAGGAGCTTGACCGCGCCGCCCTGGTTGGTCGCTGTTGTATAAGCGCCCACCAGCTCGCCCAATCCTGCGCTGTCTACATAGCCGACGGCGCCCATGTTCAGGAGGATGTTCTTTTGCCCTTGCGCCAGCAACGAACGGATCTCGTCGCGTAGAATCCCCGTATTCTCGCCGAGCGTTATTTTGCCGGACAGATCCACGATCTCAACATTTCCCACCCGTCGAGTCTTTGCAACCAATGCCATGTTGTCCTCCTAACCTAGTTGGTGTAGCGCCTCATTCTAACGCAGAAGGGGCACGTGCGGGCGGCGGGTGTTCGGAGCGGACGTTTAGAACTTAGAATTGAATGAATGAAGCTAGGGATCGACTTCGGGACCAATCGCATCGTCGTAGCCGCTGCGGATCGAGGTAATTTCCCGCTAGTCTCGTTTGACCTCCCCGACGGCTCGACTGCCGATTGGTATCCGTCTCTATGTGCCTTACGCGGCCAGGAGCGGCTCTATGGTTGGGATGCCTGGGAGACGCAAGCCGACAGTTCCTGGACTGTCGTGCGTTCCATCAAACGGCTACTCGAGGACGCAGGCCCGCACACGACCCTCGATCTGGGACAGCAGGAGAACGTACCGCTGCGTCGAGCTCTTGAGCGGATTGGTGGGAGCGCTTGCCTCGGCTCTGAAACAGCACTCCAATCTGCACGTGAAAGCGAGTGAGCCTCTGGAAGCCGTAGTTGGCGTCCCGGCGCATGCCAATACGAACCAGCGGTTTCTGACGGTAGAAGCGTTCCGTGCTGCCGGGTTCAGCGTGCTCGGTGTCTTGAACGAGCCGAGTGCTGCCAGCATCGAGTTCGGCCATCGGCAGCGGCAGACCAAGACCAGCCGGGAAACGATCCTGGTCTATGATCTCGGCGGAGGCACGTTTGACGCTTCTCTGGTCACGCTCGACGAAAACGTCCATCATGTCATCGCCTCCGAGGGCATTCCGACCGTAGGGGGAGACGACTTCGATCAGATCCTGGCCGATCTTGCCCTGGAGGCTGCCGGGCTCGGGCGAGAAGCGCGCGACGGCATCCCGGCCTCAGCCTGGTTCCGATTGCTCGAAGAATGCCGGACCAAGAAGGAGTCGCTGCACCCGAATACGCGCCGGCTTGCTATCGACCTCGAGGCCGCCGACCCAAGTTGGCCGAGCGTTCAGGTGACTGTGTCGGACTTTTACGAACGGGCTCGGCCGCTGGTAGAGGAAACGCTGGCGGCCGCGGAAGATCTTCTCGAAAAGATCGAATCGACTCAATTCGAAGCCTTGTACGTCACCGGTGGAGGGAGCGAGTTGCCGCTGGTTTCACGTGTTTTGCGTGAGCGATTCGGCAGACGTGTTCGGCGGTCAGCTTACACACGTTCGGCGACCGCTATTGGGCTTGCGATTCAAGCCGATCAACCTGGGGCGTATCAGGTGGAAGAGCAGCTTGCGCGATACTTCGGCGTCTGGCGCGAAAGCGAGCACGGCCATCGCATCGTCTTTGACGCTGTCTTCGAGAAGGGCTTGCAACTGCCCACCGCCGGAGAACCGCCCCTCGTGCGCCGGCGCCACTACAGGCCGGTTCACGATGTCGGGCACTTCCGCTATCTCGAGTGCAGTCACCGGGCGGAGGATGGAACACCGAGCGGGGACATCAGCTTTTGGGACGAAATTCGCTTTGCCTACGATCCCGCGCTGAGAAACGTCAAGGATTTGGGTTCGGTGCCGGTTCGAAGTTCTTCGAACGCTGCTTCGCAGCAGATCGAAGAGCTTTATGAATGTGATTCGGCCGGATCGATTGCTGTGACGATTGCGGATCCTCCGCCGGCTATACGCAACGGTTCCCGCTGGGACACTGGTCGCGCAAGTCGCAAACCATCACTCCGGTCGGCCGCCGGACCAAGACTTCGGCCAGCACTGGCGGGCTCAACTAGGTTAAGCCGAGTAGCCGTTCCAGCTTAGATCCGGGCACGATCATGGTTTCATTTCGTTCCGGACCGTTCGAAACGGATCCGACCTCGACTCCGGTCTTCTCTTCGAGAAAGCTGAGGTAATCCTGAGCTTCTCTAGGCAGTTGATTCAGATTGGTCAAGCCGCGCGTCGATTGTTTCCACCCCGGGAGCTTCTCGAAGATAGGTTTGATGGCGCCCATGCGGCGGGTGCTTGCGGGCATCTGCGTCACGATTTTCCCGTCTACCTCGTAAGCGACGCAGACCGGAATTGAGTCAAGTTCGTCCAGAACATCCAGTTTGGTAATGATCAGGCTGTCGAAACCGTTGATCTCCGCCGTGTAGCGTAGAAGCGGAACGTCGAACCATCCGCAGCGGCGAGGACGGCCCGTAACGGACCCGAACTCATTTCCCGCCTTCCGGATCATTTCGCCCAGTTCCGTGTGGTCTTCGGAGGGAAACGGCCCGGCGCCGACGCGCGTGATGTAAGCCTTCGATACGCCGATTACGCCATCGATCTTCGTTGGCGGAACGCCCGTTCCAGTGCATGCGCCCCCTGCGGCCGCGCTCGAACTGGTCACAAACGGATACGTACCGAAAGTCGATGTCGAGCATGGTGCCCTGGGCGCCCTCGAACAGAATGCTTTTCCCTTCCCGAATCATGACATTCAGCAGGTGGGACGTATCGCAGGCCATCGGACGGATTTGGTCGGCGAAGTCCTTGTACTGCTGGAGAATCTCGTCAAAGTTGATCGTGCTCGGAAATCTGGAAGGCGTTTGCGATTAGTTGTTTGTCGGCCGCCAGCGATCGATACAGGGATTCAAAATCAGGGTCGATCAGATCAGCCAGCCGAATGCCCCGCCGGGCGATTTTGTCCTCATAACAAGGACCGATTCCGCGAGAGGTGGTTCCGATCGCAGTGCGGTCGACCCGTGCTTCCGATATTTTCTCGATGGTTCGGTGGAACGGAAAGATGATGTGGGCCCGGTTACTGATTCGAAGCTGGGATTTTACAGGAATTCCTACACTCTCGAGGCCCGAGATCTCCTCTAAAAGGGCGCCGGGGTCAATCACCACTCCGTTTCCAATAACAGCGGTAACGCCTGGACGCAGGATTCCGCTCGGAATTAGCTTCAAAACAAACTTCTGGCTGCCAATGAACACCGTGTGGCCGGCGTTGTGTCCGCCTTGATAGCGGGCCACCGCATTGAACTTATCGGAGAAGAGATCGACGATTTTGCCCTTCCCCTCATCTCCCCACTGTGCTCCCAAAACGATCAGATTACTCATGGCTCAGCTTGAACGCGATCCAAACTTGCCGATTGTAGCGCAGACGGGCAAACTGGTTATAAATCATCGACTTGGCGGGGTGTTTGCGCCTGGCCGGAGACCAGCGCTGTGCTACTCTTTTCACAATGCAGATGTGTGGGGTCTTCCAGGCGTTAGGCCAGGATGTTTTTGACCAGCTAATCCGCGGAATCTCAATCGGTAAGTTGAAGACTTATCAGGTTTACGAGCGCTTCAAGCTGCGCGCGCGGCTGGTCAAGTTGAATAGCGAGTCGCTGCGCAAAGCGGCTCCTAAGTTCTGGTCTCGAATCGAGGCAAATGAGGAAGATTTTGCCACGGACCTCTCCCAGGTATTCTTGCTCTCGCACCTCGACATGATTGTCGACGTGCTGAACTTTCTCGGCATTCCGAACGATCAGGGGTTCTTTGACAAAGATCTGAAACCTGAGCAGTATCTGACCGAAGGATGGCAGGAACGCATTTACAATCAATTCATTTCGAAGTACAAGCGCGAAATCCTGTTGTTCTATATCAACCACCTCGATTGGGAGCTAAACAAGACCGAACAGGTGTTCCTTCCTGCAGCTTGAGGCATGACCGTTAACGAGTTCCAGGATCTGGTCAAGAAGGGAAATTTGGCCGAGGTAAAAGCCGCGGTACAGAACGAGCCTTCGCTCGCGACGGCTCTCAATGCGAGCGGCCAATCGAGCTTTATCCTCGCCAAGTATTATCGGCAGAACGAAGTTGCCTCGTACCTTCTCGATATCCTCCCGATGCTGGACATCTTTGAAGCGAGCGTTGCGGGTCAGACGCAGAGTGTTCTTGCGAAGCTGAACGAGAATCCGGATCTTCTGGAGACGCGGAACGGGGACGGTTGGACACCCCTTCACCTCGCGGCATTCTTCGGCAGTCCCGAGTTGATCAATGCGCTCCTGGATCAGGGTGCAGAGGTCGATGCGCGGTCGGGGAACGCAATGACGAATACTCCGCTTCACGCGGCCGTAGCAGGAGGCAAGGCGGAAAACGTTGAAGCACTGGCAAAGCGGGGAGCAGACCTAAACGCGCAACAGAACGGCGGCTGGACAGCCCTCCATGGAGCGGCGCAATCCGGGAACCGCGAAATGGTGGAAGTCCTGATCGCGAATGGTGCAGATGTGAAGGCGCGCGCGGGAAACAACCAGAGTCCGCTTGATTTAGCTCTGCAAAACGGACATGAAACCATTGCAGTTCTTCTGGAGCAACTCGGCGCTTAGCTCGGCTGAGCAGAAATCAGATGGTGGAAGCAAAACTTGAAGGGCTTCGGCGGGCAACTTTGGCGGCCTTTGCCGATGCCGTTTCCTCCGAAGCACTAGAAGAGACGCGCATTGAAGCTCTGGGGCGCAAGGGAACGCTTGCCCAGATCAGCAAGGAATTCGGAAAACTCGCGCCGGAGGAGAGGGCCAGAATCGGCAAACTTCTCAATGAGGTGAAGCAAGATCTCGAGGGCGAGTACGAGAGCAAGAAGCGACGCTTCGAACAGGCTGCTCTCGCGGAGCGCCTGGAGAAAGAATGGATCGACGTTACGCTTCCCGCCCCGGGCACGCGGCCTGGAAGTCTGCACCCGATCACGACCCTACAAGGCGAGATTGAAGATCTGTTTACTTCTTTGGGCTTTGCCGTTCTATACGGACCGGAAGTGGAAACGGAAGAGCATAACTTCGACGCCCTAAACATCCCTGCAACCCATCCGGCGCGCGATATGCAGGATACGTTCTGGTTGGGAGACGGTCACCTTCTTCGGACTCATACGTCGCCGGTTCAGGTGCGCGGCATGCGCGCGTTGGGGCCGCCGTTACGAATGATTGCGCCTGGTCGTGTCTTCCGGAATGAGGAAGTGGACGCCTCGCACGAGCATACGTTTTATCAATTGGAAGGCATGATGGTGGACCGCGATGTTTCGGTCGCCAACTTGACCTACTTCATGACGACGCTTCTCAGCGCGATTTTCAAACGGCAGGCCACGGTCCGACTGCGGCCTGGTTATTTCCCGTTTGTCGAACCCGGCTTCGAACTGGACATCCGCTGCCTGATCTGTGACGGTCGCGGCTGTGCGGTGTGTAAGCACAGCGGGTGGGTAGAGTTGCTGCCTTGTGGACTGGTTCATCCCAACGTCCTTCGAATGAGCAATATCGATCCGGAAGAGTGGGGTGGGTTCGCTTTCGGCCTTGGGCTAACCCGCCTGGCGATGATGAAATACGGGATCGACGACATCCGCCAGTTACAAGGCGGTGATTTGCGCTTTCTCGCGCAATTCTAAGCGCGCCCCTGAACCGAAAATGGGAGCAAGGTGAAGTTCTCTTATCAGTGGATCTCTGAGCTCGTAGGCGGCTTGCACGTCGAGCCGCACGAGTTACAGCGCCTGATCACAATGAAGACGGCCGAGTGCGAGGGCATTGAAGCCTACGGCTCGCACTTCGCCGAGATCACCGTCGCACGCGTGCTCGAGGTCAAGCCCATGAACGGCGGCGGGAAGAATCAACTCGTCACGATCGATGCGGGCAAGGGCCGGTCCATCTCGGTTGTTTGCGGCGCCCCCAATGTGGTCGTCGGCTCGACGGTGGCTTGGGTGCCGCCGGGTACTTCTCTGGGCGAAAAGAGTATTGGAACCGTCGTCATCGACGGGGTTCAAAGCGAAGGCATGCTCGCCAGCGCCGCAGAACTCGCGATCAGTCGCGACCATTCTGGTTTACTCCTGCTCGAAACAGGGAACTCCGGGCGAGAAGCTGGACAGCTTAAAGCCCGATTGGGTGATCGAGATCGATAACAAAAGCCTCACCCATCGGCCCGATCTCTGGGGTCATCTCGGAATGGCTCGTGAGGTGAGCGCCATCCTCGGGTTGACTCTGTCGGATCCCGTGAAGCTCTCGATCCTCCCGAACGGTTCTTCATCACCTCAGGGTTAAGATCGGGGACTTCAAGTTGTGTCCACGTTACAGCGCCCTGCTAGTGGAGGGGCTGGAAGAGGCGGATTCCCCGCTCTGGTTGCAAGCACGGCTGCAGGCGGTCGAGCTCAACCCCATCAGTGGCATTGTCGACATCACAAACTATGTCTTAGCTGAGCTGCCACAGCCGATGCACGCGTTTGACGCCGACAAGCTGGTCGGGGACACGATTTACGTACGCAATGCGAGGGAAGGCGAGCGCCTCGAAGCGCTCAACGGCGAAACGTATGAGCTTGTCCCGGATGATCTCGTTATTGCGGATGGCGCGAGGGCCGATCGCTCTTGCTGGTGTGATCGGAGGCGCCGCGAGTGCCATCTCCAACACGACGAGACGAATCGTGTTCGAGAGCGCCAATTTCGACCCTTCCAGCGTACGGCTAACTTCGACGCGCCATAAGATCAGGACCGATGCATCGATTCGTTTTGAGAAATCGCTGGACCCGGAAAATACGCTGCGCGGACTGGCGCGCGCACTCGAATTGCTCCAGGTGATTTCGCCAGGCGCCCGGTGCGCCGGTGGCGTCGTAGATGTGCAGAGTCTGCGAGTTCCCGTGCCGCCAGTCGACCTTCCGGTTTCTTTCGTCGCCCGCAAACTCGGCGTGACTATTTCAGCCGGAGAGATCAGCCGCATTCTTAACGCGCTCGGGTTCGGAACCCAAGAGGGCGAAGCCGGCTTTGTCGTTTCAGTGCCGACGTGGCGGGCGACGAAGGATATTTCGCACAAGGATGATCTTGTGGAAGAGATCGGTCGCATGATTGGCTACGATCAGATCCCGCCGAAGGCTCCTCTGGTCGCGGCTGTGGTGCCGCCCGCGAATCCGTTTCGTATCTATCTCCGCGGGATTCGAACTGAACTGGCCAATCAGGGTTTCAACGAAGTCTACAACTATTCATTTCTCAGTGAAGCTGATCTGGCGCGCTTCGGGTTCGGGCCGGAACAGGCGGTGCGAGTGGTAAATCCGCTCGCGTCAGATTTGACGCATCTTCGTCCAAGTCTCCTGCCGGGGTTATTCAAGAATATCGTCGACAATGTACGCCATTTCCGGGAATTCCGGTTGTTTGAGGTAGGAAACGAGATTCATCCCGGTTCAAGCTCAGACCTGCCAGATGAAATCCCGCACACCGCAGCCGTGAACTATAGCTCTGTCGGGAGCGAACGTGAATT
The DNA here is from genome assembly GCA_963744795.1 of uncultured Acidobacteriaceae bacterium. Classification (GTDB taxonomy): domain Bacteria; phylum Acidobacteriota; class Terriglobia; order Bryobacterales; family Bryobacteraceae; genus Bog-105. The sequence goes on from CAVUVF010000018.1 coordinate 437,023, forward strand.
CTTCGAATTAAAACGAGTGCTTGATTGCTTGCTCCCCGGAGCACGGTTGCGGGAAGCCGACCGCTCGGGCCTATGAACATCCCGCCAGGACGGCAGAGATCGCTTGGCAAGGACAAACGGTTGGTCGCTTTTTCGAGTTACATCCGTCGATTCTCGAGAGCGAGAAGGTCGAGGGTCGTGCAGTCGTGTTCGACATTGATCTACGACTGACGGAGCAGCTAGCCGGACAGGTAGAGTTCAAATACCGCGCACCGCGAAAGTATCCTACCAGCGGGTTCGACCTTTCGGTCGTGACAGAAACGAAGAAGCCGGTCGCCAGCATACACGATGCCCTCGTTGCAGCAAGCGGGCCGGAACTGGCGAGTATCGAATTTGTTCGCCAGTACGATGGGCCTCCGTTGCGGGCAGGGCAGAAAAGCGTCACGTATCATCTCGAGGTCGGCGCGCCGGACCATACGGTGACTGCCGAAGAAGTGACTCGAATTCGTAACCGCATCCTGGATCAATTGAGGGATCTGGGCTTCGATTTCAGAATCTAGGTAGTAGTGGTATCGAACTTCTCATCTGAGCTCCTGCCGATTTCGTCAGAGCTCTATGCACACGCGTCCGGAACTCTTTGGATCCCGGAAACGGAAACGGCCATTATCGCGGATCTTCACCTGGGCTATAGCTGGGCCCAACGCCGTCGCGGCGAGTTGGGACCGCTGGCTGACGCCCGTACTCGCGAGAAACTTCTTGCAACGCGCGATCAGCTTCAACCTCGAAGGTTTGTCTTTCTGGGCGATCTCGTTCATGCTCCCCGGCCCTGTGCGCCGGAACGGGCCTGGATCGAGGACATCCTTCAGGAACTTGCCAGTGGAGCGCAGATCGTTGCAGTGCGTGGCAATCATGACCGGCGGTTTGCCACCGAATTCAGTCACCTCTCGTTCGAGGATGTCGTCACGTGGTCAGATCGCCTCGGTGACCGCAGCCCACGGAGACCGATTTGATTTTGCGTGGCCCGAAAATCACACCTTGATCCTGGGCCACCTTCATCCGGCGCTTGCGATTCGAGACTCGTCGGGCGCCGGCCACAAACTTCCAGTGTTTCTGGCGAACCGAAATTGCATCGTGCTTCCGGCGTTCTCCCCATTTGCGCGAGGCTATGACGTGATCTGCGGGCTTCCTCCGGAACTCGCTCGTTGTTTCGGACCAGATGAGATTGAGGTTTACGCGGCATCGGGGAAGAAAGTAGCACGGCTTGGCCCGCTGCGAACCGCTCTGAATACGATGGCGGAATCGGATGTGAGTTCGGCCGCGCAGTTTCGGAGAGGTTACCGGAAAACCTAGACGGCCTTTCTGGATTTAAGGAGAGTGGGCGTAATTCGCGCAACTTAGGGGCTCGTTCACTGACTTGCTGCACGACGGAAATCCGCGAAGCCGCAACCCGCCATTGCAGCCGCGTTTTGCCCGTCCAATTCAAGCTCGTCCGTCGCGTTGTGCTGTGAAACCGTCCCTGCTTGCTCTCGGCGAGAGTGTGGCGAAACTGGGATCCACCGGCGCAACGCGTTGCCGCTAGGGTCGGTACGCAAGAGTTCCGGGATCGGTTTTTCCGAAGGTTAGATACCAGGGTTGCCCTATTCCTCCCCCGGCGGGCACCAACGACTCAAAGTGCTTGTTTCGGACGTTGTAACGCCAAACCTCTCCATACTGGCCATGGGACAAACAGACAATGCCGGGACCGATGAGCGGCCGTCCTCAAACGCGCGGTGAGGGTCTCCAATTTTGTCGAGATCGATTTTGCCCGGGCAACTTCCCTTGGCCCCAAGGTCAAAGATGAGGATCTTGTCCGTATCACTCGGGTTGATCGGATCCGACGGATCCAAGCGGAAGCTTGTCACGTATAGCTTCCCATCGGGCCCGAAAGCCAGACCGTCCGGCCGGTGCAGGGATGAGCACGTACCATTGCTCGCAAACACATCTACGAACTTCTCACGATCGAAACGCAAGATAAAGCCCACTGACCGATCTCTCTGTGAGAATAGGGAAACGTAGAGCATGCCGTCGGGCCCGAAAACCAGAGCTCGGGGAGAATACTCCAGGTGATCGGCAAAGGGTTGGTTAACGCTTCCAAGAAAATGGCCAGTTTGAGCGTCATACTGCAGCACTCTGCCTGTTGAGCCAAGGAGTCCGTCATCGTGAATGTCGGCTACAAACAGGTGGCCGTCCGTACTGCGGACGATCCCACGCGGGTCGAATGGCGCATTAGGATCGCACGTCCGGCCCTGGCTTGGATTGCAAGGAATCTTCGCTCCTAAAAATTGGCCATCCAACGCTGCGTAGCTCAGGACTTCGCCCGCAAAGTTTTGATCAACGTTTTGGTTGACAACGATGAGGTCGTCTACACCGTGGGATTTGTCGATAATCATGCCTCGGGCACTATCCGCCGTTGATGCCCGGAGACACAAGGGCACCGATCTTCTTATCCAGAAAGCGCCCGGTTTCCGCGTCAAATCGCTTGATCGAATTGTCCTGAACATCGGCGATGTACAGAATGTCCTTATCGATGGAGACAAGGATAGCACGACATCAACGCAGGTAAGAGTGCTGCGGCTCCGTATAAAGCGAAAACAGCGATCAGCTTATTTCTACTTACTCGTTTTCTCAGCTGGAACATAACTTTCTCCTGACTCACTCGGCTTACGCCCATGTTCGAGAGATAGGCGGCCGGCCCGTCAGCGCCCGTGAAATCCTTTCAATTCTCTAGGCGAGGCCAGGACGATTCCTCGTCGGCAACCCATAGCTTAAGAAGTAGCATCTCGCTGCTTGTCCGGCAGCCTGGAACCGGTATGGCCACAACTCTGTCCCATTACCTTGGCCACTTAAGGGCGAGATGACCCAAGCCGCCAACTTTGCCAATTACTGCGAACGCGATCGACCAGGTTGTGGTGTAACGTTTTTGCTTCTCGCTTCAGAACGACATGAGTAACATGAGTGTGAACCGAATACAGAAGTTCAAGCGCCGGCGGCTTCCCACCCAAGGCCTCTGGTAGCGTGATCCTCGGCTGCTGCAATCATGTTCCGACGTACGATCTGCACGAGCACTCGAACGGATCTGCTCCGGCTACTGGCGTCCGATCTACCTGTACGTGCGCGGACGAGGATACTCACGGGAGCAATCGGAAGACCTCACGCAAGGATTTTTCGAGCGGCTGATCGAGAAGAACCAAGTCGCCGATTTTCGCCAGGACCGCCGCCGTTTTCGTTCGGTTTCTCTGGCTGCAGCAAAGAATTATGTCGCTAACTAGCATGATCTCGCAAAGGCAGCAAGCGCGGAGGTGACCAGATCAGCCATCATTGACTGGAACCAAGACGACCCGGTCGCCGACTTTTCGCAGGAGCCTGTGGATTCGATGACCCCTGAAACTCTATTCGCTCGCGAATGGGGGAGAACTGTTATTGACAGAACCCGAGAACGGCTCCGAGTAGAGATGGAGCGGGCCGGCAAGAAAAATCAGTTTGATGAACTTGTGGCACACGCCACCGGTGATGAGGGCGTTCCGTACCGGCAGTTAGCGTTGCTGCTCGGCATGAGAGAGGGTGCAGTCCGTGTCTCCGTTCACCGTCTGCGCCGCCGAATGAGAGAACTGTTGGAGGACGAGGTTGGTCAAACTCTCTTGTCTGCCACAGAACTCGGCGATGAAATACGGTTTCTCTTTTCAGCTCTCTCAAGGCCGCCTAATCAGTGAGCGCGCAGGTCGGAATGGAGGATTACTGTCAGCGGCGATCCATTCACTGCAGGCGGTCGTAGAAAGAGAAATCCCTTTCCGTCGCGGGTGGGTTCATATTGCCGCCCGGGCCCGGTAACCTCAATCAGCGAAAAAAACAGAGCTTTCGCCGCGCCACTGGCAAAATCTGCCTGAGCGACGACCGGAACTGCCATTAATTGGCCGTTCCCGGCAAGGAAGAAGAGTTCTTTGCCATCAGCCGACCAGTTCGGCTTCGCGCCACCGTGCTGCGAAACCTGCCACTGCGCTCCTCTCCATTTCAATTCGAAGGGACGGACGTAAATCTCCGGGTGGCCTGATTCATCGGATGTGTAGGCGATCCATCTGCCATCAGGAGAGAGACGCCCTTCGGCTTCGTTGCTCGTGCTGTTGATGATAGGAATCGGACCGCCGGAGCCATCGGACCTGACCACCAGAAGATCATTCTTCGTCGCAGGTGACTGCTGCTCATACAGGAGAAACCTGCCGTCGGGAGACCAATCGAGCGGGATTTTCGATTCCGAAGAAGCCACCAGCCATCCGCTCTCACGGCCGTTTCTTACGGATTTGGAGTAGAGGCAAAATCGCCCTTCCTTGAAGGCCATCATGAGCAGGCTCTCTCCATCTCGGGACCACACCGGAAAAGCACTGTCGAGAGCGAAGCGGCGGCTGCGATCGCGCTGGAGTTCCATAAGCCAGATTTCTGTCCGATCACCTTCCGTAAACCGGTGAAACGCGGCGGTGCGTCCATTGGGTGAAAGGCTTAGGGCCTGGTAGGTGTCCTTGAATCGTGCTTCACCATGCTGAAACCCACGGCGGTCGATAAAGACGACCTCTCGCATGACATCGCCTTGAGAGGCCTGTCGAACTACAAGATCGCCGTCCATCGTCGCGGAGAAGAACCCAGCGTTGCGCAGTGCGTGTGCACCAACTCCTTTTACACGTATGAATGCTTCTCCAGTTACTCGGCCCGTCTTCAAATCGAATGGCTGGGCCATCAGTTCGCCGCACCGGCTGAACAAAAGATGGCCCTTCGAGTAAATGGCAGAGGAAGAGGCATCTAGCAGTCGAGTTATCTTCTTCGAACCGAGCTCGCCAAGGTAAATCCCGCTTCTCGTCGAACGAATCATGAACAAGAATCGACGGCCGTCAGGCAGAAAATAGGGCCAGCGATGGGAGTTCTCTTCCTGCTCCCGACTCAGAGTGGTGATCGACTCCGGAAGTCCGCCCCCTGCTGGAACGCGATACAGTCCGTCGAAAATGCCGGGGGTGAAGACAATAGTATCGGTTGCATTCCACGTGCCACCGTTTCCTTTGGGCGCGTCGCAAATTACCTGGGGCGCCCCTCCGGCAGCCGGTACCCGCTTCAACTTGCCTCCAGCAAAGAAGCCGATGTGTTGGCTATCCGAGGACCAGAACGGGTACTCTGCACCTTGCGTGTCGTCAAGAACTGCAGTGCCGGTGCTGTCCAGACGCCTAAGCAACAGCTGTGAGACTCCGTCCCGTTCGGCGGCGAGCGCAATTGCGCGTCCATCGGGGGAGATCGCGAACGAGGCGAATAGATTTTTCTCGGATGGGGAGATCAAAAATTGAATCTCCGGGCCTTTAGCCTTTCCGCCAACCAGAAACAGTAATAAGAATATAAGCGCAACCAGTGAAGATGCAATGAATGCGTAGAACATCCGTAACTTCCTGTGTGTCTGCTGACCTGCCGCCGCGGAATTGTCGTCTGCCTCGCCAGACCATTCCAATTCCAGCATCAGATCACGCGACGGTTTGCCAACGCTCGGCTGGATCTTTCGCTAGGCAGCGTTGAACGATATGATTTAGCGGCGTGGAGTCAAGCGCGCGGTGGTTCCGATGTAAGAACAGAGGAGATGATGGCTGCGGAATTGGTCTTGGCGAATGGATTAGTTCCACTCAGCATCTCGTACAAGACCACTCCGAGAGCGAAAATATCGGCACGAGAGTCCCACTGGCCGACCTTCGACCTGCTCGGGACACATATAGGCTAGGGTTCCGACGAGCGCACCGCTCGATGTCGCGTCGGGTGAGCCAGTCAGTGGTCCTCGTTTTGCCAAACCAAAATCGACCAGTTTCACTCCCGTTTTCGTCAGAATGATATTGGCCGGTTTGATATCCCGGTGCACCAACCCATTGCGGTGTGCCTGGTCGAGGGCCCCGGCAATCTGAATTCCCCATAAGATGGCATCATCCCGGGACACTGGCTTGTGTTTGAGACGTTGCGCAAGCGTTTCGCCCTCCAGATACTCCATGACCAGGTATCCAATGCCATCCTGGCTGCCCACGTCGTAGATCGCGCACACGTGCGGATCGTTGAGCGTTGCGGCTGAACGGGCCTCTTGCTCGAAGCGAACCCGCATGTCGGCATGCGAGAGGATGCTGTTACGCAGGATTTTGACGGCGACTGTCCGCTCAAGGCGAGTGTCGCGTGCGCGGTAAACGTCCCCCATACCCCCAGACCCGATACATTCCAGGAGCTCATAGGGCCCCAACATGCCCTGCGTCATGGCTAGGTTCGAGTTTAATCCTTTTTTTGTCGTTCAAATTACGCGCTAAGCGGAGGGTTTCTTTTCATTCCAGTGTTCGCCCGTGGTTAAGCCATCTAGTGTGCTGCCAGGCTGCAAGACTAAGCGATCGGTCGACAGATTGTTCCACATACGCCTAGATGCCGGCTACTCGGGCAGCCTCTCTGCCTCGCGCGGTATGGCAAAAGTCACGTCAGTGGTTGATGCGTGCGAAGGCTAGTAGTTGCCCTTCGGTAGCGATTCCCGGAACTGCCGCGCTTGGGTTCGAATCGCACTCTTCGCATCGGCGCTCATTCGACCGAGATGCTTTACCTGCAAAGTCATTCGCTGATTGGCTTCCAGGCGCTTCTCGTGCTTCAGGAGGAAGTCCCAGTAGAGAGTCGTGAACGGGCAAGCGTTTTCGCCGACGGCCTCATCAGGCTTGTACCGGCAACCCGAGCAGTAATTGCTCATTCGCGAAATATATTTGCCCGTCGCGACGTAGGGCTTCGAGGCCATAAAGCCGCCATCCGCATACTGAGACATTCCCAGCACGTTCGGAAGTTCTACCCATTCCACTGCATCCCAGTAAATGGCGAGGTACCACTTGTGAATCTCGGTTGGTTTGACTCCGAACAAGAGCGAGAAGAGCCCGTTCACCATGAGCCGTTGAATGTGGTGAGCATACCCGTATGCAAGCGTCTGCCCGACAGCATGCTTCAGGCAATTCATGTCGGTTTCTCCTGTCCAGTAGAGATCGGGCAAATCCTCGTGAGCTTCAAGGGCATTCTCCTCAAGATATTGAGGCATGTGCAGCCAATAAACTCCGTGCACGTATTCACGCCAGCCCAAGATCTGGCGAATGTAGCCCTCGACCGCCGCGAGCGAGGCGTGACCTCGGTGGTATGCGTCTTGTGCAGCCATCAACACAGCTCGAGGATTCAGCAGTTTGAGATTCATCATCGCCGAGATCCGGGAATGAAACAGGTACGGCTCGTTTGTCCACATCGCGTCCTGGTAAGCGCCGAAATCCGGAAGGCGATGCTCGATGAAATCCGAAAGCGCGATCTGAGCGTCCGCCGCTGTGACGGGGAAATCGAAGTGGTCGAGAGATCCTGGGTTACTCGCGAAAGTTTTTTCCACCAGCTGAAGCACCTCTTGTGTAATGGCATCAGGTGGAAAGGAATGTGGAGTTGCGAGGAGCATCGCTGGACCCGATTTGCCGAAGCTCTTCCGGTTTTCCGCGTCAAAGTTCCAACGCTCGCCTTCCGGTTTCGCGCGCTCCATCAGGACGCCCGACTTCTTGCGCATGTCCCGATAGAAGAACTCCATTCGTAGTTGCCCATGAGCTCTTCGCCCAGTTCGCAAATTCGGTACGGCTACAGAAGAAGTGACGGTCGGGCCGTATCTCAAGCGGCACATCAAGCCCGGCTGCAACCTGCTTTAGCATCTGCTCGATGCGATATTCGCCAGGTTCAACGACGACGATAGCTTCGGGCTTAAAACGCTTGATTGCCTTGCGCAACTCCGGATCGAAGCTCCCGGCGTTGTTCTTCGCGTTTAGCTTGCGGTACTCGACCGGGCGTCCCTGTCGGTGCAGTTCGTCCGCGAAGTGGCGCATAGCAGAGAGAAACAGAGCGGTCCGTACTTTGTGGGATGGAACATGAGTCGATTCTTCTCTGACCTCGGCCATCCAGACCAAGTCCTGATCGTTCTTGAAATCATCGAATGCCGCCGATTGGTGATCAAGCTGATCACCCAGGACGATTGTCAAGTGCCGGATCCGCGCCACACCTTTATGACGCCTCGGCACGGGCTCTGAAGCTAAAATGTGACGCGCTTGATTCGAGATCTACAGTACTAAGGATGGTGTCTGGCGAATTTCGAGGCAGCCCTTGCCCGTAGGCAGCACCTTGCCCGGATTGAGCCGGCACTGATTGTCGAACAGTTGCTTGAATCTGGCGATCAGGTTTAACGTGTCTCCGCTGAAGAGGTCAGACATCAGTTCTGCTTTTTCCGTTCCCACGCCGTGCTCTCCCGTGATAGATCCGCCGACCGAGATACAGAACCGCAGGATCTCTTCACCGGCAGCTTGTGCCCGTTCGAGATCTCCTTCCCGACGTGGGTCAAACGGCAGAATCGGGTGCATGTTGCCGTCTCCCGCATGAAACACGTTGCTGATCGCAATATTGTATTTCCGGCCGATGTCTTCAATTGCCTGCAGTGTTTGCGCGATCTTGGTGCGCGGAACCACGCCATCTTGTACGTAGTAGGTTGGGCTGACACGCCCGATCGCTCCGAACGCGTTCTTGCGGCCCTTCCACAGGAGGTCACGCTCCTCAGCGGATTGAGCAGTGCGGACCGTGCGCGCACCGCAAGCCTGACAGACCTCGGCAATGGCTTGCGCCTGTTCCTCAACCCCTTCGGTCAACCCTTCCAGTTCGATCAATAGAACTGCCGCGGCGTCCAGAGGATATCCGGCGTGCGTTGCGGCCTCTACCATGCGAATCATGGGCCCGTCGAGCATCTCGAGCGCGACCGGGGTGATGCCTTTCGCCGTCATCGCGCCAACCGTGTTGCCGGCTTCAGCCACGGTGTTGTAGATGGCGAGCATGGTTTTCACGCTCTCGGGAGCGCGCATAAGCCGGACGCCGATCTTTGTTATCAGCGCCATGGTTCCTTCGGACCCGGTAAGCAGGCCCACAAGATCGTAGCCCGGAGTTTCGGGTGCGCGGCTGCCGACTTCCATTAGCGTTCCGTCGATCAGGACGGCCTCCAGACTCACGACGTGGTTCGTCGTCACGCCATAGGCGAGAGTGTGCGGACCGCCGGCATTTTCGGCGACATTGCCGCCAATAGTGCATGCGCGCTGGCTAGAAGGATCGGGAGCATAGAAGTACCCGAACGGGGCAACTGCCATCGTGACGTCGAGGTTGACGACCCCCGGTTGAACCAGGGCGAACTCGTTCTCGATGTCGATCTCAAGAATCCGGTTCATGCGGGCAAACGAGATCATCATTCCGCCCGACAGAGCGATCGCTCCGCCGCTCAAGCCGGTTCCGGCGCCTCTGCCTACCAGCGGGAGCTTGAATTCGGCGGCAATCTTGACCAGACCGACCACCTCTTCCGTGGTGCGAGGAAATACCACAACATCGGGAATCGACATGTGGACCCCGCCGTCATACTCATAGAGCTTCCGGTCAACAGGGTCAATCAGGATCCCTTGTGGCCCGAGCAGCGACTGAATCGCACGAAGAGCTTTCGGTTCTAGCGTCATGCGTGATCGGAACTATAGCAGGCTTCGGACATAATTCGTGATGTCCTGGCTCAGCCAGTTCTCTCCTTCGGCGTACTTGCGCATAATGCGGCCGTCTTTGATGATGTAGGTCTCGGGAATCTGGAACGTTCCATACCGTGAACTCACCTCTGCATCGGGGTCGCGGGCCGTCGCGAACGAAACGCGGACGTGATCGAGAAAGTTCTTGTACTTCTGAGGATTTTTGTCGATGCTGACGGCTACGACCTTCACGCCAGATCCGGCAAACTGCTTCTGGAATCGGTCCAGAGACGGAATCTCCTGGATACAAGGCGGGCACCAGGTAGCCCAGAAGTTCAGAACCAGGACCTTTCCCCCAAAGGAAAGGGGTGTGACAGAATCGCCGGAATCAGCTTTAATCGTGAAATTCGGAGCAGGTCCGCCCTCCTTGGCCGATGTATCCCGCAAGCTGTAGGCGATGACGCCGACAAAAGTCGCGATCAGGAGAACGAGAACACTACGAAGTACTGAATTGATTGTCAAGAGCCGGCTCATGGGCAGAAACGTCCCGCTCTTTCGGCCCGGGATGCTCCACATTTCAGAGTATCGAATCCCGCTGGCCGGACATCCAATCTTCTGGTGATGTTCATTACGCGCAAGGCAGAGTTTTCCGCATCTCACGTGTGTCGTCTGCCTTCTTTGAGCGAGGACGAGAACCGACGTGTTTTCGGATCAGCCTCCAATCCGAATGGGCACGGCCATAATTACGTGGTCGAGGTCACCGTCGAGGGAGAGCCAGATCCGGTGACCGGAATGATCATGGACTTGAAGGATCTGAAGCTGATCCTCGAACAGGAGATCGTGGAGCCGATGGACCACCGGTTTCTGAACCATGAAGTGGTGCCGTTCGACCGCATCGTTCCGACCACCGAGAACGTGGCGGCTGAAATCTGGCGTCGTATGGATGGCAGGCTGCGGTAATCCCGCGGCGCGGTTGTCGCGAGTCCGGCTGTTCGAAACGGCTGACCTCTACGTGGACATAGTCCGGGATGGCAGCGCATCGTGAAAACAAGTGTCACTCGACTGTATCGATTTTCAGCATCCCACCGCCTTCATCTCAACCAGTTGACAGAGGCAGAGAACACTCGCTTATACGGTAAGTGCAACAATCCTTTCGGTCACGGTCACGACTATGTTCTTGAGGTCACAACGGAAGGGCCGGTGGACCGCCAAACAGGGCAGATTATCGGGATCCCTGAACTGGACAGGCTCGTCCAAGACTGCGTATTGAGTCTTTTCAAAGATCGAAACATCAATCTGGATGTTCCGCAGTTTCGCGAGCTTGTTCCCACAACGGAGAACATTGCGGCGGTTATTTCGGGGCTGCTCAAGGAAAATTGGCAGAAGTACGTCTCCGGCACAGGGCAACTTCGCCGGGTCCACGTTCAAGAGACCGATCGGAACGGATTCGAGATTTTGATGCCGTCCGCATCAGTGAACTCGGATGGGCAGAGCGAAAGAGTAAAGGTAGCGGTTTAAATGGCCAGATCGAAATCAGGAGCATTGAAGCACGGCGGTTCCTCGAAAAGCCGAAGCAAGGTTGTCGAGATCCAGGCCAAGAGCGCGAAGGGTGCTATCGCCGACAACATACGCCAGATCATAGCGGAACTGGGCGAGGATCCTGATCGTGAAGGACTGTTGCGTACTCCACTCCGAAGTGAAAAAGCACTTCGGTATCTCACCAGCGGATACACGGCCGACATCCACCAACTCGTGAATGGCGCGCTTTTCGAAGTGAAGTATGACGAACTCGTGATTGTTCGCGATATCGAGTTCTTCAGCATGTGTGAGCATCACATGTTGCCGTTTTTCGGCAAAATGCACGTTGCATATCTTCCTGACTCAAAAGTGATCGGTCTAAGCAAGATTCCGCGGATTGTTGACGTATTTGCGCGCCGATTGCAGATCCAGGAGCGGCTGACCCAGCAAGTGGCCGAAACCATTCAGGAGCTGCTGCAGCCTCGGGGCGTCGGCGTCATATGCGAAGCCCGGCACTTCTGCATGATGATGCGGGGAGTCGAAAAGCAGCACTCTGGAGCCATGACAAGCGCGATGCTTGGCGCTTTCCGCGACAATCGGGAAACGCGTAACGAGTTCCTGTCACTCGTGGGGCATCGGTCGACCGCCATTTAGCGCGTTTTTCCTGCGTGTTAGCATCGGGTCATGAGTGACCAGACCCGTCTTTTTGAGGCCGGTCCAGACCCGTTCGGACGCATGTGGAAGGTGCAGTTTCGGTGGCTGCAAACTGGAATCTCGATCCGTCACGCCGACACCGTCGATGTTAAGTTTGCTGTCAGTTCCGATGGCATTGGGCCGGAAGAAAAGATCATCGCCTTGCCGCATCCGGCTCTGCTGGACTTCACAAGCAAAAACGGTCGCAAGCTGACAGATCCTTATTGCATGCGGCTGGCCGCTGCGCACTTACGGCACATGATCGAAACTTTCGAAGACATGGAGAAGACCCTGGTCACGGTCTCGCCCGCAGAATTGGCGGCGTACGATCAAGAACTGAACGGCGTACCGGTTGCTTCGAACAGGTGATCCCCTAGCGAATTGAAGCTGCTGTGGCGTGTTCTCGTAAGACTTCGATAGCGGGAAGACCAACATCGTTCTGGGTTTAGTAAGAGGAAAAGAAATGGTTAGTTGTCCTAAATGTAATGCGTCCATCGACGTTGAAGAAGAGGATCTGGACGAAGGAGACGTCCTGTCATGCGACGAATGCGGCGCGTCTTTGAAGGTCGCGAGCGTCAATCCTGTCGAGCTCGAGAGCGAAGAGGATGGCAAGGATAATGACGACTTCGACTTCGATGAGGACGAAGACGACGATGATGATGACGAAGAGGACGAAGAAGAGGATGACGAGTGGCACTAGTCTTCCCATCTGAGTTGACTGCCGGTGTCTAGTTGGAAGTTCGCGCTCCGAGGACGTACCGCGCTTTTATCCTTCTTCGTACTGGGTGTGGCAAGTTGGGCTCAGATGCAAGCGCCGGTATCCCCGCCAAGGGGCAACCAGCTGTTAACGAGATCAATCGAAGGTAGTGTGCTAACCAAGGCTGGCTCGCCGGTTCCGGGCGCGACGGTCCTTTTGAAGGACGGGAAGACTCTGCAGGTTCGCTCCTATATTGCGCAGTCAGACGGCAAATATCACTTCTTCGGACTAAGCACCGACGTCAATTATGAATTGCGTGCTCAGGCGAACGGAATGACAAGCCCGACCAAAACGGTCAGTGTGTTCGACAGTCACAGGATCGTGAAACTCGATCTGAAACTGAAGAAGCAAATGAAGGGCTAAGTTCGTTACACGCAAACTTAAGAGTTTCGAACACGCAGTCGAGCCGTATTCCGGTGCGAAGCGCAATATCTTTGGTCCGCGGATTGAGAGCTACCCAGGGGACTAACCCACGATCCTTCCCGGTACGTGTTTTCGAGTATTGATACTATCCTCGAACGTTCCGATATGTCATGACGCCAAAGGAGGTGAACGGAGTGGCTGGTTCGTATTCGCCCGGATACAGTGACGCAGTTGTGGCATTTATGCGACGCAGGACGGCTGCAACGCACGCTGCCTTCTTTACACCATTACTCCTGGCGGGTATGAAAGTGTTGGATTGTGGATGTGGACCTGGCAGCATAACACTCGATTTGGCTCGCCTTGTGAACCCCGGTCAGGTAATTGGCGTAGATCAGCAATCGCAACAATACGGTCCAGCTATACAGAAGGCCGCTGAGGATGCCCTCCCTGTCTCCTTCGGAGAAGCCGACGTTTACAAGCTTCCCTTCGAAGGAGAGACATTCGACGCAGTGTTTGCACACGGACTCTTTTCACACCTAAAAGAGCCTGAGAGAGCGCTGTTTGAAATTGGTCGGGTGTTGAAACGGGGTGGCCTGGTTGGCGCTGCGCGACGCCGACTGGGGCGGCGCTCTCATATATCCTTCTGATCCGATCGTAGATGCTGCTTTGAGGCAGTTCTTACATACGATTAAGGCGAGTGGCGGCGAACCAGAAATAGGCCGCAGACTAGGTACGCTACTTGAGGGAGCAACTTTTGGCAACGTTCGAATGACGGCATCTTTCGAAGTCTACGATCCTGCGGTTGCTGCACGCTATCTCGCCATATTTACTGGCGACCATCCGATTGCACCGAATCTCTTTCTGGCCCAACCTTGGTGCGAAGCCGTTGCCACACAAAGGCTAGTTCCCTCCAAGTAACCGAAAGGACGTAAGAATTTCCTCTGTTCAGGCTTGAGTTAAGCCTGAAGCCTAAGTCTTGCGCTAATACAGCGGAACTGCGGGATCGACCTCACGGCTCCAGCGATCGATTCCGCCAGTGATGCTATAGCAATTCTCGATTCCCTGCCCGCGTAGCCAAGCCACAACCTGAAGGCTCCGAACGCCGTGATGACACAGTACGAGAAGCGTATTCTCGTCCGCCATGTCTTCGAGACGTTGCAATTGCGGAGGAATGCTCTGCATGGGCATCAGAACGGAGTTCTCCAGATGTGCTACCGCGAACTCTTCCGGTTCGCGAACATCCAAGAGCATCGCCTGTCTACTCGAGAGTTGCTTCTCGGCTTCAGCTGGTTCGATCTCGTATGTCTCGCTCATTTGTCCTTTGCGGCAGCCCTCAGCTTTTCGACAAACCCATTCAGAGTTTGGTTACCCGATTCAATCCAGCGGATCACAGCCACCAGGTCGAGATCCGGATCTACATAGACCACGTTGGCTCCGTTTCCCACATGGTAGAAAACGTTTGCTGGCGCACTGGGAAGCGGCTTTCGACCGGTATTCAAGTACCAGTTCATAAAACCGTATTCAGGGTTGGGACCGGTAGGAGTCAGAGCCCATTTCACCCATTCGTCCGAGAGAAGCTGTTTCCCATTCCATCGCCCTCGATTGAGCGTCAGCAAACCGAAGCGAGCCATGTCGTAGGCGTTGATAAACATTCCTCCGCCGTAGTGGCCGCCTCCCGAAACTGATTGGACCATCACACCATCGACATTGACCCAGGAATTGTCATACCCATACCAACGCCACGTGTTGCTGGCGCCTATAGGATCCATGACATATTCACGCAGGACTTGCGGCAGCGGCCTTCGCCAGACTTGTAAGGCTGCGAACGCGAGCAGATTGACCCGAACGTCGTTGTATTTCCACGTGGTCCCGGGCTCAGCGTGAGTTCGCTCGATGTACTTCTCAAACGGGATGTTTTTCGGCGGGCGGTCGGCCCAATCCGGCTTGGTCCAGAGCGTCCCTTCCCAGTCGCTTGTCTGCCGCAACAGATGATCCCACGTGATTTTGCTATTGTGTCCTTCTGCGAAATACGGGCCCGGCACGTAATCTTTTACCGGATCGTTGATGCTGTGAATCAACCCGCGATCATAGGCGATTCCCACCACAGTGGACAGGAAGCTCTTCGTAACGCTATGCGTCATATCGACCCGCACGGGTTCGCCCCACTCGGCGACGATGACACCATGGCGAACGATCACGCCCGTCGGCTCGCCGCGCGGTTGAAGTGGGACCTAACGGTTCACCGTATGCCTCGCGAGCAAACGTAAGATCATGGGCTCGCCTAAGGTCGCGAGGAGCCTTTGATTCATGACCCCGGTGATACGCTATTGCCTCGTTGAGCTTGCTTTCGTCCAAACCTACCTGATCCGGAGCGCGGTGCTGCCACTCAAATCTGGGAGGAAAAGCGGTAGTTTGAGAGAGGGCCGGAAGTACGCTTAGGACTAGGGCGAAGAACGGGCGTAGATTCATTTATTTTGGGCTCAGATCACTTCATATTGTAGTTCTTCACAAGATATCCACAATATGTTGAGGCTCTCCTCCGGGTTGATTCATCTAAGGGATTGACGGGCGTAGGTGTCAGAGGCATAATCGAACCTGTTGACCGACGGTCAACCTCTCGGATCCTCCCTGGAAGGCCAATCATGGGACAGCTTACTGTTACTCACCCCACCAACGCGAAATCGTCGCTACAATCACTCAAGCGAGAGGAACGGACCGGCGTGTCGTTCCCTCGATTCTTCACCGCAAAACTCGAACCGAACAAAACTCCCTATGATGTGATCACATGGGAACTCCGGACCGCCACGATTGGCAGTGATAAGGGCTCCGTTATATTCGAGCAGCGGGACGTCGAAGTTCCGGCAGAATGGTCGCAAACAGCAACAAACATTGTTGCCAGCAAATATTTTCACGGACGGATTGGTACTCCAGAGCGCGAGACGAGCGTCGCGCAACTCGTTCATCGGGTAGTAGACATGATCGCAGACTGGGGTCGCGACGGAAACTACTTCAAAACCAAAGAAGACGTTCAAAATTTCCGCATGGATCTGGCTCATCTGATGCTGACCCAGAAGGCGTGCTTCAACTCTCCTGTCTGGTTCAACGTCGGCGTTGCGGAATCGCGCGGTTACGGTTTTTACTTCGACGAAGCGGCCCAGGTCGTCAAGAAGCTTGCGCCCGGCGAAAACCATCCGCAGTGCTCGGCCTGCTTTATCAATTCTGTCGGTGACACGCTCGAATCGATTCTCGATTTGGCCAAGACCGAAGGCATGCTCTTCAAATGGGGATCGGGCACCGGAACAAATCTTTCGCCCATTCGCGAAGAAGATGCGCACCTTTGGGGCGGCGGCCGAGCTTCCGGTCCGCTGAGCTTCATGAAGGGCTTTGATGCGTTCGCGGGCGTTATCAAGTCGGGAGGTAAAACCCGGACGAGCCGCGAAGATGGTCATTCTGAATTCCGACCATCCGGACGTTGAGAAATTTATCTGGTGTAAGGCCAAGGAAGAGAAGAAGGCCCACACGTTAATTGACGCCGGCTACGATTCTTCTCTGGACGGCGACGCCTACAGTTCGATCTTTTTCCAGAACGCGAACAACTCAGTTCGCGCCACCGACGGCTTCATGCAAGCCGTTGTGGACGATGCCGATTGGTGGACTCGCAGTGTAGCGAGCGGTCAACCAGTTACGCGTTATAAAGCGCGAGAATTGATGCACCAGATCGCGGAGGCGACCCATCAGTGCGGCGATCCCGGCATGCAGTTCGATACGACCGTCAACCGCTGGCACACGTCGAAGAACACAGCACGCATCAATGCGTCGAATCCATGTTCGGAATATATGTTCCTCGATGATTCCGCTTGCAATCTGGCGTCATTGAACCTGGCGAAGTTCATCGGCGCGAATGGCTCATTCGACGTGGAAGCCTTTCGGCATGCGGTGGACACGGTCATCCTGGCGCAGGAAATCCTGGTCGACAATGCCAGTTACCCGACCGAGAAGATTGCCAAGAACTCGCATGATTTCCGTCCGCTGGGCCTCGGTTATGCAAACCTCGGCGCCATGCTGATGTCGCTCGGCCTGCCGTATGACGGTGAGGCGGGTCGTTCCTATGCAGCAGCTATCACAGCCATCATGTGTGGACAGGCCTATTTGACCAGTGCGCGTATTGCCGAGGCGGTGGGTCCTTGCCCGGGATATGCCGAAAACGAAGAGCCGTTCCTGGACGTAATTCGGATGCACTGGAACGCGGCCGAGCGCCTCGATAGCAAGCGCGTTCCTCAGCATATGTTTAAGGCTGCGGAGGAGTGCTGGCGGGAAGCTTACGAAGCGGGCTCACGTTCCGGCTTCCGCAACGCGCAGACGACCGTTCTTGCGCCCACCGGAACAATCGGGTTCATGATGGACTGTGACACGACCGGTATCGAGCCCGACCTTGCTTTGGTGAAGTACAAAAAGCTGGTCGGCGGCGGTGTCATCAAGATCGTCAATAACACTGTTCCACAGGCATTGATAAAGCTTGGCTACACGCCCGAGCAAACTGAAGCCATTGTGGCCCACATAGATTCCACGGGCACAATCGAAGGTGCGCCGCAACTAAAGCCGGAACACTTGCCGGTATTCGACTGCAGCTTCCGTCCGCAAAACGGGACTCGCTTTATTCATCACATGGGGCACGTCCACATGATGGCGGCAGTGCAGCCGTTTATCTCCGGCGCAATCTCAAAGACGATCAACATGCCGGAAGAGTGCACCGTGGAAGACGTCATGGACGCCTACGTCGAAAGCTGGAAGCTGGGGCTGAAAGCTGTGGCTATTTACCGGGACGGCTCGAAGCGTGTTCAGCCGCTCAGTTCCGGCACTGGCAAAGGCGAAAAGAAGGGCATCGTTGCGGTTGCAGCTCAACCGGCTGTTACCGAGAAAATTGTTTACCGGCCCGTTCGCCGCAAGCTTCCTGACGAGCGTCAGTCACTGACCCATAAGTTCTCGATCGGCGGCCACGAAGGATACATCACGGTTGGACTGTATGAAGACGGGACACCGGGTGAGGTCTTCATTTCGATGGCGAAGGAAGGCTCCACAATTTCGGGCCTCATGGACACCTTGGCAACGTCGATCAGCTACGGGCTGCAGTATGGCGTGCCGCTGAAGTTCTTTGTAGATAAGTTCAGCCATGTTCGCTTCGAACCGAGCGGCTGGACTGGCAATCAGCAGGTCCCCTATGCCAAATCGATCATCGACTATATCTTCCGATGGTTGGGTGCGCGGTTCCTCGGCATGAGCGAGAACAACGAAGCCGGAGAAACTCCCAAGTTGCGCCCGACGCTCCCCGAGCCGCAACAGGCGCTACCGTTCGACGCCAGCGCTATGGCGGATGCGCCCCTGTGCTCAGAATGCGGCAGCTTTATGACTCGCAATGGCTCATGCTACAAGTGCGAGAACTGCGGTGGAACGAGCGGTTGTAGTTAAACCGGTCCCAGCCCTCATGTAGGGACTTTAATTCCTCCTTCAGGAGTTCTTCACGTTTCTATGAGAGCCTGTGATCGAGCAGTAACAGATTACAGGCTCTCATACTTAGGAGACAAGTCAAATGAAGACCATCGCAGCCGCCGCACTCGGCCTTTCCCTTCTCGCAGGTTCCACTGTTTTCGCACAGGATACGACCGCGACCACGAAGAAAGAAACAAAAGTAAAGCACAAGAAGGGTAAGAAGGGCGAAACCACCAGCACCACCGAGAAAAGCAAGTAAGCTTTTCGCGTGCGAGATTAAAGAGGCCAGCTGCTGTCAGCTGGCCTTTTTTCTTGCTTGTCCAACGCTCGATTGCGATCAGGCTGAGTTCCGAACCCGCCGGCACTTCGCAAAGAAAGGCTTCCGACCTTCCCCCTCCGGATCAACATACACCGTCGCATCGCCTCGAAACGATTGACACAAAGAGGCTTCCCAACCTTCCTGGGACGAAGAGGCAGGAAAGAGAAAAGACGGCTATAATGTCGCATGCTCAAACGCGTCGCGACACTCTCCTTTGTCATTGCGTTCGCTGGCAGCGCCGCCACTCCGACCCTGCAGCAATCCCTAAGCATGAAACAACCGATTGGCGTCCGTATTTCGCCGGACGGACGGTACGTGGCTTACCTGGTCCAACAGGCGAATTGGGACGAAAACGCTTTTAACTCTCAAATTTGGGTTGCGGATACAGCTTCGAACGAGCACTACCAGCTGACCTTCGGGAAGAAGACAAGCGGAAGTCCCAGGTGGTCACCTGATTCCAGGCGCATTGCTTTCACGTCCGATCGTGATGGGAAAGCACAAATCTACATCATTGGCGTGCGGGGCGGAGAGGCCGGTCAGTTGACCGCAGAAGAAAATGGTGTGATTGAGTTCGATTGGTCGCCCGACGGGAAAACAATTGCCTACGTTGCCAAGCCAGCGGACAGCAAGGCCAACAAAGACCGCAGAGACAAATATGGCGATTTCGAAGTTGTCGGTGGTGATTACACCATGGAGCACATATTTGCCGTACCGGTGCCGGAAGAGATTTCTTCTGACGCGAAGCAGCGTCCGAAATCAGAGATGTTGACGTCCGGCGACAAGTTCACCGTCAGTGATCTGGCCTGGTCTCCCGATTCGACACGCATCGCGTTTACCGGAACGCGCGACCCTGACCTTAGTTCGCAAGATACGGCGGACATCTATGTCGTAAGTGTTCGAGATAAGGCCATCAAGCGACTGGTAGATACAAAAGGCCCGGATCGAAATCCGGTTTGGTCTCCCGATGGACGGGAGGTGGCGTTCGTTACCTCAGACGCGCAGGAATTCTTCTTCTACTCCGATTCCCGTATCGCGATCGTGCCGGCCGACGGCGGAAAGCCGCGGACCATTACTGAAAAATTCGACGAGGATCCAAACCCAATCGCATGGTCGGAAAGAGGGCTTTACTTTACAGCGCGGCAAAAGACCAATGCACAACTGTTCCTAGTCGATCCAACTTCCGGACACATCGAGCAGTGGAGCAAAGGTTCTCTCCAGATGTCAGCTATCGATTTCTCGAAGGATTTCCGACACGTAAGCTTTACGGCCGCTATGCCGAACCGGTTCTCCGAAATTTATCTGTCTTCAGGTGATAGTTTCGCGCCAAAGTTACTCAGCGACTTCGAAACGCAATGGAAGCCTTTCCAGTTAGCAACTCGCGAAGTGGTGCAATGGAAATCTTCAGACGGCACGCCTATCGAAGGCATTCTTATCAAGCCTGCGAATTACGATCGCATCGCGGAAATACCCGCTTCTCGTTGTGATTCATGGCGGACCAACCGGTGTAGATACACCGGCGCTCGCTGCAGACCGGACCTATCCCGTCGAAATGTTCGCCGCAAAGGGTGCACTGATTCTGAAGCCGAACTACAGAGGCTCGGCCGGATACGGTGAAAAATTCAGATCGCTGAACGTTAGAAATCTTGGATTGGGAGATTATCAGGATGTCATCAGCGGTGTGGATTACCTGATCGCCAAAGGCATCGTCGATAAGGATCGGGTTGGCGCTATGGGATGGAGCCAGGGCGGGTATATCTCGGCGTTTATCACCACTTACAGCACGCGCTTCAAAGCGGTATCAGTCGGCGCGGGAATCTCCGATTGGATGACTTACTACGTTAACACCGATATTCACCCGTTTACACGTCAGTATTTGAAAGCAACTCCCTGGGACGATGCTGAAATCTATCGCAAAACCTCCCCCATTTATTACGTCAAGAATGCTAAAACGCCCACACTGATCCAACACGGCGATCAGGATAAGCGTGTGCCGCCGCCCAACTCCTTCGAGCTGTACCAAGGGCTGCGCGATGTCGGCGTGCCGGTCAAGCTCATCCTGTACAAGGGATTCGGCCACCCGATCAACAAGCCCAAGCAACAGCTGGCCGTGCTGGAGCACAACTACGAATGGTTCAGCCAATACATCTGGGGCGAGCAGCCGCCGCCCGACATGGCTCCTACGGGCGCGAATCTACCGTCAGGCAATAACTAGTTTGGTCGCACGTCTGGGCGAGTGTTCATGCTCTGCAGCAGAGCTAAGTCCCGTTTGCACACGTTCCCACTTTTTGCTGTCCTTCTTGGTTGTAATTGGGGCGCTCGGGTCGGCGTAATAGTCCAGCAGATTTTGCTTGAGTGTCGCTGGGATGTCTGGAGTTGCTGATCGCGTGATCTCGTCCAAAAGCTTCGCATAGGTCTCGTCCGTCAGCCGGTAGCCGCCGGGCTTCACGCGGTCGCCCGTGTCCAAGTCACGGTTAGGAAGGCTAAGTGTTTTATCGAAGTTTCGCAGCAGCTCTCTCATCGAGGAGGTCGACCGGTTCACGCTTTCGATGTAGCGTTCCACTGTGGACGGTTGCGGTCCGCGGATCGACAATTGCGAGAGCGGCCCTATCTTCGGCAAAACGAAGATGATGGCAGCGAGCGAATAGGTCTTAAAGCCGGGCTTTTTCCGGTACTGATTCCACGTGACCTCAAACTCTGTCCTGGCAAGCTGGGCATCGAAGATCCTTGCTGATTCCGTTGTTGGTTCGGGCGGGAAGCCATCACGATGTAAAACGACTTCAGCGTAAGCAACCCGAGGCAGCAAGCTTCGCACAGCAAACCGATAACCTCGAATGACAGGACGCCTTTTGCCGAGGACGGGACCGAGTTCAAGCCCATACGTCTCGCGAAAGGCATTTGCGAGGAGCTCGTAAGGAACTCTCAACCCGACATGACGAAGGTAAGCTGAAGGAGCAAGGTGACGCTTGCTGGCCTCATTGATGTCGAATGCAAACTCTGTCCGAACATGCGCATGCGGGTTTTCGGCATAGTTAACGCTGGGGCCGAACTTCTGACCTAGCTTAGGGAATTCGATGGCGACAGCGGGATTGATCGAATCAGAGTGGCCGATGGTATCCCCGATGTAGTGGGACAGTGCGCCGATGGCAAAAGCCAGTTCGTTGGCATCTCGAGCATGACGGAAAAGGCTCTGGACAAAATCAGCAGACCGAACGTAGTGCGTCAGGTTGCTAAAGAATTCATTGCCGAACGGATAATAACCGAGATCCTGTATAGCCGAACCGCCGTAAGCATAGCCGTGTGCGCGGCTCAGGTCTGCTTCGCTCAGATTGGGAAACCGGCGTTTCAGGAGAGGCTTGATCGTGTCAGTCCAGGTGAGATCAACGAGCTGTTCGTGTGTTTGGAATGAATAGCCGGATGCAACATACGACACCATCAGTAAGACAAAGAAAGCACTTATCCTGCGGACGAGACGAGACATGTATTGAACGATTCCAAATGGCAGGACGAGAACTCAAGGAAGCTTGTCTGAAGTGGGTACGGGCGGCAGCTTCACGTTCCACGATTCTTCGATCGAGGCTCGACAGGCGCGAGCAACGTTTCTCGAGTAAAGAGCGAGCGATCCTTTCTTGCAAGCGCGATCGTCGAGGCAGCGATAGAAATCGAGGAGCGCAACGAAGACCTTTTCTTGCGCGACAAGTGCCAAAGGGCCGTTTACCAGTTGATCTAATTCCTGACGTTTTGATTTTCGCACTGATGGAGGCAGATCGGTCTGTGCCACGAAAGCTGTCAGGGTTGCCAGCTTGTCATAGATCTCGAGTCGCTTGCCAGAGAACGGTTTCTGAGCATCGATGCGAGCAGAACTTGCCTGCTGCTCTGCCGTTTGATGATTCACCCACACTGCCCACAGGCCGCCCGCCAATAGGGCGACGATGCCGCTGACTTTGGTCAGGGTGTCCCAATCGCGAATCTTCAAGGAAGCGTATGGGTTTTCGGACATAGAGATGTCAACTCTCGAGACGACTTTTTAGCGAACCATCGACAGCCGGATACGGAGGTAGAAAGAGCAGGAGCGCAGCCGTCACGGCGGTCAGCCCTGCCATTTCGAACAGCAGCTTCGTATACGATCCGGTCGAGTCGAATGCCTTTCCCATGACAACCGGGCCGATCGCACCTGCGATGGCGTAAGCAGTCCATGTCAATCCGTATAGCGTCGAAAAAGACCGCAAGCCGAAGTAGCGCGCGAGCAGATACGGCGTTACATCTGCCTCCCCGCCCATTCCAACACCGATCAATGAAGCGCCGGCGATCCCGGCGGATAAGCTGTGTGCGCCCGCAAGGGTCAGCACACCGATGGCGGCGATAACGAGCAGGAGGAATCCGATATGGGGTGCGAAGTAGCGATCGAGAAGCCAACCTGTAAGAAGTCGCCCGGCGAGGACCGCGCCTCCCATAGCCGATGCCGCAACCGCAGCACCCGCAGCTGAAATGCCGCGATCGCTTAACAGAGCCGGCAAGTGTGTCAGGGCTCCGTTTTGACTGATTGAGGCGCAAAAGAGAACCACCACGATGATGGAGAAAATACGCGAGCGTATGCCCTCCGCCACAGTCGTTCCCGACTCAGTGGTAAAGCCGTCTGTCTGCTTTTGCGACCGGCGTTCTCTTACCTGAGCGGCTAGCGGAAGTCCGACAAGCAGTATGAGGCCACCAAGGCAAAAGAAGGCGCTCCGCCAACCGATCGATCGGATCAGGAACTGGGCCAAAGATGGCAGTACCATCGCACCGAGAGCCCCGCCGGCCATGAGAACAGCGAAGGCACTGCCCCGCCGATGGGTGAACCAGGTGGCGACAGCTCGGGAGAAAGACAGGTGCGCTGTGCCGTTTCCCACGATGCCGAGCAGAAGAAAGACGGCGTACAGATGAAACAGGTGGGCCGTCATAAAGCCCAAAGAAAGAAAGGCGAGCCCGAACACAGCCATGCAGGGAAGAATGATGCGGCGTGCGGGATATCGATCCAGGAGAACGCCCAATATCGGAGAGCACGCAGCGACTGCAAGCGCGGCAATGCCGAATGCCGCTGACGCCGACTGGCGCGACCAACCGAACTGAGCAGTCAGTGGCTTGAGAAAGACACCGAAGGTATAGACGAGCATCGAGGCGAATCCCACGAAGATGCAGGAGGCCGAGAAAAGCGCAATTTTCCAGCCTGGGTATCGCAGGCTCTGCTCTTCGGATTGAACTTCTGCCTCAAGCGACGTGAGCATAGCGCCTTTAAAAGAGCAGCTTCAACGCGAATTGCAAAAGACGCGGAGAACTGGCGTTCAGAATGCGTCCGAAGTTTGGCGAATTCAGGTCCGCAACAGGGATACCGAGATTACCGTGGTTCACGACGTTGAACGCCTCCGCGCGAAATTGCAGGCGCACATCCTCGCGCAAGGCGAACGCCCGTATCAAAGATGCGTCCAGATTCGTGAAAGCCGGACCTCGCGCGACATTCCGCCCTGAGTTTCCGAATTGCCCAGCCTGAGTCACGGGATTCAGGCGTTGAAAAGCGCTGGCGGTCAGCCACTGGTCAACGGTGTGGGGACCTGCGTTGGGATCTCCTATGAGATTGGGACGGCTCGCTGTGATTCCGGAGATCGGTGGACTATTTGCCTGCAACGAAACATTCGTCGAGTCGTACACGGTGAACGGCGTGGGCGAATTGTGAGTCGCTATCAGGTTAATCTGCCAATGACCGAAGATGCCTCGCACCGGAGCGGGCGCATTCTTAGAGATCGTTGACTCCCATGAGCCGCTAGCCACGAATCGATGCCGCGCGTCGAAGAGCGACGGTCCATGTTCAGCAGCGAGATTGAACGGATTCTGGGCGAGGTCATTCTCACCGGATAGCGGTTGAGACGCGGCGCCGGCCAGATTCATCGACGACAAGTAATCGAGCGACTTCGAATACCAGTACGAAACATTGAAGCCCAGTCCTGCAGCGTAACGGCGCGAGAGACTCAGTTGACCGGATTCGTAAGTCGAATTCGTGATGTTGGACAACTGGGCAATTGTGGAGAAGGTACACACTCCGCCGCCGGGCGGACATCCCGCGTAAACACGCCGCTGGTCGGCATTTTGAGCCGTGGCGCCGGGTCCGAAGACCGCCGGATTAGCTTCGACATTGCGCGGGAGATGAGTTCCTTTCGAGCCAATGTAGCGCGCCTCCACCAAGTAACGCCCGAACAGCGAGCGTTGAACTTCAAAATTCCAGTTGTGTATATAAGGTGCCCGGGCAGTCGGATCAATACCAAAGACAGTGGAGGGATAAACGAAGGTGTTTGGGGCCGGGTAAGTACGCCCAGCGTACGGGTTCGCGAAGTTCAAGCCCGCTCCGCTGTACTGGTTGAATTGAGCCGCGGGGAGCGAACTTACAGGTCCTTGAGAAGCCACTCCCGGGCCATTTTGGAACTGATCATAAAAGAGACCGTATCCCGCACGAATCGACCATTTGCCGTCGCCGCTCGGGTCCCATGCAAGGCCTACTCGAGGCATGAAAGCGTTGTCGCTTTGGGCAATGCCGCTGCCGATGCCTGGATCACCCGGAAACAATAGGCCGCGCGGCGCCCCTGGGTTCACCCGCGACTGCACGCCGGGGACAAACGCATTCAGTCTGTCGCGAAGTTCGGTGATAGGGTTGATCCGCTCGTAACGCAGCCCGAAGTTGAGCGTCAACCGGCTTGTGACACGCCATTCATCCTGAGAATAAAGGCCCAAATTCCAGTTCCGCAAACCGCGGCTGAAGTCACCAAGGCCCTGGTAGAAGGTAACCGGCGCGCCAAGCAGGAGATTCGCCACGGCGTCATTCGTAGGAAACGTGGAAGCGAAAACAAAGAAAGCGTTTGGCGCGATGCCCTGGAACATGTTGATCTGCGTGCGCACGAATTCGCGCGCCAAACTTTACGGAGTGAGCACCGCGAACCCAGGAGAGCGCTTCCTGCGCTTCATAGCTGTTTTGATGTGAGTCCCGCGGCCCTGTGATTGCGCCGCCAATCGGAGAGTAGCCCGCGATGTTGAAGAACGGCGGCCCTTGTCCCAGAGCAGAGGCAGAAGGATAACCAAATCCAAGGGCGCTGGGCGGAGTCTGATTGAGGCGAAGGTCGAACAGAAACACGTAGCGTAAGAAATTGAAGCGCGCAGAGTTGGTCAGTGTCGGTGAGAAGATGTGCGTGCTCGAGAGTTCCGCAGAATGTGTCTTCAGATCGTCTCGAGTCGGAAAGCCTGGGACCGTCGTGCCTCGCACGGAGACCGGATTGTAATCGTAACCGCCCGAAAATGCGTAACGCAGGAAAATTTGGTCGTTCGCGGATGCATTCCAATCGAGGCGCGTGCCCGCTTGATCGTAATTGTTGGTTCCGACAACGGTAGCCCGATAGACATTTGGCGTTACATTGCCGAGAGGATACAACCTGATCACGTTCAAAGCCACGGGGTTCAAGGCGGCCGGCGGAATCCGATTGTTTGAAAACAGAGTGCCGCCTGCCGCGAAGTTGATCAACGGCGAAGAGTTGCCCGAGAAATCCCCAGCGCGTTGCTGGGGGCTCGGCACGGTCGAAGAGGTCGTCAATCCTTGGCGGTTGCGAAAGCCTTCGTACCAGGCAAAGAAGAACAGCTTGTCGCGGCGTGCGGCGCCTCCAATGGTTCCGCCAAACTGGTTCTGTTTGAGAGGCTCAACTCTGCTCGAGAAGAAGTTGCGCGCGTCAAGCTTATCGTTGCGCAAGAATTCGTAAGCCGTTCCATGGATCGCGTTGCTGCCCGATCGCGTCACCACTGCCGTGGTTGCTCCCGCGGTTCCACCGTATTCAGCGGGCGCTGTTTGGGTCAAAATCCGGAATTCGGCGATAGCGTCAACAGGCACTCGCAGCGCGAAGCCACCGTCCATACGGTTTACGTTTGAACCACCGTCAATGAGGTAGGTGTTCTGCTCCGGGCGTGCTCCGTTCACTGCGTAGGTTTGACCCTGGCGCAATGGGCCTCCGGCTTGAATCAATCCACCTGGTAATGCTGATGCTCCTGCCTGTAACAAGCCAAGCTGCGTAAAGTTGCGACCATTCAAAGGAAGATCAACAAGCTCGCGGCCCGTGACAACTGCCCCGAGAGTATTGCTGGAAGTGTCGACCAGAGAGGCTTCGCCGCTTACCGTGATGGCCGATTGAGCCGAGGCGATCTGAAGCTGCACATCGACACGTTCGATATCGCTCACATCTACGGAGACCGGCTGGACCGTCGCGGCTGCGAAACGGGGAGCAGAGACCGTGACGCTGTACTTTCCCACCGGCAAGAGGGTCACTCGAAATAGCCCGGCATCGTTCGTGACGGATTCTCTTATCAGCCCGGTATCGAGATTCTGAACTGTTACGTGAGCGGAAGGAACGCGAGCTTCTGACTTGTCCCTAACCATGCCTTCAATTGAGCCTCCCGTGTCCTGCCCATAGGCAGATGGAAAAAGGAAAGCACAGGCAAAGCCTAAGACGGCGAGAAACTCTCTGTGGCAGGCGGATCACTTGGCGGAAATCGGGCTTGGGGCAGTCAAGGTGCTCGCGGTGTAGCCGTTTTGCGCCACAAGGGCGGCGCGTTTTCGATAGAAATCCGGATCGTCGGGCGCCCAGGTTGCAAGGCCGTCAACGTAGCGGTTGCACATGCAGAACACAGCCGCGATCAACACGGTATCGTGAATCTCGAGGTCGCTCGCACCCTCTTCTCGCGCCCGAGCGACATCTTGCTCGGTAACGTTCTTACCGCCACGGGCGACTCTGCCCGCGATCGCAAGCAGCGCTTTCAGCTTGGGCGAAACCTCCGTTTCCTGGAAATTAGATTTCACGCGCGCGACGAGGTCTTCGTTGCCTCCCAAGTGATACGCGGCGATGGCGCCGTGAATCGTCTGACAGTAAGTGCAGTCGTTCTCAGCCGACACGTAGGTGGCGATCAGTTCTCGTTCGCCGGGCGAAAGAGTGTGTGGCCCTCTAAGAAGGACATCCACTAATTCGTTCAGCGGCTTTGCCGTTTCGGGCCGAAACATCATGGGGCCTCGAATACCCGGGAACTCGTTTGGAAGAGGAATGTGAGCCATAGCGGATTTCTTATCTGGACTGGATATGTGGATAGGATGCGCGATCAGATCAGTATTCTGCCTGACCAAGTACTCGGCTGCTATCGGGCTGCGTAGCCTTGCCGGGCCATGCGAGCGCCCATATCGTCGTAGAGTTTAGGATCTGTCGGGGTGAACGTAGCGAGGCCGTCGACGTAGCGGTTGTACATGCAAAACGCGGCTGCAATTAAGACGGCATCATGGATCTCAAGATCACTGGCGCCTTCTTCACGGGCACTGTCAACGTCTTCCGGAGTAACATGTTTTCCGCCCTGCTGGACCTTTGCAGCAATCGCAAGCAAGGCCTTCAATTTTGGGCTGACGGTTGAAGACTGGTAATCCCGGCAAGCAGCGTCTACGGCTTCGTAGTCCGTTCCGTCATGATGGGCGGCAGCGGCGCGATGGCTTGCGTGACAAAAATAGCAATCATTCCGGGACGAAACAAATGCCGCGATCGTTTCTCGCTCTCCGCTGGTCAGAGTGCTGGGCCCGCGAAGTAAAATCTCGGCCAAAGAACGCATCGGAGCGGCGGTTTCAGGCCGGAAGGCAAACGCACTCGTGATACCAGGCAGCCCCTCGGGCAGGTTAATATGCGGCATGTTGAAACCCCTTAGAATTTGGTTTTTGCATCATATCGTAAGTTTGTGAACTTGCGGGAGGAGATGCGGTCCGCCGGGTTCGGCTTCTGGAGCGAGGTTCACGAAACCGGCCGTGCAGCGCCTTATCATGAAGTGGGCGTCCGTTCCCCATCGATCGTGTGCAGAGAGAGGTATCTGTGAGCGAGGAATTGAACTCATCCAAGCTAAGCCGCCGAACGCTTCTCGGCACTGTAGGAAAGGCGGCGGTGACGTCGGCGATTTCCGGCCCCCTCCTGCAAACTGCCATCCTGTCCGGTGTTGAGACGCCGAACAGCGTTGCGGGTGTCGACCGGGTCGTCGTTTTGCCCGGCAAGACATACCTGCGAGGATGGGCCGGGATGGCCTCATCGCGACCGGGGCACCGCCGCCTTCACCGACTCAGGAGCTTCCTGCGACGGCAGTGACGACCTGGAGCAAGGAATCCGGTCCTGGACATGTGGCATTCGCGGATTCAAAAGCGCTGATTACCACCGCCTCGTTCTCCACGCCGGGCGCGTATGTTCTGAGACTTACGGTCGATGACGGTCAGACAAAAGGTATTTCCACTTTGAACGTGCGGGTTGAGAACGGCCCGCCAGCCAAGCAACTCGGCGCCGTCTACACCAAGAAATTCAAGGTGAACAACCCGCTCTGGAGTGCGCGAACGAAAGCGTTGATGGTGAGCTGGATTCCGCATTGCATCGATCAGATCAACCGGACGGATCTCGAGATCGGCCAGGGCGGTATCGATAACTTCGTCGAGGCCGGCAAGAAGCTTCGCGGCGAAGAGCACGGGCTGCATAAGGGCTATGTATTCTCGAATGCCTGGGTTCACCAGACGGTAGAAGCAATGAGCATCGCGCTCATGATCGACCCGCAAGGTGATGGGCAGATCATTCAGGCGCAGGCGAAGATGCGGGCCACTCTGGACGACTGGATCCCCAAAATCCTGGCCGCGCAAGAGCCCGATGGTTATCTGCAGACTGCGTTCACGCTCTCGCGGGATGGCGGAAAACGCGGTGTCATCGACACAAGCGACTTCAAGCACTGGGATCCCAAACACCGCGGAGATCACGAAGGCTATACGGCCGGGTACTTCCTGGAATCAGCC
Source organism: uncultured Acidobacteriaceae bacterium (assembly GCA_963744795.1). GTDB lineage: Bacteria > Acidobacteriota > Terriglobia > Bryobacterales > Bryobacteraceae > Bog-105. Next base: position 466,566 of record CAVUVF010000018.1, read on the forward strand.
AT
>CAVUVF010000019.1:0-659167 GCA_963744795.1 uncultured Acidobacteriaceae bacterium
AAAGATACGAACACTCCAATGGAGCGAGTCCCGCAGTACGAAGGGTTCCTCTTCCAGGTCCAGCTTTCCCGATTCGATCTTGCTGAAGTCGAGTACGTCGTCCAAGACGCGACGAAGCATTTCGCCAGACGTGCGGATGAGCTTGCCCATTTCACGGATATGGCTGGGCAGCGTCTCTTCTTCGAGGAAGCTGCTGAAGCCGAGAACTCCATTCAGAGGCGTACGAATCTCATGGCTCATATTGGCGACGAACTCGCTTTTTGCTTTCGCCGCACACTCGGCTTGCTCTGTGGCCCTACGAAGGTTCTCCTCCATCTGCTTCCGGTCGCTGATATCAAGCACGAAACAGAGCGTGTGCCGGACGCTTCCGATCTCGATATGTCGCGCCCAAAGCAGGGCAGTTCTTGTCTGCAACTGCGGGTGCTTCAATTCGAACTCGTACTCGTTCATCTGGTCGAGATTGAGGTCCGCTCCGAGCGTGTTGTTCAATTCGGCACGCGTACTGAACCAATCTAATTCGGCGGGATCGTTTCCTATGAGGATTTCTTTTCCGAGCCGTACAATTTGCTCGAGGGCACGATTGACATTGGTGAAGCGGAGATGCCCGTCCAGCAGGGCGATCCCGATCGGGCTGGCTTCGAAGATCAGACGAAACGCTTTTTCTGCCTTAGCCCGATCCTCGAACTCTTTGCTCAGAAGTTCATTTGCCAGTTGGAGCTCGTGGGTTCGACGAGCAACCATGCGGTCCAGGTCTTGCAACTTGGTTTGCGCTTCGTGACTGACCAGCCATTTGCGTGTCAGGGCATGGGCCAGCTGAATCACTTCCAGGTGGTCGAAAGGTTTTCTGAGGATCAGAAGATTCTCGGATTGCCCGAGCTTCTGGTGAATCTCGTTCCATGAGTAATCGGAGTAGGCCGTACAAATGACGACCTGCAATGTGGGATCTGCCTGCCACAGCCGGATAATCGTCTCGATGCCATCCCAGCCTGGCGGCATTCGAACATCGACAAAAGCCATGGCATAGGGTTTTCCCGCGGCTAGCTTGCTCTGGACCCGCGCCAGGCCTTCCTGGCCCTGGTAGGCTGAGTCGATCTCAAATTGCGTTACCGGCGCCGGCACGCTCGTATCAAAGAGGAAGCTTTCGTCGGATAGAAGATCGTTGTCGTCATCACCGATCAGGATTTTCCGGATATCCTCATGGATCGACGGGTTATCGTCCACGATCAGAATGCGGTGATTGCTTTCAAGTATGGTGTCGCGCTTCATGCGGCATCCCTCTTCAACCCCATTGCATCATCACCGTTCACTGGTAACTCCAAGACGAATGTCGCTCCGCTTCCTAATCCTTCACTCTCGGCCCACAACGAACCGCCCATCTGATGGGCACACAGCGCGCCGGAGTGCAAACCAAAACCGTGTCCACTAGGTTTAGTGGTAAATCCATGGGAAAAGATGCGGGTAAGATTTTCTTGAGGTATTCCAATCCCGGAGTCCTGCACTTCAATGCGAACCCGTTCCGGGCAGACAAGCTTAATCCCAACACGTATGCGGCGCGTCGGGCAGTCGTGGTCCAGGACAGCATGCTTGGCGTTGCTTAGCAGGTTGACGAGTATCTCCAAAACTTGGTGTTTCGCAGCGCGCACCCTAGGTACATCGTCAAAATCGCGCACAATCTGTAATTCTTTCGTGCTCATCTCAATCAGTTTGAGCGCATCTTCAATCAGACTTTGGAGCGAGACTAATTCAGTGAGCGCGGAAGTCTTAGCGTGATTCTGTTGGGCGGCAACAATCTGCTTGATGTGTTCTATGTGGCTTGTTAGCGCTTCAATTTCAGTCAGCACCTGTTGGCGCTCGCCCTGCAGATGAGCTGCCAACTTCATCATGTAAGGGATCAGGCGCTGGCCTTTGGGATCGTTCGTTACAAATTGCGACAGATCCGGGACGTGCTGGTCAAGCAGTTGCACTGAGGCGGATAGCTGTTGAAGCCTAAGCTCACGAAGTTTGCCACTGATGACGCCTGCGCCGACGTTCACACTGTTTAGGACATTTCCTACATTGTGAAGAACTCCGGTCGCAACCTCAGCCATACCCGACCGCCGTGAGAGTTCGATCAGACTTTTCTGAGCTTCGCCCAATTCAGCATGCGCTCGCTCTTTCGCCTCGATTTGTTCCTCGAGGGCGCTGGTACGCTCAGCGACAAGCTGAACTAACCGCTTTTCGTTCATCCGCAATCTTTTAATTCGAAGCCGATAAGCGCCTACACCTAAGCCAACCACCAGGAGTCCACAAAATCCCAGAAACAGCTTTGTCTGATAGAAATGCGGCGCAAGAGCAATGGGAAGGGAAGCGGCATCGGAGTTCCAATTGCCGTCAGGCGAGCCGACGGTAACTCTGAACTGATAATCCCCGGAGGAATGTTCGTATAGTAAGCAGTTCTGCGCTCGCCGGCTTCAACCCACTCTTTGTCAAATCCTTCGAGCTTATATCGAAAACGAATTTTATGAGGTGATTTCAGGGCAGGCGCGCTGAACTCGATTTGTAGCTGTCCTTTGCCTGGGCTTGCCTGAATGGCGCTAGTTAAATCGAAGGATCTTCCATCAATTCCGACTCTTTCGATGTTGGCGGCTGGAAGTACTGGTCTTCCGGAGTTTCTCGGGATCAACGATCGAGAACCCGTCCATGGTTGGGAAGATGAGTCGTCCGTCTCGTGCCTGCCAGCCTGCGGGTTGAAAGCCTCCGTTGCATTCACGATTCTTAAGCCCATCTGAAGCGCCGTAATTGTCTGCCGTCAGGGCACTCAGATGGCCCTCTGCGTAAGCATTTAACTGCCATTTTGCGACTCGCGAGATGCCCTTGTTCGAACTCATCCACAGATAGCCGTTTTGGTCGGGCAGAAGCTGAAACAGTTGATCATCAATGAGGCCCTCCCGCGACGTGTATGCGGTGAATTTGCCATCCTTGAATCGATTTAGGCCGCCGCCGCTAGTTCCTACCCAAAGCGTTCCATCGGAATCTCCGGAAATGCACCAAACCGAGTTGCTGGAAAGTCCAGCCTTCGTCGTAAATGAAGTGAAGCGGCCATTTTGAAGCCGATTCAATCCGCCCGTTCCGGTCCCAATCCAAAGGGCGTTGCTCGAATCCTGTAAAGCGACAGAACGTGATTACTGGAAAGACCATCGGCGGTCGTGTAGGTCTTGAATCGTTCACCGTCGAAGCGGCTCAGGCCGCCTCTGCTTCCGGCCCAGAGAACACCCTGGCGGTCACGAAAGAGGCAAAGCACGATATCTCCTGAAAGCCCGCTCGCCTGATCGAACACCGTAACTTTACCCTTTTTGATCCGGTTCAATCCTTTACGCGTACTGACCCAAAGGTTATTTTCCGCGTCTTCTGCGATCGAGAGCACGATATCATCGGAAAGCCCATCTCGCGTTGTTAATCTCGAAATCCGTCCGTCTTTCAGACGATTCAGTCCTCCGCCATTGGTTCCGATCCATATTGCTCCTTCATGGTCCTCGTAAACAGGCAGGGCGACCTTATCTGTAAGTCCCTCCTTTGAAGTCGTTGTCGTGAACAAGCCATCTTTCAAACTCACCAGACCCGCTCCGCCCGTGTCCGACCCACAGGTCCCCTTCGGAATCCTCAAAAAGGGATAGAATCCGGTCGATCGGCAGTCCCTTGCTGGCCGAGTAGGTGGAGAACTTTCCGTCGTGGAATCGACTAATTCCGCCGTCGATAGTCCCTACCCAGATTGTTCCTGCCCCGTCTTGGTAAATGGACCAGATGGAGTTACTCGGGAGACCGTTCTCTTTGGTGTAGCTGGTTAGATGATGGTTCCTAAGGCAACTCACACCGCCGGTGTTCCTCCCTATCCAAACCGCGCCGGAGCGGTCGACCTGGACGCTCTTGACGTAATCATCAATGAGGCCGTCCTTCTTCGAATAGGTGGTAATCGCGTCGTTATTAAGGTTTTTGACTCCTGCATGAGTACCGATCCAGATACTGCCGTCTGCACTACCCGAAATGGCGAAAACAGTCTCGTTGGCGAGGCCCTCCGAAACTCCGTACCGACGGAAAACATTGTTTTGAAAGCAATTTAGACCCTGCCCGTCTGTGCCAATCCAAAGGCACCCTCTCCCTTCCTTATATAAGGACAAGATGGTGTCGCTCGACAGGCCATCCCGAATGCTGAAGTTACTGAATTTGCCGTGGCTTAGCTTGCTTAAACCGCCTCCAGATGTTGCAATCCAAAGTGTGTTCTCTGCGTCCGCCGCGAGCGCGGTGATCTGATTACTTCTCAGGCCCGGCGTATTCTCCTTGTCGAAAATGACAAACCGTATTCCGTCGAACCGTGCCAAGCCCTCTTCGGTCCCAATCCATAAGTACCCATCAGTGGTCTGAGCGATTGCTGTCACGGAGTTGTGGGGTAAACCGGCATCAGTACCCCAAACGTTCTGCGTGTACTGGGTAAGGGCCTTCTCTGGATTCAGGGATGCCGAAATGGGGAGGGCGGAAACGAAAACGATTGCGATGACGAAGCCCAACAGGAACAACTGTCGCTTCAACCGCCTTGCGCAACGAGACAGACGGCAAAGAGCACACGAACTCACTCTTTGTTATCGTTTGCTCCCGAGCAGATGTAGACCCAAACTTCGTAAGGCTTAGAAGTACCGTTGCTGCAAACTCCGGCTAATGTTACGCCCCCAACTGCCGATAAATGGACTGAGAGTCAGGAGCACATGCAGCAACCAAGATGGTTAATTATTGCTTTGATATTGGCGGGAGGCTTTTCCGCGGCCCGAGGCGCAACGAACAAGATTTCTTCTGAGCTTGAGAACGTACCGCTGAGGTCGAACATCGACGTGATCGTGCAATTCGATCAAGCCCCAACTAATACATACCATCAGAAAATCCTGAGCCGCGGCGGTAAGCAAAAGAACAGGATCAACATGGGACGGTCCGGAGCTTACAACATGTCGGCCGCCGCTGCTTTAGACCTGGCGAATGATCCGAGCGTAGTTCACATCTCACCTGATCATAAGCTGGCGGCGAAGCTCGACTATACTACCGCTGCTACAAACGCATCGTCCGCATGGCAGTCGGGCTGGGATGGCACCGGCATCGGTATTGCGGTGATCGACAGCGGCATTAATCCCAGTGAAGACTTTCAGGCTAAAAACCGTTACTCTTCCCGGATTGTGTACTCGCAAGACTTCACAGGAGGGGACGGATCCGATCAATATGGTCATGGGACGCACGTCGCTGGCATTATCGCGGGAAATGGAAACAACTCCTCGTGCTATTCCTGCACCAGGACCCTGAAGGGCATGGCTCCCAATGCCAATTTGATAAACCTGCGTGTTCTGGATGCGAATGGTGAGGGTAGCGACAGCGCTGTCATCGCCGCCATCAACACCGCCATTGAATTGAAGAGCAAATACAACATCCGCGTCATCAATCTGTCGATGGGCAGAGGCGTATTCGAAAGCTATAAGCTGGACCCGCTCTGCCAGGCTGTTGAAGCTGCCTGGAAAGCCGGAATTGTGGTCGTGGTCGCTGCCGGGAATGATGGGCGCGACAATTCCGTAGGCCAGAATGGCTACGGCATGATCAATGCGCCCGGTAACGATCCGTACGCATTAACGGTAGGCGCAATGAAGGCGCTGGACACTTATAGCCGTACAGACGACCTGGTCGCGAGCTACAGCTCGAAAGGCCCAAGTCTCTTCGACAACGTGGTCAAGCCGGATCTGGTCGCACCGGGAAACGGGGTCATCTCAGTGCTGGCGTCCACCTCCGCAACCCTGTTTAAGGAGTTCCCAGGGAACGCGGTGGCAGCTAGTCACTACAAGTCAACCCGCTTCGGCACGACGATTTCAAGTTCGTATTTCCGCTTGAACGGGACGAGCATGGCGGCCGCGGCTGTCAGCGGAGCTGTTGCGCAGATTCTTGAGGCGAAGCCCCAGCTTACGGCTGATCAGATAAAAGCGCTGTTAATTAAGACGGCCTATAAAACGTTCCCGCAGACCAGTACTGCAGTGGATCCGGTCACGGGCGAGAGCTATCTCAGTTCGTACGATGTGTTCACAATCGGTGCAGGTTACCTGGACGTCGCTTCGGCTATTGCCACCACCTACGCACCCATGGGTACTGCACTGTCGCCCACGGCAACATTCAATCCCACGACCAAAACGATTATGGTCAAGTTCGATGGCTCGTCTACTTGGGCTTCTTTAAACCTCAGTGCGGTGAGCGGTCTCTGGGGAACTTCTATCACAATGGGAACCAGTGGTCTCTGGGGCACGAGCGGGCTCTGGGGCACAAGTGGGCTTTGGGGTACAAGTGGCCTTTGGGGCACAAGCGGCCTTTGGGGAACCAGCGGAATCTGGGGTACAAGCGGACTGTGGGGAACCAGTGGTCTCTGGGGAACCAGCGGATTGTGGGGAACCAGTGATCCAAACGCCGCAAGCGGCCTTTGGGGAACCAGCGGGATCTGGGGAACCTCGAGTACGCAGAGCGCCTTAAGCGTCACATTGAACGGGGAGAACTAACGGCTTCTCTCCCGCGGCGCTCCCGACTCAGTCGCGCAGATTTCTCAGACTGTCTGCAAGCACCACCGAAGCGGAAAGATCGAAGGCAGTAGCCGATCTTTCCGCTTCTTGTTTTCTGCTGATTGATTGAAGGGCCATTTGCTGACTGGATAGAATGTGTGCCTCTGGAGCTCAGGCTCTGCAACCAAAAAGATAAGGCACATGAACGCGCTGACGATCAAAAACTTACTGCTCGCTACATTGTCGCTGGGTGTTGCTTCTGGCGCCTCGCCCGCTAGTTTCATAGCATCGCGCTTAGATGACACCCAAGCTGTTTACTTGTCGGCGGCCGACTTCGGCGCACAGGGCGACGGAAGAAATGATGACAGCGGGGCGATCCAGACAGCCATTGATAGGGCAGATAGTGCTGCCCACGCAGGAATTGTGTTCGTCCCCTCGGGACGTTACCGGCTGACACGAACCGTTTACGTATGGCCGGGAATGCGGATTTTCGGTTATGGCGAGACGCGTCCCGTTTTCCTGCTGGGCGATCGTACGCCTGGATTCCAGAACGGAATCGGCGTAATGGTGATGTTCACGGGTGCCCGTCCAGGGTCCAATCCCGGTCGCCGGGTTCCTTTTCCACCACCGGATAATGTGCCGCCCAATACCGCAATTGCAGATGCCAATCCCGGGACCTTCTACTCGGCGATGAGCAATATCGACTTCGAGATCGGGGATGGGAATCCTGCGGCCGTAGGTATCCGGTTCCACGTGGCTCAGCACGCGTATTTGAGTCATATGGATTTCCATACAGGTTCAGGGCTTGCGGCAATACACCAGGTTGGCAACGAAGCCGAGGATCTGCATTTTTACGGCGGACGGTACGGCATTCTCACCGAGAAGCCCTCCCCGGCCTGGCAGTTCACGCTCATCGATTCCGTTTTTGAAGGCCAACGCGAGGCGGCCATTCGCGAACATGAAGCTGGGCTGACAATCATTCGCGATACGTTCCGCAATGTACCGACGGCCATCGACATCGATGCCCAATACTCAGACGAGCTATGGGGAAAAGATTGCCGGTTCGAGGACATCGCGAATACCGCAGTCGTTATCAGCAATGAGAAGAGTCCTTTGACGGAGATCGGCTTTGAGAACGCCGTTCTCAAGAATGTTCCAACCTTCGCTCTGCTACGCGAAAGCGGAAAGAAGATCGCGGCGAAAGGTCCGGTGTACCGGGTGAGCAGCTTCAACTACGGGCTCATCGTTCCTGGCGAAGGGGTGACCGGCACAATCGGGATGCGCTATAACGCGACCGCCCTAGAGGCGCTCCCGAATCCGCTGCCGGCTGCTATTCCTGCATTGCCGCCGAGCAAAGAGTGGGTGAATGTTCACACCCTCGATGTCTCTGGCAACGGTACTACCGATGACACCGCGGCGATTCAGAAGGCCATCGAGGCGCATCAGGTTCTCTATTTCCCGAGCGGCCACTATCTGGTGCGGGACACCTTGGTTCTGAAACCGGACACGGTGCTGATTGGGCTGCATCCGATGCTGACGCAGTTCGATCTGCCCGATGGGACTGCTGCGTACCAAGGAATAGGCGCGCCCCGAGCTGTGATTTCGGCGCCCAAAGGCGGCTCGAATATAATTAGTGGCCTCGGTGTATTCACCGGTGGCATAAATCAGCGTGCAGTGAGCGTGCTGTGGTGTGCGGGCGAACGTTCGCTGATAGATGATGTCCGCTTCCTGGGCGGACATGGCAGCGGAACCAACCCCTACAACAACAACCACTCGGCCGATCCCGATCTACGCAAGAGATGGGACGGGCAGTATCCCAGTTTGTGGGTGACGGACGGGGGTGGTGGCACGTTCGCTAACGTTTGGACGCCGGACACCTTCGCCCAAGCAGGACTGCTGGTCTCTCATACCAAAACGCCAGGACATATCTATGAATTTTCGGCCGAACACCATGTGAGGGTCGAAATCAAGTTTGATCACGTTGAGAACTGGGATGTGAATGCACCGCAGACGGAAGAAGAATCGGGCGAAAGCCCCGAAGCATTGTCGCTCGAATTGGACTGGTCAAAGAATATTACGGTCGCCAACTACCACGCCTATCGTGTCACGCGCTCTCATGCGCCGTTTCCCGCAGCAGTCCGGCTCTACCATTCCGGTGATATTCATTTCCGCAATGTTCATGTCAATGCAGAAAGCGGGTATGGAACTTGCGACGCAAACGGGTGCGGCACGTTTCTCCGCGCGAGCAAGTTTCCTTACGAGAATGCGATCGAGGACATGACGCATCACCTCGTGGTGCGCGAACGGGAGTTTGCGGCCCTCGATGTCCCCAGCGCGCCGCCGATACCGGTCCCTGTTGATGCTTCGGCAGTACTTGCGCCCGGGTCCCAAGTAAGAAAATTGGAAGACGGCTTCTCCTCGATCTCGGGAGCAGCCGTGGACGGGTCCGGGAAGCTGTATTTTGTCGATCATCTTGAACAACGCATTTATGGTTGGTCAGCGGCGGAAGGGTTGACGATCGAGCGCGACAACCCACTGGATCCTGTAAACCTCGCCTTTGATCGCTCAGGCAATTTACTGGTGCTCTCTTCGGCCGGACCGGAGGGAACTGTTTATTCTTTTCGTCCGGGCTCACCAGCCAACCAGATAGACGTGATTCAACCGGACGCAACTAAGCCAACTGCAAATCAAATGATGTTGCTGCCGGTGAACTACTGGAACAATGGAGAATTTAAAGATCAATTAGACATCCGCACAATGACTTACACTACTTTGGCCGAAATGTTCGCTCAGGATGTCACGGCACCGAAAGGACGTGGCTACGCTTCACCCGATGGCAGCGCGTTCTTACCGATGGGACGTGTCTTCCAGCAAGGCCCGGCGGCTGACACAAGCGGCTGGCGATTCTCTGACAACCTGGATACTCACGGCTTCATCCGTGCTCTGCCCGGTCAGCGGATTTATCTCAGCAGCGAGTCGGAGGATATTACTTATAGCGCGCTAGCCCGCCCAGACGGAACACTAAGCGCCCTCACTCCTTTTGTTCACCGTGGAGGCGAGTGTGTGGCCGTGGACGGCGAGGGCAACGTGTACGTGGCGAACGGTCAAATCTTTGTTTATAACCCCGCGGGCAGACAGCTCGGTGTGATCGAGGTGCCTGAGCGTCCGATCGATATCGTGTTCGGTGGCCCAAAGAGTCGCACCCTGTTTATCCTCGCTCACCGCGCATTGTTCGCGGTCGAAGTACGAGGGCCGAAATAAAGCGACGAGCCGGAAGATGCGCCAATCGGATCCTACGATGCTTGCGGTTGTAACATTCCGAAGATGTTGCCCTCCGGGTCCTTCACGTAGACAAGCCATCCTACACCCGGGACCTGCATCTTATCTAAGGCGATTGCTCCGCCGGCAGTCTTGACCTTCTCGATGAAAGAATCGACGTCATCGACTGCGATCGTACACACGAACGCGTTAACTGGTTCGCCTCCGGAGGGAGGCGGCCCCATCCTCGGTGTGATGCCGCCGTTGATCCCGCGCCACTGGGCGTCGGGTTCATCCTCACCGGTGGATACCATCCGATAATTGCCCATCTGCGCCCCCAAGTCCGTGATTTTCCAGCCAAAGACGCTTCCATAGAATTTCTGAGCGCTGTCCAGGTCCCTGGCGTGGATCTCGAAATGAACAACACGATTCATAAGGACTCGGTTATATCACGGGTTGGCCAACCTGAACATTCTTGGCTATTCATGGGTTCTTGCCGGCTCGATTCGACCGGCTTGGTCGAATCGAGCCCTTCGCGCTGTCGAAGACGGGTTAACCGTTAATTCGCGGTTACCTGGTTGCTGTTAGGAAAAGTTGCGGCCAAACTGCGCCTATGCCTGCCCCACACTCGGCCCTCTGTGTAACCATGACCATCATCTGTGTTCTGTCCGCGCAAGCGTCTGATGCCTTCCGGCCGCAGATTCCAAAAACCTGGGACGACACCGAAATGGGCTCGGTTGAGATCCCCTTGTCGCATAAGGAATATTCTCCGAAGCACGTCTCGGCCGACTTTTACTACCGCATCCCGGTCCGGCCAATGTACCAGTCTTACCCCGTCTATCATCCGCATCGCGAGCCAGCCGGTTACGTCGAATGGCTCCGCGGGCGGGAGCCGCGTTTAATCTGGGATCGGTCCAAACTCCGCACGCGAGAAGACTGGATCCAGGCCGGAGAGTTCGTCTTTGACTCTCCGATTGCATATGGCGCGATCGCGGTAGGCCCGGGACATAGCGAACAGCTATATGTACGCAGCCGGTCCTGGTACAAGAAGGTCAATCCTCCTCTCTCACGTGACGGTGTCCTTCCATTCATGCGCTATATCGTCCGGCAGAAAGGCAAAGTAGAGATCGGCATCCTCGCTTGCGCGATGTGCCATACGCGGGTGCTTTCAGACGGGTCGATCCTGAAAAGGCGGTCCGGGGAACTAGCCCTTCGATGCGGCGTTCGCGGAAAACATTGAGACCGAAGCTGCCGCCATCGTGGACAACCGCCGGCTGCTGGAATCGCTCTACGCCAAGCCGTGGTCATCCGATTTCTCGTCAAGACTGCAAAGCCTGGACGAGAAAGGTCTTTCAACACTCCTGTCACACCGTCCTCCCGGAGTGATGACCCGGCATCGGCTCTCCCCTGACGCTCCGGCTGGAAATTCCGGACTTGATTGGAGTTGAGCACCGGAAGTATCTTGATCACACAGGACTTCAGCTTCATCGCGGCATCGGCGATCTCATGCGCTACGCCGCCCTGAACCAGGGCGGAGACGATCTCGCGAATTTCGGAGGCTTTGTGCCCGTTGCACATTTTTTTGGCACGCAAGATCTGAAGCCAGAACTGGGAGACCGCTATAGCGATGAGCAGTTGTATGCGCTGGCCCTGTACCTCTACTCACGTCGTCCGCCGCCGAATCCAAACCGTTCGAACAAGGAGACACAACGAGGCGAGCGCGTATTCGTGAACCAAGGCTGCGCAGGCTGTCACCCTCCGCCGTTCTACACGAACAATAAGCTGACCCCCGCGCTGGGCTTTCACGTACCGGAAGATCACTGGCGCCATTACGACATTCTCCCGGTCGTTGTTGGAACAGATCCGCAAGCCACCATGGACACGAGGCGAGGCACAGGATATTACAAGGTGCCTTCACTGCTCGGACTCTGGTATCGCTCACCGATTGGGCACGCAGGCTGGGTGACCACTATTGAAGAATGGTTTGATCCCAACCGGCTGGACGATTCCTACGTTCCGAGCGGATACCAGGACCCGCGGCTAAAACCAGGTCCGGTCAAAGGACACGAGTTCGGCTTGCGTCTGTCGGCGGAAGACAAAGCCGCGCTGATTGCGTTTCTCAGAACACTTTGATTCCAGATTCGTGATTCGGTGTGCCCTGCCCTCGCCTGACGATCCGGTGCTGTGCTTCTCAGATGAAGTCTGACATTTCAGCGAGCTATTTGGGCATGGGGATCGACACAGCCTTGCCGGCGCCCCGCTCGGCGATCCAGATCGTGTCGCCGGCAGGCTCGACCGCGGTCGGGGTCTTGAGTCCTTCTTTGATGACACTGACGCTAGCCTTGTCTCCTGTCACGGTGATCGCAGAAATTTTGCCACTCCCGTTTTCGGCGACGATGAGTTTGCCATTCGCCGCACGCATGCCATCAGGACCCTTGACTGGTTGATCCATCCAGATATCGACGGGCTGTTCCGCCTTTCCAGTAGCGTCGACTGGGATGCGGTACAGATTGTTGGAAAAGACGTTATTTACGTAGAGCGTGCCGTTAAGGAAAGTGATGCCATCGATGCCCACGAGCGCGCGATGCTCCAGAAACAGCTCCGCCGTAGAAGCCCCGGCCGGCAGCTTATAGATCTTGCCGTTTGCGGTGTCGGTTATGTAGAGCGCCTTATCCGGTCCAATCGCAAAGTCATTGCACGTACTGTTCTCACCTGGCAAATTCCAGCGAATCTTCGGCGCGCCGCTGGAGAGGTCGAACGCTCTCACCGCCGTGTGTCGCCGTGTCGGAGTTGCGTCGGGTACCGGCGTCAATTGACACGTCCACAAAGTATTGGTCGAGGCATCCGCGAGCATTCCGAAGAAAAACGTTCCCGGGCCTTCAGCACTGGCATCTATAAATTTGTCCACTCTTGATGACCCAGACTGCACCTTGTAAACGAATGGCGTGCTGGCGCTACCGACGATCAGGGTGCCGCCCGGCGCCAGGGTCAGACTTTCCGGCTGTGATTTTTCATCAGCGATCAGAATGTCAGCCGCGTACGAAACTTGCGCAATGCTCCCGACCAGAGTTATGTACGCGGCAAGGCGTCGAGCATTCGAGCTACACATCATGGAACCTCCTCAACCTCGGTCGGGCCAGAACGACGGGGGCACCAAATCTCCGAGTGACCGTGCCCAGTATACGGAATGAACAGCTGGCCTCGTGGCAAGCGTTGTGGAAAACTCGCTGAGGTATCTATGGTTGAAGCGAGAACCTATGTCTGACGTGATGAAGCGCCGCGTTGCGGAGTACCCTCTGAGAACCTTGAATGCGCATATTTAAGCTCGTATCTCTGCTTTTGGTCGCTTCCAGCTTCTTCGCGCAAACGCCGACTCCGGGCAAGCGGGCTTTCGAGAGCATCTGTGCGCGCTGCCACGGCGGGGATGGCAATGGAGGCGAAATGGGTCCGCCGATTCTGCGGCGTCTTCTTCGCCGCGACGATCAGCAGTTGATTTCCCTCATCCGTAGCGGAATTCCCACTCGAGGCATGCCTCCCAGTAAGCTCGACGAGCCTACGCTTACTAGCCTCGTCGCCTACTTGCGCGCCATTCAAAGTCGGGGTGAACCCATGGAGACGCGAAGAGTAGAGGTCATCGGTCGAGGAACACTGGAGGGGCAAGTCCTCGGAGAAGGCTTCGAAGATCTCCAACTCCGTACCGCTGATAAGCGAGTTCACCTTCTTCGCCGTTCGGGAGACCAGTACCGTGAAGTGACGTCGGAAACTGGATGGCCTACTTACAATGGCGACACCGGTGGCAATCGTTTTACCGCTCTAACCCAGATTAATAAAGACAATCTCAGCAGGCTCGCACCCAAGTGGGTTTTTACAGTTCCGAACGCCGGACGATTGCAAGTCACGCCGGTAGTAGCCGACGGGATTATGTACGTTACGGCCCCCAATCAATGCTACGCACTCGATGCGGGGACAGGACGCCAGATCTGGCATTTTGAAACGCCACGGCAAGCGGGCATGACAACGGGTGGTGGAAGTAATCGCGGTGTAGGAGTCGCCGGCGACCGGGTTTTCCTCGAAACTGACCGAGCCCACATCGTCGCCCTGGACCGTATGACAGGAGAGCTGGCGTGGGAATCGGAGATTGCAGACTGGCGTCAGAACTACTATGCGCAATCGGCTCCTCTCCCCGCCGGCAATCTGGTGATAACGGGCGTAGCCGGTGGCGAGCACGGGGCAAACGGTATGATCGCGGCCTTCGACCAGGTAACGGGAAAGGAGGTCTGGCGTTTTCATACGATCCCCCGGCCTGGAGAACCCGGATTCGAGTCCTGGCAAGGTCGGGAACCAGCTCATGGCGGCGCTCCTACTTGGTTCACAGGAAGCTATGATCCCGAATTGGATGTGGTTTACTGGCCGACTGGAAATCCCAGTGAGGAGTACAACGGCGATCTCAGGCAAGGAGACAATCTGTATTCGGATTCGATCCTGGCTCTTGACCGGAAAACCGGCAAACTCAAGTGGCACTACCAATTCACGCCCCACGATCTGTGGGATTGGGATTCCACCGAAACTTCCCTCGTGGTGAACGCGGACTGGGAAGGTCGCGAGCGGAAGTTGCTGCTACATGCTGATCGGAACGGCTTCTTCTATGTCTTCGATCGCGTTGACGGTAAACTGCTCCTCGCCACAAAATTCGTGAAGAACTTAACTTGGGCAAGCAAGATCGGCGATGATGGCCGGCCCGTGAAACTCCCGAACCAGATCCCCACTGTTTCAGGAACCAAGGTGTGCCCGTCGCAGGACGGCGCTACGAATTGGTTTTCGCCTTCTTACAATCCCAATACAGGTCTCCTGTATTTTCAGACGTTCGAGAAGTGCAGCATCTATAAGAAGGCTGAGGGGGGCCCCTGGCAACCGGGAAAAAGCTTTCTCGGCGGAACCCAAAACATCCTGCCCGATCCAAAGCCTGAGCGGATCCTAAGAGCATTGAACATACGAACCGGCGCCATTACGTGGGAACTGCCGCAACCCGGACCTGCACTCTCCTGGGGCGGAACGTTGGCTACTGCGACCGGTCTCGTTATCTTTGGTGCGGAAACCGGTGAACTGATGGCAGCGGACGCTCTGACTGGAAAACCTCTTTGGAGCTTCCAGAGTAACCAGACATGGAGAGCTTCTCCCATGACTTATTCGTTTGACGGGAAGCAATACGTTGCCATAGCTGGCGGCTCCGATATTCTAGCCTTCGGAATCACTGAATAGCTTGCCCGCTCAGGCAGTCGCTGCCCGTGCTCTGAGAACAAGGCCGACGATTCTGCGTGACGAATTCAAGCGTGCGCCACGATAGAATCCTTTTGGCGTCACGGGGCACTCCGATGGCGACAGGAGAGATAAGAATGCGAACTTTGCTCGGGGAGATGTCTTCAGGATCGACTGGAGAGACTCCAAACCCCGGACTCAAGAGAAGAGACTTCGGGCAGATGGCGCTGGGAGCAGCAGCGGTGCTGTCGTCAGCCGCAACTGCCTCTGCAAAAACTTATCCCAATCCGCCGGGCATTAAGATAGCCACAACTTACAAGATCGACCCTACCGACGACGATTTGCTGTTCCTTCAGCAAGTCGGAGTTGAGTACGTCAGTGTCAATCCCACGGTAGAGACCGCGAACGTCGACAGCTTTATCAAGATTCGAGAGAGGTACGAATCGGCCAATATCAAGGTCTACAACATCGGCAGCGGCGTCGGTCCTAGCGGCAGCCTCCACAATATGCCCGAAGTGACTTTGAATCTACCCGGTCGAGATCGCAAGATCGAAGAGTATAAAAATTATCTGCGCTATCTTGGCAAGGCCGGGATTCACTACACCACCTACGCCCATATGGGCAACGGCATCTGGAGTAGCGGCCGGGCAAGCATCCGAGGCTGCGATACGCGGGAGTTCGACTTGGCCAGCCCTCATAAGCAGGGAGTCTGGGCCGGGAAAATCTACAAAGAGCCGCTCTCTCACGGCCGTGTCTTTACTCCGGAAGAAATATGGGAGAACTACACGTACTTCATCAAGCAAGTTGCTCCGGTAGCAGAGGAGGCGGGAGTTCGGATAGGAATCCATCCGGACGACCCGCCACAGCCTGTACTTGCCGGCGTACCGCGGTGCATTTTCGGGAACTTCGAGGGCTACAAGCGTGCAATGGAGATCGCCGATAGTCCGAATGTCGGTCTGTGTCTTTGTTGCGGAACCTGGCTCGAAGGCGGCAAACGACTGACCGGCAAAGATCCCGCCGAGATGATTCAGTACTTCGGAGCTCAAAAGAAGATTTTCAAAATTCACTTCCGCAATGTGAGCGCTCCATTGCCTCACTTCATTGAAACGTTCATGGACAACGGCTATTACGACATGTACAAAATCATGAAAGCGCTGCGGGAAGTGAATTTCGACGGCATTGTTATTCCTGACCACATCCCGGGCCTGGGCCACACGGCACCGCCTTCAGGCTCTCCGTCCGTATCCGCCACCGCAGGCGCTCCACGCCCATCGGGCAACTTGAACCAAACCGGGATCGCCTACAGCATCGCTTATATGCGTGCATTGCGAGATCGCGCCAACCGCGAAGTACAATCATAGACGCTGCGTAGCAGTCTCTTCCTGTTCTGATTCGGCGATAACGTCGCTCACCCGGAACTCGAAGATTTCTGTTGACTTTCACATTGGAACTTCGATATGACATACGGTCAGTATCGAATCGTAATTGGTGGGGAGAACCATGAAGTTGCTCGAGAATCCGAAGTATTGTGCGGCCGCATTGGCCCTGCTTTTCACGTCTGGAATATTTGGCCAAAGCTATAGGGCACAGATTCGAGGTCTAGTGACCGACGAGTCAGGCGGCTCGATTCCAGGCGCTACGGTTGTTCTGTCGAACGTGAATACGGGCGTGGCGGCCACTCGACAGTCTGATGCGGAAGGTCTTTACATTTTCGACTACGTGAACGCCGGTACTTACCGGATGACGGTGCAGGCTGCCGGATTCGGCCAGTTCACTCAGGAAAACATCTCTGTTCAATCCGGAGGAGACGTCACGGTGAACGTGAGTATGAAGCCCGGAGAACTCAAGCAAAGCGTCACGGTGGAAGCGACGCCGCCGGCCGTTGAGTTTAACTCCAGCAACCAGGAACTCACCATCGACACCAAGATGGCGAACGATACTCCTCGACTGGATCGCAATCCGTTCAAGTTGACTTTGCTCGAGCCGGCAGCTATCAACACGCGTGGTGAGATGCAGCCCTTCAATTCCTGGGCAGCGAACAGCGTGGACCTGGGCGGCGGAACCAACCTGAAGAATGACCTGCTTCTTGATGGCGCTCCCATTGGGATCGGCCACAAGAACGCGTATCCTCCGAATCAGGACGCTGTACAGGAAACCATAGTTTCCCAGAACAGCGTATCGGCGGACGCCGGACATAGTGCTGGCGGAATCATTAGCGTCACTACGAAGAGCGGTACTAACGACTGGCATGGATCGCTGTTCTACCTCGGTCGCTATCCGTGGCTGAGCGCCGAAGCCGACCGGACCAAGTTCACACAAAATGCGCAGCGGCAGAATATGTTCGGCGGTACGCTAAGCAATCCTATCTGGAAGAACAAGATTTTCAACTTCTCGTCCGTCGAATACTGGAAGATTGCTTCGCCGGCAAGCTACACCAGAACGATTCCGACCCCGTTGGAACGAACCGGAGACTTCTCTCAGACGCTTGCCGCAGATGGCTCTTTACGTCAGATCTACGACCCGTTTAGCACGACTGTCAATCCAGTGACCGGCGCTGTGACTCGTACTCCCTTCGCCGGAAACCGGATTCCCGCCAATCGCATCGATCCTCTTTCCGCCAAACTGGCTTCGTATCTCTGGGACCCGAACATCGGAAATACGGGTTATAACCACACAAATAACTTCCAACGCGGTTATCTCGACAGCTATGACTATTACAACTGGTCTGACCGCGTCGACTATGTGATCAACGATAAATGGCGAGTATCGGGCTTCTATGGTCGCTATCACACGACCGACCTAACCAGTAATCCCACACCAAATGGTTCTCAGCTTTACGTTCCGCAAGGAAGTGACCGCGGCGCGAACCAGGCCACCGGCGATGCGGTCTGGTCAGTGAGTCCGAGCACGGTCATCAATTTCCACGGCAACTGGTACAACCTGGTTGATTCCTTCGCTTCGAACCAGCTTTCGAATGGCTGGGATGGCATCTGGCCGAACGGCAATAATTTTTACAAGAGCTATCAGAACGTCTCCACGGGAGTTCCGATTTATTATCCGAGACATCAACATCGGGGGCAATAGCTTTGGCGGAACTGGTTACGTTTGGAATCAGAAGCCAGCCGCCGAATCGTTCAGTGTGAAGGCATCCCAGCAGCGGGGCTCTCATTATCTGACGGCTGGCTTCGAGTATCGACGCTCCGGTGGCGCAACGCTGGTTAGCGGTACGTCGCATTTTGATCTTCAACCAGGCTCTGACGGCAAATACATTCAACAGCCCCGACCTGACGAAATCAGGAGATGCCTTTGCGACGTTCCTGTTAGGCGCTCTCGACGACTCCTCCCAAATGATTGGCGGACCTGCGCCGAATCCGCTCAACGATTTCTACGGCATGTACATCGGAGACGATTGGAAGGTTACCCGCAAGCTAACCATCAACCTGGCTTTGCGAGACGAATACGAGTCGGCGTGGCACGATCCCGACCACAATCTTTCTCGCGGACTTGATCTTTCCTCTATCGACCCTGCGATTGCGGCTAATCCTCCCCAACTTCCGGCCCAGGCTCTCGCAATTGTCGGCAGCAATCCTTACCGATACAACGGGCAATGGCAATTCACAAGCGCTTCAAATCCCGGCATGTGGCAGACGCAAAAGCTTAACCTGCAGCCCAGGGTCGGTTTTGCCTATCGCCTGGATGACAAGACCGCCATCCGATTCGGGTATGCCCGATATTCTGTTCCGACCGAATTCAATTTCGCGGCTACGCCCACAGGTGTCACTGGATATGAATCGCTCAGCTTCCTTGAGCCGCCTTACAACGGCATCAACTCAATCCAGAACACGGCGCCGCTCTTGAATGGTGTGCCGCAGGCGACTCTCTCGAATCCATATCCGGCTTCGAATCCGCTGATCCCGCCAATCGGGAAGTCGATAGGAACGAATCTGGGGCGCGGCGGAACGGATGTACTTTACTATCCGCAGTTCTTCCAAAAAGCTTACAATCACCGTCTGAACCTGACGGTGGAGCACCAGTTCCCCGGGCAGTTTGTGGCAACTGTTACCTATTTCAGAAATTACGGCAATCAGCACTACACCCGTTCGCTCAATACCATCGACCCCCGGATTCAGGCGCAGTATCAGAACACGCTCAATCAGACTGTATCGAATCCCTTCTTCCACTACGCGAATCAGACGCTGATTCCGGGTCCGCTGTACAATCAGCCGACAGTCTCGCTGGGATCGCTCCTGAAGCCGTTCCCCCTGTACGGTGGAATCTACCAGCTCAACACGCTCGGCGCAGGCGAACAGTATCAGGATCTTGAGGTTCGCATACAGAAACGCTTCAGCAAGGGATATAACTTCCTGCTGGGCTATATCTACATACGCGAGAAGTATCAGCAATATTTCAATGATCTCGGCACCTACCTCGATCAACTCTCGTGGCAGGCCAGTGATCAGCCGCACCATCGGATCACGAGTGCCGGGAGCTATGAGTTGCCTTTTGGCAAAGGCAAAGCCTTCCTCGGGGATGCTCCGCGAGCTGTCGACGCGCTCTTGGGCGGCTGGCAGTTAACGGGAGTTTTAAGCTTCTACACGGGTGATTATCCGCGCTTTGGAAATCTGACTGTAGTCAGCAATCCTTGTCAAAATGTGCCCGCTGGATACTACTTCAATCCGCAGGCGTTCCAACCTTTGCCGAGCGGCCAGGCATATACCATTCGCAGCAATCCGCTTCAGTATTCGTGCATTACCGGGACCGAGCTTCTTAAACCTGGATGCCAGCCTGTTGAAGAACTTCCATATCACCGAGAAGTGGCAGGGACAGTTGAAGATGACTGCCTACAATGCCACCAACAGGCTCAATCGAGCCGATCCCGAAGTCAGTCAAAGCAGCCCGTATTTTGGGCAGGCCCTCTATCAGGGCGCGCCTGCAGGGCAGTTTGGCGCACAGACCGCTACGTACGGAAATCAGGCTGGACGCCAGATCGAGCTTGGCTTCCGGCTCATTTTCTAACGCTGAAAACCCTCTCCAAATCTAGCGGCGAGTGGCCAGGCACAAAGAACGCCTAGGACACTCGCCGCCAGTGCACGGGAGGGAGAAAGTGACAGCACGGCAGAGCCAGGCGATCCAGTTCTGTTAGAATCCATCGCTATGAAAACGCGGCGGGAACTCTTCACGTTGGCAATCGGTGCCGCGGCCGCGCCAGTTTCTTTTGCGCTTCCCAATGGCGATGCTATCGACGCTACATTGCGCTCCGGTATCGCAACGCGAAAAATTCCCTGCGCGGTAGGTATGCTTGCAACCGGTGATCGGACGCTTTACGAGGGAGCTTTTGGCCTTCGCGATTTGTCAGGCACTCCCGTTGCAGTTGATTCGATCTTCGCGATTGCATCCATGACAAAAGCGGTAACGACCGTCGCCGCCATGCAGCTTGTTCAGGCGGGCAAGCTTCAGCTCGACACTCCCGTTGCGAAGTTCCTTCCGAAGCTTGAAAATCCCAAAGTTCTCCTCCGTTTGGGCCAGGATGGATCTCCGATCACTGAACCGGCGAAGAACCCAATCACCCTGAAGCAACTTATGACTCACACGTCTGGTCTCTGCTACGACATATGGGATGGCCAGATGTTTCAGCTTTCCCAGAACAAGGCGATTCCGGGTGCAGGAACTACCTTAATGTTCGAACCCGGAACGCGCTGGCAGTATGGCACCGGCATCGACTGGGTAGGACGGCTGGTAGAGACCATTAGCGGCGTTTCGCTTGAGGAGTATTTTCAAACCCATATTCTGAAGCCGCTAGGAATGAACGATACCAGCTTTATTCTCGGGGCTTCGAAGTTCGACCGGCTGGTTAGCTCGTGGCAGCGTGGCCCTGATGGAACCCTGACGCAGAACAAGCGTACGCTTCCAACCGCGCCTAAAGAGTTCAACGGTGGTGGTGGTCTTCTGTCGACCGGGCCGGATTA
This sequence comes from uncultured Acidobacteriaceae bacterium, assembly GCA_963744795.1. Lineage (GTDB taxonomy): Bacteria > Acidobacteriota > Terriglobia > Bryobacterales > Bryobacteraceae > Bog-105. The sequence continues at coordinate 21,029 of CAVUVF010000019.1, forward strand.
CGTGCGCTTCATGCAGATGATTCTCGGGAAGGGCCGGGGCGTGAATGGGGCCGCCATTCTACATGCTCGAACGGTCGAAAGCATGGAGGTCAACCAGATTGGGGCGCTTAGCGCTGGAAAGATGAAGAGTTATCGTAAGAACCTTTCGAGCGATGTTGACATCCAGCCTGGCCACGGGGAAAAGTGGGGGCTAGGATTCTTGATCAACACAGATGCTTATGAGGGTGGAAGATCCGCTGGAAGTCTCGCATGGGCCGGCATCTTTAATACATTCTTTTGGATCGATGTGAAACGCTCGCTTTGCGCGGTGTTGATGATGCAATTTACTCCGTTTGTCGACCACGAGGCGATCGGCTTGTTGAACGACTTCGAGCACGCAGTTTACAGCTCAATCTAGAAGTTAACGGGCTTCTTCTCCGAAGGACAGCAGTCGCGAATCGGGCCAGCTTAGAAAGCTGCGATAAGCTCGTCATAATGCTAACCAGGCGGAATCTGCTTTCTGTCTGCGTCACATATCTGTCCGCATCGAGCCTCCGAGGGCAGACCAGACCGGGTGGCATGGCGTCGAGGCATGTGACGCCTCAACCCCGGGGACTACATTCGTCACTGCCCTTTCGGGCCAAATTCACTGACGTCGCCGCCACCGCAGGTCTGCACGAGCCTTCTATCTGTGGTCACAGCGACCGCGCCGATTACGTCATCGAGGCGATGGGGTGCGGCGTTGCATTTCTCGACTTCGACAACGATGGTTGGCTCGATATCCTGGTGCTTTCTGGATCTCGATTCGGTGATCCACCGGCAAGTGCTTCCAACCGGCTCTATAAGAACAACCGGAACGGAACGTTCACCGACGTGACGGCGAAAGCGGGTCTATTCAGCCAGCACTATTCTTTTGGAGTCACGCTCGGTGACTTCAACAACGATGGATGGGAAGATCTTTTCATCACGGGATGGCCTCGCAATTACCTGTACCGGAATAACGGCGACGGAACGTTCACGGACGTCACGCAAGCTGCCGGTCTCCTCTCGAACGAGAGTCGGTTCGGATCAGGATGCACCTTCATCGACTTCGACCGCGATGGAAAACTCGATCTGTTCGTGTCGAACTACGTTACGTTCGATCTGAACTCAGTGCCCAGGGCGGGACAATCAACGGAGTGCAATTCGGAGAACGTCTTCTGTGGACCTCGCGGGCTGCCGTACGGTAAGCATTCGCTCTACCGGAACAACGGAGATGGGACGTTCACAGACGTAACCGCAAGCTCCGGCATCGGCAAGGCCGAAGGCGGTTATGGTTTAACCGCCGTTGCTGCGGATCTGGACGGAGACGGATGGACCGACCTGTATCTCGCTTGTGATTCCACGCCGAGTCTGTTCTTCCACAATAATGGTGACGGAACATTCACGGAGCAGGCGATGGAGCGCGGAATAGCCTTGAGCGAAGACGGAATGGAACAGGCGGGCATGGGCGTTGCTATCGGCGATCTGCACTGTGCTGGCAGACTAGATATCGTAAAAACACATTTCGCTGCCGATACCCCGGTCGTTTACGCAAACAACGGCTCCGGTGAATTCAAAGATGAAACGTTACGTTCCGGTTTGGGCGTTGAGACTCGATTTATCGGCTGGGGAGTGGGAACGGAGGACCTGGACAACGATGGATGGCCCGAAATCTTCTGGGCAGCTGGAGGCATCTACCCCGAGCTGCGAAATCATCCGGACGAGCCTTATAGCGTGCCTCGTATTCTCTTCCGCAACCTGGGCGATGGTCGATTTGAGGAATTGACGACACAGGCTGGGCCTGCCGTCCTAGCGAAGCACTGTAGCCGCGGGTGCGCGTTCGGCGACTTCGACAACGATGGTGATCTGGACATCCTGATCATGAATCTGAATGAGCCCCCGTCTCTGTTACGTAACGACGTCACGGGCGGCGGACACTGGCTGAAAGTTAAGCTCACGGGTACAAAATCGAACCGCAGCGCGATCGGCGCAAGAGTCGATGTGATATCAGGCGGTAGAAGGCAAAGCCAAGTGGTGACGGGACAATCGTCCTACCTCTCGGTCAATGATCGCAGGCTCCACTTTGGCCTGGGCTCAGCGTCCGTTAGCGATATCGAGATACGATGGCCTTCCGGAACGCGAGAACGAATCGCCAATGTCGCTGCTGACCGTCTGGTGTATATAACAGAAGGTTCAGGATTGACTCGAACGCAAGCATTCAGTTGAGCATGTGGTTGGCTGCATTTCTGGTTTTTCTGCTTCAAAGAAGCGAGCCGCTGGAGCTGGCGTGGCAACTGGCTGCGCGCGGTGATCGCAGCGGCGCTGAAGCGGTGCTTCAAAAGTTGGTGGCCTCAGAGTCTAAGAACACTGATGCCCATCTGCTGTACGGAAACCTGCTGGCGGAGGACGGAAAGAAGGACGAGGCGCTCGCGGAACTCAATATAGCCGTCGTGCAGCGTCCTCACTCGGCAGAAGCATGGAACTCACTTGGCGAGGCCGCCAATCGGTTCAAGAGAAAGCGAGAGGCTCTGGACGCGTTCAATAAGGCCGTGCTCGCCGATCCAAATTTCGGCATTGCCCAGAGCAACCTTGCCCAGTCCCTCTACGAGTCCGGCCAAAAAGGAGAAGCTAAGAACCATGCCCTGCGAGCGATGGCATTGTTGGCAGGGTCTAAGGACGCTGCGGACCCGGTTTATCTTCTCGGAAAGCTGGAGTTGGATGCAGGCGATCCCAACAAGGCAGCGGATTACTTCAGTCAATCCGTGCAGCTGATGCCTGATTTCGCCTCTGCCTGGTCCGATCTTGGACAGGCGAAAAAGCTCCTTCTTGATAATGCGGGTGCCATTTCGGCATTCGAGCAAGCCGCGAAACTCGATGGGAACGATGCTGTCGCCCAATATCGTCTCGGCGCTGAGTATCTGCGGCAAGACAAACCCGCAGAAGCGCTCGGTCCTCTGGAAGCAGCAGCACGCGCGAATGTCGACGACCAGTCCACCTTGAACGCTCTGGCGACAGCCTACCAGCGTTTAGGCCGGCTGGAGGAAGCTGCGCAAACGCGGCGCAAGCTCAGTGAGGTCATCCACCGCCGTGACCTTGACAGTCAAAACGCTCTCTCGGCTCTGCGCCTGAACAATCGCGGGGCGGAACTCGAGAAGGCGGGAAAACTGAAGGACGCCCTCGATCTCTATAAGCAGGCTATTGCGCTAAACGGAAAACATGCCGGAATCCGATCGAACTACGCGGTGGCGCTTCTACGGCTCGGCCAATGGCGGGAAGGTCTGGAAGAGATGCACAAGGCCCAGGACCTTGACCCCGAGAACAAGCAGATCGAAAGAGCGCTGAAAGATGCTATCTTGCAGGCCCCGGCGAGCGAGCTCCCCGACTGGGCTCGGTCTGCCCGGAAGTTTCCAAACCCGATCGCACCAAATCAGAAGCAAGACCAGTAACTGACGGGCGCCCGACCGCCTCTTTTTCGCGAAGCAATTCAGCAGTTCGCCGGAAGTTTCACCGAGTTCATCTTTCATTCAAGTTGCTAATGTATACTCGACGGCCATCGGGGGGAATTGTGTTTTTTAAGAATAGGTTTGTAGTTGCACTTCTACTTGCGAGCGGGCTCTCTGGGCAATCGATCACTTCTCGAATCGTCGGCACCGTTACCGACAATTCTGGCGCACTGGTGGCTGGAGCTGACCGTAAGCGCGCGTAACGTAGAAACAAACGAACGGAGCGATGCGCGATCCGACAGCAGCGGGGCATACCTACTGTTGAATCTGAAACCAGGTAGTTATGAGATGGAAGTAAGTGCGCCCGGTTTTAAAAAGTATGTTCAGACTGGAATCAAACTTCAAATAGAGCAGGAATCGAAGCTCGACGTAACTCTTCAGCTTGGACAGGTAAGTGAGGCTGTCACGGTGGAAGCGAACGTTCCGGCACTTGAAACGACCACGTCGAGCATAGGATCAGTGGTCAACAATCGGGCCATTCTGAATCTCCCGCTCGATACCCGCAATGTGTTTTCTCTCATCTACCTCACTCCGGGCGTATCGGGCTCGATTGGGAATAATTACAACTCGGTCAGTTATTCGGTCAATGGATCGCGCACCAGTCTGATGGAAAACATGGTTGACGGCGTGCCGGCCGGACATCCGACGGTGCAAGGCTATACGGGCATCTCCGTTTTTCCCTCCGTGGATGCGATCGGTGAATTCAAGGTGGACGCGGAAAACTACGCCGCTGAATACGGCCATAGCGTGGGTGGTGTTTTGAACGTTGTGTTCAAGAGCGGCACGAACGGTTTCCACGGTACAGCATACGAGTTCATTCGCAATTCGATCCTTGATGCGAACAACTTCTTCTCTAACTCGCGAGGTGTGGGCCTACCAAGCTTCAAACGCAATCAGTACGGAGCCGTGTTGAATGGCCCAATTAAGAGGAACAAAGCGTTCTTTCCTGCTTTCCACGGAATTTCTCAGGCAGCGCGCATTCAACTCGACCACGGCCACCGTGCCCACGCTACTGCAACGCCAGGGCAACTTTTCTCAAACGTACGCCGCCAATGGCCAGCTGATTAGAGTTTTCGATCCGTTTTCCACGCGTCCCAACCCGACCGGCAGTGGCTATATCCGCGACCAATTCACCGGTAACATCATTCCGGCAACCCGTCTGAATCCCGTGGCCGGCAACATACTGAAATACTACCCGCTGCCAAATACTGCAGGGAACTCGATAACGAACGCGAGCAATTTCTATGCTGCCGGTACAGACCAGAACAATATCACCAGTTGGGATGTGCGGTTCGATCAAAACATCTCGGAGCGGCAGAAGTTCTTTGCCCGCTATTCAAACCGCGTCTTCGAAACGGTTCCCGCCGTGTTTTTCCCCAACGAGATCGCGGTAGCGCAGGACCGAATTATCCAGACAAACTACATGCGGAACGGTGTAGCTGGGTACACCTTTACGCCGTCTCCCACGCTTTTCGTGGATGCCCGGCTGGGCTTTGGGCGGACCCTGTATTTGTACGAGAATGCCGGGCTGGGTTTCCTGGCGAGTTCTCTCGGCTTGCCCACGGCCGTCGACACGGCCGGAAATCTACCGCTGTTCCCGCGGATTACGGCGTCGGGCTATGTCTCACTGGGAGACAGCGACAATCGCAAGAACGCCTTCATGACTTACAGCTCGCTCGTAAGCGTCACGAAGGTAGCGGGTCCGCACACCTGGAAAGCCGGTTGGGACGGTCGCATGATTCGGGTGAACAACAGAGAAAGCCGGGACACATCCGGCAATTACGGCTTTACGACTGCCTTCACGCAAGGACCCAATCCCAATACGGCCAGTTCCACGGCTGGTAACGGGCTGGCTTCACTGCTGCTGGGGACCGGTTCGGGAGACCTGATTCAGAACTTCAAAGACGTAGCGTCGCAGAGTTTCTATCACGGATTCTACGTGCAGGATGACTGGCACGCCACACGTAAGTTGACCTTAAATCTTGGGGTCCGGTACGATATCGACCTTCCCAGAACCGAACGCTACAACCGGATGAACTACTTCGACCCTTCGGTGACTTCGCCGTATGCAAACCTGGTGCCGGGATTGAAGGGCGGGCTGGTGTTTGTTGGCGCAAACGGGCTCAGTCCTTACCAGTTCAAAATAGATTCGAACAATCTCGCGCCGCGCGTCGGGTTTGCTTACCAGGTAGATGATAAGACCGTCGTGCGCGGCGGCTGGGGTAACGTGTACGGGCCTTCTCCCCAGCAGGCAAGCGGAACGGTCGGCCCTTACGGTTACCGCGTGCAGACCGACTGGGTCGGCTCACTCGACGGCATTACGCCTTACAACGTTCTTTCCAATCCTTTCCCTTCCGGTTTCACCACTCCGCTGGGCGCAGCGGGCGGCCTGGCAACGGGAGCAGGCGGAACAATCCAGGCTTTTCTACAGGATACGGTGACGCCTTACACGATGCAGTGGAACTTCAATATCCAGCGGCAGTTGCCGGGAGACATACTGTTGCAAGTCGGATACGTCGGGAATCGGGGACTTCAGCTGCAGCGCAACACCGAGAGTGGTTTCGATCTGGATCAGATCGATCCTCGGTACTTGAGTCTTGGGTCTCAACTGAATCAGCTGGTGAATAATCCGTTCTACGGAACGGTGACGAGCGGAGTCCTGGCCGCACGCCAGGTCAGCCGGGCACAATTGTTGCGTCCGTATCCGCAGTACACATCGGTCATCCCGCTTTATTCGAGCGGAGCTTCCTCGACCTATCACAGCTTGCAAACCCGTTTCACCCGGCGGTTCTCGCGCGGCTTTCAAATGGAGGGCTCGTACGTATGGTCGAAGGTGCTCGACAACGGCGGTGCAGACCATCAGAACAGCTACGACATCGCGGCCGACCGTGCGGTTACCAGCTATGACATCCCACACCGGCTGGTGGTCAGTTACATCTATGAGCTTCCGTTCGGACGCGGACGGCGGTTCGGCTCGGATGCTTCTGGTGTTGTGAGCTGGGTGCTCGGCGGATGGCAGGTGAACGGGATTACAACGGTTCAAAGCGGAACGCCGCTCCGAATTACGGCCAGCAATACCTCAGGGCTTGGTAATGCAATTGAGCGGGCGAATACGGACGGCCGTTCACCTGTACTAACAGGAGACATTCGGGCGCGACTGAATCGGTATTTCGATACAAGCGTCTTCAGTCAGCCGGCTGCTTTCAGCTTGGGCAACACTGCCGCTTACTACGGAAATCTGCGCTCTCAGTACGGCAATAATACTGACCTTTCGCTGTTCAAGCAGTTTATTCCGCGTGAGAACCTGCGCGTCCAATTCCGAGCCGAAGCCTTCAACGTCTTCAATCGGGTTCAATTCGGAAGTCCCGATATAAACGTGACGTCAACCACTTTCGGGGTGATCACGTCACAAGCCAACACTCCCCGCGACATCCAGTTCGGGCTCAAAATCCTGTTCTAGTGTTTGTTGAAAGCCATGAAGAAACGTATAGCCGTTTTGGCGCTCGTTGCCGGCGCAATACTCACATCGGTTCGGGTTGCCGGTCAAGCACAGACAACCCGGATACCGGCAAAAGACCGCATGGTGGTCGTTATCAGCCTGGATGGATTTCCCGCGTATGATCTTGAGGATCAAAAACTTCCTGTTCCAACATTACGCGAATTCATAAAGGCGGGTTCTTGGGCGAAACGGATGCAGCCCGTCAATCCTACCGTGACTTGGCCGAATCACACGACGATGGTAACGGGCCTTTTCCCGCGGGATCACGGTCTTCTGTTCAATGGGACGCTGGTCCGCACCGAGCAGCCGCTATCGGCAAAGATCGATCCCAACATCGAGAAAGACCGTATGGTCCACAGCCCTACGCTCTACGACATCGCCCACCAAGCCGGGTTAACCACAGCACAGGTCGACTGGGTTGCTATCAACAATGCGCCGACAATCACTTGGGCCTTTCCGGAGAGAGCCAAACCAGCAGACCCGCTGGTAGCCGAAATGATAGGAAAGGGATTGCTGAGTGCTGACGATGTAAGTAACGAAGGCAAACCCACTATCCTGTGGCGCGACCAGATCTGGACAAAGGCGGGGGCATACATACATTCGGGAGCACAAGCCGAATCTGTTGCTATTTCATCTGCTCACGCTGGACAGTACCCACCACAATTACGGCCCGCGAACGCTCGCCAGTTACGATGCCATCGCGTTCCTGGATAGCTGTGTAAAAGAGTTGCTCGAGACTGTTAAGCAGGCTGGCATGCTGGACCGCACGACTTTTGTCGTGGTCTCCGACCACGGCTTCAAGATGGTCAAGGAGCAAATCCGGCTGAACAGCTTGTTAGGAACGGGAGCATTCGACGCGGGTGTACAGGCGATTCCCGAGGGAGGAAGCGCAATGATCTATGTGGACAGAAACCGGCAAAGCGAACTGCTGCCCAAGCTGGAAGCTCTGTTCACGGGAACGGAAGGTGTGGAGATGGTAGCGGACGCATCCAAATATCAGGCGCTCGGCTTACCTTCGCCTGAGAAAGACCGGCAATCTCCCGATCTGGTTGTTTTCGCAAAATCCGGGTACGCATTCGTCGGCGGAAAGAAGAATGACGCTGCCGTCGCGCCGGTAGAACAGCCCGGAGGCAGTCATGGTTACCTGAATACCGACCCGGAACTGAATGCCATCTTCATCGCTTCTGGATATGGAATCCGGAGTGGAGTCGTACTGGACGAGATCCGAAACTTAAGTGTTGCGCCCACCTTGGCCCGGCTACTCGACGTGCAATTGCCAAAAACGGAGGCTCCGGCTCTCGACGAGATTTTTAAGTAGCACCGTTCAGGACGAACGCGGTGAAATTCGCCATGAGAATCGCATGTGCAAGAGCAGCGCGAGCCCCAAGGCGCTTCGTGGAACCTAAAACTTGCATGCGATACTGCTTCCATTTTCCCGACGGGACTGGAGGAGCATCTGCATCAGGCCAACAGCTTCGGCAGAATCAACCGGTGGGCAGAGTGTAGGCTGCTGCCGCGTTTGACAGCATTGAATGAAATACTCGATTTCGGCTGCGTAACCGTCACGACTGCCTAACGTAAGAGGGATCTCGTCGCCGGTACGGGCGTACACAGTGGGAGGACGTGTTTCGTGACGAAAGTCAACCGTCCCCTCGTCCGTGACGACGGTGTACTCCATCGTGAACGGAAAAGCCTTCGGATGATGCCAGCCTCCCGCAAGCTCGATGGTCAACTTGTGCGGGTAGTGCAGGCGTGCGCCGATGATATCGATGCCGTCCGGAAGCGATTCGTAGCCGACTGCGGAGACGGCTTCGGGCTTACCAAAGAGTCGAAGGCAGATGTCAGCGTCGTGGATCAGCAGATCGAAAACTCCGCCGCCGCTCTTGGCCGGATCGCCGAGCCAACCACTCCAGGCGGGCGCAGCACAGCGTCGCCGAAAGATGCCGCCCCGAACCGAACCGTATTGGCCGGATGCGATGAAATCCGAGAGCGCCTGATACTCGGGGAAGAATCGCAGAACGTGGGCAACCATCAGGATGCGGGACGTGGATCGAGAAGCCTCCACCATCCGCAGCGACGAATCGAGATCGAGGGCCATCGGCTTTTCAACCAGCACGTCTTTGCCGGCAAACAGCGCAGCGACGGTGACATCGGCGTGTAGATTCGTGGGAAGGCAGATGTCGACCGCATCGATCTCAGGATCGTTCAGAACGTCTTCGATGCTTCGATACTTTTTCAGAGGAACTGAAATCGTATACGCCGCCCGCACCGCTCAGATTGCCTCCCACGGCGCTCAGGTCGCCCGAGAGTTTCTGCTCGTCGCGGCTGTAAACAGCGACAAGCTGCGCGGCAGGAATGGTCTGCAGGGCAGCAATGTGCATGCCCCCCATGAAGCCCAGTCCAACGACTGCGACCCGTATCGGTTTTTCTGACATCGTTTTGCCTGGCACGATTCAGAGTGCCGCCATCACTTCGCGATACCGGCGAGAAAACGACGTCTGTCCGGGCGCTGTGAATGTCCGCTTAACTCAATCTCCATCGAATCACCGTACTTGATTGTAAGGCGAGGCGCCCGACTTTGGCGCACATCGTTTGGCTCGACATCCCTTTGCAGATCAGCAGCGAATCCGATCAGTTCTCGCACCAAAAGACGTCAAGATCGGGTACTTTGATCAGGGAGGAAACCCTAAAGGGGCTTTGAGTCTTGCAATCGTGTGCAGGCTGCTGTAATATCCTGTCATTAAAGCGTTGACACTACTCAGTGTCGAAACGTAGTGGGGTCATGAGCGCGTGTCGGCCAGGTCGCTGCACCAGTGGTGTGCCGGATGAGGTACTAACGCTCTCGCAAAATGTTCACTTCAATGAGGAGAAGTATGGTTGCTTCCGCAGTTCGGAGATGTTCGTCTCTGCTTAAAATCAGACTTTTTGTAACACTAGGCTGTGCTTTGCTGATTTCCGCGGCTTTGCCGCAAGCGGCCAGTGCGCAGGCTTTGTACGGCTCGATCGTCGGGGTTGTTACTGATCCGACCGGTGCCGTGGTTCCGGGGGTCCAGGTAACGGCCAAGAACGTCGATACCGGACAGACCAAAGACGACACGACAGACGCAAGCGGGCGCTTCAACCTGCAGAGTCTGCTGCCGGGCAATTATTCCCTTTCGATGAAAGGGATCGGGATTCAAGGCGGTCGAGCGATCGGGAATTTCTGTAACGCCGAATACGATCGAACGTGTCAACCAGAGCTCTGGAGCTGGGGCAGTCAACCGAACAGGTGACTGTATCGGCCGAGACGGTGGCACTGCAGACAGATAAAGCGGATACGTCACACGGAAATCACGTCGAAGTCCGTCGTCAACGTGCCGCTGGGTGGTCAGCGAAGCTACCAGACGCTGGTGAACCTGACGCCCGGCGCAACTCCCGGGCGATTTGGAAACTCGGTAACCGATAATCCGGGTGCGCCGTTGCTGTCGAACATCAACGGCGGCAATGCCCAGACAAATGTGACTAGAGTGGATGGAGCTGAAAGCGTCAACGTGTGGCTGCCGCAATATCCGGGCTACGTCGCACCAGCGGAAACGATCGATACCGTGAACATCGTGACGAGTTCGGCAGACGCGGATCAAGGGTTGTCGGGCGCTTCTGCAATTACTGTCGTCACGAAGTCCGGCACCAACGAATTCCACGGCAGCGCGTTCGAATTTCATAACAACCAGCACCTGAACGCACGGAACTTCTTCCTCTCTCCGACGACGCCTAAACCGGTGGGCATCTACAACAATTACGGCGCAACGCTCGGCGGCCCCATCCTGAAGAACAAGGTGTTTTTTTTTGTTGCCTTCGACGGGACAAAACAGAAGACGAGTTCCAACGGTTTGTTCACCGTGCCCACTGCAGCACAGCGAAACGGGGATTTCAGCGCTTTTGGAACGACGATCTACGATCCCAATACGGGAAATGCAAACGGCACCGGTCGTGACAGCATTCGCGGGCAACATCATTCCACAAAATCGCATAAGCTCGATCGCGCAGAAGCTGCAGAGCTACTTCCCGGCGCCCAATCTTCCCGGGCGGTAGTTAACAACTATTCCATCAGTGGCGGTCCGTTCATCAATCGCAATACCGTGGATGGAAAGTTCAACTGGAACCGGAACGACAAGCACACCATTTGGGGCAAATATGGACGCATGTGGGCTACCTCGGGCGGCCAAGGTGCATTCGGAGTGGCGGGCGGACCCGGAATCGGAGCTGATCCGGGACAAGGCGACACAGTTGTTCAGGTCTACACGGTAGGTCACACCTACACGTTCTCGCCCAACGTAGTGCTGGACGGCAACATCGCCTATCAAAGGCAGGTTCAGAGCGTGACGGGCAATGACTTCGGTACGAACTACGGAACGCAGCTCGGGATCCCGGGCCTGAACGGTCCCGATATTCGCCAGAGTGGATTCCCGGACATCACCTTCAGCGGCAGCAATTACTATTCCCAATTTGGTGTTCCAAACTGGATGCCGCTGTTCCGAACGGACGAAAACTACACGCACGGTGATAGCGTGAGTTGGACAAAGGGCGCGCACAACATGCGGTTCGGTTTCGACATGGTGCGCTTTCACTTGAATCACTACCAGCCCGAACTCAGCAACGGTGGACCACGCGGACTGCTCGACTTCAGCGGACAGGTCACTGCATTAAACGGTACGGGGGCTGCTGCTCCGAACCAGTTCAACGCATACGCGCAGTTTCTGCTCGGGGCCTCGAACGAGGTGCAGAAAGGTTTGCAGTACATCCTGATGACAACGCGCGAATGGCAGTTCGGATGGTACGCGCAAGACCGGTGGCAGGTGTCACGAAGAATCTGACCTTCTCAGCGGGTGTGCGTTATGAGTTTTATCCGCTAATGAGCCGCTGCAGTGGTAAGGGTATTGAACGGTACGATCCGGCAACGAACAACGTGCTATCTTGGCGGGCGCGGCAACATACCCAACGACGTCGGAGTTACCGTAAGCCACAAGCTCTTTGCGCCTCGAGCCGGACTCGCCTATCGGATGGGAGACAAGACAGTGATTCGTACGGGATATGGCTTGAACTACGATCCGATTCCATTCTCCCGGGCGTGGCGCGGATTCTATCCTCTCACGATCAATGCGGACACGGTGGCGCCTAATAGCTTCGCCGCAGCGAGTACGCTGGCCAGTGGTATTCCGCCTGTCACGGGCCCGGATCTCTCCACAGGCATCGTGCCGTTGCCGGGCAACGCAAGCGAACGAAGTCCCTGGGCGGGCGAATTGCATCGCGGCTATGTTCAATCCTGGAACTTCACGGTGGAACGAAGACTGCCGCTCGAATTAGTAACATCGGTCGGCGTATGTGGGGCAGCATTCAGTCCCACCTGCTTGCTGATCGCGATATCAACTCGGGCTATCCTGGTTCGGGAACGACAGGTCTCCCCTAATACGCAGCTTTCGGACGCACAGTGCCAACCAATATGTCGGATGGCTACCTGAGTTCGAGTTACAACTCGCTGCAGGTGGCCGTGAACCGCTCTTTTTCGAAGGGCTTGCTGATCAAAGGCGCTTACACCTGGTCGCACGCGATCGACTATACGGACGACGACGGATGGGCGAGCACAAGTTGGAACTGGGCGCCCGTATTCCAGAGGAACCGGGCGACCGCCGGATTCGACCGGACGCACGTATTTCAACTCGCCTGGGTTTATGAGTTGCCGGTCGGCAAAGGCAAGCAGTTCGTGAACTCAGGAATCGCTTCGCAGATCATCGGAGGCTGGCAGTTGAGCGGCGTCGAGGCATCGTATACAGGAACGCCATTCACGATCACCGCCCCGGGCACTTCTTTAAACGCGCCCAACAATCAGCAGACTGCCGATCAGATTGCGCCTGTACAGTTTCTGGGCGCAGTGGGATCGAGTGGTTACTACTATGCTCCGACTTCCTTCGCGGCAGTGAACCAACAGCGGTTCGGAACCACGGGACGCAACATCATTCGGAATCCGGGTCTCTGGAATACCGATCTCAGCATTTCGCGCGTATTTCCGATAAAGGAACGGATGCAGCTCCAGTTCAAGACGGAGTTCTACAATCTGCCGAACACGTCCCACTTCTGGGGGCCTGGAACTTGCGAGCTCCTCAAGCAATACGACGACCAGTCAGAGCGTTACCGCATCAAACTTCATGCGTATCGTCGGATCGTACGGCGAGCGGAACATCCGCTTTGCTCTGCGACTCCAGTGGTAAACATGCAGTAGGCATGGTTGTATCGCAATACCGAAGGCGGCCCGTGCTACGGGCCGCCTTTTTCTTTTTCCTATCCCTATGGCTGGCATCGCCGCAAGGCGATCAACTGGCAGAACAGTCCCGGCGCGGCAAAGAGTTGATGTCGCAGGGGCGGTTCGAGGACGCCATCGTTGTTTACCGCGACATGGTAAAGGCTATGCCGGGCAATCCTGGCTTGCTCCTGAACCTTGCGTTGGCGGAACAGATGGCCGGGCACCCGGACCAGGCAATTCCGCATTTCGAAGCAGTTTTGAAGACAGAGCCGAACAGCATACCGGCCCTGACTGTCTCTCGGCATGGCGCGCCTGCAATTGAATCAGCCCGCCGAAGCTTTGGTGCCGCTCAGAAAAGTGGTCACGCTTGAGCCGAACAATGTAAACGCGCGCGGAATGCTCGCCGGTGCGGACATCACCCTGAGCCGGTTCGACGACGCAGCAGCACAATACCGCACGCTGACGAAGCTAGCTCCGGGCGACCCAAAGGCTTGGTACGGGTTGGGCAAGGCGTACGAGGCGCTGGCAACGGCGCGCTTCAACGACCTGACAAAGGTCGCACCCCAATCGGGGTACGTGGCGTCATTAGTGGCCGATTCGCGTGTTCAAAGGCGCCAATATCGAAGCGCTTTCTTCTTCTACAAAGAGGCTGAGAAGAGCACGCCGGATTTGCCGGGGCTTCATGTGGGGCTCGCGCGTGTGTACCGGGAAACTGGTCACCCGGACTGGGCTGCGGCCGAGGAAAAGCTTGAAGCGGAGCCGGACTGCAAGGCGCAGACACAAGCTTGCCGCTTTCTCCATCGAGATTACCTGGGCGCCGACCAAGACCGTATCGAAGACGCAAGCCTCGTTGTTTTGGGCGGCGCGCGCCTATAACGAATTGGCGGTCGAAGTCGTTCAGCAAATTAGGACAGCTGCCCGAATCGCCGGAAGTGCACGCTTTGAAGGCCCAGATCTTCCACGATCACGGACAGGACCTGGAGGCAGCAAAAGAGTGGCGTGCCGCGATCGCCATCGCTCCTGACCGGAACGATCCAAGGCTCAAAGCGGAACTGGCGAATTCGCTGTTTCTGGCGCGTGACTATCAAGCCGCGATGCCAATCATCCAGCAATTTCTCACAGACGATCCGAATGCGCCCGATTTTAACTTCATGATGGGCGAGAGCCTTTGGAGAACCCAGCAGGCCGAGAAGGCACTGCCCTATCTCGAGCGGGCACTCAAGGCCAGCCCGGAGATGCTACCCGCGCACGCCGCATTGGGGCTCGCGTTGGTGTCGCTCGGTCGAAACAGCGAGGCCGTTCCGCACCTGGAAAAATCAGCAAGACTCGACGACGACGGCAGCCTGCACTACAGCCTCGCGCGCGCCTATCAGGCGACGGGTGACAAAGACCGGGCGCGCGGAAGCATGGAAGAGTACACGAACATCAAGAAACGGAACGCAGACGTGGACGCCAATCTTGCGAAAGAAGCCGAAATTACCGCGCCTGCTACTGCGGCTCCCGGACGGTGAGCACCTGGTTCGCCTTGACGTCTCGCAATACCTGATGCTTGCCGCTGGGCCAGACGATCTCGACCTTGTCAATGACCGTAACGGCTTCCAGTCCGAAGTGCACACCTTCCAGGCTTGCTGATGCATAGCTGACCGCGCTGGTCATGTCGTTAACCTGCTTGCCGATACGGACGTGTGCGCCGATGCCGTCCCGATTGCTTTTTGTGCCGACAAGCTTCAGCGTGATCCAATTGCCGGCGGATGTGCTCTCGTTATGCCAGAGTTCGGTTTGGCCTTCCAAGGATGAGACGACAACGTCGATACGGCCGTCGCGATCGAAATCAGCATAGCCGCTGCCGCGATGAGCCTTGGCGGCGGTGAGTCCTGCAAGGTCGGAGACGTCGGTGAATGTGCCGTTCCGTGCGTTGCGAAACAGTCGATTCGGTTCTTTATAAACCGCAGCCTCGAAGAGTTCAACGCGATCATTCACGTGCGCGTTGGATGTGAACAGGTCTTTCCAACCATCGTTATCGAAGTCGAAGAGACCGACGCCCCATCCGCTGTGATGGAGCGAGAGGGCGCCCATATGGGACGCGTACGTAGCGTCATTGAACGCGCCTTTATCGGTATTGCGAAACAGCGGAAACGTCTCCGCGGCGAGCGCGGTGACGGCGAGATCGGGCAGTCCGTCGTTATCGAAGTCTCGGAAATCCGCACCCATACTGGCGACAGGTTTTCCGTCTTCCCGGAGGGCGACGCCGGCCAGGAGACCAACTTCCTCAAACTTGCCGTGTCCAAGGTTATGAAAGAGGAAGTTGGGCATGTTGTCGTTCGTCACAAAGACATCGGGAAGACCGTCGTTGTCGTAGTCGGCAAAGACGACGCTCATTCCACGGCCTGGGTAATCCAGTATGCCGGCTTTTTTCGAAACGTCTTCGAACTTGCCACCGCCGAGATTGTGATACAGCGTGCTTGGGAGAGGATCGAAGTACTTGGGGTGGCAATAAATGCGGATGCCGCGTGAAGAGTCGCCACAGTAGCGATTGGCGCCGGGAGAAAACTTCGCATAGTGGACGACCCAAAGGTCGAGCAGCCCGTCATTGTCGTAATCGAACCAGCCGGCCGCCACTGCCCATTGTCCGCTCGTAATGCCCGATGAGGGGGTGATGTCTTCGAATGTGCCGTCGCCACGATTGCGATAGAGAATATTGCGGTTGACGCCCGCGACGAAGAGGTCCGGACGGCCGTCGTTATCGAAATCAGCAGCGGCCGCGCCCATGGAGTAGCCTTCGCCCGCGACGCCTGCGTGTTCCGTCACATCCCGGAACTTCAGATTGCCTTCGTTGTGATAGAGCCGATTCGAGTACTTGGGCCCGGACTTATGCAGTGAAGGTATTTCGGCACCGTTGGTGAAGAAGACATCGGGCAAGCCGTCGCCGTCGTAATCGAAAGTGGCGAGCCCCCCGGCCATGGTCTCGATCATGTACTTGTCCGGTGTCGGAAAGTTGTGAAGGACGAAATCGAGTCCGGATGACGGGGCTACATCACGGAAGCGAATGGACGAAGCCTGGTTTTCCGAGCCAAGTGCGAGCAGGACGAGAGCAACTGCGCAGTTACCCAACTTCCACAAGCGCGGGAAACTCCTTTGTTCCAACAGCGCGGGGCCTGCGGAAGAAGGTGACAACGGCGAGGAAAGGCTCGAGGCCGCCCATGCTGAATATGGAGAGACCTTCCGGCGGTGTTTCGGAAGATTACCGGTGCTTTCGCGACGGTATAGAGCGGCCGGGCCATGAAGAAGAAATCGTAACAGACGCCGTGAAGGGTGGACCGGATCGGATGATCACCGTACTACGCTGACCGTCGTCTAATGCTGATCAGATGGAGTGGCTTGGCACCTAAACAGGCCGCTGGCCACTCACTTCTATAGCCGCAAGCGACTTTTCATTCCCTTCGGGATCGATGACAGTTATCATTGGCGCCGCGCACTCTCCCTCTCCATTCTCCGAACTGCGGATGAACGCCAGGAGTTCTTCTTCGGAATCGAAGGCCTGTTCCACGATCTGACCAGGGCAACTGAGTTGGACCGTCCATTTGTTTAGGAACATATCTGTTAAGTTAGATTGCTCCGCGCCAGACCTCGCTATTTAGGAAAATTTCGTAATTGCGACTCGTCCTCTCGAACATTTACGTGTACCGCCACATCACGCTTGAAGGTGAAACGCTTTGACAACGTTCCGAGTAGTGCGTTTCCCCTGGCGCAGACTCGTTATCAGGCCGCTCGGCCCCTATTACCGGACGAACTGATCCACATAATCCGACCCAAGCCCGACATCGCTGTAGTGCTTCCGGCACATATCGATCTTCGTGAACACATCCTCGAATCCGGTATTGTTCCCTTGTTCATCGACGTAGTACATGCATCCCGAGATGTTGAAGAACGTAATCATCTCTTCTACTTCTTCGTCGACCAGGAGCGTATGAGTTTCCCCAGGGGGCTCAAAGACGTAATCACCAGCGCGTGCGATCCAGTTGTGCTCGAGATAGCGCCAGGAACCCTTGAGGACGTAACCGTGAACAGGCGCAGGATGTCGATGCCGGCTGAGGATTCCGGCGCGACGGACCCGCAGCAGATTGCACCACTGCCCGTTAAGCGTATTGAGCATCAGAGGCCGAAACCACACACTCGGGGCTTGCGGCACCCACACCCGCTCATCCTCCGGCACCGCTCCCGTAACAATCTCGCGGGGCGACAAGGGATGAGTATTCTGCATGGAACCTTGATACCAAACTCTAGAAAACGGAGTAACCGCCGTCGACCGGAATAACCGCCCCGGTCATAAAAGATGCCAGGTCTGAAGCCAGGAACAACACGGGGCCAGCGACTTCCTGCGGCCGTCCCCAACGCCCGAGCGGAGTACGTGACACCAGCTCCGCCGATCGGCTCGCGTCATTCTGGAGTGCCTGTGTGAGCGGCGTCGCTATCCAGCCCGGTGCGACAGCGTTCACCCGAATTCGATCGGACGCCCACGCCACGGCAAGAGAGCGAGTGAGCTGAACAATGCCGCCCTTACTCGCGCTGTAAGCCGGAACGCGAGGGCCTCCGAAGAAGCTGAGCATTGATGCGATGTTGACAATAGAACCGCTCGTTTCCATCAGTTTTGGATGCGCTGCCACGCATACACGCATGGCGCTCACGAGATTCACCTCGAGGACCTTGGTGAAGACATCCAAACGGAACTCCTCATCGCGCCGGATGATGCCCGCTGCGTTCACGACCACATGCAGCACGGATAGCCTACTGACGAGCTTGTCGACGGCATCGGCGTCGGTTATGTCCAGAATCTCCATTTCAATCGGCGCCGGCAAACTTTCCTCACAAGCTAACCCGACCGCGAGCACGTCGGCTCCAGCGGTTGAGAACGCTTCCGAAATCGCACGGCCGATTCCGCTCGTACCGCCCGTAACGAGCACGCGCTTTCCGGTGAAATCTAGCATGAGCTACATTATGCGCGAGGCCGGCGACTTGCTCAGAAATCCGGCCTTTCGGGTCCGACGGCCCATCGACCTTCTCGCACATCGGCGTTTTTAGTGGCTCTGCCCAGGCTCGATATGCTGAATGACGACTCTCCCATGAGAGCAGGCGGAGGATGGATCGATACGTTATGCAACGAAGAAGCTTTCTACAGCGCGCCTTCGCCGCTGCGATCGGCGGCACGAAGGCGTTTGCTGAATCAGAGCCCGTATGGGGTGGCCCGGTACTTGATACGCATCTTCATCTACGCCGTGATGCTGACGCATGCTTCACACACATGCAGGGCTGCGGAGTCACACACGCTGTCCTTTTGACGCGGGCAGGCGATGAGCAGCAGGCGAAGGCCGAGTTGCAGAAACGGCCCCACACTTTCGTCAGGTCCGTTGCGACGGATCCAGCACAACCCGATGCTGCGACCGTTATCCGGCAAGCCATTCAGGACGGAGCAGTCAGTGTGGGTGAGTTGAAGTATCACCTGGCGCTTAATTCACCCGAAATGCAAAGGGTCTACGACATCTGCGCCGAGATGCAGGTTCCGGTCATGATGCACATCCAGAACTTTCCGCACTTTCCAGGTGAACTTCCCTACAACACCGGGTATCCGCAGTTCGATCAAGTCCTCCGCCGTTATCCGAAAACAAAGTTCATCGGCCACGGCGATCTGTTTTGGGCTCACATCAGCGCGAATGTACCTTCCGATCAAGGGTATCCGACCGGACCCATCCAGCCGGGAGGACTCACGGACAAGTTCCTCTCCGACTTCCCGAACATGTACGCTGATATGTCCGCGAATTCCGGTAACAACGCGCTCTCTCGCGATCAGTCTTTTTCTCGTGACTTCATCGTCCGTCACCGGAGTAAATTGATCTTCGGCAGCGATTGCAGTTGTACGGATGGAAAGGGGGGCGGCGTTTCTCAGGGCAACAATCCGGAAGCAAGCAGGCTGGCCGGCAAGTGCGTCGCCCATTCGACGCTGGCGCTGCTTCAAAGCCTGACTTCTCCCGATATGTTTCCGCCAGATCACATGGGAGAACGGACGACGTATGTTCAGAGTCGAAGCCTAGAGCGATAAGCGTCTAAGTTATAGTGCATGAGTGCAGGCGAAGGGAACCGCACGTACAGGTTAAATCAGATCTCGCCGCACTTGCCGACCCCAAACAGGCCGAGGGCCTCGCGTGGTTTTTCAAAACCGGAAAAGGACAATACGGTGAAGGCGATCGCTTTCTTGGGATCACGGTTCCTCAGCAGCGGAAAGTCGCGGCTCAGTATCGGGAACTGCCGATGTCCGAAATCGCTCGTTTGTTGAAATCTTCCTATCACGAGCACCGTTCAGTAGGCTTGGCGATTCTGGTGTTGCAGTTCAAAGATGGCACTGCTGAATTACGACAGCGCATCTTTGATTTCTACCTGGCGCAAACGGACACCGTCAACAATTGGGATCTCGTGGACAGTTCGGCGCCCTATATTGTCGGCCAGCATTTGATGGACAAGCCCCGGGATATTCTTTACCGGCTGGCACGTTCCGATAAGCTTTGGGAGCGCCGAATTGCGATCGTCTCGACCCTGGCATTTGTCAAAGCAGGCGAATTGGACGATGCGTTGGGGATTTCAGAGGTGCTGCTCGGAGACAAGCACGATCTCATTCACAAGGCCGTCGGGTGGGTACTACGTGAATCGGGAAAGATTTCACGCCGACGGCAAATGGCATTCTTAGCCGATCACTACCGGCAAATCCCAAGAACAGCGTTGCGTTACGCGATCGAGCATCTGACGCCGCTCGAACGAAAGCAGGTTCTAGCCGGTGACTTGTTGAAATGGAGCAGCGTCTCTAACAATGAGAAAAGCCCGCCGAGATAGGCTCTGGGCGGGCTCTATGGTCCTTGACAGGGCCGGCTTTCGGCTAGGCTTTTGCGGCTGCCTGCAAGCTGTGCTTCAAATCGCGAATCGTGTTGTGGGCTTCCTGAATACCGGAATATTGATTCTGGATCAAAGTGCCTACGGTTGCGGGCAATGTTGCCGCTAGTGCTTCTTTATAAGCTTTGATTGCCGCATCTTCACCGGATTCGGCTTCGTTGACGAGCGCCCTATCTTCGTCTCTCGCGAACGCCTCTTTTAGATTGATCCAGCCGCGGTGCAATGTTCCCGCGATGTGACCGCTCTGGGCCGGATCGCCACCCAGTTCCGTGACCGCAGCCGTCAATTGTTGAACATAACCGGCACGTTGGCTGGCATACTTAGAAAACAAAGACTTTAGCGAAGCATCCTTGACTTTCTCGGCCGAAGTACGAAATCCCTGTTCGCCGTCCTTGCACGTTTCGATGAGGCCATTAAGAACGCTGATTGCTGAGCTATAGGTATCAGTTGCCAATTGTTTCTCCTGCCAGTTGGACGATCGCTGCCTAGAAATATTTCGCAATTCTCAAGGGCGCACAAGAACAGAGTATGCCGAACAAAGAAGCCCTCTTCGCACGTCCATACTTGTGACAGAGCGAGGCGAACTTTTCAGAGCTGTTGAAATTTCTGAACTGAATATGGATCTCAACACCTTAGGAATTGCGATGGGCTCAGCTTGGCTCTCCGGCATTAACCTTTACGCAACAGTGCTGACGCTTGGGCTGCTGCAGAGATGGAATGTCGCCCACCTTCCCGGCGATTTGTCCGTGCTCAGTCATACCTGGGTGATCATCACTGCAGCCTCACTATTTGCTGTGCAGTTTCTCGCTGATAAGATTCCTGCTGTTGATTCCCTGTGGGATCTAATCCATACATTCATTCGAGTACCTGCAGGCGCGATCCTTGCCGCAACCGCGTTTGCTCATTTCAGCCCCGAAGTGCGCCTGATGGCTCTCTTGATTGGAGGAGGCATCGCGTTCACCTCACATGGCGCGAAAACGGCGACTCGTCTGGCGGCGAACACGTCGCCCGAGCCAGTATCGAATGTTCTCTTGAGTCTTGCCGGCGATGGCCTTAGCGTGGGCGGCTCTCTTCTCGCCGTTTCTCATCCCGTTCTAGTTCTGGCACTTGTTAGCTGTGGCGGTGATTGCGTCAGTTTTTTTGTGCCGCTGGATTTATCGTTCGCTTAAGCGCCTATTTGTCCGAACGCAGGTATTCACAGGACCGCGCAGCACCACACGTCCGATGGAGGAAGGCATCAGGTAGCCGCGGTAGTCTGAGAAGCGAACAACAGCAAAGAATGGCCCTTCCCGTTGCCAATGCTTAAAGCTACAGGTGTCTGGTCTGAGTTCCCCTACTGCGTCTTGATCTTGTCAGGCAAGAGCATGGGCGAACAACACGGTTTTTGTACCGGTCTGAACTCCATCAGCTCCGTTCGTGTGAGGTTCGGGTCGTACAAGTTGAGCTGCCATTTCCCATCGACGCCGATCTTTTCTGGCTGAGGCGGATTGTAGCCGCGCTCCGAAATAAGCTTCGAAGCCGCATGAATCTCGGGCACTCCCAACGCAAGGTGGTGCATGACTCCGCGCGTTTTCGGAGTGGGGTTATTTACGTTGAGCATATACTCCAGCCAGTCGCTTCCATCCGGCACCCTCATATCGACATAGTCGACTCGATCTTCCGTCCTACCCCCGTACCACATCACTTGGAAGCCGAGAATGCCGCGGTAGAAGGCGTCGGCCGCAGCGCGATCGTGCACGATGAAACCGGCGTGGATAATTCGTTTCGAGATCCTTGAATCCGGAAGAAGCTTGCCGAATTGCCGCCCTTGGGCCGATCCGCGCAGGTACTGTACGAATTCGATCTCATGGTCTTCCGGATCCTTCATCTTGAAGCTCAGGTTGCCCTCGGAGTCACGCTCCGCCTCCGCAGGCACTTTGGCGCCTCGGCTCGCCAGATAACGAAGTAGTTTCCGGGCATCCTGCGTCTCGAACGCGATATGCACGAGACGATCCTGCTGCTCGGATTTCAGATCCGGCAGGATTTCAATGTATTGATGGTCGTTGACCTTGAAGAATTGGACCTTCGGTCCTGCTTCCGGCTTCGAAGCCTCGAAGCTGGCGTACCCAAGTGTATGACCGTAAAACTGTTGTGCAGCGGCGACGTCGTTTGTTTCGAGCGCAATATGTGCGACTCCAACAATCGGCGGGCGAGCGTCATCTGCACCATACAAACCGGCGCTGGCCATCAGAGGCAGCAAGACGTAGAACGCGGTTCTTACAACAGCCCTCATCTACTTGTTCCTTCGATGCTCACGTTTGAAAAGATCGCAGTCTCGAGGGTTGTCGCGACATGGGAGCAGACACCAAGTCCCAAGTAGAGGGGACCCTTAAACTGACGTATTCGACGTCTCCTGAGATTTCTCCTGAAACGAAGTAAAAGTCGCAGCCGTGTCCCACATGTTGTTCCCGCCGCCTGTGATCCGGTATTCGCCCGTTGTGGAATTGAATTCGGCTTTGCAGCCCGGCGGCGTCGCCCCCACATACTTGCATCAGTGAAAAGTCCCAATTCCGATTGGACGAAATTGGGTGTGGCGGGCCATGCATACACCCCAAGCAGGCCGAGTGAGTAAAGGGTGATTTCCCTTGCCCTGATCATAGGTGACTCTCTTTCGGTATTCCAGAACCTTCTGGTGTTGAGCTAGAAGCATGATATTCGAAGTAAGGGGAACTATATAGCCTGCCGATGAAAGTACAACCGCTAAACACACCGCCGGTAGTAGGCTTCTTCCATGAGCCTGAAGCGAAAGCGACGGCCGGACTCGTTCTTACGCACGGTGCGGGCGCAAACTGCGGTTCCCCTCTGCTCGTCAACGTGGCGGCCAGTCTGGTTCGCCTGGGATGGGCCGTGCTCCGCTACGATCTGCCGTTCCGGCAAGGGAGAAAGTTCGGCCCGCCATCGCCCGCTCGGGCCGCGGGCCGACCAGGACGGACTGAGGGCCGCCGCGCAAGAGGTACGGTCGAGAGTTAATGAACCCGTATTCCTAGGCGGACACTCCTATGGAGGCCGCCAGGCGAGCATCGTTGCAGCGGAACAAGTGGGCGCAGTTCCAGGCATTCTTTTGCTGTCTTACCCGCTTCATCCGCCCGGTAAGCCGGAACAATTAAGGACTGCTCACTTCAAGAACATCGAAGCGCCCTGCCTATTCATTCACGGCACGTCTGATCCTTTCGGTTCGCCAGACGAAATAAAAACTGCTATTTCTCTCATTCCAGGCAAATGCAAATTGATATTGCTGGATGGCTTAGGTCATGACCTCGGGAAAGGAAAGCCGGAGGTCGTCTCGCGGATCGCCGAGGAATTCAATAAGTTCGTCTCAGCTTGAGAGATTGCATTACCCGAGTACACTGATCTCGTTCACAAGCCAGCCGTATTCAAACGCCGCGTCCTTGAGACGGTCGTAACGGCCGGACGCGCCCCCGTGGCCGGACGGCTCCATCTTGATCTTGAGCAGCAGTGGGCTGGCATTCGTCTTCAATGTCCTTAGCCGTGCAACATACTTGGCCGGTTCCCAATACATCACCTGGCTATCGTGCAAACTCGTCGTCACCAGGATTGCCGGATACGGTTTCCTCGCCAGGTTGTCATAGGGACTGTAGCTCTTCATGTACTCATAGAAAGGTTTGTCGTGGGGATTACCCCACTCCAGATATTCACCCACCGTGAGCGGTAGAGTAGCGTCCATCATTGTGTTGATTACGTCCACGAAGGGTACCGCCATATGAACGGCTCGGAACAACTCTGGACGCAGGTTAACGACGACACCCATCAAGAGTCCTCCGGCGCTGCCGCCTTCTATGGCGAGGCGATCGGGTGAGGTCCATCGTTCTCGGATGAGATATTCGGCGGAGTCGATGAAATCGTAGAATGTGTTCATTTTTTTCAACAACATTCCGTCCTCGCGCCATCTCTCGCCCAGTTCGTCCCCGCCCCGGATATGAGCAATGGCATAGCTCACGCCCCTGTCCAGCAGACTGAGCCGCGAAAGAGAAAACGTGGGCGATATGCCGATGCCGTATGATCCGTATCCGTAGAGCAACAAAGGTGAGCTGCCGTCACGTATGCGCCCCTTCTTCGAAACGATAGAGATCGGTATCTTTGCGCCGTCACGGCCCGTGGCCCAGAGACGCTCTGATTCGTAGTTGCCGGGTTCGTAACCACCGATCACTTCCTGCTGCTTCAGGAGCGTACTCGATCCAGACTTCGGATCAAAATCGAAGATGCTGAGCGGGGTGACGAAGCTTTGGTAGCTGTATCGATACTCGGTCGCGTTGAAGTCCGGCGTCTCAGCCGGGAGGGCGGCATACACAGGCTCTGAGAACACCGGAGCGTTCCACTCGCCGTTCTCGAAGCCGTAGAACCGCAGCTTGATTCAGCGCCTCCGACTTCTCCACAAGAACGGCAAAGTCACGGAACAGATCAATTCCTTCAATTAGTGTTCCGGGCCGGTGCTCAACGAACGTTTTCCATGCTTGAGCGAGCGCGACTTCTCCGTAGGAGATACCGTGACGACCCGGAAGTCCTTCGCATCTTTATTGGTTCTGAGGTAGAAGAGTCCCAGCCGGTGGTCAAGATAATACCGGTGAGCCTTTTCCCTTGGGAGAAAGACTTGAAAGTTCATCCCGGGCACGCTCGGAAGCAAGGAAATGGACCTCGGTCGTATCCTTACTCGAGATCTGGAGAAAAAGATAAGCCTTGTCCCGGGATTTCTCCAAACCGATTTCGAAAAGCTCATCGCTTTCCTCGTAAAGCAGCTCAGGTCCAGCAGCTGCCTAACTCGATACCGGAACAATTTGTCGGAGCGTTTCGTCGTTTCATCTTCGGTCGTCAGGAACAAGGTCCGGTTGTCAGCCGCCCATTCCACCGACGTGACGCGTTCCGCTGTATCTGCCAAAACTTCACCCGTCCGAAGATCCTTTATTTGCAATTGATACTGGCGAAATCCGATGAAATCGACCAGATAAGCAAGAAGATTTCCGTCGTCGCTGAGCACGGAAACCGCTACTTCCAGGAATTTGCGGCCGGCTGCGAGCACATTCTGGTCCAGAATGATCTCCTCCGGAGCGGTCATCGCTCCTTTACGGCGGCACTGGATCGGGTACTGCTTGCCTTCTTCCGTGCGGGAGTAATAAAGATAATCGCCCGCGGCGCACAGGAGCGGAAAGGTCCGTTTGTTTCAGGCGGCCGAGCGCCTCGCCGTAGAGTTGGTCGACGAGCGGCTGAAGCCGTTCGGTTTCGCGGCGAGTATACTCGTTTTCCGCTTCGAGGTAACGATTGACGTCCGGATCTGACTTGTCGCGAAGCCAGAAATAATCATCAGACTACGTTGTCGCCGAACCTGACCTCCACATGGGGTTTGCGGGGCGCAACTGGAGCCGCATTTTTAATTTTTCCCGATTCAGATACACAATTCGGGAGCATTTACGGGAGATCCCAAAAAAGAATGAGAAAAATTTCCACCTGCATCAGCCCATCGAACGATGGCATCCCAAAGCTCTTTTGTTACAGCAAGATCCGAATTAACGAACAGGCAATTGCCGGGCACAATTTCAGACATTAACCGTAATTTTTTCCCTTTTCTGTACGAATTTAATGTAAATACTGCTGTACTGTCCCAGGAATATCTGGTACTTTGTACATAACTCGACCGAATGGCGGGCAAATCGTAGAACCAAGTTGAGCTTTCCTTGGTACTTACGGGTTGCATGAGGAACCTGATGAGTCTCGGAGGATCAATGTCGACTATGGTAGATCAGCTCAGCACTTCACAAGCCTGCGAAAAAATCGTAGACCTGATCGTCGCAGGAAAGCCCGATGGAGAGGAGTTGCTGTACAACACGTTCGCCCGGGGACTTCGTTACTTGGCTGCGAAACATTGTCCGGAATACGCTGACGACTGCGCTCACGACGCGATCCTTGCTGTCACCAAGCAGATCCGGCAGGGACAACTCAAGACGCCGGCAGCTCTCCCCGGCTATCTGAGCATCGTTCTGAAGCGAACGGCCTGGAACAAGAAGCTCGAGTCCGAGCGCCTGGGCGCAAACGACGAGGTATTCAGCACGGTCGTTCAAACCCGATCAGACGACCGGGCGGATCCGGAGCGTTTACTGGAAATTCAGGAAAGGGCCAAGATTCTTCGCGAGGGTCTGAAGAGCCTGAAGCCGCAGGAACAGGAAATCCTGACGCGCTTCTACTTAAAAGGCGAGACACCGGAGCAGATTTGCGCAGGCAATGAAGCTAACCGAGACGCAATTTCGGTTAAACAAGAGCCGCAGCAAGCAGAAACTTGAAGCTTTCACAGCCAAGAGGCTGAAATCAACGTTCCGACCCCAGCCGCCTATGGCGATGCGTGCGGCAGCGACGTCACGATAACTGGCCCAACATACGGAGAACTTATAGATGCAAACGCGCTATCAGCTAAATCAGGAAACACTTTCCGTTTCTCTACCGGGAGCGGCGAAGAGAGAATTTGCCTACATCCCGGCCGGGACAACGATTTCGATATGCGGGCCAGAGAACGGCAAGCTCGTGGAAGTCGCCTGGGAAGGCCGCACAGTGCTGGTGTTCTCAGAGGACATCCACGAGCGAGCGGATCAGATTTTCGACGTTGTTGAAGCGCCCAGAGAGCAGTTTGACGTCGTTCGCGCTTAGCAGTTCTTCGAACTAAGCAGTCGTCGACCGTGTTCTCCGATTTCTCAGCTCTTCTTCCGCTCGATGCCAATCCACTTCAGGTGATCCGTCCGGGCATCCACGTTCGTGCCAGCAACGATACGCATGGGAAGCAACGTCTTCGGACGTGTAAGAAGAATGACTGTAAGTCGCCGGAAGCGTTCGACTCCCTCGTGTGAACTTCGGTATTCGTTGACGGCATTGCCGACCCTGGTGCGCCGGCATTGCTGCCACCCCGCACCGTTGTTCCCGAGGCCCGCTCTCCCGGAACGATATTCGGAACTGGCGATTCGCCCTCCGTCGTAGTAGTCGTGTAGGTCATCCCTGCACCCACACCGGCGCCCGCCGAGACCCCTGAGGTGTCGACTCCCCTTGCGCCCGTTGACAAGTTCGCAGGACCTGCGACCGTGTCCTTGATACTCAATCCCGATCTGTTTCCAACTTCCCCCTTCTTACCGGATTTTGTTCCCTCGGTTTGGGGTGCCAATTCATTCAGTTTTGGGTCGATCATATTGCCCACTCCTGCAGTTGGACTCCTGCGTAGAGTTTTTTATATCTGTTTTTTCGCCTTAAGTAGAACTGCGGTCTTATGCCGTGTAATCGAGTTAGTATTATTAGTACCGCAACACGCTGACGCTCCTGACGAAGCCATAGTGAATCCGACAGAGCTGCAATGGCATGATTCGCTTAAGTTCGCGCCATTAGGAACGGTGGTCCTCGACCGCTCCGGACGCATCATTCTCGCGAACGAATTAGCCGTGTCTCTCCTCCAGCTTCCGCAACTTTGGGAATCCGCGAACCTGGACTTTCAGACATGGGTGAAAGCCGACCCGGAAGCCGGAATACGATTCGTTTCCATTGGCCGAGCTTCTCAGTCAACCCGGCCCATTGCGATTCCCTCTGCTCATACATCAGATCGGCAGCGGCGCCGTGCGCGTCAGCGCTACCGGGTGGAGTTCGGGCACATGCCGATAGATCCGGTCATTTATGTCTATCTCCAGCCGCAAGAGCGACGTTTCCGCCACCACAGGCGACCTTCGGCTACGCGCGCGTCTTCTCGACGAAACACAGGAGGCCGTTTTCGCTTGGGAACTCGGCTCAGCGATCGAATATTGGAACCGGGCAGCGGAATCCCTGTATGGCTACACTGCCCAAGAGGCTTGCGGACAGGTCAGCCACAGGCTTTTAAAAACCTCGAACGCTGATGGAATTTCGAGCGTTGTGAGCGCGCTTGCGCAGAGCCGACAATGGACCGGCGAGTTGACCCATCGAACCAAAGCAGGCGGCACAGTCATCGTAGAGAGCCGCATGGTTGTGATTGAAGACGAGGGCAGGTCCATCGTTCTCGAATCCAACCGGGACATCACGGGACGCAAGGCGGCGGAAGGGGCGCTTCGCCACCAGCAACAACTCAGCCGGGGAATTATCGAACAGGCTGTAGATTCCATCTTCGTGATTGACGAAGACGGCTTTATACTTTCGGCGAATCCCGAGGCCATTCGAGTGTTTGGATGGACGGAGGAAGAACTCGTGGGACGGAACCTTCATTCCACCTTGCACCACCACTACCCCTCGGGAGACGATTATCCGGTTTCAGACTGTCCGATCAACAGGGTTCACCTTAGCGGACAGCCAATCCGGGGGGTAGAACTGGCTTTCTTTCGGAAAGACGGATCGATTATCGAGGTCTCCTGCTCGAACGTGCCTCTCACCTTGGGTTCCGAGCGGATCGGCGCAGCCCTGATCATCCGGGACATCAGCCTGCGAAAAGCGATGGAGAAAGCGCTTGTCGACAGCGAAGAACGCCTGAGAGTGGCTATTGCTTCAGCCAATATGGGCACCTGGGACTACAATCCGGTTACGAAGACGGGGCGTTGGGATGCGCAATGCAAGAGATCATTCGGCCTCTCCGCGGCCAGTCCGGTCAATTATGGAGATTTTGCCCGGTCCGTTCACCCGGAGGACCGCAAGCGAGTGGCCGAGTGTGTCAGGCGAGCACTCGATCCGTCGGGCGACGGGCGCTTCGCCGCCGAGTTCCGAACGATCGGGCCGGCCGACCACATGCTCCGCTATACGGACGCACGCGGCCAGGCGTTCTTCGGGAAAGTGGCCGAAAAGTCGAGAGCAGTCCGTTTCATAGGAACGGTAGCGGACATAACCGCTCAAAAGCGCAGCGAGGAGGCTCTGCGGCGCGCAAACGAGGATCTTCGACAGTTCGCATATGCTGCAGCTCACGACCTGCAGGAGCCGCTACGGAACGTTGTAAACCTACTCGGTCTCTATAAACGAACGAATCCGATGGACCAGCAGGTCTCCGGAGACGAACTGATCGATGAAAGCATTGAGGACGCCAGGCGCATGCATAGGATGGTGCAGGACTTGCTGTCCTTCACGAAAGTAAGCGACACAGGCGCTATTCTTCCCAGTGCAACGAATTCAAAGGAAGTGCTGAAGGAAGTCATCCGCGGATTATCGGTCCTGATCGAAGAGGCGGAAGCCACGATATTGTCGGGCAATCTGCCCACCATCAACATGCAGGCAACTCATCTGAGGCAGCTTTTGCAGAATCTCATCAGCAACGCGTTGAAATACCGGCGTCCAGGCCTCAAGCCCACCGTTAACGTATCTGCCGTTAAGAGCGCCCGGGGCTGGACCTTTGCTGTGGCTGACAATGGCATCGGCTTCGATCCCATCTACGCTGAACGGATCTTTGGGGTTTTCAAACGCCTGCACGGCCGCAACGAATACCCCGGAAGCGGCATCGGGCTCGCGATTTGTTCGCGGATCGTTTCGCTTTACGGCGGGCGCATCTGGGCGGAAGGCCGTCCCGGAGGCGGAGCGACTTTTTTCTTCACCGCGACCTCGGCAGAGGGCCAACAGTGAACGCCTCGACTGATGGACCGACGAAAATCCTTGTGGTGGAGGATAATCGCGTCGACGCAACCATGGTTCGCTATGCGCTTAAGGGTCTGAAGGATTGGCCGGTGGAACTGGAGTTCGTGGAAGACGGTGAGCAAGCTTTGCACTTCCTTGAAAAAACGAGCGGGTACACGCAGGCTCGAACACCCGATCTGGTCATTCTGGATCTGAACCTGCCGAAGCGCGATGGTGTCGAAGTCCTTCGCGCGATGAGAGATCACCCGACGCTTACCAGTGTGAAAGTAATTGTTCTCAGCTCTTCTCCGGTCGACGTGATCGAGCAGCGCGTGCGGAGCGTGCACATCGAAGCCAGCTGTTGTTTCACGAAACCGATGGGTCTCGACGAGGTGATGGAGCTGGGCGAGAAGATCCGGCAGTGTTACGCCTCCGGATAAAAAGTGCGCTCGGGAAGAGTTTCTGCTATCATACAGATGTCCCGCCTGCATTCGTCCTTTCAAGCGATAGCCTATCGCCTGGAGAACCTTCCGGTTTTTGTTTAAGGACGTGCTGCCAGTATCGGCGTTACTAGTCCTTAATCAAAAACCAAAATGAAATTGTTCTCTGAACTTACTCTGTCTCCTGTTGTCCATAACAACCTCGCTCGAAATTGTTTTGTCGAGCCAACCCCTGTCCAAGCACAGGCCATTCCTGTTGCTCTCACCGGAGCTGATGTCGTAGCCACCGCCCAAACCGGGCACGGGCAAGACGCTCGCGTTTCTTCTCCCGATCGTCGAATCGCTCCTCAAGAATGCTCCGGCCGCGCCAGAGCGAACCACTCAGCACAACATTCGCGCGCTGGTTTTAAGTCCCACGCGTGAGCTCGCGATCCAGATCGCTGACACGTTCAGCAAGCTGGCGAGCAACACGCCCCTCCGGGCGGCGATTGTCGTCGGCGGGCTCAGCGAACAAACCCAGCTAAACGCAATCCGGCGCGGCGCACAGCTTGTGATCGCCACACCCGGCCGATTGGAAGATTTTCTTGATCGGCGGCTGGTGAATCTATCGAACGTCTCAACCCTAGTCCTCGACGAAGCCGATCGCATGCTCGATATGGGTTTCCTCCCGGCTATTGAGAAGATCCTGGGTCTCCTTCCATCCACGCGGCAAAGTCTCTTTTTCTCGGCAACGATGGAGAGAGTGGTGGAACGGCTGATCGCTCGCTATTCGCACAACCCCACGCGGATTTCGGTCGGCAGCACGGAAGCAGCAACCCCGGATAGTGTAGATCTCCGCGTTTTCGAAGTTGAGAACGATCTGAAGCTCAGCCTGCTCCGCAACCTTCTCAAAGACGAGGAAGGCTCGTTTCTCGTCTTCGCTCGCACAAAACACGCTACGGATCGCTTGGCTCACAAGCTTTCAGCGCACGGGCTGCGGGCGGTTGCCATGCACGGTGACAGGACTCAAAACCAGCGAAACCAGGCTCTGGCAGGATTCCGTGACGGCCGTTATCGCGTGTTGGTGGCCACGGACGTCGCCGCCCGCGGCATTCACGTGGACAGCGTTGCTCACGTAGTCAACTACGATCTGCCGCAAGCTCCCCAGGATTTTATCCATCGTGTGGGGCGAACCGGGCGTGCCGGTCAGCGCGGGGCCGCCTGGACTTTCAGCTCACGATCGGAACGGGGTGATATCCGGCGCATCGAACGAGAGTGCAAGGTACGGCTTGTGCGGCGGGTGGTGGGCCCGGACGTAAAGAGCGAACGCGACGAGCCGCTTCCGGAGAAGCCTTCTTTCAGTGCCGCTCCGAAGCATTCCGGCCCACGGTCATTCACCAGCACGGATCGACCATTTAGCCGCCCCGACAACGGATCGCGGCGACATACCGGGCGCCCGTTCAAATTCAAAGGCAAACCGGCGTTAGCGAAACGCGCGCACGTCTAATCAGCTCCCGCTAATCAGGAAGGGGTTGATCGCCGGAATTACCCTGGCGTTCAACCTCTTTTTGCGCCTGGTCTGCGTGTTCCAGGCAATACTGCGTCTCCGGCACCGCTTTCAGTCGAGCAGGCTCGATTTCCTTCCCGCAAACTACGCATTTGCCATATTCCCCAGCCTCCAGGCGCGCCAGAGCAGATCGAACATCCGCCAGGGAGTCGGCTTCTCTTGTACCCATGCTGAGAGAGAGCGCTTTGGCAGTCGACGTGGTGACACGATCAATCTCATCCTGAACATCCGTCTCCCCGCTGTCGAGCGCATTCTCGTTTTGTCGGGACAGACTCTCTTCGAGTTCTTTCTGCCGGGCCAGAAGCCGCTGCTTTATCTGCTCTGAATTCTCCATCAACCGCGAGTATAGGTTACTGCTGCTCGGCTCTTGACCAATCGAAGGCGGAAACGGCAATCTTGATGCAGGCAAATACAGCCTGAGGAAATGTCACCCATGCCGAGTAAATCGGAAGTTCTCCGAGATGTTCCATTGTTCGCGCTGCTGGACGAAGAAGAGATATCTGTCTTGGCGGGCCAAGTTGAGATGAAGACATTCGCTCCCCGCCAGCGAATCTACAAGCTCGGGGATCCGGCGGGTTCGGCTTACGTTGTTGTTTCGGGCCTGGTGCAGGTCACAACCGTGGACGATGATCATCAGGAGGTACTCCTCGACAAGCCGTCCCACGGGGAGTTTTTCGGATTCGCATCGATGATGGACGAAACTCCGCACCAGACGAGCGCCACTGCTTTGGAAGAGACCGTCTGCATCGAAGTAGACCGGCACGATATCAGCGTTCTCCTGCAACGGAAGCCGATGGCCGGCATGGATCTGTTGACTGTGTTGGGCCGGCAGTTTCACGCTGCTCAACACCTGGTCCGCTTGCGTTCGATGCGAAATCCGAACGAGGTGATTGAAGAAGAAGCGACGATCGGAGAGCGGGTGGCCGACACGGTGGCGCGCTTCGGCGGATCGTGGTCGTTCATACTGTCGTTCCTGTTTACGCTCGTCGCCTACACCGCCATCAACGTGAGCTTAGGACACAGCGCCTGGGATCCCTACCCGTTCATACTGTTGAATCTGTTCCTGTCCATGCTCGCGGCCATTCAGGCGCCCGTCATTATGATGAGTCAGAATCGACAGGACACAAAAGACCGCGTGCGTGGTGAACTGGATTTCGAGGTAAACAAGCGAGCAGAGTCGGAAATTCAGGGACTCGCGCAGAAAATGCACATGCTGGCGGACAAGATCGACGACATTGACGAACTTCTCCGCGACAAGCTACCAGCGCACAGCAATGCTTAGATATCATTCGAAGGCTCAATGAAACGAACGGCCGTCGTAATCGGCAGCGGTCCCAATGGCCTCGCGGCCGCGATTCATCTGGCGCGGCATGGGATCTCGGTTGAGGTTCGCGAGGCAGCGGCGGTTCCGGGCGGGGGTGCGCGATCGGGCGAACTGACGTTACCCGGCTTTATTCACGATCTGGGCTCCGCAGTCCATCCGATGGCCATGTCCTCGCCGTTCTTCCAAGGTCTGCCGCTCGTGCAACACGGTCTTAGGTGGATCCAGCCGCCGACGCCGCTTGCTCATCCGCTTGACGACGGAACAGCCGTGCTTATGGGCAGGGACATGGACGCAACAGCACAAGCCCTGGGGGCGGACGGACCGGCGTACCGACAACTCTACGGGCCACTGGTCAAAAATTGGGACGCGCTCGCCATCGAAATTCTGCGGCCCCTTCCCGTGATTCCTCGCCATCCGCTTCTCCTGGCGAACTTCGGCCTGAAAGCGCTCCAACCGGCCACTGTTCTTGCCAGGAGTACGTTCAGAGGAGAACGCGCTCGTGCACTATTTGCCGGGTGTGCAGCTCACTCCATGCTCGAGTTGGAAGCGCCTCTTACGGCCGCCTTTGGTGTGATATTCGGAGCGACGGCGCACGCGGTCGGCTGGCCCATTCCCGAAGGTGGATCTCAGAGCATCACAAACGCTTTGATCGGCGTACTCGAATCCCACGGCGGGCGGGTTGTTACTGACTCTCACGTCGATAGCCTGGCAGAACTGGGCGATCCGGATCTGATTCTCTGCGATGTTTCACCGCGGCAGTTCGTTCGCTTGGCCGGGAACCGGCTGCCCACGAGCTTCCGGCAAGCTCTCGAAAGGTTCCGGCGCGGGCCAGGCATCTTCAAGATGGATTGGGCACTTCGGGAACCGATTCCATGGAAGGCGAAGGAGTGTCTTACGGCAGCCACTGTGCATGTCGGTGGAACTCTTGAAGAAATCGCCGCCTCAGAGCGGTCACCGGAGGCGGGGCGTTTACCCCAAAAGCCGTTTCTCCTCCTCTCTCAGCCAACATTGTTCGATCGCTCCCGTGCACCGGACGGGCAGCATACGGCTTGGGCGTATTGCCATGTGCCGAATGGGTGGCCCGGCTCGGCTTTGGAACAAGATTGAGAATCAAATCGAACGATTCGCGCCCGGCTTCCGGGAATGTATCCTGGCTCGTTCGGCGCACGGAACCGCTGACATGGAGCGCTATGACGAGAATCTGGTCGGAGGCGATATCAGCGGAGGCGCTGCTACTTTGAAGCAGTTCTTTCTGCGGCCGACCTGGCGGCGCTACGCCACTCCACTCAAAGGCGTTTATCTCTGCTCGTCTTCAACGCCGCCGGGCGGAGGTGTTCATGGCATGTGCGGATTCCATGCTGCGCGCTGGGCGCTCGATTGGCTGCGCACGCGGAAGTAACAGCCTACCCGCCGACCTTCTCCTTATCGCAGACGAGCTTCATCGTCACGTCGCCTTTGGAAGTCACAACATGGCTGGTGGTCGTCAGTGTTGCTCCGTCCTCTGATAATTCGTACCGATCCTCGATCTGTTCGTCCTCGTTCTTTGCAGTCTTCATATCGGTTCGAACAACCAGCGCAGCACCATCCCAGAAGGATCGGCTGGTGGCATCACGCCCATTGATAGTGTTGTTGGAGGTGGTTCCGTCGGTGAAGTAACTGACGTCAGATGTGTTGGTTTTTCCCGCCATGGTCTGGACCGTGTGCACGTTCATGGTAGGGTCGTGCTGATCGATCACACGCACGATCATGTCGGGCATCTTGAATTTGGCGAAATCGCTCTGCTCTTTATTCATCCGCCATCGACCGGAGAAATCGGTGTGTGCAGGAGCGGAGGACGCCCAGCCCGAGCCGGCATAAGTCCCGCCGTCCGTCAGGAGCGCAAGCAAAACCAAGGACAACGCTGCAGAGAATTTGAATTTCATGGCTTAACAAGCTGAACGGCTACATGTGATTTTCTCATTCCCGTCCAATCATTCTGAATATCCTGGAGATTGAACGTTCCCGGTCCTCCGAGCGGAACTAACAAGCTTCGGCTGTTCTTCTGCGATCACTATCGATTCGAGCTTCCCCCCGAGCATAAATTCCCGGTTTCGAAATACCGGAAGTTGCGGATGGAACTGAGCGGGGATGACGCTTTCGATCTGCAACCAGCAGATCTTGCGGATGCCACCGACCTCGTGCGGGTGCATTCCCCCGATTACGTACAGCAGTTTATCGATGGAACGATCGACGCGTCCGCAATGCGGCGCATCGGCTTCCCGTGGTCCAAAGATCTGGTGAATCGGTCGCTCGCGAGCGTAGGCGGAACACTGCAGGCCACGTCTCAGGCTCTTGCCTCGGGATTCAGCGGCACTCTGGCGGGAGGCACCCATCATGCGTTCCGGCACGAGGGTTCGGGATTCTGCGTTTTTAACGATATCGCGGTTGCAATTGAGTGGGCACGGGCGAAGCGAGGGTTGAAGCGCGCGCTCATCGTCGATCTCGACGTTCACCAGGGGGACGGAACGGCTGCCATCTTTCAAGGCGACCCCGATGTTTTCACTCTGTCGCTGCACGGCGAACGAAACTTCCCGTTCCGGAAACAGCAGAGTGTCTTGGACGTGCCGCTTCCGGACGGCACCGGTGATCAGGCGTATGTCGAAGCTCTTCGTCCTGTGCTCCAGAAAGCTCAGGCATTTCGGCCGGAAATTGTGTTCTACCAGGCTGGCGTCGATGCGCTGGCGAGCGACAGACTCGGCCGTTTGTCTCTCACTCCAGAGGGACTGGCTTCCGCGTGACAACATGGTGTACGAGTTTGTCTCCCGGTTAGACGTGCCACTCGTCCAAACCTTGGGTGGCGGCTACTCAGAGCCTATTGAACGGACGGTAGAGGCTCACGCACAATCATTTCGCATCGCGGCGCAACACTTCTCTGCGTAGGCGATTTTCACCTACACCCTCGCGGTCGCAGTGCAATCTTCCGATAAGGGACGGGAGGACAACAATCCCCATGAAAGCGACAGACGGCAAACAAGTCAACGAGCGAAGTTGGTACGAGAAAGATCTGCTGCTGTCTTGCTTATCTCGGCTGGTTCTCGAGACTCAGGGGTCTGAACGGCGCGAATCGGCAAGCAGTGCCATCCGGATGGTGGATCCTGTCGTTATCAGCCGGGCAATCATCCGGGAGATCTTGTCGTTTCAGGAACAAAGTTCGATTCACGGTTGAGAGCCGAATTGCCATCCAAGTTCGCGCCCTGATCCGTAGGTAAACCAGGAATTACGAACTCGACCCGTAGCATCCACTACTGCCACACAGTGAAACGATCCCGCTCCCGGACTACCAAACCGCAAATCGGTTAACTCGACGCGCTTGCCTTCTCCTTGTGCAGTCTCTAATGGTGCAACCGACCAGACAGGGAATCGGGCGAAATAGCTCAGATACGCGAATTCCCGCCTCGCTTTTGCGCTCTGCAGAGCGGAGGTCATGGGCAGCTTATAGAACCTACTAGCCTCGGCGACGTTTAATTCCCCCATAGGATGAACAGGTAAGCGTAGAAACGCCCGTTCAGTCTCAACGACACCGGTCCATTCCGTCGGGCTGAAAGGATCGGGAAAAGCCGCCGTTTCAAACGCCTGTTCTCCGTCGTACAAACGCGATTGAAGTTGAGCGACGGCTTGGCTGTGAAGGAAAGCCCGGCCGCAATCAAAGAACACGAAAAAGCAAAGCGCGAAGATGGCAACTCCACGTTGCGTTTTCGAGCGGGCTCCGATCTCACTGCTTACCAGGCGCGAGAACGGCGGCCAGACCACGGTAAACAGAAGCACAATCAGAATCCAGACGTCATACAGTCCATTCAGATCGGCGTGGTACCACCGCGACGAGAACGGCAGCGATAGACGCACACCGTAGCTGTTGGTCCAATCGATCAAGAGATGACTCGCGACGCCAAGGCAGCAGAGAAGCCACGCCTTGAACCACGGCAAGCGCTCCCTGAAGATGGCGGCCGTCACGACCACGGTCAATGCCGCCATGAACGGCAGGAGAAGAAGACTGTGCGAATAGCCGCGGTGAGCTTCGAAGTAGCGCAGCCCTCCTCCGGTCAGGAACAAGATGTCCAGATCTGGAGCATTTGCCGCGAGCACCATCAAGGTGAGGCCGTGCGGCGAGATCCTGTCAAGACCAGCACGAGCGAGAGCGTAGCCCGTTAGCGAGTGGGTGAAGTTTTCCATCGGAGACGGGAATGCTGAGGAGTCGCTCGATCAGGCGCAAACCTGAACGCCAGAACGAGTAACCTCACGCCTCTCGTATTCAGAGGGAACCAAGAGATTTAGAGCACCTGGGACTGATTCCGCCGTCATGGGAAGATTACCGGCTAGTTCCCCATCGATCTGCACAAGGATGGGATTGCCGGCCGAGCTCTTGCAGGAGACCGAGGTTGCGCGAAAAATCTTGCAGCCGGTCATCCGGTGTACTTGCTTCAAGGCCACCGCGAGAAGATACGGTACATATCGAACGGCCAAGGTACCTCGGAAGAGCACCACTTCGAAATCGTCGCGCAGCAACGAAGCCCCACGCGCAATTTCAAGGTCGCCACCATAGTTCCGCACGCGGCTGATCAGCGCAAAGCTTGCGGGGTAACTCGTGCCATCAACGGTCACCTCAAACTCAGGAAGGTATCGCAGCACTTGCGCGAATCCGCTGACGTAATACGCCAGCTTTCCGGCGGCCGCTTTCAGATCCAGATTCAGCCGCGAGACGACATCGGCGTCGAGCCCCGCTCCTGCCATGCACAGAAAGCTTCGAGGCGCCGAGCCACCCAGGCTCAGGTGTCCTATGGCGATACTGCGTTGCTTCATGGTTCGAAGCTGGGAAGCGACGCGCTCGGGATGGATGGACATCCCCAGTTCGCGTGCAAGGACGTTGGCGGTTCCGCCCGGCAGAATACCGAGGGGAACTCCTGTATGAAGCATGCCGTTGGCAACTTCGTTGATCGTTCCATCGCCGCCCGCGGCCAAAACCAGATCGCAGCCAGCGTCTATCTCTTTCTTCACCTGGGCTGAAGCAGTTCCCGGTCCGGTAGTCGGGATCAGTTCAGCCTTGATATCCTGGCGTGCGAGCGCGCCGATGGTACGTTGGAGCGAGTCTTGGCGACGCGCCAGTCCTCTGGCAACGGGATTGTAAATCAAGACGGCGCGTCTCACGTGGAGAGATTCCAAGCTCACCATTATAGGTTCTGGAATGAAACATTCGTTGGCGGAGCGTGCAGAGGACCTGCGCAAACAGTTAGAGCACCACGAGTATCGTTACTACGTTCTGGACGATCCGGAGATCTCGGACGCCGAATACGACGCACTCATGCGCGAGCTGCGCGAAGTTGAGGACGCTCATCCGGAGCTGCGAACTCCCGACTCCATCACCCAACGAGTGGGCGGAAAGCCGCGCGAAGGCTTCGTCAAGGTGCCGCATAGCTCGCCGATGTTGAGCCTGGACAACGCGTTGAACGAGGAAGAGCTGCGAGAGACTTCGATGCACGCGTACGCGGGCTCCTCAAGTCAGAGCCATATCGAGTACATCGCTGAACTGAAATTGGACGGCCTCTCCATGGCCGCTTATTACGAAGGCGAGCGATTTCGGCAGGCACTCACCCGAGGAGACGGCAGGATCGGAGAGGATGTCACAGGCAACGCGCGGACGATGAAGTCGCTTCCGCTGCGTGTAAAGGACGGCCGAACGCTGCCCGAGACGCTTCGAAGTTCGCGGCGAGGTCGTCATGCCGCGCCGATCCTTTGAACGCATGAACGAGGAACGGGAAAGGGAAGGGCTACCGACGTTTGCAAATCCCAGGAATGCTGCGGCGGGTGCTCTTCGTGCTCTCGACCCGAACGTAACAGCCTCTCGTCCGCTTGATTACTTCGTCTACTTCCTTCTCCGTGACGGAAAGCCGTTACTCGACAGCCAATGGGCGTCGCTTGAAGCGCTTTGGGGAGCGGGTTTCAAGGTGAATCGGTTCCGGGCACGATGCAAAGATGTCGATGAGTTGCTCGAATTCATTCGTGAGTGGGACACCAAACGGGAAACGCTGCCGTACGAGACCGATGGCGTTGTGGCAAAGATCGATTCCGTGCAGCAGCAGGAAAAACTTGGCTGGACGTCGAAAGCTCCGCGCTGGGCTATCGCGTTCAAGTACCCCGCCCGCCAGGCCAAGACCATTCTCGAAGACATCGGGATTCAAGTCGGCCGCACAGGCACCTTAACGCCCGTTGCTCATTTGAAGCCGGTCAGTATCGCGGGCGTTACAGTTTCACGAGCAACTCTGCACAATGAGGATGAGATCGCCCGACTGAACCTGCAGATCGGCGATACCGTGCGTCCTCGAGCGCAGCGGCGATGTCATACCGAAAATCGTCCGGGTGGCTGAAGAAGGCGCAAACCGACGGCCTTTTCACATGCCGAAGACTGCCCGGTTTGCGGCGGGCACGCGGTACGGGAGGCAGGCGAAGTAGCTAGCCGGTGCGTAAACACCAACTGCCCTGCCCGGCTTCGGGAATCGCTACTGCATTTCGCTTCGCGCGGCGTCATGGATATCGACGGCCTCGGGGACGCCCTCGTGGATCAGTTACTAAGTCGAGGGCTGGTGCATAACATCGCCGACCTGTACGCGCTCACGGAAGGCCAGTTGCTTGAATTGGAGCGCATGGGGAAGAAATCGGCCTCGAAGATCATCGCGAACATTGACCGATCGCGCTCTCAACCTCTGCCGCGGGTCTTGAACGGGCTGGGTATTCCATTCGTGGGCGAACGAACCGCTCAGATTCTGGCCGGCCAGTTCGGAAGTCTGGACGCGATCGCGGAAGCTTCCGCGTCAGAACTGCAGGAAGCCGACGAAATTGGTCCGAAGGTGGCGGACGCGATTCGCCAGTTCTTTGGAGAGAAGCGAAACCGGGAGCTGGTCGAACGGCTACGGGCTGCGGGGATTCAATTTACCGGCCCTAAGACCGTCGTCAAACAAGGTGGACTGTCGGGCAAGTCGTTCGTTCTTACCGGAACGCTTCCAACATTGAAGCGAGAAGATGCCAAAGAACGAATCGAGGCGGCCGGAGGCAAAGTCGTGGGTTCGGTCAGCTCGAAAACGCAGTTCGTTGTGGCGGGCGAAGAGGCAGGATCGAAGCTCGACAAGGCGCAAGCATTAGGGATCCCCGTGATCGGCGAAGAAGAATTGATAGAGATGTTGGAGAAAGCATCGGCTTGACCGCGATCCAGCCGAACACGCACCCCGGCCAAGGTGGTTGGAAGCACTTCCTGGCTCTACTGGTCGCCTGGGGACCTCAGGGTTTGTTTTTGCTGGCGATTCTCGATTCGGCAGGACTTCCCGTAGTGGGGGGCGTGGACCTGCTGCTCGTGAACGTCGCGACCAGTTCTCCGGAGAAGGCCTATCTCGCGGCGGCATGCGCCTTGGCCGGCTCCCTCATCGGGAGTTCTATCCTGTTTGCGATTGCTCGAAAAGGCGGCGATCTGATGCTGTCCCGTCAGCTCGCGACACCCCGCGGCGCGCGTATGCACCGGTGGTTTGAGCGTTATGGACTCGATTACCGTGTTTGTTCCGGCCATTTCGCCCCTGCCTTTGCCGATGAAAATTCCTGTTTTTTGCGCAGGGGCGCTCAAAGTACGCTGGTCTTATTTCCTCGGCGTCGTTTTTGCGGCTCGATCGGTCCGGTATTTTGCTGCTCGCCTTCTTTGCGGCGCGCTACGGGACTCAAACGCTCCTCTATCTTCGTCGTCATCTTCTGAGCGTGGGGATTTTGGCACTGACGATCGCCGCAGGCATCGTGATAGCGTTACAGATCATAGATCGGCGCCGGCACAGACAACTATTCGCAGCCGGCGAGCCGTAACGGCATCTAGTGGCGCTTGCAATGATCAGATTGCTGTTCCTCGTTTGCTTCTCCGCTCTTTGTTATGGGGAGGAACTGACAGCGCAGCAAGTGTTTAGTCCGCGTCCGCGAAAACGTTGCTCGACAACTCCTGGCGGTCGCAAACTACACCTGTGTTCTGACGGTTGATCGGACGCTTTATGCTCAACCCGGAAGGTGGGCTCCGGGATGTGCGGCGGGTGACCGGACCTCGGAAAAGCCGTTCATGCACGATCGGCTTCGGCTGGATGTCGCCGTATCGGAGGGAAACGAAATCTTCTCCTGGCATGGCGGAAGCAAGTTCTCGTCCGCCGGTGTAAACGGCGTAGTGAAGTCGGGACCAATCTCATCGGGCTCGTTTGTCGGCTACTTGCGGAACATACTCTTCACGCAAGGCGTAGCAATCAGCTCTGAACAAAGCCCAAAGCACCGATAAGATGCTACAGCTTCCAGTATTATGTTCCTCTGAAGAGCAGCGCCTACCAGATTCGCGGGCGAAGAGGAGTCTTCACGGTTTCTTATCACGGCTCTTTCGCGGTCAGGGCAGACACGTTCGACTTGCAATCCCTCTCGGTGAACGTCGGTGAAATCCCTCGGGCGGCCGAAGTTTGCGCCGCCGATGCAGACATCTCTTACCAGAAGGTCGAAATCGCTGATAAGTCATTGCTGATCCCAAGATCGTTTCAGCTTCACCTGCTTGATAGCCACGATGTAGATACTTACAACCAAAGCGAATACACGCAATGCCGGGAGTTTCGGGGAGAATCAACGGTTCACTTCGAATTCGACGATTCGCCGCCAGACGCAATCAAGCGTTACAGTGCACGACGAATGGCTTCCTGCCGGTACCGAGCTTCACGTGCGGTTGGGCACGGTCATCACCGAGCAGAAATCGTTCACGGGCGATCCGGTCGAAGGCGTGTTGCTCAATGCCGTTCAGGTGAAGACTCTGAAGCTTACGGTGCCTAAAGGCGCGGTGCTTTCGGGCGTCGTGAGCAGACTGGAACTCCTGTACCGGCCGACTCGCCACTATCTCGTCGCGATCCACTGGGACCGGTTAACTTGGGGCCAGAACTCGTTACTGCTGAGCGCTAATCCGCGCCGGCTCTATCCTGAAGGCCGCCGGTTCGGACCCGGGTACTCGCGCGACGCTTCCGAGGCGACGAACGACGAAGGAGAAGGAAACTTCGTCTGGCCATCGAACCATTTCCGCATGGATCAGACCTTTACCGCCTATTTCGAAACCGCAGATCGCCCGAAGGAGAGCGGAGGCGAAAACGAGCGGTAAAGCTCAGTGCTTAAGCGCGTTCGAGGTAAGTGCCTTCGGAGGTGCTGATTCGGATACGCTCCCCCTGATTGATGAACGGCGGCACCTGCACCACCAGACCCGTTTCCATCTTCGCGGGTTTCGTGACGTTCGAAACCGTAGCGCCCTTGAGCCCGGGCTCGGTTTCGACGATTGTCATCTCCACACTCGCGGGTAGCTCCACACTGATCGGTTTACCTTCGTAAAATTCGACGTTCACTTTCAGTTGAGGGGTCAGATAGAGCACCCCGTCGCCCAGGATGTCCTTGGTGAGGTGCATCTGTTCGTAGTTCTCGGTGTTCATGAAGTAGTAGTATTCGCCGTCGTCGTACAAATACTCCATCTCATGCTCATCAAAGGCAACACGCTCGACCTTGTCTTCCGACGAGAACCGGTGCTCAATCATAGAGCCCGATCGAATGTTTCGCATCTTCGCCTGAACAAATCCGCGAAGGTTGCCAGGAGTGCGGTGGACCATGCTGAACACCGAGTGAAGCTCGTTGTTGAACTTGATCACCATGCCTGGACGTAGTTGTGTTGCTGCAATCATTTGAGAACCCTCAGTTTATCAAGCGAATGGCATCATGGAGCCGCTGTGCACGCCTGAACTCCAGCGTTCGAGGGCACCCGCCACATGCCCGCGGCGTCGACCGTCGTCGTTTCCGGCGTCTTGCGATCGCTGTAGCTCAATCTGCTCAGGGGCGGCGCCTTCCAGATGATCACGCTTTCGTTTCCATTTCTGGGCGGTAGCTTCACGCAATTTTCCAGCTTTGGAACGAGCGTCAGCCGGCCCAGACTGAGAGGTTTCGATTGCCAATCCGAAGGACAGACCTCCTCCTCCACGCGACCTGGTGTGATCCGGATCCAGCAAGCGGAGGGCGTCCAGTTCGTTCGGCCGACAAGCATGCCTCGCGACTCGATCGTATAACCAGGGGTCAAGGTTCTGATAGCCGACGCCTGGGAGATAAGGGTCGGCCCAAAGCAATTCGTATGCGACACCTTCGCCCTCGTGGATCGTTTGACGATCTTCGATGGCCCAAGCCTGCAGGAACTGAGAACTGTCCAGATTCGGATCCAGACTTACCAGCGCCAGCGCGGCGACATGGGTCTGCCAATCCGGATGCTCTACCTGCTTCGGCTTCAGGTTGAGAAGCAACTCGATCGGCAACGATGAGAAGAACCGCGGATCTTCTTCGCGGAGATCTGTTCGCTCCACTGATCTTGCCGCCGACAGATATTCAAAAGCAGCGTACAGTTCCTTTGCGTCGTCGAAGTTGCCGGCGCGCAGATAGTCGACGACGACCTTCTTGTCTCGCTCGACTTCGGCTTCCGTATCCTCGCCCGACGCGGCATTCAGGAAGAACTGATCTCGAAGCGCCGATACGGCGCCGTCCTTCGTCTCGCCGGGCAAGATGGCTTCGGCCGCTTCTTGACTGAACAGAGCCGCGGCACCAGTCCCGAACAAGGCGCCACTTGCCGGCGCTCACAGGGATGGGCGTTCGCCCAGTCAACGGCTTCCCTGCCCTTCGCCTCGTCGCCCGTCACTGCGTAAAACAGGGCCAGCTCGAAGCCGCTCTCGGGCGAGCCGGGAACGTTCTCGACACGGTCCGCGAAGTTAGTCCATCGGACGGTCTGCCGTTGCCGGTCCCGCTTCAGTCGCTTCAAACGCTGCGCTGACAAGAG
This sequence comes from uncultured Acidobacteriaceae bacterium, assembly GCA_963744795.1. Lineage (GTDB taxonomy): Bacteria > Acidobacteriota > Terriglobia > Bryobacterales > Bryobacteraceae > Bog-105. Next base: position 65,015 of record CAVUVF010000019.1, read on the forward strand.
CAGATGAGGCGTATGCGGTACGACGGCTTGAGACCGTCGGATCCCGTGGATCCTGGGCCCAGAGCAGCACTGGGAGAAATGCGATCGTGGCAAGCCGCAAGCGATTATTGTTCCATAGAGAAAGTAGGCACCTGCTACTCTGAGAGTTCTACCGGCTACAACTTATTGTTGCGATTGGCCGCTAACGCACCACGCCGATAGTGGTTCCCATGCATCACCGAGTTTTAGATTTATGCCGGCCCGGGCAAGCGAATCGTTCATTCTCCGCACTTACCCGTTCCGTGAGGCGGACCTGATCGTCAGTTTTTTCACGCGAGATCAAGGCAAGCTGCGAGGGATCGCGCGAAGAGCCCGGAAACCGAAAAACAGTTTCGGATCCGGGTTAGAACGGCTTTCATTGGTGAACCTGTCGTACTCACAGAAAGAGACGCGAGAACTTGTCAATCTGAACGGATGCGACCTGCTGCAATCACAATTCGACCTGTTGACTGATTTCGACACGAGCATCGCGTTGGATTACATCGCGGAAGTCAGCGATCACATGCTTCCTCCCAATGAGCCGAACGAGCGATTCTTCCGGCTGATCGCGACCAGTCTCGATTACATGCACACCCGGGTAGCGGCGCGATGTGGGCAGCGATCACGCTACTTCACGCTCTGGGCAACGCGCCTTTCGGGATTCCTGCCGGATCTCGTGAATCATCCGGATCGCAACTCTGAGCGCGTCGTCTCGAGGATCTCGCGCAGAGCGATGCTTCGTCATCACATTGCCGATCTGCCCGCACGAACCTGGAACAAGGACACGGCCTTGGATTTGCGCCGGTTTCTGGTTGCCCGCATGGAAGAGCACGCGGAACGGCACTTCCATACACCAACTTTGCTTGAGGGTCTTTGACGCTCAATAATGGACACCTTTCAAGACACAATCTTCAAACTGAAACGCTATTGGGCTGATCGCGGCGCCGTGATCCAGGAGCCCTACGATCTCGAAGTGGGAGCGGGCACGATGGCTCCCGAAACGTTCCTTCGGGTCTTGGGTCCGAAACCGTACAAAGTCGCCTACGTACAGCCCAGCCGGCGTCCGGCGGACGGCCGCTACGGCGAAAATCCCAATCGGCTGTACAAGCACCAGCAGCTGCAGGTGATCCTGAAGCCCAGCCCGGAAGACGTGCTCGAGCAGTATCTGGGAAGCCTGGAGGCGATCGGGATCGACCTCCGGAAGCACGACATCAAGTTCGAGGAAGACAACTGGGAAGCGCCAACTCTGGGCGCCTGGGGCGTCGGTTGGCAGGTGATGCTCGACGGCCTGGAAATCACGCAGTTCACGTATTTCCAGCAATGCGGCGGCATGGACCTGGATCTCGTTCCGGCAGAGATCACGTACGGTCTCGAGCGGATCGTCGCTTTTCTGCAAAACGTCGAGAGCGTTTACGACATTCAGTGGGCGCCGGGCGTGAAGTACGCGGATGTCCGGCTCGCGGACGAGGAGCAGTTCTCTACTTACAACTTCGAGACGGCGGATGTCGCGTTTCTCTGGAAAGCATTCGAGCTGCACGAAGCGGAATGCCAGCGGCTCCTGCAGTTGTTCGCAAAGACCAAAGACCGGCGGCGCTTTCCGGTTCTTCCGGCCTATGATCAGGCGCTGAAGTGTTCGAATCTCTTCAACCTGCTCGATGCCCGAGGCGCCATCAGCGTCACGGAGCGAGTGGCCGTGATCGCGCGCGTACGCAAGCTTGCGGTTGGCGTGGCAGAGGCTTGGGTCGCGCAGCAGAATCCATCTGAGCAGGAGGCTGCGTAAGTGGCCGACTTCCTGCTCGAGATCGGAACCGAAGAGATTCCGGATTGGATGATCGACGGCGCACTGGCTGATTTGCGCGCGAAGTTCCAGGCTGCCTTTGGAGAATTCGGAGGCGATGCTCTCCGGACGGAAGCGACACCGCGACGACTGGTATTGTTCGCGAAGGGCCTGCTCGAACGTGCCCCGGACACGCAGACGGTTGCGCAAGGCCCGTACCTGTCTGCCGGTCCGAAAGCGGCCGAAGGCTTTGCAAAGAAGCAAGGCACTACCGTTGACCAGCTCGCGAAGATGACAAGACGCGAAAGGCGAACGCTACGCCTTCCATCAGCACGTCAAGGGACAGGCTGCCGATGCAGGCGCTGCGGGAGAAACTGCCGGCCATCATCGCAGGCATCCATTTCCCGAAGAGCATGACCTGGACCGGAAAAGGCGGAGTCCGGTTCATTCGTCCCATCCGATGGATCGTTGCGTTGCTGGACGATCAGGTGATCTCCGTTCGAGGTTGCGAACGTGAAATCCGGGAACACGACCCGAGGACATCGCATTCTCGGATCGAAAAGCCGGCTCTACCGGTCACGGTCGGGACCTACGAGCAGGTCCTGCGGGACAACTTCGTCATGCGTGAGGGCGGAAGAGCGCCGGACCCGTATCGAAGCGGCTCTTGGGAGCGATGTTCATCACGATGCGGAGCTGTTGGGCACGCTCATCTACTTCACGGAGTGGCCCTCCGTCATTCGAGGCAGCTTCGATCCGAAGCTATCTTGCAACTACCGCGCGAGATTCTTTCGACCGTCATGCGCCACCACCAGCGCTACTTTTCCGTCATGAAGCCCGACGGATCGCTCGCCCCGGAGTTTGTGGCGGTCACCAACACCGACGGCGATCCCGACGGACTAATTCGCCGCGGAAACGAGCGCGTCCTGCGTGCCCGGTTCAACGACGCGCGATTCTTCTGGGAAGTCGATCAGCGCCGGACGTTATCCGAACGCCTGCCCGACCTGGATAAGGTGACTTTCCAGGCAAAACTTGGCAGCTATGGCGAGAAGGCAAAGCGTATGGAGTGCGCTCGCGGCTGAATTGGCCGAAGCAGCCTCAATGCGGACAACGGCTACTGCGACACGCGCAGCATTGCTGGCGAAATGTGATCTCACGACCGACATGGTGAAGGAATTCACGGAACTCCAGGGCGTTGTCGGCGGTCTCTACGCGAAGGCGCAGGGCGAAAGCGAAGACGATCGCAACGGCCATCTATGACCATTACAAGCCGGTCAGCATGGAAGATTCGATTCCGCGCACCTGGAAGGCCAGATTGTCGCACTGGCCGACAAGCTGGACACCCTCCGCGAGTGTTTCAAAATCGGCCTGGTCCCGACCGGTTCCAAAGACCCGTTTGCCTTGCGCCGATCCGCCCAAGGCGTGGTGAAAATTCTGTTCGAAGCCAAGCTGGACCTGGAGTTGGCCGGATTCTGCGAGGGCGTTCCCGGCTTGCTTCCGTTCATGACAGAGCGCATCGAGTTCTACCTCCGGGAAGTCCGGGACTTTGCTTACGACGAAGTAAAGGCAGTGCTCGCGGTTCCGTTCGGGTCACTTGCCGACCTGGAAGACCGAACGGAGGCGATCCATTACATTCGTCCCACGGAAGACTTCGAGCCTCTGGCCGCCAGCTTCAAACGCATCAAGAACATCCTGCAGGCAGGCCGAAGTGGAACACGCCGCCGGCGGTTCAGTCCGAATTGCTCGCGTCCGGGCCCGGAAAAAGACCTTTTCGAGGCCTTCGAACAAGTCCGCGAACAAGCCGCGCAAAGCAGCTCGTATCGCGAGAAACTAGCCCACATCGCCTCGCTCCGCCCAAAAGTGGATTTGTTCTTCGATAAAATTCTTGTAAACGATCCCGACCCGGTGATACGACAGAACCGCCTGGCGCTGCTTTATAGCCTGCTGACCGAGTTCTCGATCATCGCTGATTTTTCCGAAATCGTTACAGAAGGCGCTAGCGCCTGAGTGACAAACATGAAGGCCCAAGCAGATAGCAGGAGACACACGATTTGACAAAGAAATACGTATATCTCGTTCGGCGGAGGCACCGCCGACGGTGACGGTAAAATGCGCGACATCCTTGGTGGCAAGGGTGCTGGCCTCGCGGAGATGTGCAAGGCGGGCGTACCCGTCCCCGGTGGATTTACTATCTCCACGGAAGTCTGTAATCTCTTCTTCGAGAACGGCAACAAAGTTCCCAAAGAAGTCGACACCCAGATTCACGAAGCGCTGAAGAAGCTCGAAGACCTGATGGGCAAGAAGCTCGGCGGCGTCGATGATCCGCTCCTGCTCAGCGTGCGTTCCGGCGCGAAGTTCTCCATGCCGGGCATGATGAACACCATCTTGAACCTGGGTCTGAACGACAAAACGACCGAGGGCCTGGCGAAGAAGACGGGGAATCCGCGTTTCGCCTACGATTGCTACCGGCGGTTCATCCAGATGTTCGGTGAAGTGTCGCTCGGCATCGAGATGGAGAAGTTCGATCACATCTTCGATGCTCGTAAGGCCAAAATCAAGGCCAAGCTCGACACGGATCTTACGGCGCAGGATCTGCAGGCGATCATCGCCGATTACAAGAAGCTGGTGAAGAAGGAAACGGGAAAAGAGTTTCCGCAGGACGCTCTTCAGCAGCTCATGATGTCGCGCGACGCCGTTTTCAATTCCTGGAACACGCCAAAGGCGCAGTACTACCGGCGCATGGAGAAGATTTCGGATTCCATCGGCACCGCGGCCAACGTCCAGGCAATGGTCTTCGGCAACATGGGCGACAACTCGGGCACGGGCGTTGGCTTTACCCGCAACCCCTCCACGGGCGAGAAGATCTTCTACGGCGAATTCCTGGTGAACGCGCAAGGCGAAGACGTCGTTGCCGGTATCCGTACGCCTCAGCCGATTTCCGAACTGGAAACGGTCATGCCGGAAGCTTACAAGCAGCTTCGTGAGATCACGAGCAGCCTGGAAAAGCACTATCGCGACGTACAAGACTTCGAGTTCACCATCGAAGAAGGCAAGCTGTACATGCTCCAGACCCGCAATGGTAAGCGGACGGGTCCTGCGGCTGTGCGCGTCGCCGTTGACATGGTGGAAGAAGGCCTGATCACGAAGGAAGAAGCCGTTGGCCGGGTTGCTCCGAATCAGCTTGATCAGCTGCTTCATCCGGTTCTCGATCCCGCAATGCGCAAGGGTTTGCAGAAGATTGCAACCGGATTGCCGGCCTCTCCCGGTGCGTCCGTCGGCCGCGCTGCTTTCTCATCAGAAGACGCCGTTGCTCTTTCGGCGAAGGGTCCCGTGGTTCTTGTCCGCAAGGAAACCACACCGGACGACATCCACGGTATGGACGTTTCCAAAGGCATTCTGACGGCGGTCGGCGGCTTGACCAGCCATGCTGCCGTTGTGGCCCGCGGTATGGGACGCCCCTGCGTCGTTGGCGCCTCCACCATCTCCGTTCACGAAGGCAAAAAGCAGGCCGTTATCAATACCGGCGGCAAGAATCTGATCCTCAAGGAAGGCGATTGGATTTCGCTCGACGGCTCGCTCGGTGAAGTTTACCTTGGCCAGTGCAAAACGAACGACCCTGACCCGAAGTCGCACTATTTCGCTTCGTTCATGGAATGGGCGGACGAGTTCCGTGGCGATTTCGGTGTTCGCGCGAACGCCGACATCCCACGCGATGCTAAGCAGGCTCGTCTCTTCGGCGCGGAAGGAATCGGTCTTTGCCGCACGGAGCACATGTTCTTCGCGGAAGATCGCATTCCGTTCATGCAGGCCATGATTCTTGCTCGCGACGAGAAGAGCCGGATCAAGGCCTTGCAGAAGCTCCTGCCGATGCAGCGGAAAGATTTCGCCGGCCTGTTCGAATCCATGAACGGGTTCCCCGTCGTCATCCGGACTCTCGATCCGCCACTGCACGAGTTCCTGCCCAAGCGCGAAAACCTGATGGTGGATCTCGCCAAGCTCCCGAACGCTTCTCGCGGCGAGAAGAAGGAAATGGCGGAGACCTACAAGGTCGGCATCGGTGACCTGAAGAAGCACCTTCCCGAACTGCTTCACCGTGTGGAAGAGCTTCATGAATTCAACCCGATGCTCGGCCATCGTGGCTGCCGCTTGGGAATCACCTATCCCGAGATCACCGAAATGCAGGCACGCGCCATCTTCGAAGCTGCCGTTCAGGTGGCAAAGAAGGGCGTAAAGGTCATCCCGGAAGTCATGATTCCGCTGATCGGAAGCGTCAAAGAGCTGGAGAACCAGAAAGCCATCGTGGTTAAGGTGGCAGACGAAGTTCTCGGCAAGGCCGGCATGAAGGATCTCAAGTACTACGTGGGAACCATGATCGAGATTCCGCGCGCGGCATTGACTGCGGACGAAGTAGCACGTGAAGCCGAGTTCTTCTCGTTCGGTACGAACGACCTGACGCAAACCACCATGGGTCTCTCGCGCGACGACTACACGAAGTTCTCGAAGCAGTATGAAGATCTGAAGATCTTCAAGGCCGATCCATTCGCTGTTCTTGATCAGGACGGCGTCGGCAAGATCGTCCAACGCGCTGTCGAACTCGGACGCAAAACACGACCGGATCTTGAGGTCGGCATCTGCGGCGAGCATGGTGGCGAACCAAGCTCGGTCGAGTTCTGCTACCGCATTGGCATGAACTACGTCTCGTGCTCGCCTTATCGTGTGCCCATCGCCCGCCTTGCCGCGGCGCAAGCGGCTTTGGCTCGGAAGAATCAGCATTCCGAGCTGCAGCGCACGGCATAAAAACATGAAACAAAACCTGGACGGTATGCTTTATTCATGGCTGCCGTCCAGCCCATCCGTCGTCAATCCTTCGAAGCTATCTACGAACTGCTCCGTACCTCCCTGCTCAGTCGTAAGCCCGTCTCAGCCACGTACAACGGAAAACTCCGCCTGTTCTGCCCCCACGTCCTGGGGCGTAACAAAGACGGATGTGCCTCATGCTACTCTGCTATCAGTTCGGGGGAATAAGTAACAGCGGACTGCAAAGAACGGGGCTCCGCGGACAACTGGCGTTGCCTTTGCGTCGAAAAGCTCACGGACGTTAAGTTGATCGAGGGCCGCTGGCATACCCCGAAGGCCACGCCCGCCCGCAAAGCGTGCATCGCCAACAGTCGAATACGATTCAGAAAATCCGGATCTGTCACGCTGGAACGACAAACGCGCGCGGGCACGATTCGTAGGCAATGCCTTCGGCTGTCGAGTCACTCGGTCTGCTCGGGCTGCCTGCGCCGGTGGCAGCGTATCGCGTCCCAGCCTTGGGACGTGGTAATCGTCGGGGCCGGTCACAACGGCCTTGCGTGCGCGGCATATCTATCTCGTGCCGGCAACGGGTTCTGGTGCTCGAAGCGCAGGCAAAGAATCGGTGGGGCTTGCACGGTCGAGGAGCCGTGGCCCGGAGTGCGGATGTCGCCTTGCGCCTATCTCGCTGGTCTGCTTCATCCCTTGGTGATTGGGAGCTCGAACCTGCCGAGCTACGGCTTACGAGTGGACGCCCGCGAGCAACGGACTTTTCGTTCCATTTCTCGATGGCTCCAGCATTCAGCTCTACGACGACGACGAGCGCTGCGAGGCGGAGATACGAGCGGTTTGCTCCCAGAGATCTGGAAGGCTTTCGCGCCATGTCGGACGTGATCCGACGCTTGCGTGATGCAATACGGCCGCGATAGCGAGCAGAGATTCTTGGATTGGCGAGGCGCCCAAGCCGTGAAGAACTGGAAGAACGGATCGGAAACGACGGCGAGGCGCGATCCTTGCTTTTCGAATGGTCGATGGCGGAGTTCGTCGAGCGTTATTTGAGCGACGAGCGATTACAGAGTTGCTTATCTCGGTCAGGGCGTAATCGGAACGAATGCCAGTCCATTCGATCCTGGAACAGCATCCATCCGCTTCCATCACTCATCCGGCCGGCTCGGCGGCCTGCCCGGCAGCTGGGGTTACGTCAAGGGCGGCATGGGAATGGTCTCGTTCTTCCTGGCCGATGCGGCACAAAAAGCCGGAGCGACGATCGCGTGCGGAGTTTCCGTTGCGCAGATCCTGCCCGGCGAAGGAGTGCTGCTCGAAGGCGGCGAACGAATCCATGCGCCAATGGTCGTTTCAAACGCAGATCGGTCGCGTTACGCTGCGGCTGCTGGGGGACGCGGCCATTCCCGAATGGCGCGCGAAAGTGGAGTCGATTCCGATTGAGGGCTGCACCCTGAAAGTCAACGTCTGGCTGAAAGAGCTGCCGAATTTCACAGCCCGCCCCGGCACTTCCGAGCCGCACCATTTCGGCCAGATCAATACGCCGCTAACAAAGCAAGAGTGGAGAGCGAGCTACGAATCAGCCCGGAGCGGACGTCTGCCCGAACGGCTCTGGACGGAGCTTTACTTCCAGAGCGTACATGACCGGTCGATTGCCCCAGCCGGCACGCACACGATGAGCATCTTCTCGCAATACGTGCCGTATCGATTTCGCCGAGGGAGATTGGGATGCACACCGCCAATCTGCTCGCGATCTCGCGCTTGGAGGCCGTCGGACGCTTCTGTTCCAATATCCCCGCAGCCGTTATCACTGCGGAGCCTCTTGGGCCACCTGACATCGAAAAGAAAGTCGGACTGACCGGTGGGCATATCTTCCAGGGCGAATGCCTCCCGCCCTACATGTGGAGCAATCGGCTCTCCTCACGTACACCAATGGAGGGAGTCTACCTCTGCGGTGCTTGCACGCACCCGGGCGGCAGCGTGATCGCAATCAACGGCCGAAATGCTGCTAGCGCTGTGCTCGCGGATGCCGGAGTTCGCGGCCTCTCTTCAGCCGCCGATTGATCGCAAAGAGCAGTGCGATAAGCGGCACGATAACGAAGAATGGCCAATAGGTAACGAGCAGCGGGCTCTTTCGGCAGCACGTTCAGATCGCCGGTTACCGAAGCTTCGTCCGAACCCCGCCTCGTATCGACCTTCACCTTCCACTTACCCGCCGCTGGCAGATCCAGGTGCGCCGCGTAGAGAGTCTTGTTCGTCGCCGCTTCATGGCTCGCAGGAAGTGTGAACTCGACAATCTCGGCTCCTCCCGGCTTCGTCAAATGAAGGAAAACTTTGGCGTCGAGAATCGTGCTCTTGTCGTCGCTCTTTTGACAGAGAACACTCAGATCCACCCGTCCGACGCGCACTTCTGATGGATCGCTGAACAGAGTGATCAGGAAAGGTCCAGCCTGCCTCTGCGAATTGAACCTTGCCGCCATCAGCCTGAAGGCACTGGCCTCCGCCGAGGCCAAGAAGAACCAAAACGAAATACGGCGACAGACGCCTCAATGAATCATGCCTCTCATTTCCATCGGCTGAAACAGAATCCAGATGCCCGCAACGTAGAGTGTCAGGCATAGCGCAGCCCAAGGCGCAGCGACAGTAAGGGCGCGACGCATTCCCTGCACAGTACTGCTCGGCTATACGCAGGATCACATACAAGCTTAGAAGCAGCCCCGCACCAAGCAACAGGATCTGTACAGGCGTGACGAATAGATGCGCGCCGAGGTCCAAGCCGTCGCGAAATGATAAAGCAGGTGAGCCGCCCACATCGCGACGCCCACCGGAACGAGAGCATACACGAATCGGCGCGTTAAATCGGGAACGTCGCTGGCGCTCGACAAGAAGCCTGTTTATTGCGCGCAGTCAAACCGACGCTCACAATCGGCGCAATAACCGCTCCGAGCAACACAAAGATGCCGACGACGAGCGGCATCGCATGCGCACCCAAACGGGCGTGCCACTTGTGTTCGTAGGTCATGACGGGTCGCTGTCATTCCCGCGGCGTTAACGAATGCGCGCAAAGACAATGAGCAGCGCCAAAGCCGCGAAATCCGTCCGCTTCGAAAGCCTGCCGAGCGAAGATCGGTACGGATCTTCGGTCAGGGTCTTGGCCGGTAGAACCGGCAGCAGAGCAACATTGTCGTGAGGACAAGCGTTGACGCAGTCCAGGCAAAACGTGCAATCCAGATTGCTGGCCTTCTTGGGTTGAAACAGGTACAGCTCACAGCCGCGGGCGTTCTGATTCCCGCGAATACAGTCATGGGTGCGGCATGCGCCGCAGACACTTTGCTTTCCGAACGGTCGACTTCTCTCGGCGAAACAAGCGAGGTGACAAAGTGAAATTGGCCGATCGGGCACACATACTTACAAAAGCTCGCGCCGCGGAAAAGCGTATCGATCGCCAGAGAACAGGCGAAATAACCAACGATGATCCACGCTGTCGCCGAAGGGCTGTTCCACAGGCTGAATGCCTCGTACGCCCAGAAGTAAAGAAGCAGCAACGCGATCGGGCAGCCACTTCGAACGCAATACCTTCGGCCATCGTAGTCTCGGCGTGATCATGTCGGCGGGCTCCGTCCCGAACGAGCGTGAACGGGCACGACATGCAGAACAGGTTTCCGAAAACCAGAAGAGCGCCGACGGACAAAGCTCGCCAGTGGATCCAGGGTAAGACGCCGGCCAGGTTCAACGGAGCGATTTGCGTTCCCCGGAAACCGTCTACGACAACGACAACCGCAACGAGCGAGCATCGTCCATTGCGCTAACCGGCGCGCACGTACGAGCCCGTGAGCCGGCAGGGACCAGCGCCGCGAAGATGCGCCGCTTCGGGTAGACGCTCCGTGAACTCACTCGCCGTCACACGTTCCGGCGAGAATACCCGCATCGCAAACACGACCGCCGGGATCAGGTAAACGATCGAGCCTGGAACCCACATGATTGCGCCGGCAAGCGTCTGATCCGTGAGCGGCGAGATGCTCGCCAGGTGGACAGATTCATAACTCGCATACAATACGCGGCCGGCGAAGACAAAGGACGCGGACAGCACGGTGTTGACCAGATCGGCAAAGAGCAGATACGGAATGGGAGCCCAAGCTGGCCAGCGGCTCTTTCCCGGGTCCCTGCTGGATCAAAGGGATCCAGAAGAGAACGCCTGTCCAGAAGAAACAAGCGTGTTGGAAGTCATGGAAGAAGTTGGAACGCAGTGCCAGTTCGTACGCCGGTGGTAAATGCCACACGACCGTGCTGACTGCGAACAACACCCAGGCAACCGGCATGGACGTAAGCCAGTCGGAAATCCGGTGGCAAACCGGCGAAGTGAGAAACGGACCCAATGCTTCCTTGACGAAGGTTTTCGGGAAGACCACGCAGAAGCGGTAGAAGCGGCCGCCCGAGCAGGAGCAGCGGCGGAGCAATCGACAGCAGCAGCAAATGCTGCGTCATATGCGCCGAAAGAAGAAGCTTGTCGAATGCATCGAGCGGCGAGCTCTGTCGCAAGGAACACGACGCACAGACCCGCCAGGAAACAGGCCAGACGCGTGCCATCCTGTTCGGTTCTGACCAGCCGCCGGATGCGAATCCACCCGGAGATATAGAGAACAGCAGCGAAGCTGAGAACCGCCGCCGTCCAGGGATGCCACGACCAGGATTCAAGAGCGGCTTCCGCTACAGCATCCACCGCTAGAAATCCCGCTTCGCCAGGAGCGGACCGGATCGCGCAATATCGCGGGGCAATTTGTTCAACGGCTTATCTGCCGGTTGAACTCCCCGCTCGTTTTCCGGCCTGAGCGTTCGCATGAATGCCACTAGAGCTTCCACTTCCGCTGGCGTGAGTTTCTTTCCATATGCCGGCATGTTGCCGCCGCCCTGGATCACTTGCCGGACCAACTGATCCGCGGTCAATCGAGTGGCAACATCATCCAAAGCCGGACCCCGAAGGCCGCCTTCATTACCGAGCGAATGGCAGTTGCGGCATTGCTTGTTCTGGAACACCAGCTCGCCATGTATCTCAAGGGGCGTACGTTTTTTGACCATATTTGACCGGGATCGGAGTGCCGCTCCAGGCATACATGCGAGGCGACCACGGCGACGTTTCGCCCATGTACGTAAGCGTGCCGATAACGAGCATGATGAAGATGACCAATAGAACAGCGACCGGTCTGCGTCGAAAGCTTTTCTCGCCCGTACCCGAGATAAAGGGAAGCGCGAACAGCAAGCCGATCAGGATCGCCGGTGCAACGAACAGAACGATGACTTCCATCCAATCCGGGAGCAGTGCCAGAGCAGCAAAAATGGAAAGGAAGTAGAAATCGGGCCGCGGATTGGTATTGATCAGCGTTGGGTTCGGAACGCCGAGCGGACCCTTGGGTCCGAAAAACAGCGCACAGCCCAGTATGGCGACGATTGTTAAAGCCGCGAAGAGAAGATCTTTGCCGACGGCATGGGGAACGAACGGAACGCCTTCCTTACGAAGAATCTCGGCGTACTCCGCATCATAGGTAGAGCGCTTGACGGGTACGCCCGGTTTCGGATACTCGTTGATTCCCTTCGTGAGCACCAGCCGCAGGTGCATGCTCACAATTGCGATGATTAAACCCGGAAGAATAAAGACGTGAAGAGTGAAGAATCGCGATAAGGTCTCGCCGGCTATGATCGGTCCGGCAAGCAGGAGATGGACAAGTTGCCCTCCAATCAGAGGCACGCGCCCTGTGACGGAAGCTCCGATCGATAGTCCCCAATACGCGTCCTGGTCAAAGCGCATCACCTGCCCGGTAAACGCCATGCCAAGCGTAAAGAGCAAGTAGAAATATCCCGCTCACCCAGGTCAGTTCACGCGGGTACTTATAAGCCCCGAACAGGAAGACCTGGATCATGTGCAGCGTCATGATGAAGACCATGAAGTTCGATCCCCAATAGTGCACTGCACGCAGGTACCAGCCCCAGAACTGGGCGTGATTCAGATACTCGAGACTGGTGAAACGCCTCATTGGTGGAAGGAACGTAGACAAAGGCCAGGCACGTTCCCGTGATGACCTGGATGACGAAGCAAAGCAGTGTCGCACTGCCGAAGACATAAAACCAGCTTCCCGCGCTTGAGGGCACCTCGTGACCGGCTGTCGAAGAGTACAACGCGGTCAGGTGAAGCCTGTCGTCTAACCAGACTGCCAGCTCTCTGAGTTTGTTTACCATTGCGGTCTGCCCGTTAAACCGGGTTGCTCAAGAGTCGGCATCTGACCGCCCTTGACCCACAAGTTGCCCACTCTCGACTTTGTGATCGTACTGATACAATCCCCGCGGGGGCGGTCCCGCGGCCCTCGACCCGTCCTCATAGAACGCTCCGCCGTGGCAAGGGCACATGAACAACCCGGACTCTTGAAACCAGCGAACCGGGCAGCCGAGATGCGTGCAGTTGATAGCGAAAATCTGGAACTCCTGCCCTGAGGCTCGCCGAACCCAGCAAGGAATGTTTGCGGTCTGCCCGTCCCAAGGGCGTGTGAACGGGTTTCGATAGGTTGCGATGCGGGTCGTTTTTTCCGGGAAATCCTCCAGGTTGCCCAGCGAAATCCAGTTGCGCGGATCTTTCTTCTCGACGAAGCTGGAGAACACAAACCCAATCATCGGAACAGCAAGCAAGGCGCCGGCAGCAACATTCAGAGCCACGCCGGCTGCGAACAGCCAGTTGCGGCGAGTGGGATCCAGGGTATTCTGTTTGCCTTTGTCTTCCTGACGCGTTGTGTCGCCGGAGTTATTTTCCTTTTTCACCTAGGCCTCCCGCCCAATGCTGCTTCCGCTTTTGAACTTGTGTCCCTCTTGCCGCTGTTCATCCCGATCGCGGCCGGGCCGGTTGCCGCTATCCTCATTCCCTTTCGTCTTTTCGCCGCTCTGTCCTGTTCCGCTCGCCTGTGCATAGGCATCCACCGGTATCTGTGTTCGCCGGGCGCAGAGACGCAAGATACGTGACCACGTCCGAGATATCCTGATTGCTCAAGGGCCGTCCCAGCTTTAGGTTCCGATAGCTGAGCATCCCGAGATCAGGGCGGCCCACAATAACCGAAGTCCTGATGTTCTGATCCGTTACCAGACTGAGATAGCTGGGATCGGTGACACGGTCCGATAACACCTGGCCGATGACACAGCACGCAGTATTGTGCAAACAGCAACTTGCCGCGGTTCACGTCTCCGCTGCTCGATCGGCGCGCTATAGGGCGGCAAAGGTGGATTTGCGGGCGGTACCGGTTTGCTCCAGTTCTTCTCGATGCCTTCTACCAGGATGTCGATCTGCTTATCCGTAAGAGCTCCGCCTTCGGCTCGCGACCATGCAGGCATCGAGGTGCCCGGGCGCCCATGAGCGATGGTTCTCCGAAGTTCTTCCTTCGGCATGACCGCCAGGTAAAGAGAATCATGCAGGATTCTGCCGGGCCCGTTCTTCCCTTCGTCGCCATGGCAGCCCGAGCAGTTCCGCGCGAATAGGCCCTTGAAATCCGTAGCATTCCCTTCCTCCGCTTCTTCGGCATTGGGCGGCGGCTTTCCAGGTGCGTCGCAGCTTATCGCACCGACCGTCGCGAAAACCAGCATTGCGCAAGCGCAGGAAATCTGCCCGATGTCGGGTCCAAGCCTCATTCGTGCTCTTCTCCGTCAGCGTGTATCCCCGGCGCTTCAACAAATGCCCGCTCCGCAAGCGACCATGATTGCATCGTTCGTATGCTTGTGCTTCGGGCAATCACAAAACCGCCCACTAACCCGAACCCAAGCTGGCACACGACAAACCAGGGCCAACTGATGCGCTCGTTCATGAATGGGTTCACGAGATTGAGAACCGTCGCGATCAGGCCCGCTCCAGAACAGCGGCATCAGGATGCCCGCCCAGAAACGGAGCGTATTTCGGGAACATCGGCAGGATCACCGCATAGACCAGACCGACCAGGATCGAGATGATTCCGTGTCCAATGAACGCCGCCGTGAATGCAAGACCGTTGAATGCCTTTAGTTGTTCGGTGGAAGCCTGCCCCAGTCCGGGGATCACGACGCCGGCGAGAAGATTGATCGGATACCAGATACTGCCCTGCGCAATCAGGCCGTATAAGCAAGCCAAAGCCGCCATCGCAGCGCCGCCGGCCAAACCGCCCCAGATCCCGGACGAATACGGATGGACGCGCTCCGGAATGCGAACCCGATGCCGACCCTCGCCAGTTTTCATCCGGACAACAGAACGCGTTTCGACAAGAATAGGAGCGGGCCGCAGCTCAGGTTCGATCGCCATCTCTTCGTGCTCTTCGTGCGGGATGACCTCGTGCCACCAGCCGAATTCCGCCCCGAATGGCGATGACGATGCCGACAAGGCTCACCAACGAAGTGCGTCACCAGCCCCGCCATCATTAACGCGATCCCGAATGCAAAGACCATCGGCCAGTAGGTCGGCTTCGGCATCAGGATATGCGTGTCTTCCGTCCGCTCTCCGGCTTCTCCGTGATTCGAGTCGATGTTCCACGCGCTTACCTTCCGATGATGTAGACGACCGTAAAGACTACGACCCAGATGGCGTCTACGAAATGCCAATACCAGGAAAGAAACTTCACACGCCTCTCCTGATGCTGAATGGGGAAACCCATCAGCGAAACCAGCATCACGAGAAGCAGAAAGAACAATCCGACAACCACGTGGCTCGCGTGCAATCCAACCAGCGAGTAATACGTCGTGCCGAACAGGTTTGTGCTGATCGTCAGGCCTTCCTTGTAGATCAGGTGATACCATTCCACGCCCTGTTGCGGTCAGAAATTCTCCGCCGAGCAGGATGGTGACCAGCCACCACAGTTTGAACCGTCCGAGCTTGATTTCGCTTCAACGCGTTCTCGGCAAGCACGATCGTGAGGCTGCTGGATAGCAGGCAGATGGACGAGACGATGGGCACTTCGAGAACGTCCTTTGGGAAGGGTCCGGTGAGGCTCTTGCCGATATAGACCAGGTAAGCGACTACAAAGATCGTGAAGAGCGAACTCTCCGTGATCATCAGGAGAATGATGCCGATCGTACCCCGGTCCGGCAACGTCCATTGACGCTCGATAGCTCCGACGTCTGATGGTGTAACGGTTGCTGCCATGGCTATTGTCCGAACTTCCAATCCGGGTCTTGCGGGTGCTTCAGATCCCAAAGAGGTCTGCTGCTGCGGACAACCGGCAGTTTTTCGAAGTTATATTCCGGCGGTGGAGAACTGGTCGCCCATTCGAGCGTCCAGCCATCCCACGGGTCGTCTCCCGCCCGTTTTCCCTTGACTGCCGAATAGATGACGTTCCAGGCGAACATGGCGACAGCAGCGATCTGAAAGATCACTCCAATCGACGAGATCAGATTGTATGTTTCCCAACCGCGCCCTGCGGGATACGTATAAATTCGCCGCGGCATGCCAAGGAACCCCAGCAAAGTGCTGCGGAATGAAAGTCAGTGTTGAAGCCGATGACGAAGCTCCAGAAGCTGAACTTTCCAAGCCGCTCGTTATACATGCGTCCGCTTACCTTGGGATACCAGTAGTACATTCCCGCCATACAGGCCAAAGACAAGGCCGCCGATCAGGGTGAAGTGGAAATGGGCAACCACGAAATACGAATCGTGCAATTGCCAGTCGAAGGGAGACACGGCAAGCATGATGCCCGTCAGGCCGGCAACAAGGAACTGCAGCAGAAAGCCGCAGCAGTAGAGCATCGGCGTGTCCATACGCAATTTGCCGCCGAACATCGTGGCGGTCCAGTTAAAGATCTTGATACCGGTCGGGATGCCGACGAGCATGGTGGACGCGGCAAAGAACGTGTTGGACCAGGCTGTCATCCCGACGGCAAACATGTGGTGAGCCCAAACACCCAGGCTGATAAACCCGATCGCAATGACGGCAGCCACCATCGCGGGTCGGCCGAACAGCGGCTTTCGTGAAAACACCGGAATCACTTCGGACAAAATGGCAAACGCCGGAAAAATCAGGATGTAGACCTCCGGATGTCCGAAGATCCAGAAGAAGTGCTGCCACAGCACGGCAGATCCTCCCGCTTGCGTGTTGAAGAAGTTCGCGCCCAGGAAGCGATCGTAGGCCAACATGATCTGCGCGGCAGTCAGCGGCGGCAGCGCGATGCAGGATGAGCCAGGAATCGATGACCATGACCCAGACGAATACCGGCATGCGGGCGAGAGTCATCCCCGGGCAGCGCATGGAAATGGCAGTCGCGATGACGTTGATGGCGCTTGCAATGCTTCCGATTCCAGCAGTAAAGATGCCGAGGATCCAGTAATCGGTGCTCGCGCCTTGCGAAAATGGCTTCTCTGTGAGAGGAGCATACGCAAACCAACCTACGTCCGGAGCCGAACCCGCTCCCGATAATCCGCCTCCGCCGATGTAGCTGAAGTACAGAAGAATGCCGCCAAACAGAAATATCCAGAAGCCGAAGGCATTGAGCCGCGGGAAGGCCATGTCTCGAGCTCCGATCATCAGCGGCACCAGGTAATTCGAGAACCCAGCCACCATGGGCATGCCGACAAAGAACACCATCGTCGTTCCATGCATGGTAAACAGCCGGTTGTAGGTGTCCGGACCGACAACGTGATTATTCGGTACAGCAAGCTGTAACCGAATCACGCTTGCCATGATGCCCGGCGATCACCAGGAACACGAGCGCCGAAACGACATACATCAGGCCAAGCCGCTTATGGTCGACGGTCGCGACCCATTTGTATAAACTCTCCGACCAGGAGAACTCCTCCCGGATGGTTGCGGGTCTTGCTGGTAGATGGTTGATCAATGGTCGCCATGTGTCACTTCAAAGTTTCGAGATAAGAGACAAGTTCGTCCAGTTCTGTAGCCGCGAGTTTCATGCTCGGCATCAGGCATCCGGGTTTGATCTGTTGCGGATCGTTGATCCAGGCTTTCAGATTTTCGGGAGTGTTGGTCATCACGCCTGCCGCCAAGAGTCGAGCGGCTAGCCAAATGTGTCAGCTCGGGCCCGAACTTTCCGATCGCTTTGGTGCCCTTTGACGACATGGCAGTTCACGCAGGAAAGCGATTCAAAGGCAGTCCTGTCCGGCACTCACATCGCCTGCAGCCAGCTGTTTTCTGCTGCCCTTGCGCCCAAGCCTCGAAACGTCGGCCGGTCTTCTGCCACAACACGCAAAAGCATATTCGCGTGTTGAGTTCCGCAGTACTCTGCGCAGTTGCCGACGTACACGCCGCCTTCTTTCGGGTCGATCCACATGTAGTTCAGGCGGTTTGGAATCAGGTCAACCTTCCCGGAAAGCTGCGGCACCCAGAAACTGTGATTTACGTCAACGCTGGTTAATTCCAGGTAGGTCGCCTCTTTGCCGTCCGGCGAAAATGGCACGTGGATCTCGTTGGCAGTCGTGATGCCGTAGTCGGGATACAGCACTTCCCACCACCATTGGTGTCCGATCACTTTCACGTGCAAGAGTGGAAGGCGGCGGGCTCGCGTTTTCCACGCTCCATACAACCCGCGCCGTTACCCCAATCAAAACGAAAACGATCAGGATCGGTATCACCGTCCAGGCCAGTTCAATTTGATTACTTCCGTAGACCTGGGCGGGTTCCTGGTGCAGGTCATCACCCGGTTTGCGCCGGAAACGCGCGATCGTGTAGACGATAATTCCCGCGACAACGATGAAGATCAGCGTGGTTATCGCGATGGTGAACCAGCGCGATATCTCTCTCTGCTGCCGCGGGTGTAGCGAGCGGCTTGAAGATATCCGTGATCCGGTGCTCGGTTACGCCCGGCACCTGCACTTGGAAGAAAGCCAGTAAACCCGAATCGGTCACCAAAGCACCCTGCCTCACCTGCCACTTTCTACTCTAACCGCAACGAATACATCTTCAAGAGAAAACAATCGTACTACCCTAGTTGAGCAGGTTATAGTGAGACGACCTATTATGGCTCTTCACATAGGGCAGCGTGAAGTTCGGAATGTCACGATACTTAGACCTGGAGGGTCAATTAGTTGCGGGAGACGAAGCAGCATCTTTCCGAGAGCTGGATTGACGTTCTGATTGGAGAAGCGAAGATTTCGATTCTCGCGAATCTGCAGAGCGTGCGGATGATCGACAGCTCCGGCCTGGGAGTTCTTGTTTCGGCGCACCTGGCTATTCAGAAAGCGGGAGGAGCGATCAAGCTTCTAAACGCGTCGCAACGGCACATCAACTTGCTGGTGCTTTCGAAGTTGACGACTGTGTTCCCCAATTTCGAAGACGAAGACGACGGGAATCGAAAGTTTTCTGCCGAAACAGCAAGCCGGACGGCACTTCGACATTCTCGAATTTGTCCGTAGTGAAGAGGAAGATAACGACGGACAGTTACTCAGTCGAGACCGAAAACACGAGAGAGTGCAAGTGCCGAAGACAGACTCGGAAAAATCCTAGATCAGCGAGAGGCGTAACTGGCTCGGCTGTTTTCCGGCTGCGTGCTCTTGCCGTACGCGTTGATGGCTTTATCGAGCGTAAGCAGGATGTGGTTCAGTTGTTCGTGCGTGTCCGCCTGCACAACGATTTTCGCCTGCGGCTTCGCAGAATGAGCCCGGAACGCCATTTCGGGTCCAGCGGCTGCGGCTGCGGTTTTGGGCGCCTGGTATTGCGGCTAGGCGGCGGCGTTGTAGGAGGTAGTTTGAGCAGGCTGCCTGTCCAGATACCTTCCCGTCGTTCGAAAACGTAGCCCACAGGCATTGCAGCGATACGGATATCTGCCAATCCAGGATTGCATTTGATCGCAAGCTCCGCTTCGGCGGGAACGGTGAATATCGGAAGAACCGCAACGCGTACAGGTCATCACCTGACCTTTCGGCGTAACAGCCAGATACCTTTAGACCGGCGCGATCACTTTTAAACCCTAAACCGTACCGACTACTCTTTCTCTCCGGTTCAGTTGACCCGTGCGCATTTCTTCAGCATGTCGAGCGAGACAACTTCGAGAGCCTTTTCGTGTGTCGCTTCCAAGCGAACCGGAGCGCGAATGCCGGCGTCATAGGACTTCTTCCAAGGGCCGACGCAAACACACCATCCGTCACCGGCCTTCAGTCCGGGAAATCCGAACTCGGGGCGCGGAGTAATCAGGTCATTACCGATCGCTTTCTGATGCTGCAGAAACTCGTCCGTCAGAATCACGCAAACCGTATGCTGACCGAGATCGTCGTCTTCCGAATTGCATTTGCCGTCGCGGTAATAGCCAGTCAGTGGATCCGTACAGCAGGTCTGCAGGGCCCCACCCAGAACGTTCTTAGTCATCTGATCCAAGGCTACTGCAAGCGGCCGGCAATTCGTCAGAAGTTAGCGCCCGGTAAGCTAAAGGGATAGATGGAGTCTTCGCAACAGGGGTTTGGGTCGCGCTTCTGGTCTTTGATTGGCGCAACCTTTCTCGGATTTTTGGGAATGGGGACGGTATTGCCGGCGTTGGCTCCCTATGTCCATCACGACTTGGGCGGCTCGGATAAAACCGTCGGGTGGGTCATCGGCACGTTTTCTTTCATCGCTCTCGGCAGCCGCTTCATCTCTGGCCCTCTGGCGGACCGGCGCGGCCGCAAGATCACCATGCAGGCCGGCCTCCTCAGTTGTGCCTGTGCGGGTCTCGCGTACCTGCTGCCCTTGCATCTACCCGGAGTGTACCTGGGCCGTGCGCTGCAAGGCTTTGGTGAGGCCTGTCTTTACACAGGAGCGGCAACTTGGGCGGTGGAACTGGCGGGGGTGGAACATGGCTCTCAAGCCCTTGGGTATGTCAGCAGCGCTATCTGGGGAGGAATTTCCGCCGGACCCGCCGTTGGTCACTGGCTTGGTTCGTTCGGACGTGCGGCTACGCTTCAAATCATAGCCGCCTTTGTTTCTCTTCTGCTTGCTTCCCTCGTCGGCGAGACGTTCCGGCCTTCTCACGGGGACGAGCCTCGCAAGCTGTTTCGTCCCTCTTTGCTGACGGCTGGCATTGCGGTTGGATTCGTGAACGTGCACTATCCGGTCATTACGGGTTTTCTGATCTTGCACCTTGCGCAACACGGGAACTCCGGGCCGGCTGCCTTTACGACTTACGCCTTGACCATTCTGCTTTGCCGGTTCTTTCTCGGTAAGCTTCCTGATCGACTTCCGCCCAGCTACACATTCTACGGCGGGCTCGTCGGCATGTGCATCGGGTTGATGATGTTGGCGACTGGCCCACGGCCACCGATCGCGATACTTGCGACTGGCATCCTCGGCCTCGGATTTTCGTTCCCGTGGTCCTCTATCGCGGCTTCCGTGTTGCGTAGGACTCCGACCAACGAACACGGCTCCACAATCAGCTTCTTGAGCGCGTTCTACGACCTGTTCGTCGGGATGAGTTCAGTAGCTGCGGGCGCAGTCGCAAGCAAGTTCGGCTATTCGGCTGCTTTCGTCATGGCGGCGACGGCGCTCCTTGCTGCTGCGGTTGCCGGCAAGTTTGTGTTCGGCCCGCACGAAACGCCGGTCGCTTCAGGCGAGACGGAACAACTTGAAACGGTGGCGGGATAGCTGCGCTATTGGGCGAGTTTTCCGGACACGACGAGAAACAAACAGACATCTGCATCGGCAAGAGTGGCGTTTCCCACAATGATGTTCTGACCTTCCCGCAGGTCAACGTCAGTGCGGATCTCTATCCGCTGATTTGATGTTTGGGTAGTTGTCGAATTATCTTTCCCGACAAGTAACCGTTTTGAGAGGAATCCAAGTATCGAATCGGACGTCGCCAAGGCGTATAGAGCGGTCCGGCAAAACATCCAAGGCCTCGAACGAAAGGTCGTACGCCAATGCGGAACGAGCACCCTCTCCAGTATTTGCTGCCATTTCATCGATCCCTGACTGTGATGAACGGAATTCCCTGGAGTCGCTCTCAGAAGAATGGTGCTCAGGACCTGATAGCTCTTATACGGGAAGATCGACTCGCAGTTGCCTCGTAACCGAACTGAGCGACTCGTTCGACGCATCTTGAGTAGCGGAAATTGGCTCCATCGAACCAGCAATCACAACATGCAGTGAGTTCAACGCCCTTCGGTCCTGACGTACTACCGAGACTGTCCAACTCCTGGATAGTATGTTCCACATTGTCCACATCCGGAGCTGGGCCTTTAAGCACAATCGCTCTCAGAGCGCTAGTTGCCAGATGTTCAACTGTCCCCGATTTCCCAAGCAGATTGGAGATAGAAAAGGCGTCTCCATGAACGCGAACGACCTTTGTGACCTGTGTCGGACCCGGCTGCTTGGGATCGGGATTTGCGTTTTGCGCAATGAGGGCGGCTACGCATACCGGAATGAGCAACAGCAGTTTCAGTTTCATTGTTGGATCGTTCTTTCTACAACCGGAAGGAGAATCACTACGTTCGGATCAGCGGTAATAAGCCGGAGTTCCGTGGACCCATCCGCGCGAGGCACCAGGTTAACCGCCCGAAGTCCGACCTCCGGACGGTCGTTAGAACGGCGAACGGGTGGCCGCGTCACCCGCTTCACCTCAGGGAGATTGAGCGCCAGATGCATCGGCTCCGCAAGATCGGCAACTGAACTGCGTGTTCCGCTACTGCCGGCTTCGGCTGTTCCCGATGCGTGCCTAAGATGATAAAACATCGCCAAGGCTGCAAAGTCGCACCGCCCAAAGACCAACTCCATCGGAGCCCTCTCCGGCGCACGTCCAGGCGTCTCGCTACACCACGCCGAACCCGCTCCAGATCGACTTCCGCGGGTTCCGCCAAGGCGCTTCGAAGCATCGCGCGCGCGTTCTCAAGTTCGTTCGCTATCCCCCGACATTCAGCGCACCCTTCGAGGTGTAAAGCCGACATGTGACGTAGCACTCGGATCGAGGTCCCCGCCAGCCCAAAGCGCAAGCACGTTCGGATCAGGATGCGCGTTCATGAACGCCTCCCCAACTTTGTCGTCAGAAAATCTTTCATCTTCACCCGTCCTGTGGAGATCTGGGACCGCACTGTTGCCTCGCTCGAACCGAGGATGCCCGCAACTTCGGCCGTCGAGTAGCCTTCCAGATCCCGAAGTACGATGGCTTGCCGTTCTTTCGGCGTCAAACCTTTTAAGGCAGCCAGGACGAGCTGTCCCTCTTCTCGCATGGCGGCTGCGCGTTCCGGATTGTCGTCCTCATCCGCCATCTCCGGTACGAGATCGATCGGCAGTTCGTCTTTCGAACGCCGCAAGAGATCGATGCAGATATTGACGGTCATCCGATACAACCACGGCCCTAGTTCTTTGTCCTCCGAAACTGATCCAAGCTTCCGGTGCAGCCGTATGAAAACATCCTGGGCAGCGTCACGGGCCGCCTCACGATTGAGCAGCAATCGTTGTGCAAGCCGCAGCACCCGACGCTCATGCAGGATCACAAGCCTCTCGAATGACGCCGCCTCGCCGGCCTTTGCTCCACGAATCAGTTGGCGAAGCAGGTCCGGCTCGAGCATCAATTGGTCAAGGGACGGAATCGCCATCTGCATGCGCCGTTCTTAACACCTCATTCGTTATACGAAGCTTAACGGGAAAACGTTGAGATCTCTGACCCGATCTTTATTTGAATTCCATCCCGCGAAGTAATGCACCTCGCGTCGCGGTACTTTTGGCGTACTCCAGCTTGACCGTTCTCGGCTGCTGGGAACCGCAACTGAATTCGGCGGGACTGTTGCGCATCAGCACATGGGTCGGATCGGGCACATCCAGTTGCAGGGGGCCTGCCGTCGTATCGACCGAGAAGCCGACCAGTCTTCCGTCCTTACACTGCACACTCCGTAGTTGCGCATCGGTTCGCTCGATCACGTCGCCCGCTTCGACGAACGGGTTCCACTCGAAACCATGAGGCGTTCGGATAGCTGACGGCTTTCATCTCGCCATTCGCTTCCCGTTCGAATTGAACATGGAAATCGGTTTTCGTGGTGTACTCGAGCGCTGAGGCGATCCCCTGTTCGTCGGCCGTCCTTGCACTTAGTTTCGCCTGGTGCGCGGCTGCCGTTGCCTCGTCCGTTCTCCCCAATTCCGAAAGAGAAGACGCCAGCGCACTCCAATAGCTGTAAGCACGGGCAGCCGACGGAGTTCCCATTGCCTTTAGTTGCGCAACAGCGGCCTCGTAGTTCCCGCGATTGCTTTCGATAATCGCCAGACGATAGCGGGCGTCACTGAAATCAGGTTTGGCGGCGATTGCGCGCTCCAGAGCGTGAGCGATCTCATCCTCCGGCAGACCAGCTTCTTCGGCCAGAAGGGCGAAGCGATAGCACAGGCCGGGATCGTTCGCGCCGGAATCGATGGCCTTTCGCCAGTTTTCGAGGGCGGCTGCTTTGCTTCCGCTCCGAAACGCCACCATCCCGATGCTCGTCATCAGCTTGGGCTCGTCCGGATAAGCACGAAGCAATTCCCGATACTTCGCTTCCGCCCGGCTCCATTCTTTGTTCGCGACGAGCAAGTCAGCCAAAACCATACCCGCGTTGAGATCGGATACGCGAACAGCTGCCGTCGGTGCGGCGCCGGGAATCGAGACCGGCACAAAGTGACGTGGCGAGTTCCTTCCCGAAATCCAACTTTGCAGGTCCTGCCCCACTCGACTCAGAGTTTTTCCGTAGACACCCGCGAACGTCTGCTTCGTGCTCTTTCCCGCATGGATGCTCGCGAAGAATCGATCGAGGTGCCCATATTCCGGGGAAGACACCAGCATGTCTGCCAGCGCCCAACTCTCCGCATAGAAGACGGCAGCCGAATCTCGTGATTCCTGGAACCCGGGAGAATGGGTTTCGTTCAACAGCTCGGTTACCAGGACTTTCGGATGCCGGCGAAGGGTATCGACCCGTGCCGGCAACTCGCCTCCGAACTCAAACCCGGAATTTGTCGCCCGTACGGTGGAGAACACTTCGGCCAGGCCCTCGCCCAGCCAATCTGGAATTTGTAGTCCTCTCGCGTGCAAGATGGCATGCGTGTACTCATGGGCAGCTACTCCCAGGCTGGCAGACGGCGGCAGCACGATATACTCGCCCGCGTCAGTCCCCACGTAATAGGCATCGGCGGCTTGGTGCGTGCGATATTCGCCATACTCCCGGGCGGAATTGAACTCGATCACCCGAAGCGGAACTCCGGAATCCGGGAGTAGTCCGCTCAGGCCGGGAATTGTGCTGTCCGTCCAGAAAGAACGCAGGCGGCTGAATCGTTCGAGGAGGCTTCTTGCACTTTCGCCACCTACCTGCGAATAGACCTCGAAATGCTTGTCCTTCGCTAACCACCAGGTTGGCGTTGAGGACTGGCCCCAAGCCAACCGGCTAAGCAGGAATACGGCCAGCACAACGACCGGAGCAAGAGCGAGGCTTTTACCTGACGAGCGACGCTGCCGGAGTTGGAGGCTGAATATTGGTGTTGTGACGGAACGGATTAGCGGGGTCGTACTTAGAGTTTGATTCTACTAAGGGGCTTGTGGTTGCTCCCATATGCCCCGCCGAAACGTGAGGTATCGTCATCACTCAGAGCGTTTCCATACACCGACCCGGCTGACCATCGTCTCATCGCCGGGAGACGCCTCTAGCGCCGCAGCACATCCCCTGCCTACGACAGCAAACAGATAACAGGCCCGCTCAGGACGGTTTTGATCCGTCAGCGTCCAGCATCGATCGCCAGCCAACCTCATCCTGTCCAACGCTGAGTCGATTACCCGCTCGAACAAGAGGCAAGCGAAGGAGCCTGGGCTCTTTTTCGATTCGGGCAATCATGTCCGCATCCGAAACTTTCAGGTACTTGAGACCGGCATCGACATACGGCTTGCCTTCGGTGTCGACAAGACCTGCCAGCCCGAACCGGTCGATGAATCGCTTGATTTCGCCCGGGGCAAATGGCTTTAGTTTCAGATCGACAATGTGCAATTTCATACCGCGTTCTTTGAAGAAGCGCTCAGCCGCGCGGGTTGACTGAGAGTTCTTGACCCCGAAGATCTGAACACTAAGCATCCGGTCTGTCGTACGGCTGCTCGGAACCGATTCGCATCTTGTAGAAGGAGCGGTACACAAAATAAAGAGCGAGGGCAAAGAAGATGGCCGCCAGGAAGTACTTCGTTGTCAAACCCCGGTTGCGGGAGAGCGAAACGCCAAGCTCGACCGCAAGCAGTCCGAAGAGCGTTGTGAATTTGATGATCGGATTCAACGCGACCGACGACGTGTCTTTAAACGGATCGCCGACGATGTCGCCCACCACGGTCGCTGCATGAAGATCCGTGCCCTTTTGCTTCAGCTCGGTCTCCACGATTTTTTTGGCGTTGTCCCAGGCGCCGCCCGCATTCGCCATAAAGATTGCCTGATACAAGCCGAATAGTGCGATGGAAACGAGATAGCCGATGAAGAAATAAGGCTCAAGCAGCGCGAAGGATAAGGTCACGAAGAACACCGTCAGGAAGATGTTCAGCATCCCCTTCTGCGCATACCTTGTACAGATCTGTACGACTTTCTTGCTATCCGCCACCGAGGCCTTCGAGGGCCCATCCAGCTTGATGTGTTCTTTGATGAACTCTACAGCCCGATAGGCGCCGGTTGTCACGGCCTGAATGGAGGAGCCGGTAAACCAATAGATGACGGCACCCACCGGCAATCAAACCGAGCAGAAAGGGCGGATACAGAATCGAGAGATTCGTCACGAGTTCTGGCCGCAGGCCTCTCGTCAGAGCGACGACAATGGAGAAGATCATGGTCGTCGCGCCAACTAC
Source organism: uncultured Acidobacteriaceae bacterium (assembly GCA_963744795.1). Taxonomy (GTDB): domain Bacteria; phylum Acidobacteriota; class Terriglobia; order Bryobacterales; family Bryobacteraceae; genus Bog-105. The sequence goes on from CAVUVF010000019.1 coordinate 91,337, forward strand.
GGCCGTACCAACCAGCACAGGTTTGGCTGTCGCTTTAAACGTGTTACCCGCGCCGTCGTTCTCTTCAAGGTGATATTTCGCGCGATCAAAGTTGACCGTCACATCGAATTGCGACTGCAGTTCGCGCTCGATTTCCGGCAACTGTTCGATGGTCGACAGCTCGAAGACCGACTGCGCGTTGTCCGTTACCGGGCCATACGAATCGACTGCAATCGTCACCGGCGCCATCCCTAAGAAGCCGAATGCCACCAGCCCGAACGCAAATACCGCGGGCGCGACCATCAAGTTGCCTAAGCCCAGTCGTGCTCACGCCAAAAGCCACTCCCATGAGAGCCAGAATCGCCAGGCCGAGCCAAAATCCGCTCATGTTGCCCGCCACCAGGCCGGAAAGAATATTCAGTGCAGCGCCACCTTCGCGCGACGAGGAAACAACTTCTCTCACATGGGCGGAATGAACCGACGTGAAGACCTTCACCAATTCCGGAATGAGCGCTCCGGCGAGCGTGCCGCAACTGATCACCGTCGCAAGTTTCCACCAGAGAGTGCTGTCACCCGCCAAGTGTTGGAATGACCAGGTACGAAACGAGGTATGTCAGCGCGATAGTGACTACCGAGGTCAGACGAAGAAGATTGGTGAGAGGGACTTCGAAATCCATCTCGTTCCGATGCTGCATATTTCCTTTTCGTGTAAACACGCGTTCACCAGATAGGAAAGCCCGGAGGAAGCAATCATCATGCTGCTCATGGCGAAGATCCAGACCAGGAGCTGGCTCTGCACAAGTTGCTCCCGAACTCCCAACACGATGAAGGAGATGAGCGCCACGGCCGTCACGCCATAGGTTTCGAACCCATCGGCAGTCGGGCCCACAGAATCGCCCGCATTGTCACCTGTGCAATCGGCGATCACGCCGGGATTGCGGGCATCGTCCTCCTTGATCCGAAACACGATTTTCATCAGGTCGGCGCCGATATCCGCGATTTTCGTGAAGATGCCTCCGGCGACTCGAAGGGCGGCGGCCCCTAGTGATTCTCCGATCGCGAAGCCGACGAAACAGGGTCCCGAGTAGTCTTGCGGCACGAAGAGCAGAATGAACAGCAGCAATGCCAATTCCACGCTGATCAGGAGCATGCCGATGCTCATGCCGGCTTTCAGAGGGATGTCGGAACAGGGATAAGGTTTTCCGGCCAAGCTTGCGAAAGCTGTGCGTGAGTTCGCGAACGTGTTGACGCGAATACCGAACCACGCAACGCCACAGCTTCCGCAGATACCGACGACGCTAAATAGAAGGATCGTCATCACCTTGCCTGCTGTGAAGTGTTCGAGCACACCGAAATACAGAACGATCACCGCAGCAATAAACAACTCCAGGAGCGCCAGGAACTTTACTTGCGTAGCCAGATATGTTTTGCAGGTTTCGTAGATCAGTTCCGAGATCTCGAGCATGGACCGATGAACAGGCAAGTTCTTCAAATGGCGATAGATGACGAGGCCAAAAAGCAGGCCGAGCGCCACGATCAAGAAACCCAAGACTCACCAGAGAGCGGCCGTCGATCGCGCCCCCGAAGAAGGTGGCCTGGCGGAGATCAGGAAGCGGCAGATGCGCTTCGCCGCCTGCTTCGGGGCTTTGAGCGACAGCCGCAAGAGGCGCGAAAAGCGTCAAGGTAGCGAACAGCACCGCCGTGGGCGGAAGGCGCAGATTAAATCTCAAGAAAGCGCCTCCTAGGGCACTTGAAATCAGGATTGGTCGACTGGGACGATCAGCACGAATCAAATGGCCGATAAATGGCCGATTGAGATTGTAAATCTACTCCGCTCGACCTCCCGGCAGTGTACCAATCGAAGCATACTAGTCGCTATTCGGGTTACTTCCGACGGAATGGCAATGCGAAATCACGCCACACTCGCGGCCCTTCAGGAGCCGGTACGTGCAAATATCGATTGATAGAGAAGTGCCGTGCAGAGTCAGGATGATGTCATCAAGTACGCCGAGGAGATGCTTGTCTGGTATGACAAAGCAGCGAATCGTAACCGGTTGTGCTTTTACTTCTTGAAGTCCGTACAACTTGTCTTAGCCGCTGCCATCCCGGTTTTCTCGCTGCTCCCTTCGCTCCGGGGTGTTCAGCCGATTCTTTCGGGGATCTCGGGAGCCACCCTGGTCATCCTCGAAGGCTTCCAGCAGACCTTTCAATTTCAGCAGCAGTGGACACAATACAGGGCGACCTGGTCAACGCTAAAAGCGGAAGAGTATCTGTTTCGGGCTCAAGCCGGGCCGTACAAGGGAATCTCGGGACCCGAAGCCTCGTTCGCTGAACGAGTGGCGGATCTAGTCTCGAGCGAGAATAAGGCCTGGCAACTCCAGGTTAGAGATCCGAACGGCTCGCGCCCGAGGACTTCCGACTCACGGTAAATGCTCGGCGCACGGAGTTGGGTAACTTGTTCTAATTGCAATCAGTGCATGCCGCTGCGAATGTGCAAGACAAAGTGCACTGCCGCAAGAAGCAGCACTATCCCGATCAAGAACAGAAGCAACCGTTCTACCATGCCAACCTCGGGCGTAATCGGATAGTAGCACTTTAGTACGACAGATCACAATTGAGAAATTTACCTGCGAGGCTTGGAACGCGATGGTCGGGCTAAGGGGTCGCCTTAGGAGGTACCGATGGATTGGCTGATAACCAGGGTTCCGGTGGTGGCTGAATTTGAAATTCCCAGCTGTTGATACTCGGCCGCGCATCTGCCACGCTGGATGCATGCCGAAGCGCTCCAGCAATCCAGGCCAGTGTCGAATCCGACGCGAAGCCTAACTAGGCGTAGATGATCTTGTCGCCCTCGAACGGAGCGATCAGTGGAGAAAGAGTGAACACCGACGTCCTGTTTTGGTGATACGGCGTTTAGCGGTATATGCGCTTGGCGGGACTATCCCGGTTGCGTTGTTCTGTAGTGGGCATATGGCGATCTCCTCCTTCTTCCGCCCGCGCGAACAGCCCACGATACTCCTCAAGGACATCGTGAATTTCACTCGACAATTTCCGTGAAGACCCGCCGACGATCGAAGCCGCATCTCATGGGTCGCTCAGACCGACTCGCATGTTCGTTTTCTAGATCAGACTGACGTCGTGATCTACCGCGCACTGCGGTTTTGCTCGGAACGTGGACGGCTTTGGATCTGATGACTCGTGCGGCTAGCAAGTACGCCAGGGTTGCTGAACAATCTGGCGGCAGAGATAGGCACTTTATCTCCTCTCGCATACCGCCGCAAACAGGCCGAAGTGAACCATGCCAGGACCCAAGCGAAGCAAGATACATTACGCATTGACAGCACACAAGAAACAGCACAGGTGCTGAAAAAGCGTATACTCCTCGTTTAGCGTTGTTAGTTCCCTGAACTTCCCGATGCTCAAATTGAGCCACTACCCGGATTCCGCTGAGTTTGACACCCCAGTTTGTAATTCGTTAGACTGAGATGTTCGAGATTTCGAGCAGAGAGAATCAGTCTGTCCATGCGTACCGAATACCCGTCCAAACACGATATCAAACGTGCTTGGCACGTGATTGACGCGAACGATGCCGTCCTGGGTAGAGTGGCGAGCCGCGCAGCTATGCTGTTGATGGGTAAGCACAAGACCACGTTCGCGCCGTCAATCGATACGGGCGATCACGTCGTCATTGTTAATGCCGCCAAAGTCAAATTGACCGGCGGTAAAGAGAATCAGAAACTTTATCGACGCCACACCGGCTATCCCGGCGGGCTGATCGAAACCGGCGCTCGTCGGATGCGGGAAACCCGCCCCGAGCGCATGTTGGAACTCGCCATTTCGGGAATGCTGCCGAAAACCAAACTGGGAAAGCAGATGTACCGGAAGCTGAACGTTTACGCGGGCGAGAATCATCCTCATCAGGCACAGAAGCCTGCGCCGCTTGCGATTTAAGGGCTCAGGATTAGGAGAAAGGGTTACGTCAAGGTCCTCGAGATCTTGCGCCGTTGTTATTAGCGAATGCCAGCGAAGTTAGTTCAGCAGTTGGGAACCGGCCGTCGGAAGACGGCAACCGCACGCATCTTCCTGCGACGCGGGTAAGGGCCAAATCACGGTAAATCACCGGCCCTTCGAACATTATTTTGTTAGCGAGTCCGCTCGTGCGTACGTGCGACAGCCGCTGCTTGCGGCCGAGATGGCGGACCGTTTCGACGTCTTGATCCTCGCCAATGGTGGCGGCATCAGCGGTCAGGCTGGAGCAGCCCGGATGGGAATCGCTCGCGCCTTGATCGAATTCAACACGGAATTGCGTGGAAAGCTGAAATCCCTCGGATTGCTGACACGCGATGCACGTGCGAAAGAACGAAAGAAGTACGGGCAAAAGGGCGCCCGCAAGCGCTTCCAATTCTCCAAGCGTTAATTCGCTCCTGTTTTTCTTCCGTCCAAACCTTTGTCCCGCAAGCGGTAGCCCGTCCGGCCCCGCTTGCATAACCGGGTCGCAAGCGATCTCACGCAAAATCCCGCCTGGACCGCGTGATTACGGTCGCTTCGGCTCTTCGTAAAGCCTAGGAGGCAGATTGCCATCGATTTCGATGAAAGAACTGCTCGAAGCAGGCGTTCACTTCGGGCACCAGACCAAGCGCTGGAATCCAAAGATGAAGGAATACATCTTTGGGGAACGCAACGGCATTTATATCGTCGACCTGCAAAAAACGCTGAAGCTCTTTAAAGATGCGATGCGTTACGTCGGCGAGATGGCCGCACAAGGAAAGACCGTCTTGTTTGTCGGCACCAAGCGCCAGGCACAAGAAGCGATCGCCGAAGAAGCGACGCGCGCCGGTCAGTTTTACGTCAACCAGCGTTGGCTGGGCGGATTGTTGACCAATATCGCCACAGTTCAGCGCTCGATTAAGCGTTTGAAAGAGCTGGATAGCATGGCTACGGAAAACGCATATGAAGGCCGCGCCAAGAAGGAAGTGGGCCGGCTCGAACGCGAACGAAAGCACCTGCAACAGAATCTGGCCGGTATCAAGGATATGAACGGCCTGCCCGATCTGCTGTTTGTGATCGACTCGAACAAAGAATCCATCGCCGTGAAGGAAGCTCGCAAACTCGGGATTCCGGTAGTCGCCGTGGTGGATACGAACTGTGATCCTGACGAAGTGGACTACGTTATTCCGGGTAACGACGACGCGCTGCGCGCCATCCGGCTGTTTACGACCAAGATTTCCGAAGCGGTGATCGAAGGCCGTACTCTCGCGACGGAACAGGAGTTCGTTGCCGAGAAGATCGTCAGCGATGACGAATCGTCCGAGCAGACGCCGGAAGAGTACACGCAGTATATGGATCCGAAGTACGCGGAACAGCTCATGTCGGAGAGCCTGGCCACTAGTGCTGAGCCGGAAGCTCCGCCCCGAAAGGGTCCCGGGCAGTGAAACGGCTGAGGAACTCGTTAGTACGACCGTTAGCGAGGGCTAAAGTCAAATCCGAAAGTAATCATGGGCGACCTGCCAGCAACGGTTTGGTCGCCCGAGTTGTGTAAGGAATAAGCAGAATAAGCGTAAGCGGCCGCACCTGGCGGCTGCGGTGAAGAAGATATGGCAGAGATCAGCGCACAATTGGTGAAACAGCTCCGTGACATGACCGGGGCGGGCATGATGGAGTGCAAAAAAGCACTCCAGAAGGCGGATGGAGATCTACAAAGGGCAGTGGAGATTTTGCGCGAAAGCGGAATCGCTGGCGCAACAAAGAAGGCAACCCGCTCTACCAAACAGGGCATCATTTCGTCGCATATCGCGGAGGACGGCAAGCTCGGAGTGTTGGTCGAAGTAAATTGCGAATCCGATTTCGTGGCGCGTACCGAGGATTTCCAGGCGCTCGTGTCCGACATCGCCGGTCACATTGCGGCCACCAAGCCGAAGTATGTTCGAGTGGAGGACCTCACTGAGGCCGAGAGGGCTAACTTCAAAGAGCATGAAGCTCTTTACGAGCAGAAGTTCGGCGGCGACCAGGGCGGCACAATCGGCGAGCTGGTAAAAACGAAAATTGCGAAGCTGGGCGAAAACATCAATGTTTCGCGCTTCGCGTTGTACGAAGTGACCGGAAGCGGCGTGGTTGGCTCCTATATCCACACAGGCGGCCAGATTGGTGTACTGCTCGAGGTCGAAACGGGAGACCAGAGCGTCGGTTCGCAGGAGGAGTTCAAAACACTGATCCGCGATCTCGCGATGCAGGTCGCTGCAGCTTCACCGCAGTACGTCAGCAAAGACAAAGGTGCCGGCCGACGTTCTCGAAAAAGAGCGGGCCATCCAGCGTGCTCGCGCATTGGGTGAAGGAAAGCCGGAAAAGATGCTCGACAAGATCGCGGAAGGCCGGATGAGCAAGTTCTATGAAGAAGTCTGCCTGCTCGAACAGCCCTTCATCCGGGAAAATACAATCTCGGTTGCGGATCTGATCAAGACGGCGGCTTCGAAGCTCGGCGGAAAAATTGAAGTGACGCGGTTTACTCGATTCAAGGTAGGCGATGCGGCCGATGCTCCCGGCGTGGGAGAAAGTCCGCTTCCGGTAACCGCATAACAGCCCAATGTGGCGAACGCGATCGTAGGGGGTTGATGCCACAATATCGGCGTATTCTACTCAAAATCAGCGGAGAAGCTCTCGCTGGCCATCTTTCATTTGGCCTTGAGCCGGACCGTGTGACGGCTCTGGCGAAGGAAGTGGCCGAAGTGGCTTCTTCCGGTGTTCAGATCGGCCTGGTTCTTGGCGGTGGCAATATCTTCCGTGGTATTGCTGCCGCTGCGTATCACATGGACCGCGTCCAGGGTGACCACATGGGCATGCTGGCGACTGTTATCAACGCCCTTGCCTTCCAGGATGCTCTGGAGCGGCAGGGCGTGCCGACGCGCGTCATGACAGCGATCCAGATGCACCAGGTAGCCGAGCCGTACATCCGACGCCGTGCTATTCGTCACCTCGAAAAGGGCCGCGCCGTCATTTTCGCCGCGGGGACCTCGAATCCCTACTTCTCAACCGATACAGCGGCCACGCTGCGCGGTCTTGAGATTCACGCCGAAATCATCGCTAAGGCGACGAGCGTCGATGGCGTCTACGACAAAGATCCGAAGAAGCACTCCAATGCAGTGAAATATCCGGAGGTCAGCTACACGGAGGTTTTGTCGAAGGCTTTGGGCGTCATGGACGCCTCGGCTGTTGCGATGTGCCGCGACAACCACATGCCCATCATGGTGTTCGATCTGAAGATCGCGGGCAATATAATGCGAATGGCGATGGGCGAGCCGATCGGAACGGTCATCCGTGATCTCTCGGCTCGAGATCTCGACTATGAAACAGGACAACCAAACCACAGCGCCCCAAAGTAGCGGACAGTTCAAGACCGTAAAAGAAGTTGAAGCGAATGCGCGTACCCGAATGGAGAAAGCGCTCGCGGACTTACAAGGTGAAATGGCCCAGTTCCGCACGGGACGGGCTTCAGTTAATCTACTCGACAGTGTACGCGTCGATTACTACGGGTCTCCAGTTCCACTGAATCAAGTCGCACAGCTGCATGTGCCGGAACCGGCGATGATCACGGTTCAACCCTGGGACACGTCCATGATCCGAGAGATCGAAAAAGCCATCCGGCAATCCGACCTCGGCCTGAATCCCTCGAACGACGGAAAGATCGTTCGCATCCCGATTCCCCCTCTGACGGAGGAGCGCCGACGCGATTTAGCAAAGAAACTCAGCCACTTCACAGAAGAGCGGCGAGTAACTTTGCGTAATATTCGGCGGGACGCAAACGACCAGCTCAAGAAGATCACCAAAGAGAAGCTCATCAGCGACGACGAGGAGCGCCAAGCACTCGAGTCGGTTCAGAAATTAACGGATTCGCAAATTGCAAAGCTCGACGGGATCGCTAAGACCAAAGAGAAAGAGATCCTCGAGTTTAAGTAAGGAAGTCTCTACGCTACGAGCTCGGAGCCTCTATCACTTCGGAGCGTGCGCAGATCCATTCGGCCAAGGTCTGCTTCTGAGACTTCACCAGATGCAATTCCCTCTGTTGTTCGAATTGCGTCAATAGCGTCCTGCGTATCACTGATCATCAATCGAAAGCCATTTATTTCGAGAAAGATCAAAGCGGCCAGCAGTCCGGCTCGCTTGTTGCCGTCCACGAATGGGTGATTCCGACAGATGCCTACCATGTAAGCGGCGGCCAGTGCAGCCAATGAGGGCGACTCGGTATACGCAAATACCTGCTGAGGACGGGCAAGTGCAGAGTCCAAAAGGCCTGAGTCTCGCAACCCCGGCGCACCACCGAACATCGCGAGACTCTTGCCGTGAAGGATTTCCAGGGCTTTGCGGCTGATCCATTTGGGTTCGATCACTTCGCAAGTGCTTTGAACACGTCGCGATGTTTCTCGAGCAACTTCTCGCCGATCTCCAATTGATCTTGGATTTCCGGATCGTAAGGAGTTAGAAGGATGCCGTTCGGCGTTTCGAACGCGTACAGTTGATCACCCTTTTCAACCCTCATCAGGGCGAGCAACTGCTTCGGCAGGATAACGCCTGTCGACGTACCGACCGGAGTAAGCTTGAGGGTGGTCATCGCATGATTATTCATATACGTGATAAGAGCTTACAGCATGGACACATCGGGCAAGTAGACCAAGCACCTATTTGAAAGTGCTGAATTACTTCGGACGCGCCGCTGTCCCGGGTAACTGGCCCAGAACGGATTCATCATAGGTGATTCCGTTCTTGTCCAACAGATTTCCGACGGCTCGATCCAGCGCAACGCGTGCTTTGATCCAGACACTGCGCGCAGATACTTCGGTCGACCGCGCTTGCGCCAGGTAGCCTTGCTGCTGGATCACGAATAAGTTTGTCGACGCACCAACGGATAGCTTGTCCTGCTCCGCGCTCACCAGTTGCTCCTGGTAAATCCGGCTTTGCGTCGCTGCATTCAAGGCGGATCGGGCCGTTTGCAGTGCGATCAGGGCGTTCTGCACTTGCTCCCGGACTTGATTCGACAACAACTGCGTCCGGGCTTGCGCCTGCCTCACCTGTAGCAGGTCGCGCGCTGCATCAGCTTCTGCCACGTGGTTCTTCAGGGGCAAGTTGAACTGTATGCCCGCCTGATAAATCTTCGATAGGCGCAGACCGGCCGTTCCGAGATCTGACGGGATCGTAGTTTGACCCGTACCTGGCGTTCCCAACGTCCCGAACGGCAATTCACTACTGCCGCGCGTTTGGAAGTTCGCCACCAGATCAACCTCAGGGCGCGTTGCGTTCTGCGAAGCCTTCAGCGCAATTTCTCCGCTTTGCACCTGAAGAGACGCTTGCGCCAGGTCAGGACGCATCGCAAGAGCTTGCGATATCAGCGCATCGTTAGGAGATAGATCTTCGGTGGCAGGCACCCGAATAGGATCGGTCGGCACGATGTGAAGATTCGCCAGAACGGGATCAGACGTTCCCTGGCGAGACAACTGGGTCTTCAGGATGACCTCTTGCTGGCTCACCAAGCCTTCAGCCTGCAGTCAGATCGAGTTGGCTCGAGGTCACCAGCGACTGAGCACGAGTCAGTTCGAGTGGCGCCAGCGTGCCCATCTCCACCTGCGCGCGATTGTCCTCAAGCAGCTTTTGAGCCGCGGCAAGCGTCTCCCGCTTCACCTGAACATTCTCGTTCAGGCTCACGAGATCGTAGTAGAGACGCGAAACGCCGTACACCGTGCTGATCAGTTGCTGGTAGAACAGCAGTCGGGAAATCTGCTGATTGATGTGAGCGATCCGGATATAGCGAAGGTTCACTTCCCTTCCCCGCCCCCGCAACAAAGGCTGCGTCAGCGTTACCGAAGTATTCGGGGCCGAGAACGGGTTCAGTTTCGACTGGTCTCCATATAGGACTTGCGCCGCATTATTCACACCTACCTGGATCTGCGTTCCGTAACTGAATCCTTGTACCAGGGCGTAGTTGCCGGTCACAAAATGCAAGGTATTTGCAGCGGGCTGGAGAGCAGCGGGATTCGACGTCGTCGTGCTTGTCAGAAGCGTGCTGTTAGCCCGGTTGAAGTAGGTATTCTGGCCGATGAACGTTGGCTGAAGCGTGGGTATAGTAGGGCCGGCGGCGTATCCCGACGGACCTTGCACCGACAGATTCGTTGAGGTGGGGCTAAGGATGTTAAGCGAAGTCAGGTCATTCACCGTGGGAGTGCTCGGAGTAACGGTGGAGGCCGCGCTATTCAGCAAGGGGCTGCCCGGACCGCCAACGCCCGTCGGCGTCTCGCTCACGGAGAAGTCCGAACCCCGGAGATTACCTCCGCCCGAAGCACGAAGCGTTTCCGTCCCCGCAATCGCCAGATTGTATCGGGCGACTTCTACATCGAGATTGTTCTCAATGCTGAGAGCAAGAGCGTCATACAGCGACAGGTAAAGGGCCCCGTCGCGAACAAGAGATCTCGCCCTATCCGCCGATCCGAGCTTTAGATCGGGCGCATTCGGCTTTGCATAACGCGCGCCAAAATCGAGTATGTTCTGAGGAGTTTTGAACTGTGGACTCTCCGCAGCACCTTGCGCGGCATTATTCTGAATCGCCTGTAAATTCCCGGAACTCTTTCCACTTTGTGAATGAGCCGGCAGCGTGCAAAAAGCAAACGTCAGGCTTCCAATCAGCGCAATCCTCATTACTTGCCGGAATTCGAGGAATGCGAACCGCCATTTCCTCCTCCACCCTTGCTCTTCGATTGCGGCTGGTCCGTCAATGCCTGTGATCCGTAGTTCCCGCCCTGCCCGGATTTGTCCCTCCTTGGCTCTCCGGCCTGCTGATCTCCGGACTTGTTGAACTGCGGATCGATCTTCAAACCATCGCGAATCTCGTCCGTAACATCCAGGGCGATCACGTCCCCTTCCCGCAATCCGGATGTCACTTCGGTCAATTCACCGTAGTCTCGCCCAACCGTAATTGGCCGAAAGTGAACCGTCTGGTTATCGACTGTCGCCACCGCAGTCTTGGCGTTACGGATGACAATAGCTGCACCCGGAATGATGATAGGAGGCTGCTCCCGCGTATTCCTGAAGCTCACGACCACATACATGCCGGGCACGAGCCTTCCGTTGTTGGCAACTTGCACTTCCACCAGCAGAGTGCGCGTATTTTGATTGATGGAGGCAGAGGTCCTGGTCACTCGACCTCTCACTTCTTCGTTTGGACGCTCCTGGAAAGACAAAACAGCCGTTTGTCCGACTTTGATCGTCGAAGTATAAGCTTCTGGAACGGACACGAGAATCCGCAACCGGTCAACGCTCGCAATGCTGAACATCTCACCGCCTTGTGCGCCTCCGGTGGACGAACTCACATTCGAGCTCACGTTTCCGGAACTGCCCTGATTGTTCCCCTGCACTCCCGCTTCGCTGAGACCGGCAGTTGATCCGGACGTTCCGGCGCCAAGTCCGGAGCCGTTCGGGTTGATCAGAGCCCCGACATCGATATTTCGCGCAGTGATCACACCGCTGAACGGAGCCGTGACGCGTTCGTAGCCCTGCAGAACTTTCAGACGATTCAAATTCTCGCGATTGGATTGCACAACGTTCTCACCGGCAGCAACATTCGCTTCCGCGACGCGAAGGTTCGCTTCCTGCTGGTCGCCTTCTTGCCGGGAGAACACTCCCCGTCCGACAAGGACCTTCCAACGGTCCCAGGTCACCTGGGCCAGGTGTTGTTGCGCCCGAAGCTGGCCTAAGCTCGCTTCACTCTGTTGCAAGGCCGCCTCTGATTGAGCCACTTGCCGGTCAAGATCAGGCGAGTCGATGGTTGCCAATAACTGCCCCGTGCGCACGCGATCCCCAATATCAGCCAGACGGCGCGCCACATAGCCGGACGCTCTCGCGTAAATGTGGGCCTCGGTATACGGCAGCGTGGTGCCCGGAATCGCCAACTCGCTCGTCGGGGGTGCACGCCTTACCCGCTGTACTTGCACCCGAGGAAGTGCTTCCGTTCGCTCCTTCGCTTCCGCGTTGATCGACTCCGACCGCCGATGCCTAGGCAGCCAGCCCAAGAAAATGAAGGCCAACGCTGCGCATAGCAGAATGAGCAGGAAGACAAGCCAATGTCGCGCCGAGTGGCCCGGCTTCTCGCCCGAACTATTACGGCCGTTGTTGTCCGATGGAGGTTTTTCGTCCTCCGCTTGGCTGGGAGGTAATTCGTTCAGTGTTGCCATGCACTACTGTTCTTGCGTTTTAAGACCCGTTTTCGTCCCGTCTGGATTCATTTCGCCTTTGTACTCTAGGTCTATTCTCTCGTCATAATTCACTGGCGCTTTTTTCCGGAGCAACGAGTACATGATGGGAACAATAAAAAGCGTGCTGACCGTCGCCACCAGGAGACCACCGATCACGGCCCGGCCGAGCGGCGCGTTTTGCTCTCCGCCCTCGCCGAACGCCAGCGCCATCGGCAACATTCCGATGATCATGGCCAGCGCTGTCATACAGACCGGACGCAGCCGGATGTAGCCGGCGGAGAGAGCCGCCTCCCATTGATCCTTATTCTGCGCACGCTCGTCATTGGCAAACACGACCAACAGGATCGAGTTCGCAGTCGCCACACCGATGGTCATGATCGATCCCATGAGTGAGGGCACGCTGAACGTAGTCTGAGTGAAATACAACATCCATAAGAATGCCCGAGAATGCTCCCGGTAACGCAGTCAGGATGATGAAAGGATCAAGCCAGCTCTGGAAGTTGACCGCCATCAGAAGGTAGACAATCACCACGGCGAAAGCAATTCCTAAAAGCAGACGCGTGAACGACTCTTCCATGGTTGTCACTTCGCCGCGAAGCTCGATAAAGGTTCCGCCCGGCAGGTTCTTCTCGCTCTTGATCAGCTTATGGATTGCGTCCGCGATCCCGCCCAAATCACGTTGGTCGGCGTCGGCGTAGATGTCGTAGGTCGGTTGAATGTTGTAGTGATTGATGATGATGCTCGATACATCACGCTTCAGTGTGGCCAGATTAGCCAGAAGCTGGCTGTTGTTTCCGGCCACAGACGTGACCGGAGTACGCTTGAGCGCGTCGAAAGAGTCAAGCCTGTATTGAGGCGTCTGGACAACGACCTGGTAATTGACGCCATTCTGCGGGTTGAGCCACTGGTTCGGCGCCGTCTGGCCGCTTCCCGAGAGTGAGATCAGCATGCTGTTTGCAACGTCGCGTTGTTGTAGACCGATCTGGGCAGCTCGATCGCGATCCACATCCACCTGCAACGTTGGATAAGAATTCTGTTGATGAATGTGGACATCAACGGCACCCGGGATGGCTTTCACTTTCGCCAGCAAGTCTTGCGCGATGCGGAAGTTCTCCGTCGGGTTACGGCCGACAACTTGAAGATCGATAGGGGCCGGCAGACCGAAATTGAGGATCTGATTCGTGATATTAGCCGGAGTGAAATAGAACGTCTCTTGCGGGAATTTCTCCGCCAGACGCTTCCGTAGCATTCGGGTGAGCTCTAGCGTCTCGCGCTTTCCTTCTTTGAGAGAAATCAGTATTTCTCCGTCCGAGTTACTGATGGTCGCGCTGCTTCCATAGGCCAGGTTGATTCCACCGTTCGGCAGCCCGATGTTGTCCAGCACCATGTCGACCCGGCTCTTAGGTATGATCCGGCGAATTTCGTCCTCGATTTGTCCGAAAATCACTTCGGACTGCTCGATGCGCGTTCCTTGCGGCGGCAGTACATGCAGTCTCATCTGGCCGGAATCAACATACGGGAAGAAGTCTCTACCGATCGCAACGTCAGTACGGAGGACCCGCCGACGAAGAGTCCGAACAGCACGAGCACGGTCGCCCGATGGTGCAAACTCCATTCGAGCGCCCGTTTTGTAGCGTTCCCGCATTTGCTCGAAGCGATGCTCAAAGCGCTGGTGTACTCTCCAGATCCAACTCTTCGCTTCCTTTGGCGGCGGATCTCCTTCTTTGTGCTGATACAGACCGACTTCCGCCGGCAGGAGAAAGTGCATCATGGTCGGCACCAGCGTTCTCGACAGGAAGTAAGAGGCGAGCATGGCAAACACAACCGCCATGGCAAGCGGGGTGAACAAGTACTTGGCTGCTCCGGTCAGTAGAACCACCGGCAGAAAGACGATACAGATGGACAGCGTTGAAACAAGAGCGGGCGCGGCAACCTGGCTGGCGCTGTCCAGAATGGCGTGGACCAGTGACTTATGAGGATCCTCAAGATTACGGTGGGTATTCTCGATTTCGACTGTCGCGTCGTCGACCAGGATGCCGACCGCGAGCGCTAATCCGCCAAGCGTCATGACGTTGATCGTTTCTCCCAGCGCCGCCAGGATGCAGATCGACGTCAAAATGGAAAGCGGAATCGAGATACAAACAATCAGGGTGCTTCGCCAGCTTCCGAGAAACAGAAGAATCATCAACGCCGTAAGAAAAGCCGCAATCCCGGCTTCTCTGATCACCTCATTGATCGAAGTGCGAACGAATATCGATTGATCGAACAACGGAGTTATTTGCAGCGCTTTCGGAAGATCCGCCTTCACGCGAGGCAACGCCTTCTTGACCGGAGTTGACGATGTCAAGAGTCGACGCCTTGCCGTTCTTCAGAACGGTCAACAATGCTGAGCGGCGGCCGTTCTCCCGTACCACGTTCGTCTGTACTGCGAAGCCGTTCCGGATCTGCCCGATGTCCTTCATGTAGACAATCGCTCCGTCCGCTGCCCGAATGGGCAGGTTGTTCATGGACGAGACGGTGAGCGGGCTGCTGTTTGTTTTGACAAGGTACTCGGTGTTGCCGGCGCGCAGCGTACCGGCTGGAAGCAGGAGACTCTGTGCGTTCAATGCGTTCGAAACATCGATGCCCGGAGAGATGCTTCGCAAACAAGGCGTCCGGGTCCAGATCAACCATGATCTGCCGGGACTTACCGCCCCAGGGAAGCGGAATGGAAGCGCCTTGCACCGTCGCCAGGCGTGTGCGGATGAAATTCAGACCGAGGTCGAACAAGTCCTGTTCCGTTAGGCCTTCCCCGGACAGCCCGAGTTGCAAGACCGGAACGCTCGACGCATCGTACTTCAAGATCGCGGGCGGGAAGATTCCCGGCGGCAGAACACGCAGGATCGTCTGAACGATCGAGCTGACCTGAGAAATCGCAAGCTCAACTTTGGCCTTGGGTTGGAAGTAGACCTTGATGATCGCGACGCCCGAGTACGATTGCGATTCTATGTGCTCGATGTCGTTTACTGTCGTAGTCATCGCGCGTTCGCAGATCGTAACCACGCGCTTTTCCATGTCATCCGGAGGCAGCCCGTTATACGTCCAGACAATGCTGACCACAGGGATGTCAATGTATGGAAAAATGTCCTTCGGCGTAACGATCGCAGTGATGCAGCCCAGAATAAGTACCAAGACTGAAAACACTACGAACGTATAGGGCCGGCGCAGTGCGAGATGAACTATCCACATGATTTATTTCGAAGACAGACCCGGAAGCGTTCTTATGCCCTTCTTAACAGAAACCTGCTAGCTCTCGCGACCGGGCGAGTTTGCACTTGGCGCAGTGCGTTGCAGATGACGTTGTACTCAGGATAGCTCTCAGTTCTCGGAAGCGTTTACTGCAACCCCGGACATCGCTGGAACAAGCAAACAGGCACGCCCGTGTTTTCATAGGGGCTGGTGCGATTCCGAGTATCCGCCGGATAAGAATGCAATGACCGCTGTCCATAAATTTGAGCTCATCGTCCTCGCCTTGCTGGTCCTGGTGATTTGTTTTGGTTCGGTCGCGAAGTGGCTGAGGCTTCCCTATCCCATCGTTCTGGTCATCGCCGGCCTTGCGGTAAGTCTGGTTCCGAGATTGCCAAGAATACCTTTGAACCCTGACCTGATCTTCATCGGCGTTCTTCCACCCCTCCTCTTTTCTGCGGCATTTACTACCTCTTGGCGCGAGTTTCGTTACAACCTGGCAAGCATCTCGCTTCTTGCTTTTGGACTCGTTGGTTTCACAGTTCTAGGTGTCGCTTTCATGGCTCACATGCTTCTGCCGGATTTCGATTGGCGCCTCGGGCTGGTGCTAGGAGCGGTGGTTGCGCCAACGGACGCTATTGCCGCGACTGCCATCGGTAAACGCCTGGGCCTGCCTAGACAGATCATCGACATCCTTGAAGGGGAGAGTCTGATCAACGATGCAAGCGGATTGCTCGCTCTCCAATTCGCAACTTCGTTCATCGTGGATGGCAAGACGCCGTCGCTGATCGGGGGCGTCTGGGAACTCATTTATCTGCCAACTGGCGGAATACTCGCCGGCTTGCTCGTCGGAAAGATCGTTCATTGGCTCGGCCGCAAGCTTGATGATGCGCCGATCGAAGTAACAATCACTCTCGTTATCCCGTACATTGCCTATCTAAGCGCCGAGGCGATTCATTGCTCAGGCGTTCTGGCTGCGGTCGCCGCCGGCCTTTACCTGGGCCAAAAGAGTTCTTCGCTGTTCTCATCCGTTACGAGGATCGAATCGAACAGTTTCTGGAACACGTTCACGTTCGTTCTCAACAGCCTGGTTTTTCTACTGATCGGTCTGCAATTGCCCTATATTCTTTCGGAGATCCGCTCGATTCCGACCCGTATCTTACTGCTCGATGCCGGGGAGTTCGTCATCGGCGTCATTCTGCTTCGAATGGTATGGGTATACCCAGGCGCATACGTAGCTCATCTGATTCGAACACGCGTACAGAAGCAACATCAAAAGAAACCCACTTTCCGTGGAGTCTTCGTGCTCGGGTGGACCGGGATGCGCGGCGTCATTGCGCTCGCGGCAGCTATTGCCCTGCCGCAGTCTGTTGCAAACGGTTCGCCTTTCCCGCAGCGCAACGTAATCATCTTTCTGACGTTTTGCGTCATTTTCGTTACCCTGGTCGTTCAAGGTCTCAGTCTGCCCCCCTTGATTCGAGTTCTCGGGTTATCTCAACAGCCCGCCCGAGACCCGGAAGAGCGTCGAGCACGGCGCACAATGGCCAAAGCCGCTCTGCAACGCCTGGATGCGATAAAAGAAGACTCACCCGCCTTCGCGGAAGTTTACGAAGACGCCCGGCGCTACTATGAGCGCCGGCTTTCGTTCGCGCAACCGGAAGATGGTGCGGATCCGAACCCAAGCGGCAAAGAGTATCAGAAGCTATATCAAACTGTGGCAAACACGCTCCGGGCTGTTGAGCGATCGACGGCAATCGAAATGTACCGCGAACGAGAGATCCCGGATAGTGTTCTTCACACGCTAGAGCGCGAGCTGGATCTGCTCGATCTGCGTTTCTCTGAACGTTAGCCCATCCGAAACCGTTCACGGCTAAAATGGCGTATCCACAATGGTTCGCCTCATTGCCACTGCGTTGCTCTTATTGCCAACGCTTCAGTTACGCGCTGCAGCAGTTGGACGCGCAATTCGTATCCGCCGAAATGAAATGGCGGCTCATCGGCCCGTTCAGCGCTGGCCGCACGGTAGCCATCTCGGGCGTGGTTCAGCAGCCAAACACGTTTTACATGGCGCCCAACAACGGCGGCGTTTGGAAGAGCACGGATTATGGAAGAACCTGGGAACCGATCTTCGACGGGCAGCCGACCGGTTCGATCGGAGTCGCTGGCCGTAGCGCCTTCCGATCCGAACATCATCTACGTCGGCAGCGGAGAAGGCTTACAACGTCCTGATCTCTCCGTCGGGGACGGAATCTACAAGTCGACCGACGCGGGAAAAACATGGCAGCATCTTGGGCTCCGGGACGGATACCAGATTCCCTCCATCATTGTCGACCCGCAAAATCCGGAGCGGCTCTTCGTCGCCGTTCTCGGCCATCCTTACGGACCGAATACCGAGCGCGGCGTTTTTCGCTCAACGGATGGCGGCAAAACATTTGAGCGCGTCCTGTACAAAGACGAGAACACGGGCGCTACGCAAGTGGTCTTCAAGCCAGGTGACCCGAACACGATCTATGCCGACCTATGGGCCGCGCGTCAGGCACCGTGGGAAGTAGGCGCGTCTTTCCACGGACCGGGTAGCGGGCTTTTCAAGTCAACTGACGGAGGAAATACCTGGAAATCAGCTGACCGGCTGGGCTACCGAGCGTTCGCCGAAGGGCTTGGCCGTATCGGCTTCGCGCATCGCGCCTACCGATCCGAACCGCATGTATGCTCTTGTGGACGCTCGACCCGCGTCCGGCGGATTATATCGCTCTGACGACGCAGGAGAGACCTGGCGAAAGATCAACAGCGAAAATCGCATCTGGGGCCGAGGAGCTGATTTCGCATGCGTCCAAGTGGATCCCCAGAACAAGGACCGCGTCTACGTCGCAAACACCTCCACCTATCGATCGGAGAATGCCGGCCAGGATTTTCTCGCGATCAAGGGCGCGCCGGGCGGCGACGATTACCATTCCATCTGGATCAATCCCGCAGAACCCGGACATCCTGTTTCTCGGCGTCGATCAAGGCGCGACGATCAGCGTGAACGGAGGCAAGACGTGGAGTTCCTGGTACAACCAGCCGACGGCGCAGTTCTATCACGTCATCACGGATAATCGCTTTCCGTACTGGGTCTATGGCGGACAGCAGGAAAGCGGCTCTGCCGCAGTCGCAAGTAGAAGCGACGACGGCGCGATCAATTTCCGCAGCTTCCGAACCGTTGGCGTCGAAGAGTACGGCTACGTCGCGCCCGATCCGCTAAATCCGGATATCATCTACGGCGGCAAAGCCACGCGCTTCAACTGGGTCACAGGCGACGTGCAGGACGTAAGCCCGCAGAGCGTTGCGCGGCAATTACCGATTCGTGCGAACCATGCCGCTGCTCTTCTCAAAAGCAGATCCGCACGTTCTCTTTCTCGGTTCCAACGTTCTGTTCAAAACGGTCAACGGAGGCAATAGCTGGGACATTATCAGCCCGGATCTCACCGAGGAAGACGTGGGAGATGCCCGCGTCGATTCAGACGCTTCGCGTCCCAGGACCCGGAAGAAGGGCAGCATCGAGGCGTGATCTACACGGTTGCTCCCTCTCCTATCGACGTAAACCTGATTTGGGTCGGCACGGATGATGGTCTGATTCATCTCACGCGCGACGGAGGTAAGACCTGGCAGGACAGAACTCCGCCTGCGCTCACGCCCTGGAGCAAGGTCTCGTTGCTCGAAGCATCGCGGTTCGACCGGCAGACCGCGTATGCAGCGATCAATCGCTTCCGGCTCGGATGACCTGAAGCCTCATATCTTCCGCACGCACGACGGCGGAAAGACTTGGACCGAAATCGTGACGGGCTTGCCGGAACGGGCGGTCGTGAACGCGGTTCGCGAAGATCCCGTTCGCCGGGGCTTGTTGTTTGCCGGAACCGAGGTCGGTGTATTCGTTTCTTTCAACGACGGAGACGCAATGGGAACCGCTGCAGATGAATCTGCCGGTTTCTTCCGTGCGCGATCTCGTGATTCACGACAACGATCTGGTCGTGGGCACACACGGACGTTCATTCTGGATCCTGGATGATATCGCGCCGCTGCGGCAGATGAAGCAAGGCGCGCCGAACGGATGAGCCGCTCTGCTGTTCGCACCTTCGAAAGGCGATTCGCTGGCGATTCAACCGCAATACCGACACGCCGTTGCCTCCCGAAGAACCAGCGGGCCAGAACCCGCCGGAGGGCGCCGTCATCGACTACATCCTGCCGCAATACGGCCGGAACCGTCGAACTCGAAATCCACGACGGCGGCCGGCAAATTGGTACGGCGTTATTCGAGCGAAGACAAAGCTCCGGTCACAGAACGCCGAATTGCGAAAGAGATCTGAACGTTCCGACGTACTGGGTGAGGCCTTTTCGAGCGCTGCCCGCCTCGCCCGGAGCGCACCGGTTTGTCTGGGATCTGCGCTACGCTCCTCCGGCGGCACTCGACCATCAATATCCAATTGCGGCAATCTACAGAGACACACCGCGAGTACCGCTTAGGGACGCTGGTCACTCCCGGACGCTACACAGTTGACCCTGCGACGCGGGCGGCAAGACCCTCTCGCAGCCATTGACCGTCGTCATGGATCCGCGGGTAAAGACTTCGCTTCAGGATCTGACGGAACAGAAGCTCGATTTCGCAACGGTTGGCCGACATGATGCAGACCGACGCCGAAGCGCTGTCCCAAGTTCGTGCGCTCCAAACGCGTCATTCAGCGCGCAAGCGAAGGCCAGCGCTCCAGATGCAGTGAAAACGCAATTGAACAGCGCGCGCCAGGAGTTGGATACGCTGGCGGGTAGCTCCCGGTCGCGGCAGGCGGAAGCCGAAGCGGTAGATAGCGCGTCGAATCTGACGGCTCTCAATCGGGAACTCTCGCGTGTCTTTCGAAATAGTGCAAGGATCCGATCGAGCGCCCACCACGCAGGCCGTGTCGGCTACAACTGAGCTTAGAGAAAGAGCTGGATGCTCAGATGATCAACTGGAAACGATTCCAAACGACGACGATGGTGAAACTGAACCGTGCTCTTCGAGATTCGAAGCTGCCGGAGATCATCGTGCCCAAAGCCGGATCTCGATCGTCTGAAGAAGGAGTGGATCCGAGAATGCCGATGCGGATGCCGAGCCTTAGATGAGATCTACGCCCTAGAGGACAGACGACACGTCGGCCCTCTCGCCCCGCAAGTCGCATTCCGATTCGGACTTTGCTTCCTCGCAGCCGTTCATCTGGTAGGTGCGTAGGGAACCCGGACCAAAAACGCCAACACCCGCCAACCATGATTCGAAGCGTGCCTGAGAGACATTGTTCGAATCCGTTACTCGCGGTAGCAACATCGCATCGACGCCCTTCGAGACCAATCCGGGATCACAGGTAGTTGCTGATTTCACTCCGGCCTCACGCAACCAGCCGGGGATTTCAGGACGATAAGCACCATTCGGATAGCAGAAGTGCTCAGGACTGATTCCAGTGGCCGCGCGAATCAGCTCGCGATTACGAGCAAGTTCCTCGACGAACAGAGTGCGATCCGTGGGGAGTTTGTGCCGATGCGTGTGCAGTTCGATATCAACGTTGTGGCGGGAAACCTCGGCAAGTTCCTCCGGGATTCATCAGGTGAAGAGTACGGGAGCGAAGAATATCTCCGAAATTCAACCCAAGCTGCTCGGCCAGAACCGCAAGAGCGTGATCTTTCTCTTCTCCACTGAGCAGGCTCTCGCTGGCGAAATAGCGAAGCTGTTTGGCTGCTTCATCAACAGCAGTCATGGAATCGAGCCTCAGCGTCATCGGTAATCCGATATGGCCGGGATCTGTGATCGTCTTCCCCATACCTCTCCACAAGAGGTATGAGCAGGTCGTGTCGAATACCGGCCGGTTGTAATAGGTGTAGTAGGTGGTCTGATAAACCGTGGCCGGGAACCTGAATTCCTGAAGAATAGGCCACGCGGAAGTGTAGAAGTCGTGCCAACCATCGTCGAACGTGATGGCAACCGCTGGCCGCTTCAATGAACCCGTCTCGATCGCTCCGAGCGCATCTCCGAGCGGCAGGACATCAAGTCCGAAGGACCGGATTGTGGCCAGCCTCTGCCTGAACGTGGCGGGATCCATGTAGAGTGATGGCTTCCAAAGGTCCTCGTCGGACTTGCTCACGCCGTGATAACAGAGGATGAGCAGAGACTTGCGGTTGCGATGCAGATACCTCGAGATCTGAAACAAACCTAGCCGGCGAGCTGCGCTGAAAATCGAACTCTTTGCCCCTGTGTACAAACTGCGGCTCGAAGCTGTCTCTAGCATCCTTGCGACTCGCGACGTAACGGCCTTTCAGGTGTTGAAGAGAGTACGTGCATCTGTGCTGTAGCAGACGCTCACTCTCTTCAAGGAACTTTACATCCAACCCGTTTCCAGAGTAGCTTACCCGCGCTAATCCCAACAAGGCGTAGTGTCAATCTGCAGTGATCGTATTTTCCTGAAGAGTACTCCATTGTGTCAGTACTATTATTCCGCGACAAGTAATCTATATGATCTAGCGACTCAGTAGTCAACAAGTCAAGCACATCATTGATGTCGATCTAGAATCTGCGTCTTAGTTTCAACTCGAGGATCGGGCTTGATACGGACCGGTTGCGAGTAACTCTGCCCGCCGGCAGTTAATCGCACAGTGTAGTCTCCCGGCGCAACACCTTCCGGCCGTCCTCGAGAAGGCGCGGCATTCTCGGTTTCCGAAGATGCCTGTATCGGAGCACACGATCCGGTCGAGGCTTCCGGTCCTGCTCCGGGGCGCCGACGCCCTCTCGCTGGTGCGAGTGCAAATCGATGAGTGCCGGCGGCCGTTGAGGGCGGCTCCGTCGGCTGTTCCCAAACGGCTTGAACGTTGAGAGTTTCCGTATCGACCTTCCGGACTTCCATGTCGCTTGCGGCGCAGGCACGGACGGCGCCGCTTCCGTCGAGGAGTTCGAGTTTCAGGGGACCACTCGAGGCAGATTTCAGCCAGTAATACACCAGCACTCCGGACGGCGGATTTACTTCTTGCGGCTCCTCGTGCGGCATGGGCGTACCATTCATGCTGCCGGCAATCAACGCGAACGTTTCGCCCGGCTTAAACAGGTAAGCATTCGAGGCACTGATCTCGGAGCTCCTCGCGGCGATCTGACGCAATGCCGCCATCTGGTCCATGACCCAGAATCCTCGGCCGTACGTAGCGATTGCCAGATCGTCGCCATGTACGACGATGTCCCGGATAGAGGTTACCGGCATATTGCTCTGCAGCGGCTGCCAATGATCACCATCGTCGAAGGATACGTAGACTCGCAGTTCGGTTGCAGCATAGAGGAGCCCTTTCGTTTGCGGGTCCTCTTTGACGGAGTTGACGTAAGCGCCGTCTGGTATGCCGGCCGCAACATTCTGCCAGTTCCTTCCGCCATCGTGAGTGCGGTAGACATACGGCTTATCATCGGCAAGCCGATGTCGATCTACTGACGCGTAAGCAGTATCGAGATCGAAGTGCCCAGCTTCGACCTGGGAGATCTTGCTCCAGGCGGTAAGTTCTTTGGGCGTCACATCGCTCCACGTTTTGCCGTCGTCTCGGGTGAGGTGAACCAATCCGTCGTCGGTGCCAACCCAGACGGTATTCGCTACAAGTGGTGAGGGACTGATGGTATAAACCACGCCGAACCGCTCCGTCATGGGCTGATCGATATCTTTCGCCGTAACGGGATCGAGTGTCGAAGGAACAGGCGGGTTCAATCGCGAAAGGTCAGGACTGATCTTCTCCCACGTGCGGCCCCGGTCGCGCGAACGCATAACGAACTGATCGGAGAAATACAGCGCATCGTCCGCCGGCGAAAAGACCGTCGGTAGCGTCCAGGTCTTACGATTCGGGTCGTTCGGATCGGACGCGGGCAACGACCCGGTGCCCTGCGTCGCGGTGTTCAAGGCTTGATCACATCGAGCGCCGCCGCCATAGAGGATATTGCCGTCCTTGGGATCAGGAACGACCGTGTTACTCTCGCCGGCCAGGCAAGTCGGTTCCCAGTTTCTCAGTGTCAGCACGCCTTCGCGCGACCACGTACTGACACCGACGCCGCCGCTGTCCTGCTGCGCGCCGTAGAGCCAATACGGGAAACGATTGTCCGCCGCCACATGATAAATCTGCGCGGTCGGCTGGTTGTACCACGTGCTCCACGTCTTCGCGCCATCGACGCTCACAACGGTTCCTTGATCGCTACTCAGCACCATGCGGTTACTGTCCTTCGGATTGATCCAGAGCTGGTGGTAATCATCGCCGCCCGGCGCGCCTTTGACCGGAACGAAGGTCTTGCCGGCATCCGTAGTCATGTAGGTCGCGGTGTTTATGACGTAGGCTCGATCCGGATTCGCCGGATCGACGGTTACCTGTTCGAAGTACCAACCGCGTCCCCACAAGCGGTTTTCGTCGTTCACCAATCGCCAGGTCGCGCCGGAATCATCCGACAAATAAAGACCGCCTCCGGATTTCGCAGCCGGCGTATTGGGTCGAGGCTGACGGGGATTTCCACCCGCACCGCCGCCTCCTCCTCCAGCGGCTTCGCTATCGCGGCTCCCGTATCGTCCACGACGGCCCAAAGCCGCTTCGGATTGCTGGGCGAAACAGCGATCCCGATCCGGCCGACGAACTCATCCGTAGGAAGCCCGCCCGTCAGGCGCTTCCACGTGTCTCCGCCATCAACTGACTTGAAGAGACCACTCCCAGGCATGTTCGTCGGAGCATAGACGGACCAGGGCGGACGCCGCGTTGCCCACAAAGAGGCATAGAGCACTCGAGGCATTTTGAGATCGATAGCGATGTCGACCGCGCCAACATCGTCCGGTCGAGCAGAGTCGAACAAAACCTTCTTCCAGCTCTTTCCCCCGTCCGTAGTGCGATAAACGCCGCGATCAGGGTTGGGCCCGTAAATATGTCCGAGTGCGGCCACATAAACCCGGTTCGGATTGGCTGGATCGATTACGACGCGTCCGATTTGACGGGTTTTTTCGAGCCCGATATGCGTCCACGTCTTGCCGGCATCGATGGACTTGAACATACCGATGCCATAAGAGTTCTGACTCCGGATGTCGCTTTCCCCGGTGCCGACATAGATCACGTTCGGGTCCGAAGGAGCAACTGCGATTGCTCCGATGGAGCCGATCGGTATGCCCCGATCCGAAATCGGAAACCACGTGCGGCCCGCGTTCTCGGTCTTCCAAACACCTCCTCCGACAGAGCCGAAATAAAACGTGTCCGGTTGACTCGCATGGCCCGCCACCCCAAATACACGCCCTCCTCGCATTGGCCCGACATCTCTCCACTCGAAGCCGGACAATAAAAGGAGAGAAGTCTCGGCTAACGGCGGCTGCGTCCTGTGCCGGCAGGGTGTAGGGAAGAAACGACAACAAGAGCGCAACGAACGGAACGGAGAAATAGCAGGTCTTTCGGATCATGATCCTCATCGACTGTCACAGATTGTCAATCGCAAACGAATCAACAATTGTACAGACGGAGAGTGCGCCACGATCTCCGGCGAGCCTCGTCAAGCTTGCGGAAGCACGAATTGAAACGTCGAACCTTTACCGACCTGAGACTTTACCCAGATCTGTCCTCCCGCCCGCTCTAGGATCCGCTTACATGTAGCAAGGCCGATGCCGCTGCCCGGCCGCTCGGAGCCATGCAGGCGATGGAAAGGTTCGAAGATCCGATCCGTGAATTCCGGTTTGATACCTTCCCCGTTGTCCTCTACGGCAAACCGCCAAAAGTTACCTGCCGTTTCCGCCGTGATGCTGACGTTAGGTTCCACTGATTCGCGTCGATAATTGATCGCATTGCTGATCAGGTTCTGAAAAACCAAAGCAAGCATGTTGAGTTCGATGGCGACAATTGATTCGTGAGGGATTCGGCACTCTACCACTGCCCTGCTTTCATCAATGACGAGAGCTAGATTTTCGCAACTCTGGGAGCACGCCAAACCGGCTTGGCAGCTAGAAGATCTCTGCAGCGGCGATTGAGAAATCGTTGCGTAAAGAAGCAGGTCATCAACGAGTGAGGAGATGCGTTTCCCGAACCGACAATGTGTTGCAGAATTTCCTGCGTGTCGGCCTCGTAATCTGCAGTGTTCAGTCGCTTTGCCAGGAGCTGAGTAAATCGAATAATGTTGCTCAGGGGCGCTTTCAGATCGTGTCCGGCTACGCGCACGAACTGCTCTAACTCTTCGTTAACGCGCCGCAATTCTCGGGAAGTTTGCTCCAACTCTCTGTTAGCCTGTTCCAAAGCGGCTTCCGACCGTTTCCGCTCGCTGATGTCGTTGAACAGGATTGCAACCTGACACTCGCTGCGTTCCCCGATAGGAAAAGCGTAAACCTCGTACCAGCGGTCTTGAAGAGGCGACGGCTGTCCTCTCGAACCGAAGCGGCTCACCGGTAAGCTGCGATCGGATCCATAGATGTCGAACCAATGCTGCTCGTGCTCAGGCGCGAGCGTGCGCATCCATTTCCCTTCCGCGTCTAAAAGACCGGTCTGCCGCTCGAATGCAGGATTGACTTCGAGGAACTGATAATCGACCGGCGCGCCCCAAACCATCGAACGCTGACCCTGACGATGCAGAAACCAGCATCGATCGAAGAGAAAAGGGCACGATACTTTGCCTCAGAATCGAGCGATTCTGGCATGTGTGCGGAGTGCTCCACCTTTGTCCATCGCAGTATCCAGGCATAGATACCTTATGAATTAGAACAGGTCACGCTGTACCTAATGTCACATCAGGTGAAATTCGATCTCAACGGTGACCCTGACATTCACGGGTTTACCATCCTTTGTCCCGGGTTGGAATCGCCACAGTTTCACTGCCTTCAGTGCGGTCCTGTCTTCTTCTGAGTTCAGTCCCCGGATAATTTGACAATTCGAAACGCTGCCGTCTGGCGTGACCACTGTTGACACCTTGACCACGCCTTCCACAAACGCCTCTTTCGAGTTTGCGGAAAACTCAGGTTCAACATAGTGCACTAATTTGGGAGCCTTCACAGTAGGCCCGGGTTCATAGATCTCGGCGCTGGCGGAATCCTTGGCCTGCTCTTTCTTGTGTCGCCGCCTTCTTGTCGTCGTCCGCCTTCGAAAAGCCTACTGACGACGAGCAAGCCGAACCCGATGATTGCGATCCGGGTACGCCTGCCAACTTCTGAACACACTCCTACCTCCCTGATTAGCAAGCGAGTGCACAGGAAGACGGAGAACTGAATGTCCAGGTTTCACAAGATCGAAAAAAGGCGCCGAAAAGATTGGTCTGCGAATTGCTTTACCAGCAGGTATGGCCGTGACCTCACGGATTGGAGCTGACCTTCGTCTTGCCGCTGCCATTTTCGGCAGGTCAACGCTACTTCTGATCTCCGCTATGGGTTTGACTGCGGTTTGGCTGGCACCTTTTCTTTACCTGGCCTTCGGAAGCCTGGTCGTCAAGGATTCCGAGTTCCGGCTCGATTCTGTTCTTGAACCTGCTCTTGTTCTGGGCTTGGTCCCAGGCAGTCACATACGGCGACATCCGGGCGATAAGGGCAAACCGACGGTCTTCCCGGCAACCCGGCTGGTTCGTCGAAGTGCCCAGGTCGACCCAGCTTTGGGCATCCGATCTCCTCGATACCGTCGAATCGCACTTCGAACACCTTCGCTGGAAGCTCGCATCTCTTCCTCTCGTTTGTTCCTGGCGTCGAATATCGCCCCATGAGGGAAGGCCAGGAACAAGGCTGGCGACTGTCGATTGGCCTCTCGACCATTGCGTTCCTGTCGAAAGCGGAGCTATCTGCCCTGCTGATTACGTCCGGGTTCTGCCGTTGCTGTTGGGCCAGCCGTCCTCATTTTCTCCTCATTTGTTTATTGCGAAAGGCCGAGAGGGCAAAATCAGCTCTGCCGCCCCATCCTGGATTTTTTTCGTTCGTACGATGTCTGGTTGAACTGACCGTCAAGATCTTAGAACCGCTTCCCGCACAGCTTGAGGAATGGAGCGTGGATCTTGCTGGAACGACCTTCGGCGAAAGCACTGTGCGAAGTGCGTTGCTCAAGAGTCGAACGGCTGGTCTCCTTCAAGGCAGCTACCTGAACTTCTACGAGAGCTCTGCTGTGAAGCGCGGATTGATGCCGCCCTACGTGGAAGGAATGTGGCGCGTCTACGGCAGAACATTCGAAGGCACACAGCAAGCAAACTTCAAGAGCCTCGCCGGCCTCTGGGTATACGAAAGGCGACTACTCGAAGGGTGCCTGGGACGGGAGCGCGTCAGTCAATTACGCCCGACGAGCTGGGACGAGTTGCACGAAGACTTCGGATGTTCCTGGAGCCAAAGTGCGGCCGAACTCCGCAATGTACTCGGCGATTCCCGAGTTGCCGATATCCCGCAGTTGGTGTGCGAATGGCGGAAGATTTTGCGCAGCTGGTTGGTACACAAACAGCGCGCGCCAGTCGTCACACCTGACCGACAACGAGAGCTGTTCCTTTTCCTGCTCGGCGCTGCATTCGGGGCAGTGCTTCTTCAGGCCGGCTGGCAGGTCGCTTCTGGATTCGGAGAAGAGATCAGTCTGGTGAAAGATTCAAAAGCCGTAAGTCCTTTCCGCCTGATAAGCGAACTGAGCTCGGGGCGTCTAAGCTCGGCGCAGTACGAACAAGCGTGCAGCGACGCGGGAATCAGCGACCTATGGTTAGGAGCGCCTCGCGAGAACTCTCGGGCATCAGTTGCTCCGGGAGGTCGGCTCGACGATAGCTTCCACGTTCATTGAGTACAGAGCCGATTTACCTTCGCGATCACTCTGAAAATACATACGCCTGCTATCGGGCGAGAACACCGGTGTAACGCTACGCGGTTCGTGAGCGCCATGCTCACAAAGTGTTAATTCGCGACCGACCGACCGCAGTAAGAGGATAATGTTCGGCTGCGCTTTACTCCTGCTTGCGCCCAGAAAAACTGTTGCGTCATCATTGGCGTTGAACGCCGCAAATTGGCTGGTCTTTGCCACTTGGGTCTCGGCCAGGGAGTCCAGAGATACCTGTCGGATCTCGGACACCGAGCCTCCCTCGATAGGCAAACTCCGCAGGAAGAGTACGGAGCGGCCGTCGGGCGACCATCGTGGGTTCGAGATAGCTCCCGAAGCGAGCTTAACCGGCTTTTTCGCTTGATTTGCCTCGAGCCCCGTATACCAGAGTTCGCTTTGGGTTGAAGACTGCTCGCGCCCGAATAAGCAACCGGCGCCGCCCGGGCCCACCAGACACCAGTCCGCCACGTCGTCCGCGAGGACCGGTCCGCTTCGCGATAAGTACTCCAGGCGTTTTCGCCTGACGACCACGAACTCCGAGGGTTCGCGCACTTCGCTGAACGCCGATACTCCGTCCGCCAGCACGCGTGTCTTTTTTCCGAGCAGATTCATTTCTACCAGCCGATCGCCTTCGATCAACCGCAGAAGCCGATCTTGCTCATCAAGGCAAAGAGAACCGGGTTTGAGAAGCTGTGTTTCGGCGAGCTGGGTAAGTGCTCCGGTACGAAGATCGGCGCGGAACGGATTGAATTGCCCGTTTCGATCCGATGAGAACACCAGAAAACGTCCTCGGAGAGAAATGAACCGGTTGGTCGCATCGGGTAGGACGCTCGCACTCGCTGGGCTGGTCAGCCGTACAAGCGGGTTCTCGGTTACGGGATCGCTGAACCGGACAAATTCGCCGACGCCCGAGGGAATCGGAGATTTCGGTTTACGAGCCTTCTGAGGCGGTACAGCGCAGAATCCGGTGGAGGCTGAAATGCCTGCCAAAAGACTGCGTCGCGTAATGTATCGATTCACTACTTACTTGGACGCTCCAGAGGCGTCAGAAGTACTACAGACCGAGATCGTTGCGCCCGGATCTGGAGGCGAACGCAAGGTCGCGTGGCTTGGTCTTGGCCAGGTACTTGTAGGGATTCACCGGTGTTCCCGCCACCCGAACTTCGTAATGCATATGCGGGCCCGTTGCGCGGCCGGTCGAGCCGGACAATGCGATTACCTGACCTCGCCGAACCTCCTCGCCTGGAATCACGAGAAAAGAGGAGAGGTGGGCGTAGTACGTCTGCAAACCATTGCCGTGGTCGACAACCACCAGCTTCCCGTACGCTCCGGACCAGCCCGCGGAGACCACAACTCCATCGGCACTAACATGAACGGATGTGCCCGTCGGCGCCGACAAGATCGATTCCCGTGTGGAAAGCACCCTCGCCCGAAAATGGGTCGGAGCGCCCGCCAAACGAACTTCGTAGAATCCCCTCGATCGGCCAGGTACTTGGAAATGACTGCCCTTGTTTAGGGAACCCGTATCGATGGTACACGCCGCTAAAAGAAGCAGCTTTCAGGTAATTAAATTCTCGAATTGACTCGTTTACGGTCGGTAAGAACAGGTCCGCATTCGTCGAGACACTGCGATTTCCGCCGGGACCCGTAGCATTTAGCCCATAAGCAGCCGATACTTCGTTCGCCAGGATCTCGAGCGACGCCATCTGTTCCGTATGCTGCCGCGAAATCCGCTGCAAATCGAGGTATTTGCTTCGGAGACCCTCGAAACTGGTCCGAAGTTCATTGTAATGAGAAGCCTTCCAGTACAAACGAACATAGCTGGAAAACATGGCGAGAACACAAACGAAGAACAAAGACAACGCCACCAGGACGTAAGCTAAGTGCTTATATTTCACACGTATTCGTTTGCATTGCCCAGGCACCGCGTGAGCAAATTCAAGAACGAAGTACTGTTTTTCCATTCAACTCCTCATGGCCTGAACACGGCCCAATGCACCGGCTGAGTAGTACAAATCAGCTCGGCATCTGGCGGCGGAGAATCCTTAAATCTAACCTCGCAGGAAGAGCGTGTCAATAGCAGAATCTTATAGCCCTATAGCCCAAACCTAATTGTAAATCATAGGCTTAGCCCGATTTCGCTCGCCTGAAGTATTTCCTGCATTTAGATGCCCGCGTTCTTGTTTCTCCTCAGAACAAGCGAAACCGGAGATCCGCGATCGCGCGGAGCAAATTTCATCTTGTACCGCGCGGGCGCGCTGATTAAATTTCCAATGGTTGCGCAAGTTGGACGGAAGATGTGAGCTTCGGTGTCGGACAGAAAGCGGGGATGAGCGGCAATTTTCGCGCGAGAAGCGGCGATCCCATTCATGGTGGCGTCCGCCTCAAGTGCCAGCTTTTCCGGCGACAGGACCTCGTCGTTGATGACAAGGTCGACAGGCCGGTCGACACCACTGAAGCTGACGTTAAAGGCCAAATAAGGCCGATCCATGAGGCGTTGCCTGTGCGCTTCGCCGTCGATCAGCTTAAGCCGCGCCCCGAGCCAGGAACGATAGAATGCATCCGCGCCGGGCTCTCTGATGGACGGAAGTTTCAGTCCCTCGACGACCTGCAGGCGGCTGACGTACAGGTCGTAATCGTTGATTTCGCTCCCCCGTAGACCGTCGCGCACTGCACCCCCGCGGATGATCGGGTCCGTGAAGCCAAGCGCTTCGGCGCCGGCTATCACTGGCGAGAGTTGCCGGAGAAGACTTGGATTGTCGATTTCGACTGCCCTCAACCGCTTCCTTAGATGCACATTGAAAAACGCTGACAGGAGAGCTCTCACTTCTGACCACCTTAAGCTCCCTACGCCTCAAAACAGACCTGTCAGTCTTTACAGCTCTTTACAGCCGGAGAGGTAACCTCCCGTTCCCTTCACGCGCATTCATTACGGAGCAACAACAAACAATGAAGGCACTTCGATTAATTCTGGCGACCGGTCTTGCGGCGTTCAGCTTGTGGGCGGCCGATGCCACAGGCAAATGGACTGCGGAAATGCAGGGACCCGGAGGAAACACCAGGACCGTCACCATGAACCTGAAGGCCGATGGCAGCAAACTGACGGGTACCGTGAGCGGAGGTCGAGGTGGCGAAGCCGAAATCTCGGACGGGAAGGTAGACGGAAGTGATCTCAGCTTCTCCGTCGTCCGAGAGTTCAACGGCAATAAGATGACCTCCACCTATAAAGGCAAGCTCGACGGTGACGTCATCCATTTCAATATGAAGATGGAAGGCGGCCCGATGGGCAATATGCCCGAGCGCCAGTTCGACGCCAAGAAAGCCAGCTAAAAGGTCGTCGATGGTCCGGAAGGGCATAATCAGACGATGCCCTTCGAACGCGAGGTTCAGCTCGCGAAACTTCTGGCGCAAAAGGCCGGCGCTCTGGCGCTGGACTACCAGCGCCAAGGTGTAACAGCCGAATCGAAATCCGATGAATCGCCCGTTACGGCTGCCGATCGCGCCTGCGAGAAGTTGATCGTGGACGGAGTTGCCCGCGAGTTCCCCGACGACGGAGTCTTGGGAGAAGAAGGCGCTAACCGGGAGAGCCGGAACGGCCGCAAGTGGATCATCGATCCGATCGACGGGACCCGCGATTTCGTTCGCGGAATCCCACTTTGGGCGGTCTTAATCGGGCTTGAGCAAGACGGCCAGATCGTCGCTGCTGCCGCCCACAGCCCGGCTCAGGGACTGCTTCTCTCGGCTGGTTTAGGTTCCGGCGCCTGGCTGAACGACAAACAACTGCGAGTCACCCCGAAGTCCAATCCTTCCGACGCCGTTCTTTCCTTCAACGGCTTCAACAAAGCTGGCGTCGCGCCGTTCGCCGGTCGTCTGCTTCCCTGGGTCCAGCGCTTTTGGGCGGTCCGCAGCATGGGCGGCTCTGTGGATGCCATGCTACTCGCACAAGGCAAAGCGGATGTCTGGATCGAGCCGAATGCCGCGCCCTGGGATCTTGCTCCGTTGAAACTGCTGGTGGAGGAAGCCGGGGGCGTATTTCGCAGTTTCGATGGCGCCAATACCATTTACGGCGGGAACGCCTACGCCTGTTCTCCGGGACTCGAGCCTTACGTGCGGGAGCTACTGGGCTAGGACGCTTTACCTTCCCCTTATACTCGGAAAGTGTCCGCCGACGTTCTCCTGCATGTTCTATCGCGTTTCATTCACATCAGCTCAGCCATCCTGCTACTTGGGGGCGCCTTCTACGCCCGCCAGGTGCTCGTTCCCATTCTGAGTTCCCTGCCCTCGGGCCAGGTGGAAACGGCGGCGCGCACGAGCCAGGTCCGCTTCCGGACTACGCTGTGGAGCTTGCTGGTGCTGATTGTTTTGTCCGGCCTGTATAACTTCACAACCTACTCCGGCCCGAGACACAGTTCGTCGTACCAGATGTGGTTCGGAATCAAAATGCTGCTTGTCTTACACATTCTGGCGACCGCGATCCTTTGGGGCACCTCGCCTTACGCCGGAGAAATCAGCATTGGCAAGAGCAATCGCCGGTTGTTGGGTATGGTGATTTCCGGTTTCGTCGTCGTGTTCATCTCGGCTTACCTGCGCTCGCTCTCTCAACGCGGCTTGTGAGGCGTTCGCTTCATCGAATAGGGAGATGAACTCTTACGAAGCGTTGCGGACGCGCGCGGCTTGGATCGAACTTTCCGGGCGCGGCCAGATCAAGGTGACCGGCGAAGATCGTGCGCGTCTTCTGCACGCCATGAGCACGAACGACGTGAACCGGCTCGAGGCATACCAAGGGCTGTACGCTTTCTTTCTGACTGCTCAAGGCCGAATCATCGCCGACGCGAACATCTACAACTTGGGCGATAGCCTCTGGCTCGATACCGAGCCCGAAACGCGAGAAAAGCTCCTCGAGCATCTGGACAAATACATCATCGCGGATGATGTCACGCTAGAAGACGAGACGAATAATTGGGCGATTGTGGCGATAGAAGGCCCTGGAGCTTTGGATGTCGCCTCTCAGTTAGGTGTTGACATTCCACAGACAGAATTCGCCATCAAGCCCTGGGAAGAAGGATTCGCCGTTCGCGTCGCTGTTACCGGCCGGGAGGGCGTACGGATCTTTGTGCCTGCTGCGGACAAGCCGAAGCTCCTGGCACGGCTTGAGGAGTTAGGAATTCCGCAAGCCAGTCCCGAAGAGGTTAACGTTGTACGTCTCGAGAACGGACGTGCGCGGTATGGCGAAGACATCTCGGAACGTTACCTCGTGCAGGAGACACAGATCCTCTCCGCCGTTTCCTTCAACAAGGGCTGTTATCTCGGTCAGGAAATCGTTGAACGAGTGCGGTCGCGCGGCCAGGTCCATCGTCTCCTCACGCCCGTCCGGATTAGAGCGAGCGAAGCACCACAGCCAGGTACCAAGCTCCGAGCTGCGGATAAGGAAGCAGGCGAAATCACGTCAGCGGTCTTTTCGCCCGCCTTAGACGAAGTGGCAGCGTTGGCTTACCTCAGAGCGGAACACGCCGGCAAGGGCAGCGAACTTAAACTGGCGGATGCGATCGAAGCTTACGTGCCTTAGTCTCCGAGGAGACGCCCGTATGGTTCCAGCGCTTCGACGTTATCGCAAACCGCCTTCACGGCGGCTGTAATCGGTACGGCCAGAATCAGGCCGACTCCGCCCCACAACAAACCCCAGAACATCAGGGCGATCGTGACGACGAGAGGATTCAATCGCACTCGGCGGCCGATGATCTTCGGGTACAAGAAATTCATGGTCACGACGTGAAGGGCCGCCGTGATGGCCGCTACCAGGACGATGATCTTGAAGCGATTCGGGATCGCCACCGCCGCGAGCACAGGTGGCAGCAGTGCAAGCGGGAGCCCGACGTACGGCACAAGACTGAAAAAGGCACTGATAAGTCCAACGAGAGGCCAATACGGTACGCCCAGGAAGAAGAAAGCGACCGCGCTCGCTATGCTCAGCAATACCCAAAGCAGAAAGTTTCCGATGACGTACGCCCGAGTGGAATCTCCGATTCCCGACCAGCTCTTCCCCACTATGTAGCGATCTTGTCCGTGAAACAGGCGGATCACGCTCTTGCTGACATGGTCGCGCCAACTGAGCATGAAATAGACGAGAAACGGCACAAATGACAGCAGGAACAGCCCGTGAAAGTACCTGGCTGACACCGTGTAAAGCGTGGTTATGAACGGCTTAGGATCGTTATGGATTCGCACTTCCTGGATCGGCGGAGGAGACGGAGGAACAACGGGTTCAGGCTGTTTGGTCCTGCGGCGGCGCGCCTGCATGGCTTGCTGCGGCTTCTGCTCGATCTGCTGGTCCTGCTCACGCAAGGTTTTCGGCACCACCATTTCGACGGTCTGCTTCTGGAACTGATCGAGACGGTCACTTGTCGCATTCAGAAGATCACTGACGCGCGACGCGTAAGTCGGTAGGTCCTCTCGCAGCTTCGAGAGCTGGGTCCAGGCGACCGCCGTGATGAAATAACACACGACGAGAGCAATGCCGAGGATGACCGCCGTCGCAGCCGGCCGCGGAAGACGCAGCTTCATCGCAACCAAAACGGCAGGGTCTAAAATGAAGGCGAAGACGGCAGAGATGATGAGAGTGACAAAGAAGTCTCGCCCGTAGTACAGAAGCGCGATCAGGGCCGCCGTGGCGACGAGCGAAGACCGAAGTCCAATGAGCTTGGAATACGTCTGCGTTGGGCTTAAAAGAGCCAAAATAGCGAGCTGACCCGGTACCTCAATCTATCATGTCGTCAGGTTTCGATCATCGACTTTGAACACACCCGATGCAGCATCCCAACCCCGCCGCGTTCTCGCGCTCGACGTCGGAAAGAAGCGAATCGGCCTCGCCATCAGCGACGAATTGGGCCTTACCGCGCAAGGTCTCGAGACTCTACACCGGAACCGCATCCGGGACGATCTTGCGAGCATTGGAAGATCTGACTAAGCGGCTCGGCGTCGGTACTCTACTCATCGGCAAACCCCTTCACATGAGTGGAGACGAGAGCCGGCAAAGCGAGTATACGCGCGAGTTTGCGGAACGCCTGGCAAGGCAGACCTCTCTGCCCGTCGTTTTCTGGGATGAACGGCTCACCTCGGCCGAAGCTGAACGCATGCTGCGCGACGGCGGCGCCAGCCTGGATCAGAAGAAGAAATCGGTAGACCGTCTGGCTGCCACCCTGCTGCTCGAGAGCTATCTGGAGTTTCGTCGTGCGTCCGCGCAGGCGGAAGAGGAGAAGACAAATGGCTGAGGGAACTGGCTTCCTCGGACGAATACTGAAGCTGATTGCCGGTTTTATCATCTTCCTGTTTCTTTTGGCAATCGCTCTGGCGGGCTACTGGTACATGGGGCCGTATCGAGGCTTCACGGAAGAGACGTTTGTCGAAGTGGAGCATGGAATGTCGTCGCGCGCCATCGCCCAGCTTCTGGCAAGTCACGGCGTCGTCCGATCTCCCTGGGCATTCCTTGCTGCGCGCGCGCTTCATCCCAGAGCGACTCTACAGGCTGGTGAATACCGCTTCGGCTCTGAGCGGACGCCGCTCCAGGTTTTCGACACAATCCGCAAAGGCGAAGTGTTCTTCGAAGAGCTCACGTTTCCCGAGGGAAGCAATCTGTTCGATATCGCCGGCATCCTTAAAAACTCCGACACTGTGAAGTCGGACGATTTTCTGAAAGCCGCGGCAGACCCGGCGAATATCCGTGACCTCGACCCCCTAGCGCCAAATCTCGAGGGCTTCCTGTTTCCATCCACTTACCGAGTCACGCATCGAACCACCGCCAGTCAGCTCTGTCGAGCTATGACCGCCGAGTTTCGGAAACAATGGGCCGCGGCAGCTGGTAATGCAGGCGGCAGTCGATCTTCACCGCGTCCTCACCCTCGCCTCGTTAGTGGAAAAAGAAACGGCCGTGCCGGGGGAACGACCGCTGGTCGCTGCTGTATTTACCAATCGGCTGCGCACGGGTATTCCGCTACAGTGCGATCCTACGACGGTTTATGCGGCACTCATCGAAAACCGTTACCGCGGCGTGATTCACCGCTCAGATCTCGCGAGCGGCAATCCTTATAACACCTATGCGCACCCCGGATTGCCCCCGGGCCCAATTGCCAATCCTGGGCTCACCGCAATTCGCGCGGCGTTGAAACCCGCTGAGGTCGATTATCTTTACTTTGTCGCTAACCCGGGCGGCCAAGGCTCGCATCATTTCTCTTCGTCACTGGCCGAACATGAGAAGGCGGTGCTTGCGTTGCGGCAGGCCAATCACTGACCGCCTTTCCTGGACCGAAGATCGACACCGATCCTCCATCCCGCTACACTCACATCAATCATGGAGTTGCGCCACGATCGGCCCGACGGAGAATACTTCGCCAAGCGGACGTTACGGCGGCACGCGCGAGTACTTGATTTGTGGGCCCTTGGGGTTGGCGCTGTTATCTCGGGCGACTTCTTCGGCTGGAACTTCGGTCTGCCCGCTGGCGGTTTCGGCGGTATGCTCACCGGCCTCGCAATCATGACAGTTCTCTTTGCAGCTCTGTGCTGCAGCATTGCGGAGATGTCGTCGGCACTTCCACACACCGGCGGAGCTTATTCCTTCGCACGCACGGCCATGGGGCGTTGGGGCGGTTTTGTCACCGGTCTTGCGGAGAATCTTGAGTACATCCTCACACCGGCGGTTATCGTTGTGGGTGTCGGCGGCTATATGGGGGCGATCTTCGGAACACCTTCCTCGTGGGCTCCCGGGTGGTGGCTTCTCTGCTACCTCATATTCGTAGCGCTGAATGTCATAGGCGTGGAACTCTCATTCCGCGTTTCTGTCTTCGTCACGTTGTGCGCTCTTGTAGTGCTCATCATGTTTTTCATATGCGCAATACCGCAATTCGACCTGGCCCGGTGGGCACTGAGAATGGGAGATGGTTCCCGAACGGTTGGCGCGGAGTTTTGCCTGCGCTGCCCTTTGCCCTGTGGGTATACCTGGGTATCGAACAACTTCCACTGGCCGCCGAGGAATCGCATGATCCGGTTCGCGATCTGCCCCGAGGAATGTTTCTGGCCTTGGCCACCCTGGTAGTGTTCGCCTTTCTCACCGTCATTTGAACAGTGGTATCTCGCCCGGCGCGTCTGCGATCGGCCGCTCACAGGAGCCTCTGTTCCTGGGTTTTCGAAGCGTCTTTGGCGATGGCGCGACGCCCGGCTGCTCGCGCTATCGCGGGTTGCGCCGGCCTGATCGCAAGTTTCCACGCGATCATCTTCGCTTATGGCCGCCAGATCTACTCACTGTCACGAGCCGGATATTTCCCCCAAGCGCTTTCCGTAACACATTCCGGAAGGCAGACCCCGGCGCGGGCGCTCATCGCCGGATCTGCGATTGGTTATCTCGCAACGCTGGGCATCTACTTCGCGGGCCAGAAAAGCCTGGTCGGCGCAACTCTGTTGAATATGGCGGTATTCGGCGCAGTTCTCGCTTACGTTCTCCAGATGCTGTCATTCATAATCCTTCGGCTGCGGTTTCCCTTCATCAAACGGCCGTATCGCAGCCCATTGGGTATCACGGGAGCAGTGGCGGCATGCGCGATCGCCTTGTGACCTTGTGCAGTCTGTTTGCTAACCGGGATTACCGGCCGCGGCGTCGTAGGGGCGGCTATTTGGTTTCCGCGGGTCTGATGTATTTCGCTTTGCACGCCCGGCATCACCTGGTGCTTTCGCCCGAGGAGCAATTTGCCGAGGAGGCGCGGTTATCGCTGTGGGCACCTACCGTCACTCGTTAGGGTCGACTACGTACACCTTCGCGGACCTGAAGACGCTGCTGGCCAAAGCGACGCCCGCCCGTTCAGGCGACGAATTGGCGGGTATCGCCGCCCGGAAGCCGGAAGAACGAATCGCTGCGCAGATGTGCCTCGCCGACGTGCCACTCACCAACTTCCTCGATGAGCCATTAATTCCGTATGAGAACGACGAGGTCACCCGGCTGATACTTAGATACTCACGAAGCCGCGTGCATTCGCTCCGATTTCTGGCCTTTCGGTTGGTGAATTCAGAGACTGGCTGCTAAGCGATGCGGCGGATTCGGCCGGCGCTCACCGCTGTTGCTCCGGGCATTACTCCCGAGATGGCTGCAGCTGTATCGAAAATCATGCGGTTGCAGGATCTGGTTGCCGTCGCAGCTAAAATTCGCGTCGTTACTCGATTCCGGAACACGCTCGGTTTAGCCGGTCGTCTCTCGACGCGGCTGCAGCCGAATCACCCGAGCGACGACCCCGTAGGCATCGCGGCGAGTATCGTTGATGGGCTCAATTACGGTAGCGGTGACGCGGTGATTGGTATCAATCCGGTATCGGACGACGTTGCGAGAGTCGCGACCCTGCTTGCTCTTCTGGACGGGATTCGTGAGCAGCTGGAGATTCCCACCCAAACCTGCGTCTTGGCACACGTGACAACTCAGATGGAGGCCATGCGTCGGGGCGCACCCTCGATTTGATGTTCCAATCCATCGCCGGAACTGAAGCCGCCAACCGATCGTTTGGTATCGATCTGGCTTTACTCGACGAAGCGCGGCGCAAACCCTGGCACTCGACCGAGGCACCTTAGGTAACAACGTCATGTACTTCGAAACCGGACAGGGCAGTGCTTTGTCTGCTCATGCGCACGGCGGAGTCGACCAGCAGACCTGCGAAGCGCGCGCTTATGCCGTGGCACGCCGATTTGAACCTCTGCTGGTGAATACAGTGGTAGGCTTCATCGGTCCGGAGTATCTCTACGACGGCAAGCAAATCTTGCGAGCGGCTCTCGAGGATCATTTTTGCGGCAAGCTGCTGGGACTGCCCATGGGCTGCGATGTTTGCTACACCAATCATGCGGAAGCTGATGCGGATGACATGGACGCGATCCTCACCCTTTTGGGTGTTGCCGGCGTGAACTACATCATGGGAGTTCCCGGCGGAGATGACATCATGCTCAGCTACCAGAGCAGCTCATTTCACGACGCGCTTTACTTGCGCCGGGCACTCAATTTGCGGCCTGCTCCCGAGTTTGAGGTCTGGCTTCAGAGGAACAGGGCGGAGCTGCCGCGAATCCCCGCTTTGCTCGAAGCATGAAGATCCCGGATCTGCGTCGTTTCACTCCCGCGCGGGTCAGTCTGGGACGGACGGGCAATGCGCTGCCGACCACGGAACTCCTTCGTTTACGATTGTCGGAGATCCGCGCTCGCGAAGCGGTGCATGCTTCACTCAACGCCGAGCAATTAGCCCAGGATCTCGCCGCGGTCACAAACGACTTACTCATAGCCGAGAGCGCCGCGCCTGACCGCGCTTCGTATGTTCGCCGGCCCGATTGGGGACGCCGGCTAAACGAGGAATCTCGCGGACGCATGCTCGGGAGAAAGGGCAGCTACGACGTCGTGTTTATCGTGGCGGACGGACTTTCGGTCGCCGCCGTCGTCTCCCATTCGAAGCCCCTGCTGGAGCGATTGCTCCCGATGCTCGCTCCGGAATGGCGTATTGCACCGTTAGTCATCGTGAAACAAGGGCGAGTGGCGATCTCGGACGAGATCGGTGAAGACCTCGGAGCGGCGCTTTCCGTGTTACTGATCGGAGAACGTCCTGGACTAAGCGCCTCGGATAGTTTGGGCGTGTACCTGACCTGGAATCCACGTCGCGGACTTACCGACGCTGATCGGAACTGCCTTTCGAACATCCGCAACGAGGGGCTGCAATATGACATCGCTGCTAGCAGGCTGGCATTCCTGATCAATGAATCGGCTCGTCGAAAGCTATCGGGAGTGAACCTGAAAGAGGATCTGGGCAGACCGGCTTTGGCCGACAGTTGACGTCCGCACGGTACTTGCGTCGCAGAAGCAAGGTCCAGGACGCTGCAATCTCCTGTCCCTCGCAAAGCCTCCCGCGGGCGGAGTACACCAGTACCGAGTAGGACGCCACTGTTCTTTTTTCCGGACGCCGTTTCTGCGCTTATGGATATCGGGGGCAGACTTCCTGAATCGCGGTCTACGAACACTGATCGTCGCAGGCACTTGCATGGCGCTGGTGCCCGCCTGTTTTGGGTATTCCGTTCTCTCCCATGAGGCGCTGGTCGATGCGCTTTGGGACGTAAAACTAAGGCCGGCCTTGCTTTCGCGCTATCCGGGTGCCACGGCCGAGCAACTGAAGAAAGCACATGGATTCGCCTATGGCGGCGCGATCATCCAGGACTTGGGCTACTATCCGCACGGCAGCAAGCAGTTCAGCGATCTCACTCACTATGTGCGAACGGGCGACTTCATTCTTGCGCTTATCCGCGAATCCCGCAGCCTCAACGAC
The DNA here is from genome assembly GCA_963744795.1 of uncultured Acidobacteriaceae bacterium. Taxonomy (GTDB): domain Bacteria; phylum Acidobacteriota; class Terriglobia; order Bryobacterales; family Bryobacteraceae; genus Bog-105. The sequence goes on from CAVUVF010000019.1 coordinate 131,892, forward strand.
CTCGCTTTCGCACTTGGCGCTTTGTCCCACTACGTTTCGGATCTGGATGGACATCGCCTCGCTACGAATGTCGCGGAGCCGATTTTGTACCCACAGCTACAACGCAAGTACGGCAACTTCATCACCTATGAGGACAATCCCGCTGGGCATCTCAAAACCGAGTTTGGGTTTGACGTGCTGGAGGTCGCAAAAGGCAACTTTGCCCCCGAGGCGTATCACAATTTCATTGGCTTCGAGGTCGCTCAGCCGCTCGTGGAAAGAGCATTCCGGGACACCTATGGGTGCGAAGTGAGCGATCTGTTCAAAGACTTTCCTCGTGCCATCGAGTCGTTCCGGCGAGCGGTAAGCAAGACCATTCCCATGGCGACACGGGTTGCTTGGGCAGCCAAGCAACGTGACATCGAGCGCTCGGAACCGGGAGTCTCGCGTCAGCGATTCGTCTACATCATGAATCGCTCCAGTTACGAACGTAGTTGGGGTAAGCAATACGACCGCCCCACCATGGGTGATCGGACGCTCGCAGTCATACTGAAGCTCTTACCGCCTGTGGGCCCACTCCGCGACTTGAAGCTCAAAATACCTACAGCCGCCGTCGAGAAATTGTTTACGGATAGTTTTGATCGTTCGGCAAAGCAGTTCTCGCAAATGATCGACCCCGCTATGGCCGGCGGCCTCAGACTCGAACCGAGGAATTACGATGTCGGGGTCATTACGCGTGCTGGTGTCTACCGCCTGGATGACGAAGTGCATTGTTTCTGGGTGGGAGTGCTCAGCGCCAAGAACTTCGCCACTGTCACACCTGCCATCCGGCTCGAGTTGCTCAGGTACTACAGTGATCTCGATGCTCCCATCGCCACGCGAAAAGATAAACGGAAGTGGCAGCAACTGACAACGGAGCTGCACGTGTTAAATGGGACGGCACGGGAGCAGACGGCCGACGCGGAACACCCGTGACCCACTAAGTTTTCGGCTCAGCGACAGCGATCGCAGATGGTGATCAAATCGCCGGATAACATCTCAGCGCATAGAGAAGGAGGCGCAACGCCATTCAGTCGAGATCTCCGTTCTGTCCGGCCGCTATAGTCTCGAACGAGCTGATATTCTTCAGAATTTTTGTAGCTGCTTTTTTGAGATATGTCGTGTACAGTATGTAAGATCAATTACCGCTTACGCACGCCCCGGCGGATGGTGCTTCGCTCCGCCTTTGGGGGGACTTCTGCTCGGAAGGGTGGCGGGTTCGGAGGTACATCTATGCATTTGTCTCGTCGCTGGCACTTCTTACTTGCAGCAACGACCGCAACGTTCCTCGCGATTCCGGCGTGGGCCGATTGGCGGCCTGTAAATCCGGCGGACCTGAAGTTGAAAGCATCGGGTGTCGAGCAAAACGCGGACGCGGAAGCCTTGTTCCGCGAAGTACGGATCGCCAACGAACAGCACGGTTCAGGCTATGCCCAGAACACAGTCGACGAGTACGTGCGGCTCAAAATCTTCTCAGAACGCGGAAAGGATTTCGCCAATGTGCAAATTCCTTATTTTGGCAAGCAACAGATCTCAAGGGTCCAAGGCCGCACCATAAGGCCGGACGGCACCGTCGTGCCGTTGAGCAAAGACGCGATCTTCGACAAGGTTCTGGAAAGGGCGGGCCAGAAAACGAAAGTGATTAGCTTTGCTCTGCCGGCCGTGGAACCAGGTTCTATTGTCGAATACCGGTTCACTCGGAACGAGGGCGAGCGGACCAACCGGTACCGGCAACTGGAAGTACAGAGCGAGTATCCGGTCCAGGAGTTGACGTTCTACGTAAAACCGCTCTCAAACCAATACATCGCGTACCCGGCAATGCGGTTTCTACCCTTCGGGTGTAGACCGGAACGGGGTCAGCCAACCCGCGACGGTTTCGATGTCATTCAGGTGCACAACATTCCTGCTTTTCACCGTGAGCCCTTCTCGCCTCCTCCGTATACGGCAATGAGCTGGATTCTTATCTATTACGAAGAGAACTCCAAAGTAGGAAAGGATCAGTATTGGACGGCCCTGGGCAAAGAACTCGATTCTGAGTTCAGGCAGCACGTGAAAGTGAACGGGGAAGCTAGAACTCTGGCCGCCCAGATTACAGCCGGTGCAAAATCCGATGCCGAAAAGCTGGATAAAATCCTGAAGTATTGCCGTACTGAGCTGAAAGATATCACCCGTGACGAGGTATCAAGTGAGCGCCTCGCCGATTTCAAGGAAAACAAGACCTCGGCAGACACGCTGCAGCGAAAAAGCGGCACCCCTGCTGATATCAATTACGCCTTCATGGCGCTCGCTCAAGCAGCCGGTTTCGAAGCTCGCCGGACAGAGCTTTCCGACCGTTCCACCTTTCTGTTTGATCCGGGAATGCAGTCGCGTTTTTTCCTGAATTCCTTTGACACTGCTGTCAACGTTGACGGAAAGTGGCGGTTCTACGACGTGACTAATCCTGCTGTACCCGGAGGTCAGCTTCGCTGGCAGGAACAGGGCGTTTATGCCTTGATCGCCGACGGGAAGCATCCGGAGATGGTTCAGACTCCCATACTCGGTGCGTCCGAAAGTCAAACGCAACGTCTTGCTACTTTCTCCCTGAAAGAGGACGGCACACTTGAGGGCGACATCCGTGAGATCCGGTTTGGCAATGCCGCCAGTGTATGGCGGGAGAGAAACCGCTTCACTAATGATTCTGTGCGTGAGGACCACTTCCGGGAGGAACTCAAACACCGCTTTGCCGATTTCACGGTCAGCAAGGTGCAATTCAATGTCCCCGCAGATCTGTCATTGCCGCTCGGCATGGTTTACCACATTGTGATTCCGGGCTACGCACAGCGTACCGGTAAGCGTCTCTTTGTCCGCGTAAACTACTTCGGGTCAGGTCTTGGCGCGCAGTTTGCCGAAAGTACACGCCACAACCACATCTACTTCGACTATCCCTGGAGCGAGTCGGATTTCATCGAATTCAAGATCCCAGCGGGCTTTGAATTGGACAATGGCGATGTACCATCCGGTGTCAATGCGCGTCCCACTTGCGCTTATACAGTCGGTCTCAGCTTCAACAAATCCCAAAATACTCTGACCTACAACCGACAGTTAAGGTTTGGTGATAAGAGTCTATTGCTGTTCGACAAGCAGATTTACCCAAATCTTAAGACGGTTTTCAACGCCATCCAGCACTCGGACGACCACATGGTGACATTGAAGACCCAGGAACTTGCGGCTGGCTCCAAACAGGACTAAGAACGTGCGCAAAATCTTTACGGCCGCAGCAGCTTTCCTCCTGCTAGTTCCCTTCGTTTGGTCGAAGCCAAAAGAAAAGCCGGCGCCTTCGTGGGTAAGCGAGGTCGCCACCCGAGCTACTCCCACTTATCCAGGTAAAGTTCCGGCCGTCGTGCTCCTCAATGAGCAGAAAGTACAGGTAGATCCGGACGGTATGATGACGACCGTCGCCCGCCGGGCGGTCAAAATCCTGAATCATGACGGCAAACGCGAAGCCGAGGTGCTGGAATACTACGAAAAAGGCGGGCGTCAGGTCAAAGACTTGCGGGCGTGGCTGGTTGTGCCCAATGGGTACGTCCGGACATTCGAGAAGGAGAGCGTCGAAGATTTAGGCGCTTATAACGAGGATCTTTACAATGACATCCGGCTGCGCCGAATACGTGTAGCCAACCCGGAGCTTGGCTCCGTCTTCGTCTATGAATCGCAAGTGTCGCAGAAGGCGACGGAAGCACAGGATCGGTTCCTGTTTCAGGACAATCTTCCGGCGCTGGAGTCGCGCTACTCGCTCACGCTGCCTCCAGGCTGGCACGCCAAAGGAAGGATGTTGAATGGCGACCCTGTGCAAGCTAGTGTCGACGGCAACACTTCGACGTGGGTCTTAAAGCAACTCCCGTATCGTGAACGGGAAATGTTCGCACCGCGCCTCGGAACCGCACCCGCCCTGGCGGTTGATTTCGAGACGCCCGCGGCAGTCGCCAACCCTCCGGCATTCAAGAACTGGAGTGACGTATCCCGGTGGCATACCCGAATCGCCGCCTCCCAGTCCGATAGCAGCCCGGAGATGCAGGCAAAGGTGCGTGAACTAACCGGCGGTTATGCCGGTGAAATCGAACGGATCCGTGCGGTCGGCCACTTCGTCCAACGATTCCGCTACATCGAAATCGCAATGGACTTGTCGAATAGTGGCGGCGTCCGGCCTCACTTAGCCACACAAGTGTTCTCCCGGCAATACGGTGATTGCAAGGACAAAGCGAATCTCATGCGAGCCATGCTCAAGATCGCGGGCATTGATTCCTACTTGGTTGCTCTCTACTCGGGAGACCGAACTTATGTGAACAAGGAATGGGCCTCACCCTCGCAGTTCAATCACATGATCATTGCGGTTCAGCTCAGGTCTGGGCCGAACCTGCCAGCAGCTACCGACAGCCCGGTCGGCCCCATCCTGCTGTTTGATCCTACTGACGATAAAACTCCTGTTGGCGACCTGCCTTATTACGAACAGGGCAGCTATGCTCTGCTTTGCGCCGGCGACAAGGGGGCTTTGCTGGAACTGCCTGTTGTGAAGCCCGAACTCAATGTACTTTCGGAAGAGTTTAAGGGCGCTCTGGATGCCCAGGGGAGTCTAACAGCCACGCTGGCCAGTTACTCGGAAGGACAATCTGCTCGTCACGACCGCGGGCTGTTGGGATCCGGTTCGCCCGAACAGTACAAATCTACAGTCGAACGCCGCTTAAGCCGCTACGGGAACGGAGTGTCCATCACTGCTGTCAAGCCCCAGGATAGCTACGAACAGAACCGCTTCTCGCTCGAGCTCGGATTCGCGGCCAGCCACTACGCGCAACTCATGCGAGACCGCATGCTCGTGATCAACCTTGCGGTTGTAGAACCTCCGGCCCTTCGGCTTCCGTCTGTCGGGGAAAGAGTCGGCGCGATCGTTTTGAACGGCAAAGTATACAAAAAACATGTGCAAATCCAAGTGCCTTCGGGGTTCGGTGTGGATGAGATGCCCTCTCCCTTCGCGATTGAATCTCCGTTTGCGCGATTCAAAGTTGCCTATCGACAGGAAAACGGGAATCTTGTTCTTGACGAGGAGTTGCGCATAGAGACGGTCACGCTGCCGGCCTCCGACTATGCTGCCGTGAAGAAGTTCTTCGACAGCGTCATAGGGGCCGATAGCCAGAACGCTGTTCTGGTTCGCAACTAATCGGGCCAATCCGGCACCCCGCGAAAATAGGGAAGATTACTGTGCGCCGCGGCTCAGCAACATGACTTTCACCGTGTGAAAGATGATGTAGAAATCGAGCGCCGGCGCGACGTGCTTGATGTAGTAAAGGTCGTACTCGAGCTTGATCATGGCATCGAGCTGAGTGTCACCGTATTTATGGTTGATCTGTGCCCAGCCCGTGATTCCGGGCTTTACGGCCAACCGCTGCCGGTAGTACGGGATCTGCTGAGCCAGAACGTCAACGAACTCCGGGCGTTCCGGGCGCGGCCCGACGATGACCATATTGCCTTTCACCACGTTCCAAAACTGCGGCAACTCGTCCAGCCGCAAGCGTCTCAGCCATTTCCCGAGCGGCGTGATGCGTGGATCATCTTTCGAAGCCCACACAGCGCCGGTACGTGCCTCGGCATCGGCGTACATGGAGCGGAACTTATACAGCGTGAAGATCTGCCCATTCACTCCAACCCGGCGTTGCCGATAAAAAACGGGGCCTTTCGAGGTGAGCCTGACAGCGATGGCGGTCAGAAGCATGAGCGGAGAGAAGGCGATTAGCCCTATGACGCCGATCAAAAACGAATAAATGCTCTGGATGGTGAGCGCGTGGGAGCTGGGCCCCAGCATACGAGAGAAGATCAGCTGGGACGGCTGGATTTTTCGGCTGCAAACGCGCCGCATAGCCACTTCATAGGTGTCGGCGGCGTCTTCGATGACGACCCCAGAAAATCGGATCTCGAGAAGATCGTGCATCGGAAGGCGGTTGCGCCGCTCTGCCATCCCGACGACGATCCGGGTGGGTTTGTGCTTGTCGCAAATCTCGCGCACTTCATTCAAAGTTCCAAGGCACGGGATCGGAAAATCATTCGGTTTATCCTCGCAGAGATAACCAAGGATCGAATAGCCGAATTGTGGCTTGTCCTGCAGGCATTCGATTACCTCGCCCAGGATGCTGGAATTCCCAAGCAGCAGCACCCGCTCCGACCGGAGCGCCCCGATGATGTACTTCCAGAAAAAAACCCGGAAAGTGGGTAGCACCAGGACAACCAGAAAGCTTCCGAGCACCATCAGCCACCGGGACATCAGAAACTCGGGCTGCAAAAAGCCCAGAAAGGCGAGCAGAAGCAAGGCGCTGCCAACGGATAGGCAGACCTGCTGTACCAGGAGCATTCGCGAAGTGATCCGAAGCTCAGCGTAAAGATCCTGGTAGTACAGCGCCAGGATGATGAATCCCGTGACGACGAGCAGTTTCCAATAATTTCCCTCGCCAAAGAGGTAGAAACCTGCGTCAATTCTTAAGATGAAGATGGCGAGCAGGTAACAGGCAAGGATGAGGACTATCTCGGACAGCAGTAATGCAAGGACGCTGGCCGGGATAAAAACGCGAAAAAGTCTAATCAAGCGAGATATTTAGCAGGAGAATTCGAGTACCTGATTTTAGCACGCGGTGCGACGCTGGCGGAGTCGAGGGACGGGCGGCGATCCTGGCCCGAAGACCGACGTCGTTGTACCTCAAATTGTTGATTTCGCAGAGGATAAATTTCTTCTTCCGGCCGCGGAAGCGTGCTATAAATTAAGAAGTATCTTAGGCTCCCGACCTCCGTTGCTAGACGCCTTCATTCGATTTTAGAAATGCTCCGACTTACAAAAAAGGCAGATTACAGTCTGATTGCTCTCAGACATTTTGCCTACCGCCAGCGGCAAACAGGTGGTGCTGTGAGCGCCAAGGAGGTTTCGGACGTCTGCGGCATCCCGCTCCCGGTGCTTTCGAAGCTGCTACAAAAGCTTGGCAAGAGCGGATTTCTCGTCTCTGAATACGGTACCAACGGCGGGTATCGGCTCGCGCGGCATCCCAGCATGATCTCGGCGCTCGAGGTGATACGGGCCATTGACGGACCGATCGTGCTGGCCAACTGCTTCACGGAACACGCCGTCTGCGGCCATTCCGATAGATGCACGGTAAAGAAGCCTTTACGCCGTATTCACGAGGGCATCCTGCGACTTCTCCAGGGCGTCAGCATCCAAAGTATGCTGGAGGATTCCGAGCCTCAATCGGATGCTCAATTGCCGAGTTCCCAACTCGTTGCGCTGCAGAGTACGGTGAGCCGCTTTGAACCGGAAGACTCTTTAAGGAAATAACAATGAAACTGCCAATTTACATGGATAGTCACGCGACGACGCGCACCGATCCGCGGGTGATCGACGCGATGCTCCCATACTTTACCGAGTACTTCGGCAACGCCGCTTCACGTAACCACAGTTTCGGCTGGGAGGCAGAACAGGCGACGGAGAAATCCCGGAAGCAAATTGCGGATCTGATCGGCGCGACGGCAAAGGAAATTGTCTTCACCAGCGGCGCCACCGAATCGAATAATCTCGCGCTCAAAGGCATCGCCGAGATGTACGCAGAGCGTGGAAATCACATCATCACCCAGGTAACGGAGCACAAAGCCGTGCTCGACACCTGCAAACATCTCGAAAAGAACGGTGTTCGGGTTACCTACCTGCCGGTTCAGACGAACGGGCTCATTGATCTCGACCAGCTTCGGGACGCGATCACGGACAAAACGATCCTGATCTCGATCATGTACGCCAACAACGAGATCGGTGTCGTGCAGCCGATGAAGGAAATTGGCAAGATCGCTAAGGAAAAGGGCATTCTGTTCCACAGCGACGCTGTTCAGGCTATCGGAAAGATTCCGGTGAATGTCGCCGAAGACGGCATCGACGTGCTCTCACTGACGGCTCATAAGCTCTACGGACCCAAAGGCGTGGGCGCTCTTTACGTGCGGCGTCGCAACCCTCGCGTACAAATCACTGCCCAGATGGACGGTGGCGGCCACGAGCGCGGCATGCGCTCCGGTACTCTGAATGTTCCTGGCATTGTGGGCTTGGGTGCGGCTTGCGAAATCTGCAAACGCGAGATGCCGGAAGAATCAAAGCGGCTCAGCTTCCTTCGCGACAAACTGAAGGACAAGCTGATGGGCAGCCTCGACGAGGTGTACATCAACGGTACGATGGAGCACCATCTGCCCCACAATCTCAATATCAGTTTTGCCTATGTAGAAGGTGAGAGCCTTCTGATGGGAATTAACGACATCGCTGTTTCGAGCGGTTCAGCTTGCACTTCGGCGACTCTCGAGCCGAGCTACGTTTTGAAAGCTCTGGGCGCGGGCGACGATCTGGCACACTCCTCCATTCGCTTCGGCCTGAGCCGCTTCAATACCGAAGAAGAGGTGGATTACGTGGCAAACAAGGTAATCGACGTCGTCAAGAAGCTGCGCGACCTTTCGCCTCTCTACGAGATGGCTAAAGAAGGCGTAGACTTGTCAAAGGTAGTTTGGGCAGCGCACTAAGGACATCATTCGAAGGGAAACGACATGGCTTATTCAGATAAAGTTATCGATCACTACGAGAATCCACGCAATGTTGGATCTCTCGACAAAGGCAGCAAGGATGTAGGAACCGGGATGGTGGGCGCACCGGAATGCGGCGACGTGATGAAGCTGCAGGTAAAGGTGAACCCCGAAACCGGAGTCATCGAAGACGCAAAGTTCAAGACCTTCGGTTGCGGTAGCGCAATCGCGAGTTCCTCGCTTGCAACCGAGTGGCTGAAGGGCAAGACGGTTGACCAGGCGCTCGAAATCAAGAACACCGACATCGTGAACGAGCTCTCGTTGCCTCCGGTGAAGATCCACTGCTCTGTTCTTGCGGAAGACGCAATCAAGGCCGCAATCTCGGACTACAAGACCAAGCAGGGAGTTGCTTCGGCAAAGCCGGAAGCTGTCACCGTTCAGTAAACTATGCCTGATTTGACGCAGCTTGCCGGAGCGCCGACCGCTTCCCCAGAACCTGCGGGCGCGGTTCAGCCCGCAGAGAAGCGTATCTTCGTCACTCCGAAAGCGGTCGGCAAGATCAGAGATGCTTTCGCTCGCGAGAAGGTGAGCGGGCGGTCTTCGGCTCGGCGTGCTCGGCGGCGGATGTTCTGGTTTAAGTTATCAGTTCAAATTCGCTCCCGAGCCGCGGCCGCGCGATCACGTCTTCCACTTCGAAGACGTTCGCGTTTTCGTTGATCCCAAGAGCATGGTGTTTCTCGATGGAATGACACTCGATTGGCAGGACTCGCTCATGCAGTCGGGTTTCGTGTTCCAGAATCCGCACGCGACCAAGAGTTGCGGCTGCGGTACTTCCTTCTCTGCCTGACGAAGCTTCGGCTGACCTCCACATTCTCGTGACGCGACCATCCGTGTCGCGTCATTGCCCACCCTATGTCTTCTTCATCTCGCAATTTCTACGAATTCTTTGGTATTGACCGTAAGCTGGATCTCGATGAAGGCGCGCTCCAAAAGCGCTTTTACGAGCTCAGCCGCGAGTGGCATCCTGACCGGTTCAGCCGTAAAGGTCCCGAAGAGAGCGCGCGGGCGATGGAGAACACCGCCATTATCAACGATGGTTATCGAACGCTCCGCGATCCGGTGAAAAGGGCAGAGTACCTGCTCACCGAAGAAGGATTCCCCATCGGCGAGCAAAGATCCAAGGATGTACCTCCTGAGTTGCTCGAAGAGGTCTTCGAACTCAATATGGCTCTCGAGGAGATGCGGGATGGAGACGAGAACGCACGCCCTCAACTCGAGGAAGCCAAAGAGAAGTTCGTTGGCATGCGGGCGCGAGATCGACAGCGAGTTGAAATCGCTGTTCGCGAAGTACGATGCGTCCGAAAGTGCAGAGCGAGACCGCAAAGCAGGCGCTGCACGAGGTCCGCGGCGCACTCAACAAGCGGCGCTATATCGAGAACCTGATCCGAGACGTGGAAAAGGCTTTAAACCCGGCAATTTCTGCGGCTCAAACGGTAGAGGATCGCCTCTAAACAGTTATGGGAACCTTTCAGATCGATTTCGGCGAGGATCGCCACTCGAAGATTGTCGGTATCGACCTAGGAACGACGAACAGCCTGATCGCTGTAATGGATCTTACGGGCCCACGCATTCTGGAAGACGCGGAGGGCCGGAAGATCGTCCCTAGCGTCGTCTCTTCCCTTCCCGATGGCCGTCTCGTGGCAGGCGAAACAGCTCGCGAGCTCCTGCTTACCAATCCGGAACGCACCGTCTACTCGGTTAAACGGCTCATGGGACGAGGGGTAAACGATGTTCAGGATGAGCTTAAGCTGTTTCCGTTCCGAATCGTCGGGCGACAGCGAATCCGTCATCAAACTCCAGCTTGGATCCCGCACCTATACGCCGCCTGAAATTTCGGCGGCCGTTCTGCGGCAATTGAAAGATAACGCCGAAGCGGCGTTGGGCGCGCCTGTTTCTCAAGCAGTTATCACGGTTCCCGCTTATTTCAATGACGCACAGCGCCAGGCGACAAAAGACGCCGGCCGTCTGGCGGGATTAGAAGTACTCCGGCTTGTGAATGAGCCGACCGCGGCATCGCTCGCCTATGGGCTCGATAAGCGGAAAGAGGGCATCATCGCTGTCTATGATTTCGGCGGCGGAACCTTCGACATATCGATTCTCCGGCTTCATGATGGCATCTTCGAGGTACTCGCCACGAATGGTGATACGCACCTGGGCGGAGATGACATCGACAATCTGTTGCTTCGGATTGCAATCGAGGACATCGGATCGGATGGCGGCCCGAGCATTGCCGATGATCCCGAGGGCGTGCAGAGACTGCGGCGTGCGGTCATTGGCGCGAAAGAAGAGCTTTCGTTTGCTCCTGAAGCCAAGATTTCTCTCGACTACAAGGGCACGGAATACCAGCGCGTTATTGACCGGCCACTATTTGAACGGTTGATTGCGCCTATCGTAGAACGCACGCTCGAACCTTGCCGTGCGTGCTTGGCCGACGCAAAACTCACGCCTGAGGCATATCGACGAAGTCGTAATGGTGGGCGGCTCAACACGCATTCCGCTGGTGCGAACGGCCGTCGAGCGCCTGTTCAAAACGAAGCCGCATACGGAACTGAACCCGGACGAGGTCGTTGCCCTCGGCGCAGCTGTACAGGCAGGCATCTTATCCGGCGACGTCGAAGATCAGCTGCTGTTGGACGTTACACCTCTTTCGCTCGGTCTCGAAACCATGGGCGGAGTTGTTTCTAAGCTGATCCATCGAAACTCAACGATTCCCGCGAGCGCGACAGAAACGTTCACGACCGCTGTGGACGGTCAGCGTAACGTGCTGATCCACGTTCTCCAGGGTGAGCGAGAGTTGGTGAAAGACTGCCGCAGTCTGGCCCGATTCGATCTGAAGGACATCGATCCTGTGCCTGCCGGCTTTGCGCGAATCGAGGTACGATTCCTCATCGACGCAAACGGAATTCTGAATGTCACGGCCCGCGATGCCCGCACGGGAAAAGAACAAAGCGTTGAAGTGAAGCCTTCGTATGGTCTTTCGGAGGAGCAGGTGGAAGCGATGATCCAGGAGAGCTTCGACCGCGCTGAAGAAGACCTCCGCGAACGCCAGATGCGCGAGGCCAGAGTGGAGGCGGATACCATTCTCCTGGCAACCGAGAAGGCTCAGAAGAACGATGCCTGGCAGGGTCTGACACCCGAAGAACGTCGAAGCCATCGACAAGGCAAAACACGATATTCACGCCGCTTACAACGGCAGCGATTACCGCCTTCTGAACGAGAAGATCGAAGCTCTGAACCTCGCAACGCAAAGCCTGGCGGAGAACATGATGAATACGGCTGTGCGCGGCGCGCTGAAGGGCACCAAAATCGATTGAACCGCTTGGGTTCGACTAAAATCGTGGGGAGATCATCATGCCAGGCCTAAGCTGGAATCACACCGAAGACATCGCGCTCAGCCTTTTCGAGGCTCACCCGGAGGTCGACCCAACTCACATCCGATATACGGATCTGCACAAGTGGATCACCGAATTGCCGGACTTTAAGGACGATCCGATGGCTTCTAGCGAGGGAAAACTCGAGGCGATTCAGATGGCGTGGGTGGAAGAGTACAACGAGTCGCGCTAGGCGGGAAAAATCTCGCTGACCGGGATGACGACGCCGTGGAACTCAACGGTTTCGCCTTCCCGAGCTTCGCGATTGCCATCACCGGTTAAGACTTGGACGACCCGCTTGTGCGGATAGGCAATCCAGACCTGCTCAGCCCCAAATTCGAGGTATAGAGCTGCCTTCTTCAAGAGTTTTCGGGTTTGATTCGGAGAAGCGACTTCCACAACTAACGCCGGGGACTCCCGCAGGAAGTTATCCCATCCGGTAGCTTCCCAGCGATCGCGCGGATCACGGCCACATCAGTGTTAGGCAAAGACGAATCGGTCACGCGGCAGGCCACTTCGCCCAGTACGACAAATCCTTGCTCTTCAAGAGGCAGCAGCTGTCTCTCAATCCGCCTTACGACCTCGTTGTGCCGTGGCTTGTCATTAGGAGACACGTAGACTTTCTCCTTCAATGAGTTCTTCGTGATTTCCGTCCCAACGCTCTGGCCGCTCGAGGAACTCCTCGACGGACATGGGATGAGGCTGGACTGCCGTGCTCATACCAGTCATTATCGACCAAACTGACGTGCTATCCTAACCAGAGTAGTCGCGCTGTCCTCGGTCGCTGAGGCTTTGCGGTTCTTTGGACGAATCCCGTCCACACCCATTCTGATTGAGCCAGGAAGGCTATGCCTAAGTTAAAAACCCACAAGGGAGCTGCGAAGCGTTTCAAGAAGACGGGCACGGGTAAGATCACCCGGCGTCACGCGAATGCCCGCCACATCTTGACGTCCAAAACGCGTTCCCGTAAGCGTAAGCTCGGCCAAGGCGTCGTCGCCGACGACGCAGATCAGGCTAAGTTGAAGGAAATGCTCCCCTACTAGGGGCAAGCATCACAAAACAAGAGCGGGAGCAGCGCGCTGCACGTGCCTGACTCCCCTCCGGGAACGAATCTGTTCCCAATTCTAAACAAGGAGAAAACGTGCCAAGAGTAAAAAGAGGTACCCACCGGCGAGATTATCGCCACAAGACCCTACGCCGTGCGAAGGGTTTCTTTCTCACCAAGTCGAAGCTGAATCGGTCCGCGCAGGAAGCAGTTGAAAAGGCGCTCCGTTACGGATACGTCGGCCGCCGGCTGAAGAAGCGCAACTTCCGTTCGCTCTGGATTGTTCGCATCAATGCCGCCTGCCGCGAGGTGGGAATCAGCTACAGCAAGTTCATCAACGGGCTGAAGCGCGCCGGAATCGAACTGAATCGCAAGGTTCTGGCGGACATCGCAGTGAACGATACGGCCGGATTTGCGGCCTTGGCAACCAGGGCAAAAGAAGCTCATCAAGCCCAGCTTCAATAAGCCATAATAGCCATCATGGCGGCTAACACGACTGAAGGCATCGGCGAAAGTGTCGATACACTTGCGAATCTGGAAGAGCGAATTAATCGCGCAGTCCAAATCATCAGTCAGTTGCGTTCGGAAAACGATGGTCTTCAGGCCAAGCTGAAAAAGGCCAACGAAGACGTCAGCGCTCTACAAAGTGAGCGTGACGAGGCCCATTCCTTCTCTGAGGAATTTCAGCGCGAAAACAGCGCGCTGGAAGCTAAAATCGCCAATTTAACCGAAGAACTCGAGACGCTTCGCGGTGAGCGGAAGCAGGTGAAGCATCGGATCGAGAAACTTCTCGGGCAACTCGACCTACTCAGCGCCAGCTGAGGCTGAATCGCAATGGACACTCCGGGCACAACCAAGCAGATCGTCCGGGTTAACATCTTCAACCAGACGTACGCCATCTCAGCCGCTGGCAATGTGCAGGAGGTCGAGGATCTGGCCCGCGAGATCGACGATTTGATGGCGGCAATCGCGAAGCGAGCCGGCGGCTTGGACACCACCCGTGCCGCGGTGCTTGCGTGCCTGCACCTGGCAGACCGACTAAAAACCGTTGAACGTGAGTTGAGCGAATATAAGCAGTCCGTCAGCCACAAAACCCGCGATTTCGCCTCGCTGCTCGATCAGGCCTTCGCCGGCAATATCGTGCCCGAGGACTAGCTCCGGCCGTTTAGGCGGAAAGAGCTTCTTCCCGCCGCAGATCGGGATGGCGCCCTGGTCTCGAAGCAACAGACGGAAACTCCAGATGGAAACGGGTACCTCGATTAGGTTCGCTCTCTACCTCGATTACGCCGCTGTGCTCCTGTACGATGCCGTAGGTAATCGATAGTCCAAGGCCCGTGCCCTTCTTCGCACCCTTGGTCGTGAAAAACGGGTCGTAGATACGCGGGAGATTTTCCGGCGCAATTCCCTGCCCCGAATCGGCAGATCTCGATATGCGCCAGCGTGTCCTCTGTCCAGGTACGTACCCGCAAAGTACCGCCGCCCTGCATGGCATCCCTCGCGTTGATGAACAGATTGAGGAAAACCTGCTGTAGTTTGCCCGGATTGCCTCGAATCTGGAATAGATTCTCTGCCAGCACAAGCTCCGTGACAACCCCGGCCTTCTCAAACTGATGCTCTACCAGGTTCGCGGTTTCGCGAATGACACGGTTCAGGTCCAGTTCGACAAACTCGGTCGGCGAGGTCCGGGAGAAGTTAAGGAGAGAGTTGACGATTTCGCTCGCCCGGAACGTTTGTTTGGCGATTTTCTCGAGCAGTTTCGACTTTTGATCGTCTCCGGAGACCTGCTTCGTGAGCATCTGGGCGTAGGTCGAGATAACCGCTAGCGGCGTATTCACCTCGTGAGCGACACCGGCCGCGAGCAATCCGATGGAGCTGAGCTTATCGGCTTGTACCAGACCGCCTCTCAAGATCATCACGATCCGTAATGTCGTCGAAGATGATGAGCCGGCCAATCTCCTGAAAGTCCTTGGCAACAAGGGGAGCGATGGCCAGGTTCACAATGGATTCCCGGGGCGCCTTGGCTTTAGCAGCCACCTCCAGTCCGTCCGACCGTATACTCTGCACTGAGTTGTCGGATTCCTTCTCTTCGGAACGGGGCTGCAAGGCGAACTTATAGATGTTGTGAATGCCGGGTAGCCCGCGGAGCTTCATCGAACTTCTGTATCAGGTCGGGTGCGAACAGATCAGACAAGCGTCGGCCGATCGCCTTCCGGCGGGAAATCCCCGTCAGCTTTTCAATTTGGCCGTTCCAGCTCTCTACACAATCCTGAAGATCAACCGCGAGCACTCCGACGTTGATAGACTCGACGATATTCTCGCTGAACTCCTTCAGGCGCTCGTATTCGTCCGCTTTTTGCTGGAGAGACGTGTACAGGCGGGAGTTCTCGATCGCGATCGCAACGTAATTGGAAAGCGTGAGTAGCAGTTCAAGATCGTCGCTCGAAAGGAAATCGCCCTCTGTCGTTCGGCTGACCGCGAAGAAAGCGATCGTCTTACCTCGCGTCCGGCAGCTCACGTAGTAGGTGAAGTCGAGTTCGCTGATCGTGTCGCGGACCGATTCCGGCCAGCCTTCGGAGACGATATCCCGCAAGTGCTTTGGACGCTCGAAGAACAGATACGGCTTCTCTTCCGCTACCCGCAGGAACGAGAGGTCGAGATCCTGGCCCCAAGGTCCGCCTGCTTTCGGCATTGCGCTCAGAGAATGCAGGAAGTACCGCCCTGAGTTTTCGTCCAGAAGGAAGAATCCGATTCGCTGAATCGAGAGCGTACGCTTGATCCGGTCCGAGACTTTGGCGAGCATGGCTTCCTGGTCGGTTTCGGAACTGAGTTCGCGCGCAAACTCGATCATGGTGAGGCGGGCGTCGTAGCGGTCCCGGTAAAACACCCACCGATCAAGCTGTTCCTGGATCCAGCGCCGGATCGGCTGGAACACGAAGGTCGCAAACGAGATCAGAACGACGAACGCCGGCGGAGGAATGCTGGGCGTGCTGAAAACCAGAAAGATCAAGGCATAGAACGTGCCAATGACGGCCAGCGTCGCGAGCGTGTAAACGTAGCCTTGCTGGAAGATGACGTCGACGTCCATCAGCCGATACCGCGTGATGGCGTAAGCCCAGGTCAGCGGAATGAGCCCCATGGACAGAACACTGAGGTTCATGACGTGGGAAGGAACAGCGCCGAATGCGTACGGAATCGCATAGAGCAGCGCAAACGGCATCAGGCCGACAAAGGCTCCGTTCCGAAGGTATTTCAACTGCCGTCGCATGACCGGATCCTGCGAATGCCTATAGTCGTACCCCAGAACGGCAGCTCCGGCGAAATACAACAACATGGAGAACCCGACACTCAGACGGTCGAGGAACCAGCGCACCTCGAACAGCGTTGCTGAAAATCGCAAGATGCCTTCTGCCGCACCTACGAAAAGCAGGAAGATAAGGGCAGACGGGAGGTAGAGCAACGTCTCAGCGCGGCGAGACTCGAGGAATTTCGGCCTTGCATGGAATGTCAGGCAGAAATGGAGGAATATCGCTGGCGCAAACAGCGTTGCCGCAAGGTTGCCCCAATACATCACCTCGTCAAACGTATTCAGTTTTCCGGAATAGTGGAAGGTGGTCCCGATGAACGAAACCAGGCAAAGAATGAAGAAATGGAGCGATTTCGCCGCGCTTGTTCGCCGGTAATAAACAAATAGGCCAATGGCGAGGTAGGCGGCACCGACCGCGTATTGGTAGTACAGAGCTGAATCCCGCGGCGCCGCCTGGATGAATATGTTGTCTTTCTGAAATTCGATGCCGTTGCGGCGCAGAGTATATTTCGTCTGCCCAAGCAGCGGAATGCGCCACAGTGCTTCGGGAACATCCAGTGAATTGTGAATCGGATAGGACCGTATGCTGACCAACTGGTCGCCGACCTTGATGCCGGCGTGGTCCCCGGGACTTCCCGGCGTGACGTGGGCCGCAGTGACCTGGACTGCTCCGGTCGCAGAGTTCCGGTCCACCCAACTGACCCCGTCGTCGTGGAGGGGATAGCTACGCAGGTGCTGGAAACTTAGAACTGCAGAGATAACGGCCGCAACTGTACCGATAAGCAGGAGCGTGCCTGCTAACTGATTTCGGGGTTGGCTCAAGATTCACCGTTGAAGCTCTTATTCATTGAGAAGCCCCACAATATGTGTGCAACGCGATAGTGCACGTTGGCAACCAATCTGAGATTATCGCTATTCGTTTGAAAAGAATCAATTAGACGGCGTTTAGTCGCAGCGTGAGCGGATTTTACCCGTAGCGAATGCTTTCATTTCTGGATCGATCTCTACGAAATCCCATAATTTCGTCCGCATGCGGTCGCAGGAAACCTATTCTCGCCGCAGCGCGTCACGGGCGTTGACGGTCGAGGGACTCGCACCTTAGACTGAAGAGGTACCCCGGCGCCATTAGAGGTCATTGATTCTATGAAGTTTCCCCCTGCCTTCCGCGCGTATCCGACGGTGGGCATCTCGGCGGCGGCTCTGCTCCTGGCAGGTTCGCTGTACTCCCAATCCCAAAAAAGCTCCGATAGCAGCAGCTCCAGCAGCTCTTCTGAAACCGTAGCCAAACCCCTCACCAAGAAGCAGATTAGCTCAAAAGCAGAAACAGCTCGAGAAAGAACTTGCTGGTCCGTGGAAGAAGTGGATGAATGAGGATGTCATCTACATCATCACGGACGAGGAGAAGCAGGCGTTCAAGCGGCTTAAGACGGACGAAGAGCGACAGACTTTTGTAGAAAACTTCTGGCTCCGCCGCGATCCGACTCCCGACACGGAGGAGAACGAATACAAAGAAGAGCATTACCGCCGCATCGCCTACGCCAATGACCACTACCCGTCGGGCATCCCGGGTTGGAAAACGGACCGGGGCATGATCTACATCAAGTACGGTCCTGCCGATGAGATCGATTCTCACCCGTCGGGCGGCAGCTATCAGCGTCCGTATGAGGAAGGCGGCGGACAGACCTCGACCTATCCGTTCGAAGACTGGCGGTATCGCTACATCGATGGCATCGGCACGAACGTCAACATCGAGTTCGTCGATACCACCATGAGCGGCGAGTATCACATGACCATGGACCCGTCGGAAAAGGACGCACTCCTTTACGTTCCGGGAGCCGGCCTCACCATGTCGGAACAGATGGGAATGGCGGATAAGACCCAGCGTTTTACCCGCTCCGACGGCACGCATTTGGGGACCGGAAATCAGCCTCTTCCGGAAAGCATGAACGAGTTCACGCGACTCGAGCAGTTCGCGAAGCTGCAGAAGGCTCCGACGATCAAATTCAAGGACCTGGAAGCGGCTGTCAATTCGACGGTCCGGTATAACACGCTTACCGATGCAGGTTCGAGCGGATTTCATCCGCATCACGGATTCCACTGTTCTGACCAGCTTGACCGTGCTGTTCAAGAACAACGACCTGAACTACGCGACCAAAGAGAAAGTCGCGAAGGCCACGGTCAACATGTATGGCCGTATCACCTCTCTGACCCGCAAACCGGTGAACTGGTTCGAAGATACCGTGACCTCCGAAGTACCGGCTGAAATGCTGCAGCAGGCCATGAAGGGATCGCAGATCTACTCCAAGACGGTTCCGCTCGCACCTGGCACCTATCGCCTGAATATCGTGGCCAAAGACTTAGTCGGCAACACGATGAATACGTTCGAGATGGCTCTGAACGTTCCTCATTATGAAGAGGAGCAGCTTGGTTCGAGCAGCCTGATCCTGGCAGATCAACTGGAGCGCGTCCCCACAAAGAGCATTGGCGGCGGTCCGTTCGTCATCCGCAGCTCGAAGGTTCGACCGCGGGTAGGCGACAACTTCCAGCGAACGGAGACCATGGGCATCTACACGGAGTTCTACAACTTCGGAATGGATGAGAAGACAAAGAAGCCGGACGGAACCATCACCTACGATGTGGTGGATTCGAACAACAAAACGGTGATGACTCAGACCGAAACTCTGGCGGCCATACCAAACGCCTCGGCGTTTCTGGTTACGGTAGAAAAGAAGCTTCCTCTGGCGAGTCTTGCGCCGGGCAAGTATACGCTTAAACTGACCGTTACGGACAAGCTGAAGAACAAGAGCCTTACTCCGTCGACGCAATTTACGGTAGTATCGTAGTCGGACCCAGTGTAATCGGGTAACCCGAATCCATTTTGGCCTCTGTATCTGCGAGCGTACAATTCGGGACGTTATTAACCGGGCTTTTTCTTATTTGGAGCCCGGTTCAAGCCTCAGATTTGTCTCTGCCCTCCTCCGGGAATCTGGTAGGGTCGGTCGTAGACAGCACCGGTGTCCCTCAGCGCGGGGCTTCAGTACAGCTCTTCAATAAGTACCAACAGCTTGTTGCCAAGACTGCAAGCGACGAAGAGGGCCGGTTTGCCTTTGTTTCTTTACCGGCCGATCTTTATTCGCTGCACGCAACTCTGGCCAGTTTTCTACCGGCAGCCAAGGAAAGCATCTCTGTCAAGGCGGGCACGAGCAGCGTGCTCCAGATCCACCTGGCTACGCTCTTCAGCAGCATCAAGATAAACTACGTCGTTCCGACCAGTGCGATGGCTGACGACTGGAAATGGGTGCTACGGTCATCGCCCGCTACCCGCCCCATCACACGACTGGTTGATGAGAGTAGCTCGGAGCCAAAGCCGCCGTGTCTTCACTCAGACCCATGCGATGTTGTCGCTGTCCGGCGGTGATGGGGGAACTCCTGACGCTGCAGCCACCCTCGGCGATTGGGGTACAGGATTCGCCGTCTCGACCACGGTTCTCGGGAAAAGCGAGCTAAAGGTAAGTGGCTCGTACGGGGACGTGAATACGGTTGGGTCACCTTCGGTCACGATCTGCGCCATCTATAGTCCGCACGAGGACGGATACTTTGGACGTCCGCCGGAAGTGACGGTCATGATGTCGCAAGTGGGTGGTCTTGGCTTGCCGCTTGCCGCGGGCCAAAACGCCTCGTCCATGGCCGCGATTGCCGGTTCTCCAGCCTCTCAGGGCTATGTCTGTCGGAATGTATGAAACGGCCGACCCGAGCGACAACCTGCACGTGGAATACGGGGCGCTAGCCGAATCCGTCGATTATCTGCAGCACAACAGCCGTATCAGCCCGTTTCGCAAGGCTTACGCTCGATGGCGGCAAAACGGGACAGTGGATCGCTTCGTATAGCGACGGCAGCCAGCCGGATGCGCTGCTTCGACACAACAGGAACGCCGACAGCGATCTGGACGGCCGAAGTTCTCCAGATTTCATCTCTGCGGGATCTCTGGCGAAATTACCCCAACTCTCGCGCCAGAATGGGCGGCTCGAGATGCAGCGCGCGCGAAGCCTGGAGATTGGATGGAACAAAGTCGCGGGATCGCGTACTTACGCCTTCAGCGCGTTCTCTGAGGACGTTTCGCACGGCCGAGTGAACCTGGCTGGAGATCTTTCGGCGATCCGGCCGGAAGACTTGCTGACGGATACCTACGCCAGCACCTCCACTTACAACATCGGGCGATATAGCAGAAGAGGCTATTTGGCTTCGGCTGTCCAGAAGGCCGGTGATCATCTCGATCTAAGCGTTGCGTATGGCCAGATGGGCGGATTCTCGGCAAACCCGAACAGCTTTGGTTCACTGCAATCGCAGACCTTCGTGAAGCAGAGGACCGCCAACATTGCGGCAGCACAGGTCAGGGCTTCTGTACCCGTCCTCGGCACACGGCTTCAAACCGAGTACGCCTGGGTGGATAGCGGGACCGTTGTACCGCAACACCTCTTCACCACCCAGAATAGTCGTGTGTCGCCGGGGTTCAACGTTTATCTTCGCCAGCCCCTTCCCTCGGTATTCGGCTTACCGGGTCGGATTGAATTGACGGCGGACCTGCGCAACCTTCTTGCGCAGGGATATCTGCCAATTTCGTCAGGAACGGACGGCCACATGTTGATCGTCCAGACCCCGCGCTCAATTCGCGGCGGATTGAATTTCATCTTCTAGGCGTACGTTTCATGCCCCGGGCACTCGCCTGTCGGATCGGCCTCCTCGCATTTCTGCTGCGTTGCTTTCGTTTTTGCTGGGCTCACTGTGCTCAGCTCAAGTGACCGACCTGCGCGGCAATCCAGCTGAGCCGCTCCGCCATGACGGAAAGATTCACGTACTTCTGTTTGTCAGGACAGACTGCCCGATCACCAATCGGTACGCTCCGGAACTGCGTCGAATTGCGGCAGAGTTTGCGCAATCGCCGGTCGACTTCTATCTCGTCTATTCCGGCAGGGTGGAAACGTCCGCCACAGTCGAGGAACACGTTCGGCAGTATGCATTTCCCGGAACGGTGCTCCTGGATCCGCACCACGAGCTAGCGCAACGAGCACACGCGACCGTGGCACCCGAGGCGGCCGTCATAAGCGCGGCGGGAAGCTTCGTCTATCTGGGCCGGATCGACGATCGCTGGATCAGCTTCGGGAAATCTCGACCGCAGCCGACGGTCCACGATCTCGAATCCTCGATTAAGGCCGTTCTTGCCGGTAACAAGCCACAGACGCAAACGACACGCGCAATCGGCTGCTCATTAGAAGATGTTCGGTAGATCGGCCTGCGCAGCCGCGACGGCACTCGCGCTCGTGCTCGGAGGGCTTGCTCTGCGTGGTCAGGCATCACAAGCTCCCACGTTTTCGGATGACGTTGCGCCCATTCTGTACCGAAACTGCGTCTCGTGTCACAACCCGGGAGGACCAGGTCCATTTTCGTTGTTAACGTACGCAGATGCCAAAGGGCACGCAAAGGAGATCGCTGCGGCTACGAGAAGCGGTTTCATGCCTCCATTTCCTCCACAGGCAGCTCCTGGAACGTTCGAGGATGAACATCGGCTCTCGAAGGCTCAGATCGACTGCATCAGCGATTGGGTTAATGACGGAGCAGCCGGAAGGCAACCAGGCACAAACGCCACCGGTGCCGGCCTTTCCGAAGCCCGGTGATTGGCAGCTCGGACCTCCGGACATGGTGCTGGAAGCGGAGCACCCTGTGCGAGGTCGCAGCAGACGGGCCGGATATCTTCTGGAATCTGATCTTCCGTCCCGGATTAGCGACGCGCCGGTATGTACGCGCGGTCGAGATTCAACCGGGCAACACGAGAATCGCTCATCACGCAAACCTTCTCGTCGATCGAACCGGGGCCGTAGCGCGCCGCGAAGTGCAACCCGGGCACGGATTCCCGGGCATGGATCTCACGATCGGTCGCAACCCGCTCGATCCGGAAAGTCACTTCTTGTTCTGGAAACCCGGTTCACGGCCGTACTCCGAACCGCCCGGGCTGTCTTGGATTCTGGATCCCGGAAATGTCCTGGTTCTGAATTTGCATCTGCAGCCCTCGGGCAAGGCGGAGCAGGTCTCCCCTAGACTCGGCATTTACTTCACGAAGGATCCGCCTGCCAAGTTTCCCGTCCTGGTCCAACTGCAACGGGACGACAAGCTCAACATTCCCGCTGGCGCCCGGGACTTCGAGGTATCGGACGACTTCAAGCTTCCGGCAGACGTTGATCTGCTCGCGATCTATCCTCATGCGCATTACCTGGGCAGTTTGCTCGAAGCGTTTGCCACGCTGCCGAATGGCACACGCGAATCCCTGATCCGAATCCCACATTGGGACCTCAACTGGCAGGCCGTGTACCGCTACCGCGAACCGCTGTTTCTTCCAGGAGGAACAACGATCTCGATGCGTTACCACTACGACAACTCAGAGGCAAACCCCCGCAATCCCAATCACCCTCCGAAACGCGTGGAGGCTGGAAACGACGCAAGAGACGAGATGAGCCATCTGTGGCTACAAATCCTGCCTCGCGGCGTTGGCGATCATCGGCGGCCCATCCAGGAAGCGGTATTGCGCCACCGGATCGCACTCGAGCCGCGCGATGCGATAGCGCACGTGAATCTTGGGGCCCTTCTGCTCTCGCGGCTTGATGCGCAAGGGGCCGCGTCTGAGTTTCGGGCAGCCATTACGCTCGACGACAGCCGGCCGGAAGCTCATGACATGCTCGGCGCTGCGCTCCTGAACACCGGGCGTCTTCAGGAGGCGATTGCAGAATTTCAGAGTGCCTTGCGGATCGACCCGGGATACATGAACGCGCACTACAACCTGGCGCTTGCGCTGGTAAAGACGGGCAATCTAAAAGAAGCGCTCCCCCATCTCCGATCCGTTGCCGCCGCCTATCCCAAAAACGAGAGGCTTCAGGATCAATACCGCACGTTGCAGGGGAAAGCGGAGCAGCCCTGAGAAGCTCCGCTAGCATGCCCTACGGCTCTGAATCGGTTGGCTGCAGGGATGCCCCTACTTTGTCGACGTAAGGAATGCCCTTCTCCATCCACTCGGGCTCTTCTTCGCCTTTCAGATAGTGATCGAAGAACTGCTTCATGCGGATAGCGTAGTCTTTCTGATTTACGCGGCGCCGCACGTGATGGGGCTCGCCGTTGTAGGTAAACATATACGCTTCCTTGCCGAGCCGCCGCAGCGCCAGGTAGAACTCAATGCCCTGGTACCAGGGCACCGCATCATCCGCGTCATTGTGGATCATCAGCAGCGGCGTGGTAATACGGTCCGCCATGAAGATCGGTGAGTTTTCAATAAATCGCAACGGGTAGTCCCAGATTGTGCCACCGATTCTGCTTTGGGTGCGCTCGTATTGGAATTGACGCGGTAGTCCCGGCCCCCAACGAATGCCGTCATAGGCGCTGATCATGTTTGCTACGGGGGCCCCCGATTCGGCCGCGCGAAAACGGTTCGTTCTCGTCACCATATACGCGACCTGGTAGCCACCCCAACTGTGACCCTGGATTCCGATTGCCTTCTCATTCACGAAGCCTTTGTCCACAACTTCCTGAATGGCCGGCAAGACACAATTCAGAGCGCTCTGGCCGGGATAGCCAATCTTGTATGTAATGTCAGGTTCAAGGACGAGATAGCCATTGCTGACATAAAGGCTCGTGTTGATCGAGTCCATCGGCTTTGGCTCCACGAACAAGTGAACATTTTGCGTGAGCCGTTCATAGATGTAAACCAGAAGCGGATACTTCTTCTTCGGATCGAAATTTTCAGGTTTATAGAGCGTCGCCTTCAGCGGAACTCCGTCTGTACTCTGGAATTGAACCAACTCGGATGTTCCCCAGGTAAAGGGCTTCAGCTGAGATCCCAGGTCCGTCACTTTGTTCAGATCGTGAAAGCTTCCGTCCGTAACCAGGAGATCGGGAAATTCAGCAAACGTGGAGGCCGCCGTCACGTACACATCGGCATCTTTGGCCTTGACCGGGGGCGCGAAATTCTTCGGCTCCATGATTAGTTTGGTCGGAGCTGCATTGGCGTCAACCGACGTCCGGTAAAACCCGGTATCTCTTGTGCCTTGGTTTTCAGCACGCAACAGCAAAGGTTTCGCCGGGTCGACGCCTTTGTCCGTTCCGCCGGCTCGCTCGGAACGCACGACGCGAAACGATACATTTTCCTTTCGTCCCGCAGACTTCGTGAGATTGACTGCAGAGCCATCGGCTGCCGCGACTCGCCAGATGTCGAACTGGTCATAGAGCAACACGTACTTCCCGTCGCTGGTCCATACCGCCGGCCCTTCTGAAGGTGGACGGCCTGACATGTCGTACTCTGCACGGCCAAAGGAAACGCCGAGATCCTTCGTCAGGTTCCGTGTACTGCCATCGTTTGCGGTAATCAGGATCCAATCTTTTCCGTTGAAGTAAATGGCATGCTGGCCATCGGGCGACCATTGCGTACGACCCGAATGCTTCTGTGCGACCAGCTTTCGAGAACCGGTTTCGGTGTTGACGAGATAAGTGTCCTCGAAACGCTCATCGTATTCCTGCATCCGCCTGTACTCGCGATCGTCGCTTCCGAGCGCAAAGGTTCCGGTGGCGTTCGGAGCCAAGTCGCGCATCGAGGGATCGGCGAGTTGAAGAAACTTCTTATTCTCGAGGTCGAAGGAAGCGCGGTAGGAGCGCGAACGCTCGACCGCAGCACGCACCTTCTGCATCGGTTGGATGTAGTCATCCTTCCAGTTCCAGAGATCCATCGAGACCTTCTCGTCTTGCGGTGTGTCGTCTTTTTCCGCTGCTTCCTGCCGGGGTCTCGGGGCCGTGCCGAAGAAGACGTGCTTACCTCCTTTCGGACAACAAGGGTTCCTCGATCTGAAACAATCCAGCCGGGGCGGAACCCTGCCGTTTGACTCGACACGATTTCGGACAGCCGGCGAAGCTTTGCCGTCCCACCAGTAGACCTTGAATTCCGGCTGGCCGGGGCGGCCGCAGCATCGCTGTGATTGCTCAAGAAAGCCATGCCATTCTGGCCTTCGTCTGTCGCCAGCTTCTCGTATCGGCCTTTTCCTTTTACGAGAGGGACAGGCTGAGACGCTTCGGCGGTGCTGACGGAGTAAACGCCATTCTCGTCCGCATTCTTCGTTTCGACTGCGTACACTGCGCGGGTTCCGTCGTTCTTCAGCAGGTACTCAGTCACGTCTTCGAACTTGCGGGCGGAGGGGCTTTTCAGGTTGCGAATGCTCAACTCGCCGCTTACCGGGCCGTCTCGCTCTCCCGCCGGTTGCGGCGGACTCGGCTCGGCGCCGGCTTCTCCGGCACCTGCAGAAAGGCAAGGTAGTCGGAGTTACGGGTTGTCAACTGAAAACTGGCGACACGCGGGGCTCGATCCACCGCTCCCGTTTCGAGGTGGATGACAACCAGATCTCCCTTCGGCATTTCATCCGCTTTGCGCTTTTCACGTTTCGCCCGCTCCACATCGGCATGAGTTGCGAACCCGAGGAACACTACTTCGTGATCGTCGGAAGAGAACCTGATCGAGACTCCCGGGAGCGGGCGGCGGACCATCTTCAGGCGATGGATTCGCATTATTGGCCGGAGGCGGGGGTGGCAATTCTCCTGCAGACTGCCGGATCTCCTTACCGGTTTTCAAATCGCGGACAACCACTTCTCCATCGCCTTGCTGAGGGAAAACTCCATAAGCCAGGAATCTTCCATCCGCGGAGAGTTGTTGGTTCTGGATGTGCCGCCAGGTGTCATAGTCTCCGGGGCCGAGCGGCCGTTTCGCGGCGAAAACGGAGAACGCCAGGAACAGAGAAAAGCATAGTCTGGGAAGCATTTAGATCGCATTGTAGCGGGCTTGCTAATAGAGAAATCAGCGAGTCGATCCTAAACGGCGTAAGGTCGTTCAGGATATCGGCGTTACAGGCGCGATGAACGAGCATAACAGCAATGGCGGATGATTCTGTTGCTTGCGCGTGCCGACAAGCTTGCTGTTAAAGTCACGTCTGTGCTGCAGCAGCCTTATAAGGCGGATTAGTAAATCCGTCAACCCTGACCCGGACTATGTGAGTCAACAGGACCCAGGTACCCGGCCAACTTATTCAATGGAGTAACTAATCCGGCAATCTGGAGTTCTCAGCTGTTTTCGCATATAATCGCGTCAACGAAGTTTGCGCCGCAAGATATCGGGCAATCGAGTTTCAGCGGTCTTGCCCCGTTTTCGGCAATCTAACACAGAAGCAAGGGGTTCACTAATGAGACATCTACGTTGGATGTTCGCGCTGTGCGCGCTCGCGTTTGTTATTCGCCCGACCATTTGGGCACAGGCAGTCACCGGAAGCCTCGTCGGTACCGTCACGGATGCGTCGGGCGGTGCCGTCAGCAATGCCAAAGTTAGTATTACCGAAACCAACACGAGCATTAGCCGCACCACGCAAACCAACGAGAGTGGTAACTATACCTTTTCGCAGCTCTCTCCCGGTACGTACGCGGTTATAGCAGAGCAGACGGGCTTCAAACGGCAATCCCGTTCCGGTGTGGACGTGGCTGTTGACAGCACGGCGCGCATTGACCTGGTGTTGCAGCCCGGCAATGTGACCGAAACCGTCGAGGTCACAGCGGAGGCCCCGGCCTTGAAAACGGATCGTGCCGATACTGGACGGCAGATCGAAGCAAAGGTCGTCCGGACTCCCCCTACCGGGCAACCACAATTTTCAGAGCCTCAGTTTACTCGTGCCCGGGGCGACCAAGCCCGAGAGTCCAGCACTCCACCTTCTTCAACGCGCAATCCAGTTATGCGACCAGGTTTAACGGTCAATCACGTCTCGCCAATAATCTCGAACTCGAGGGAGTCGATGACAACGAGCGGACCGGCCTGCTGCAGGTTTTGATTCCGCCGCAGGAGGCCATCCAGACCGTCGATATCTCGACCAGCGACTATGATGCCGAACTCGGCCGTGCCACTGGCGGCGCCGTGAACCTGATCCTAAAATCGGGCACGAATGCGTTTCATGGCGAAGCGTACGAATACAATCGCGTCAGCGCACTGTCAGCCCGCAGCTACTTCGATCCGGCGCGCGGCCACTTCACCTATAACTACTTTGGCGGCACCATTGGCGGTCCGATCATCCGCAACCGCACCTTCTTTTTCGGCGATTATCTCCGAATCGAGGATCATCAGGCAAACAACGATCGGCTGACCGTCCCCACCGCTGCTGAGCGCACTGGGAATCTGAGCGTTTCGACGACGCAGATTTACAGTCCCTTCAGCGGCAACACGACTACCGGCGCCGGCAGGACACCGTTCGCAGGTAACATGATTCCTCCCAGCCTGATCAACCCAATCTCCGCGAAAATCCTGAGCAGCATCATCCCGCTTCCGAACTCGCCGGGCCTGACAAACAATTATTTCGTAAACAGCCCGTTCTCCAAAACCACGGATCAGTTCGATGTGAAGGTGGATCACAACCAGACCGATAACGACCACTTAGCTTCCGCGCTCAGCTTCTCGCGGCCCGTCACGACGGATGCTTCCGTCTATGGCGTCTATGGCGGTCCGCGAGGCGTGGGCGGCTCAGGATTCGAGGGACCGGGGTACAAAACACCTATAGCGGCGCGATCAACTACATCCACATTTTCTCGCCCACTCTGATCATGGAAGCCCGTTTCGGCGTGAATCGTTACCGCAACGACGCACAGCAGTTCGGGTACGGGCAGAATACCGCCGATCAACTGGGGGTTCCCGGCATCAACGGCATCCCGTGGACCAGCGGACCTCCGTCAGATCGATTTGCCCAATTTCGGCGAATCCCTTCATCGGCTTCTCGGCGAGCCTGCCATGGATTCGCGCCGAAACGAATGTACTCTTCACGAACATCTGGACCAAGACAGCCGGCAATCACACCATTAAATTCGGAATCGACCTGCGTCGCGTACGCGACGACCTACAACAGACGCAAACATACAATCCTCGTGGTCTATACCAATTCAACGCCTCGCAGACCTCCATTCCGGGAGCCAATACCAGCTTCGGCAACTCGCTAGCCGCTTTCCTGCTTGACACACCGCTCAGTGCAGCCCGCGATTACCCCGTCATCTTTCCCGCTTACCGCGCGTGGCAGATTTTCTCGTTTGTGCAGGACAAATGGGCCGTTACTCCCAAGCTAACGATCAATATGGGTCTGCGCTGGGATCTTTATCCGGCGGCTACGCCGGCTCATCCGGCCGGGTTCTCGCAATACGATCCGACCAACAACTCGCTGCTCATCGGCGGTATTGGGAACGTTCCCTCAAACGTTGGCATTCATACCAACTATCACGACTTCGGTCCCCGCTTCGGCGTTGCATATCGATGGAACGACAAAACGGTAATCCGCACCGGTTTCGGCATCAGCTATACGCCGTATCCCGACAACACGTACGCCTACAACTATCCGGTCAAGCAGAACAACTTCTTTGGCAACACCTCGTGCTTCTGCGTGGCACAGTTGCCCGACGGGCGGCCGGCGACGTTCCAGAACGGCTTCCCAGCTTTCCAGCAGGCTGTCATTCCTTCCAACGGCATTATCCCGAACGCCGATCTCAACCAGACCTACTTCTTCATCAATCCGAACTTTCAAGGAGCCCTATGTTGAGTCTTGGAACTTCGCCATCCAGCGTAGCTTGCCCGGCAACTTAGTTTTGGATGTGGCGTACGTCGGGAATCATGGCGTCGATCAGCCAGCGATATACAACCTGAACGCATCCACCACGCTAGGCGGCGGAAAAAATAGCCAACCCTTGTTCGCAAAGTTCGGCAAAACGGCGAACGTAGAGGACCGCTACGTCGGCTATAGCTCAATGTACAACGGGCTCCAGGTGAAGCTCGACAAACGCTTTTCGGGGGGATTTGGCCTGACGACCGCTTACACGTACAGCAAGTCGATGGGCTATCAATCTGAAGATAGCGGGATTGATTTCTATATCAATGGCCGCAGAAATTGGCGCCGGCTTGACTTCGATCGCACTCACTTCTTTACCCAAAGCTACATCTACGAACTGCCATTCGGAAAAGGCAAGAAGTACCTGCAATCCGGTGTCGCGGGAGCCGTGCTCGGCGGCTGGCAAATCAACGGTGTGCTCCAGATTGCAACGGGAGCACCGATCGATTTTGCCGGCACTAGCGCGATCCTGAATTCGCCCAATAACAACAATACGTTGAATTGGTTCGGCCCTGGACCCATTCCGATCCTTCATGGCACCGGGCCCGGCAATCTCTGGTTCAAAAACACTATCTGCAATTTTGACTCGGCGAAAGGCGCGCTGGTCACGAGCCAATGCTTCGCGCAGCCCGGCGCCGAAAACGGCGGAAAGCCAGAGTTCGGAAATCTTGGCAAAAACCCGATGAGCGGACCCGGCTACTGGAACCTGGACGCGTCGGTATATCGGAACTTCAGGATTGCGGAACGGTTGCAATTTCAGTTGCGTGCTCAGGCAAATAGCGTTGTGAACACGCCACAATGGGGGAACCCAAGCACGGATATCAACAGCGCCAACTTTCGGCTATATCACGGGCGTGGGCAATGGAAGGAGTGGGCAAACGCTTCCTGGCGGTTACGGGAGCGGTGCTCGACAGCTCGAATTCGGCGCCAAGCTAATTTTCTGACATAGCAACCTTGTCGAGTGCGAGGTAGCAGTAACGTAAACGCGATCCCGACATACTCGTAAGAGCATTTGCGGGCGTGCAAACAGGGAGCCTCACGGCAAGGATATACCGGGTCGAGCCGGGTTCGTAGCAGGCTTCAACTGCTTCGCCGCCGCCGGACTCAACTCTTCGCAGCTAACCCGCGATTCTGGAAGGATTGGCCGCTCGATTTTGACTGACGGCCTGGTAAGACCAGCGGGAACCAGTCAGCTGGCCTTACTGGTCCTTTCTAATTGCCTTCCGCATCGCTTGATGGTCCGACGATGCAGGAGCCTTGAGATACTTGACAGCGTTGTTAGACTGTTGACTTAGGGAGTTTTGAAAGGCGGAATCCGACTCACAATCGGACTGGGTATTCTCTACCATGATTGGCCGCGAAGAACTTGACCCGCTCGCCCCGCAACGCGAGGCAGCCATCTTCTACGGGCTTTTCCTGCGTGGCCATTCCGCCGACGATTTGCGCCGCGACATCGATGTGCCTCGTCCCCTGGTCAGCAAGTGGCTGCAGCCGCAGCGCTACCAGGAGGACTTCCGCGATTCGCTTCGGCGCATGTATACCTATCGCAAAAAGGTATTAGCTATTTTCGATGAGCTCGTTCTGAAAGAGAAGCATCGAATTCGCATCAACTAGCGCTCCGAGCTGCATCTATTTGTGCTTGGAACTTCCAATCTATCAAGTAGACGCGTTCTCTCGGACTGCATTCTCCGGTAATCCTGCTGCAGTTTGTCCGCTTCCGGAATGGCTTCCGGATGAAACGCTCCAGGCGATTGCCGCCGAGAACAATCTCTCCGAAACTGCTTTTTTCGTGACCGACAACGGATCGCGCCGTTTGCGCTGGTTTACTCCGGGTTGCGAAGTGGATCTCTGCGGACACGCGACGCTCGCCACGGCGCATATTCTCTTCGAAGAGTTGAACGTGGCGGAAGACCGCGCTGGCCTTCCAAACCAAATCAGGAGAGCTAACGGTTCAGAAGCGCGGAGACAAGCTCGTTCTGGATTTCCCAGCGCGCGATCCGGGGCCGATCGAGGCAGATCCACGATTAGTCACAGCTCTGGGCGGTCCTAAGCCCGTCGAGATTCTGGCCGCGCGGGATTATGTGATCCGATACGAAAGTGCCGAACAGGTGTTAGCTTTGACTCCTGACATGGAGGCGCTGAAGCAAGTCGACCGCTTCGGCTTTATCGTCACAGCTCCGGGAACGGATTGCGATTTTGTGTCGCGTTTTTTCGCCCCGGCAAAGGGTGTGCCTGAGGATCCCGTGACGGGCTCTGCGCATTGCAGCCTTGTTCCCTATTGGGCGCGCGTGTTGGGGAAAACCACCTTGCATGCGAAACAGGTGTCCCGGCGCGGCGGTGAGCTTTTTTGCAGACTGACCGAACACAATCGGGTCGAGATCGGCGGGTACGCGACTCTTTTCCTGAAAGGAACGATCCAGATTTAGCGAACCTTGATCAGTTCGGCACCGTACTAGAATCTTCAGCTTCGAAATGAGAGAAATACGCAGTTCCGTTTGTGCTCTCGACTGCCCCGACACTTGCTCGTTGCTCGTGCAAGTGGACGAGACGGGACGCGCCACGAAGCTGCGCGGGGACCCCGCCCACCCGATCACCAAAGGCTTTCTCTGCGCGAAAGTGAGCAGATACCTGGAGCGCGAGTATCATCCCGAACGGCTGCTATACCCGCAGAGGCGCATTGGCGCGAAAGGCGAAGGCAAGATTCAGCGGGTCTCGTGGGACGAGGCGATTGATGAGATAGCCTCGAAGCTCTCGGCGATTTCGCGCGACCATGGCCCGGAGGCGATTCTCCCGTACAGCTATGCCGGCACCATGGGCCTGCTCAATGGTTCGGGCATGGACCGCCGATTCTTTCATCGACTTGGGCGCTTCGCGGCTCGACCGCACCATCTGTGCGGCTGCCGGCGGAACGGCTCTCAAGCTATCGCAAGGCATCAGGCTCGGTACGGAGCCCGAACAGTTCGCGGATGCGCAGCTGATTATCGCCTGGGGCGCAAACATCCTGGACACCAACGTCCATCTCTGGCCCTTCATTGTGGAAGCTCGGCGCAAAGGCGCAAAATTCTTCGTCATCGATCCGATACGGACCCGAACGGCGAAATTGGCGGACCGTCACTTCGTTATCAACCCAGGTACGGATCTCGCTCTTGCTCTTGGCCTGATCCACATCATTCTGCGCGAGGGTTGGCAAGACGCCGAGTATGTTGCGCAGTACAGCGACGGGTTCGAAGAGCTTCGGAGCCTGGCTGCCAAATACAATCCCGAACTCGTCGAGAGGCTGACGGGAATTGACCGGATCGACCTGGAGTTTCTGGCGCGCGAGTACGCGAAGAGAACACCGGCCCTCATCCGCGTGAACTATGGCGTTCAGCGCAGCGATCGCGGTGGGAGCGCGGTTCGGGCCATCTCGGCGCTGCCTGTCGATCACGGGCTCCTGGCGTTCACCCGGGGGCGGCCTTCAACTCACAACCTCCGGTGCCTTCGAGTTCAATACCAAGGCGCTCGAGCGGCCCGATCTTCAGCTCAAGTCTCCGCTCGGCCGACCGGCGCGCGTGGTTAATATGTCTGAACTCGGGCAACGCCCTTACGAAATTGAGCGGACCAGAGGTAAAGGCGCTATTTGTTTACAATTCAAATCCCGCCGTTGTCGCGCCGGACCAGAGCAAGGTCTTGGCCGGGCTGGCACGCGAAGACCTGTTCACCGTGGTCTTGGAGCATCTCCAGACAGATACTGCCGATTATGCCGACGTGATCCTGCCGGCGACTACCTTTCTCGAGCACGATGATCTCTACCTGGCCTACGGTCACTATTACCTGCAATTGGCCCGCGCGGCACTCCCCGCGCCTGGAGAGGCACGCTCGAACGTCGAAATCTTCCGGTCGCTCGCTCAGGCGATGGGTTTCGAGGAACCCTGTTTCAGCGAGTCTGTCGATGAGATGATCGAAGGGCTTCTGGACAGCGGCTCTTCCTATCTGCAGGACATTACTTCCGAACGCCTGAACCGGGAGAAATGGGTGCGGTTGAATGTCTCTGCTCCAGACAAGCCTTTTCTGCCGTTTGCGGAGGGGAACTTCAGAACCTCTTCCGGGAAATTTGAGTTCGGGGCCGAAGCCCTGGACTACACTCCGCCCGTGGAGTCGCGGGGCGGCGATCAACAGCTCCGGAGTCAGTTCCCGTTCGAGCTGATCTCAAGTAAAAACGCCAACAGCCTGAACTCCACGTTTGGCCACCGCGACGACGTAACGGCTGAAACCTCGCACCTCTTGATCCATCCCGCTGACGCACTTGCGTTGGGCATCGCAGATTGCGATCCGGTTCGGGTCGAGAACAACCGCGGAGTTTGCCACTTCACAGCGAAGCTGTCCGAGGATGTTGCGCGTAAAGTCGTAGCGGCGAGAACCATGCGCTGGAACAAAGGGAGCCTGCGCAGCTTGGGGGTGAATCAACTTACTTCCGCGCGGCTAACCGACATCGGCGGCGGCCCAACTTTTTACAGTTGCCTCGTCCGCGTTGTCCCGGACAGACCCGTTTAGTTCCGTATAGTCCAGGGATTCGATAAACCTCGTATTGCCACGGAAGCGACTCTTTACAAGGATTGCGACATTCTTTCCGGCACAGATGAGAGAAACTTCCGGGCGGGAGCACCTAGACTCCACGTAGCGCAGATTCGAATCAGCAGATTTGCTGGGCCTGAGGCAGTTTGAAATGAGAGCTGATCTTGGGTTCGAGCGCCGTTCGAAGGCGGCAGAATCCGCCGAGCTGGCTAACCAGCATGCCTGTATGTAGTTGATTTAAGGTTAGTTCACGTTTACCGTCGCGATGTCGCTTTGTTTCTGGGTTGGCAACTTCTTTCCGTGCTCATCTCGGGTCCGGCAGAGTGGAACGAGAAGCTTTTTCCAGCTCGGAAATGGTTGTTGACTTGCTAAGAAGTTGTGTTATGATTCTGAGATCCGAAACGGGCCGACTGGTCGGGACGGTAGCACCAGAACTCCATCTGGCTGCTCCCGCCTTACGGGATGTCGATCAGCGCGCACAGGCGGTTTCAGAGATCCAGAACTCAGCAGTGGTTGGAAACCTTTCGTCGCAATCCTTGGACGGAAAGTATTTGGTTGTTGCACCCTTTTGACCGCTAGTGACGTCTAAGCGTATGACTTAGGCAAGACACTAAATGCCTCTGTGATGAGTATTCGGGTTTGGTAATTGAAGGAGATAGTAATGACGAAGACCGAGATGAACAAATTTAAAAAGATCCTGGAAACCAAGCAGGACGAGCTCGAGCAGATTGTTCGCAACCGCGACGCAATCACCATCGAGAAAAGCGCCGATGCACTGGATGAAGTGCAGCACGCTGCGGAACGTGAACTCGCGATCCGGAATCTGGACAGAGAATCCAACTTGTTGCGCAACGTGAGATCGGCTCTGCGCCGCATCGACGACGGATCTTTTGGAGTCTGCTTGCACTGTGAGGAAGAGATCAGCCCCAAGCGCATCGCCGCGGTACCATGGGCTCCGTTCTGCATCCAGTGCCAGGAGCAGGCAGATAAGAATCAGGAAGAAGGTAACGAGACGTTTGACGACATGCTCGTCAACGCGGCCTAATTTATCCTTCTCAGTTTTTGGGGTGCAGTGAAACGCTGCACCCCTTTTGCTTTTCCGGGGCGCTTCCCGGCACTCCAGCTTTACAAATCAAAACAGCTATCGCCGGATCTTATGTAACGCGCGACAGAGGAGTTGCGCCGTTTCCAGATATCTAGGAGTTTCTTCGTGAAGCTGTTGTCTGTCCTTATCCCCCTCGTCGTTGTTTCCACCCTGCCGGCCCAGGACACTAGTGCTTCCGCACAGTCCAAGCCAGCGGAGCATGTCATCGGAACTATCACTGCCACGCGACCAGCCGATCACATCGTTAACGTTAAGGAAGACGGCGCGGCCGGTCAAACGCAGGTGATCGACCTGGCGAGTACGAAGACTCTACTCAAGGTGTCGCCGACAGCGAAGGATTTGAAGAGCGCTACCCGCATTACTGCCGACGATCTGGCGGTTGGAGACCGAGTGGACATTCGTGGTACGAAATCGGAGGGCGAGTCTGGATCAGCCATCGCCGCCCGAAGCGTGGTGCTCATGTCCGCCCGGGATCTGGAGCAACACCATCAAGCCGAGGCGAGTGCCTGGCAGAAGAGCACGGCCGGCGTCGTTGCGTCGGTTGATACGACCGCCCAGAAGCTGACTGTAACGTCCAGAACTCCTGAGGGCCCCAAACCTATCACTGTCGACGCCACTGCCGCGCAGTTCACACGTTACTCTCCCGAAACGCCGAAGACACCCAAGCAGTCTGCTTTCACCGAAATTCAACCGGGAGACCAGGTCAAAATCATTGGCGAGAAGAGCGGTGATGGCGCCACGCTCACAGCTCAAAAGATCTATTCCGGAACATTCAAGTCAGTGGCAGGAACTTTGGTTTCCGCTGCGCCGGACGGCAAGAGCATCGTCGTTAAGGATCTGGGGACCAAACAGCCGGTAACAGTATTCCTCAGCACTGACTCTGCCGTCCGAAAGCTTCCGCCCATGATGGCCTATATGTTGGCCCGGCGATTCAATCCGGATTTCAAGATGCCCGAAGGAGCAGGCCCGGACCCGGGTGGCGCTGGAGCGGGCGCTCCCGGTGCTGGCGCTCCCCTGCGATGGGCGCGAAACCAGGCGAGACTCCGGCAACCGGACGGCGGTGGCAGCAGCGACCGGGAGGTTGGAATCGGCCAGGTGGTGCTCCTGGAGCACCGGGGCCTGGCGGTGCTGCTGGCAGCGGGCCAGTGGCGGATCCGGTATGAGAGGCGGGAACGGCGATGTTAGCCAGATGCTCGAGCGCGTACCCACCATCAATGTGTCGGATCTTAAGCCAGGAGATGCGCTGGTTGTTTCCGGTTCTCCTTCCGCGGAAAATAAATCTGCGCTTCTCGCTTCCAACGTCATCGCCGGCGTTGAGCCGATCTTTCAATCTGCTTCTCCGCGCCAAGCGCAGTCGCTCGGTGACTGGGGCAACAGTTTAGGCGGCGGCGCTATGGACATGGCTGGCGGTCAGCCATAGTCGCAACCGTTCTGTCCTGCTCACAACGCTCTTTGAGGTCTAATGAATAATCGAACTATACGTGTAGTTTTCGCCGGCATTCTGATGGCTTGCTCAGCCTTCTGCCAGGCGTCTGCTCCACAAGCATCTTCGCCCCAAGCGCCTGCGCGCCGCGCGGGGAGGTCGGGTAACGGCTCCATCACCGGAACGGTGAAAGACGACACCGGCGGCGTGATCCCCGGCGCAACGGTCACCGTTTCGACAGAGAAAGGTGTCGTGCAGACCGTACAGTCCGGCGGAGATGGATCGTACACGTTCCGGGGTCTTCCTCCGGGTACTTATAGTGTTTCGGCCAGCTATTCCGGGCTGCAGCAGGAAGGGGCCACAGCCATCACCTTGAACCCCGGACAATCTGCGACCGGCAACATCACGATGACCCTGCAAGTGCAGAAACAGGAAGTCACCGTCACAGACACCGCGACGAATACAGTCACCACGGATCCCGCAAATAATGCCGGCGCATTGGTGTTGCGCCAGGAAGATCTCGATGCCCTGCCTGACGATCCCGATGACCTCGAGGCCGATCTGCAGGCGCTCGCAGGACCTTCCGCGGGACCGGGCGGAAATCAAATCTTCATTGATGGCTTCAGCGGAGGAAGATTGCCCCCGAAAGAATCCATTCGAGAGATCCGCATCAACTCGAATCCGTTCTCGGCGGAGTTCGACAAGCTGGGCTTCGGCCGTATCCAGATCTTCACTAAACCTGGATCAGACAAGTTTCATGGCCAGGGCATGTACAGCATCAGCGACAACGTCTGGAATGCCCGCAATCCGTTCTCGCTGGTTAATCCGCCTTTCCGATCCCAGCAGTTTGGCGGGAATATCAGCGGACCGCTTGGTAAACATGCCAGCTTCTTCATCGACGCTGAGCGGCGAGCAATCGACGATAACGGAATCATTGTGGCCACCGTGCCTTCTGCGAGCTTTCTCGGCAGCACGTCCTATGGGACCGCTCAGACGCCTAACTACTTCGCTACTCCGCAGCGCCGCACAACAGCAAGTCCCCGAGTCGATTATCAGCTGAACTCGAACAACACACTTTCATTCCGTTATAGCTACCTGCAGAACGATCGCCCGATCACCGGAATTGGCAACTTCAACCTACCGAGCAGTACCATAGGCAGCTACAACTTCACCGGCGCGGGTTACAGCACGGACACGGAAGAACATACGCTTCAGGTGGTGGAAACGGCAGTCCTGAGTGCGAAGGCCGTAAACGAAACGCATTTTCAATTCGATCGTTCGAGTCAAACCTGGGCGAGCCAGAGCCAGGCACCTCAGCTCTATGTCGGACAATCCTTCGTTGTAGGCGGCTCCGGCTACAGCGCTCCAGGTTACTCCGGCAGCTACGACCACGAAAGTGGTTACGAATTGCAGAACTACACTTCCCTTACCGAAGGGGCTCACACGATAAAGTTCGGGGTTCGTATCCGTGCCAGTACGTTGGAGAATTCCAGCCCAAGGAACTTCAACGGTATCTACAGCTTTCTCGGCGGCACGT
This sequence comes from uncultured Acidobacteriaceae bacterium, assembly GCA_963744795.1. Classification (GTDB taxonomy): domain Bacteria; phylum Acidobacteriota; class Terriglobia; order Bryobacterales; family Bryobacteraceae; genus Bog-105. The sequence continues at coordinate 169,576 of CAVUVF010000019.1, forward strand.
TCCCGAGTCTTGACCCGAACACGCTCGAACCCGGTGAGTGGCACCTCCACTCTGACCTCACTCCAGCAATACAACTTGACGGAGCGACTGCTTGCGACACCAGGTATGACAAGCCAGGCGGTGGCTGCCCTCGGCTACGGACCATCCAAGTACACGGTCAGCGCGGGTAATCCTTACGTGAGTTTCTACCAGATGGATTTCGGTCCCTTCATACAAGATGACTGGAAACTCCGTCCGAATCTGACGATGAGCCTGGGATTGCGCTGGGAATCGCAAACGAACATCTATGATCACAGCGACTTTGCGCCGCAGATTTGCATTCGCGTGGTCACCAGACGCAAAGGCGGGTGGCGGACGTGCGAAGACGGTTATCCGCGGAGGCTGGGGTGTCTTCTACGACCGGTTCTCGGCCGCGAATGTAATGACCGCGTATCGCTATCTTTCGGGAGATCCGCTCCAGACGTACACGATCAACAACCCGACAACGTTTACAGCAGCGTTCAACACGCAAATCACTTCCGGCCTCACCAGCACGTCGTCTCAGGTCTACCAGATCGATCGATCCCTGCAGGCACCTATGCTGATGCAGACGGCGATCGGCGTCGAGCGACAGTTGTTTGGGCGCACGACTCTCGCCTTCAACTTCACCAATGCTCGCGGAATCCATGAGCTGCGGACTGTCGATATCAACGCTCCCTTTTACACAAACCCGAACGTACTTCCGGCGGGAACACCAGCTTCGGTTCAGCTCGCGTCTGCAAGACTTCATCACGCCGATCAATCGGCCTTACGGGAATGACATCGGCGATATCTACAACTACGAGTCCGATGGCATTTACAAACAGACCCAGGCCATGGTGAACCTGAACACAACCATCGGCAGATGGGGAAATATCTTCTCACGGTATTCCTATTCCAATGCTCACAGCGATACGGACGGCTTAACCACATGCCCTCGAACCCTTACAATTTCAAGGCGGATTGGGGTCGGACGGGTCTGAACGTCTCTCACAACCTGTTCCTTGGCGGATCTATCACGACGAAGTACGGGATCCGATTGTCTCCGTTCCTTGTCGCGCACACAGGTACGCCGTTCAACATCACAACCGGAACGGACCTTTATCTACAAGGCACGGGACAGCCCACCGCCCGTCCCACGGTTGTTGATAGCCAACTCAACGGTTCAAAGGTTTCTCCGCTCGGAATACTGTACCCGTACCCCACAGTCGCCACGCCACAGATCGAGCGCTATGCGGGCACGGGTGCCGGTTTCATCGGCCTCAACCTTCGTGTCAGCAAGACCTGGGGCTTTGGGCCAACGCGGTTCAAGGGTCCGTCCGGTGGCTCTCGTGCTGGCGGAGGAGGTGGCCGCGGCCCGGGTGGCGGACCTGGAGGCCGTGGCGGCGGTGGCTTTGGCGGATTCGGCGGTGGACCTCCGGGCGGAATGGGCGGCGAATCGAGCGAGCATCGGTACAATTTGACGTTCTCGTTGAATGCGCGCAATATTCTGAATCACGAGAATCTGAATACGTACAACGGCGCGATCACGTCGCCTTATTTCTTCCAAGCCACTGGTATCACAGGCGGGTTTGCCGGAGAAGCAACGGCCAGTAATCAGCGCCGCATGGATCTGCAGATTCGCTTCGCTTTCTGATTGCCTGTCGAGAACGAAGACGAAAAGCTCGGGATCTAAGCGATCCCGAGCTTTTTCTGCATCTGCTCCAGAGTGACGCCGCTGGTCTCGGGATACCAGAACAGCACGACGAAAAACTGAAGCGCCATCATGGCCGCGAAGAAAACGAAAGGCGCGCCTTTGCTCTTCGCGGCGACCACTGGAAAAGTGAACGAGATCAGCGCGTTCATGAACCAATGGGTAAAGCTTCCGAGACTCTGACCTTTTGCCCGCACACGATTGGGAAACACTTCACTCAGATAGACCCAGATCACCGCGCCCTGGGAGAACGAGAAAAACGCAATAAAGCCGACAAGAAGCCAAACAAGTAACTCGCCGTGGCTGGAGCTGAGAAAGATCGCGCCGACTCCCGCGAGCGACACCGCGCATCCGACAGAACCAATCAGCAGAAGTGTCTTCCGACCCATCCGATCGATGAGAGACATAGCGAGGAACACCGCCGCTAAGTTCGTAGCCCCAATGAGCACGGCCTGCAAATCGCCGGACACCCGGCTGAACCCTGCCTGCGCAAAGATGTCGTTCAGATAGTACAAGATCGCGTTGATGCCCGACAGCTGGTTGAACATGCCGATCGAAACTGCCAGAAAGATCGGAATCCGATACTTCGACTGAAACAAGGGTTCGTTGGCGTGACCGTGCTCGGCATCGATGGACCGCACGATCTCAGCCAACTCGCCTTCGACGTTCTCTTCTCCCACAGCTTTCAACGTCTGACTGGCTTCATCCAGTCGCGATTTCTGAGCAAGCCAGCGAGGACTTCGCGGGATCGTGAAGAGCATGACGAAAAAGAGCGCAGCAGGAATGCCTGAGACGCCCAGCATCCAGCGCCAGTCCTCCGGGTCCCAAGTGTGCAAGGCCAACCAGGTAATTGGAGAGGTAGGCAAGAAGAATTCCGGCAACCACGTTGATCTGAAAACAACCCACCAAACGGCCACGCCATTTCGCGGGCGCGATCTCGGCGATGTACATCGGCCCAAGCACCGAAGAGCCGCCGATGCCGATACCTCCGAGAAATCGAAATGCCAAAAGAGAGTACCAGTCCCAAGCAATGCCGCAGCCGATCGCCGAGATCAGATAAAGGACTGGCCATCACACGCAAACTGTCGCGCCTTCCGTAACGGTCGCCTGGTATGCCGGCGAAAATGGCACCAACTACCGTTCCTATCAACGCGACGGCAACCGTGAGTCCCAGCCCGGTGGGCGTAAGCTCGAACGATTTCGTAAGGCCGGCCGTGGTGCCGGCAATCACTGCCGTATCAAAGCCAAAGAGTAATCCACCAAGAGCGGCAACAACTGTGCTCTTTACCAAAGATCCAGTCAGGGTCATCTACGCTCGCTTCTCCGGGTGATTCATTGTCTGCTCAATCAAGGTATCGGAATAGATCTGCTCAGCCAATACCAAAGCGCCGAGCACACCCGACCGCGAGCCCAGTCCGGGCGTCTGAATGTAAAGATCCAGATGTTCGTTCACGTCGGGATGCCGGATGTAGCCGTTCATGATCTTCTTGAATTCGGATCTTAGCTTTTCGACCATGTGCTCCTGCTGCATAACGCCGCCGCCCATGATGATGCGCTGCGGAGAGTAGGCAACAGCCAGGTTCATCAGACCTAAAGCGAGATAGTGCGCTTCCAGATCCCATCCGGGATGCTCGGGACGAAGCGTAGAACCGGGTTGCTTCCACCGCGCCTGCATGGCTGGACCGCAGGCCAGCCCTTCCAGGCAATCTCCGTGATAAGGACAGATTCCGGGGAACGGATCGCGGGTCCAGTCATGGGGAATGTGCAGGTGACCCATCTCGGGATGAACGAGACCATGCACGACTCGGCCATGGACCAGCGCACCTCCGCCGATCCCTGTGCCGATGGTCATGTAAATGGCGTCCTGTAAGCCCTTGCGCCGCGCCCCAACGAGACTCAGCCAGGATGGCGCCGTTCACATCCGTATCGAAGGCTACCGGAACGTTCAGGGCACGTTCTACCAATCCCCGGAGGTCGAAATTCTGCCAACCGACCTTTGGAGTGGAGGTGATGTAGCCGTAGGTGGGGGAAGTGAGGTTGATATCAACAGGACCAAAAGAACCGATGCCGATCGCATTCAGATCAGCATTGGATTCCTGGAAGAACCGAACGACAGAGGCTAGAGTGATTTCTGGAGTGGAAGTTGGAAACTGCGCTGTTTTGAGGTCGTCGGGGCCGGTCCCGATTCCGCAAACGAATTTGGTGCCGCCCGCCTCGATCGCGCCGAACATGCTCTTGAGTATATGAGGCCCTTGCTCTGCACAGGGCCTCACGTTCAACGCCAGGCGGTTTTGTCCGAGTTTCTAGGACTGAACCTTGCGCACCAGGCTCCCGCGAAGGCTTGCCCGCTCTTCGGGGGTTGCACGAACAAAATCACCCGTTGACTTGGCTGGTGGCTTCCGCAGTTTTGTCTTCCGCTATTTTCTCCTCGATCGCACGGTTTTGGGCGATGCGAGCAGCAGTCCGTTCGGCAGGAGTCATCAAGTGGAATGGCTTGTTCATCAATTACCATCATCGCTCATCTACCTCGGCAAAGTATCAGGCTGGGCCAGCCCGGGATCGCTTCGCGGAAGCGCAATGAACAGGCTGATCCTGGCATAGGCGAAGAGTCTCCAAAACGGCACTGGCGAATGTTGATAGCATTTCTAGGCGGAGTAGGGCGGCGGATCAATCCCCGCCAACTCCAATCAAATCCGTGATTACACGACGTAACGTTTGCAAACTCCTGGCCGCCTCCGCACCGGCCGTCCTGTCGCGTGCTGCCGATCGCGGTATGTTTCCCGCGCTCAATAGCGTTTTGATATCGGGGCGCGTTCCGTGGCCGGATTTCGCGCGCCTGGCCGCGAAGGTGGGTTTCCCCGGAACGGATGTGAACCTCAAGGCGGCCATGGCGGAAGGCGCTCCGGCTACCGTGGAACTCCTCAGAAGTCTGAAGCTTAGACCCGCGGTTTTGGATTTTCCCGTCGACTTCCGTACCACGGACGCTAACTTCCAGTCGTCGCTCGCCAAGCTTGAGCCTGCGGCCGCGTTTGCTGCCGCCATCGGTTGTCCACGCATGATGACCTGGATCCTGCCCTCCTCCGACACGCCCAAAGAGCAGCTTCTTCCGGTGTACCAGCAGCGTTTCACTCAAAGCGCACAGATTCTGTCGCGTCACGGGGTACGTCTGGCGTTGGAGTTCCTCGGTCCTCTGCATCTTCGAAAAGCCAAGCCGCACGAGTTCATCTGGCGGATGAACGACATGTTGGCGTTTGCGAAAGCAATGCGGGAACAATGTTGGTCTGCTTCTGGATGTCTGGCACTGGCATCATGCGGGTGCGACGACCGAGGATATCATCAACGCCGGGCGCGATCGCATTGTTCATGTTCACTTCAATGATGCTCCGGATCTCCCTCCCGATCAGATCCGCGACGATCACCGCCTGTTACCAGGCGAAGGCGTCATCAATTTGGTCGGAGTTCTGCAGGCGCTCTCAAAAAGATCGGATATACGGACGCTTTGAGCGTGGAGGTCTTCGGCCGCTTAAAGGACGAAACACCGGAACGTGCTGCCCAGATGGGCCTTGACGCAACTCGGAAGGTGTTCGCAAAAGCCGGCATCCCGGTCTAGACGACGCCAGGTTCCGACAGCATGAACCTTTCATGAACAACTTCGGTTTGGAGATCGCATCGAGTCCGCATACCTGGCTTTGTCGAACATTTCAGAAGAACGTTCGATCGAGTAGCCTTTCGGGAAGGTGGCTGGTCTCGCAAAGAGATCCTCGGCCATCTGATCGATTCAGCGCTCAACAACCATCAAAGGTTCGTTCGCGCTGCGCTCGACGGCAGCTATGAAGGGCCGACATACGCGCAATCCGAGTGGGTCAACATTCATGGCTACAGCGCCATGCCTTGGACGAGCTTGCTCGAGCACTGGCGCTTGCAGAATCTGCTACTCGGGGAAGTTGTTCGACGGATACCGGAATCGCGCCTCCACTCTTCCTGCCGGGTCGGAAACAACGCGCCCGTCACGCTCGAGTTCCTCATTGAGGATTACTTCGTGCATCTCGACCACCACCTGGACCAAATCCTCGGCACAGACGCGGTGAGCTGACGGTCAGTGTCTGACGAGCTTGTTCACTTCGCGTTCGATCGCGTCTCGCACTGCCTCCCGGGCGCTTTCGTCCTTGTACTGATGTCGAGGCCAGAAGAACCCCCGCAATCCGTCTTTTCTTCTCCGAGGCACTACATGGATGTGCAAATGGGGAACCAACTGGCTTACGCGATTATTGATTGCAATGAATGTGCCGTCCGCATCCAGCGCTGACTCCACGGCCGCCGCCATAATTTGTGTCTTTCTCCATGATGGGACCCGCGAAATTCGGGGGAAGGTCGGTCAAGGTGGGGTAATGCTCACGCGGACACAGAAGAACGTGTCCCGGAAACAGCGGATCGATGTCGAGAAACGCGATAAGATTCTTGTCCTGATAAACCACATTCGCAGGAATCGTCCCCGCAACTATCTTGCAAAATACGCAACTGTCGTCAACCACGCTCAATATGGTAGTTCAGTCACCTGGGCTTGCCACCTCCGGATGTAAACTCGCGGCAGTGAAGTCGCCTACGCGGTCAACTTCGAGTCGCAGGTCACCATCTGGTTCTACCTCAAATGCCTGTACGAACTTCGCCCCCCAAACCATATCGTCATAGCGGTAGGAGAATCGCGAGTTCACTACCTGGCCGAAGGATTCATCGAAGGCCTTCATCGTCACCAAAACCTCTGCTTGCAGAGCTCTCGAGATCCTGCTTCGTTCTGCCGAAGAGCGGGCTCGTTTCTGTGATCGGGTGGACAACAGTCCAGGTCAGTGGGAGAAACAGCAGCTGAGAGCGCTCGAGTTCAAGCAGATCGAATCTTACGCTGTGGCTTTCCGTTTTCGCCCTGTACCGTCATCAGTAGAACGCGTGCTTCGACCTCGATCAAGTTATTGGAACGCCTGTTCACGATTCGGAACTGCAAGCTCAGGCCATCCTTGTACGGCGCCACCAGCATTTTGGGACTGAAACCCAGACGTGCCGAAGGCCGTGAAAAGCGGCCAAACAGGAGACCAGTAGCGATAGCAAATGTCATAAGCCCCGCTAGAGCTTCAATCGCTGCCAGTGTATTTGCAGCCGGTCCGATTGGCCACATGTTGCCGTATCCCACCGTGGTCAACGTATGCGCACTGAAGAAGAAGGCATTCGTAAATCGAAGCCACTCGGTGGGCGCATCAGCACCTTTCAGATGCTTGATCCCGACTGCCATGTACGCACTGGCAAATAGCGTGTTCACGACCACATAAGTGATGCCCACAATTACCAGGAAGCGCGTCCACGAAGCATTAATCAGGTAAAGATAGGGATGCGCATCGTGCCACGTCGAGCCCGTACGTCTTACGTTGAAACGCCCATCCGGGTTGATGGCGCGTTTCAGAACTCCGTCGTATCGTTGAGTTAAACCAGGGTCGAAGTTCGGCTGTTCCCTCTCCGTCAAGCGTTCCTCTCCTCCTTCAATACCCGGGTATTTGCGAGACTGTCGAATCGCGGGATCTTGTTACCCTGTCGTTGATGGCACGCACTGAATCCAGCCCGGTCGCGCTGGGCACTCCGGCTCCTTCGTTTGCCCTTCCCGACGTGATCTCCGGCAAAACAATAACACTCGACACGTTCGCTGACCGGCACGGGCTCCTTGTGATGTTCATCTGCCGCCATTGTCCATTCGTCAAACATATACAGCTCGAGCTTCCCAGATTAGGAAACAATTACGCCGGCCAGTCGCTTGGAATCGTGGCGATCTCTTCGAATGATGCAGCCGCGTATCCGGACGATGCGCCTGACAGCCTGAGAGAGATGGCCGCTGAGCTCGGATTGAATTTTCCGTTTTGCTTCGACGACACCCAGGAGGTGGCACGAAGCTTCGATGCCGTTTGCACACCGGACTTCTATCTTTACGATCAGAATCGACGGCTTGTCTATCACGGGCAATTAGACGACAGCCGTCCGGGCAGCCCGGTGATCCTCTCCGGTCGGGATCTTCGCAACGCCATCGATTCACTCCTGTCGGGACGTCCCATCCCCGGCGACCAGAAGCCGAGCATCGGCTGCAGCATCAAGTGGAAGCGGTGAACGGCCTGCCCTTAGTGGCGGAACTGAAAGAGTATCGTATGTTCACTGGCGATATTCTTGCCATGCAGTGAAGCCGGTTCAAATACCCACTGCCTTGCCGCAGCAAGTGAAACATTCGTAAGAAGAGGACCGATGCGCTTTTTTCCTTCGATCAGGTGAGCGTCGATAACCCTACCATTCTCGTTAACTCGCACGGCGACCCTTACCTCTCCCACCCCATCTGCCACTCCGGGCGGTAGAGTATTGACCTTTGGAAGCACCTGCTTTAGAGGCCGCGGCGGCCGGTACGTCGCTAAGGACGGCGTGTCAGTGCGGGTGGTTGGCCCCGGTTGCACCTGATCCGACGCTGGAAGCTGTCCGGAAGTGTTCGGCGCAGGAGCGGTTTGGGCGGGACTTTTCTGTGCCGGAACGCCGCTTTGACCGGCAGTTTCCAATGCCTTAGCGGGCTCGATGGTAGCCGGCGGTTGCGTCCGCGGTGCGGCCGTCGAAGTTGACGCGGGAGAATCCGCAGTGTCTCGGGCCGGCTGCGTGGGCGGTGGCGTCATATTTTCCGCCAGGTTACTTGCCTCGCTTTGTTTCTGCGGTGTCGAAGTCGGTGGCGGAACTTTACTCTGCGGTGCTTCGGCCGGGGCACTGCTTTGCGAACTTGAGGGAGAATGATGTCTGAGGACTTTGCGACTGCAGGACCGGGAACGCTCACAGGCTCGCTCGCCACGGGAGTTGCAGGTCCGGAATCCCGCGCTCGAGCTCGCTCGGATTTCGCTCGCATCGGACTCAGTCCCTGGCCACTGACGGCGTTTCTGCCTCCGGCTTTCGGTCGATTGATCGCAACTTTTTCGGGCGGAGAGAAGGGGCCGCCACTCTGCGGATCATCGCCCTGATTCGTGGGCCGGCTCACCTCGAGGACGGACGATTTCGAGGTACCCACAACACGCAAACTCTCCGACAGATTCTGCCCTGCGGCGCCATGCACCTCAAGACGAAAGATGATGTCGTCCGTGTTGGGAAGGTACAGAACGGACCCGTTTGCTACTTCCCCGCCTCCCAGCCGGATTTGATGATGGTTCGGACCATCGTTGATTTCAAGGACTGCGTCGCGCGCATTTTTAACGACAGGGATAGCTCGATTCCAACTGAGCTGGAAGCGATCGCCGCTCGTTGAAATATTCAGGTTCAGGCCAGATGAGGGCCAGAAGCCCTGAAGGAATCCAGGCAGAGTGCCGCGCGCGTGGGCGTTCTTCAGATAGATCAAGCCAAATGTGGCCACTGTGACAACGGCAAACAACGCGGCCATCGCTCGCCAAGGGAGGTCTCGTACCGTTTTCTTTCGGTATTGAGCAAAGAGTTCGGCAGGCGTGGCTGTTACGACGGCGGGAGGCTCGGCTTGGCGCTGCGCCTCTGATTTCATCGGCTCTGGCCTCCCCCCATCTGCTTTCGTCGCTCTGGTTTCGCCGGCTCTGGTTTCGGCGGTTCTGCCTCGGCCGGTGGCGAGACTTCGGTAGAGAACTGCTGATCCCTGTCGGAGGGTAACGGGTGCTCTTTCGCTCGGATCAGCACGGCTTCCTCCATGCTTCGAGCCGCCAGCCTTGCTCTAGGAGCAGGGACGATTCGCGGACTCTCCGGATCGAGCCGGACTTCCTCTCCTACGCCTGCAAGTGACCCGGGAATTTCGGGCCTGTTCTCGGGGATCTTCGCTGGAGCAGGCGCCGCTCCTCCGGAACTGCCGAACGCTAAAGGAGGAGTGATCGGCCTTAAGCTGTCCTGGTGCTCTTGCCTGACGTCTCCGATTCCGCTGTCAGACGCCGCGTTTTCATCGCTGTGTTCGGGCTTTGCGGTTTTGAGAAGATCGAGAGCTTTTCTCGTTTTCGAGGCAAGCGCGTCTTTCCACCCAATCCCGGGCTCTTCCGCTTCGTCCGCCTCGTCCGCTGCGCGGCCCCGGACAAGTACGCGTTCAGGAGCAACCGGGACCATCGGCACGTCAATCGGGTAAAGAACGGGAGAAACGCTTGAGATTCGGACTGTGCCGGAGCGATGCCGCTCCTCGAAGAAGGTACCGTCCAAGCTGCGGCAATAAATATCCAGCGACCGTTCGTGGGCCGGTTCGCTCGTGATGATCACGGCTATATCGTTGAGCTTGCCGAAGTTCTTCGCGTGAAACGTTATGTCTTCGGCGCGTAGGCCGTTGACAATCCGGTAAGAGAACCACCCGAGTAGAGTCAAGCCCGCAAGCTCAAGGTCTGTCTTGGGTTGCGTAAGGAGCAGTTCGAAGGCTTCCTGGCGGGCGGAACTCCACGCTGGCCTGGAATCGCTCTCGAAATTGCCTGCAAGGGGACGAAAGGCCTGGACGACAGCGAACTCGGTCTCGATAAGCCCAAACAGCAGACCGTCCAGCCCATGGTTGTGGCGATGGTCTTTCGGCAGAGCCGCGGACAACCGATTTACGAACTGTGGCGCGAGCCGAATGGAGAAAGGAGGGCGGCGTAAGCTCGGAGCCAGCGAACTCTCATTGGCGGCATTCATTGTCAGCTCCAGGTCGGTCAGTAACAGGTAAAGGTTACCCAGAGTACCTCTTTACTGTAACCTCTCCGTCAACGAGCGGACGAACGAGGGGATACGTTACGATAAACACTTCCCTTCGCCGTGTCCGCGGGAACACCCCCATCTATGCTTTCGCGAAAACGCGCGCCTTTTGGCGCTCTTCTTCTTGTCCTTTTCCTCTCCTCGAGTGTTTGCATCTTTTCTCAATCCGGTAAGAGCCCCCTTCCCTGGTCGGGTCTCCGATATCGGATGATCGGCCCCGAACGTGGCGGCAGAGTGACCGCGGTGACTGGCGTTCCATCTGAGCCAATGACCTTCTATATGGGCTCGACGGGCGGAGGAATCTGGAAGACGACCGACGCTGGTCATAACTGGCTCAACATCTCTGATGGCCAGTTGCCGGTCGGTTCGATGGGAGCCATCGACGTCTCGCTCTCGGATCCCCAAGTGATCTACGCAGGGACCGGTTCCTCCAAGATAAGAAGCAATGTGTCCATCGGGCGCGGCATCTTCAAGTCGACGGATGCGGGCAAGACATGGACGTTTAGCGGGCTGCGCGATGCCGGCCAGATTGCAACAATTCGTATTCATCCGACCAACCCCGATCTGGTCTACGTCGCTTCGACTGGCAATCCGTTCGCAGCCGAACAAAGATCGCGGTGTGTTTCGTTCGACCGACGGAGGCAAAACCTGGTCGAATGTCCTGCACGTCTCTGACGAACTGGGCGCCGCGGACATCGAGTTGCAGCCCGGCCATCCCGAGGTAGTTTTCGCGACCGTCTGGCACGGATTACGCAAACCCTGGACCATCATCAGTGGTTCCAGCGATGGCGGCATTTACAAGTCGACGGACGGGGGCGACCACTGGACGAAGCTGTCAAACGGACTTCCTCATGAACTCGTCGGTCGCGCAAACGTGGCGATCTCGGCTCGCAACCCAAGCCGAATTTACGCACTGATCGAAGCGAAACCGGGTTCCGGCCTGTACCGCTCAGAGGACGAGCGGCGCCTCCTGGACGCTGGTCAACGGAGCGCGCAATCTGACCACGAGGCCCTTCTACTACGACACGCTCGGCGTGGATCCCAATAACCCCGATATCGTGTACGTCGGAAATGAAGGATGGTTCAAGAGCACTGATGGCGGCAAGTCGTTTCACAGCGCACAGGTTCCGCATGGCGACAATCATGATCTTTGGATTAATCCCAAGAACTCCGACTACATGATTCAGGCAAACGATGGCGGTGCAAACGTCACGTTAGATGGAGGGCGTACGTGGAGCACGCAAGCTAATCAACCGACCGCCGAGATCTATCAGGTAGCCGTTGATAATCAGTACCCGTATCTCGTATACGGCGCTCAGCAAGATAACACAACAGTAATCGCGCCCAGCCTTGCACTTCCTACGGGACAGCCGTTCCGCATTGGTCCGGGATGCGAAACCGGGCCCATCATGCCGAACGTCAAGAACCCGGAGATCGTGTACGGCGGTTGCAAGGGCCAGTTCAGCAAGCTCGACATGAACACTCATGATGAGCAGCAGTATTGGATCGGTGGCCAGTCGCTGTATGGCAACCCTGGAAGCGAACTGACGTATCGATTCCAGCGCGTGTCTCCCATGGAAACGTCTCCGTTCGATCCGGGCACTGTGTATTACGGCTCGCAATACGTCCATCGAACGCGTGATGGAGGAGTGAACTGGGACCGCATCAGTCCTGACTTGACCGCGCACCCGGAAGGAACGCAGGGAGCAAGCGGAGAGCCGATCACTCGCGATGCGACCGGTGAGGAAGTGTACAGCACGCTGTATTCGATTCGAGAGTCGCCTGTGCAGAAAGGTTTGATCTGGACGGGATCGAACGACGGGCTTATCTGGATTACTCGCGACGACGGCAAGACATGGAACAACGTCACGCCGAAAGGTCTGCAGCCCGGTGGACGTGTTCAAAACATTGAGCCCAGTCCCCATCGACCAGGTACGGCGTACGCCGCCATCTATCGCTATCTTCTCGGGGATTTCGCGCCTTATATCTACCGCACGGACGATTATGGCAAGAGCTGGGTTTGCCTGACCGATGGAAAGAACGGGATCGCTCCGGACGAGCCGACGCGCGTCGTTCGGGAAGATCCGGGTCGTGCACACCTGCTGTATGCGGGAACCGAATTCGGCATGTACGTGTCTTTCGATGACGGGGCGCGCTGGCAATCGTTGCAGCTAAACCTGCCCGCAACCCCGGTAACCGACATCAAGCTCGCGCACGACGACCTCATCTTGTCGACGCAAGGCAGAGGATTCTGGATTTTAGATAAGGTAACGCCTTTACGAGAAGTCAAAGGCGAGACGACATCAACCACGAACATTCTGTTTACGCCCGTCGAGGGAATCCGCTCTGCGGGTCGAGTAGCAGGCAATCCAGGGCGCAGTGCTTCCCTGCTCCAGTTTCCACTTCCGGGAGCAGCGATCGATTACTATCTGCCGGCGACTCCGGAAGGCGAAATCACGCTGGACATCCTGGACAAGAAGGGAACGGTCGTGCGTTCTTTCTCGAGTAAGGCAGATCCTGCCGCAGAACGGGCCAGCCGGGGCGCTGAAGCTGCGGCGGATGACGACGAAGGACCGCGCGTCCGCACGGGTCCCACTCGGCTCGACAAATCTGCAGGGATGCATCGCTTCGTTTGGGATCTGCGATATCCGGGACCTTGGATGAGCAACGCGCGGCCTCAAGGTCCCAACGGACCTATGGCGCCTCCGGATCGATATTCTGTCCGATTGACGGTTGGTTCCTGGACAAACACGAAGCCGCTGACGATCAAAGAGGATCCACGAGTCGTCGCCTCGGGCGTGACCGATGCGGATCTCCACGAACAGTTCGAGCACAACATGCGGGTACGTGATCTGGTCAGTGAGGTGAACAGGACCGTGGCGCGTGTCCGTGACGCACAAACGAAGTCGACTGGAGATCAAGCCAAGTTGAAGGAACTTGCTTCACATCTGATCACTCCATCCATCCGTTACAGCAAGCCAGAGTTGCAGACCCACATCACCTACTTATATGGCATGACGAACAATTCCGATCAGAAGATCGGCCGGGATGCAGTTGAGCGTTATGCCGCGTTGCGTAAAGAACTCGACACGCGTGTCGCTGAGTTGAATCAGATTGTTGGCTCGGGGCAGTAGACTCTAACGGGCGGAGAGTTCTTCTCGTTCCCAAAAACCATTCGGGCTTAGGCTGTTACTTATGACTCGGCCAAACGGTTCTGCACTCCTGGGTCAGCCAGGAGTGCTGCTGCGATGCGAGGCCGCAGTGGGTTTGATTGCGGCGAGCACAGTTTACAACGCGGTGTTTCCCCATCAATGGCTTCTCTTCGCGGCGCTTTTCCTTCTGCCAGATGTGTCTCTACTCGCGTACGCCGTCGGCCGAAATCGTGCCGCCACTAGCCTGTACAACATTGCCCATACTGAAGCGGCTCCGTTCCTCGTGGGCCTGTTTGCGTTCGAAACACATCACAGCGTCGCAGGCAAGCTTGCGTTGATCTGGATCTCGCACATCGAATTCGACCGACTGCTCGGCTACGGCCTGAAATTCCCCAGCTCTTTCCGATATACGCACATTCAAAGCGCAAACTCAGCAATCGGTCCTTAACGCGAGGCCTCTTGTGAAGCGCCATCGTCTGACGACCGCAAAGCACCTTCGTTCCAGAATCGTAGGAGAGTGACACCGGTCGTGAGGATAAGCGGTCCGAGCACAATTCCACTTATGCCGAAGAGCGCGATTGCACCGAGCACAGAGAAAAGGACGGGCACAGTGTGGAGTTGCATCTTTCGACCAACCAATGTCGGGTAAAGCAGATTATCCACCGTACTGATCACGGAGGCGCCCCAGCCAGCCAGAATCAGTCCTTTCACCCAATGACCGGAAGCAGCAAGATAAACCGCTATTGGCATCCAGACGAGAAACGTTCCGAGTGACGGAATGGTAGCGAGAATAGCCATAGTCAGGGCCCAGACGGCGGCGCTTGGAACGCCCAGAATCCAGAACATGACTCCGCCGAGAGTGCCTTGGATGCTGGCGATTGTGACCGATCCCCTGCATCGTAGCCTCGATCGTATTCTGCATTCGCCCGATCAGATAATCGCGCCGACTCTCGTTCAGCGGCAGGATCGATCGGAACATGGCAACGGCCTCGCGCTGATCTCTTAATGCGAAGAACAGAGTGAACAGCATCAACACCGCCTGGGTGACTGTCGCAACAGAACCGGTAAGCAAACCTCTTCAGCCGATTACCAAGGAATCCAGCCGTGCCCTGGGCAGCTTGACGCAGGTTTACCAAGCCTAATGCCTGGTCAACTAAACGGTTGAGCCAGGGGATTTGATTGATTCTGTCTGTGACCCAGTCCTGGGCCGAACCTGATTGGATAGCGGTCGCGGCCTCAACCACCCGGTTTCCCAGACTGTGCACGACGAGGACTACCGGCGCCAGGATCAGTAGGACGACCAGCAGAACACCTAGGAGAGCGGCTGAGAGTTCGTCTGCGTAACCGACGCTCCAGCCACCTGTACGGCGTCCTTACCGCTACTGCCAGGGCGATCGCTCCCGTGATGGCTGGAAAAAACGGCGACAACAAGACAACGCAGAGCGCGACGACGCAAGTGTGATGATGAAGAGAACCATTGTCCGCCAGTTCACGGGAGAAGCAGCTTCGGCAACGACGGATGAGGTTGTCATTGCAACAAGTGTCTCGTAGCGTGTGGTTCAGCCTGATCCGTTATGCTGCCTAATGTTTTGAATTGTGCGTGACCCGTCTTTCCTGCTCCAGAGAGCTTTCCGCCATTTCCGCACGCAACGGTTGCGGTTGTTCGAGCGCACATTCGCGATCTCGGAAGGTACGCGGATCCTCGACGTCGGTGGGTCTCCCGAGATCTGGTCCTTCTCAAACCTCAAACCACAGCTCACGATTCTGAATATGCCTTCTGCGCTGGCTCCGCACTCACACGCGAGCCTGGTAGGCGCTGACGGCAGAATGCTTCCTTTTTCCGATGGCGCTTTCGATATCGTGTTCAGCAACTCGGTCATCGAGCATGTCGGTACGTCGCGAAGATCAGCGGCTATTTGCCCGGGAGGTGTCGCGCGTCGGAAAGAACTTACTGGATACAAACTCCCAATCGGCAGTTTCCGTTTGAGCACCATGTCATGTTGCCGGCCATTCATTTTCTGCCAAAGCGCTGGCAGCAAGCTGTCGTTCAATCGCTTCACCGGTTGGGAACACATCGTACGCCCTACGGCAGACGAACGGCGCAATTATCTTCACCATTTCTTGAACGAGCTGAACCTTCTGGACTCCACAGACATGAAGGCGCTCTTTCCCGATGCAAACGTAATCAAGGAACGATTCTTGGGGATCCCGAAGTCACTCATTGCGGTAAAGATGTGATCGCTCGATCAAGTCGCGCGTACCGCTATACTCTGGGTGTTCGCCATGACCCGAAGATCGATCTTAAGTCTTGCTGCCGCAGCCGGCCGCGCTTCCCCGTTTTCTTCGCGCTGACCCTTACCAGCCGACGTCGGCCAATCTCGCCGCCCGTGAGTGGTTTCAGAATGCCAAGTTCGGCATGTTCATCCACTGGGGCGTGTACAGCGTTCTTGGCAAAGGCGAGTGGGTGATGAACAACGACAAAATGTCGATCGCGGAATACGCCAAGCTTCCGCCGCAGCTTCAATCCTGTTCAGTACGATCCCGCTGCCTGGGTATCGCTGGCGAAATCTGCCGGGATGCGGTACATCACGATCACCAGCAAACATCACGATGGGTTTGCGATGTGGGCCACCAAGCAGAACCACTACAACATCGTCGAGTCGACACCCTACGGGAAAGATGTACTGAAGCCGCTTGCCGACGAATGCCAGCCGGCAAGGCGTTGAAGCTGTTCTTCTATCATTCTCACCTCGATTGGCACCATCCCGACTACTATCCGTCTGGGCCGGACGGGTCACACGGCGGGACGTCCGCCCGGCGGCGACTTCAACCGCTATCTGGACTACATGGATGCGCAGCTTACGGAGTTGTTGACGAACTATGGAGAGGTCGCGGGCATCTGGTTCGACGGCATGTGGGACAAGCCCGATGCCGATTGGCGGCTTCGCCGTACCTACGATCTGATCCACAAACTTCAGCCTGCAGCGCTGGTGGGCAACAACCATCACCTGCCGCCGTTCGAAGGCGAAGATTTCCAGATGTTCGAGAAGGATCTGCCGGGCCAGAATACGACCGGATTTAGCGGCGATTCAAAAATCGGAAGTTTGCCTCTCGAGACCTGCGACACGATCAGCGGCGCCTGGGGATACAACGCGGAAGACACGAAGTACAAATCGCCCAAACAGCTGGTCGGCTATCTGGCGCGGGCCGCCGGCAACAACGCAAATTTTCTTCTGAATATCGGTCCCAAACCGGACGGCACAATTCAGCCGGAATTTGTCAGCCGACTGCACGAGATCGGCGGGTGGACGAGCAAATACGGAGAGTCCATTTATGGTACCCGCGGCGGTCCGATCACCCCGCGTCCCTGGGGCGTTACGACGGCGAAGGCCGGGAAGGTCTACGTCCACGTTCTCGATTGGCCGGACGAAGCACTCCTGCTGCCCAAGTTGCCGAAACCGGTATCACGCGGCAACACTCCTATCGACAGGCGAACCCGTCACAATGAAAGAAGTGGAAGGCAATCTGCTCCTCAAGATCCCGATCGACCGTCGTGATCCTTGGGACACGGTGATCGTTCTTGATTCCGCGTCAGACTCCATCCGTTGATGCAGTTTCAGCGCATTCCACTCAATCGGCCGCTCTTCGACAGTTTCTTGGACCGCATCGAGATTGATTCCGCTGGGCTCATCAGGGTGATCGGGTGGTCGAAGCTTGCCGGCCAGGGGCTTTGACGCTACTCCCGTCATGCGTTTGGATGGAATTGCCATAAACGCCTCCAGACCTATCGCTTGCCAGACCGGATGTCGAAACTGCTGAAGGATCAAGCACGATCAAGCCGGAGTGGTTTGCGAATACTTGATTCCCCAAGTCACTCTACGGTCAGACGCCTCGCATGCTCTCGCTCAACATGCCGGCAACCTGTAGCCCTCGAGTTTGAGACGGATGTTAGCTTCATCGAGCCGCATTACGGTGTGCTGTTCGATGCGAAACGGGTCTTTAAACGGTCGGATATCTACTGCGCCGGTCCGCCCAACGTCCAGGTGCATCCGGATATTTTGGCACTGGCGAAGAAGTTGCCCCGTCCCATCTTCGATTTCGGCTGCGGCAGCGGAGCGCTGCTTTCTGCTTTAGCCGCTAGCAAGCATTCCCTGCCGCGGCCTGGAGCTTGCCGGCAGCCCTGCAAGCCTCTCCTTCCCCTCTGCGTTGCGCCATTTGGTGACTTTCTATGACGGCAGGTTTCCCTCGCCGATCCCATCCGGAAGCGCAAAGGCCGTGTTTTGTTCGGAAGTTCTCGAGCATATTCCCGATTACGAAGCTGCCATTCGAGATATGGCACGAATTGCAACGGAGATCGTCGTGATTACAGTTCCCGATTGCAGCGCCATCCCGCTTGGATCGCGGCACCAGCTAGTTCCCTGGCATTTACTCGAAAGTACTCACGTGAACTTTTTCACCCAACCGAGCTTGGAGCGAGCCCTCCGGCCGTACTTCAGAACCATCTCGTTCGGACGCGTTTGCCCATGCTTGCTCAACGACACTGATTTCCACGTGAGCATCGTCGCGTATTGCCGGAAGTAGTTCGATGCGCAAAGTCGACGGGATGACACCCGCGACGGTGGATACTGTTGCTACTACCTGAGCGTAGCTAGTTCCTACTACCGTCTTTGCGCTATACTGTTAACAGACGTACTTCTCGTCTTCTACCAAACCTCTTATTCACGCCTACGGTTCTCCGCTGTAGGCGTTTTCTTATTGCCATGAGCGATCCCTACAACCTTCAAAGGTTTGTCCAGGCGCAAGAGCCGGTCATCGATCAGGTTCGCGCTGAGTTGCGTGCCGGTCGCAAACAGAGTCACTGGATGTGGTTCGTGTTCCCGCAGTTGCGAGGGTTAGGTTCGAGTCCGATGGCCGAGAGATATGGCATCGGTTCTCGCGAAGAAGCGGAAGCTTACCTGGCGCATCCCGTTCTGGGTCCGAGATTGCGCGAGTGCACTGAACTTGTAAACGCAGTTCAAGATACGCCGATTAGAGCGAATCCTCGGGTATCCCGACAACCTTAAGTTCAGATCCTCCGTGACGCTCTTTTCAGCGGTGACAAATGAGAACGGTCCTTTTCGCGACTGCACTCGAGAAGTACTTCAACGGAGAACCGGATCGCGATGACTGTCGGCGCGGCTGTAAAGCGGCCGCGTTCAGAAACCACTGCGCTCGCCGCGAACGAGGTCTGCGTAGGTTTCCCGCTGCTCGCGCCACCAGCACCTGAGTTCCGTCGACCAGTAGTTCGCAGGCTCTCGGCCGCGAATTATAGTTCGACGAGAGCACGAATCCATACGCTCCGGCAGTCTGAATCGCGACCAGATCTCCCGCATTTACCTCCGGCATGTTCCGGCCTCGTGCAAAGAAATCCCCGGTCTCACAAACCGGACCGACAACGTCGACCTCCGATTCACTCTCGCTGCCGAGAGCGATACAGGGATAATTTCGTGATGAGCTTGGTAAAGGGCGGGCCGGATCAGGTCATTCATGCCGGCATCTACAACCACGAATGTCTTCCGGCCGTTGTGCTTCGTCAGAGTCACGCGGCAAAGCAGAATGCCGGCCTCGGCCACGATCGAGCGCCCGGGCTCGAGCATCAACGTGAGCCCAAGCGGTTCCACCAGCCGGGCCAGCTGCGTGACTACGCTTCTGCAAATCAACACTCGTGTCGCTCTGGTCGATACGGTACACCAATGCCGCCGCCCAGATCCAGATGACTGATGGCGAGTCCCTCGCCCCGCAGTCGATCGACAAGCGCGATCGTCTTCCGCGCCGCTTCCATCAAGGGGCCGGGATCGAGCAGTTGAGAACCGATATGGCAGCTGACGCCTTCTGGTCACAATCCCGGGAAGAGCTGCGATCGTCCTGTAAATCGCGGGTGCCTCTTCCATCGCGACACCGAATTTGTGTTCACGCAAGCCCGTGGAGATATAGGGATGAGTGACCGCATCGACATCCGGATTGACACGCAGCGCGACCGACGCCACCTTGCCGAGAGAAGAAGCAATCCTCGAGATTTCGCTTACTTCGGCCTCGGATTCACAGTTGAAACTGTGGATGCCAGATTCAAGTGCATACCGGATCTCCGCTTCCGTTTTTCCGACGCCGGAAAACACGACAGAACCGGCATCGGCTCCGGCCGCAAGAACCCGATAGAGTTCACCGCCGGAGACGATGTCGAATCCGGCTCCTTCCTTTGCCAGCGTTGCCAGGACCGCAAGATTCGAATTGGCCTTTACCGCGAAACAAACTCTGTGCTTCAGGCCTTCGAGCGCTTGCGCGATAGCGCAGAAAGCGGGAAACGATTGCCTGTTTTGGAATAAACGTAACTCGGCGTGCCATACTCTTCGGCGATCTGCCGCAGGTTAACGTCTTCGCACGCAAGGGTTCCGTTCGAGTAAAAAAATTCACCGTCAATCAGCATTAAGGATTCGGATCAGAGCACGCGCAGCGCGATCACAGTCTGATCGTCTGTCAAAGAAGTGGCGCCCCGGAAGCGGTCGATGTCTTCGAAAATCGCGTTGACAATGTGTTGGGGAGTTTTGTCCTGATACTTCCCAAGCAGTGTTTCCACGCGCGTACGACCGTACTCCTCGGTATCGGACAATTGATCTTCAACACCGTCGGAATAGAACAAGGATCAGATCGTCGCGCTCGGCAGAGAACTCAACCTCGTCGTACTCCTGGTCGTCCAGCAAGCCAATCGGCACGCCTTCGGCACGAACCTCTGAGATTTTTCCGCGCCGGCAGATGAGCGGCGGCAAAGTACCCGCGCTCGTGACGGTAAATTTCAGCGTTCGGGAGTCCCAGGAGATGAGGGACAAGGTAGCGTATTGCGCATCCACCCGGCGCTCCAGAAGCGCTTCGTTCAGATGCTTCATCAGTTGCGATGGTCTCTCCCGGACGCGGAGCCAGAGTGCGGAGCAAGCCCGAAATCAGAGCCCCGTACAGCGCCGCGGCCGCGCCTTTCCCACTCACATCGCCGAAAGCAATCAGTGTGTATTCGTCGGCGTGCTCGAAGAAGTCGTACAAGTCGCCGCTGATCTCACGAGCGGGCCTGGTCTTGATGGCAACTTTCAACCCAATGACGTCCGAGATGGTACGTGGAGCAAGAACCGATTGCAGCTTGATAAGCGGCTCGAAGGTCCTGCTCCATGCGTTGTTCGCGCTTCGCGAGTTCTTCATACAGGCGTGCGTTTTCAACGGAGGTCGCAATTTGCGGCGCCAGAAGGCCGAGTGCCCGCACATGATCGTCAGTGAAGAATCCCAGCCGGACGCTTTCGAGGTCCATCACGCCAACGACGCGGTCGCGCAGAATCAACGGCACGGCCACTTCGGAAAGCACATCGGAATGCGAAACGATGTAACGCGGCTCTCGCGTAACATCCGCCACTCGAACAACTTGCCGTGTCTCAAACGCCGCCCCGGTCACGCCGCTCCCGAACGGGATGTTATTCACCGTCGTCTTCTGGTCGTATCTTTGGCTGAAACGGCAGGTCAGTATCTTTCGCTCATCGTCGACGAGGAAAATACTGAAGGCGTCGAAGTTAATGAGCGCCCTGATCGTCAGTGCGATTTTCGTCAGCAACTCATCGATGTCCAGGATGGAGCTGAATTCCTGGGACACATGCGCAAGAACGCGCAACGTGCGATTTTGCCGCTCCACACGGCGGTACAGCCTGGCATTATCGATCGCAATACCGACCCGGCTTGCAATCAGTACAAGCAATGACTGGTCCGGTTCGGAGAAAGCTTTCAGATGAGTCGCCTGCAGATCGATGATGCCGACCAACTTGCCCCGGACCAGCATCGGCACGGCCAGTTCCGCTCGCACCGCATCAAGAGCGTTCAGGTACCGGGAATCCGTGCGGACGTCTTCGACAAGAATCGGTTGCCGCGTGGCTGCTGCCGAACCGGTGATACCTTCGCCGACCCGGATCACCAGGTTCTTCGCGACCTCGTCCCGATGGCCGATCGAGTAGCGCATTCTTAACGTGCGCGTCTTGTCATTGAACAGAAGAATCGCGAACAGTTCATACGGAATGACATCTTTGATGATCTCCGCGACGTTTCCAAGCAGGCGATCGAGGTCGAGCGTTTCCGACTGTGACCTGCTGACTTCCAGAAGAAAGTCGAGGAGTTCCGCCCGCTCTCGAAATTCGGCTTTGCGAGATACCGGCATCAATAGTTACCCGCAACCAAGACCTGAAGCGAGGTCACCAGAGGCGCCGAGTCAAGTTCTTTGAGAATGTTGACGCCCGAACTGGTTCCGATGCGGCTAGCCCCAGCCTGCACCATCTCTCGAAGAGCCGCCAAGGTCCGGACGCCTCCGGATGCTTTCACGCCAATTCCGGGTCCGACGATGCTCCGCATCAGCTTGACGTCTTCCGCAGTCGCCCCGCCGGCAGCGAAGCCGGTCGAAGTTTTCACGAAATCGGCACCGGAGTCGACCGCCAATTGGCAGGACAGCCTCTTTTCTTCGGCTGAAAGAAGACCGGTTTCCAGAATGACCTTGAGTAGCGCACTTCCCGAATGAGCCAGATCCGCCAGTCTGCTTCAATTCGTCCCGGACAACCTGAACTTCCCCGGATCGCAAGGCACCGATGTTTTGCACAACATCCAGTTCTTTTGCCCCGTGCTCAAGCGCGAGTTGCGCTTCCGCAAACTTCGTTTCGGTCTCGTTTGCGCCCAGCGGAAAGCCGATGACTGTACAGACCCGGACGGAAGAGCCCTCGAGCTCTTCGTTTTCGCGAAACGAACCCAAAACGGATTGATGCAGACGGACGCGAACGACGCTTGACGCGCCTCGGCACACACTCGTGCGATATCCGCTCTCGTAGAGTCGGGCTTCAGCAACGTGTGATCAATAAGGGAAGCGATTGTGTCTGGTCGGTCGAGGTTCAAGTCACTCCTCTTCAGGCGAGGGCGAGGGAGGGCACGCGGGATGGCTCGGCATCCTTGCCCGACAAGGATATCACGCATCTCGAGCAAAACCATCGGCTGCGCCACGAGGCCCGAAACTCCATTTCCTTTCAAGTATTTAGGATAGCGAATCGAGATCCCGATTGTGCCCTG
Source organism: uncultured Acidobacteriaceae bacterium (assembly GCA_963744795.1). Classification (GTDB taxonomy): domain Bacteria; phylum Acidobacteriota; class Terriglobia; order Bryobacterales; family Bryobacteraceae; genus Bog-105. The sequence goes on from CAVUVF010000019.1 coordinate 192,274, forward strand.
CCACGCACGGATTGATCGCCCTTGACTGACGCCTCAAAGGCAGGCGGTAGAATTGGTGAACCGTCGAAACGGAAAGGGATCTCACCGAAGTGCTCTCCCACCGGCGTCCGGCAGAAAGATGGCCGACCTCGCCCAGCTCTGAAGTGCTACGCTTCGGGAGTCAAGCCTGCGTATGAGTGCACGTGGTCTGCTCTTCGGGGCTGGAATCGGGCTTCTTCTCATCGGAGTGGGGTACGCGACGGCACCGTTCCCGACGGAGAGCGACCCGACCGTCGTCGGCCAGCGCACCACCCGAAAGCTCCAGAATCCCATGCCGTTTCGGCAGTATCCCGGCGTCGAGTATTACGATTTTCCGCTTCCGCCCGATTACGCAACTCCCGGTGAATGGGTATTCGCGAGATTCATGTACCGTGCCATCGGCTACGGGCGACGAAGCCGCAGTAACTGGACCATCGACTATCCGCGCTCCGATCGCCATCTTATCGGCCGCCGTTCGCCGGCTAACGCGTGTCGATGCGCGATCCGTAGAACAACCAGTAGCCGCGGAAGATGGCGACGACATCTACAATTGGCCATGGCTGTACGGCGTAGAAGTCGGACACTGGGATCTGACGGATCTCGAAGCAGCCAAACTCCGCGATTACTTGCTGCGCGGAGGGTTCTTCATGTGTGACGACTTTCATGGAACCCACGAATGGGAGGTTTTCGTCTCGAGCATGAAGAAGGTTTTTCCGGATCGCCAGATTGTCGATCTACCCGATAGCGATCCGATCTTTCACTCGGTTTACGATCTGGACGACCGCTACCAGGTTCCGGGCGAACAGTTTGTTTACACTCACCAAACGTTCGAATGGGACGGATTTGAGGCTCGTTGGCGAGGTATCTATGACGACAAAGGACGGGTCGTGGTGGCTATTTGTCACAACATGGATTTGGGCGACTCATGGGAACACGCCGATAACCCCGAGTATCCGGAACAATACTCTGCGCTCGGGTTTCGCATCGGAGTGAATTACCTCGTCTACTCCATGACACACTGATTACCTCCCCGGTATGTTCGAATTCCTGTTCAAGTATCCGGCCAGTGCTTTCTCCCGAGGCACCATTGTGTTCCTTGGGTCCTGGCCCAAATGGATGCTCCTGGGCGGGATCTGCCTTGCGGCTGCCGTACTCTGGCGTCCGTGATCTGGCGTGGGAAGTCGCGGCTCAGAAAGCTCGTGAAAGGCTGGCACGCGGTTGTGCTTTGGCTTCTGCAGTCGGCGCTCGTTGCCACCCTTCTGCTGCTTCTTTGGCAGCCGGCCATCAGCGTCACCTCGCTGAAGCCGCAGCAAAACATCATCGCGGTAATTGTCGACGACAGCCGGAGCATGTCCGCCAAGGACGGTTCGGAGACCCGGTCCGCGGTGGCTCGACGGCTTCTTGACTCCAATCTGCTGAGCGAACTCGGGAAGCGGTTCCAGGTGCGACTTTACCGGTTGGGCTCGGGCGTCGAGCGACTGCAATCCACAACGCAACTTTCGGCAAACCAGTCTTCCACACAGATCGGCAAGAGCCTGCGGCAGATTGCCGATGAAGCGGCGACCCTGCCCATCGGAGCGGCTGTGCTTCTGACGGACGGAGCCGACAATTCGGGAGGTCTGGATAGCGACACGCTGTCCGAAATCCGGCGCCGGCGCATACCGGTCAGCACGGTGGGAATCGGCAGTGAACAAGTACCGGACGACGTCGAGCTAAGCGATTTTTCGCTTGCCCGCTAAGACCTTGCCTGGAGCGCGGTTGCAGGCCGGAGTCACCATCCGGCAGCACGGATTCAACGGCAGGCATGCGAGAGTCGTGCTGACAAATGCCGGCACGGTACTCGCGACGCGCGATATCACGCTGCAATCTTCCCCCGAACAACGCGAAACGATCGAGTTCCATGCCGGGAAAGCGGCCGTCAAGAGTGTCACAGCGCGAATCGAACCTGTACCCGGAGAGACGAACGCCGAAAACAATGCGCAGACCCGTACGGTAGCAGTGGATGACAGCCGGCGCCGCATTCTGTACGTCGAAGGAGAACCGCGCTGGGATTACAAGTTTTTGCGACGAGCCGTCGAGGACGATCCCGCAATTCAGGTGGTCTCCATGTTGCGGACGACTCAAAACAAGATCTACCGCCAGGGGATTGCGAATCCGAATGAGCTGTCCGAGGGATTCCCGAGTAAACCGGAAGACCTTTTCGAATATCAGGGCCTGATCCTCGGAAGCGTGGAAGCGGCGTTCTTTACCACTGGCCAAGGGCAAGTGATCAAGGATTTCGTCGATCGTCGCGGCGGTGGATTACTGTTTCTCGGCGGCCGTTCGTGCCTGTCAGACGGCGGCTACAACATTCAGCCTTTCGCCGAACTGCTGCCCGTCAACCTGCCCAACAAGAAGACCGCGTTTCAACGAATGTTCGTTCCTGCCGAACTGACCGAGGCGGGCAAACGAAGTCTGATCTGCCGCATCGAAGAGAACGCGGACAAAAGCACGGCGCATTGGGAGGTCCTTCCCTACCTGGCGAATTACCAGGATCCGGGCACGCCGAAACCGGGCGCCACGGTACTGGCCCGCGTGAACGTGAGCTGGGAACCGGATACCGCTCCTCGTCACGGAGAACTACGGACGAGGCCGCACGGCGGTGTTCGCTACCGGCGGAAGCTGGCGCTGGCGCATGCAACAGCCCGTGGGAGACAACAGCGAGGAAACGTTCTGGCGTCAACTCCTGCGCTGGACCGTCAGTGCGACGCCTTCCCGGGTCGTACTCTCAACAAAGAATGCGACCCTGGAAGACGACGGGCAAGTGGAACTCCGCGCCGAGGTTCGTGACAACGTTTATCTCCCGACGAGTGGCGCCGAGGTTCAAGTCCATATGGTCGCGCCGGACGGAACCGCAGAAGACATTCCATTGCGCCCTGAGCCCTTAACGCAAGGTGTGTACACCGCAAAGTGGAACGCGCCGAAGGCGGGACTCTATGTTGCGGAGGCAAGAGCAAAAGACGGAACGCATTCGCTTGGCAAAGATACATGGGCGTTCCGACGTGAGGACGGCGTTGCGGAGAATTTTCATCGCGAGGCGAATCACGATCTTCTTCGCCGCCTCGCCGAACAAACCGGAGGCCGCTACTATAAGCCGCAAGATGTTTCCCGGTTGCCCTCGGAGGTCACTTACTCCGAAGCCGGCATTACGTCGCGGGAGTTGAAGGATCTATGGGATATGCCGGCCATCCTGCTTTTTGTTCTGACGCTGAAATCCGCCGAATGGCTACTCCGGCGGCGGTGGGGCGTTGTATGAAGCTACTCGCAATCTTGCTGGGCGTATCCATGTCCCTGTCGGCCGCCAACTACTTCGTCACTGTGGTTGGATTGGGTGGCGCTCCCGAGTACGACACCCAGTTTGCGAAGTGGGCCTCGGACCTGGATAAGCAACTTGAGACCGGCGGGCCGGACGTACATGTCATCGCGCTCGGGTCTACTGCATCGACGCGCGCTAAAGTGACGGAAACTCTTGCCCGGCTCAGCACCGAACTGAACCCGGATGACGCGTTCGGCCTCTTCCTGATTGGACACGGAACGTTCGACGGTGATGAATATAAGCTCAACCTGCCGGGTCCCGATATGACGGGTCATGAATTGGCTGCGCTGATCAACAAAGTCCCAGCCAAACGCCAACTTGTGGTCAACATGACAAGCTGCAGCGGCGCGTCCTTCGGTGTGCTCTCCCGAAAGGATCGGGTTGTCATTACAGCGACGAAGTCCGGCACCGAAAAGAATGCTCCGGTTTTTGCCCGTTACTGGGTAGATGCTTTGCGTGATCCGGCGGCGGATGCCGACAAGAATGGAACAGTGTCGGCGCTTGAAGCATTTACGTATGCTCAACGTAAAACCGCCGCGTACTTCGAATCGGAAAAGCTGCTCGCGACTGAACACTCGATGATTGCCGATAACGGTAAATCGGACGGAGTTCGGACCATTTCGCTGGCGGATCGCGAAGGGGCGCTTGCTGCGGCGTTTCCGCTAATCCGGCCGGCGAGTGCAATCGCCGAGCAACGCGAGCCCGGAGAAGCAGAAACTGGTCGCACGGAAAGAAGATCTCGAAGCCAAAATCGACCGCCTGAAGTATCAGAAAGCAGCACTCGCGCCAGAGGTATACAAGCAGCAACTGAGTGCCTTGCTTCTCGATTTGGCACGTACCCAGGCGGAAATCGATCGATGATGCGGAGGTTCCTCCCTCTCTTACTTGTTCTCGGAGCCGGCATTGGAGCCGCGAACGCGGCATCCCCGTGGAACGATTGCCGTGCTCTCGAGCGTCACGGGAAACGCGCCGGAAGCGAAGGCCTGCTTCGAGCGGCTCGTGCGAGCGTCAGACGCCCTGTCCAGAGCCGAGGGTTACCGGGGACTTCAGCAATACGATGAGGCTAACCGGGAATTCAAGAGTGCCTATAAGGAGCAGCCGCAGTCGGCGGAAGTACGGACCGAATGGGGGCTCTTGTTTCTCGATCGCTTCAACGCCGCAGAAGCAGCCAACTTGTTCAATGAAGCCCTGAAGCTGGACCGAACTATGCTCCCGCCTCGCTCGGAATGGCTCGGGTAGCGGCGGAGGGCTACGGGAAAAAAGCGGTCGAGTTTGCGCAGGAGGCGCTGCGCCAGAATCCGAAATACGTCGAAGCGCATGAATTCCTTGCGTTTCTGGCACTAGAAGACAGCAACTCCGCCATGGCGACCGACGAGGCGCAAAAGGCGCTGGCTCTTTCGCCGGAAGCCCTGGACGGAATGGCCGTGCTTGCTTCTATGGATTGGTTGAAGGCCGAAGGCGAAAATCCGTGGATCGCCAAGATTCTGGCCGTCAACCCGAACTATGGGCAAGCCTATGCAACCGGCGCACATTTCTTGTCATCAACCGGCGGTACGAAGAAGGAATACAACTCTACCGCAAAGCGCTCGAACTCGACCCGAATCTGTGGGCCGCGCGCTCTCAATTGGGCATCAACCTGATGCGGCTTGGCTTTGAGGAAGAGGCTAAGACCGAACTCAATCGTTCCTACGAGGCACATTACCGCGATCCGCAGACGGTGAACTGCGCTTCGCTTGCTTGGACACCCTTGGCGATTACACGACCGTCAAGACTCCGACAACCGAGCTGATGCTCAATAAGAAGAGAAAGCGCCCTGCTCCGGCCGTACGTTGAAGCGGAGTTGCAGAAAGCCGTCTCCACCTACGCAAAGAAATACGGGATGAGCCTACCGGGGCCGGTGAGACTCGAAGTGTATCCGAATCACGACGACTTCGTTGTTCGAACTCTTGGCTTGCCGGGCCAGGGAGGTCTGTTCGGCGTAACGTTCGGCCTGGTGGTCGCGATGGACAGCCCTTCCGCGCGTCCGGCCGGCGGTTTCAATTGGGCAAGCACGATGTGGCACGAACTGAGTCACGTCTATGTGCTGACGGCAACGAAGCACTTCGTTCCTCGCTGGTTTACGGAAGGCCTCGCTGTCCATGAAGAAGGTAGCCGCCTCGCCCGATTGGGGTGATCGCATGACGCCCGAGATCGTCGGAGCAATTCGGGACAAGAAACTACTGCCGGTTCTCGAACTGGAACGCGGCTTCATTCGCCCGTCCTATCCGCAACAGGTGATCGTTTCGTATTACGAGGCCGGGAAGATGTGCGATTTCATCTCTAAGAAGTGGGGCGACCCTGCGCTTGCTCGGCATGATTCACTCCTTCGCCGCCAGGAAAACTACGGAAGAAGCGATTGAGGAGAACCTGCACGAATCGCCCAAGGCTTTTGACACTGAATTCCTGGCCTGGCTCAACGGACAAACCGCGAACGTGACTGCAGCACTTCGACGAGTGGAAAAAGGGCATGAGAGCGGCTCTTTCGGCAGCGGACGAAGGCAAGAATCCGGACATCATCAAGCAGGCCTCGACTCTTCGCGACTGGTATCCGGAATTCACCGGTAGCGGAAGTCCCTACGAGCTGCTTGCGAAGGCCTATGTGGCGCAAGGGAAAAAGCCGGAGGCCGTCGCGCAGCTCGAGAAGTACCGCGAGATGGGCGGAACAAACGTCGATACTCTGAAGCAACTGGCGCAGCTCGAAGCGGAAACCGGCAAGAAGGACGAAGCGAAGAAGACGCTGGCAAAGCTCCTGTACGTCTATCCGGAAGACGAAGCGGTGCACCAGAAACTGGGAGCGCTGCTGCTCGAATCGGCGGATCCGACGGCTGCCGTCCGAGAATTCCAGGCCGTGGTAGATTTGAAACCTGCCGATACCGCGGAAGCGCATTATCATCTCGCCCAGGCCCTGGCCAGCGCTCATCGTAACGGCGAAGCAAAAGATCAAGTCCTTACAGCATTAGAAGCCGCGCCCGGGTACAAGCCGGCACAGCAGTTACTTCTGAAACTCAGCCAGGAATAATGTCAACACTCACAACACCCGTTGTCGACTCATCCGAGCTCAAGACCCGCCTCAAGCGCTTTGGGGAAGCACACGCCGCGATCAAACGCGAGGTGGGCAAAGTCATCGTCGGACAAAACGAAGTCATCGAGAACGTGTTGATTTCTTTGTTTGTGGGCGGGCATTGCCTGCTGACCGGGCTTGCCCGGCACTGCCAAAACACTGCTCGTCAGAACCATGGCTCAAACCTTGGGCCTGAAATTTAGCCGAATCCAGTTCACGCCCGACTTGATGCCGTCGGATATCACTGGCACGGACATCATCGAAGAGGACACGACCACCGGTCATCGGCGCTGGACGTTTGTGCCGGGACCAATATTCGCGAACGTTCTTCTGGCGGACGAAATCAACCGAACGCCACCGAAAACGCAGTCTGCACTACTCGAAGCCATGCAGGAGGCTTCCTGCACCGTGCGGGGCAACATCTATCGCCTGGACCGACCGTTCTTTGTGCTCGCGACGCAGAACCCGATCGAGCTCGAAGGCACTTACCCGCTGCCCGAAGCACAGCTCGACCGCTTCCTGTTCAATACCGTTCTCGATTACCTGACGGCGGAGGACGAAGCCAAAGTAGTGGACCTGACGACTACGACCAGCTCCGCATCGCCGGAGGTCGTGACCGATAAGGACGAAATCTGCAGCTTTCAGGAGTTGGTGCGAATGACTCCGATCGCCGAACCCGTGGCGCGTTATGCGGTCGATCTCGTCCGAGCGACGCGACCCGGCACCACCGGCGAAAGTCCGGATTTCGTCCAAAAATACGTCAATTTCGGCGGCAGCGTGCGAGCCATGCAGTTTCTTGTGCTGGCCGGAAAGGCGCGCGCGCTCATGCACGGCCGCTTCCATGTTTCCTATGACGACATCCGGGCGCTGACCATACCGATTCTGCGGCACCGTGTCCTCCTGAATTTCCACGCCGAATCGGATCGTCTGACGACCGACGATCTTCTGCGGCGTCTGCTCGACTGGAAACCCGCTCCTCGCAACTGAGGTAAAACAAAATCCGTGCCGGTCGACGTCACAAACCGCTTACTCGATCCTTCAGTTCTGGCTCAGATCTCGAACCTGGAACTCGATGGCAAAGACGGTTGTGGACGGATTCATCTCCGGCCTGCATCGTTCTCCCGATTTCGGTTTCAGCCAGGAGTTCGCCGAATACCGTGCTTATACGCCCGGCGACGATCTTCGGCACGTCGACTGGAACGTTTACGCGCGAACGGAGAAGGCGTACCTGAAGCGATATCGCGGCGAAACAAACACCACCGTGATGGTCCTCCTGGACGTCAGCGGCAGCATGGGCTTTGGCTCAGGTCCGCTGCGCAAGATCGACTATGCCAAACTCCTCGGCGCATCGCTTGTTTATCTCGCACATTTGCAGCGAGACGGAACAGGGCTCATCACTTTTGCAGATGATGTGACGAATTTCGTCCGCCCTTCTGCGAGGCAGGGTCAGTTCATGCGTCTGCTTCACGGCCTCGATAGCGCCACGCTGGGGAAGCGAACCGATTTCGCCCGGCCCTTTTTCGAACTGCAGCGAGTGATGCGCCAACGCGGGCTTAACCGTTATCATCTCGGACTTCTACGAAGATCCGGAGACGGTCATCAAGACTATCGAGCCGCTGCGGTACCGCGGGAACGAGCTGATTCTGTTTCATGTTCTGGACGCACGCGAGGTGGAGCCGGTTCTGGACGGCCCGGTGCTTCTGCTCGACATGGAAACGGAGGAAGCGATCGAAACTTCGCCCGATTACGCGCGATCCGAGTATCGCGGCAAGATAGCGGCGCACATCGAGGCCATGCGCTCAAAGGCGCAAGGTGCGGGTCTGGGCTATTTTCTGTTGCGGACGGACAAGCCGCTGGACGCGGCGTTGCGCGAGTACTTCAAGATGCGCAAGGGGAAGCTGTAGATGGGTCTCCTGTCGCCTTTGTTCCTTTCGGGGCTGGTTTTGCTGGGCCTGCCGCTCTGGCTCCATCTCCTGAGACAGTACCGGCGTAATCCACAGCCGTTCAGCTCGGTGATGTTTTTCGAGCGCCGGCTGCAAAGCTCGACGAAGCACCGCCGTTTGCGCTACATCGCTCTTTTGCTGCTGCGACTCGCATTGCTTGTCCTGCTTTTCCTGACGTTCGCCAATCCGTTTGTGAATCGAACCAGCACCACCGCCGGCAAGCGAAAGCTAACGGTAATTGCGATTGATCGCTCATTCAGCATGCGAGCGGGCAATGAACATCGAGCAGGCAAAAAACGCAGCCGCGCAGGTGTTGAGAGGATTAGGCGGCGGCGAGATCGGGCAAGTCCTGGCAATCGATTCCCGTGTCGAAAGCCTGGCGGGCCCGGAGCCGAATCGGGCGGCGCTCGAAGCTGCGATCCAAACCATTCAGCCTACGGACGAAGCCGAGTTCTTTCGGCGAACTGACGCGAGCTCTCCGGGTGGAGGCGCAAACTACCGGCATGCGATTGGATGTGCATCTGTTTAGCGACATGCAGCAGACGTCCATGCCCTCCAACTTCAAGGATTTGACCCTGGGGCCGGATGCACGGCTGCAGATTCATACGGTCGGCAGTAGCTCCGCGCCGAACTGGGCGGTGGAAAGTGTCGTCACGTCTCCGCACGTTTACGACGTGAAGCATACAGCAGCTTACGGCAACCGTCGCCGGCTGGCAGACCGCGGCAGCCAATCGCAAGATCACTCTGTCCCTGGACGGAAAAGTGCTCGGCACAAAGAACGTAACGGTTCCCGCCGGAGGGCGCGCGCCAGTTCAGAGTTTCTCGCCTTCGATGTGCCGTACGGGCCGCATCGCGGAAAGGTCAGCATCGAGCCGCACGATGCGCTGCCGAATGATGACGAATTCAACTTCTCGGTGGAACGTTCCGACCCTCGTCGCGTGTTGTTCCTGTACGCCGCTGGAAACGCTCGGGAGGCCTTCTACTACAAAGCGGCCATCGACTCCGCCACCGATACCGGACTGATCGCCGAGCCCTTCCCGCTGGAGCAGGCGGCCGGCAAAGACTTCTCAAAATACGCCTTTGTGGTCTTGAACGACGCCGGAGGCCTGACGGACAAAACCGCCCAGGATCTTTGCGCCTACGTTCAGCACGGGGGATCCGCTCTCGTGGTTCTCGGGCCATCAACGGCGCGGTCCGGCAGAGTGCCTCTTTCGGCGAGTCGAACCTCAGACGATCGCACGATCCAGGGAGTTGGCTACGTGGACACCCAGCACTCCGCCTTGGCGGGCGCGGGCCGGTTTGAAAACGTCCAGTTCTATCAAAGCAATCGCTTCAATCCGAAACCGGACGCGCACGTCCTTGCCAGGCTCGCCGACGGCACACCTCTCCTGGTAGAGGAACGGATGGGAGAAGGACGAACCCTCACGTTTACTTCGACGGTCGATAACTCGACCAACGATTTCCCGTTGCACGCATCGTTTCTCCCGTTTGTGGCACAAACGGCCCGCTATCTGTCTGGAAAGGAAGAAGGACCGAGCAGCGTGATAGCTGGAACGGCGGTACCCTTGCGGCAGACACGAAACGAAGCCACCGCCGCGGACGTAATAGGGCCGGACGGCAAACACGAGTTGAGCCTTGCCGAATCCACAAAGGCGTTCGCCTTCGACCTGGCGCGCGAGGGTTTCTACGAAGTTCAGCGCTCAGGCGGCCAAAGGCAACTCGTGGCCGTGCACGCGGACCGTCGCGAATCGGACCTCCGAAAGGTCCCCAATGACACCCTGGAATTATGGCGCAATACTGGGAGTACAGCTGTCGAGGCTAAAGCCGGAGCGCCGGCGATCCGAGACCCGCCCTTTCAGTCTCTGGAGGTATTTCATGGTTCTCGTGATCGTCGCAGCCCTAGTCGAGTCAGTTTTCGGTAGTCGCTACTTGAAGGAGGCAGGCCAAGCCGCATGACAGCACTGGATCAACTCAATGCTTACCTGAGGCGTCTCGAGGGCCGGATCAGGCTTCATGTTTTGTCCCGCGGAGCCGCCCTTGTGTTTGCGATGGCGCTCGCGCTCACCGTGTCTTTTGTCTGGCTCAGCAACCGGTACGCCTTCGCCCAAGGTATCGTCCTGCCGCTTCGAATTGCCCTGTTCGTTCTGCTGGCTGCCGGCATTTCCCTGCTGCTGGTGCGGCCAATCCTGCGCCTCACGCGCAAGCGGGTCACAAATCTGATCGAGCAGCGGGCGCCCGAGTTCCAGGAACGGCTGCTTACCCTGACAGAGCGCAAGGACGCCTCAAATCCTTGGGACGAAGTCTTAGCCGAAGACGCCCTGAGGGTCGCGGAAGTCCACACACCCGAAACCCTGACGCCAACGAAGCCCGTGCTTACGTTTGCAGGGGCGGGTGCGGTCGCTCTCGCCGTTTTGCTGTGGTTGATCTTTGCCGGTCCGGGGTATTGGGGCTACGGTGCGGGTTTGCTCTGGACGGGACACGCCGACGCAGCCAAGAAGCCCTTATATGACATCGCCGTGCAGCCCGGGGACAAGACGATCCGCCGCAAAGCCGATCAGATCATTACAGCTACTCTTCAGGGCTTTTCAGCCGATTCCGTGACCTTGCACGCCAAATTCGGAACGAACGAGAAGTGGGATCAAACTCCCATGCAGGTTCAGTCGGACGGAGATCGATACCGGTTCCTGTTTGCGGGGCTTTCAGATAACGTCGAGTACTACATAAAGGCGGATAAGGCGCAATCAAAGCACTTCACCATTCATGTGAAGGATTTCCCGGCGGTGAAGCGCGTCCGTGTTGCCCTGAAGTACCCGACTGGGCTGGACCTCGAGAACGTGGTGCTCGATCCGGCCGGGGACATACGCGCTGTAGACGGAACAACAGCCGAAATATCAGTGCTGACCGATCGGCCGCTTGAGAAAGGTCTTCTGGTAACCGATGACGGCAAGAAACTGGCTCTGCAGAAGGGCGAGGGCAACTGGTCAACCGCCGTGCTCAAGATCGAGAAGGACGGCTCGTATCACATTGCGGCATTGGACAACTCTGAGCCGGTCCGCATCAGTGACGACTACTACATAGAAGCAAAAAAAGACGAGGCGCCGACCGTAAAGATCCTCAAGCCCGGCCGCGATCCGCACGTCAGCCCGATCGAGGAGCTGCCGGTCAGAATCACCGCTGCGGATGACTTTGGTGTCAAAGGGCTCGATCTTCATTATTCGGTCAATGGAGGCGACGAGAAGGTTGTCCCGCTGCTGAAGGCGAAGAATTCGAAAGAAGCGGAAGGCGGAACTACCCTTTATTTCGAGAATCTGAAGGTTGCTCCGGGTGACCTGGTCAGCTTCTACGCAACAGCGAAGGACGCCAAAGTCACGACGAAGAGCGAAATGGTCTTCGCGCAAGCGGAGCCATTCGACTTCAAGTTTTCGCAAAGCCAGCAAGCTGGCGGCGGAGGTGGGGGTGGCGCTGGAAACCAGTCGGACGACATCTCCCAGCGGCAGAAGCAAATCATTGCCGCTACGTTCAACGAGACCAAGGAAGCGAAATCACGCGCGGCCCTGGCCGAAGATGCCAAGTTCCTGTCCGGTTTACAGGCAAAGCTGGGCGAACAGGCGCAAGTTCTCGCCGAGCGCATGAGCAGCCGCGAAATGGGATCCTCCGGTCCCGAGTTCCAGCAGTTCTCGAAGCTCATGACGCAAGCGTCGAGCGATATGGGAACTGCCGTGGAGCAGTTACGGCCTGGCAAGTGGCATGATGCGCTCGTTCCGGAGCAGAAGGCGCTTGGTTCCCTGCTTCGAGCCGAAGCGCTGTTCCGTGATATCCAGGTCGCTTTCGGTCAATCTGGCGGAGGCGGCGGCGGCGCAAGTGGAGCGCAGCGCGACTTAGCCCGCATGTTCGACCTCGAGCTCGATACTACGAAGAATCAGTACGAAACAGGCCAGTCTTCTTCGTCCGATTCCGGCAGCGACGCGCAGAAGGCAATGGATGAGGCCTACGAGCGCCTGCAGGCTCTCGCAAAGCGGCAGGAAGAGCTGGCGGCCCAGAACTCCCAACAGCAGGTAGCGGAACAGCGGTGGCAAGAGGAGCAATTGCGACGCGAGGCGGAAGAACTTCGCAAACAGATGCAACAGCTCGCAAAGAACTCGCAGGGACAGAATTCCCAAGGCCAACAGGGCAGCCAATCGAGCCAATCTCAGAGCGGCAGCCAAGGCAGTCAATCGCAAAGCGGCAGTCAGGGCAGCCAGTCGCAGTCCGCCTCGAGCGGTTCCTCCTCCTCACAGAGTTCCGGAGGGAGGCAAGGTGCGCAACGCACAATCGGCTTCTAACCGTAACGGGCAAAACTCCGCCCAGAACGCTCAGGATCAACAACGGGCAGCCGAATCCATGCGGCGCGTGACCGAGGCCCTTGGGCGCGCAGAAAACGAGATGCGTAGCGCGGTCAGCAGTGGCGATGCGACGGCCAGGGAGCGAGCGCTGAATCAGATCCGGGAAGCGCAAGAGCTGATGAACCGGATGATGCACGATCAGGCCGGACGCAGCGTTGGAGACCTTGCGAACCGCGCCGGCCAGCTTGCGGAATCACAGAAGTCGATCGCCGATCGATTGAAGCAGATGTACGGCGAATCAGGCCCCAATTCGCGGAACGGGTCGAGGCCCTACGGCGGAGGCGAAAGCATGATGCCGGAGATGAACGACCCGAATAGCACACGCTTCGGTTACGGCTTCAGGCGGCGGTACTATAGCCAACCAGGCCGCGAGCCAACTCAAGGCGAAAAGGCGATCGCAGATGAGAAGGAGCGACTCGCCAAAGAAGTAGATCGGCTGCAGCAACAGGTGCAACAGCAGGCGCAATCGCTCGCCGGGACAAGACCGGATGCTGCCCGGAAACTCTCGCGTGCGCTGTCCGAAGCCGAGCAGAAGGATCTTGCGGTCCGTATACAGAAAAATGCGGAATGGATGCGGCAGGGATTCGGAGACCGGAATCTGTCAACGGAAGACAGCGTGACCCAGGGACTTCAACAGCTGAGCCGTGACTTGCGGGATGCGGATGAGGCCCTGCAAAGCGGCGGATCTCCCAATGGGCAAAAGGGCGGAAACGAACAAACAGCACGTGCTCTTTCTGAGATACGGTCTCTGCGTGAAGACCTGGAACGAAAAGCCGCTCAAAATGGCGCTGAGCAGCTCGGGCCAATCGCAAGGTGGACAGCAGCAGGCGTCCCAGCGAGGTGGCCAGCAATCCGGACAACAGAACGGGGGGCAATCCGGACAGAGCGCATCCTCCGGTCAAAGCTCATCGTCGGGTCAAGGTGGTCAAATGGGCGGCGAGCGGTCAGGCTACGGACCTCTCGGAGGGTCCTGGAGTCCCCGGGGTGGCGGCGGCCGGGATATGAGCAGTGAGGACGTTCAAAGCGCCATTGCTCAGCTACGCGGCCTCCGGGATCAGACAGGCGCTCGCGACCGGGCGCTCACCGGTTATATCGATGGAGCCCTGGGCAACCTGCAGCACCTTACCGGAGCGCAGGACGGCTTACTCGAAGCTCGCATCAACAAGGACGCGCTGACGAGTCTGCAGCGACTGGAAGTGGAACTCGGAAAACGACTCGCGCAGCAGCAGAACGAAGGAACCCGCACAGGCGCGCACGAAGATTCTCCGGAGAAGTATCACGACGCAGTGGCGGGTTACTTCCGCAAATTGAGCCAGTCGAAGTAGCATAGTTTCTTGATCGCTTAGCGATGCCAGTTTCGATCAAGGACATTGCGCGGCTTGCCGGCGTTTCCCACTCCACCGTCTCCCGGGCCCTTCACAAAAGTCCGTTGATCCCGCCTGCGACCGCACAGAGGATCCAGCGGATTGCTCAGGAACAGGGTTATACGGCCAGCGCGGTGGCTCGGAGTCTGGTGACTCGCCGGACAGAGGCCATCGGTGTTGTGGTCACTTCGATCGCCGACCCGTTCAATGGCGATGTCGTGGACGGAATCGAAGAGGTGGCCAATAAGAGAGGCTATTCCGTCATTCTGGCGACCTCGCAGGCAGATCCGGATCGGGAATTGGCAGTGGTTCAGTCCTTCCACGAGACGACGGGTTGACGGGATTCTCGTGGCTTCGTCTCGAGTCGGAGCGCTGTACCTACCCATCCTCGCCGAACTGGAAGTGCCAATCGTACTGATCAACAACCAGCACAGTAGCGATTTCGCGTACTCAATTCGAATCGACAATGTTCATGGCATGCAGTCTGGCAACCGAACACCTGCTGGCGCTTGGCCACACGCAAATTGCTTACGTTGGAGATCGGTTCGGCCTGCATTCGGACGAGGAACGATTTGCAGGGTATCGGAAAGCATTGAGCGCAAGGCAGATTGCTGCGGACAAAGCGCTCGTTGTGCGCGGGGACGGAAAAGCGGACGAGGCGGCAAACGCTCTGGATGAACTTTTGAAAAGCCCGTCGAGGCCTACCGCGGTTGCCTGCTACAACGACATGACGGCACTCGGCCTGATGCGTCGCGCAGACGAGCTTGGATTGTCGGTTCCCGGGACAACTGTCCGTCACCGGTTTCGACGATATCCCCTTTGCAAGCTTCGCCGGGCCGCCACTGACAACGGTCAGGCAGCCACGCCGCGCAATGGGACGACAAGCAATGAATCTGCTGTTTGCGTTGCTGAACGGCGAGCCGGCAGAGAAAACCTCGGTCATTAGCGGGGAGCTGATTGTCAGAGGTTCAACCGCTCCCCTGCCCGCCTGAAATTACCAGGAAATCTGGTCGGGGAAATACTCCGACACGAGATCTTCGTAGAAGGGCTTGATTTCCTTCAAATTCGGACGCTCACGCCCTTTGGAATACAGGTCGTAAGGATTGAATGCGCGAACCCACTTGAACATCTCTTCATCGTGCTCGTTCATCAGGTGCTTATAAGCCCCATGCTTGTGAGCGGGATAGAACGAATGGTAGCGGAGCATGTACTGGGCCGACTCGGGAAGATACTGACGAGTGACGCGGTAGATGTACTCGTCGTGGCCCCACGACAGATTCACCTTGTCTAAACCACAGTTCGGCGAATAGATTCCGTACTTGCTCTGGTATTCCGGGACTTTACTGTCCGGGTTGTCGGCGAAAAATTCCGGGAAAACGATCTGGTCCGAGTAAGCGCATCCAACAGGGAAAGTATCCCCGACGACGGCCCATTGCGGTTCACCGTAGAGGCAAAGCACTTTGCCGAGGTCGTGGACAAGGCCGGTCAGGACGAACCAGCGCGGGTGGCCGTCTTTTCGAATGGCTTCGGCGGTCTGGAGGAGATGTTCGATCTGCGTCAGGTCGGTATCAGGATCGCTGTCATCAACCAGCTGATTCAGGTACTCCGCCATTTCCCAGATGCTTTTCTTGCCGCGGGTCAGCCCGCAGTACTCTTTCTGCTTCTCGAGCACGAAATCAAGCGTCTGGTATTTGTGGTTTTGACGATAGAACTCGGTTACGGTCGGGTTCGCATCTTGCTTGTAGTTGCGAAATTCTTCTTCTGATTTTCCCTGTTTGTAGCGCGTCGCTACAAAATCATCCCATTCATCCAGTTCTTTGAGCGGCTGCTGCTCTAACACGACCTGACCCATAGTTTTACGTGCACCTCTCCGAATCCATTTATGCACACGTGTGCGAAGAAATCAAACGAAATCTTTTCTCTGTCCGCCAGGTTGTGCAAGCTAGCCTAGGAGTTTCCCTTGACGATGACACGTTCTCTCCTTCCCTTCTTCGCCTGGGCGAGCCTTGCAGCGGCGCAGCAACCTGCAACCGTGCTCGCGTCGCGCGTTGATCCCATCATTCAGGACGCGGTGCAATCGGGGCTCGATCCCAGGGGCGGTTCTGGTTGTGGGTCACGGCTCTGAGATCGTGTACCGGAAAGCGTACGGATACCGATCTCTCGTTCCCACGAAACAGCCGATGACCACGGACACCATCTTCGATGTGGCGTCGCTTACAAAGGTCGTGGCCACCACCCCGTGTTTGATGAAGCTCTTCGAAGAGGGCAAGCTAAGGATCGATGATCCGGTCACGAAGTATCTTCCGGAATTCCTTGGCGGGAAGAGCGACATCACCATCCGGCTCCTCATGACGCACTTTTCCGGATTCCAACCCGATTTCGAGTTGGGCTCTCATTGGAGCGGCTACGAAACCGGCCTGGAAAAAGCCCTGGCAGAGAAGCCTATCGCTCCGCCGGGCGCTCGCTTCATCTACAGCGACACGAATTTCATTCTTTTAGGGGAAATCGTCCGACGCCTGTCGGGGATGTCACTCCCGGATTACGCGAAGCAGACCGTATTTCAGCCGCTTGGCATGGCCGACACCGGCTTTTTACCCGACCCGTCCTTGCGGCCGCGCATCGCACCTACGGAGAAAGATCCCGAAACGGGGATTCCCTTGTGGGGCGTAGTTCATGATCCGAGATCGCGTTACATGGGCGGGGTCGCCGGACACGCAGGCCTCTTCTCCACTGGGGATGATCTGGCCAAATATGCGGCCATGATGCTGGCTCTCGGCGAGGCTGGTGGACAGCAGGTTTTCAGTCCTCTTGCCGTAAAAAAGTTTACGGAACCGGCAACTCCGGCCGACCAGCCCGTGCTTCGCGGATTGGGCTGGGACATCGATTCTTCGTACTCGAGCAACCGCGGCGAACTATTTCCTATCGGCTCCTACGGGCACACCGGCTACACAGGGACTTCGATGTGGATGGATCCGACCACAAACAGCTTCGTCATTCTCTTGACTAATGTTGTTCATCCGAACGGCGTGAAATCCCTCAGTTCGCTCCGATCAAGAGTCGCGACGGTTGTGGCGGCAAATTTCGGTTTGACAGTTCCTCAGACAGTAGCTTTGACGGGATACAACGAGACAATCACGGGCGCTGGTGTCCACCGGGTCGTCCCCAGGAATGCCGCCACCATGACGGGGCTAGATCTTCTGGAAGAAACAGGATTCAAAGAACTACAGGGGCAGCGGATCGGATTGATCACCAATCACACCGGCATAGATCGCCACGGGAAGCGAAACATCGACGTGATGCTCGCGGCCGGGGTCAATGTGACGCGGCTCTTCTCGCCTGAGCACGGGATCACTGGAACGGAGGACGCGGATGTCCGGGACACCGCCGATCGCGCCACTCACATACCGGTAACCAGCCTTTATGAACCGGACCGGCGGCGTCTTACCGCGGCCCAAATGAAAGATCTGGATGCGGTTGTCTATGACATCCAGGACGTAGGGGCCCGCTTCTACACCTATTCCTGCACGCTGCTGTATGCAGTCGAAGAGGCCGGCAAGGCGGGAAAACCGTTTTGGATTCTGGACCGGCCCAATCCGGTCACGGGAACGCATGTTGAAGGTCCCATGATGGAGAGCAACCTACATTCGTTCGTCGGTTGCTACAACCTTCCCATCCGGTACGGGATGACGTTCGGTGAGCTGGCCACGATGGCAAACCAGGAACAGCATTGGAATGCGAACCTGCATATCGTGAAAATGAAGGACTGGCAGCGCGGAGACTGGTTCGATACGACGGCTCTGACTTGGATCAACCCTTCCCCCAATATGCGTAGCCTGAACGCGGCTGTCCTGTACCCAGGCGTCGCGATGCTGGAGGCAGATACCAACCTGTCAGTCGGACGGGGAACGGACGACCCGTTCGAACAGATTGGCGCACCCTGGATTGACGGCGCAGGCGTTGGCTACCTATCTGAATGCCCGGCTGATTCCGGGAATTCGAGTTCTACCCGACCAAGTTTCGGCCCTCCAGCTCCAACTTTGCTGGAACTACTGTTTCTGGAGTTCGCTTTACCGTCACCGACCGGGAGATGTTCGACAGCAGCAGATTCGGGATTGAACTTGCGGCAGCCCTGGAGAAGCTCTTTCCAGGCAAGATCAATTTCGAGAAATGCAGATTTCTGATCGGAAATCGATCCGTCGTAGAAAGCCTCAAAAAAGGCCAAGATCCCAGCGCGATCTGGATGCGCGTGCAATCAGCGGCAGCTGAATTCGCGGCCCGTCGTGCGCCCTATCTGCTCTATTGAGCAGAGCGCGAACTACACTTCTGCCGCTTGGGCGACGGGTTTGCTCTTCGCTCCAGGCGGACGGCCCCGGCGACGCGGTTCGCCGAGCGAACTCACTTCCGGATCGTCTTCCGCCGAGGTAGAAGAAACATCTTTCAGCCAGGCAGGTGGACGCCCACGCCGGCGCCCACGGCCCCGCGCCAAACGCTCCAGGGTTAAAATTGCCTCTTCGATCTGCTCGCGCTCAAGTCTGAGTTCGGCGAGCATTTTATCCACGTCCAAGATATTGCCTCCTCGCATTTACTCCCCCTCGTAAGGGGAGTAAATCTGCTAAACCAGGTAAGTATTGCGATTACTTCGATTTAGTCGAAGTTTAAAGGTAGTTTGAGACGAATTTCAATACAACTAAGACGTGTTTTGTTTACATGCAGTCCTAATCGAAATTAGTACTGCTGGTACAAATCGCGCTTTATCGGGAATTCGACCCGAGAAGTTTGGAGGAACTGCCCTTACGCCAATAGAAGTAGAAAGGAATGGAGACCGCCATTACAAACACGCCCATTAGCGACTCCCGAGGTCTGGCTACGGCCGTGTTTACCAACAGCAGAGCCGCCATTCCAACGAAAAGTACCGGCACCACGGGATAACCAATGACCCGGTAAGGTCGCGGGAGAGCAGGACGTTTTCGCCGCAGAACAAAGACGGACACCGCGGTGAGAAGGTACAAAATCCAACTCCCAAAGATCACGTAATTATAGAGATCGTCGTACCACCCGCTCAGGAGTACGACGCAAGACCATACACAGAGAGATACAACGGCGTTGCCTGGAGTTCGGAATCGGGGATGAACTTTGGCCTGAAAGCTGAAAAACAGACCGTCCCGAGCCATCGCATACGGAACACGGGCGCCGGAAAGAATGGATCCGTTCAGGGCGGCAAAGATAGAGAGCAACACGGCGACGGTTACCGCACCAGCGGCGCCAGTCCCATAAATGCGCGCCATCATATCTGCTGCCACGCGACTGCTCCCGGCGACATCGGCCGGTCCGAGAATATAGAAATAGGCGACATTAACCAACAGATAAGTCGCAATTACGGCGAGTGTGCCCCAGATTAATGAGCGGGGCAGGTTGCGCTGTGGATTGCGGATCTCGGAAGAGACCATGCTCACGTTGTTCCAGCCGTCGTAAGCCCAGAGCGCGCTTACCATGGCAGCGAAAAATCCGGCCATCCCTCCGATGCTCGGAGCAGATTGCGCGAAGTGAGACCAATCTCCTCGTCCGGATCCGAGCCCGACGAGGATGACGCCTCCAATCAGGGCCATCTTCAGGATCGTCACGAAAACCTGGAGATTGCCTCCGGACCGCACACCGTAGTAATTCACGATGCCGAGAAACAAGATGATGGCGATCGCAAAGAGTTGCCCATAGCGTATTTCGAGCAGGCTCCCGCCGGGTCCGATGTGAAAAGGCGTAATCAGGACCGGCTTGCCGAGGGCCGGGACAAAGGCCGAGACGTAGGTATAGAAGCCCGCGGCAAGCGTGGCGATTGATCCGCTCTTGGCGACCCAGAACTGGGTCCAGCCATAGAGGTAACCCCAAAAGGGCCCATACGCTTCACTTAGGTAGACGTACTCGCCTCCAGCTTCAGGCATAGCCGCCGCCAGTTCCGCGTACGTAAGGGCACCGAACAAGCTGAGGACGCCGGCGACGATCCAGACCACGAACAGTTCACGGACGGATCCCACGTTGTGAATCATTGCGGAAGGAACCAGGAAGACACCGCTTCCAATGACTGTTCCGACAACGATGGACGCCGCGCTCGGAAGCCCCAGCGCTCTCTCGAGCGTCGGTCTACCGGCCTGGCGAGAAATCTGGTCGTCGGCGGTCTGGGATCCAACCGGATTTTGTTCCTGAGGCATGTTCAACGCTCCGCCAGCACCGGTGTTCTTTCACGAACGAGCAAGCTGAAAGCGTACCCAACCAGGAAGGTGACCGAAGAGCCGATCAAAACGTACCAGGTATAGGCAACATGGGAGCGCATGACCAGAGTGGTCAGGAATCCTGCGCTCATACCGACAATCGCGGCCCACTCTCCGGGACGCCGGGTCAGGACACCCAGCAGAAACACGCCAAGCAGCGCACCATACAGAACCGAAGCAATGGAAAGCCCCGATTCGAGTATTCGTCCCCAATGACGGGCGAGCAGCGCAACACCGAAAAGAACGACACTCCACGCGACTGTTGCCCATCTCGCCAATCGAAGGTAAAAGATCTCGGGTTTGTCTGGACGCTGCGGCCGAAGGAAGTCCATGATCGTGGTGGACGCGAGCGCATTCAGGGCAGCACTGAGATTGGACATAGCTGCGGCGAGAATGGCGGCGATGGCCAATCCTGCCAGATCCCGGCGGGAAGTTGTTCCAGATGAATTGCGGGTAAATCTGTTCGATCACCCGCGGGGTGGATCGCCCGGTGTCTCCGTAATAGACAAACAGTAGAACACCAATCGTGAGGAACAACGTGAATTGAAAGAAGATCACGATCCAGCTTGTGAACAGGGCAAGCCTGCTCTCCGCTTGATTTCTGGCGGACAGCAGCCGCTGAACCAGCAGTTGTTCCGTCCCGTGACTGGCGGTGGTGAGGAAACAGCCGCCCAGCAGTCCTGCCCAGAACGTATAGCTCTTCATGAAGAACGCGGCGGAAAACGAGAAATGGAAGTCGAAGACCTGAAACTTGCTGTTCGCCTGTCCAACCTCTACGACGTGCGACCAGCCTCCCGGAATGAGATGAAGCATGAGGAAGAAGCTGGCGAGAGCGCCGGCTATGTAAAGGACCATCTGAACCACATCTGTCCAGATCACCGCCGTCATGCCACCTTCAAACGTATAGAAGAGCGTAAGGGCGACGATGACGAAGATGGAAGTCAGCTCGCCCGTACCCAGAACCACGGCAACCACGATCGACACTGCGAACACGCGCAACCCTTCCGCAAGGGCCCGAAGGAGGAAAAAGGTTGCGGCGGCGAATTTTCGCACTCGCGGTCCAAACCGGCGCTGCATCAGTTCGTACGCGGTGAACATCTCCCCCCGGAAATATTGCGGCAGGAAGACAGCCGAGATGACGAATCGTCCGAGCAGATAGCCGAAGATCAGCTGAAGGAAGGTGAAATTGCCGCCGAACGAAATAGCCGGCGTGCCAATCACAGTGAGCGTACTAGTCTCCGCCGACACGATAGAGAGAGAGATGGCCCACCACGGAGCACCACGTCCACCAAGAAAGTAGTCTTTTAAGCTTCGCTGATTTTCCTTGAACCGCGCGCCAAACCAGGTAATGAAAAGCAGGTAAGCTCCTATTACCGCAAGGTCTGCAAGATGCATGGCCAACGGATGATAACATGCAATTGCGGATTGCCCAGTACGCTCGCCGATGGGAACAAGTTCGAAACCGGGCGCATCTATTAGATAGAAGGAAGGGTTGCGGGTGTCAGCGAGTATCCGATATACTCCGGCTTTGCGCCGTCCCGTTGTAAATGGATAGTCAAGTTACGCAACATTGACCCGGTGGCTTCGATTTCTGAAGAGACCGCTTCCAAGTTTCAGAGACATAGAATTCCTCCGAGGAGGTAGTCGTGGAGTTTTGCTTTATGAGAGCCGGTAAATGGATGGTAGCGGCAGGCACCTTCGCGCTTGTGGTTAACGTAGGGGTACCTACCGCCAGAGCGCAGGCAGCAGGCCAGCCAGCAGCAGGACAAGCCGCGGGCCAGCCTGCAGGCCAGGCAGGCACTAAGAACTATAAGGATCGTGCTGAATATGATCTCTACGCAAAGATCAGTCAGACTACCGATCCCAAAGCCAAGCTGGAGTTGCTGCAAACATGGCAGGATAAGTACCCGCAGAGTGACTTTGCTTCTGACCGGAGCACGTTGTTCATGGTCACGTTGAGCCAACTTGCTGCGAAGTGATCCGACGGCTCGCCAGAAGCTGATCGACAAGTCTTCTGAGATTCTCCAAACGGACCCCAAGAATTTCCGGGCCAATTACTTCATTACGCTGTACGGGCCGGCAGCTGGTGGGGCAAATCCACCGGCCGACCTGGTTGGCAAGGTGGAGACTGCGGCACACGGTGTGATTACAGGTGCTCCGGAAGCATTTGACCCCGCGAAGAAGCCCGCCAGCGTGAGCGAGGCCGACTTCCAGAAGGTCAGAGGGCAAGCCGAAGGTTTAGCTCACAACGCTCTCGCATGGGCTGCCGTCTCTAAAAAGGACAATGCCACCACGGAAAGCGAGTACAAAGCAAGTCTGCAGGCAAACCCGGAACAGGGCAACGTTTCGGCCCAATACGGCAAGATGCTGATTGGTGAGAAGAAGTACCCGGAAGGGCTTTTCGAGTACGCCAGAGCAGCTCAGTATGAGGGCCCAGGAGCTCTGCCGCCGGCCACCCGCCAGCAGCTGATGGACTACTTCAACAAGGCGTATAAGGACTTCCATGGCAGCGACGAAGGCAAAGACCAGATGCTGGCCCAAGCCAAGACGCAGCCCCTGCCGCCCGAAGGTTTGCAAATCACCAGTGCTGCGGATCTCGCCAACAAGCAAGCCGATGTCTTGAACGCACGGATCAACAGCGATCCGGGTTTCAAGATCTGGTATGCGGTCAAGCAGAACCTCCAGGACAAGGGCGACGCTTTCTTCAACGATCAAGTGAAGGAGTTCGAGCTTCCGGGCGACACAACTCCGAATAAGGCGTTTACCGGAACAGTAGTTTCGGTTGACCCTTCAAAAGTCACCGTCGGGGTTGAGGATCCGACCAAGCCGGATGCCACGCTCGAGTTTTCGCAGCCGCTACCTGCTGCCGCGATGGACAAGATCAAGGTCGGCGAAAAACTTGATTTCTCCGGAATTGCAGACTCTTACGTCAAAGATCCCTATATGTTGACGTTCAAAGATCCGACGATCCCGGGTGTTCAAACGACTGCTCCTGCCCGCAAGGGAAAAGCAGGTAAGAAGCGCTAAATTCGGCGGACAGCAGAAAAAAAGCCCCAGAGACATTCTCTGGGGCTTTTTTTTTACAAGCCTTTTACATTTTGTAACGGCCGAGGTCTTCGTCGTTCAGATTTTCGAGCCACTTCCGCAGTTCTTCGTTATTGACCTTCTCGGAGACTGCGGTCGAGCTCTTTGAGGACTGGAGTACCCGTTCTTCCACATAGATCGGGCAATCGTGCCGCAGAGCCAGCGCGAGCGCATCACTGGGACGCGAATCCACACTGATCAACTCACCACCCCGGTCCAGCCAGATTAATGCGTAGAATGTGTCGTCTTTCAACTCGCTCACGACAACCTTTTTGACCGAAGTGTTCAAGCCCATCAGCAAAACCTTAATCAGGTCATGGGTCATGGGTCTCGGTGTCGTTACCTTCTCGATCTCAAGTGCGATCGCGTTTGCTTCATATATGCCGACCCAAATAGGCAGAACGGAATCTCCCGCAAGATCCTTGAGGACCACAATCGGCATGTTCGTCATGGGATCCATCATCAGGCCGCGAATCTTCATTTCCACTTCCATGTTGTCTCCATCAGCCATACTCACAGCCTACTGCAGTTGCGCAGGAACAGTGGCACGCTCTCCCGCAAGGCTGTTCGGCGTCGCCCGTGTTATCAGAACATCCAAGTACGTGCCGACATGCGTCCGCTCCGTTGACGGACTTGGAAGCGAAGGATCCACGAAATTCAGTGTCTTGTTTTGTGATGTTCGCCCGATCCACTGCCCGGTCGCGGTGTTGTAGCCTTCGACGTGAACTTCCTCACACCGCCCAACGTAATTGCTGTTCCGGCGCATCTGAATGGTTCGTTGCCGTTCCTGCAGAATCTGAAATCTTCTCGTTTTCTCTTCCTCGGGGATGTGATCCGGATACTCGAGAGCTGACGTATTGGGCCGCTTCGAGTACTTGAAGATAAACATCGAGTCGTATTCGACTTCATCGATGAGACGCAAGGTCGCCTCAAAGTCTTCCTCCGTTTCACCAGGAAAGCCCACGATGATGTCGGTGGTAATCGCGATGTCCCTTTTCGCGTTTTTCATCCACTCTATGCGGCGCATGTATTCGTCGCGCGAGTAAAGCCGCTGCATTCTATTTAGGACCGCCGTCGAGCCCGATTGCACAGGCAGATGGACGTGGTTGCACAGGGCAGGCTGGTCATCGATTGCCTCAATGATTTCTCGAACGAAATCCCGCGGATGCGATGTGGTGAAACGGACCCGTCGCATGCCAGAGATTTCGCCGGTTGCGGCAAGAAGTCTGGCGAAATCCCAGCCGGTCGGCGAAGGATCGCGGTAGCTGTTTACGTTTTGCCCGAGAAGCTGAACCTCGCTGTATCCGTTCCCAACCAGTGATTTCGCCTCGCTCATGACACTCTCACTCGTTCTGCTGCGCTCCGGTCCACGTGTAAAAGGAACGACGCAGTAGGCACAAGCTTTGTCGCAGCCTTCAATGATAGTGAGGTAAGCGCGATGAGGATTATCCCGGCGCGTGAAAGGCGTGTCGAAGGTCTCCGCCGAATCGAGACTCAAACCTGTGACTCGACGATTGCCTGCTTCTAACTGGACCAGCATCTCCGGCAGCTTTGTATAGCTTGCCGAGCCTGCTACGAGACTCACATGCGGGGCACGTTCGAAAATCCGTTCACCCTCTTGCTGGGCTACGCAGCCGAGTACCCCAAACTTTTTCCCTTTACCGGCCGCCCGCCCAAATTGCTGTAAGCGATGGAAGACCTTCTGTTCCGCCTTGTCACGGATGCTGCAGGTGTTGTAGAGAACCAATTCGGCCTGCTCCGGACTCTCTACCTGGGTATAGCCCTGCTGCACTAAGGTGCCCACGACTTTTTCGGAATCGTGAGCATTCATTTGACAACCGAATGTCTCAATGTAGAACGTGTTCATTGCTAACCGTGCATCATCCGCATGAACCAGCCTATGCCGAAGATGGCCAGGATGAAGTAGCCAAAACAGAGAAGTCCGTAGCGGAGGCGCTCGGCGTCTGTGCGCTTGGTTACGACACCCAGGACAGCGCTGGCAAAAATCGCAAACAGAAAGGCGACCTCGAAATGGTCGAGTTTGAGCATGTGGTGTTCTTAGTCCTTCTTACGCGTGGCAATCTCGTATGCGTCTACGATGCCGAGGATGTTCAGCAGTCCGGCACAGACAATGAACTTGGAGCCGTAATCAGAGGCGTGCCCCGGCCCATCCGGCGGGCCGTAACCCGCGAAGGAAGCAATGAAATAGAGCAGCCCATTGGCGATATCGCCAGCAATGCCGCCATACTGGATCAACTTAGACAGAACATCGCCGTTCGCAACTGGAGCAAAGAATGGACCTTGCATACCAACTCCGATAGCGAACGCAGCAAGGACCGCGCAAAAGATGATGGCTGCCCTGCCCCGCCGGCCGAGGAGAAAGTGTCCCGATCCGGGCACGAGCCACGCGGCAAGGATTACCAGGATTGGCGATCGAAGCGGCGCGGCGGCCTCAACCGCAGCGGGAGTAGTAGCTGGCATGTTTCCAGTTTAACTGCGATTGCTCGATCCACTCATATTCTGAGCCAAGAGTCGGAGAGCGGCTGTTTTACAATGGACTCGTCCTTACATCTTGCGGATGTGGCGGAATTGGCAGACGCGCTAGATTCAGGTTCTAGTGGGGGAAACTTCGTGGAGGTTCAAGTCCTCTCATCCGCACCAAACAAAAACAACGATTTGGCCATAACCTCTGGCGCTTGATCTATTATTTCAGCTCAAGCCTGTGCCTATTTGCGCCCTATCCTGTGAGCTTCACTTCATAAGGCTATTGCTCCGGTCAGCCGTATCACGATACCTCCGTGAGGAATAGGAGGTCCGGTACGCATGGCAGGCATTCCAAGCCGCGTCCGCAGTTTTGCGTAGGTGGTGCACCTTCCGCAGGAGGAGAACGTTTGTATCTCCATCTTGGGATCCGACGAAGCACCTTCTTCAAGATTCGAATCGTCACGTTTGCAGCGGTCAGATTTCGACTTACATGGCCCAGAAGTTTGCGTACTGAGTACACCTTAGCCCTTGTCCGACACTTGAACGTAAGAAATACTTCAGAAGATGAAAACGTTGAGTGGGATAGGGCTTCTGCTTGCTGCATTAACACCGTGCTTGCATGCCAGCATGATGACCGAATACTTTCAAGGAACGATAACAGGTGCTTACGTGGATGGTGTTGATCCGGGTGGCATATACGATGCTAGCCGAGGCAGTATTATCTATGGTTCGTTCTCATTTGACCTCGCATCGGGTAGCGGCTGTGCATACTCTGTTGGTCCCTCCGGGACGGCATGCGTGAACAAGTTGCCGGTTACGATAACACTCAGTGACACTGCCGGTTCAGAAACCGTAATCGGCCCAAACTTACCGGGTATGGAGAGTTATATAGACCTGGTTCGCGGAACCACCTCAGCCTTAAACCGTGTCGAATTCGCTGAAGTAGTAGCAACTGACAGCGTTTCCTCAGCGGGGATTTATTTTGCTTTACCAAATGGAACATTAACGGACCTCACTGCATTCCCTTGGGGTACACAAACCGTCATTCCGATTGATAGAAATTACAACAGTGGCAAGATCTGGACCTACAATGCGTTAAGTTCTGGAGTCTACTCCTACGGTGATTTGCAGTTCAGTGTTGATTCCCTGAGCCTTTCTCCGATGCCGGTCGTCGCATCACCAGAACCCGGTACCTTCGTTCTTGTCGGTGTGCTTCTTGGGGCAGTGATCAGCTTCACCCGCGCGCGCAGTGGATCTCAGTGTCATCTCGGAAACTAGGGCAAAGCGGAGGTCGGAGCGGATCGGGCCGTCCCGTCCCTAAGGGCACAATGAGGTTGTGCCTGAAAAGGTGAAAGCCAAGTTCCTGGACCCAATGCTGCTCCTGCGAACCGACAAGTTGCCAGAGGGCAATGAATGGCTATACGAGCTGAAACACGATGGCTATCGGGGGATTGCTTATAAAACAGGCGGTAAGCTCTACCTACGCTCCCGGAACGATAACGATTTCAATTCCCGTTATCCAACGATTGCAAAGGCTCTCTCTCATCTTCCGAACGAAACAGTAGTAGACGGGGAGATTGTAGCCTTTGATGAAACCGGCAAGCCCTCGTTCAACACGCTTCAGAACCACGGATCATCAGGTGTTCCTCTCTTGTACTTCATCTTCGACGTCATGGTCTTGGCTGGTCAGGACCTGACGAAGCAGCCGTTGCGGGAACGTCAGCAGCTACTAGAGGGAAAGATTCTGCTGAAGCTTGCTGAACCGATTCGGTATCCCGGCATCTTGAATGCCAGTCTGAGCGATCTGATCAAATCCGTGAAAGCGTCCGGGCTTGAGGGGCTAGTAGCGAAACGTAGAGACAGCCTCTATGAGGTCGGCTTGCGCTCCGGTTCCTGGAGGAAAATGCGGATCAACAAGGGCCAGGAGTTCGTAGTCGGCGGCTATACCCTCGGAGGCACGACATTCGATGCCTTGATCTTTGGCTACTACGAAAACGAAAGGCTGATCTATGTCGCTCGTACCCGCAACGGTTTTACTCCGGCAATCAGGGCTGACCTGATGAGACGTTTTGGCAAGCTTCGGACGAAGAAATGCCCGTTCTCGAATCTGCCGGAGCCACGTACCGGGAGATGGGGAGCGGGTTTGACAGCGGCCAAAATGAAAGATTGTCAGTGGCTAAAGCCGGAGGTGGTGGGGCAGTTTGAATATCTTGAGTGGACGCCGGAGAACCACCTGAGGCATACGCGGTTTGTTGGACTTCGGGACGATAAAAACCCGAAGGATGTAGGGCGAGAGAGCTAGCCAGCATCAACACTGTGTTTTGCGATGCCGCGCCTATTCGCGCCCTATTCCGTTTGCACTGGCATCTCACGCCATCGGACCACTCCAGCTAAGTTGTTAAATTAGCTGGCTAATTCGATACAGCAGGATGTCCGTGTTCAGATTCAGGTTCTAGTGGGGGAAACTTCGTGGAGCTTCAAGTTCTCTCATCCGCACCAACTTCCCCAACAAAATAGATACGCGATTCGATCCACATGACCGGTTGCGCGAGCAATCGTCAACACCCGATCGAGTTCGAGCGATCGGGAGTGAGAAGACTCCACTCGCCTGTGACCCTGTCACTGCTTGTCGTAGACTTCTACACTATGTACGGAACGGCCCTGCGGTCGGTTCCATCGACCGTCGCCGTGATACTTCTTCGGTCTGCGGAGAGAACGGCGTGAATTGTTTCGACCGTCTTTCCGCCAACCTTTATCGTGTCCTCAGCCATATCGCCTTTCAGACTCGTGATGATCGTGCCGTTCTTGATCCCGTCCACCGGGACCTCTTTATCGACGGAGGGAGCATGCGCCCCATTTGATCGCTTTACCTTGCGCATCCGTTGCTTCGAGAGCGTACGCCCCATCCTGCGCAATTGTCACTGTCGCGCTCCTTGGTCCCGGTCCTGAACTGAACTGAGATTTTGCCGTGTTCAGTTTCCACATTCCGACGAAATTATTGCGGCTTATCGGTTTGCCCGACTAAGACTAAGGCTGGCACAAACAGAAGAGACAGCCTTGAAAATCGAGGAAGGGGATTTCTCATGCCAAACTCTCCTAATTGCTTTCTCAGCCTGTCGCAGTGAGTAGAGCGATTATATGTCAGGACTGTCTGCCCCGGGGCATCGAATTAGTTAGGCTTCACGGATTCACATTCAACGCAGCCGTCACCTGCGCTCCTCCATAAGACGCCGTAATGTTCACGGTAGCCGGTTCTGTCAATCCAGCCGCAGTGGCGACCGTGAAGTTTCTCTTCGTGCGACCGCCGGGAATGAATAAGTCCGAAGCAACTGCGGCCACATCCGGATTGTCCGAGACAAGCTGTACAGTCACTCCGCCGGGCGGCGCAACGTCATTCAGCACGACCGTACCAGAAACCGTGCCTCCTGGGCCGACCGAGTTCGGCGTAAGTGTCACGTCCGCCGAGTAAAGGGTAAAGCGAAGCTGTATTCGCTACTTGAAGTGATGTTGAAGACGCAGTGATTCGAATGTCGACTGACGACGTGACTACATTCGTCGAAATCTGGAATGTCGCGTGGGTTTCTCCGGAAGGAATCGTCACCGTCTGCGGGATACCGAGCGTGTCGTTCTCCGTCCATAGATTGACGGTCAAACCCTCGGGGGGTGCAGGATCAGCGACGGTCAGAACAGCCTGAATCTGGTTCTGCCCTCCCACAAGCTGCCGCGGCGAGAGCGAGAGCGAATTCGCAGGCAGGTTCGTATCGAACGGTGCAACCTTGGCGCGGAACGGCGTATAAAGCGGGTCGCCTACGTTCAAGATCATCCACTTCAGCCACCTCGTATTGCGCAGGAACGCATCGCCGACGTTCGCGCCTTCTAACAAATTGCGGATGGTACCCGCCGGGCGGGTCATGCCTTCCAGATACGGTTCGCTCATTGCGCCCGAGGTGACCGTCAGACCACGCTGTAGTGCGTTCGAACCCCACCAGACACCGCCGCGTGGATCGGCGAGAGCGCCGCTATCAAGGTCCCAGCCGATCGCACCTACGTTCCAGGAGAATGCGTCGTTGTAACGGCCGTAGTTGTACCAGCCCGCGTAGAACGCTGCGTTCGGGCAAGGCGGGGCTGGATCGGTACCGAACACTTCTCCATTCACATCCCGGAGTGTCTGGAATCGCCCTGTCAGGTTTAGAAAGTCGGCTGCGCGCTGCAGATCCCAATCTGCCGGCTCGGTAACCGCTATCCGGAGAGTTGATCGGATCAATCAATAGATCCAGGCAGGCATTGGATAACGAACCTCCATCGTTGCTGATAGGACCTCCCGCCGACTCCGCCGTTATAGCTTGATCGACCAACCTCATTGCAGCAAGCGGGCTCGCGCCGTCCAAACGCCACACCGAGTAAATCAGAGGTTGTGGTTGATTGTCCCGGAACTGTGCCAGCGACTGGAAGGGCAGAAAAACGTTCCCCTGACTTTGGCTGTCTGCGTAATAGGGGTGCTCTTTGGACGGGTAAGGATTGAACGCTCGCCGGGTGTATTGGTCCCAGATATCGGCGAGATAAGAGTCGAGCGCGTAATTGTCGAGTCCCGCACCGGGATTTAAGGTGAAGGGCCGCAGGTACGCGAGGACGATGTACAAAATGTTTCGTTCGCCGACAGCTCGCAGACAGTTCTGAACAGGTCCCTTCAAAAATGCCTGGTAATCTACACCGTTCAGCGCGGTCGCGTTTGTGTTAGGGAGCGTGACAGGGCACAAGTTGCGCCGCGGGGATTCCGCGTGCCGCCACATAGTGGGCCGCGACCGATTGCGAATCAGTGTCCCCGTCCACGTACACGACGAGAACCCGCGAGGCGAGCAGGTTCTGGGCGGGAGAAATCCGGAGCGACGTCAGGATCAGAGCTGTCAAGACGAGAAGCCGCATGCCTTCATCATGCACACAAATTGGGGGTGGCGTGTTGGCGGTGCTGTTGCCCGTTCACAGCTAACATAAGAACTTGAACACGGTCACAGTCGCAGCTGTGCAGGCCGGCACCGTTCTCTTCGACACTCGCCGCACTCTTAGAGAAGCTGGAGAGTTTTTGCCGCGAAGCCGCAGAGCGCGGCGCGAAGCTGGTTCTCTTTCCCGAAGCCTTTCTCGGCGGGTATCCGAAAGGCATCACCTTCGGTGCTACGGTCGGATCGCGCTCCTCCGAAGGACGCGAGCAATTTCGGGCTTACTACGAATCGGCTATCGATGTGCCTGGATCCGAAACGGAAGCCATCGGCGAACTCGTTGCCGCGCTTCGCATCGAACTCGTCCTGGGCGTTATCGAGCGCGCGGGAGGCACACTATACTGCTCGGTCCTGTTCTTCGGTCCCGACGGCAGGCTTCGCGGTAAACATCGGAAGCTGGTGCCCACTGCTTCCGAGCGTTTGATCTGGGGCATGGGTGATGGCTCGACCATGCCTGTCATGCAGACCGAAGCGGGACGGATTGGCGCTGCTATCTGCTGGGAGAATTACATGCCGCTTATTTCGCACCGCCATGTATGCGAAAGGGCGTAAACATCTGGTGCGCTCCGACAGTAGATGATCGTGAGGTTTGGCAGTCGACGATGCGGCACATTGCGCTCGAAGGCCGCTGCTTCGTCCTGAGTGCCTGTCAGTATCTCTTGCGCTCGGATTGTCCATCCTGGTATCGGCCGATTCAGGGAAATGAGCCCGACACGGTGCTGATCGGGGGTGGAAGCGTCATCGTTTCGCCTTCGGGACAGATACTCGCCGGGCCGAGTGCGAAACGGGGAGTTGGTTCTCACGGCTGAGTTGGACATGGGCGAGATTGCACGAGGCAAGTTCGACCTCGACGTCGTGGGTCATTACGCGCGGCCGGACATCTTTGAATTATCCGTAGATGAGCGACCGAAGCCGCCCGTGCGCTACTGCGAGTAACGGAACGCGGGTTGGGTCGCAGGCGACGCGAACCGCTGAAGAGTAGATGAAGTTCAAAACGGTTCTCGTGCGCGACTAGTCTCGCTACACTGGATTAACTTCACCGATCACGATGCGTCTTTCGCTCTTACTTGTCTCCCGTTTCCTCTTCGTGTGCGCGATTTCTGTCTTTGGCACAATCGTCCGCGCACAACGACATTAAACAACTCGTCGATGAGCATAAGTCGGAGTTTGTGACGACCTCGAAGACGATCTGGAATTATGCAGAGCTTGGCTATCACGAAGAGAAGAGTTCCGCGCTTCTATCGGCTGAGCTCAAGAAAGCGGGATTCCAGGTCCAGTCAGGCGTTGCGGACGAACCCACAGCTTTCGTTGCGAGCTACGGACAGGGCAAACCCGTCATTGCGATTCTCGGCGAGTTTGATGCGCTGCCGGGCCTTTCGCAGGCAGCCGTTCCCGATCGAAGTCCGATTGTTGATTCAGCACCTGGGCACGGATGCGGGCATAATCTGCTGGGGTCCGGCGCTGCGCTTGCCGCGGTTGCGCTGAAGGAGTACATGGAGAAGGCTCACGTGACGGGCACGCTTCGCTATTACGGCACTCCCGCGGAAGAGGGCGGATCCGGCAAAGTCTACATGCTCCGAGCTGGTCTGTTTCAAGATGTGGACGTTGTTCTCCATTGGCATCCCGGCAATCGAAACAGCGTGAACAATGGGGGAGCGCTCGCTGTTACGTCAGCCAAGTTCAAATTCCACGGTGTTGCTGCTCATGCTGCAGCCGCTCCCGATCGCGGCCGCTCGGGCCTGGATGCGGTCATGCTGATGGGGAACGGGCTTGAATTCATGCGCGAACACGTCCCAAGCAACACGCGTATTCACTACATCGTGACCAATGGAGGCGTTGCGCCCAATGTGGTCCCGGAATATGGAGAGCTTTACCTGATGGCGCGCAGCCCATCTGCTACGACTTTGAACGGCATCTGGGCGCGCATCGAGAAAGTCGGAAACGGCGCAGCCATGATGACCGAAACAACGCTCGACATGCGAATCATCAGCAGCGATTCCAATATCGTCGGCAATGATCCTCTTGCGAAGGCCGCACAGAAGAACCTGGAAGAGGTGGGTGGATTCACTTATACACCGGAAGAGAAGCACTTCGCGGAGGAGTTACAGAAGAGCCTGCCGCAGGGCGCTGCGGAAGACGTTGCGTCGACAGCCACCGTCAGGCCGCTTCGTCCGTTTGATCCGAATGCTCCGAGCGCTTCAACCGATGTGGGCGATATCAGCTGGAATGTACCGACTATCGGATTCTCGGCCGCAACTTTCGTTCCCGGTGTCGCAGCTCATACATGGCAAGCCACTGCCTGCGCCGGTATGACCATCGGCCAGAAGGGCATGGTCACGGCTGCAAAGGCAATCGCCGTCACCGGGGCAGACCTCTTCGCTAACCCACAGATTGTTGCCGACGCCAAGGCCGATTTCCAGCATCAACTCGCCGGCAAGTCATACCAGTCCGGCATTCCTGCTGGCCAGAAGCCCCCGCTCGATTACCGGAAATGAGCCTGCGGACGCTATTTGTGAAGCTCGGGATTTTTCGCCAGGCTGATCATATTCGCGAAGATGCGATAAGCCCCCGGAACACCCTCCGGCAACTCACGGTAGAAGGCATAGGCGTTGTAGATGTAAATGCCCTTTCCGTATTTCGCATACAGAAGGCCGCCCTTTTGCGGCGGCTGGCCTTCATCGTGTGTTTCCAAAAGCGCCTGGTAGTGGGAATCCCAAGATTGCATCCACTTTGAGCCGCGCTCTTCCACCCAGCCTGTGAAGTCTTTGCTCGTGATCTTGTTCGGCCATGTGAAGACCGGATTCTCTGGTTCGAGAATCTGTACCTGGGAGG
The DNA here is from genome assembly GCA_963744795.1 of uncultured Acidobacteriaceae bacterium. GTDB lineage: Bacteria > Acidobacteriota > Terriglobia > Bryobacterales > Bryobacteraceae > Bog-105. The sequence continues at coordinate 226,093 of CAVUVF010000019.1, forward strand.
CCTCGTCCGTCACTTCTTCCGGATTCGAAGTCATGGTGTAAGGGTACGGACCGTAGTTGTGGTCGAACTCCGGCGTGTTGTACTGGACGATCACGACTCCGCCATTCTTCGCGTAGTCCAGAATGCGGTTGTTGTAGATACGCAGATCATCCCGCGCTGCATAGGTCCGAACTCCCAGCAAGATCGCATCGTATTTGCTCAAATCGCCGGTTGCAAGGTCCGATTGTCCAAGGAAGCTGACGTTCACGCCTAAATGGGCGAGCGAGGCAGGAACGTCGTCGCCGCTGCCCATGATGTAAGCAACTTTCAGATCAGGCGCGACTTTTACATCGACACCCGCGGTCTGGTAGTTTGCCGCCGTGTACAGGAAGTAGGGCCGCAAACTCGGATAGCCAGTCACCTGGTAGCCTTCGTTGTACTCTTTGCCTCCGTACTCCGCGACGGCTTTCACCTGATATTTCTGTTCGCTCAACGCAGAAGGCGTGACTACGAAAGTTAAGAGCCTGATCCTGGCCATCGTCTGCAATGGCAAATTCGGCCGAAGCAGGTTTAGCAGTCCACCCCTCCGGCAGCTTCAGCTCAAGCTTTCCCTTCGCAGGCCCCTTCACGTTGCTGTGCACGACGGCCGCGACCGGGAACTCCTTCGAGCCGAGCGGAACGATACCGGTGCGCGGAGAGATGGAGACGCCAATAGCCGGAGCTACCGTCAGCGGCTCGAGAACACTGCCCTGCCCGGTCACTCGCTGCACGGTCTGTACGTATTGTCCGATTCGTACAGGCGCGCCTTGGAACTCAAAATCCGCCCAGGCGCAGAGAGGATAGGGCGAGAGCGGCTGGTTGAGATAGCGCTGATCGAGCACGTCGTAGTAGGACTGCTCGATATCCGGCCGCGCAAAGTATGGCTTAGTGAATTCCGCATCCTCAGGAACGGTGACATCGAAACGATGCTCGACTGGCTTATTGTCCGCGAGCATTTCCGGGTTTATCGGCGTCTGTGGGGGTCGCTGACCAGGGCGTCTTTTGCCCGTAGGATTCGACCGTGGCCTTCACCAACTGCGCGGGTGTCTTGCTCGCATTGTTAACGTGAACCCGGACAGGGAAATGCTGCCCCGGTATGGCGGTCCGGAAGGTTTCGGGGTCGCCCATGAACATCACCATCATGGGATTCGGCTCGGCTTTTGTTGTGACGGTGGCCGAAACGGAAAGGTCAAGAGCTTCTGCAAGAGCGTTGTTGAACTGCACCCGCTTGATCTCGAGCTCGTGACGAACATCGGATTTCTGCGGCGCTGTGAGATGGCTTGAATCGACGGCAGATAGAAGAGCGATCGTCTCTTTCAGACCCGCGGCCAGAGCGGGTGCTGTTCGCTCGGGTTCCGTCGCCGAAAATCTAGCTGTGGCTTCCTGCACGGCCGCACTGATCTTCTCCAGACCCGGAACGCAGAAACGCAGCGCTGCTCCCCAGCTCCGTTCGGCACAATACCAGGCAAGAGAAATGTCGATGCCATCGAAGAAGCTCTCTTCTTTGTCTTTCGCCGGGATGACGGAACCGAAACGATGGTAGTTGGCGAGCGTCTGCCCGTCCTTCGGGATTGATCCGCCGCCATTCTGCGACTTTTGATATCCGAGTCCTTCGCGAGAGAGTTGAACGTAGGAAACGCCCAGGAGCGGATCATAGGTACCCTCCGGAATCTGTACATTCACCGGCATCGTACCGCCGCCGCCTCCGTCGCGAAAATGGCTGACGTGCGTAGACCTTGAGGGGCGTCCAAGGCTGCAGACCAGCTTTGATCTGATCCGGGAACATGTTCGGATCGCCGGCGGCTTTGAACGCTTCTTGCGCCATGGCGCCGGCCGTCTGATGATTCCCGTGCCCATCGCTGGGGCCGCCCACAAAGACAGATGTGATAACCAGCGGCCGCACCATTCGAACGACTCGAACCGCGTCATAGAGAACACGGTCGTGCGTCCACATCTTGATGGATTCAGCTTTCGTTTTGGAGAAGCCGTAATCGATAACCCGCGTCCAGTACTGGTCAACACCGTAATATCGACCGGCCGTCAGCAGTTCCATCGTCCGCACCAAGCCCAAGGGCGTCGAAATAGTCGGACGACATGACGTTCGCGCCGCCTTCGCCGCGATTGAGCGTCAGAAGAGCGACTCGAACACCCTGGCCGCGCGACTCATAAGCAAGCATGCCGCCGTCTTCGTCATCCGGGTGGGCGGTGAACATCATGAGGCTCGCTCTGGTATTCAGCTTTTTCAAGCTTTGCCACAGCGCGCTTGCGCCCCGGTTAGCGGGAATCTCGTGCGCTTCAACGTGAGGGCTTGATCGTTGTGGCGTACGGAAGTTGTCCGTACGCTGCAACGGCGATGAGGAAAAGACAGAGCGATTTGTACATGCAAACGGCGCGTATTCAGAAGTACAGCTTCAATGCGAATTGTATTTCACGAGGATCGGTCGTCGTGTTGAACACTTTGCCGAATGAGCCTAGCGAGGTGGGATTGTAAGCTCGAATTCGGATTCGTGAAGTTCGCGTGATTGAAAGCGTTGAAGAACTCGCTTCGGAATTCGATTCTCCAGGCTTCGTGTATAGCGAATTGTTTGAAGAGGCTCAGGTCGACGTTCTCGATTCCCGGTCCGTGGAAACGCGCGCGGAGCGCACGTTCCAAACGTCCCGGCAGCGGGAACAGCAAACGCAGCAGGGTTGAGGAAGAAACTGGGTGCGGCGTTCCCTGCGATTTGCGAAGGATCGGTACTCGCGCCGACGATAGGGATTTCCGATGCAGCTTGCCCTGCTGGCGTGGTTGCCGCCGGTCTGGCTGAAGTCGTTGGCCGTAACGGTGAATGGTGTACCGGTTTGCAGGGTCACGATGCTATTGATCTGCCAGCCGCCGATGAGCCGGCTCGCTGGTTCCGCCATCGTTGAGGATCATGCCGCCTTTCCCGATCGGCAGGTTCCAAACCACGTTGCCGACCAGGCGGTGGGTCGTGTCGAAGGGCGAAAAGCTCCGCTCCAGGCTGTAGTTGTAGGCGTAGGCCGGCGTCGAACCGCCGGTCAGATTGTCGACGATAATCAGAGAAGTTCTTGCTCCAGGTATAGCTGATTCCATACCCGAGACCTTTGTCGAAACGCTTCCGCAGAGACACCAGCAGGCCGTTGTAATTCGTGTTGCCATCGTTTGTGGCCAGTTCGAGGAAGCGCGTGAGTTGGTACCGCTGACGGTGGTCAGGTTCGTGTTCAGATTGGCGTAGGGAAATCGAATCAGAGGCGTGCCGGTCGCGGTGTACCCGGTAATCAAAGCCTGGTTGGCATTCCGCAGTCGGTTCTCTTTCCGGCCAAAATTCCCGACATAGGAGATATCGAGAACCGTCGAGGAACTTAACTGGATCTGCGGTCCGAAACTGGCTTGCTGCACATAGGGCGTCCGCTGATTGGGATCCTGCGCGCGAATCTGCAGCTTTGTCAGATCAACAAAACTTGTTCCGAACTGCGAAGTCGGGAATCCATTCCTCAAGAGGAAAACCGGCGTGGTACTCGGAAACGATTGCGATACGGACTGGTCCAGGAAGAACGGAGGATTTTCGCCGAGGACGCTTTCCGAGCCGATTCTGACGTCGTGCTGGTAGAAGATCCCGTATCCGCCGCGCAAGACGACTCGATCCATAGCCTGGTAGCTGAAGCCGATGCGAGGAGCCCAGTCATTCTTGTCCGGTTGGATCAGAGAGCGAGAAGCCCAATCGCCGTCTTTCGCCTGAACGAATCCGCCGCCGTTTGCCGCCGTGAAGTTCGCAAGCGCATTCTGGTGGTTCAGAATCGGCGAGAACAGCTCATAGCGGACTCCATAATTGATGGTGAGGTTCTTACGAACACGCCAGCTATCCTGCGCGAAGAAGTTGTACGCAACTTTGTAGTTGTGGACAACGGCAGGCGTAGGTGAAGGATGCGGTGCTCACATCGCCGAGAAGGAAATCCGGTATTCCCGATCCGTTGTTGCCCGTGTAAATGCCGGTTGCGGTAATCTGGCCTTGCAGCGATTGCGCGTCGAGGAAGTTGTCGCTCGTGTGGCGATGCTCAAAGCCGAACTTCATGCTGTGAGTGCCCTTGAGCCAGCTCACCGTATCGAGCAACTGCCACACCTGAGCGATCTGAACCTGTGGCCGCCAGGGAGCTGTGCCAAGACGCTGGAGTCCGCTGATGTTGATGGGCGGGATACCTGCACTGAACGGCCCTGCTGGAATGCCAGTCAAGCCGTAGTCTGCCGGCAGATGATGTACCGACAGTCAAGCCGAGGGGATCGCTATGAGCGTTATCGCGGCTGAATCCGCCACGCAGTTCGTTCAGGACTGAGGGCGAGATCACATCCGTCCACGACGAGAGCGACCGATTTGCCGCGAATGTGATACTGCGTCGCGAAATTGCCGTTGCCCGCAATGGGATTCGCCGTCCATGGCGGATCCTGGCGGTCTACAGTGTAATTGCTGAACCGGCCGAAGATCCGATTGTTGGCGTTGATGTTGTGGTCGATCCGGATGTCGTAGGAGTAGGTGTCGGTCGGAACCGAATATTGGTACTGATAATTACTTCCGCCGGTCCAACTTCCCGCAATTCCCTGCCGAGCGACAGCGGACGGCACGTTCGGATTCGGGTAAAGCGCCAGCAGCTTAAGACCCGTGGGATCGAGGCATGAGGTCGCGATGATCTTTCCGTTGATGCAGCCCGCCTGTGACGGTACGGAAGTCGGGAGCGCAGCACTCAATTCGGTGAAGTTGCCCGTCTTCATCAGCGGCGTCGGAACGGTGGAAAACACAGTCGTCGCGCTGCGGCTGGTGAAATTCTGCATGTCGAAGAAGAAGAATGTCTTGTTCTTGATCACCGGGCCGCCAATGGTGCCGCCGAACTGATTCTGGCTGAAGTGCCCGCGCCCGACGCCGTTCAGGTTGTTGAAGAAGGCATTGGAGTCGAGATTACTGTTGCGCAGGAATTCCCAAACGTCTCCGTGAAACGCATTCGAACCGCTCTTGATGGAGGCGTTGATCACCGCTCCGGCGGAGGTTCCGAATTCGGCGGAATAGGTACGTGTTTGAACTCGAAACTCCTGCAACGCGTCAGGCGGCGGCTGGACAGCTTGCACGGATCCCTCCTGCAGGTTGGTCGAGCCCGAGTTATTGTCCACGCCATCCAGTGCGAAGTAATTCTGTGTCTCGAGATTGCCGTTTGAACTGAAGCGATCGGGCGCTGTGTTGTTTGTGTTTGTCAGGTTCCTCTGGATGCCGGGCTCGAGCAATGCCAGATCGGAATAGCGCCGGCCGTTCAGAGGCAGGTCGACGATCTGCTGTGAATGGACCACGCCTCCCACATCGGAGGTTTGCGTATCCAGGAGCGGTGTTTGCTCTTTCACTTCGAGCGTTTGCGTGACGTTGCCCACCTGCAAAGTGAAATCGATCGAGGGACGGGACTGCACGTCTACCTGTACGTTCGGAAACTCCTGCGCCGCTGAACCCGGCCATCGTCGCCTTCACGGAATACGTACCGACGCGAAGAGCCGTGAACTGATATTGGCCGCTCTCGTTACTCTTCGTTGTGAGCGCAATCTGAGTGGCGGTGTTCGTTGCCGTCAAAGTAGCGTTCGAAACGACGGCGCCGCTCGCATCTCGTACGGTGCCCGACGATGGAGCCTGTGTCGATCTGAGCCGCGAGAGGAAAACCGGCGGCAAAGAAGCAAACTATGGCGCTAACGAGCTTTGCGGGCGCGAAAGAACTTTTGTTTCTCCGCAGCATAGATCATCTCCCTCCAAGTTGGAGATAATAAACCGGTTGCGGAATCGTAACATAAAACGGTGGTCCTGTAAATAAATGGGCATCCGGGAGGTACCGGACGCGGCTGACTGAACCGGCTACTTGATCTTGGTCTCCAGCGTCTTTAACGAGTCGGCCGCCCTGGCAGTCTGGTCCGACAAGGTTTTCAGCAGTTTGCTTCTTGCTTCTAATTGCTCCTGAGCCAAGCCCGATTCGCCCAACTTGCGGTAAACCTGGGCAAGTCTGTAGTGGTTTTGCGGCGTGGGATCGAGCTTGACGCAGCTCTCCAGTTTCGGACGAGCTTCCTCAGGCTGGTCATTCCAGGCGTAAGCCTGCCCCAGGGCGCATGCCGCTGTCGCGCTTTCCGGCGGAGCAGCGCGGAGCATCAGCCATCGAGCGCTCTTCTAATTGCTTGTCGTTCTTGTCGCGCGCAACCCGCAGTTCGAGTGCGCTGCAGGTGATCTTGTCCCAGGCACATAGGGTTGCAATCTCTCCCTCGCTGGGGGTGTTCGAGGATTCAAGAACGATACGCGCCAGCGAGAGATACGCCGGCTGATAGGTCGGATCGGCCGCGATCGCTCGCGAAAGAATCTCTCTCGCTCTTTCGGGCTGCCCGCCAGAGTACTGAAGAATGCCGAATAGGGTGAGCAGTGAAGCGGAGTTCGGAAATTCGCGGAGTGACTCGTCCAACTCTGCGCTCGCCTGGTCAAACGCGCCGAGTGCGATCAATTCCCTGCCGAGCGCTATCCGGAACGATTCGCGCCGTGGGATCGAGGCGAATGGCTTCGCGATACGCGCTGATCGATTCGGCATGACGGCTTTGTTTCTCGAAGAGTCCTCCCAGTAAGCTTTCCGCGTCTGGGCTGTCCTTGATCTTCGAAAGCAGAGCGACCGCCTTGTCCGGATGTCCGGCCTGTTCTTCGGAAACCGCTGCGGCCAGCAGTAAGGATCGATCGTCCGGGGACAAGGCAAGCGCAGCTTCCATCTCGCTCGCCGCCTCGCCCTTCTCGTGTAAACCGGAAGCGATGGCTGCCTTGAGCCGATGATACGCAATCTGCTGCGGAAGGCCCGGGGGAGCAGGGACGCCTTTGATGACCTCTCTTGCTTCGGTAAACCGGCCTACCCGCGTCAGCGTTAATGCCTGTTGCAGTTCCGTTTGCGCCCAGGCAAGCGAGGCAAGCAGGGCTACACCGATGGCCGTTCGCAGACCGGCGGTGTCATACCCTATAACTTTGCCCAACTCCACTGAGCCACAACTGATACGCGGCATCGGATTCCTTCAAGCTACCGCGGCCAATATGTTGGAGATGATTGGGGTGGGACCGTTTATCACGATCCCTCTTCTCCTGAGCAAGGCGAATGGACCCGTCGCGCTGTTCGGCTGGATTCTCGGAGCTATTGTGGCGCTTTGCGATGGCATGGTCTGGGCAGAGTTGGGCGCGGCGATGCCGGGAACCGGAGGATCGTACCGCTACCTGTCCGAAGCTTACGGCCCGAATGGGCTCGGCCGGCTCATGAGCTTCCTGTTCATCTGGCAGGTCATTTTCCTGGCGCCGTTGTCCGTTGCGACCGGCGCAATTGGATTCGCTGAATACCTCAAGTATCTTCTTCCACAACATCTCATTCTGGGAAGAGAAGGCGATCGGGATTGCTGCTTGCGCCGTGATTACGATGCTCCTGTATCGTGATATCCGTTCCGTCGGGCGGCTTTCCGTGATCATGTGGTCCGTCGTTCTCGGCAACGCTTGCGTGGATTTCGATCGCCGGCCTCATGAATTTCGATAGCCATCGGGCGTTCGATTTCGCACCGGGTTCTCTCACCCCTTCCAAAGCTCTTTTCTGGAGTGTCGGAGGAGCGACTCTCATTGCGATGTACGATTTCGGCGGCTATAACAACGTCTGTTTCTTTGCGGGTGAAGTAAAGCGGCCAGCCGTTACGGTTCCCTGGTCCATCATCACGTCTGTCGTCGTGGTCGGCGCGCTCTACCTGACGATGAACATCACCATCATTGGCGTTGTGCCATGGCGCGAAGCGATGCAATCGAGCTCCATCGTTTCGACCTTCATGGAGCGGCTGTATGGCTTGAGAGCTGCACAATTGGCCACCGTACTCATACTCTGGACTACTTTCGGTTCCATCTTCGCGTTGCTGCTCGGCTATTCGCGCGTGCCGTTCGCGGCCGCTGTCGAGGGGCAATTCTTCCGGCCTTTCGCGCGTTTGCATCCGACCGGACGATTTCCGACCTTCTCTCTCGTCTTCATGGGCGTTTGCTCCGCTCTTGCTTGCTTCCTGAACCTGGAAGTACTGATCAACGCGCTGATCGTCATCCAGGTGCTGGTCCAGTTCATTGCTCAGATCATCGGGGTATTTCTGATCAGGAAATATCGGCCAGACATCCAACGTCCGTTCAAGATGCCGTTCTTCTACCTCACAGGATCGATCGCCCTGGTCGGATGGATTTACATTCTGATCGCGAGTGGGCTTGTTTACATCATCGGTGGTTTTCTGCTCCTCATCATAGGGGTGCTGATGTACATGTGGCGGGCACGCCGTGCCGGTGAATGGCCGTTTGAAGAGCGTCAGGTACTCGCAGCATGATCGATGTACTGGTCGCGGGCGAGATCTACGTTGACCTGCTTCTAAGCGGGTTCGATGCGTTTCCGGAGCCGGGCCGGGAGGTTTTCGCTAGCCGATTCTCGCGAGAGATCGGCGGAGGCACTTCCATCACGGCCTGCCGGACTCGCAAAGCTCGAGGTGTCGATGCGGAGTGTATCGGGCTGGTCGGAGAGGATATCGGGAGATTGGGTAAAGGACCGCTTGCGAGCGGAAGGCGTCGATGTCTACGCAGGTGCAGACTCACCCGACGGAACCGACCGCCATCACCGTGGTCGCGACAACCGCGCATGATCGGTGCTTTCCTTTCCTATCAGGGAGCTAATTTCGCTCTCGAAGAATCGTTGCTCGAAGCCGTTCGTAGCTCCGACTGGGTGCCGCCCAGGCACGTACACCTCGCGTACGCGCCGTTGCCGGCAAACGCTATCGAGCTCTGCGCAGCAATTGCACCGAAAAGGGTCCACGATCTCGCTCGACGTCGGCTGGCGCGAGGACTGGCTAAGCCATCCTGAGGTGATGCCAATTCTGCAGCACGTCGATATTTTCTTTCCCAACCTGCCCGAAGCGCAAAAGCTGACAGGCGAGGAAAACCCGACCGCGATTCTGGAATATTTTCGAGCTGCGGGCGTTGAGCGGGTGGCGTTGAAGCTGGGGAGCGAAGGTTCCGCGTTCTCGATCGCGCGAGCTCAACTGTGTTCGCGAAAGCCTCCGAACGTAAAGCCAGTGGATACCACCGGCGCAGGCGACTGTTTCGACGCTGGCTTTCTTCAAGCGTGGCTGGCCGGAAAGAGTCCCGAGATCTGTCTGCTGCAAGGCAACATCTGCGGCGCATTTTCCACGCTCGCCTATGGCGGCATCGCCGGATTTCCACGGCCCGCAGACATAGAACGCGAACTCAAGAGGTTGCAGCATGCGTAAGGTAGTCGTGATCGGAGGCGGCGGCGTTCGCACGCCGCTTGCTGATCCATGGACTGGTGCAGTCGCAATCGGAGCTGGGAATCGACAAGATCACGCTGTTCGATGTCGACGGAGAACGATTGAACGTCATCGCCGGGCTCTGCCGTGAGGTCTCGCGTCAATTTCCCGGCATCTCCCGCAATTGAAGTCGAAACAAATCTCGAAGGCGCTCGAAGGCGCGCACTTCGTTCTGAACAGCATTCGGGTCGGTGGGATTGCGGCACGAGCGCGCGACGAAAGAATCGCGATCGAACATGGGCTTGCGGGTCAGGAGACTACGGGACCGGGCGGTGCAGCCATGGCCCTGCGCACTGTTCCCGCGATCCTCGAGCAGGCCAGACTTGTCGAAGCCATTGCGCCCGATGCATGGTTTATCAACTTCACGAATCCCGCCGGCCTGATCACGCAAGCACTGTCACAACACACAAAAGTGAAGGTGATTGGAATCTGTGACACGCCTGCCGAACTCTTTCACCAGATTGCGTCAGCTTTGGGCGAGCCGTCGGAAGACATGAGCTTCGACTATGCCGGTCTGAACCATCTAGGCTGGATCAGCAGAATCCGACTCCGGGGCGAAGACATCACCGGCCGCGTGTTGGATGATCTGGAGTTGCTGCGGCGAATCTACTCAGCCGACCTGTTCGATCCGCAACTGATTCACACTCTGCGGCTGATACCGACGGAATATCTGTTCTTCTACTACAGCCAGCGCCGCGCATATCAAGAATCAGCAGAAGGCCGGCGCAAGCCAGAGGAGAGGAACTCGAGAAGTTGAACGATGCGCTGTTCCGTCAATTGGAAGCCGAAGATCCCCGAGACGGCGCGTCGAAACTTACCGGCGCTATCTCAACCAGCGAAACAGTTCTTACATGCAGCTCGAGGCGCAGGCCGGGTCCGCGTTTTCGTCGTCATTAAGAGCCGAAGACCCGTTCAATGTGGCAACCGGCTATCACCGCATCGCGGTCGATGTCATGCGTGGGCTCACGTCCGCCAAGCCGAATCAGGTAGTCGTCAATGTGCAGAACCGCGGAACTATCAACGGCCTGAACGATGACGACGTGGTCGAAGTTCTCTGCGACATCTCCCAACGCGGTCCGGTGCCAAGACCGGTTGGCGACCTTCCTGAATCGGTGCGAGGGCTTGTGCTTTCGGTGAAGGCCTATGAGCGCACACTCATCCGTGCAGCTGTAACGCGCTCGCATTCTCTCGCGGCACTAGCTCTGCTCGAATATCCGATCGTAGGCGATTGGGAACTCGCGAAAGAGACTCTCGACGCTTTGCGCAACAGCGACGCCCATCTCTCGTACCTTGTCTAACTCACCAAACGCACTGTCCCTGACCGAAATGGTCAAGCGCAATCCGGGACCGGAAGATTTCACCGACAGAACTCGTCGATGCACATCTGGCGCAAATCGCAAGAGAGCAAGAGCGGATCAATGCTTTCGTTGCGGTTTACAGGAGAAGCTGCGCGCTTGGCGGCCAAAGAAGCTACTGAGGCACTCACCCGCTCTGAGCGATCTCGGGCCCGCTACACGGAATACCCGGTCACGATCAAAGACAGCTTCGACATTGCGGGACAGCCTACGCTTTGCGGCAGCCGATTCCGTCTCGGTCACATTGCGGAGCAGGACTCTACGGCCGTTGCGCGACTTCGTGCTGCGGGCGCGATCATTCTCGGCAAGACGAATACACCGGAGTTTCTGAACAACTACGAAACCGACAACTTCCTGACGGGCCGCACCAATCACCCTCTCGACGAAACGCGAACGGCGGGCGGTTCGAGCGGGGGAGAGGCTGCAGCGATTGCCAGCTATCTGTTCGGCGGGCGGAATGGGCAGCGATGGCGGCGGCTCCATCCGGGTTCCCGCGCACTACTGTGGGATCGCCGGGCTCAAACCTACTCCCGGTCGCGTCTCGGCCGCTGGTCACTTTCCGGAGATCGCTCATCCCGGAGGATTGCTGGGGGTGGCGGCCCAATGGCGCGAAGTGTGGAAGACGTTTCGCTGCTGTATTCGGTTGTTGCTGGCCACGATTGGCTTGACCCCTTCTCTGCCCCTGTGCCCCTGTCTCAACTCAGTCTCGAGTGTCAGGGCAATTGGGCTTTGGTTCGGATTCGACGACGTTCCCCTCGATCCGGATATCCGATCGGCAATCGAAAGCGCCGCTGAAACATTTCGCACACTGGGTTATCGCGTGGAATCGATCCGGCCTAAGGGCCTCGAGCGAGCGCGTGAGCTTTGGTGGTTTTTCTTCGAGCGGGTTTTTGCTCCTTTCACGCGTGAGCTGATCCGGGGACGCGAGAACGAGGCGCATTGGTCATCGACAGATTTGATGTACGAGGCACTCGAGCAGCCCGAGCCGACGGCACGCGAGATCATCAGCAATCTCATCGCACGCGATCAGATGCGTACGATGCTGCTGGAGCAGATGGAACAGCTATCCGATCGTTCTGGCCCGGTTTGCACCGTGACAGCGCCCCTGCACCACACATTGCGCGGCCCGAAGCTGCACGCCGCAATGTCTCCCTCTTCCACGTTCAACCTGCTTCGGGATGCCCGGACTCGCCGTGCCCTGGGGACAGTCGCGGACCGGCATGCCCATCGGTATTCAACTGGTGGGACGGCCCTGGGAAGAGCAGTCTCTACTTGCGGCCGGAATGCACCTCGAGCGGGAATGACTCGGTTTTCACGATGCCGAATCCCTCGCGTACCGTGATCAGCCGATTTGCTTTGCACTTTCGAGAGCATTTCTTTGGCGCCATTGGGCCACTGAATCTCCAGGTCGGCTGTCTCCGCCTGTCCCAGGCCGAAGTGCAGTCGCTTGTCGTTTGCGGAAAAGAAGCTCGCCTGGCTCATCACTTGTTGAGCCTGGATCTTACCGCCATAGTGCGCAGTGACTCGGGCGCCAATCGCGCTGCGGTTCGATTTCTCGCCTACTAGCTTTACCTTTAACCAGTTTCCACCGCCTGATACGTCGTTCCGTAGCAGTGATGGCGGTTCATTCAAGTTAACGACGACCATGTCGACGTCGCCGTCATTGTCGAAGTCGCCAAAAGCACAACCTCGACTGCAGTGCTGCGCCGCAACACCAGGGCCAGCCTGCTCGATCAACTCTTCAAAACGACCGTTGCCCAAATTTCGAAATACCACGCGCGGAGTGTTGAGCGGATAGGCGGGAAGCTTCTCGCGAGACCTCAGGGTACACACTGCCGGTAACAAGAAACAGATCAGGAAATCCGTCGTTATCGAGATCAACGATACCCGCGCCCCAACCCGTGTATCGAACTTCCACGCCCAGATTGGCGCGGATCGTGACGTCATCGAAACTGCTCTTTCCGCTGTTCTGGTAAAGGATGTTCGTGTCGTCCGCAAAGTGTGTTTTGAAGATGTCCAGCTTTCCATCGAGGTTGAAATCACCCACCCCGACGCCCATACCAGCCTGCTCCATGCCGTCTTCGTTTAGAGCAACGCCGCTTTCGAGCCCTATATCAACGAATGTTCCATCGCCTTTGTTGCGGAGGAAAAAGCTGGGCGTTGAGTCACACGCAATGAAAATATCCTGCGATCCGGAATTGGAGAAGTCCGCGCACGTCACGGTCATACAGTAGCTCCCGGAAAGCTTAGCTACTCCGGATTGCTCACTTACATCAGTGAAGGTGCCGTCGCCGTTGTTGCGATACAGGTACGCTCGGCCGGGCGCCAGTCCGCGGGGCCCGCAGTTGACTTCAATTCCCTTCCAATTACAATTCGGGTTTTCGCCGGGCTTTGCGGTTTGCTCCGGGTGGAAGTCGACGTAAGTGGCCACAACGAGATCGAGCCGCCCGTTCTTCGTGGTTTGAAGAAAGGAGCAACCGGAGCACCAGCGGATCGACGGATGGAGCAGTCCCGCCTTCTCCGTCACGTCCGTAAACGTCCCGTCGCCGTTATTCCGGTAGAGAACATTCTGTCCCCAGAACGTGACAAACAGGTCGTCAAAACCGTCGTTGTTGTAATCGCCGACGCAGACTGCGGAAGCCCATCCCAGCTTGTGCAATCCCGCTTTTTCCGTCACATCCGTAAAAGTGCCGTCCCGATTATTGCGATACAGCCGATTCGTGCTCTCCGGCGTAGTCTTCATCCCATCGTTTGCCGCTCAGGATGAAGATGTCGAGCCAGCCGTCATTGTCGTAGTCAATGAACGCAACTCCGCAGCCGACCGTCTCGATGATGTACGTTTTGTGATCGACTCCGCCGTAGATCACAGGTGCGCGGAGACCAGCCTCCGCCGCGATGTCCGTCAGCTTCGAGTGGAACGGAAGTCCCGACGGTTTTCCTCGCGGAGTCGGACGAGCTGTGCGCGTTGAGACACCTTGCCCGAAAATCGGAAGCGCACCAAGAGCCAGCAGAAGCTCACGCCGAGACTTCACCACGACAAGTTCGACCGGCCGTCTCATGAACGGCGTTGCCCTTCCGTGACCGTGATCACCTGGTCCGCCGCTACGCCAGGCAGCTTGTCGACTTGGCCGCTCGGCCAATGAACTTCGATGTCCGCCTTGGCCGCGGAACCAAGACCGAACTGGAGCCGCAAATCGCTTTGAGAGATGTAGCTGCCCCCGCTGCGAACTTCGTTCATCTGGCGATGACCGCCTTCCGCCGTGCAAAAGACCCTTGCGCCGATGCCGGAGCGATTGCTCTTGACGCCGACCGTCTTAACCTTGATCCAGTGGTTCTTCAGCGTGCTTTCGCATCTCAGTAGCTGCGGATAGTCGTTGACGCAATTCACGACGACATCCAGATTGCCGTCGTTGTTGAAATCGCCGATTGCACATCCCCGTCCGGGAACCACCTCCAGAATGCCAGGTCCGGAATCGAGCGAAACGTCCGCGAATTTTCCATCGCCCTTATTGTGATAAAGCACCTTCCGCTCCCGATATCCGGATTCGTTCGCATTTTCGCTCACCTCCGGATACACATGCCCGTTGCACGTCAGAATGTCCGGCCAACCATCGTTATCGAAGTCAAGGAAGCAAGCTCCCCAACCGAGGAATCGGGTATTGCGTCCCAGTCCCGACTGAAAGGTCACGTCTTCGAACAGGCCCTTGCCGCCATTCTTGTAAAGCGTTGAAGTGTCACCGGCAAAGTTTGTCTTGAAGATGGCCAGATTGCCGTCGCCATAAATGTCGGCCGCAGAAACGCCCATTCCCGCCTGAGTCTTACCATCCGGACCAAATGCGACGCCAGCCTCTATGCCGATGTCGGTGAACGTTCCATCATGATTGTTTTTGAACAGCGCGGACGGACTCGAATCGTCAGCGACGTAAATGTCCGGCCAGCCATCGTTGTCGAAATCGCCCACCAGCACTCCCAGGCCGTAAGTACCTTCCTTCCGCAAGATCCCGGCGCGTTCCGATACGTCTGTGAATGTGCCGTTCCCGTTGTTGTGGAAAAGAATGTCCTTTCCGCCGACAAGGCCCGGTGGACCGCACGCGACGGTCAGTCCCTTATAGAGGCAAGGTCCGCTCTCGGGCAGTGGCGCCGTCTTGGGGTCGAAGTCGATATAGTTCGCAACGAACAGATCCAGGTGTCCGTCGCGATCATAGTCGACAAATGCACACCCGGTATTCCAGCGATGCAGTCCGGTGGTGGTTCGCGTCGTGACGCCCGCGGACTGCGCCACATCGGTGAAGGTTCCGTTCCCGTTGTTCCGGTACAGGGAGCAGTCGCCCCAGTAGGTGACGAACAGGTCTTCGTTCCCGTCATTGTTGAAGTCACCGGAGCATACGCCTTGACCCCAGCCCGTTCGCGCAACACCGGCTTTGATGGTAACGTCCGTAAATGTCCCGTCGCGGTTGTTTTTGTACAGCCGGCTGATCGGGGCCGCCCCCGCTATTTCCTCAGATTGGAACCTTGTACCGTTCACGAAAAAGATGTCGAGCCAGCCATCGTTGTCATAGTCGATGAAGGCGACACCACAACCCGTCGTTTCGAGCAGGAATTTGTTCTTTTTCTCTGCCCCAAAGATCGTCTTCGTTTTCAGGCCAGCTTCTTTCGCGACATTGACAAACCGGACGCCCAGAGCAGAGCGGCATGGCCCGCGCCAACTGATCGAAAGCAAACACCGGGACGTTGCACAGAGCGACTTCAGAAGGCTTCGACGCGAGAACGTAGACAAGAGAAAAAGTGCCCTGCTCGTCTCAGTGTATGCGACTCGGTTCGGACGCTTATAATGGCAGTGCTTTGCGCATCCGCCTCGCTTTGCTACTTGCGTTTTGCGTTCGCGCGAGCTCTCTCCGGCGGATCACAGGCGTTGACCTGACGGACAAAGCTGAACAACTCGCGCGGCAAGGCAATTCCGCAGCCGCGCTCGATGTCCTTGCCCAAGCCTCCCAGCAGAGTTCAAATCCTGCCGCGGTCGAAGATCGAATCGGCTTCCTATATCAGGTTCTCGGTCAGGGAGATGAAGCTGTCCGCCACTTTCGAGCCGCAGTCGCGAAAGATGCAAAGCTGGCCGTTGCTCACTATCATCTGGGAGTTGCACTTTGGATCGGACAGCTTCGGGTAGCTGGGCTGTCGGAGTTAGAAGAAGCCGCCAAGCTCAGTCCTTCGACCTTCGATTACCGGTATCGGCTTGGGGTCGCGTATCTGGATCTACGAGATTCCGAGAAAGCCGCAAAGGAGCTTACGCGAGGCGACAAGCATGGCGGGCGTCGAACGGCAGAGGCTTGGAACTTCCTGGGCAGGGCACTTCAGCAAAAACGGGATCTCGCGGGAGCAGCTTCCGCTTATGAGCATGCGGTTCAGATGCAACCCAACAACGACGCCGTACCGCCGCGACTATGCACTCATGTTGATCGAAACACGTCAAGCGGATGCTGCCATCGTCGAACTTGAGAAGATTCTTCAGCACGATCCGAACAACTCAGAAGCTTGGGTCAACATCGGGTACGCGCACCTGAAGCAAGGGAAACACGAGCAGGCGGCGGCAGATTTCCGGAAGGCTCTCGCTCGGGATCCGAACTCGCCAGCCGCTCACTATGATCTGGGTATCGCCCTGAAGATGACGGACCAGATCGAAGCGGCCCAGAAGGAACTTGAACAAGCCATACGACTCGATCCTTCCTTGCCGGAAGCGCATTACACACTTGGGGATTACCGACTGGCAACTAGGTGATTTCGCCGGAACAATCGAGCAGATGCGCGCGGCCATTCGACTGCGGCCCGACTATGCGGAAGCGCATTACACGTTAGGGATTGCCTTGAGGCAGAGTGGAGACCTGGACGGTGCTATGGCAGAGTTGCGTGAGGCAATTCGGCTGGACCCAAGCACACCCGGACCTTACAACTCGCTCGGACAGATTCTTCGGATCAAAGGCGACAAAGAAGGCAGTCAGGAAGCGTTTGCCGCCGGTGCTCGTTTGAAGCGCGATGCCGATGCTCAGTTGTCGAACACGCTGGAACAGGGCATGAGAGGCGGTACCATGCCCAATCCCATTCCGAGCACAAGACGGTCCGCACGTCCCGAGTAGTTAGCTCCCACAAAAGAAAAGGAGCAGGCCCTAAGCCTGCTCCCGTCTGTTACTGCTGATGGCCTGCGTTAGAAGTCCAGGCGCATTCCGAATTGCATCCGGCGCATGGTCGAACCAAAAGCCAGAGCTGTTATTTGCCCGGCGTTGTTACCGTTCACGTTGGTATTCGGAAGAGCCAGATTCGTGTGATTGAACAGATTATAGGCTTCGCCTCGAACCTGCCACTTCAAGCGTTCGGTGATGTGGAAGTTCTTGGTCACACTCACGTCCTGATTGATGAAAATGGGGCCTCTGAGAGTATTGAAACCGTAATTTCCGTAAACGTTGTTCGCTGGCAAAACAAAGGCGCTTGTGAGAGCTGAACCCAGTGCGGAGTTCAGCCAATGATCCCGATTCTGAACGGCTGCATACGGATCACCTGAACCCATGTCAGGCCGGCTGCCTGGACCCACATCAGGGCGGATCGCAGTCCCCGCGTTGCCGATGGTTGGGGAAAATGGCAGGCCGCTATAGAATGTCGTATCGCCTGTAAGGTCCCATCCACCAATGACGGCGTCGAACGCTCGGTTCATATTGCTCCCGAACTTTCGTCCTTTGCCAACGGGAATTGCGAAGGTTTGGGCAATGATGAGCGCATGGTCGGCGATACTGTTTTCTCGGCCTCTTCCGAGCGGGCGATTGTAGTTGAACGTGTAGTCGTCCGCTGCATCTCCGACCGCATCTTGCCACGTGTAACTTAGCTGTACTGCATATCCACGCGAAAACGAGCGCTTCAACTGCACCTGTAGCGAATTGTAGTAGTTAGTCGCACACATGCAATAGAACTGAATGTTCTGCGTCCACCCGTATAGGGCGTAGTAAGGTCGCCGCACGTCCTGGCTGGAAACGCCAGGTACAAATGCGGGAGAGTTGACGTTCATATCGAAGCCGTCGCCGGATCCTCGTCCCACATGTCTGCCCACATTTCCGACATACCCAATCGAAAGTGAGGTTTTGTCTGCGATCTGTCTCTCGACCGTGAGATTGTAAGCTTCCACCCGTGGCAAGCGAACATCCAAGGGACGCGCCTTTCCGGTGATCCCATTCGGCAGGAGGAACTGTCCGGAGTTTGGAACCACTGTCACGGGCGGCGATGGCGGTCCTTGCGCCAAGCGTGAACACGCGTTCCGAAGGCCGTAGCGGGATTCAAATTCTGACTCGTCAGCACTGGCGGATTCTGGGTCACGTTATGACCAAACGTGGCGCCGAAAGTTCCCAGTCCGTACGACCAGCCATATCCAGCACGCACCACAGTCTTCGGTGTCACTTGATAAGCGATGCCGAGGCGAGGCGCCAGATTAAGGTAGTTCATGCTCTGCACACCGTGAACGGAGACATTCCCGATGCCAAAGACATTGATCAGACCAGTACGAAGATCGAGTTGAGCACCATTGCCGGCCCCGTTCACTTCTTCGGGGAAGATAAGTTCCCAACGCAAACCGACATTGACCGTCAACTTCGGTGTTATGCGCCAGGAATCCTGGCCATAGAAAAACCACCGTCGTTGGTGTTCGGCAGCAGTAGTGGTCGAGCTGACATAACGCTGGAAGCTGCTGACATTGCCGAGCATGAACGAAGCGAAGGAAAGACCCTGCTGAGTTCCAGCACCAGCCGTGGTGACGAGCCCAGTGTTCGCTGGTTGAAAGATCAGCTCGCCTGCTCGGTGTTGGTCGCTGGGAACACGAAGATTCTTGGCATAACGGATATCAGCACCAAATTTGAAGCTGTGATTCCCGACGATCTTGGAAAGATTGTCAGTGAACTGATATTGCCCCTCTTCTCCGTCAGAGGACAGTTACACTGCGGTCCATTGAAGGAACCGTTGCCAAGCGCGTATCCGAGGTTCGTTAAAGGATTGTTGTTGTTGTCGTTGAACGCGAAATAAGGCAGACCCGACGTGTAGAAGTTGTCGAGATTCAGGCCAGGAATACCAGCCTGCTGCGCGGGCGAAGTGCCCACGCCATTCGGAGTGGTTTGCACGTGATACTTCATCCATCCGAAACGGAACTCGTTCACGAGCGTGGGACTAAACGTGTGGGTCGTGCCGAAAGCAATACTTTGATTGCGTACGAACGAGTTGCCCGAGAAACTTACTCCGTTGAACGAGGGGCCGCCCGCCAGCGACCCAAATGCGCCGACCGCTCCACGCTCAAATTGATGGTTGCTGTAGCGGCCGAATATCGTCGTCTTCTCGTTGAGGAAGTCGTCGATGCGAGTATCCCACTTATTTGCATCGAACGAGGCTCCGCCCGAGGCCGCATAGTTTGGCAACAGCGGGTTCGACGGGTTCAGATTGGGCAGCGGGAAATACTGAAGGATGTTCAGCGCTTGCTGACTGAGGCGGCCAGTTGGAATCCGATTCCCGGGAAACGGTGTTCGGCCGGTTCCGTCCGCATTTCCCGTCGTGGGATCGTAAATCGTGTTCTGTGAACTCGCGGCCAGATACTGGCTGAAGTCGCCCTGTCCGGGCAAGTTGCGTGGGTACGACGGTTTGCACCGATCCGTTTTGCCGCTGCCGGATCAACTCCGCATCGGCGAAGTAAAACAGCTTATCCTTGATAATGTTTCCGCCAAACGAGCCGCCGAATTGATTGTATTTGAAGGGTTGAGCGCCGTTGGGCTCAGCGAATGGATCCCTTGCGAAACGTGGTAAATCCGGGCGAGTTATTTCGAAGGTAATCAAACGCCGAGAAGTGGAAGCTATTTGTTCCGGACTTCGTCGAAGAGTTCTGAATTCCCGCACCGGCATATCCGAACTCCGCATCGTAATCTTGAGCGGAGATCTTCAACTCATTCAGGGCATCAAGATTCGGGTTGATTACCGTGATTCCGAGTATCGGGTCCTGGTTTTCTGTCCCGTCGAGTTGATATCCCGTACTGCTGAAATGCTGACCATTGACCTCAACTTGCGCGCTTCCCTGAGGATCCTCACTCGAAGCGTGCGCGAAGCTGGCTCGAGAAGTACCCGGCATGAGCAACTCATAAGCTTGCGCATTGCGTCCAAGACTCGGAAGATCCATCAATTGCTGTGAACTGAATGTGGTCGAGACATCGGCCCGATCGGCCTGCAACGTAGGCGCCGCTGCGGTTACTTCGACCGTCTCGCTAACGTTTCCCGCCTGCAAGGTCGTGTCCACACGTGCCGCATTGTCAACCTGAACTGTGATGTCTTTTGCAGTCGCTTTGTTAAATCCAGCGGCCTCTATGGAAACGGTGTACGTGCCCGGGAATTAACTGCCCGCGTTCATAGTTACCCGACTCGTTCGAGTTAGCCTCGAACGTTGTTCCCTTGTTCTGGTCGGTGATAGTGACTTTAGCATTTGGAACCGCGCCGCCCGTGGCATCCGTGATCGTTCCAAATATCCGTCCGAATACCTGCTGGGCTTTCAGTGAGTCTGCCGAACTAAGAAGTACAGCAATGCTGAACCCTAGAAGGCTTAGAACCCTGACAAAGCGATTTTGCATACCTTCTCCTCGGAAAGTACATCCTCATATCGGTCGTTAGACCGATTACCCTACCCCTGCGGGTAGTCTAATGCATTTAGCCGAACGTTGGAAGAGAAATAATTGTGAAATGTTTCGTACAACTCCACTCATTTCTTAAGTTTCCGTACAGCTTAAAAAGCTCCGACCTATACTGGCCGCATGAGATGGCTCTGGATTGCGTTCGGATTGCTTCGGCCCTGTCCGCGCAGCAGCCAACTACTGCAACCGCGCAGTCTGCCCTCAGTCCGGATCACCAGATCGCGCTTCGCCAATATGCGGCAAAAGATTACAAAGCCGCTGTCGACTCCTTTCGAAAAGCTATGGCTTCCGAGGCGCCCGATTCCGCCGCCTATCGGCAGTCCACACTTCTGCTGGGCCAATCTCTGTATTTGATGGGCCGATATGAGGAAGCTACGGCGGCATTGAGACAAGCGCCGCGAACCGGTGAGACGTTATATATGTTGGGCAACAGCGCCCTCAAATCCCGGGACTTCAAATCTGGAGTGGTTTACTTTGCCGAGATGTTTGGTGTCCCTCCAACGTCCGCCGCCGCTCACTTACTAACAGCTCAATTTATGCAACGGCAGGAACTTCTGTCCGAGGCAGAAGCCGAGGCTAGAACAGCCATCAGCCTCGAATGCAGGAATTCCCCAAGCTCACTACCTACTGGGAGAACTACTTACCTTTAAGGGCGAAACGGACAAGGCGATCGAGGAGCTCAAAACCGAGATCCAGATCAATCCGTCCTTCGCGATGGCTTATTACAAACTTGGCGATGCTTACTCACGCCAGGTACAGTGGGCCGCGGCGATTCCCCTCCTTCAGAAGTCCATATGGTTGAACCCCACTTACAGTGGTCCTTACATTTTGCTCGGCAAAGGTTACTTACAGCAAAAAGAGCTCTCAAACGCCGAGGGGGTTCTGCGCCGTGCGATACAGCTCGATCCCGAATAACTCTTCGGCGCACTACCTCCTGGGCCAAGCGCTTGTCCAGGAAGGACAAACCGAAGAGGGGCGCGCCATGCTGCAGCTCTCCCAGAAGTTCAAGAACTGACTCGCGTATCACACGATATCCTGGATTGCTGTGCGGAGATCCATAACGCTTGCCTTGGCATTCCTGGCATTGGGCGCATCGCCTTCCCAGGACAAGCTCTGGCATCTGCGAAACCTGGGCAAAGCGTTTTATGAGAACCCGACCACACAGCGGGAGGCCGTCGAGCAGTTCAAACAGGCTCTTGACCTTGCACCCAATTCCGCCCGGGAGCGCGTGAACTATGGATTGGCGCTCCTCCGGGCCGGAGAGATCAGAGCGCGGCGTAAATGAGCTTCGCCAGGCTCAGAAGCAGGACCCGGCCATTCCGCACACCTGGTACAACCTTGGAATCGTCGCCAAGCGGAATGGCGATTACGCGACGGGCATCGAGCAGATGGGGCGTATGGTTCAACTCGTTCCAGGTGATGCCAAGGCGCACTACAATCTCGGCGCGCTTTACAAACTCCAAGGCAAGCTTCCCGAGGCGCTGAACGAGTTCGAACAGGCCGAAAAGCTCGACCCGAATCTCGCGGGACCGCATTTTCAGCTCTATACCGCCTTTCGGCAAGCACAACGGCAGGAAGATGCGAACCGGGAACTCGCCACGTTTCAGGAGATCAAAAAGCGCCAGGCGGGCGCGCCGATCCCGGAAGACATGGAGGCAAACAATTACACGCGAGATCCTGGACACAATAGAGCCGACGCCTCCGCGTCGAGCCTTTTCCGGAGCGTATCGTTCCGCGACAAGAGCTTAGGTTCGGGATTTGTTGGGATGGCAAATCTTAACAACGACCTTCTTGCGTGGACGCAGACAGGCGTCCAGCTCTTCGGTGCCGGACGGCGCGGCCAAGGCGGTCGCCGGCCTGGAAAGTGTCGCAAGCCGTCGTGTCAATCGAGCCGGGCGATTACGACAACGATGGACACCCGGACCTGTGCGTGTTAACGGGTACCGGCGCCGCCATTTATCGCAACGAGAACGGGTCGTTCAATCCGGCCAAAATTTCTTTGCCGGAAGGCAATACCGCAAGGCCATTTGGATCGATTACGACCACGACTACGATCTCGACCTCATGCTGCTCGGAGAGCATTCTGTCCTGATGCGCAATAACGGCGACGGAACATTTCTGGACGTCACGCAATCCTTCCCGTTTGCCTCAGGAACACCGGTTGACGCGGTACAGTTCCAATTCACTCGGAAACGGCCGCGCGCGACCTGTTCGTCTCGTACGCAGGTCAGAGTCCGGTCATTTATCGGGACATGCTGAACGGGGTTTACCAGGCGGTCCCGGTCAGCGAGGCCAAACCGCGGAGGCAGCGCTCTGGTCGCAGCGGACTTCGACCACGACGGCTTCGTCGACATCGGCAGTCTCAGTCCATCCGGTTTTGAATTCCTCAGAAACGCGGACGGCGACGCTGCAGACCCGGCGCAGTGCCGCCCGGCGTTTCGGTCCCGGCGAGTACGGCCGATGGCGAGTGGGTGCGCTCTTCGGTTCCGGAGCGCGAAACAGGTCATTCCGCTTGGCGCTAATTTTGCCTGTTCGCCGGTCCGACGGCTCTCTCCATTACATGGAACGAAACTTCGACCGCAACGGGCAACATTGGCTTACGGTAGCTCTGCGCGGCGTCAAGAACCTGAAGTCGGCAAACACCGCCATTGTTGAGGTAAAGGCAGGAGCCCTGTACCAGAAGAAGATCTATCGGGGGGCACCGCTGTATTTCGCTATGCGCGGCTACGCGGAAGCAGACACGGTACGGATCACGTGGCCAAACGGTCTGATACAGAACGAGCCGCAAAAGAAGACAGATGCGAGCCTATCGATCGAAGAGGCTCAGCGGCTTGTCGGGTTCGTGCCCGATGATCTTCACCTGGAACGGACGTGGATTTCAGTTCATCACGGACGTGTTAGGGGTGGCTCCGCTCGGGGCAAGTTCTGCGGATGGGAAGTATTTCCCGGTTGACCACGACGAGTACATCCAGATTCCGGGCGAAGCCCTGCAAAGCCGGGACGGAAGTTACGAAGTGCGGATTACGGAAGAACTGCACGAGGTATCGTACCTGGATCAAGATTCAGTTGATCGCCCTGGATCATCCGGCCAAGACGCGAGATCTTCACGAACGACAAGTTCAAGTCGCCGCCTTTTCCGGAATTTCGATTGTTCGGCGTCGAGCGCCGGCGTTATCCCCGTTCCGCACGGGACGGAAATGGTAAGGATGTCTTACCGTCGCTGTTGCATCGGGATCTGGAATATCCCGCCACATTTCCTCGCAACTACGCTGGCGTGGCAGAGACCCACGCGCTCGATCTCGATTTCGGATCCGCCGCGCCGGATAACCGCGCCGTTCTCGTGCTGAACGGATGGGTCGATTGGGCCGATGGAAGCACGTTTCTTGGCGAATCTCAACGGAAGGGCGGCGGCCTTGATCTTCCCTTATCTTCAGGTGAAGGACGCTTCCGGGCAGTGGAAGACCGTGATCGAGGATCTTGGCATTCCGTCCGGCAAGCCCAAGACGATCGCCGTCGACCTTTCGGGTAAGTTCCTTTCATCCTCGCGAGAGGTCAGAATCGTCACGAATCTTTGTGTCTATTGGGACGAAATCTTTCTGGGCGAAAACCCGGTGCTCCCGACAGTACACATGACCCGCATCGACGCACGACGGGCCGACTCGCATTTCCGCGGCTTCTCGACACCGGTCATCCATCCGGAACGAAAGCAGCCGGAGCGCTTCGACTACGAGCACGTCATGCCGCTCTCGAGTTGGAACCCGACGAGCGGGATGTACACTCGCTACGGCGACGTGCGTGAACTGGTCACGAGCATCGACGATCGTCTGCTGTCATGGGATCGGGCGACGAGGTAATACTTCACTATCCGTCGGCAAGGCTTCCCGACCTTGCCGCCGGGTGGAAGACGAGATTTCCTGTTGCTTGTCGACGGCTGGGCAAAAGATGCGGATGCAAACACGGCCTACTCGCAGTCTGTAGAGCCGCTTCCCGTTTCACAAAATGAGCGCGTATCCTTATGGAAAAGACGAGCACTTTCCGGATGACGCCGCGCATCGCGAGTATCTCCGCGGTTTATGAGACTCGTCCTGCTTTGCGGCTCATCAGGCCGTTGACAGGTTTGTCGACCAGAATGAAGTGGTTTTGGGCAATCTTGACCGTTCTGCTGGTCAACACAGCGTACATTTCGGCTGTGCACC
Source organism: uncultured Acidobacteriaceae bacterium (assembly GCA_963744795.1). GTDB lineage: Bacteria > Acidobacteriota > Terriglobia > Bryobacterales > Bryobacteraceae > Bog-105. Next base: position 250,727 of record CAVUVF010000019.1, read on the forward strand.
CGGCGACGGTGTTCTACATGGGCAACGTGCTTCTGCACCTTGTCCTTGGACTGGTCCTCTCGGTCGTCGCGCTGTTCTTGTCTTCGCCGAAGGAAACCCGCGCTGCTCGTTTCTGCTGCTGTCGTCTGCATTCGGCGTTGTATCTCGCGATAGCGGGCAACACCAGTGACCATCGCTGGGTTCTCTGGTCGCACATTGCTGGTCGCGATACTCGCTGTGCTCCTCATCGGGGCTTATTCGCAGACGCCGGGCACTGTACGCGAGCGTTTCTTGGAGTGCTGCTCGTGGCGATGGCCATACCCCACATCTACTGTCCGTCTGCATCCGAATCCCTCGGATCGTATCCGGAACCCTCTCACGGCTCCGGTCTCGATGAACGGCGAAGGAGGCGGTCCGCAAAGCCCTTTCTTCCCTTCTTCCATCGAGACCAACACCGGCAAAACGATTCCCGCCGATTTCTTCATGGATTCGAAAAGCTGCGGCGAATGCCACAAGGAGATTTATAAGGAGTGGAACAGCTCGGCACACCACTTCGCTTCGTTCAATAACCAGTTCTACCGGAAGTCGATCGAGTATATGCAGGACGTCGCCGGCAGCACGCAATCAAGTAAGTGGTGCGCCGGATGCCATGATCACGCCTTGCTTCTGAACGGTCGCTGGGAACGCCCCGTGAAGGAACAGATTGATACCCCCGAAGCGCAAAATGGGCTCGGCTGCATGTCGTGCCACTCGATCACTAAAGTGGGCAGCTCAATGGGCAACGCGGCTTCACCATGGAGTATCCCGCCGCTCCATGAGCTTGCGAACAGCAAGAATCCCTACCTTCGCGAACCTGAATCATTTCTTACGTATCTCAATCCCGAGCCGCATCGCCGTACGTTTCTCAAGCCGTTCATGCGGCAGGACGCTGCTGAATTCTGCGCGTCCTGCCACAAGGTGCATCTGGACGTTCCCGTCAACAATTACCGCTGGGTACGCGGATTCAACGACTACGACAATTGGCAGGCGAGCGGCGTCAGCGGCCAGGGCGCTCGCTCCTTTTATTACCCGAAGCAATCCAGCACCTGCAGCGACTGTCACATGCCGCTGGTCCCGGCACGCGAACCGGGAAGTCACAACGGCAAAGTTCATTCCCACCGTTTCGCCGCGGCCAATACGGCGCTCGCACTTCGTGAACCAGGATATGGAGCAACGCACTGCCGATCGAAGCGTTCCTGAAATCGGGCTTCATGACCGTGGACATCTTCGCGATCTCTCCTGTGTCCGGACGCTCGGTGGCGATGCCGAAATGGTACGCCGCAAGCCCGACACGCCGCAGGCCATGTCCAGCTTCGCAGTGGGCGAAGAGGCGGAACATTCCGGACCAACGGTGCTGCGCGAGGTTGGCGATCTTGCGGCCCCGATCAATCATACAGGCGCAAAGCTGACGCCGGGACAGACGGCCCGGGTGGATGTGGTGGTCAGAACACGTAAGATCGGGCACTTTTTCCCAGGCGGCACAGTGGATGCTTTCGATGTTTGGCTCGAACTCGAAGGTTGCGATGCAACCGGACGTCCGGTATTTTGGAGCGGCCGCGTGGAGGACAACGGGAAAGGACCCGTTGAACCAGGAGCGCATTTCTACAAGTCCTATCAACTGGATGGAGACGGCAATCCGATCAACAAGCGCAATGCGTTCCAGATGCGCTCGGTTTTATATGTTCATCTGATTCCGCCGGGCGCAGCGGATGTGGCACACTTCCGCGTCAAGATTCCTTCCGACGCTCAAGGGACCGATCACGTTCACGGCTAAGCTCAATTACCGCAAGTTCGCGCATTACTACACGCAGTATTCGTACGCCGGCACGCCTCAGCCGAATCAAGATCCAGGTCTTCTCGACGTCAATCACAACGGTCTGAAGTATTCTTTCCTGCCGCAGAACATTCCTCAGAATGTTGCCGGGAAGATCAAGGACCGCATACCGGATCTGCCGATCACGGTCATTGCGCAAGCGACAGCAACGGTCCCACTCGGAAAGCCAGAATGGAAGCCCGTGGCAGGTGCGGCCGACCGCGAACGATGGAACGACTACGGCATCGGTCTGCTCCTCCAAGGCGATCTCAAAGCAGCGGAATACGCGTTCCGAAAGGTGACGGAAGCCGACCCGAAGTATGCCGACGGTTGGCTGAATGTGGCGCGGGCCCTGATCCAGGAAGGCGAAACGGAAGCCGCCAAGCCCTTCATCGCCAAAGCGCTCGCGCTGTGATTCTTCGCTGGCCAGAATCTACTACTTCCGCGCACTCATCGAGAAGGCGGACGGGGACTATGAAGCCGCGCTCCGGTCGCTTCGAATCGCCGAATCGAAGTACCCTCGAGATCGTGTCGTTGTGAACCAGATTGGACGAATCCTATTCCTCCAGCGAAAGTACAAAGACGCCCTCGTGGCGTTGGATCACGTCAGCCAGGTCGATCCTGAAGATCTGCAAATGCACTATACCCGGATGCTCTGCTACCGAGGACTCGGAGATCGAACCAGCGCTGAACGCGAAGAGGCGCTGTTCCGCCGCTTCAAAGCCGACGAATCTTCGCAGACCCTCACCGCTCGCGCGCGTTTGCTCAGTCCGGAAGATAACAACGAACGGCAGAGCATCCACGACCATGAGAGCGTCGATCTCCGAAATCCATGAGATTTGTTCTCTCACTTTTGGCCCTCATCCTCTGCGCCGCTGCCTTACCGGTGCGGAGAGCCAGCCGTGCATTTCACCGAGGTGTCGGCCCTTGCCGGTTTGAAGTTCACTCACCACAACGGCGGCTTCGGGAAGAAATATCTGCCCGAAACCATGGGATCCGGCACTGCCTTCGTGGATCTTGATGGCGACGGTTGGCCTGAGATCATTCTCCTGAACGGCAAGGATTGGACTCCGCACGGGAAGCACTACTTCAGCGCTCTTTATCGAAACAACCGGAACGGCACGTTCACTGACGTCACTGCCGGCAGCGGACTCGACGTCGAGATGTACGCGATGGGAGTCACAGTCGCTGATTACGACAACGATGGCCGGCCTGACGTTTACGTAACCGCGCTCGAAGGCGACCACCTGTTCCACAACGAAGGCTCGAACCGGTTTCGTGATGTAACGGCCGCGTGCCGGAATCCGGAACGCAAATTTTGGAACATCTGCCGCCTGGCTCGACTACGATCGCGACGGCAAAGCTGACCTGTTCGTTGCTAATTACATCCAGTGGACCCCAGCGACCGACCTCTGGTGTTCCATGGACGGATCGACCAAGTCTTACTGCACGCCCGAATCTTCGAAGGGCGCGCCTTCCCGCCTCTATCACAATCTCGGCAACGGAAAATTCGAAGAAGTGGCGAAGAAGGCGGGAATCGCCGACCCGACCAGCAAGTCTCTTGGCGTTTCAGTTCTGGACGTCGATAACGACGGGTGGCCGGACATATTTGTCGCGAACGATACGCAGCCGAATAAGCTTTATCGGAACAATCACAACGGCACCTTCACGTGAAGGTGGTGTCGCGGCGGGTGTCGCCTACGGTGAAGACGGGGTTGCGCGCGGGCGCGATGGGCGTGGACGCGAGCGACTACGATCACTCCGGGCACCAGCATCTGCTGGTCGGGAACTTCTCCAACCAGATGTTAGGGCTGTATCACAACGAAGGATCCGGGCTTTTCGTTGATGAAGCTCCCAGTTCGAGCGTCGGCCGCTCGAGCCTTCTCAGCCTTACGTTTTGGCGTCTTCTTTCTCGATTTCGATCTCGATGGCTATCCTGACATCTTCGCTGCCAACGGGCATACAGAAGTAGAGATCGAGCGGATTCAACCCAAGGTGAAATACAAAGAATCTCCGCTCATGTTTCGAAACCTGGGCAAGGGCCGATTCGAAAACGTATCCACCTCGCTCGGCGCCGACTTCTCGCGCCCGATTGTTGCCCGGGGGGCAGCGCATGCCGATTTCGATCACGATGGCGACCAGGACATCCTGGTTTCGACGAACAACGGACCCGCCTGTCTTTATCGCAACGATGGCGGGAATCGGAACCACTGGCTGAATGTCCGGCTCGTCGGGTCGAAATCAAACCGTAGCGGACTTGGCGCGGTTGTCCGGGTCCAGAGCGCTTCCGGCAAGCAGTCGGACATGATGCGAAGCGGCGGAAGCTACTGCTCCCAAAGCGACCTTGCGCTGACGTTTGGCCTGGGAAAGGATGACCGGGTGACCAGCGCTCGAAGATCGATTGGCCGAGTGGAGCGCAGCAGAAGCTTACCGGACATCTGCTGCGAATCAGTTCCTGACAATTTCTGAAGAGAAAGGTCTCCTGAAGTAGCTGGCTCATTTCAACGGGCTGAAACTCCCGGCCAGATCGATCGAAGCGTCCAGGCTTCGAGTTCGACTGCGGCTGGCGGGATTACTCGAAAATGTCTCCAGTCCGTAGGCATCCTCTTCGGGAAAGACAAGGTTCGTGAGCACGACGTGCCCTCCGTCGGCGAATACCTCAAGCGAGTTGCGGTCCGCCAGGATCTCCAGCCGAAGCTTTGGCGAATCGGTGCGAAGCGGCGCAGCGATTCTGGCGGGAAACTCTTTGCTGAAACTCGTCCGTCCCGAATGAGACCGGTCGACGTATAACTCTCCTGCGGCTCCGGTCGAATCCGACGAGCGTGTAGTTCGCGCCCTTCCCAAACAGTTTGAGTCCCACATCGCCTGAGTCTCCGAGTCTCAAAGGTGGCAGTCAGCCTGAAGGTATGACTTCGGATAGGGTCGCGTGCGATTGCCTCGTTTACTTCCGCCGCCGAGCCAGCGTTCCAGTGCTGATGTTTCTCGTCGAGGTTGGCGATCGGCTCCGCGGCATTCTGCGCAAGCCGGATGCCCTCAGGGAACGTCCTCAACGAGATTTCACGAGGTATCGTCATCTGTCCTCGCCAGGGACTCGTGGGGAGTTTGCTCGCATACTGCCAGTTGTTCATCCAGCCGATCATCACTGGCTTCTTCGTCTGCGGCAGGTCGTTGAACGTCAGAGCGCAGTAGCAATCTTTTCCGTAATCGCTCCAGAGTGTGAGACGGAGCAGGATTCTCGTTAATGAATCTCGTTCCGTCGAACTGCCCGACAAAGTATTGCTCGCCGGACCCTCCCTGCAGCGCGCCCGGATTTAAGCCCACCTTCAGAACCCACTTGGTCTTCTGCGGATCCCCATCGACGCGGCAGCTGAACCAGATTGGGACATTCCCATTGACCGGAAACGGCGCCGGCCGGCCCGAAGTCGCTCAGCTGCTGCCAGCTCTTTAAGTTCGTCGACCCATAGAAGCGGATCTTGTGATCGTCCGGAAGCGAGACCGCCATAATCCATCGCTTGCCCGATTCAGACCAGAAACACGTCGGGATCTCGAAAGTCCGGCATGTTGAGATTCAGCACGGGATTGCCGCCGGTACTTTGTCCACGTCCGGCCCCGGTCATTACTGAATGCGAGATTTTGCGTCTGCAGCGCTTTGCCCGGTCTTTGTCGCCGGCGTGTGCCCGGTATAAATAGCCACCAGGCAGGCCTTGCCGCCTTGCAGAAGCCGCTGCTATTTCGCCGGTCGACAACGGTACTGCCGGTGAAAATCATCACGCCGCCCTCTTCAGGCAACGCAATGGGAAGCTCCTTCCAGTGCACCAAATCAGGGCTGACCGCGTGCCCCCAGCTCATATGCCCCCACACATCGCCAAACGGGTTGTATTGGAAGAACAGATGATATTCGCCTTCGAAATAAACCGGGCCATTCGGATCATTGGTCCAGTTCTTTTGCGGAGAGAAATGAAATTGCGGCCGGTATGGTTGGTCGTAGCCACTCGACTCCTGAGCGAAGTAGCTCGGGCCAGAAAGGCCGAACGCAACACTGATCAGCACTACTGTTCGGAATGGATCACGCCGATAAGAGCCCACGATGTAGAGATTCTATACGCGACGGGGCGAACTCTAACCGAGAGCGAATTCTTCCTCCGACGCAGGCTTTTCGCAGCCGGCATAAGCCCACTTGAGAAGCGGCGGGGCAAGGATGGTTGTGGCAACCGCCATAAACACGACCGAACCATAAACCGGGCCGCCGACAATCCCCAAGCTCAACCCAAGTTGTGCGACCACCATCCCCACTTCGCCTCGTGGCGCCATACCGATGCCCACCCGAAGGGCATCTTTAGGCCCCAGCACCAAGGCAGGAAGCCCGCACCCGACAAGTTTCGTCACCATTGCGACGGCGGTCAGCAACAGTGCAAGCACAACTGTACTTCTGTCGGTGAACACGGACGAATTCAGATGGAGACCAATGCCGGCCAGAAAGAATGGAACAAGCAATTCCGCCACTCCGTGCGACAGATCTTTCACTCTGCGATCGATCGATTCAGAGAAGGCGAGTCCGGCCAGGAAGGCGCCCACGATGGCTGCAACTCCGATGTAATCAGAAAGGAGGGACAGCGAGAACACGATCAGCAAAGCGAAGTGGAACTGCGATTCTTTGGCCGAGAGCTTACGTTCGATATGCGGAACCACCCGCTTGACTGCGCGCGATCCGAAGCGTGCCACGAGAAACGTGAAAGCCGCGGCCGTGAGAGTAGTCGAAAGAACACTCCCGATCTGTAGCTTGCCCTTTGCCACGCTGCTGAGAATTGCTAATACGAGCAATCCGAGGACATCGTCGATCACAGCGGCCGCAAGGATCACCTTGCTTGCACGTTCGTTCAACAGGCCCTTCGCCGCTAGTACTTGTGCCGTAATACCGACGCTGGTGGCCACCATTGCCGCACCGACGAAAAGCGACTCGACGCTGCTCATACCCCAGTAACCTAATATCAGCCAGCCTGCTGACAAGGGAAGTAGAACGCCAGAAATAGCGACGAGCAATGCTACCCGTCCGACCTGAAAGAGTTCGGATGCTTTCACCTCAAGCCCAACCCGAAACAGCAAAAAGAGAACCCCGAGTTCGGAGAGCGCATTGAGCACCGGGTTTGGATGAATCCAGTTGAGAGCCGCCGGACCGAGCACGGCGCCCGCGAGAATCTCGCCCACCAATCCGGGCTGTCCCAACCTTTCAAAGAGCTCGGACAACAACTTCGCGCTTCCGAAAATAAGAAGCAGCTCTAACGGAAGGACACTACTCATTGCTCAGATATCCCATACGTTCCCAACGTACAGGGCAACCTAAGCTGGTTCAACTTCGCCGCCAAGATTTGTTTTCGAGTAACTTGCCTATTTGTTACGGCGGTGTTGGTGGATACAATCGAAGCAGCGGATGCAACTCAGGGACGCTGGTGTGACGAGCTTCGCTCGTTTTGCCCCTTTCTCACTGTCACGTGAGGTTACTTCAACCGAGCCTGTTAAGTGAAACGAACGATCGCCTATCGCACGCGGCGAGCGTATTTCCTCGTTTTACTCATTCCCTTCCTACTCGGGATTCTTGTTCTCTGGTTTGCAGAGTATTACCGGTCGAGCATTCGCTGGGTCACCCACACACAAGAAGTCCTGGCGGAAGTCGACCAGGTGTTGCTGATGATCACCGAGGCCGAAAGTAGCCAAAGAGCCTTTTTTCTCACCAGAGACGAGCACTACGCATCAGAGTTCAAGTCAGTTCATGATCGGATCGCTGCGCAGGTTTTGGAAGTGCGTTCTGCTGTGGGAGACAACTCGACGCAGCAGCGGCGGGTCGACGAGCTGGCACCGGCAGTCAACAGGAGGATTCAGGGACTACAGGAGCTCATCAATTTGCGTCGAGCAGCCCAGACACCCACGGTACCCAACGCTGCCCCGATCAGACGGGAAGGCGCTCTGTTGATGACAAGCATACGGGCCCTGATTGCAGGATTGAAGCGGGAAGAATACAGGTTGCTCGAGATTCGGCTCAAGAACCAGGATATGGCGGAGTTACAGCTCGTTGCGTCCTTTATCGCCGGCCTCTTAATCAACGTTGCCCTTCTTTACCGCGCTTACAAGCTGCTCATTCGGTATGGGGTAGAGCGAGACTCGGCCGAGGCAGAGATTCTGACGCTTAATGAGGATCTCGAGCGGCGAGTTGAAGAGCGAACGTCGGAACTCCAGAGTGCAAACGAGCGCCTCAAAAAAACCAATGAGGACCTCAGCCGCTTCGCCCACGTAGCAAGTCATGACTTGCAGGAGCCACTGAGGACGGTTGCAAGCTATGCCGGTCTTCTCGAACGTCGTCACGGCAGCAAGCTCGAAGGTGATGCTGGACTGTACTTGGGAATGATTGTCGCCGGAGCGAAACGGATGCAAAATCAGGTGCAGGATTTGCTCCGGTATTCGCGCACCGACGCCGAGAGGTTACGTCTACGAGACGTTCAATGTAGGCGCCGTTCTGGAAGAGGTAAAGGACGATCTGGCTGCTGCAATTCACGAGAAACACGCGGAAATCCGGAGTAGTTCTCTCCCGCGGATATACGCAGACCGGACGAAAATGCTCCAGGTTCTCGAAAATCTGATCACAAATGCCTTGAAGTTCAGCAAGCCAGATGTACCGGTTTCCATTCACATACAAGGTGTCGCCGAGGAGAATCAGTGGCTCATTAGTGTCAGCGATAATGGCATCGGTTTCGAACCGGAGTTCGGCGAAAAGATCTTTATCATCTTCCAGAGGCTGCACAGCGTTGGCACGTACCCCGGCACGGGCATCGGTCTGGCAATCTGCAAGCGGATTGTGGAGGCGCATGGTGGGCGGATCTGGGCCACCTCGCAACCGGGCGCCGGCTCAACGTTTTCGTTCACAATACCGAAACGGGTTACCGTTGAGGCGGTTTTGCGTGAGGTCGGCGTTGACGAGATTGCAGAAAAGGTAGACTAGCTGGTAGGTGATCGCCAGGTGAGGCACGAATTGCAGATTCTGCTTATCGAAGACAATCCGGCTGATGTGCGACTCGTCCAAGAGTCTCTATCCGAAACGAGGTTTCGTCACACGATTCATATCGCTGAAGACGGTGTGGCGGGCCTGCAATTCCTTCGGAGGCAGGGGCGGTTTGCCGACGCCGCAACTCCCGACATCATCCTTTTGGATTTGAATCTTCCGAAAAAGGATGGCCGGGAGGTGTTGCTCGAGTTGAAAAATGATCCGGAACTCAGAATGATCCCGATCATCGTGTTAACGACCTCGGACAATGAGCAAGATGTTCTGAACGCCTACGGTCTTCACGCTAACTGCTATCTGACTAAGCCGCTCGAGATCGATTCAATGTTTAAGATGATGCAATCGCTCGAGGAGTTCTGGCTCAAGCTGGTACGTCTTCCTCAAATGGGTTCTTCCGAAGGCCTCCGGTTTACTTCCCGCTAAACAGCGTGGAGTTGCCGCAGGTGGAAGCGGGTCGCCAGTAACTCCCATGGAGCGACAATTGCCCCGCCCTGCTCAGCCCGTTGAGCCGCAGATGCTTGCAGCATCTCGAAGCAAGTATGGTCGATGTAGTGAACGTTCTCCACGTGTAAGTGGATAACAGCTGTTTTGCGGCAGGCGATCGAAAACCTCGTGAAGTTTAGGAAGCCGCAGAAAAGTCGCCATGCCGTTCAGCGTTATGTCCACCCTCTGGGTTTCCGGCACCTGAACCACATCTATTTTGAGCATAGTGGCCTTGTAAAGCAGTTTCACGAGGGATAGCATCAGGCCTAACATGACGCCGGTCAGTAGATCTTTCCCGACGATTCCTATCACTGTTGCCGCATAGATCACGACCGGGAACTTGCCGTATTCTGCCAGCCGCTTCACCTGATGAATCTCAACCAGCTTAAAGCCAGTAAACACCAGGATGGCTGCCAGGCTTGCGGTGGGTATCAGCATCAAAACGCTCGGGAAGAACCATACCAATGCGAGAAGCCAGATACCATGCAAGATTGCCGAAAGCCTGGTCTTAGCACCCGCCGTGACGTTTGCGGAACTCCGAACGATAACTCCCGTCATGGGCAGAGCACCGAATAACCCACAAAGCGCATTTCCTATTCCCTGCGCACTCAATTCGCGGTCGTACTTGGCACGCGGACCGCTGTGCATTCGGTCCACAGCCGCGGCCGAAAGCAAAGTTTCCGCGCTTGCGACGATTGCAATTGTGACCGCCGCAAGGATGATGGCCGGATCCGCCATACGGGCCATGACACCTGCGTCCGGCACGTGGAAACTCTCGAACAAGTTGGCGGGCAGATCAACACGTTTAATCGGCAGATGCAGAAAATGCGCCGCAACGGTTCCGACCGCAACACCCACGAGTGAGCCGGGGAGCACTTTCAGTTTCTTCGGTTTGAATCGATTCCAGAGCAGGATCGAGGCGAGAGTCAGGAGTCCGATCAGTGCTGCAAGATGATGAACGGTTCCGTCTGGTGGGAATATGCCCTTCCAAACAGATTCCGGGATGGCTAAAAGATTTGCCACCCCGGACGGTCGTGGTTTGTCGTCGACCATGACATGAAATTGCCCGGCAATGATCAGGATGCCAATACCCGAAAGCATCCCGTAGATCACGGCCGGCGAAATGGCGCGAAACCAGCGACCAAGCTTCAGCCATCCGCCGATTAGCTGAAGCGAACCTGCCAAAAGAAGAACTGGTGCGAGCGATTCGATCCCGAACTTGTGAACGATCTCGAATACGATCACGGAAAGACCGGCAGCGGGGCCGCTTACTTGCAGCGGAGAGCCGCTAATCGTGCCAACAACGATTCCGCCAATGATGCCGGTCAAGATACCGAGCGCCGGAGGCACACCGGAAGCAATAGCAATGCCCATGCAAAGGGGCAGCGCTACGAGAAAAACGACAAGCGAGGAAGTGATATCGGCACTCGCGTGGGAGAGGAGTGCTGGTTTTGACGCACTCGACTCCTCCCGCGTGGCCGGGTCGACGACAACGTTGCTTTCCATACTCAGGCGACTTCCTTCCTGGCGGCCATCGTGCGCAGCTCTCGGCGTGGCTGATGCAAGTTTTCCGTCTACCGGGATAAACCGTTCCGTCACGGCGTCATAGGAACTTATCTCTCCCGTGTGGATCGAGTAAACCAGGCCGTAGAGTTGTAGATTTCCTCGGGCAAGCCTCGCTGCGACTGAGGGATGCGTTTTCAGGTGTTCCAACTGTGTCACTACATTCTCTTCGACAAGAGCCGAGAGTTGCTCCTCATCAGTGATTGCCAAACCAGCGCCTCGGACGACCTCACGGGCAGCTTCGCCGTATCGGAGCCAGGAGCGCGTCTGCGGCAGCTTTTCGGTCGCCTCCGGATGGAGAAGCGCCTTCATCGCTCCGCAGTCGGAGTGACCGCAGACAATCACGTTCGAGACGTTCAGCGCGGCGACGGCGTATTCGATCGCCGAAGCAACACTGCCGTCACCTTGCCCGTGTGGCGGAATCAAGTTCCCGACTGTGCGGCAGATAAAAAGATCGCCCGGTTTCGTTTGCGTGATCAGATCGGGAACGATCCGCGAATCGGCGCACGTGACGAAGAGGGCTTGCGGTGTCTGTGCAGACGCTAGTTTACTGAACAACCCAGAGTGCGTGGGAAAGACGTCGCTACGAAACTTCTTAATTCCTTCGATGAGTTGCTTCATGTTTGTCCTCGCTGCATTGGCTCCGTTCGCCTTAAGGGCACGGAGACGAACCAAACACCGTGAGTCTTGTATCTAGTTGAGCCTGCGGTACTTTTCGAACTAGCTGTGCGAGTACATGAGCTCTGAAATGCCCGTCTTCGGCCAAAAGCACGCCTGAAAAGAGGCATGCGATGGTGAAATGAGGTTGCTGAGTGACAGACGCGAAGGAGAAGGCACGAGGGTTCCCGGGCATCACGTCCCGGAGTTTCCTCGCAATCGCGATTACTCTTAACCCTCACCACAGTCGCCCTTTATCTGACTCCAGACGAATTGGAGCACTGGCACTACATCCTCCAGCGGCTGTTCTATTTCCCGATTATCGTGGCCGGATTGTCCTTGGGCTGGCGCGGCGGAGCCATCGTTTCCGCGCTTGTCGAGCCTCGTGTACCTGTTGCGCCACGAAACACTGGGGCCATTCGACTGGATCGATCGCTATCTTGAGGCGGCGATGTTCTGCCTGGTCGGCGTCCTCACGGGTGTGCTCTCGGAGCGGGAACGGAAACAGCGGGAAAGCCTGCGGACAACGGCCACGAGACTCGAAGAAGTCTACCGGGAACTCCAGAACAACGTTGAACATTTGAAGCGCGCGGCGCGAATGAGTGCGCTCGGCCATTTGTCGGCCGGGTTAGCTCATGAGATCCGCAATCCGCTCGCCAGCATCGAAGGGGCCGCCTACGTAGCTCAAACGGAGCCTGAACCTGCGCGTGCGTCGGAGTTCCTCGAGATCATTCGCAAGGAGACAGCCCGGCTCAACGGGTTAGTCACCCAGTTCCTGGAGTTTGCCCGTCCGCGAGCACCAGAGATGATTTGGACAGATCCGGCTGCCCTGACGGATTCTGTCCTGAACCTCGTGCGTCAAGTGGCGGCGCAGAGCAATGTCGTTCTCCGGCGTACGTTTGACGAGACCGTTCCCGCTGTCAAATGCGATCCCGAACAGATGAAGCAGGTGCTGCTTAACCTCGTGCTCAATGCCATCCAGGCGATGCCGGGCGGCGGTGAAGTAACGGTTTCAGCAGAGATAACAGAACACATCCTGGTTTTGCGGGTTAAGGATACGGGACCGGGCATACCGGCCGAGCGAGTAGATGAGGTCTTCGATCCCTTCTTCACCACGAAACAGAACGGTACAGGTTTGGGACTGCCGATCGCGTACCAGATCGTCGAGCAGCACGGTGGCGATCTGACTATCGAAGGCAACTCTCCCAAGGGCTGCTCGTTCGTCATACGCTTGCCCTTCAACGGAAAAACTGATTAATGAAAACAGCTCGAATCCTAGTAGTTGACGACGAAGCGAGTCTCCGCCGCGTTATGCAGGTGCAATTGCAGCGGCAAGGTTATGAGACGCGAGTCGCCGGGCGGACCGGAAGAGGCTCTCCAAACGCTCGAAACGGGAGATTACCACCTGGTCCTGACGGACCTGCGGATGGCCGGCATGAACGGAGTCGAGCTGCTGAAAGAGATCCGCAAACGCTGGCCGGAGATCGCCGTCATCGTGATGACAGCCTTCGGGACCATTGAGAACGCTGTAGAAGCCATGCAGGCTGGCGCTTATCACTATGTGACCAAGCCCGTTCAGGTTGCGGAGCTGGCACTGGTAGTCGATCGGGCACTCGAGCACACCCGACTGGTTGAAGAGGTGAACCGGTTGCGCGAGAGTCTTGACGCCAAGTACGGGTTCGAGGCCATCATCGGGCGGTCTCCGGCGCTTCTGAACGTGCTCGATATCGCGGCGCGTGCCGCTCAGAGCGATGCAACGGTGCTGGTCCAGGGAGAGACAGGAACGGGAAAAGAATTGCTGGCCCGGGCTATTCACCAGAATAGCCCTCGAAAAGGCCGAGCGTTTCTGGCCATCAACTGCGGCGCCATACCCAAGGACCTCATCGAAAGCGAGCTCTTCGGATATAGGCGAGGCGCCTTCACCGGGCGCAATGGAGCACAAACGAGGAAAGATCGAAAACGCCGACGGCGGCACTTTATTTCTCGATGAGATCGGGGAGTTGCCCCTGGATCTCCAGGTTAAGTTACTGCGCCTTATCCAGGAAGGCGAGATGGAGAAACTCGGGGCGCTGGAGCCCGTCAAGGTCGATGTTCGGATCGTCGCCGCTACCAACCGAAATCTGAGAAACATGATGCAAGCGGGGCAGTTTCGGGAGGACCTTTACTACCGCTTGGCCGTGATTCCCATCACCTTACCGACTCTGAGAGAGCGTACGGAGGATATCGGAGACCTTGTCAAATACTTCCTTGAATCGAACAAGAAGAAGCTGGGACGTCCGGAGCTGAAGCTTCCGCGCTGCTCTGCTTTCCTATTTCAACCGTTACTCATGGCCCGGGAACATACGCGAACTGGAGAATGTTATGGAACGAATCGTCGTGCTGAGCCGAGGCACGGAGATCACGTTGTCGGATCTGCCGGAGTTCTTACGCCCGGCCCACACCGGGGTCGGTACGCTGAACCTGCAACTCCCTCCGGAAGGAATCAGCCTGGAAGGGCTCGAAAAGGAGCTGATCGTGAAAGCACTGGAAAAATGCGGCGGGAATCAGACGAAGGCGGCGCAATACCTTGACCTCAGCCGCAAAACGTTGATTTATCGGATGGAAAAGTACGGCTTGCGCGTAGATTGAACCGCCGGACGTCCCGGAACGCTAAGCATCCGGAAGCGCATCAAATCAGTACCAGCCGATCTGTGGCGACACTCCAGTCGCGATGGGGCGTCCGAGTGTTTTCGTCGAGATCCAGTTTCACCCAACCGGAGGCAATAGGATGCTTTGCCACCACTGTTCCGGTTAACCCATCCAGAAGACGAGCACTACCTAATTCTTTAACGGCCCGGATCTGCACTCGTTTGCCAACGAGGTCCTCGGCCGTGCTATGCGGACGTTCAGAACTCAGGTGGTTTGAGAATAACAGGCGCGGAGAGCAATTGGGAGTCGATCGTGGCGTCCTTCGATTCCATATGCTCATAGTTTTTTCTTAATACTCATATCGTCAGCGGCCGTCTGCCCCCCTTGGGTAAGTACCGGGAGACGGATTCATCTTAGAGCGAATCCTCTAAACGTAATACGAATGAGTCACTTGCAAGCAGCGCATCACAACTCGCGACAATGGCCCCCTGATTGCATATATCTCTCCAGATCGTTGGGGGGCGACACTGTTTGTGTCGCAGGTGGTATTGGGTCGCTGTGTCCCGTCTTGAGACGCAGCGACCAATGAGCCTTGTCATTGCGCATTCTTCGCCTTCCCAAAAATTGAGATTTTATAGGAGTTTTGATGCATTCGTTTCAGCATTGGAGCGACTTGCCGCAACGCCTTGTCCGGTGGGGAAATGGGGCTCTACGATTGCGGCATCTATCGTTTTTTCTCTGCGTAGCTTTAATGAGCACGTGTTCTCTGTTCGGACAGGAGCGATTCGGCTCGTTCCTCGGAACGGTAACCGACCCAAGCGGCGCCGTGTTGCAAGGTGCCACGGTTACCATTACAGGCAAGGAGTCCGGTCGTGAGTACAAGACGATCACGGACAATTCCGGTTCCTACGTATTTCGCTCGGTCGAACCCGGCCATTACAAGTTCACGTTTGAACAGGTCGGGTTCACCAAATCTGAGGTGGCTGATGCCGTCGCCGTTGTAGGACAGCAGTTCAAAGTAGACATGCAGCTGCGTGTCGGTGCGACGCAAACCGCTGTCGAAGTGACGGAGTCCGCGCCCCTCATCGATACGACAGGCGTGACGCGGTCCAACAACATCAGTGCAGAAGAGTTCAACAACCTTCCCAAATCCAGGAGCTTTCAATCTCTGGCGGTGCTTGCGCCATCGGTGAATAGCGGCACGCTCGAAGGCGGAATCCAGGCAAATGGCGCGAGCGGCGCGGAAAACCAGTTCTTCATCGACGGCGTTACAACTAACAGCTTGATCGACGGCCGCTCACGTCAGAATTCAGCCTTTGAATTCATACAAGAAGTTCAGGTTTTAACTGGCGGCATTGACGCGCAGTATGGCGGGGCGACCGGCGCTGTCATCAACGCGGTTACGCGCTCCGGCGGAAACAGTTTCCACGGCGAAGCGCACTATTACTACTTCGGAAACGCGATTTCAGCCGGCCCGATACCGCGCTTGTTCCTCAACAATCAGTTTTCGGCCACGGCGAACAACCCGTCGTATCAGCAGGACTACAAACCGCAGAACGACACACACGAGTTCGGCGGCTCTCTCGGTGGGCCGATCCTGAAGGACAAGCTGTTCTTCTTTTCGTCTTACTCTCCTCAGCTCCAGCGCCGTAGCCAGAACTATAACTTCAGTGACGGCTCCCGGGACACGATCGACTCGAAGTCAGATACTCAGCAGCTGTTCAATAAGGTCACTTACAATCCGAAGCAGGCACTTCGGGTCAATGCGAACTGGCTTTGGACGCCGACACGAACGACCGGTATCCTGCCCGCTTACGACAGTGTCGGCAATTCTCTCCTGACCAGCCGGGCATCGATTCAGCCCAACAAAACTCGCGGTTGGACCCAGCCCCAGAGCAACTACAGCGCTCAAATCGACTGGACGTTGTCTCCGACCACGATGTTGACATTCAAGGGCGGCCGATTCTGGGATAACTTCCGCACTTGGGGTATTCCGCCCGTCAGCAGCATCACGTTCCAGACCGCGCCCACAGGAATCGCGGGTCTGGATCCGAGCATTGCCAATCAACAGGCCGGCTATTTCAACACGGCGCGTACTCAAAACACGTACTTCGACATTGCGACACGTTCTTACTTCCAAGTGGACGCCAGCAAATATGTTGGCAGTGCGTGGGGATCTCACGACATCAAGGGCGGCTACGGGATCATCAAAAACGTCAACAAAGTTGATGTCTCCTATCCGGGCGGCGGCTATGTCTTCGTCAATTTCAATCAGTCGTTCACTCCTACCGGCGCGCAGAATACACCGGTCCGCGGCACATACGGCTATTACGAAGTTGATCAAACCGGTACTCGCGGAAGCACGGGTGGCACCATGAATAGCCTTTATCTTCAGGACCACTGGCGGATCCATCCTCGCGTTGCTCATTACTCTTGGCCTGCGCACGGAAAATGAGCACGTTCCTTCGTTTCCGGCGCGACATCAGAGACGATGCGTTCACATTCGGGTTCCAGGACAAAATCTCCCCGCGCGTCGGCATCTCATGGGACGTTCTCGGAAATGGCAAGCTGAAGGCTTTCGGCAGCTACAACCGCCTTTATAACTGGATTCCGTATGAACTCTCCCGAGGTTCCTTCGGTGGAGACTTCTGGACCGTTCGTTATCGTGCACTCGATACTCTTAACGTTCTTTCGCTCAGCGGAACGAATCTGCCTGGCCAGGAACATCTGGCCGTATGGTGATTTCCGTGACCGCCGCGTACCGAATTTCAACAGTGTCGATCCGAATTTGAAGCCGTTCGCCGAGGACCTGATCAACGCGGGCGTTGAGTATCAACTTACCTCCTCCACAGTGGTTCGGGCTGCCTTCGTTCGCAATGACCTGGTGCGGGCCATCGAAGACATGGGCGTCCTGATCAACGGCGATGAAGTTTATCAATACGTGAACCCTGGTGAGGGTATCGCGAAGACCTTCAACAGCAGCACCGCTACTCCGACGGGCTTTCCGACTCCCAAACCTCAACGGACCTATAATGCTGTCGAACTGTCCGTGAACAAGCGCTTCAGCCGGGGCTTCTCCGGAGGCGCAAGCTACGTGCGCAGCAAGTTGTACGGCAACTACGCCGGCCTGGCGAACTCGGATGAACTCACACCTCCGACAACGGGTAGCAGTTCAGGAACGACTCAGCAGTCCGGCGGTAGCTTTGCTCGTACAGGCGGCAGTGCGACCACGAGCCTGGGATTCGGACGAGACTTTGTTCGATTCTCACGGCAATATCGTATACGGAAACCTGGCCACCGACCGGCCAAACGTTTTCAAGGTCTACGGCTCTTACACCAAGGGCTGGGGACGTTGGGGCTCTACCGATCTCGGAACGTTCTTCTATGGCGCTAGCGGCACTCCAGTGAGCACCCTGGTTACAACCGTCAACCAGATCGACGCGTTCGTCAATGGTCGCGGTGATCTTGGCCGGACCCCTCATTTCACTCAAACCGATCTGATGGTCGCCCACGAATTCAAGCTTGGCGAAACCAAACGGATTCGATTCGAGGCGAACGCAACGAACGTCTTCAACCAGAAGACATCACGCAGCATTTTTAGCTGGCTCAACCGAGGGGGCGGAGTTTCTGGCGGCGCGGCTTCTTACATCAGCCTCGCCAACACGAACCTGTTCAACGGCTATAACTACAACGCTTTGATCCAAGCCACTCCGAATGGAAGCCTCGCGAACGGAAGAGGGGCTTATGATCCGCGGTTCGGAATGACTGACCTGTGGAACACCGGTTTCCAGGGACGACTGCTCGTGAAGTTTATCTTCTAAGCACGCCTCGTTAAAACCTAGAACAGCTGGGCCGCTAAGGAGGCATACTGCATGGAAACGTGCGGTAGGCTCCTTAGCGGCCCAGTTTCTTTGTTTGGGACACTCGCGGACTCTACTGAAGAACCGGGATCTCACGACCCATGCGGGTTTTCGGGCCAGGCATGTTTTGGATATCGTCGGCCCAGTTCTCGCCGCAGTTGCGGATACAAGTTTTTCCAGAAACTCGGCAGGTCGGTAGTCACTTGCACGGGTCGATGATTCGGCGCGAGCAACTTCATCACGACAGGCACCGAACCGCGAGCTACTGTGAACTGCTGGTTCAATCCAAAGAAATCCTGCAGCCGCGACGAGATCGAAGGCGGAAGTCCCTCCTCGTACTCAACTCTTACGCGACGCCCACGCGGAAGCTGAAGGTGAGAAGGCGCCAGCTCCTCAAGAAGACGCATATCGATCTGCGCCTGCAGAGCAAAAAGCAACCCACCGTTCGAAGCTGCCTCGCCGGAGTTCGTTGAAGCTTGCGAGACCGCGCGCCAACTCTTCAAGTGCCGCTCTCGTGAGGTCCGCCTCCTCCGCCGGGAACGCGGACGAGTGTTGAGAAGCAAATCGGACGCGCGCAAGAAAAGGTTCAATCTCGTCCTTAGAGGCTAAGCGACCAAGGCCGGCTTCGAGCGCTTTGTCCGTCAGCATTCGCGAGGCCTGCGTTAAGTCCGTCGGCTGCGAACGGCTCTCGTCGAGCGTCAATTCGTCGTACTTGAGCGAATTTACCTGCTCGACGCGTTCGCCTTCTCGATTCCAGGCAACTGTCTCTTCCGCCTTCACACGCTCAGGGAACAAGTCCAGAATCCACTCCGGCTTGCACCGGCTCGCCAACCGCACCAGCGGAACCGATCGTTCGCTCCGCTCATCGACATCCAAGCGCAACAAGGAATTCGCCCTGCGTAGCAATGTCGCGATCAAGTTGAGCAGAGCCGCCGGACGCAAGAAGCAGAACATCTCCTCGCCTCCTGCCGAGCCGGTCGGGATACGCAAGGACAATCGCTTTTTCGAGCGCTTCTTTGTCGGCATGGTGAATCGCGGGTTTGACCCTGCGGCATGCCTCGAGCAACTGAGACTTTGTTCTTCGCGCTTCGAACGAAAGTTCCGCGGCCAAGATGGCATCGAGGTCAGAGCTAAACCGCCGAGCGGTCGCGAACCTCAAGACGGAAACGGCTGTCGCCCAACTTCGCCGCGAGTTCGCAAGCTTCGGAACCGGCGTTTCGCCTGGCAGGCCTCAAGCACCAGCCGCGCCAGACGAGGATGAACAGGCATAACCGGCCATGGTTCGTCCGTCCTGCGTGATCTGACCTTCAGCATCGAAACGCGCGCAGGCGGATCAATAGCTCCCGAGCTACGTCGACGTGCCGTTCTGGCGGTGGATCGATCCAGTCTTTCGGATCGAGCGGTTCACCGGAAGCCGCGAGTTGAAGGAGAAATTGAGACAGCTCCGAGCGGAGAATCTCGGGCGGAGCAGTTTCCGGTCTGCGAACGAAGTCGGCTTCGCTGAACAGTCGAAGGGCTATACCCGGTCCTGTTCGACCTGCGCGCCCCGCTCTCTGGATAGCGGACGAACGGCTGATCTTTTCAAGCTGCAGCCGCGAAAAGCCGCTCCAGGGCGAATGGTGAAGAACACGCGCCAAGCCACTATCAACGACCGCTCCGATGCGGTCGATGGTGACGGAGCTCTCGGCCACATTGGTGGAGCAGATGATCTTGCGGACCTCGGAATCGAGCACAGCAGCATCCTGCTCGTCGGCGCTCAATTCGCCATAGAGCGGTAACAAACGAGCACCCAGGGACCGTGCGACCGGTTCACACGTTCGCATTGCCTTCCTGATCTCGGCGGAACCCGGGAGAAAAACGAGAATGTGGTTCATTCGTCGCTGCGGCTACTCGCGCGACACCGTCTGCAACCTGCTGTTCGAGAGCGGCCGAAGAAGCCGGGCTGTAGAGCACATCGACCGGGAAATCTGCGCCCAGCAACGTTCACAACCGGTGCATTCCCCAGTTTTCTCGACAACTCCTCCGCGTCGAGGGTTGCTGACATGATGACAACCCGAAGGTCCGGCCGGGAGCGCAGCAGGCGTCTCAACAATGCCAAGGCAAGATCCGTTTCAACGTGCCGCTCATGAAATTCGTCGAGAATCACCACGCTGTCGCTCGGGAGCGAGTCTCCCGACAGCAGGCGGTTGGTGAGAACGCCCTCGGTGACGTACCAAAGCCGGGTAGCCGGCCCTCCCGTTCTCTCCCAGCGAACCTGGTAGCCGACAACCTCGCCCAGTTTCGATCCCAGTTCTTCAGCGACGCGTCGGGCGGCGAGTCTAGCGGCGAGCCGTCTCGGTTCAAGCACGAAGATCTTCCGCCCTGCTCGCTGCAGGAGTGCGGGTGGTAGCCGGGTCGTCTTCCCCGCCCCGGGCTCGGCGCGCACAATGCTTATCGTGTTAACCTCAATGCATTGAACAATTTCCGGCAATAATGTATCGATTGGAAGCCGCTGCAACATCTCCATTTTCGATCACCTGCCCTTCAAGCGGAGCTGCAACGCCGTGTGCGGGATAGCGGGCTTTACCCATCTCGGCCATCCGCGTCCAGCGGGCGTCCTGCAGCGCGCCATTGAAAGCATTCGCCACCGTGGGCCCAACCAGCAGGGCGTATTCGAAAGCGAGTCTGTCTCGCTCGGCGCGGTACGGCTAAAGATTATCGATCTGGAGGGGGGCGATCAGCCGATCACGTCCAACGGCGGCGACCTGGTGATCGTCTTCAACGGCGAAATCTACAATCACGCCGCCCTCAGGCGCGAACTCGAAGGCTTAGGCCATACTTTCTCGACCCACTGCGATACCGAAGTTGTCCTGAAGGCGTTCGCGCAATGGGATACCGAATGCTTCGCAAAGACTCCGGGGCATGTTTGCCGTGGCCTTTTGGCAGGAATCGGAGCGAGCGGCTCGTTCTCGGCACGGGACCGGCTCGGAATCAAGCCGCTGTATTACACGCTCCGCAATGGCGACCTGCACTTCGGATCGGAGTTGAAGGCGATCTTCGCGCATCCGGAGGTGCCTCGCCAGCTTTGCGACACCGGGCTCGCCTATTTCCTTTCGCTCAACTACGTTCCTACTCCTTACACGCTGGCCGAGGGCATCACGAAGGTTCTCCCGGGATCATGGCTCGAGTTCAAGGACGGCAGAGTATCGACGGGACGATATTGGACGAATCAGTTCCGGCCGGAGAAGTGGACTCTGCAGGATGCGACGGCGCGGCTGGACGAGTTGCTTTCTTCGTCCATCTCTGAGCACCTGATCTCGGACGTTCCTCTCGGCGTTTGGGCCAGCGGCGGTCTCGACTCTTCGGCAATCCTCCATTACGCGGCGCAATCGTCAGCCGACGAGCTGAAGACGTTTTCGATTTCGTTCGCAGGCAGGCGATTCGACGAAAGCGAGTATTTCCGCCTCCTTGCGAAGACCTACAACACCTCTCATCACGAATTTGATTTGAACGCCGATCTCGACCTCACGAGCGCGATTCACGAGCTGGCGTACTACTCGGACGAGCCCAGTGCTGACGCGGGTGCGCTTCCGGTATGGTTCCTGTCCCGGATGACTGCCCGGCATGTAACGGTAGCGTTGAGCGGCGAAGGCGCCGACGAGATCTTCGGCGGTTATCAGACTTATCTCGCCGATGGTTATGCCCGGCGCGCGCGGCGGGTTCCGCGACCTTTGTTAGTTGCGGCGCTACAGGCTCGCAAATCGGCTTCCCGTTTCGGATGACAAGATTGCGCTCGAATACAAGCTGAAACGCTTCTTGGCCGGAGCTCTTTTAACTCAAGATGACGCTCACTTCTTCTGGAATGGAACCTTCACCCGGGCCGAACAAAAGAAGCTAGGCCGTTGCGGGCACCTTATCGCCTCCAAGTCTCGTGTCGAGGTTAGAAGACGTACCCGCCGAGAACGACGCCATTAACCGGTACTTGTTTGTCGATCAGCACTACTATTTGCCGGACGACATTCTCTATAAGTGCGACCGGATGAGCATGGCGCATTCGCTCGAAGTGCGCCCTCCGTTTCTCGATCATCGTATTGTCGAGTTCGCCGGAACGCTGCCGCCGCGTCTTAAAGTGAACGGAAGTAGCACGAAGTTCGTGATGCGCGAGCTGTTGAAGAGCAAGCTTCCGGCTGCCATTCTCAACAGGCGCAAAGAGGGTCTGGACATACCGGCACACGACTGGTTACGAGGTCCGTTGCGGCCTCTTCTCGAACAGGCGCTCAGCGCAGAATCGGTAAAGGAAGTCGGAATTTTTTCTGCGCCTGCGATTCGAAACCTCGTCGAGCGGCACCTGCGACGCGAAGCAAACCTGGGCTATCATCTCTGGGGCTTACTAACGCTGCATCTCTGGGTGAAACGTTGGAACATCTCAACTGTGCCGATATCAGAGTCTGCGGGTGAACGCGCCGAGGTGTATTCAGCAGCTCTGTAACTGTGTACTCCCTCAAACTGCGTTGTAAGAACGAGGATGCCGAAACGCTTTCGCTCGAACTCTGGGAAGCTGGGACGGTCGCTATTTCGGAATCGGACGACGGCGCAACGTGCATACTGACAGCCGGTTTCGAAGACGGAACCGACTGCGCGTCTTTGCTGACTCAATTCCGTTCGTACGCGCCTGAATGGGTTGAGGACCAAACAGACTGGGAGGCAGTGACACGGGGCGCGTGGCCCGGCCGCGCGGTCGGCCAACAACTCTACCTGGCGCCTCCATGGTCAGAAGAACGGACGCCGGAAGGTAGGTGCCGGATCGTCCAGAACCCTGGCCAAGCGTCGGGTACAGGCGAGCATCCATGTACTCAGCTAGCATTGGAGGCGTTGGAGCGCGCCGTATCTGCGGGATGCAAACTCCTGGATGTGGGGACTGGTTCCGGAATACTCGCGATCGCTGGACTAAAGCTCGGTGCGGCCGTTGCCGTTGGTGTTGATGCCGACCCTGAGGCTCTCGAAACTGCCCGGGAAAACTTTCATTTGAACGGACTGACTCCGCTCTTGGCGGCCGGGTCTGCAGATTGCATTGCCGACGAATGGTCCGAGTTGACGGTAGCTAACATCAGCGCGACTGTACTGCTTGCGATCGCTGACGATCTGCTGAGAGCCACTGCTCCCGATGGCTTATTGATCCTTACGGGGTTCTCTCGCGCTGAAGCAGCTGTACTAATCGAAATACTTGCCGCGGGCTGAGCTTACAAGCTCGGGAGACTGGGCGTGCATGACCGCTAGGCTTTCTTCGCTGTCCGTTTCTTCGTCGCGGGCTTAGCTGCGCGGTTTCTTCGGCTGCCTTTTCCTCCGCGGGCTCGTCCGTATCCATCCCTTGCAAGCGCGAAAGAGCGTCTTCGATCCGTTGGCCGCCTTCGAGGACGGGAGCAAAGAGATCACCAACTTTTTCGAAACGCTCGATGGCGTTATCAATGCGAAAGTCCGTTGGTTTGAGTCCCGGTTTCACTTCTTTCCAATCCAGCGGCGTGGCTACGGGCGCGCCATCGTAAGCGCGCAGGACATAGGGCGCGGCGATGGTCTTTGCCCGTTCCGATTTGCAGATAGTCGAAATAGACGCGATCTTTCTTTCGTTTCCCAACGCTGCGTGGCGTCGTAAACAGATCGGGCTCGCGTTGCGACAGCCAGATGAGTCACGAGTTCGGCAAAGCTGCGAACCTG
The DNA here is from genome assembly GCA_963744795.1 of uncultured Acidobacteriaceae bacterium. GTDB lineage: Bacteria > Acidobacteriota > Terriglobia > Bryobacterales > Bryobacteraceae > Bog-105. The sequence goes on from CAVUVF010000019.1 coordinate 274,491, forward strand.
CTCGTATGTATAAATCGGCTCAAGCGGTACGTAGACGTGCATGCCATCGCCGCCGGTGGTTTTGGGATAACCTCGCAATCCAAGCTGGCCGAGAAGCTCATTGACCAGAAGAGCCGCTTCCACGATTCGGTCGAAAGAAGTATCGACCGGATCGAGATCCAGCAGCATCCAGTCAGGGTTCTCCAGTGAACCAATCCGGCTCATCCAGGGGTTGTGGTCGATGCAGCCCAGATTGACCAGGTAGAGAAGAGAGGCTCGATCCTGCGCCACGGGGTAGTGGTTTGTTTTGACCGGATGACCCTCTTCGATGGGCTCGCAGTGCATCCAGTCGGGGAAGTGACTGCTTGCGTTCTTCTGAAAGAAGAATTCATCATGGATCCCGTTCGGGTAGCGCTTGAGCGATAGAGGCCGGTCCTTCAGATGCGGAAGAAGCCAGGTCGACACGCGATCGTAGAAGTTGAGCAAATGCCGTTTTTTCCAGCCCTCTTTCGGATAAAACACCTTATCGAGATTCGAGAACTTCAGCGTGTGCCCATCAACGTCGAGCACTGCTTCACGCCGGGATAGGTCCAGGAGCGGCGAGCTCGCCGGCTCCTCCTCCGGCGCGTTCGGCTCAGAAGGTTCATTGCCCTCCTCAACTACCGTGTTGGCGACGGACTGCTCTCGGACGACTTCCGACGGTTGTTTGTCATCCCGCAAGCCGACAAAAACCGGAGCGCGTAGGACACCATCGCTGGTCCATTCGAGAAATCGCACTTCACAGACGGTCTCGGGCTTGACCCAGGTCACGTCTTTGATTTTGGGCTTGCGGGCGAAGGGGGAAGTCTTTGTAACCAGCGGTTGCAAACGGTCGTAGATCTCTCGCATCTTCTTCATGTCGAAGCCGGTGCCGACTTGTCCTGAATGCCGAAGTTTGCCTTCTTCGTACACACCGAGAACGAGAGATCCGAAGTATTCGCGCTCGCCCTTGGTGTAACCGGCGATAATGAACTCCTGTTCGTTCAGAACCTTGAGCTTCTGCCACTTAGTCGACCGCCCAGATTCGTACTTGCTCCTTCGATCCTTCGCTAACACGCCTTCGAGGCCCATCTTCCGCGCAGCCTCAAACATCTGTTCGCCATCCGTGTCGTACGCGTCAGACAATCGTATATTGCCTTCCGGCTGCACAAGGGACTGAAGAACCTTCCGACGATCCTCCAGCGAACAACCGCGGAAATCATAGCCGTTCGCATAGAGGACGTCGAAGAGAAACAGCACGGCAGGATGAGTTTCGGTCAGCCGCGGAATAGCGCTTGGATTTGCGTTGATCCGGTGCTGGATGAGACCGAAGCTTGATCGTCCGTCCTCGTTCAGAACACAGATCTCCCCGTCCAGCCAAACCTCCTTGCCACCACGTGTTTTGGAAGATCTCGAAGCTCCGGATATTGCGCGTCGCAGCGGTTTCCACGACGAGAAAACATGGCAAGTTCACCGTCGCGAATACGGCAGAGGGCTCGAACGCCGTCCCATTTGATTTCGTAGAGCCACTGGTTGCCCGCGGGCGGTTTCGTCACTGCGGTAGCGAGCATCGGGTCGAGACTGTCGGGCATCGCGGCCTTGCGCGCGCCCGGAATCTCAGAGTAGTTGAGCCAGGTCGCTCCGCCCGTCTCGTTCTGCGATCTGGTCTTGGGTCCGCTGCGACTTTACGCTATGTGAGTACTGGTCGATGTCGTAGTTCGGTACAGCGTGTTCGTCCTTCTTCTTGATGAGCAGCCACTCGTTGCCTTTGCCGGCATGCTTCATGTGCACGATGGCGAACGATCCGTTCAGCTTTTGGCCGTGCAGCTCAAATTTGAAATCGCCGCGCTCCAATTGCTTTTCGGCGGACACGTCTCCGAGAACATCGTAGGTGCCCGTGTCCCAAAGCATGACGCTGCCGGCGCCGTAATTACCTTCCGGAATATTGCCTTCGAAGGTGCCGTAATCGAACGGGTGGTCCTCCACCTTCATGGCCAAGGCCTTTCGAGAAGGATCCAGGCTCGGCCCCTTGGGAACAGCCCAGCTCACGAGGACTCCGCCCACCTCGAGACGGAAATCGTAGTGAAGCCGAGTCGCGTCGTGCCGCTGAACGCAGAAGAAACCTCCGCGCGCCTTGGTCTCCCGGCCAGACTCGGCCGGACCGGGCTCGGGCGTCTTATCGAAGTGACGCTTTCGGGCGTATTCGTTCAGACCCATAGCTGCCGACATTATGGCAAGATGTCCGGAGCGCGATCGCTTCGCAATTGCTAACCTCGGTTACAGCGACAGTTATGACCTTTGCCGAGCAGCTCAAGAGCCAGCTCAATATAATCGATGTGGTCGGTCACTACGTCAGGCTAAAGCGGCAGGGCGCCGGGCCGCGATACGTAGGACTTTGTCCCTTTCACTCGGAGAAGACTCCTTCGTTCGGAGTACACAGCGCCCTCCAGATCTATAAATGCTTCGGTTGCGACGCCGGCGGTGATGTCTTCAAGTTCGTGATGGAGCACGATCACCTGACCTTTCCCGAAGCGATCAAAGTATTGGCAGAGCGCTATGGCATTCCGATGCCCGAACGGCACCGGTTCGATGATCCGGAAGCGCAAAAACGCTCAGCGATCCTCGAGATGCACGAAATTGCAGCGCAGACCTTTCAAGACAATCTGCGGTGCCCAGCAGGCAAGGACGCCGCGCCTACCTGGAATCGCGCGGCATCAGCGGCGAAGCGGCTGCGGAATTCCGCCTGGGGTTGTCCGATCCATCCGGCCAGCAACTGGCGGCTCGGTTGCAAAAATTCGGTCCGGCGCTCCTGGCTGACTCAGGGCTGGTGCTGCAGCGCCAAGGCGGGAACGGATTTTTTGATGCGTTCCGTGGGCGCCTCATGTTTCCGATCCATAGTGAGGACGGGAAGGTGATCGCATTCGGTGGTCGGGCGCTTCGGGAGGGCGACGAGCCTAAATATCGCAACTCTCCAGAAACGGCCATCTACAAAAAATCTGCGGTTCTCTACAACATGCATCGTGCAAAGATTGATGCGCGGAAGCAAAATCGCATGGTGCTCGTGGAGGGCTACATGGACGTGATCGGCGTCTACTCGGCCGGTATTCGCGAAGTGGTCGCGAGCAGCGGCACGGCGCTGTCGAGCGATCAGGTACGCGCGATCAAGCGCCAGGTTTCGCAGGGCCAGGCGGGCAGCGGACAAATCATTTTGAACTTTGATCCTGATGCGGCGGGAACACGATCGACGGAGAAGTACATCGGCGCCGTGCTTGCCGAAGGACTCCGGGTGAAAGTATTACGTATTCCGGGTGAACTCGATCCCGACGAATACATCAAAGAGTTCGGACGGCAAGCTTACGTGAAGCTGCTCGAAGGAGCCGGCGTCGTACTTCCATTGGCTTGCTGACCGGGCACGAGAGAAATTCGACATGCGAACGGCAGAGGGACGAGTGGACGCATTCAAATACCTGGCGCCTGTACTTCAGCAAGTGAACGATCGCATCGAGCGCGGAACCATCGCAAAGGAACTCGCGGAGTACCTGAACGTGGATCGGGAAACGATTCGAGAGAATCTGCGGCCGCAGAATCCGTTTCAGCCTGCGCCGAAGGCGCGAACACTGGGATCTTCGCTGCCGCCGAATGAGAAACTGCTTGCGGCCTGCTTTCTTTTGAGCCAGGATGCCAGGTCGGTGATCAGGCAATATTTCCTTCAGACGGAACATTGTTCATCTGCTCGAACTGCGAAGCTTTCTTCGAGGCGGCATCGCAAGTTAATGAACGAGGAAGAAGGTTTCTCGGTAGAGCGAGCCCTCGAAGGCCTGGACCCCAGAATGCAGAAGCTTCTGACGGAACTTAGCTTCGCGGATCTGGGCATTAGCTGAATCCGATGCTTCGCAACAAGCACTCCATTGCCTGGAGGCTTTGGAGGGAACGGCCAGAATGAAAGGGCGCGAAGATATCAAACGGAGGATTCGAGAACTGGAGCAGGCCGGAAACTTCTCCGAAGCTCTGCGGCTTGCTGAGGAGTTGAACAACTTGAAAGGGCCGTCTGCCTAGGACGAAATCTTGTTGTACTATGAGGAGTCGAGAAGACTTAGGGGGCCTTGCTCGGCAGATTACCGGGGTTAGAGCCGTATCCGACTTTCTTCCCGCCAATCTGAGTTTGCGTAGATTGACGAAGGCAGTTGATGCAGGAAACTGACGACAAAGGCTTTGCTCTGTTCGACGAAGCTACCGCCGCTGCGCGTGAAGATCTAGCCGGGAGTGGAGATCTAAATGATTTCTTCGTCGATCTGGACGCATCGCCTGCGGATCTGCTCGACAAGAGCAAGGAGATCGAGAAAGAGGGCGATGATCCCGAGGAGTCTCTCCGACCTTGATCTTTCCGCTGGAGCGATTGACAAGAGCAACGATTCGGTCCGGGTGTACCTGCGCGAGATGGGCATGGTACCGCTTCTTACAAGAGAAGGCGAGATCGAACTGGCCAAGCAGATTGAGCGCGGTCAGCGATCTGTTCTCAAAGCGCTGTCCCGGTCTCAGCTAGTCGTCCAAATCATACTGGACACTAAGCGTAATGTTGAGCGCGACCTGATTCCAGTGCTCGAAGTGATGCAGGCACCTGAGACGAGCACTCTCGGTGAGGAACCTGCTTCTTTCGATCATCTGAAGGAACAACTCTTCAGCGGCGTACTGGAACTGGAGAAACTTTACAGGAAGTCGCAGCTCACCAATCAAAAGCTGCTGGCCGTGTCGCGATCGCTGAAACCGAAACAGTACCACAAGCTGCATCGCGAGCATCTCCGAACGATTGTTCAAGTATCACGGCAGATTCGCTCCATCCCGTTTGCATCGCGATTCCAGAGGTCTCTTAGCGACGCGCTGCGCAAGTTTGTTCGCCAGATACAACCGCTCGAAGAGGAAGCGGCTCGGCTCCAGCAGAAACTGGATGCGCTGGCTGGTACCGATTCGCCAGCCGCATCGAATATCAGACGGGAACTGAAGGCCATCACCGCACAGATTCATCTGCTGGAGGATAAAGCCGGTGCAAACGCGCTCGATCTCCATCGAACGCTGGAGGTGGTGGCGAGAGGCGAGGGCGAAACCGATTGTGCCAAGAAGCGGCTGATTGAAGCCAATCTCCGCCTGGTCGTCTCGGTAGCCAAGCGGTATACGAACCGTGGCATGCAATTTCTGGACCTGATCCAGGAAGGCAACATCGGACTGATGCGGGCAGTCGACAAATTCGATTACAAACGCGGCTACAAGTTCTCCACCTACGCGACTTGGTGGGTACGTCAGGCGGTTACCCGTGCTATCGCCGATCAGGCCAGGACCATCCGGATCCCGGTCCACATGATCGAAACCATCAACAAACTGGTTCGACTGCAACGCACGATGCAGCAGGAACTCGGTCGCGAACCGACTACGGAGGAAGTAGCCGTTCGCATGGATTTGCCGCCGAGCAAGGTACGAAGAGTTCTGCGAATCGCTCAGGAGCCGATCTCGCTGCAGACTCCGGTGGGTGAGGAAGAAGAATCGAACCTCGGCGACTTTCTTGTGGATAGCCGGATGGTTTCGCCTTCCGAGGCTGTGATCAATCTGAATCTCCGCGAGCAGACGGCTGAGGTTTTGAAGACGCTCAGCCCGCGAGAAGAGAAGATCGTAAAAATGAGATTTGGTCTTCAGGACGGCAGCGAGCACACACTGGAAGAGGTAGGCCAGAATTTTGCGGTGACGCGTGAGCGCATCCGTCAAATCGAAGCAAAAGCTCTGCGCAAACTGCGCCATCCCAGCCGCAGCAATCGCCTCCGGAATTTTCTGGAACAGGGCGCGTCGTCATAAGCCAACCAGTCAGCTGGTAATGTAGGGCGCCACAAGTTGTTTGGCTCCCTCGCCAAATATTTTTCCTAGCTCGCGCTGCCGGTAACGGAAGATCGCGAGAAGCTGGCGGCGAACGATGACCGCATGGACCATTCGGCCTAAGAACCCAAATGGCAACGCTGTATTCGACTCGATCCGTCACCTTCGTGCCCTCGCGAGTCTCTTCAAAGCCATGATGGTGCCGCCAGACCGAGTATGGCCCGCGTTCCTGTTCATCCACGAAGTTGTAGGGCGGATCGTATTCAGTGATGAGCGTTTTCCACCGAATTGGAAGCCCTGACCAACGAATCACATACTCAATCTCGGCCCCTTTCCTCATCTGGACCCGCCCGCTGGATGTGACACGGAAATTCAGGGACGGTGGAGTGATCTTGGCCAAGTTATAAGGATCTTCAAAGACGGAGAAAGTCTCCGCGAGCGGGCGACCGCTGATCATTTCACAGCGTAAAGTGTAAATGCCTGTCTTTCCTTTCACCGCGAACTTAGGATGCAGCTTCGAGCGAATTCGCCGCATTGTTTGCGACGATCCCAAGTAGAACTGCTGCTATCGTGGTGCTTTCGCATGCCTGACGCTGTTATTGCGACCCCGACGCCGGTCCACCCGGTTACCCCGCCGAAGAAAGTCCCGAAGCCAAAGAACGCCGCCGAACGGAAAGCTCGGCTGGGCAAAATCATAGCGGAATTCGACAGGCTATTTCCCGATGCAACTTGCGCTCTCCACCACCGAAATCCGTGGGAGTTACTGGTCGCCACTATTCTTTCAGCCCAATGCACTGATGAGCGAGTCAACAAGGTAACTCCGGGTCTGTTCGAGAAATATCCGACAATCGAGGACTTCGCGAACGTTTCTCAGGACGAACTGGCGAACGATATCCGCTCCACCGGCTTCTTCAACAATAAAGCGCGGTCAATCATAGGCGCTGCGAAGAAGATTCGTGACGAATTCGGAGGGAAAGTACCGAAATCAATGGACGAGCTGCTCACGGTTCCCGGCGCCGCACGGAAGACCGCGAATGTCGTCCTGGGCACTGCTTACGGCATTCCCTCGGGCGTTGTTGTCGATACGCATGTAGGCCGGATCTCGGGGCGTCTCGATTTGACCAAGAACACCGACCCGGTCAAGGTAGAGCAGGATCTGATGAAGATCCTACCGGAAGACCACTGGATTTTGTTTGCACACCAGATGATTCACTTCGGCCGCCAGATCTGCATTGCACGAAAACCACGTTGTGCGTCTTGTCCGCTCGATCCTCTTTGCTATGCAAAAGACAAAACACTTGCTTAGACCTGTCTGGTCCCAGCGCACCTGATGAAGGCGCTCTATCTTGGCGTCGATGGCGGGCAGACCAGTACCGTCGCCTTGATCGCAGAAGAAAGCGGAAAGGTCCTGGGCCGCGGGAAAGGTGGCCCATGTAATCACGTGGGACCGGCGGAAGGCAGGGCCAGGTTTTTCTCTGCATTGGGCGACTCTCTCGGCCAAGCGTGTGCCCAGGCAGGTGTCAGCCGTGACGATGTTGCATTTGCGTCAGTATGTCTGGGCTTCAGTGGCGGACCTCAAGACAAAGAAGCGTATGTGCGCGAGTTGATCCGCAGCGAACGGTACCTGGTTACTCACGACGCAGAGATCGCGCTGGAAGGCGCTACGGAAGGTTTGCCTGGCATCATCGTGATCGCCGGCACTGGTTCTATGGCGTACGGCAGGAACGCAGAAGGGGAGGCCGCGCGCGCCGGCGGTTGGGGCTACGTTTTCGGGGACGAAGGCGGCGCGTTCTACCTCGCGCGACAGGTTTTGCGTGCCGCTCTTGCTTTCGAAGAAGGATGGGGACAACCAACCAAGCTCTACAACATGCTTCTGAGCGCGGCCGAGGCGAAGAGTGCCGACCAGATCCTTCGGCGCTTTTATGCCGGCCAACAAAGATCGGTGATCGCGGCATATGCCTCATTGCTTGACCAAGCCGTGCTCGACGATGACAACGTTGCACGGGTGATTTTGATGGAAAGCGGCGGAGAGCTTGCGAAGTATGCCCAGCACGTACACCGGTGCCTCTTCCAGCCAGGTGCCTCGGTTCGGGTGGCATACGTAGGCGGTGTTTTCCAGAGCGATCTGCTGCGTAGCATTTTCGTCGAACGGGTGCAGATGGCAATTGGCTCTGTGCCACACAGGCCCAAGCTCAGCCCGGCCGCCGGCGCCCTGCTACGCGCTCTCCGAGACGATTCCGTGACGGTTTCGTTGTCCAATGTGCCAGAATCCGAAACGTGAGACGCTCGCTTTTAATCCTGTTGCCGGTGCTCTTTTGCGTATCCCTGTGCGCGAAGGATCCGGATTGGCCACGGACGGAAGCACATGCGCTCGATCTGCTGCAGCGCTACGTACGGATCGCCTCGGTGAATCCTCCTGCGGATACGGCCGACGCGGCCCGCTTCCTTGCCGCTGAACTGTCCGCGAACGGCATAGAGAGCAAGACCTACACGAGCGGCTCCGGGAAGGTGAACCTTCTGGCACGCCTGCCCGGCCGTGATCGCTCACTTCGCCCATTGCTACTGCTGAATCATATGGACGTAGTTCCAGTGGATAAGAACAGGTGGACGGAAGAGCCCTTCGGCGGCGCATTGAAGGATGGGCAGGTTTGGGGACGCGGAAGCCTGGACATGAAAAGCACGGGGACGATCCAACTCGTCACGCTCCTGTTGCTGAAACAACTTGGGATCGTGCCGCCCCGCGACATTGTTTTTCTGAGTACGTGCGACGAAGAATCCGGCGGCGTAAGCGGCGCGGCGTGGATGATTCAAAACCACTGGGATGAACTGAACCCGGAATATGTGCTCGACGAGGGCGGCGTTGGCTCTCGCGATATTTACTCACCGGGCAAGCTGATCTTCGGGATATCAGTGGCCGATAAGCAACTGCTCTGGCTCAAGATGCGCGCCGTCGGAACTTCCGGGCACGGATCACAGCCCATCGCAGACAATGCCAATGACATTCTGATTGAAGCCATCGCCAAAGCGAAGGCGTTTCCGCCCTCGAACAAGCCAAACGTGATCGTTCAGAACCTGAGGGAAAAAGCCGGCACTCTCGCTTCGAATAAGTTCATCAACGCGGCTGGACAGAATACGCTTTCGCTCACTTCACTCAGAAGCGGAGTGGGTGACCCGCCAAAATCGAACGTGATCCCGTCTGTGGCGGAGGCAACTCTCGATTGCCGGCTCCTGCCCGGCCAAAACGCGGACGAATTTCTGTCGGAGATAAAGGCCAGAATCAACGATCCGCGGATCTCGATCGAGGTCACTTCGCCGAAAGCCGATGACCCGCAACCGAGTTCAACACGAACACCGCTGTATGCGGCGATCGAAAAGGCCATCAGCAAGCAGCATCCGGATAGCACCGTCGTTCCCATCGTTGTTCCCTTCGGTACGGACGGGCAAAAGTTTCGCATGCGCAAGGTGCCGGCATATGGTCTGATGCCGATGATCGTCGACACACAGACGCTCGGAACCATGCACAGCGACAGCGAACATATCCCGGCCGATCAGTTTCGAGCCGGGCTCCACATCTATTTCGATATTCTGCGCTCTGAGTGGTAAGGCTCAGACAATCGAGCCGGCGATTCGTGACCCGTTCGAAGGAGTCTGGTTCGCGCCAGTCTGCTTCATTGATGACGGAAGTGTTTCAGTGATGGGCACCGCAAACTCGACCTTCAGTGCGATAGCGGCTTCGATGATCTTGATCAGAAGCTCGTTCTGGACACGGAGGAATTGATCTCCGTCCGTTGTCAAAACGTACGAAAATACATCCAGGTCAAAAGACTCCTTGGTGATCTTGGAAAAGCGCACCGGAACACCCGTGGGGTCGACTTCCGGGTGATCCTTGACGATCTTGACGACAGCTTCCATCATCTTGCGGATATCGTCGGGCTGTGTATCCCGATGCAGAGCAAGAGTCGGCTTAAACAACATTCGATCTCGCTTCGAATAGTTCTCGAGCGTCATGGTCGAAAACGACGAGTTGGGCACGGTGACCAGAGTGCGATCCGCTGTTCTGATGCGAGTGGAACGAAGTCCGATATCTTCGACGGTTCCGATCTGTCCTCCAAATTGGCAAACGTCGCCAACAAGAACGGGGCGGTCACTGATAACCGATATACCGCCGAACAGGTTCTCGATCGTTTTCTGAGACGCAAGCGCAACCGCAACACCGCCTACACCCAAGCCGGCAAGGATCGCATTTGTGTTGTATCCCCATGCTGCTAGTACGAACAGAGCCGCGATGGAAAACACAACGATTTTCACTGTTCTGACCAGAAGAGGCAGCACAGAATACGAGAACGCTCGCTGGCGGGGATCTAAGCGTGAGCTGACAGTGTCTGAGATGATGTCGACGATTCTCATGAGGATCGAAGCACAGCTCAGAACGAATAGAAGGGTCAGGAGCTTGTACAGGTAATCTCGAACAAGCGCGGAGGGTCCGATGACCTCGATGACCGTTCCGAATACCATGACCGAAACTCCAAAACGAACCGGCTCAACGAACGCTTCCAGGCGCTGCGCATGGAGCTTTGTGTAGCGCTTTGCAATCGGCTGCAGGAGCATGAGAAAAACCTTTGCCAGGAGCCGCGCAAGCAAAGAGATCAGCAACGCGGCAAGCACGAGTGCCATCCATACCCAAAGCGATGTCCCGATAAACCGGGTTTGAACAAGCGCTTCCGGAAGCTTCTTTTCGAACTCGGATTCATCAACGCTGGCGCGCAACTTCGGTATCGAGGCGACCGAATCGGGAGATACCAGCCAGACGCTCAACCCGTTCTGCGTGATGCGCTGCATCGTCAGCTGTACGCTTTTGGCGTTCACATCGATTGAGGTAAGCTCATCGACATTGCCGGGGAGGCGGTCTCGCGTATTCCCGTCAGCATCATTGCTGAGCCGTCCGACTTCGAAATGAGTATCCCGGTCCAGGATTTGACAGAGATCTTTCGCAAGCTCAGGACCCTCTGTGTTTCTCTGGTCCGACCTGATGCGTCGTAAGTCGAGGTAGTCCGACGCAAGATCGTACTGGCCCGTGTGACAGGCCTGTAGGAAGGCATAAATCGCGCTGCGCGGGCTGGTTCTTCTGAGGGGGTCGGACGCGGCTGCGGGAGGGTTCGAGCTCCCGACGCTTAATCCTGGAATCGTTTGGGAGTGTGCAGGAACGGCTGACGGCGATGAGAGAGGCGATTAAAGCCAGAAGCAAGAAACTGCGTGCGAGAACGATTCACTGTGAGATTTCCTCTAAGATCTCTCCAAAAGCTAACTTCGGATCAGCAGCCCGGGTTACCTGACGTCCGATCACGAGATAAGTGGCGCCGTTCTCCAGAGCTTGCTTCGGGGTTGCAACCCGCTTCTGGTCACCTTGAGACGCGCTGGCCGAGCGGACTCCAGGCGTAACCAGGATGCTCTCCTTGCCGACTATCTCTCTGACACGAGACACTTCGAGCGGCGAGCAAACGATGCCGTCCATTCCGACTTGAAGCGCATTCCTCACTCGCAACTCGACCAGATCGGGGACCGGCATCGGAAAGCCGAGATCGGCCAAGTCCTGCTCGTCGAAACTTGTGAGCACGCTGACTCCCAACAACTTCGTGCCTCGCACCGTTGCAACCCGTGCGGGCGGCAGACATGACCGTCTTGCTTCCGTGAACGGTTAACAAGGTCGGGCGGATATGTTCGCAAACGTGATGCGTTGCTCTCTTCACGGTTTCGCCGATGTCATAGAACTTCAGATCAAGAAAGACTCTCTTCCCCTCAGAAAGCACATCCTTGACGAATTGCGGTCCGCCGGCAGCATAGAGTTCCATTCCTACTTTGTAGAAGTCACAGGAATCCCCCAGCTTTCGGATGAGATCGCGAGCGTCCGACGTACTGTCCAGATCGAGTGCGATGATCAACGGATTTGCGTTTGCGGTCATGAAATGTCCAGTGTTGCCAGTTCGCTTCCGGCCGAGTATGCAGATGCAACTTCCGCAAAAGGCCACTCGCGCCAGGCATCCAGAAGCGGAAAGTATAATCCCAACCAGATAGGCCCAGCTACTAATCGCGACACAAGAGTCGCATAGTTTTCCATTTGCGAGCGGTAGCGGCGCTGTTCTTCGTCCAGGAAGTAGTCCAGCTTCCCTCCCCTGTGCTCGCTCGTTTTGAAATCGACAATCCAGAAGCGGCCGGTTTCATCGCGGAAGGCGCGATCAACAGTTCCGGTGATGAGCTTGTCGCCCACAATCCCTTCGAGCGGCCACTCCGAGCGGCTTTCTTCGGTGGACCTGAGGATCCATTTTCCGCGCTTGCCCGACAACGTATTCTCCAGCGCTCTGACGACTCGACTTGCCGCTTCCGCCTGCTGGGAAGATCGAACGCCAAGTCGTGCGAGTTCCGATCGGACAAGAGGGTCCAGCGCTCGAGCGGACTGGTCCCGCCACAGCAGATCACCGGGATCCGAAGCTCGTTTCAAGAACTGGTGCACAACGGTCCCAACATGTCGCCCTACTCCGCTGACCCATTCGTACGTGACCGGCCTTTCCGACGCAGCTGCGCGTGTGATCACGTGAGGGAGACGTAAAGCGGGGCTTAGCGGCGGAGGCTGCCAATCCGACGGCAGTCTGCGAAGGGTTTGCGATTTCGCCTCGACGCCAGTGAAGAGGCTCGGCTGAGTCGGAAGCATACGCTGCATCGCGAGTTGGAATTGAGGCTTGTACTGGGCCCAGATCATGCCAAGAAACGTATGTTCGGCGGCTTTGCAGATTTCCGTGTTGTTCTTGTTTCGGTTTACCGATCCTAGGAGGAACAGGCGGTTCTTTGCACGCGTACAAGCAACGTAGAAAAGCCGTTTTCCTTCGTTGCGAACTTTGTCTTTGGCTTCCGTCTTGATGCGGGTGTAATCGGGATCTTTTGTACCTTTCTGAGGCTGAACAGCGACCTCAACACCAGAGCCGCCACCCTCACTAGAAACTTTGTTCCAGACAACCAGCTCATCGTCGTCGCCGGCGGGCCACTTGCCAAGCTGCGGCAGGATCACGGTATCAAACTCAAGACCCTTTGCTTCATGAATGGTCATGACTCGTACAGCGTCTTCCTGTGTGCTGGGAGCCGCATACAACTTCTGCAGGCGTTCGCTCAAGAGGCTGAAGTCGCGAATGGTGCCCCCATGCTCGAAGGATTCGAGCAGAGCAAAGAAGGTCTGCGCATCCTGGTACTGATTTGTTTCGAGCAGGCCGGAAGGTCCGCCCAGCGCATGCCAGGTACGCTCAATAAGCGATCTCAAACCGAAACGGCCTACGGATGCGACCGCATCGTCCATAATCTCAGCCACGCGAATGGCGCGTTCACGCCCATCCGGAGTCAGGCGGCTCAGGATGTCGAGATCGTGAAGCAAGTCGAAGATCGTTCGATCGCGCTCACCTTCGGCCGAGCGCCGAGAGATCCGCCACAGTTAATCCGCACCATGGCGCTCGCAGGCAGGCAAGCCAGGAGACTCGATCCGCCAGATGTAAAACTGCGCGAGTCAGAGCGAGCAGGTCCAGAACGTGCTGCTGATCCTTAAGCTCGTCGATCTCGATTGCCTGGTACGCTATGCCTGCATTACGTAGCGCGGGCAGAATCGAGACAACATGAGAGCGGCTGCGGACAAGTATGGCCGTATCACCGGTCGACTTACTGCCCTGCAGAATCCGGACGATCTCCTGGGCCTCACGAGCACCGGATCGATCGTCAATCAGCGGTATCAATTGAGGAGACTTGCCGGACTCGGACCGGGACGAGACGGCACTCTCCAGTTGGACAGCGCCTTTCGCCTTGTCTGTGAGCGACATCACCGGAGAGAGACTTCGCTCGATCCACTCGACGATTTCAGGCGTAGATCGGAAATTCGTTCGAAGACGCAAAGGCGTCGAGCCGAACGGCCCCGAGGCGCTCGTCTTCCCAGGCCTGCATGAACAGAGCGACTTCCGCCGCCCGAAAACCGTAGATGCTCTGTACGGGATCGCCCACCAGAAAGAGTGTGCGACCGTCACCGTCGGACCATTGTCCGGTAAGAGCCTGGAGCAGTTCGTGTTGCGCCCGGGAAGTGTCCTGGAACTCGTCCACAAGGATGTGTTCGATACGGTAGTCGAGCGAATACAGCAGATCGCTGGGAGACTCGGGCCCGCCGAGAGCAAGCGTCGCAGCCCGAGTAATTTCCTGAAAATCGACTGTGCCTTCTTCGCGGAATACGTTCCGAAGTTCCGACTCCGCCTGCTCGAGAATCCATAGAAAGTCGGCGAGAACCGTACCGTCGTGGTGTTCCTGTTGCGTGCCATTGATCGCGCTTCGCCAACATGGCCGCAACTTGCTTCTCCAGCCGAACCATGTCGTTATCGAAGTAAAGCGCAACACGCCCCAACAGCGCCTGTCCATCCTCGCCGTTCTCGGCAAGAGTTTGTAGCATCCGGCGGGCAGCCAGGCGATAGAACTCTGTCGCATCTTCCACCACCGGGCCTACCCCGCCCGACTCGGAGACAATCGGCATTTGCCGGACGAGCATTGCGCAAAGGGCGTCAATCGTCAGGATCTGGAGCCGGCTCGGGTCCGCTAGCAGATTCCACCCTCTCGCTCGATCATTCGCAAGCGCACGCGAAGGCGAGCTCACGTGTCTTAGCCTCGTAAGCGCTACTTACGGTTTTTGCTTCTTGCGCCGGATCGGAGAGCCCGGATGACTCTTTCTCGCATCTCGGCACCAGCCTTGATCGTGAAGGTCATCGCCACCACAGATTCGGGCCGTTCCACCATGCCGAGGAGCGCAAGGATACGCTGCACGAGTAGCCCCGTTTTCCCGGATCCCGCCGGCGCTTTCACAATGAACGAACGATCGGTTTGGATCGCCTGCTCGCGTTCCGCGAATGTCGACCGGCTGCGCGTCAATCATCGTCGTCGTCCTTCAGAGCCCGCGCCCCTTCCTGAATACGGCACAAAGCTGGGAGATTGCAATACGTACAGGCACCACGCAGTGGATCAACGGCTGCGTGTCCAGCCATGAACTCGTCCGCCAATTCACCCAGGTAAACGCGGGACTCGTCGCGGAGCACCGCCCAATCAAGTTTTGAATTTCTCACCGGAGGGAAATGCGGATGGAGAGCGCTTCCGGCCGTCTTCGCTTCTCGCGGCCGCACCTGGGCCAGGAAGATACCATCGACTTCTTCGTCCATGGCTGCCGCATAGACAAGTAATTGCGGCTCAGACGGCCGGTTCCCCTGCAGGCTTCTTTCTGAGATATCGCCGCTTTTGTAGTCGATCAACACAACGCTGCCGTCCTCGAGACGGTCAATCCGATCCACGCGGAGACGCAGCTGAAGCCCGTTGATCTCAACCGTCTTTTTTTCCTCGACATGTTCCACTCGGAATGGAGTTCCTCTGTGCCTCTCTTTTTCGTTGAGCCAGTTGAGGATTGCCTCCCGAAGGCGATCTCTCTCCGCGGATGAAATGACGTCGCGGAACGGACTGTTCGCTCGGAAGCGAGTGCCTCGACCACTGCCTCGTTCACGATGCCATCCAGTTCAGCGCCGCTGACCCGGTGCAGTTCTTCGGAAGACCCGAGGCGCTTCCAGACGTTCTCGAGCGCTCGATGCAGGTAGCCGCCGCGTTCCCGAGCGTCGAACCCGAAGCAAGCGTCTTCCGGGCGCTGCGCATACAGGCGGTACTCGGCGAAGGCACGAAAAGGACATTGTGCCTGGGACCTGATAACGCCAACCCCTCCCGACAGTGGTTCCGTCGATTGGAACGGCGGAGCCTGGAAGTCCTCCACCAACTGGAGGTCCGTTCGCCACTCGTTGTTCGAAAGCATTGTAGCGCCAGTCCACTTCCGGACCGAACTGTTTCTCGTCCTTAAAAACGGTCGCACCTGAGGCGCCAACTCGCCCGAGTATGTCACCAGCATCTGTGGAGCCGTGGAGAACAGTGCGGACGCCTTCTCTTGCGACTCATTCTGATGCCGCTGCGCCAAGCTGAGCGACGGATCGCCGGAGCGCTGTATCGCGGGCGGAATGAACGGCACAAGACGAGTTCCCCGCGGCCAATCCTCTTCCGAAAGACCCATGGCCGGCGGAGAAATCGAACTGAATCCCCTGAGCATCTTCCAGATCGAGAATTTGAATGGGCGAGAGCTGGTCCCCCACCTCCGGGCTTCCACTTTGCACGAGAGCATCTCGCAGCCGTGAAAGCGCAACTTCGAAGGGAACGGAAGGCGAGACGAATCCTAATCCGCCTAGCTCAGATAACGCATCATTCCAAGCCTGCGCAACACTTTGCTCGTAGCCGTTCAGGGGGCGATCTCCTGGCCAGCCGCTTGCCGCAACCAAATCACCGAACAACTCTCCCCACTCGTCGAGATCGAGGGTCGGTGTCTTCGGACGGATCGTTCGAATTTTCTGCCATATCGGAACGAGACGCTCGCAGTTGGCTGACCTGTATTCGATCTGAGACAGAGTGACGTCGATGTCGCGCGTCCTGCGTAAGTTAAGGTCTGCGAGAGCACGAAGGCTACGCTCTTCTGCAGCTCCGGCAAGGAAGGGAGACAGCAGAATGGCGCTTGCGTCAGTAATCCGAATTCGCGGACGCAAGAGCTCCAGCATGGTCATCGCACTCGTCACCAGCGGCTCTCTGAGGAGAGGTCCCGACGCGTGCAGGTGGAACAGCGAACCGTCGCCGTCCTCGCTTGGAACGTTCGAAATGAATCGAACTGGGTGGATTAAGAATGGTCTCGAATATGCGCGAAATGACGTGCTGTTTTGATCGCAGGTCAGGAACGAAAACTCCCACCGAGCTAAGAGGGTTCGTCTCGATCAGTTGGCGAGCCCACCGGGCGACTGACTCGATTTCCTCTTCGAAGACGGAGTGCTGCTCGCTCGTGACCCGTGGCTTTGGCTTCTTGTTCTCAAAGGGCAATTGGGCCGCGCTTGGTCCCAATGCGTCGATGATGCGCGCCATTGCCGGACTGAGTTGTCGAAATCCGACAAATAAAAGCCTGCCGGGCTTGTACGCTCCAGACCGGATCCAATCCGGGAGGAGACGCCAGATGTCGCTCCGAGTCATACAGCCCCGGTCGCGCAATTCCTTCCCGAACCGTCGGTGCAATTGCCGGAACGATTCCGAATCTTTGCTTCGCTCCCACCATTCGCCCTCGACGGGCAAGTGCCATTCGGCAATCGTGCTCGCCGCCTTCATGGCCAGACGAGCGGCACCGGCAGGGTCGAAAACGCTCAGGATGCACTTCTTCGAACAACCGGCGCCAAAGCTCTACTTCCTGCGAAGGTGAAAGTAAAGCCGGAGCGCCTACGCCGCTGAAGCGCACGGCGTTCCAGCAGCTAACGAGCCAAGCGTTAAGGCTCAGAATCTCCGGGCGTTCCCAGCTCTCGAATCCGAGCTCTTTCTTTTCGTCCGCAAGCTGCTGGCGTGCAACCGAGGAGAGAAGCCGGGAGGGAAGAACGACAGTTCCGCCAGGCGCACAAATCGAGGCAAAATCCTTAGCTGCTAACCGCAACTTCTATGATCCCTAAAAAGAAAAAGGGCGGCTACTGCTAGCCGCCCTCTTTCCACAACTACTTGAAGAACCGTTTTAGACTTCCTCGGGGACGCTGATGGGCTCTTCACCCAGATCTTCCGAGAGGCCACCGGTATAGATGCCCGGGGTTTCGTCTGCAAAATCCTGCAGACCATCACCCAGGGACAGCTCTTGCTCCGGCAGCGGCTCTTCTTCCACAACATCCTCGCCGGCGATCTTCACGCGCCGATAGTATTCCATACCGGTTCCGGCCGGAATCAATCGACCCATGATGACGTTTTCCTTCAGACCGCGCAGGTAATCGACCTTGCCGTTGATGGCGGCTTCGGTCAGTACACGCGTTGTCTCCTGGAAGCTGGCGGCCGAGATGAACGAATCGGTCGAGAGAGACGCCTTCGTGATACCCAAGCAGAAGCGGCTTGCCGGATGCCGGCCGACCACCTGCCTCGATCACTCGAGTGTTCTCTTCGCGGAACTTGAACTTGTCCACGACTTCATCGGGCAGAAACTCGGTGTCGCCGATATCTTCGATTCGAACCCACCGCATCATCTGACGAGAGATGACTTCGAGGTGCTTATCGTTGATGTTCACACCCTGCAGCCGATAGACTTCCTGGATTTCGTTCACCAGGTACTTCTGCAGTTCCTTTTCGCCGAGAACGGCAAGAATGTCGTGCGGGTTGCGCGGGCCATCCATCAGCGGATCACCCGAGCGGACTCGCTCGCCTTCCTGCACGTTGATGTGGACGCCGCGAGGAATCGAGTATTCCTTCTGTACGCCATCGTCACCAGCGATGTAAAGCTTTCGCATACCCTTAGTGACTTCGCCGTACTTCACGACGCCGTTGATTTCCGCGATGATGGCCGTTTCGCGAGGCTTACGAGCTTCGAAGAGCTCAACCACACGGGGGAGACCACCAGTGATGTCTTTCGTCTTCGTCGTTGCACGCGGGATCTTCGCGATGACGTCGCCAGCGTGCAGAACATCGCCGTCCGACACCATTAAGTGCGCGTGGGTCGGCATCAGATAACGCTTCTCTTCGGAGCGGCCGCCGCCCTCGGGCCGCATGATAACGGTCGGGAAACGCTTCTCGTCAGAAGATTCGGTCACAACCACCTGCATGTTGCCGGTGATTTCGTCGACCTGCTCCTGAGTGGTTACGCCGTCGATGAGATCTTTGAAGTGCACCGCACCGGTGACTTCGGTCAGGATCGAGAACGTATAAGGATCCCATTCAAGGAGGATCTGGTTCGCCTTAACCGGCGCGCCGTCTTCGACGTTGATTTTGGCACCGTACACGACCGGGTAACGTTCGCGCTCACGCTGCTTTTCGTCAACGATGATCAGGATGCCGTTGCGGTTCATCGCAATCAGTTCGCCCTTGTTGTTGCGAACCGTATTGACGTTGTTGAACCGGACGTATCCATCGCTCTTCGCGTCCTGAGTCGATTGCTCGCTGATCCTGGTTGCCGCTCCACCGATGTGGAACGTACGCATGGTCAACTGAGTACCAGGCTCACCGATGGACTGTGCCGAAATGATACCGACAGCTTCACCGCGCTCGACCATACGGCCCGTTGCGAGGTTGCGTCCGTAGCAGAGCCGGCAAACACCGCGCTTCGATTCGCAAGTCAGCACCGAGCGGATTTTGACGCGCTCGATACCGGCCGCCTGAATCGCGCTGGCCAGTTCTTCCGTGATTTCCTGGTTGACGCGAACGATGATTTCGTTCTCGTAGTCGCGCTGATCTTCGAGCGCCACACGGCCGATAATACGGTCGCGCAACGGCTCGATGATTTCGCCCGACTCAATGATCGGCTCGACGTAGATACCGTCGGAAGTTCCGCAATCGTCTTCCGTGATGATCACGTCCTGCGCCACGTCGCAGAGACGACGTGTGAGATAGCCGGAGTCCGCCGTTTTCAGAGCCGTATCAGCCAGACCCTTACGAGCACCGTGGGTCGAGATGAAGTACTCGAGAACGTTCAGACCTTCGCGGAAGTTCGCGGTGATCGGCGTTTCGATGATTTCGCCCGACGGACGGGCCATCAATCCGCGCATACCGGAGAGCTGACGGATCTGCTGTTTCGATCCGCGAGCACCGGAGTCGGCCATGATGTAAATCGGGTTGAGAATACGGCCGGTGCGGTCGTCCTCTTCCATGTTCTTGAACATCTTGTCGGAAACGGCCTCGGTGACCTTCGACCAGACTTCAATGATCTTGTTGTAGCGCTCGGACTGGGTGATCGCGCCTTCCTGGTATTGCTGCTGAACTTCGACTACCTGCTTTTCAGCGTCGCGAACCAGGCTGACCTTCTCTTCCGGCACAACCATGTCGTCGATACCGATGGAGATACCGGCGCGTGTTGCGTAGAGGAAGCCGAGCTTCTTGACTTCGTCCAGCATCCCGACCGTGACAACCCGACCGAACTTCAGGTAGCAGTATTGAACAAGCTGGGCCATGCCCTTCTTCTTCAATAGCCCGTTGATGAACGGCATGGCGTCCGGCAGAACGTCATTCAGAATGACGCGTCCTACCGTCGTATCCATGTACTGCTTGTTGAACTCGATCGGCTCGGTGTAGAGGATGTTCTGGTTGTCGAACGCCTTCGTCAGATCGATGACTTTGCCCGTGTGACGCAGCTTGATGGCGGTCAGCGTTTCCACTTCGCCCATCTCAAGAGCAATCAACACGTCGTCAATCGACGCAAACGTGCGGCCGGATCCCTTCGAATTCGGACGCATCTTGGTCAGGTAGTACAAACCAAGAACCATGTCCTGGGTCGGGATGGTGATCGGCGCACCATGAGCGGGCGACAGAATGTTGTTCGACGCCAGCATCAGGGTGGATGCTTCGATTTGCGCTTCGGGCGACAGCGGAATGTGAACGGCCATCTGGTCGCCGTCGAAGTCAGCGTTGAATGCTGTACAAGTCAGCGGGTGAAGCTTGATGGCCTTACCTTCCACCAGTACCGGCTCGAACGCCTGAATACCTAAGCGGTGAAGCGTAGGAGCGCGATTCAGCAGAATTGGATGGTCTTTGATGACTTCTTCGAGGATGTCCCAAACCACCGGATCCTGCTGCTCGACGAGTTCCTTCGCCTGCTTGATGGTGGTGCAATGCCCGCGTTGTTCCAGCCGATGGTAGATGAAGGGCTTGAAAAGCTCAAGCGCCATCTTCTTCGGCAAGCCGCACTGATGGAGCTTGAGTTCAGGACCGACGACGATAACCGAACGGCCGGAGTAGTCGACGCGCTTACCGAGCAGGTTCTGACGGAAACGGCCCTGCTTACCTTTGAGAGTGTCGGACAGCGATTTAAGAGGACGATTGTTGGCGCCCCGGAGAACGCGACCACGGCGTCCGTTGTCGAACAGAGCATCCACAGCTTCCTGCAACATTCGCTTTTCATTGCGAACGATCACATCAGGAGCGTGCAACTCCATCAACTTCTTCAAGCGGTTATTGCGGTTGATGACGCGACGATAAAGATCGTTTAAGTCGGAGGTTGCGAATCGGCCGCCATCAAGTGGTACGAGGGGTCGCAACTCCGGCGGGATAACCGGAATCACGTCGAGGATCATCCACTCCGGTTTGTTACCGGATTTGCGGAAGCTCTCAACAACACGGAGACGCTTGGCGAACTTCAGCTTCTTCTGCGCTGAAGTTTCCGTCCGCATCTTCTCGCGGATTTCCTGGCTCAGCGATTCGATGTCGAGTTTGCGAAGGAGTTCCTTCACACCCTCGGCACCCATCATCGCGACAAAACCACCAGGGAACTCCTGATCCAGCTGACGCTTTCGTTCATCGCTGATCACTTCGCCCATGGAGAGCCCGGTGCTCTCGCCGGGATCGATAATGACGAACGCTTCGTAATAGAGCACGCGCTCCAGTTCACGAAGAGTGATATCGACCAGGTAGCCGATTCGGCTCGGAAGTCCCTTGAAGAACCACACGTGCGAACAGGCACTGGCCAGTTCAATGTGACCCAGGCGCTCGCGACGCACGCGCGAAAGCGTAACTTCAACACCGCACTTATCGCAGATCACTCCGCGATGCTTCATGCGCTTGTACTTACCGCACAAGCACTCCCAATCAGCTACCGGACCGAAAATACGAGCGCAGAATAGACCGTCGCGCTCCGGCTTAAAGGTACGGTAATTGATGGTTTCCGGCTTGGTGACTTCTCCATGGGACCAGCTCCGAATCTTTTCCGGAGAGGCCAGACTAATTCGAATCGAATCAAAGTCTGCAATCAGATTGGCTCTATCGTACGGAGAGGAACGATACATGAATTGTTCTTAGATACCTTTCAAAGTACGAGCCCACTTACCAAACTCTGCGGAGAGGTGCGGGGCACGAATGACGCACCTCTCTGCAGTGAGATATCAATTAATCCGCGGCGTGCGCCAGATCCTGCATCTCGCGTGGCTTCTTCATCAGTTCCACATCGAGACACAGACTCTGCAACTCGCGGATCAACACGTTGAACGACTCAGGCACACCAGGTTCGGCGGCTGCTTCGCCCTTCACAATTGCTTCATAGATCTTCGCGCGTCCGTACACGTCATCGGACTTGGCCGTTAGCAACTCTTGCAGAATGTAAGCAGCTCCGTACGCTTCGAGCGCCCAGACTTCCATTTCGCCGAAGCGCTGGCCGCCGAATTGAGCCTTTCCGCCCAACGGTTGCTGCGTGATAAGCGAGTAGGGTCCGATTGAACGAGCGTGGATCTTGTCGTCGACCAAGTGACTCAGCTTCAACATGTAGATGTATCCGACTGTCACCGGCTGCTCGAACATGGATCCCGTCATACCGTCGTAGAGCTCGATTTTGCCCGAGGTCGGCAGACCCGCCGCGGCCAACTGAGTCTTGATGTCCTTTTCCGCAGCCCCGTCGAATACCGGCGTTGCGAAGTGAACACCCAGCTTTTCAGCCGCCCAACCCAAGTGCGTTTCGAGGATCTGTCCCACGTTCATACGGGACGGAACGCCGAGCGGATTCAAGACGATTTCTACCGGCGTGCCATCGGGCATGTACGGCATATCTTCTTCCGGAACGATGCGGGCGATAACACCCTTGTTTCCGTGCCGTCCGGCCATCTTGTCGCCAACGGAAAGCTTGCGCTTCATGGCGATATAGCACTTCACGAGCTTGATTACGCCCGGAGGCAGTTCGTCGCCCTTGCGGAGCTTAGCGATTTTCTCTTCCGTGATCTTCTCGAGAACAGCAATCTGCCGAGAAGTCATTTCTTCGATTTCGTCGATCTGCTCGTTCAGCCGAACGTCACGCGTGTTCAACCGCATGCGCTTCAGGTCGCGAGCCCGGAGCTTCTCGAGCACGTCGCGCGTCAGCGGCGTGTCCTTCGAGAGGAGCTTCTTGTTTGTTTTTTCGTCGTGCAGGTCAGCCTGGAGCTCTTTGCCCGTCAGGAGCTGTTCGAGCCGCTTCGCGCGCTCGTCGCTGAGAATACGCTTCTCATCTTCGAGGTTGCGATGCATGCGCTCTTCCTGCAGCTGCAGGATTTGCTTCGAACGCTCATCGAGTTCAGCGCCCTTGCGGGAGAACACCTTGCAATCGACGATCGTACCTTCGATACCCGGCGGGCAGTAGAGCGACGCGTCCTTCACGTCGCCGGCCTTTTCGCCGAAGATGGCACGGAGCAACTTCTCTTCTGGAGTCAGCTGGGTTTCGCCCTTCGGAGTCACCTTGCCGACCAGAATGTCGCCCGGCTTCACCGTCGCGCCGACGCGGATGATTCCGCTTTCGTCGAGGTTACGGAGGAACGATTCCGCGATATTCGGAATATCCCGAGTGATTTCCTCAGGTCCGAGCTTCGTATCACGCGCCTCGATTTCGAATTCTTCGATGTGGATCGAGGTGTAGTAGTCGTCTTTGACCAGCTTTTCGCTGACGACAATGGCGTCTTCGAAGTTATAGCCGCGCCATGGCATGAACGCGACCAGAACGTTGCGGCCAAGAGCCAGTTCGCCGGCCTCGGTGCAAGGGCCGTCGGCGAGAACATCGCCCTTTTTGACCCGCTGGCCTTGATGGACGATCGGTTTCTGGCTGATACAGGTGTTCTGGTTCGACCGTTTGAACTTGGTCATCTGGTAGATATCGGCGCCGACTTCGCGCGACATCTGACCCTGATGAGCCCCGCCCTCGACACGAACGATGATTCGTTCGCTATCGACCGAATCAACCACACCCGCACGCTTACAGATGACGACCGCGCCCGAATCTCGAGCCGTGACCCGTTCCATACCGGTACCCACGTAAGGCGCCTCGGCACGAAGCAATGGAACAGCCTGACGTTGCATGTTCGAGCCCATGAGAGCTCGGTTTGCGTCGTCGTTTTCGAGGAACGGAATCAAGCTCGCGGCGACCGAGACGAGTTGCTTCGGACTGACGTCCATGTACTCGATTTCGTCGCGATGCTTGAGAACGAAGTTGCCCGCTTGCCGTGCATTGACCAGGTCATCAACGATCCGGCCCGTCTCGTCGATCGCAACGTTTGCCTGGGCAACGATGTACTTGTCTTCTTCCCAAGCCGAAAGGTAGTCGGAGTGCGATTCAAATTCAGCAAGCTGCTTCTGCGCACCAGCGACCGTTTGGTTCGCTTTTTCGATTTCCTCTCGCGGCACAACCTGACCAACTCGGAGCGGTGTCTCGCCAGGATTCAGAATCCTGACTTCGTCCACCAGGATGCCCTCACGAACACGACGATACGGGCTTTCGATGAACCCATACTCGTTGATTCGCGCAAAGCAGGAGAGCGACGAAATCAGGCCAATGTTCGGACCTTCCGGCGTTTCGATCGGGCAGATACGTCCGTAGTGCGTCGGGTGAACGTCTCGGACTTCGAAACCAGCTCGTTCGCGTGAGAGACCGCCCGGTCCAAGAGCCGAAAGACGGCGCTTGTGGGTGATCTCGGACAGCGGATTCGTCTGGTCCATGAACTGCGATAGCTGGCTCGATCCGAAGAACTCGCGGATCGCGGCCATGACAGGTTTCGCGTTCACCAGGTCGTGCGGCATCGCCGTCGACATTTCCTGGTAAACCGACATCTTTTCCTTGATCGCCCGTTCCATACGGACCAAGCCGATCCGGAACTGGTTCTCGAGAAGCTCACCAACCGCACGAACGCGGCGATTGCCGAGGTGATCGATGTCATCCACTACACCCAAACCCCTGCGGAGCCGGAGGAGGTAAAGAATCGTGTCGATGAAGTCTTTCTGGTCCAGCGTTCGCTTGTCGAGCGGCGTTGCATCCGCCTTGTCGTGCAGCTTGATGTTGAACTTCATGCGGCCGACGCGCGAGAAATCGTATTTCCGCGAATCGAAGAACATGCCCTGGAACAGCTGAGTGGCCGTATCGAGGGTCGGCGGATCGCCAGGACGCAGCTTGCGATAGATTTCGAGCAACGCATCGTTCTGGCTCTTGACTGCGTCTTTGCGCAGGGTCGCCGAGATCACGTTACCGGCATCATCTCGATCCGGGAAGAAGATCTCAACCGTTTCGATGCCCGCTTCCGTAAGTTTGCCGATCAGCGTAGAGGTCAGCTCATGGTTGGCTTCGATCAGGACCTCACCAGTCGACATGTCGATGACGTCGGCCGCCACATAACCGCCCTCGAGGTCGTTTGAAGCGACTTCGACTTGCTCGATTTTGTTCTTCTGGATCTCGCGTAAAACAGAATTCGTGATTTTCCGGCCCTGGGGAACAACCTGATCGCCCGCCGCATTGTTGATGGCATGCGACAGCTTCATTCCGATCAGGTTCTCGCCTACACCCCAGAAAAGCTTGCCCTCTTTGAGCGTGACGGTCGAGAGTTTGTAGAACGCGCGAATGATGTCCGAATCGTTCTTCAGACCTAGCGCCCGAAGGAATACCGTTCCGTAGAACTTACGCTTGCGATCGATACGAACATACAACAGGTTCTTGTTGTCGTACTCGAATTCGACCCAGCTGCCGCGATAGGGAATGATCTTGCCGAGGAAGTAGCCCTGCGCCTGCACGCGCTCAAAAAAGACGCCCGGAGAGCGATGCAACTGAGAAACGATAACGCGCTCGGTACCGTTGATGATGAAGGTACCGTTGTCGGTCATCAGCGGAATTTCGCCGAAGAAGACTTCCTGCTCTTTGATATCGCGGACCGTCTTGTTGCCGGCCTCGTCCTTGTCATAGACGGTGAGGCGGATTGTGACCTTCAGGGGAGCAGCATACGTCATGCCGCGCTCTTCGCACTCCGGCACGTCGTACTTCAGTTGCAGGGCAACCGGATCGCCGCAGCGGTTACAGAAGGTAACGATGTTTTTGTTGAACGTGCCGCAACGATGGCAGAGCACGTCGCCCGCATGGAACGGGTCGGTTTGAATCTCAGCGCCGCAACTTGGGTTGCGGCAGATGGTTCTCAGGTGATGAAGCCCCTTCAAATTGCCGCATTTGCACTCCCAGTTACCGATGGAGTAATCGACAAATTCGAGCTGGCTTAAACCGCGGAAATCGGAGATCGGAAAGACGGAGCTGAAAACACTCTGAAGACCTGCATCTTCCCGCTCCTTAGGCAAAAGATCCATCTGCAGAAAACGCTCATAAGATCGCTTCTGCACTTCGATAAGGTTTGGGATGGGAATCGAGGTCTTGATCTTCGAGAAATCAACTCTCTCACGGAGAGAACCATTTGAAACGTTGGGCATCTACGCTTGTCCTTTAGAACGAACCAATGACGAATAACAACATTCAGCAGTGAACCTGAATGCCAGCGGAACTTGCCGCTTAGACAGAAAGAGCCGCTGCGACCAAGCCGTGCGACTCACAAAGAGACATTTGCTCAGCTCGGGGCATCGCCAGCCACGCGGAGGCAAAATGATTTGAGAAATACCGGAAAGAACGACGACTAGAACTTGGAACTCGGCGAAATGTAAGCCAGTAGTGGCAATTGATCGAGAAGGGAATGGGAGCCTGGAATTTGAGCATGCAAAAGCCCCGCCGACCTCTCTAGATCCGCGGGAAACTCTTTAGGATTAAGCGGCTAAGAAAATTGCTAAACCGTCCTAAACCTGACGTCAAAATTATAGTAGCACAAAATAAGCCAGCCGTGTCAAATGACTCGGCTGGCTTCTTAGGTCCAGACAAAAACTAGTAGACTTACTTTACTTCTACGGTCGCGCCAGCATCCGTAAACTTCTTACGGATGGTTTCGGCTTCGTCCTTGTTTACACCTTCTTTGATGGGCTTCGGAGCACCATCAACAAGGTCCTTCGCTTCCTTCAATCCAAGGCTGGTCACTTCGCGTACGGCCTTGATAACATTGATCTTATTTGCGCCGGCAGCAGTCAGGATAACCGTAAATTCGGTCTTTTCTTCCACCGGAGCAGCAGCCGCTGCACCGCCGCCCGCACCCGGGGCCGCCACAGCCACCGAAGCAGCCGCTGCGGAAACACCGAGCTTCTCTTCGAGCATTTTCACCAGCTGTGATGCCTCGAGCAGTGTCAGGCCCTGAATCTGTTCTGCAATCGCGTTAATATCCGCCATGATCTTCTATACTCCTTACGATTTCCTATTCAGGAGGCTGTTCCGCACAAGGCGTTGCCCACCTGCGAATTGAAACTTTGAATCGGGTTCCGACGCAGCCGGACCTAACCCTGAAACTTTCCTTCTTTACCTGCCTGATCGAGAACAACAGCCAGATTTCGACCAACTCCGGCAATTGAGCTCACCACGCGCGTCGCGTTGGCATTGATCAAATACAGCAGCTTTGCATAGATCTCTTCTTTCGGTGGCATCGAAGCGAGATCACTGATGGCTGCAACATCAATGACTCGGCCTTCCACCATGCCGGCCTTGAAGGTAAAGGCGGCATTGTCGCGCGCGTACTTCTGGAGCGCCTTGGCAAGCGCCACCGGATCTCCCGAAGTGTACGCAAGAGAACTCATCCCCTTGAGACTTCCAAGAACGTCGCCGGCCGGAGTGCCCTCCGTGGCTTTCGCCGCGATATTGTTCTTGACGACCTGGTACTGGCCACCAGCGTCGCGAACGGTTCTTCGCAGCTGGTTATCCTGGCTGACAGTCAGCTTCTCGTAACCGGTCACGAAGAAGTTCTTGTTCTCTTCGATCGCCTTCTTCAAGGCTTCGAGATCTTTCTTCTTTTCGTTCTTGTTCTTCATGCGTTTCCCTGTCGGCCCACTTAGGCAGTCTTCGCGTTGAACGCCGCTACGTCCAATTGAACGCCCGGCCCCATGGTGGAGCAGATCGTCGCACTTCGCACGTATTTGCCTTTGGCAGCAGACGGCTTCGCTTTGACTACCGCCTGAATCAAACTGTTCGCATTCTCGAGCAGCTTGTCCGTCGAAAAACTCACTTTCCCGACAGGAGCGTGAATGACTCCGGTTTTGTCGACGCGGAATTCCACCTTACCAGCCTTGATTTCCCCGACAGCGTTGCGAATGTCCGTTGTCACGGTTCCCGTCTTGGGGTTCGGCATGAGCCCGCGAGGACCAAGCACCTTACCAAGGCGGCCGACCGAACGCATCATATCCGGAGTCGCGATCACGGCATCGTAGTCAGTCCAGTTCTCGCGTCTGAATACGAGTAACCACTTCCTCGCCGCCGACATAATCCGCGCCCGCGTCCTGGGCTTCTCGAAGCTTGTCGCCGGATGCGATGACCAGCACTTTTTTCGACTTGCCGAGCCCGTTGGGGAGGACAACCGTTCCACGCACCATCTGGTCCGCATGCTTTGGATCGACACCCAGCCGCATGTGGACTTCGACGGTCTCGTCGAACTTAGTAAACTTAACTTTTTGAACGAGCGGAACAGCTTCAGCGAGCGCGTACGGCTTTGCTTCTACCTGCTTCGCCGCGGCTTCATACTTCTTGCCTGGCTTTTGACTCATAATTTGGACTGGTTCAAACGGCCCGACGCAGTACGAACGAGCCTCCCAAAGTGAATGGAACTTCCATCAGCGTAACACACGGGCTGCGAAAGTGCGATCCAGTTTGGCTCAATTCCAACGAAACACCTGACTGGACGGGATCTCACACTGTGTAGTTCAGTATGAGCACCTCACTTCAGAAACACTCTCTGGCGGTCCTGCTGGTTGCTGCGAGCTGCTGCGCATCTGAATGCCCAGGACCGGCGGACCGTTGGGGAACCCGCCATTCCGCCCCCTGCACAACTCTGCAGGCCAACATAGGACGCGCGGGACTATCCATCTACCCGGACGACGAGAGCAAAGCTCGATACCGCTCGCATTCAAGCCGCACTGGACAGTTGCACTCCGGGCCACTCGGTCGTATTGAAGAGGGCCTCGGAACGTACCGACGCGTTCCTATCGGGGCCCCTGAATCTCCGCCGGGGCGTGGTGCTGGTTGTCAATCGCGGAGCTTTCCTCTATGGTTCGCGGAATGCCCGCGATTACGACCGCACGCCTGGGCTTTGCGGAACAATCAGCCAAGAATCGTCCCATGGTTGCCGTGCGCTCATCAACGGCGATGGAGCGGATGACTCGGGCGTGATGGGCGACGGCGTCATCGATGGCCGAGGGGGCGAACCCATACTGGGCCAAACCATGACGTGGTGGAACCTGGCCGATCTGGCACGAAAAGGTGGAACCCAGAATAATCCTCGGCTCATCGTCCTGAACCGCTGCAATAATTTCACGCTGTACCGGATTACGCTCCTGAACTCGCCCAATTTCCACGTCGGCTACGACAATGGAAAGGGATTTACCGTCTGGGGTGTGAAGATCTGGTGTCCGGAACGCGCCCGCAACACGGACGGTATCGATCCCGGCAACTCGACTGACGTGACCATCACTCGTTCGTACATTCACACGGGGGATGACGAGATTGCGATCAAAGCATCATTGGGTGCTCCCACATCTCACATGAGCATCGTCAGCAATCACTTCTACTCGGGCCACGGCATGTCGATCGGTAGTCCGACAGACGGCGGCGCCAGCGCCATTCGCGTCTCCGATCTCTCCATTGATGGTTCCGATAACGGGCTTCGAATCAAGTCGAACATCACGCGCGGTGGCGAGGTGAAAGACGTCGTCTTCGAAGATATCTGCATCCGGGATACTCCGAATCCGATCCTGATGGACACGAGTTACACGGCACACGCGAGTAAGGAAAGTAACCGGATCCCGTTCTTCCACGACATCGTGGTGCGTAACGTCGCTGTGGGAGGACCAGGCAGAGTGACGCTCGACGGCTACGACGCCGCCCATCCGGTTGGCATTCAATTCGACAACGTCGTGTTCGATGAACCCGGCAAGATCAAAGTCGCTGCCCATAACGCCGATGTACGGATCGGCCCCGGCGCATTCCCCTTAAAGATTGAAGGCGATCACGTCAGGGTGACAGGGACTCCCGGAACGAGTTCGCCAAATAGTTGCGGAGGCAAGTTCATTGACTTCCCGACGCAACACTGAGCACAACAACTACTGAATAGCGGAAGGATTCCAACCATCCGCACCGGACAGGAACCCGACACCTGTGTACCGGGCGGCCTCGGCGCCGTTCAGATGCATCGTATGCCGGATCGCGTTCGCCGGGATGAGCACCCGGGCCAGCGGACTTGTATTCAGCGTACGAAGCGGTATCGAGATAATGGGTCTCTCCGGGATGCCACTCGCGCCAGCCCGCGGGTTCGATATGCGGGCCCATCTGCGTACGGAGAAACACAACGTTCGCGAACGGCCGCCAGGGCCTGCCTAACCAGACACCTGTCTGGCCGGGCTCTGCCGTCAATACGCATCGGTCAAACACGAAGATGCTGTCCTGGCTGGGGTAATGCTTCCCTTGTGCCGTAATAAAGCCCCCGGTGTGCTTCGTGCTGTGAATTTCACAGTCCTGGAAGAGAGCCTTGCCGTCTCCGAAGATGAAATCGACATTGCCTTCGATGTAGGAATGCCAGAAATACTGCCGCGCAGCCGCACAGGGTTCCCCGTTAGGTCCGCTGCAACTCTTGTTCGCAGCGTAAAGCGTATCCTGATTCCCAAGAAAGCGCATGTTTCGGAAGGTTGCCCGGTCGCCCGTCACCAGCAGAGCCAGCGCTTGCGAGCCTTGCGGCAACTGCGGGTGCGTAGCATTGAAATCGTTCGCGAACGTGAGGTTCTCACCGAGGAAATTATCAGCGCGAACATTGACCGTTGCCGACTTCATTGTGCCTCCGGCCGTTCCGGCGCTTCGGTCGAACACAATCACGGTCTTACGCGGGTCGGAATCCGCGCCGCGAAGCTGTATGTTCGGTTTGATTACTTCCAGCACTTCCCGATACGTTCCCGGTGAAATCAGAATGGCCGACCCATCCGCGGGCGCTGCGTCCAGGGCCTGCTGAATGGAAGCGTAGTCGCCTGTTCCGTCGCGGGCAACGTGAATTCTTTTCCTTGTGAAGTTATTCGGGCCGTCCGCCCGGCCAACGAGCAGGGCGAGAATTCCGAGTGCACAAATAGTCCGCATAAGTAACGGAGCTTGAGTGGTTTACCGTGCCTGTGCCATCGCGCCGGCTACTGTGCCAACCAGGCTGTTAAGAAAGATCTCCAGATTCGTGTATCCGGAGGGTGTATCCGATTTCATCGCATCGCTCGGATCGTCCGGGTTCAGCCCGTGTGCTCGTTCCCAATCGTCAGGAATACCGTCGACATCAGTGTCGCGCGGCGGCCGAGCCGAATGATATTCAGGCCACCCTCCAACTTCCCATTGCGAATCGATGACCGACCCTGTACGCCCCTTCACTTCGCCCACGATACGTGTGTCTACCTGATCGCGACGAGGGAGCGTTGCACCAACCCGCTCCAGGACGTCGTTCAGCGCTTCTTCAGCCGAGGTGGTGTGGACTGGCGGTACGTCAAACGGCTTGTCAGCCAAGGTGTAACGTGCAGGAGCCGGATTACGGTTCCCGGTGAACAGGAGCGCATTGTTCCGCGTCCAGTCCGGATGACCGTCCACAACATTTCCCGAAACGAAGTATGTGACGTCTGCGGAATCGAGAAGCGCGATGATGTTCTGCTTAGACAGGCTGCTCGGGCCCGGACGGATATAATTCGCGACGTAATTCGCCTTGAGATGGTCGCCGGTCCATCCGCTACACGCAGTTCCGAAGTCGTACATGACGTTGTTACGCACATCGAACTGCGGGAAAGGCTGCTTCCCGTAGTTATCACCCAATCGGGGATTCCGCTGCGTGTTGTGAGCCCAAAGATTGTGATGGAGTGTTACGCCTCCCGCGGCGCGGGCGAGGGAACCATATCCGTGCGGCCCTTTGTGGTGGATTGAGTTATTCAGTCCTTCGGCAATCAGCGACCACTGTACAGTGATGTTGCTGATATTTCCGCTCGGCGATAAGTCCTCATCGATGGACCAGGTGGCCGAACAGTGGTCGACGATAACGTCGTGGCTATTCTGCATGACATCAAGGCCGTCGGGTTCCCCTTCGGAGATGTCGCCGGGCCGGAAACGCATATACCGGACGATCACGTCATGCGTCCGAATGCTCACCTCGTTTCCGCGCAAGCAGATTCCATCGCCGGGCGCAGTTTGACCCGCGACGGTCAAGAAAGGCTCGCTGATGACAATCGGCGACTTGAGCGTGATGAGTCCGCTGACCCGGAAGATCACCGTTCGCGGACCCTTCGCCGAAACAGCTTCCCGAAAGCTGCCCGGCCCCGCGTCGTTGAGATTCCGGACGAAGATGGCTTTTCCACCCCGTCCTCCGGCGGTTTTGGCTCCAAATCCTTCTGCTCCCGGAAATGCCACAGGATCGGCCTGTAAACGAAAGAGACCTAAGCCTGCCGCGACGAGAAAAGCGGAAACGCGCATGCAAAGCGTCAGAATTCGAGGCGGAATCCGGCGCGGAATGCGCGGGGTCCTGATGGATCGAGTCCGCCCCCGCCGCTTCCAGTCGAGGTAACAACACCGGATATGCCAGGGTTGTTATAGATCAGGGCCGGATTCTCCGGATAATTCGCTCCGTTTATGAGGCTGATTGTGGACGAACTCCCGAGCAGCGGATTGAAGTTCGTGTGATTCAGAATGTTCGTGCCGGTAAACTCGAGCCGGATGTGAACTCGTTCCGCGATGGAGAATGTCTTCGCCAGCCCCATGTCGACTACGAAGTTGCCAGGCCCGATAACGATCCCCTTCCCTGCATTTCCGAAGTTACCTGCCGTCGGTGGAGTAAAGACACCCAGGTTGTACCAGCTCGAGACGGATCTCTGATCGGCAGGAAGATTCGGATCGGCAATTGCGTTCGGCCGAATAGTAACAGTCGGCGCTGTGGCGCTTGTGGTATTCGCAGTGCCGGTCGGATCAGGACCAGTCCAAAGCGGAGTCAGGAAGAAGCCTGTACTCCAGGTAAGTGATTGTGTGAACTGCCAGCCGCCGACGATCGCGTCCGTCCATCCGCTGCTGTGAGAGGCAAAGTGTCTTCCTTTTCCGAACGGCAGATCATAGATCAAGCTATTCAGTGATGCGGTGCTTCGGGATATCCGCCCATGGAGACCGTTCACGAGCCAGGTTGTACGAATCTTCCGGTTGCTGATCTCTCTCCAGATCGCCGATATCCCGGGCGTAGGTCCAGTTGACGTCGAACAGAAGACCGTTGGTCAAGGGCCGGCGGACTTCCGTATTCAGTCCGTTGTACTGATGGCCGGCGCCATTCGTGACGTAACGAATGTTACCGAATTGAGGAAACGGCCGCGGCTTGTTGATGTACAGGCCTGGCCCGGGTAGCGGTTGGTTGATGTTTGAGTAGTATTCGCCTTCGCGGGTTCCCGTCCCGATATAAGACAAACGGATCCCCATCGTGCCGATCTCCCGCTCAAGAGTGATGTTGTATTGGAACGAGTAGGGGATCCGAAGATCTTTCCTGATCGCGTCAGGGAGGCCAACCGTGGCCGCGGTTATCGGCGTCGAGGGGTATACCTGCGGCAACACGATGATGGGATTGCCAGCACTTGCTCTGGTCGGATTGGTGTAACTGGCTGGACTGACTGAAAACGGCGTTCCCCCTACATTGGGCTGTGTAGGCACCAAGTCATAGAAGACACCGAACCCGGCCCGAAACACCGTTTTGTCATCGAAAGGACGCCAGGCCAAACCAATTCGCGGAGCCCAGTTATTGGTATCCGTTTTGATGAGCGAACCTTCGCGGTAGCCACCCTGCGAGGCGGTTTCAATCCCGACATAACTAGTCGGGAAGTACGGGCTGATCAGGTTCTGCGAGCCATCCTGTATCACGATCTTGCCCGTCGCCGGATCGAAGGTGGACGCAAGCCCGTTGGTGGAGTTCCACGCGGGATGGAATTCATAGCGGAGTCCGATGTTCGCAGTCAACTTGGGAGTGATCTTAAATTCGTCAGTGACGAAGAAATCGTACGCCCAACGCTGGAATGGCGCATCGAGGGCTGGAGCGGCAACACTGCTGGTGCTCGGATACCCGACCAGAAAATCGGCATACGGAAAGCCTGTGTAACGGTTCGAGAATGACAGGCTGCCAAACAGGCTGTTCGATTGAACTACGTTATTTGCGGCATAGCGTCCGATCTGTGTTCCGGCTCGAACGGTATGCTTTCCACGCGTCCAGGTCATCTGATCTTGGATGTACTGATTGAAATTCTGAAAGTCTGGAGACCCGTACGCTGTTTGGGTGATCCCCTGCAGTCCGAGCCCGGAAAACGAAATGTTCGGAACGCCCGGCAGATTCGGGATGTTTGGTAGCAGGCCAGTGAGGCCGAGTTGAGAAACGAGGCTCGAGCCATTCTGGGCACCAAAGCGCGGCTCGTTCGTGTACATCATTCCATAGCGCAACTCGTTCACTAAGCTCGGAGAAACGATCTGACTCCACGATGCAAGTGCATTACGCGTGTTGCGGATGTCGGTGAGCCGACCAATGGCCGGCAGATTGTCTTCGTAATCGGTGCTATTTTGACGCTGCCACGTATAGCGCGCGAACAGAAAGGTTTTATCCGAGAAGCGGTGGTCCAGTCTGCCGCTCCAGAACGTGCTCGGGTCAAACGGGTGAGTCAGCGTGGTGACGAAATTTCTTCGAACCTAAACTGGTCGCGCTTCCGTTGTTGGGAAGAGGGTAAAACAAGTTTTGAATGCCGAGCGAAACCGGACTAAGTTGGCTCATCGGAATTCTATTGCCGGGATAAGCTACACCGGTTGTGGGATTCTTCACAACCGTTCCAGGCAGAAGAGCGGAGAAATCGCCATTGCGCCAAGAGGCCAGGGGAACAGTCGGATTGATCAGGTTCTGAGTCTGGCTTCCTCGCGATGTCTCAAGATCGAAGAAGAAAAAGGTTTTGTCATGGCCGTTGTAGACGTGCGGGACCACGATCGGACCGCCAACCGAGCCCCCCGGACGGTGAGAGATACCGGTTGCGCGCGTTGGGGAGAAGAAGTCTCGAGCGCGGAAAGCCGGAGTGACGTAATAGTCAAAAAGGCTTCCGTGAAGCTGATTCGTTCCTGATTTCGAAACGACCATCACCTGGCCGATGGCGCCCGCATCCGCCGTATTGTTCGCGCTATCAATACGCACTTCCTGGAAGCTCTCGATGTAACTGGTCAGCGGACTGGTCTGAGTGCCGTTGTAAGTGATGTTACTGATACCATCGACGGTGAACTCGGACTGGTTGCGCCGGCTTCCATTGAACCGGTAGGTGGCTGTTACTGTTGTCCCCTGCCCGATACCTGGAGCCAAGGCTAAGAACGACGTTACGCTTCTGGTATTGAGGGGCAGATACTGTAATTCGGCGTTGGTCCGGGTTTGACTGATGCGGGATGTTTCCGTTTCGATAACCGCCGCCGGTGTTGCCTGCACGTCAATCGTCGAACTCACTGAACCCACCTGCATCGTCAGGTCAAGCGCGCGAATCTCGCGTGCTGCTAGGCGGATATCTGGAGCACGCACCTCACTGAAGCCCGGAGCTGTGGCGATAACCGTGTACGTCCCTTCGCGAAGATTCGCAAACGTATATACACCGTCGGAGGTGCTCTGACTCCCGTAGGAGTACTGACTCTGTGTTTCCGTCGCCTTTACCTGCGCCTTAGGAACAGCAGCCCCAGTCGCATCCGTAATTCTGCCGGTAATCGAGCCGAAACTTGTCTGTGCTTTCAAGACAAAACACGACAGTGTGCACAGCAGAAGCAACGTGGCCTTGCGCAACATCAGCCGCCTCCCCTGAAACAACGCTAGTCAAACTATATGTTGGATGCTATACGCCGTCAAGGGAGAAGGAATGCCTTCGGTAGCCCGAAGAATCACTAACACTCAAGTCAGTAAGTAACGATGCTGTTACGAGCACGAGGACTCAAAGGCCTGTGCCCCTCGCGTTCATAGAGCGCCTACGTTCAACGGAGCTTTGAAAACGCCATCGGTTTGAGGATCACATTCGTGATGTTCGAAACAATCTGAGGGTCTTTCATATCCGGAGGTCCACTCAATTTCTTCCACTCCGGGTCGGATGAGAACTCCTTCCAGAGGCGATCACGAGCATCCCAATCGTTGAAGGAAAGCATGTACATGAGGTTCGGCTGTTTTGGTCCCACGACCGTCTCGCCAAAGAAAACCGGCCGCATCCCCAGTCTCTGGAAGATTTGCATTTCGCCGTGATTGAACATGTCGACTTTGCGCGGAAGTGTCGCAAATGTCTGGGATTCATACGTCCTAAGTTCGAAGATCCTCGGCGAAGCCGGCGGCGCGCTGTTGTCGAGAAGAACAGACGGCATCGCATCGAAACACCGCAACAGACTGCTTTCCACCCGGACAAAAGGAAGCCCTTGCCCCGCGCTGAGCTTCTGAAGCTCACGTTGATGAGTTTCATCCGCACGCATCGCGTTTAAGCTCTCACCCATAGCAGCGAGCGAACGGAACTGAGCAATCGTAATGTAGTACGGGCCGTCGGCTCCGATGAAATTCGCGAAGGCACCTGCGAGGTTCGCTCCGGCTCGTTCGAGCGCCGGTCCAAAGCCCTTCTCCAGGTATTCGGCGACTCTCTTCGGCTGGTCTTCCATGGAGTTGTGGAGACGCCATTGGCGGATTTCGAGGAAGTGATTGGGAGACTCCGCGGCAGTTGCGGAAAGGTCGATGAATGCTGATCCTGTAACGGCGGTCAGCATGTGACGGCGCTTCATGTTCACGACTGTAACAGGTGGAAGCGCGCGGCCGGCAAACAGGGCCGGCACACCTGCGTCAGTAGCGATTTATCGAGAAGACAGGACGGTTTTCTTGGTGTTTTCTGCGGGGAGAAGGAAGATTACGCGTCGCTGCTCCTTCGACCTGTACACCTACCAGATGTTCGCGCTGTCCATCGCTCGAGAACTTCAGGCCAGTGGCCGCGCCAGGCTTTGCCAATTGAGCCCGGAACGCTGATTGCCGCGGCAGCTTTGCCGTTTCCTTGGATCAGGATGACACCGTTATCGGCGCGATGGATGCGGTAATCACCGGGCGAAAAGCTCTGCCCGGCAGCAACAAATTCAAACGGCACGTGAACGTAAAGAGAGTCGTAGGGGGAAGCCGCCGAAAGCAGGGCGGGAAGTGCAGCAGATCCGGCAACAACCAATGCGTGGAACAACTTCATGAGTTTTGTTTTCTCCTCTGTTGAAAAAATTTGGAACAAGGGGAGCTAACGGAGCACCAGTGTGAAGGCAGAGCATTCGCTCTAGCCCAAATAGAGACAGTCGAAACTTTGACAGATCTTACGGTCGGGGGAAGGTGACGGTCATCAAGGCCGTCAAGAATGGCGGGAATCGCAAACCGATCAGCGTCGGTATTGCACTGCGAGACTTAAAGACAGAATAGGGCTTATCGACACAAAGGTCAATAAGCCCTAAACACTAGCGGAATGACGGGAGAGCGATGGTTAGACGACTTCGACGCCCATGCTGCGGCAGGCGCCCTTCACTTGCTCGATGGCAGACTTCGACGGTAAAGCAGTTCAGATCGGGCATCTTGATCTTGGCGATCTCTTCGACCTGCTTGGCGTGATCTTGCCGACCTTGTTCTTGTTCGGCTCGGCCGAGCCCTTCGCCAGGTTCACGGCGCGCTTCACCAGAATGGCAACCGGCGGCGTTTTGGTGATGAACGTGAACGAGCGATCCGAGTAGATCGTGATCACAACCGGGATGATCAGGCCTTCCTGATCCTTGGCGGAGGTCTTCGCATTGAAGGCCTTGCAGAACTCCATGATGTTCACGCCCTGCGGACCGAGCGCGGTACCAACTGGAGGAGCGGGGGTTGCCTTGCCGGCCGGAATCTGCAACTTAACTTCGCCGGTTACTTTCTTTGCCATTTTCGTTCCTTAACTAATCTGCTTCCGCTCCTGCGGAACTTAAATCTTTTCTACTTGCAGGAAGTCGAGTTCAACCGGAGTGGAGCGGCCGAAGATCGTGACCATCACGCGCAGCGTATTGCGCTCGGGATTGACCTCGTCCACCTTGCCCGAGAAGTTCGTGAACGGTCCGTCGACGATCTTGACGGTCTCGTTCTTCTCGAACGTCATCTTCGGACGCGGACGTTCGGCGCTGGACGCCTGGCGATAGAGAACGGAATTCACTTCATCGGCCGTCAGCGGAACAGGTTTGGTGCCGCCGCCAACAAAGCCGGTGACGCGCGGCGTGGATTTCACCGCATGCCACAGCTCGTCGTCCATCTCCATCTCGACCAGCACATAGCCGGGATAGAGCAGACGCTTGCTGGTGACTTTTTTGCCGTTGCGCAGTTCGACCACTTCTTCGGTCGGGAATCAGAATCTGGCCGAGGCGATCGGCAAAGCCAAAAGCCTGCGCGCGGGTCTTCAGCGACTCGGCAACTTTCTGCTCAAAGCCCGAATAAGCGTGAATGATGTACCAGTGCTTGGCCGGGCCGGCATCACGGCTGCGCCGACTCGGCAGCTTCGTGCTCAGGTCGTGCTCACGCCGTGCACGCCGTCATCAGGCTCGTCGTGATGTCTTCCGAGCGGAGACGCCGTGGTCCGACTCTCGAACGGATCGTCGTCGTCTGCATCTGCAGCTCGGCGATCGTCTCGACGTCATCTTCCAGGCTTCGTCGCTGGACTTCGTTGCGTGAACCGCTGCATGCCTCTTGCCGTGTTCAAACTTCGTGTTGGCCATTTGCGCTCATATCCTATTCAACTACGTAGCCGTGTCTAGCGACTTCGAGCTAAAGTAGTTGAATCAAACTGCTGATACCGTCGTCAGTTCACGACCGCAGTCCACCACAGCGAAATATGCGGCAAACAGGAACACCGCGGCAATCACAACACCGGTGGTGGCGCGCACCTGCGGCCAACTGGGCCAGGAGACACGCCTCATCTCCGCTTTCACTTCTTCGATATACGACTTCGTCTGTTCAGGCCAACTGCCGGCCTTACGTCAATTCCATTAAACTGTTGCCAGAAATCTTCGACAAACTCGACTGTTTGCCCGTTCGCCAAGAGGGCAAACTAGGAGGAATGCATTGGCAGGGGCAGAGGGATTCGAACCCCCAAAGGCGGTTTTGGAGACCGCTGGTTTACCGTTAGCCTATGCCCCTGTTTAGGAACTACTCTGTCAGACTAGCAAAGTACAAAACAGCTACCGGATCCTCCGGACCTAGTCTCGAGCAACTTACTTGGTTTCCCGATGCGGCTGATGCTTACGGCAGAACGGGCAGAACTTCTTCATTTCCATCCGCTCCGTCGTCGTTTTCTTGTTCTTCGTCTTGCTGTAGTTCCGGTTCTTGCATTCGCCGCACTGGAACTGAATGATTTCACGTGGCATTTCTAATCTTCCTTGCTTTCCTGCATACACGGCTTGCTTACGCCAGGATCTCCGTCACGGTACCGGCGCCGACGGTGCGGCCGCCTTCGCGAATCGCGAAGCGCAGGCCCTTGTCCATGGCCACCGGCGTGATCAGCTCGATTTCCATCGCCACGTTATCGCCCGGCATCACCATCTCCATGCCTTCCGGCAGCTTCGCCACACCCGTCACGTCCGTCGTCCGGAAGTAGAACTGCGGCCGGTAGCCGTTGAAGAACGGCGTGTGCCGTCCGCCTTCTTCCTTCGACAACACGTACACTTCGCCCTTGAACTTCTTGTAGCCCTTGATCGATGCCCGGCTTCGCAAGCACCTGCCCGCGCTCCACATCGTTCTTTTCAATACCGCGCAGCAGCAAGCCCACGTTGTCGCCCGCCCGGCCTTCGTCCAGCAGCTTCTTGAACATTTCCACGCCCGTCACCACCGTCTTGCGCGTGTCCGCGGAAGCCGACGATTTCCATTTCCTCGCCGACCTTGCAGATCCCCTTCTCGATACGGCCCGTCACCACCGTGCCGCGGCCCTGAATCGAGAAGATATCTTCAATCGGCATCAGGAACGGCTTGTCGATCGCGCGCTCCGGCATCGGAATGTACTCGTCCACCTTCGCCATCAGCTCGTCGACCGACTTCTCCCACTTCGCTTCGCCGTTCAACGCGCCCAGCGCGCTCACCCGCACCACCGGCAGATCGTCGCCCGGAAACTGATAGCTCGACAGCAGCTCGCGCACTTCCAGTTCCACCAGTTCGAGCAACTCGGGATCGTCCACCATGTCGACCTTGTTCAAGGCCACCACGATGTACGGCACACCCACCTGGCGCGCCAGCAGAATGTGCTCACGCGTCTGCGGCATCGGGCCGTCGGTCGCCGCCACCACCAGAATCGCGCCATCCATCTGCGCCGCTCCCGTGATCATGTTCTTGATGTAGTCGGCGTGTCCCGGACAATCCACGTGCGCATAGTGACGGTTCGCCGTCTCATACTCCACGTGCGCCACCGCGATCGTGATTCCGCGCGCCTTCTCTTCCGGCGCATTGTCGATCGAATCGAAGCTCCGGAACTTGTTCTTCGGATTGTGCTTCGCCAGCGTCTTCGTGATCGCCGCCGTCAACGTCGTCTTGCCGTGATCGATGTGCCCGATCGTCCCGATGTTTACGTGCGGCTTACTGCGGTCAAATTTCTCTTTCGCCATTCGTACTCTTCAATCTAGTATCTGATTCCCTGCAGGAAGGAGACTACGCCTAAGGAATGGGGGACACACGTATCGCGTGCGTTCCCATCAGAAAGAATACCACTCAATGTCTTGTTCGCGTATCGAACTGCGCTCTCGTGCGATGCCGGGAACTACTCTCGGGCTCGGACACTGCTAGAGGGTTTTTCAGACCTGAGACTCGCTACGATTCGCGCGGAGGAAGGGATTGGAGCCGTTGACCGGGATTGAACCGGTGACCTCTTCCTTACCAAGGAAGTGCTCTACCAACTGAGCTACAACGGCCTGCCTGCGATCTGAAGTGGTGGACAGGGAAGGATTCGAACCTTCGTACCTCGCAAGGAGGGACAG
The DNA here is from genome assembly GCA_963744795.1 of uncultured Acidobacteriaceae bacterium. Taxonomy (GTDB): domain Bacteria; phylum Acidobacteriota; class Terriglobia; order Bryobacterales; family Bryobacteraceae; genus Bog-105. The sequence continues at coordinate 315,286 of CAVUVF010000019.1, forward strand.
ATTTACAGTCTGTTGGCTTTAACCACTCACCCACCTGTCCCGAATGTGCTGCCGCCTAAAGCCAAAGGCGGGCAGACGCAATGAGAATAACACAGTCGGCAGCGTCCTTCGGCACGCTGCGGCCGAGGCTTTTCCGGTCGCCAGGAACGGCCGTAAGTCATTGAACTCGTGTAAAATATTGGTCGACTTCGGTAGAAGTTACGATTTGTCCCTCGGAGGTAGTCAGTGGTTTCTCGCTTGGCGACCGGCTCTGCTTTTTTGGCTGTTGCATTTGCCTTAGGCAGTCCGACCGCCGGCATGGCAGAGCAAGAAATTCGAAGAGTGGACGGTACAGGACGCTCAGTCCGTCATGACGGATTCGCCCTGGAGCAAGAAGATACCCATGCCCGCCGGTGGGCGTCCGGCCATGACCGTCATCGAACCCGGCAACAACGGAGCACCTCCGCCTTCTGCGTCGCTCGGAAATCCAGCAAACACCACGACCGGAGTCAATATGACCGCGGCGGCGAACCCCGGCAGCGCAGGATCCGGCGACGGGGCGGGCCGCAATCTTCCGACGAGCTTCACGTCCATCGGCTATGGCGCCTTCGGTTGGCGCTCCCGAACAGGCTCCGCCGCTTACCGTCGTTTGGGCCAGTGCGACTCCGGTCCGGCTGGCAATCCTGAAGCTGCGCTCCGGATCGAATCCGCCGGCAGAAACTCAGATCGCGAATGCCCGCAAGACAAACGAATTCTATGTCATTGCTGTGAGCGGACTGCCAGCGTCGGACTCCGACCCGAAGACTTTGTCGAACAAGGCCTTCCTGACGGTAAAGGGAAAGCCGCAGGAGAAGGCTGCCGAATCCAGCTATCGAAAGATCGGAGCGTCGGACGTTTATTTCTTCCGATTTCGGCGAGAGGCTTTCCCGATCACGGCCGCGGATAAAGAAGTTGAATTCAAGGTCTCGGTAGGATCCGTCGAAGTAAAGAGAAAGTTTGCTCTCCGCGACATGCAATACGAAGGGAATCTGGCGCTATAGCCTTCCCGAGAGCATGGACGGTTACTGATTGAAGACTCTATCTGTACTCCTCATCGAAGACGACGCTGAATTGGCGGCGCTGATGCAGGAGTTCCTCGCCGCGCACGACATTGCTCTCACCACCGCTTATAACGGCTCTGAAGGGCTGGCCCGCGCACTCGAGGGAAGCTTCGAAATCGTGATCTTGGACGTGATGCTTCCTATGATGGACGGCTTTGAGGTCCTTCGACAGATCAGAAGACGGAGCGCCGTTCCCGTCATAATGCTGACGGCCAGGACGGAGCCCCAGGACAAGATCGAAGGCCTGAACTCCGGTGCGGACGACTATCTTGCTAAGCCATTCAGTCCGGATGAATTGCTGGCGCGCATTCAGGCCGTGCTTCGTCGAGTGGGCCGAGGGCCCGCTCTGAAACCGGAGTTGCTCGAGGCGAACGGTGTACGGCTGAATCCGGGCACGCGCGAGGTTTTCCGCGATGGCGTCGGCGTTGACGTCACTTCCATCGAGTTTGAAATTCTCGAGGTTCTGGTGCGGTCGGCCGGACAGGTCGTTTCGCGCGATGATCTTGCTCGTTTTCTTTACAACCGGCAGGCAAATCCTCTTGAGCGGGCCCTTGACGTTCACGTTAGCCATCTGCGGAAGAAGCTCGAGCGGGACCGGCCCCTTATCCGCACCATCCGCGGTGTCGGTTATCTTTTTGCGACCAACAGCACAGCGGTTGCCGTCGAGGAGTAGAGCGCATGAGATCGTTCTTCCCGTTGAAGTCGCTCTTTACCCGCATGCTGCTCTGGTGTGGCGTAACGGTGATTGTTTGTCTGGCGGGTTCGGTCTTCACCGGCCAATTCCGTCACTTTCCCGGTGGGTCATCGGGATTTTTTTTCGAAGTTTCTCAGCGTCCAGCTTGAGAATGCTCGGAGCGCTTACGAAAACGGAGGGAAAGAAGGCCTCCGAGACTTCTTCAACCGCTACGAACAGTATTTTCCCGGCAATTACGGCCTGGTGAACAAGAGCGGGATCGATGTTTTGACGGGCATTGATCGCGAAGCCGAAGTCAGGCGTTTCCCGCCCACACGGCAATGGCGCGTCGGGCAGAGATCGGATGAAGATGTCCTGGCCCTCCCGGGATGGCAAATATACGCTCATCATCGACGCCGTTATTCCTCCGGGGCCGCCCAACCCGATCCCCTATTACCTCTGGATCGTCTTCGCGACCATTGTCTTCTGTTACATCCTGGCAGTTCAGATCGGATCGCCGCTGCTCGCGCTAGAGCACACGGTTGACCGGTTTGGCCGGGGGGATCTGGACATTCGAGCCAAGCCGTCGGGCAGCGAAGAATTCGGCAAACTAGCCCGGGCGTTCAACCTCATGGCGGACCGGCTGCAAACCCTTCTCACGCGGAGCGACGTCTGCTGCAGGATGTTTCTCACGAGCTACGTTCCCCTTTGGCAAGGTTAAAGTTTGCCACCGAGCTCGCCCGGACAAGCGGCGATCGCGAGCGATCTCTGGACCGCATTGAACGCGAGATCGATCGCTTGACGTCGCTTGTTTCCGAACTGCTGCAGGTGACGCGCGCCGAAAACGATCCGCAAAGCCGCAATCTCCACCTGATTTCCCTCTCTGATCTGGTGACACAGGTCGTGGACGACTGTTCTCTCGAGACGCAGGCTTTGGGCTGCCGAGTGCAGTTCTCGAGCGAGCAGGACATTCAGATCCTGGGGGACCGTGAGCTTCTTAGACGTGCTTTCGAGAATGTTCTCCGAAACGCGATTCGGTACGCACCAGAAGATACGAGGATCAAAGTCACGCTCGAAAAGCAAGGCGGAGATGCCAGGATCGAAGTTCGCGATTATGGTCCTGGAGTGCCGGATTCGGCTCTGGAAAATCTGTTTAAGCCGTTCTTCCGGGTGGACGCAGACCGCAACAAGAACTCCGGGGGGGTGGGTCTGGGCCTATCCATCGCCGAGCGAGCCGTTGCCGTTCACGGCGGCCGCATCCGAGCTCGTAACGCAGGCCCGGGCCTCGCAGTGGAGATCCTGGTCCCGACCGAGGTCTCTGATGCTCCTCGCGCGAAACGCGAACCGGTCACGGCCTAGACGCTCGGTATCGAGATTCATAATGGTTGTTATGCAAGACACGTTGACCATCGCGAACAGAACGTTCCGATCCCGGCTATTTGTGGGAACAGGGAAATACCGGAGCAAACAACTGATGGCACGCTGTCATGCGGCCGCCGAGACCGAGATGGTGACTCTGGCAGTCCGGCGCGTCAATCTGACTGACAAATCAAAGGAGTCGGAGCTCGACTTTATCGATCGCTCGCGCATCCAGATCCTGCCGAACACAGCCGCCTGCTATACCGCAGACGAGGCAATCCGGACCGCGCGCCTTGCGCAGGAAGTGGGCCTCTCAAACTGGATCAAGCTAGAGGTGATCGGCGATCAGAAAACGCTTTTTCCCGACAACGAGGGTCTGCTGGAGGCAACCCGAGTTCTGGTCAAAGAGGGCTTCGTTGTTCTGCCCTACACGACCGATGATCTTGTCAACGCGCGCAAGCTGATCGACGCGGGTGCCGCCGCCGTGATGCCGCTCGCCGCTCCCATCGGCTCGGGATTGGGCATTCAAAACGTGACGAATCTGAAGATCCTTCGCCAGGAGATCACCGAGGTGCCGCTCATCGTAGACGCAGGAGTGGGAACCGCTTCCGATGCTGCGGTCGCGATGGAACTTGGTTATGACGGCGTTCTTCTGAATACGGCGGTTGCTGAGGCTGAGGATTCTGAGCTGATGGCCCGAGCTATGAGACTGGCGGTTGAGGCCGGACGAGCAGCTTTCCTGGCTGGACGAATGGCCGAAACGTGAATACGCGGTAGCCAGCAGTCCCATGGTGGGCACGATCGCCTGATAGCACGCCTGGTCCTGATTCACCTTGAAATACCTTGCGCTGCTCCGGGGCATTAATGTCGGGGGCAATAACCTCATCGGTATGGCCGAGCTTCGGCAATGCTTCGAAAACAGTGGATTCAAGAACGTCACGACCTACATTCAAAGCGGCAACGTACTGTTCGAGAGTTCCGCTCAAGGACACGACACGTTTAGGGCTCAAGATCGAATCCATCTTGAGCGCGCGGTTCGGTTACACTGCGCTCGTCGTCCTGATCTCTCAGGAGAAACTTGAAAGCGTTGTTCGCGAAGCTCCGGACGCATTCGGCGAGGATCCTGACACATACCGATACGACGTTATCTTCGTGCGCCCTCCCCTTCGAGCGCCGGATGTTCTACCGACGATCAAGCTGAAGGCCGGCGTCGACGAGGTTTTTGCCAGCGATCATGCGATTTACTGCCGGCGCCCGATCAGCAGAGCCAGTCAGAGCCATCTCTCGAAGCTCGCACTACATCCGGACTACAAGAGCATGACCATTCGTAACTGGAACACGACGAGTAAACTGCACAACCTGATGAGAGCAATGAGTCGTGCTACTGCACGAAGATGGGGGCGGGCCGCCAAGCGCTGCCCCAGTTCGATGGTTTCGGCCCCATCTTGAAGTGCAGGGTGGCGCCGGATTGGATCTGTTCCCAGGTGATGACGGGCACGGTGAGCGGCTTGCCGTCCAGTGTGGCCGATTGAATGTAGACGTTCTGGCTGGAATTGTTCTCCGCTTCGACGCGGAATGTTTTCCCGTTCGCTAAGCGCAGCGTCATCGTGTTGTACATGGGGCTGCCGATCATGTAATCACCGCTGGCGGGATTGACTGGATAGAAGCCCATGGCCGTAAAGAGCAGCCACGCCGACATCTGGCCGCAATCGTCGTCGCCATCGAGACCGCCCGCATCAAAGCCATATTCCTGCGCAGCAATCTCGCGGACTTTGCGTTGCGTCTTCCAAGGCTGACCGGCAAAGTCGTAGAGATAAGGATAGTGATGGCTGGGTTCGTTCTTGTGGACGTTGTGACCTCCGCTGAAATGACGGTCGAGCTTTGCCGAGTACGCATCGGCGCCTCCCATGAGCTTCAGGAGACCGGCTTGATCGTGGAAAGGCGACCACGTGTAGACCCAGGCATCGCCTTCAGTCCACCCGGACTCCGAACGATTGCGGGCGTATCTTCTCTGCCCCCGAGCGGAGCCCATTTTCCATCCGAGGTTTTGCCGTTCATGAGTCCGAGGGAAGGGTTGTAGAGATTGCGGTCGTTCAATGAGCGACGAAGAAAGAAGCGGTAGTCGTCTTCCCGGCCGAGAGCCTTGGCGATTTGCGCCACGCACCAATCGTCGTAGCTGTCTTCCAGGGTGCGCGAGGCGGCTTCGTCCGTTTTGTCCGTCGGAATGAAGCCGAGCTTCTTGTAGTAAGTCAGCCCGGCGCGCGCTTCGTAGGGGGTGCCCTCTTCGCGATCAAGCCAGCGCCGCGAGTATCGCCGTCCGGCGGCACCATCGCGTCTTTATAAACCGCTTGCCAGGCGAGTTGCCGGTCGAAACCGCGGAAGTCTTTGCGGATTGCTTCGGCGACCAGCGAATCGGCGTGAGTGGCGATCATGATGTTGGTGTAGCTCGGATTGGGCCATTTCGGCATCCAGCCGCCTTCCTTGAAATTCTGGAGAAGTGCGGTGATCATGCCGTCGATGCGCTCCGGTGCAAAGAGAGTAAGCAGGCTGTTCTCGGCGCGGAAAGTGTCCCAGATGGAAAAGGCCGTGTAGCTTTCGCCCGTGTGCACTCGATCGTCAAAGGCGCTGTAATAGCGGCCGTATTCGGAAAACATCCGCGGATACAGCAACGCATGATAGAGCGCTGTATAGAGACGTGTTTTTTCGCGGTCCGTCGCGCCGTCTACTTGCAGCCGATTGAGTTTGTCGCTCCAGGCGCTGCGGAGCTTTGCCCTCACGCGCGTCGAAATCCCACTGCGGTATCTCGTGCTGCAAATTGGCGCGAGCCTGATCGATGCTGAGGAACGACGTGCCAACCCGCACTTCCACAAGTTCGCCCGGGCGAAACTCGGCGTACGCGCCGCGACTGGTTCTGCCCGTCTTATCTTCTGTGCCGTAGGTCCGCGCATTCTGCCAAGTGCGACTGAACTGAACGACGAAGTAGCCGCGGAAGTTCGGCAGTTTATGCGGGCCGAGGTGGGCATCCATGCGATGTGGATTGAAGCCGGTGATCTCCTGGCGCCCGTTGTCGACTGCTGCGCCACCCGGGCTGCCCGGCCGCGACGTTTCGATCAGCACACGCCGGTGCCGCCGGTCAGGAAACTGAAAGCGGAACAGCGCGCAACGTTCCGTCGCCGTCATCTCGGCGCGGATCGAGTTGTGGTCTGCCGCCTGAAGCGACACCGCATAGTAGTCCGCGTTTGCGATCTCACCGGCGTGGGAGTACGCGAGTTTGCGGCTGTCGGGGGTCGTGCGCAGACGTCCCGACTTGCGGGCACAACCGTGACGTAGCCGTAATCGCCCATCCAAATCGCGGGTTGGTGTGTACCGATAAACCCGGAGATGGTCTTGTCGTCATAGTTATAGGAAGTGATGCTGATCTTGTTTTGCCGGGTTTGAGGCGTCCAGTTCGTCATCGCAAACGGAGGGGAGACGAATGGCATCGTGCCGCCGTATCCGATCTGGCTCTGCTGCGTGCCGATCAGGGGATTGACGTGGCTGACCGGATCTCGATCAGCAGCGTGTCCGCTGCCGAGGAGAAAGGGCCAGACCAGAAGATAAGGAAGAAGCGGGCGCACCGAAAACCAGTATAGGGACCAAGAGAGTCCCGGTATGCGCGAGGATCAGGGCACCTGGTTACACGGCGTAGCGGCGCACGGCGTCTTCGTTCCACTCCACCCCGGTGCCGACGACGCCTTCGAGGCACACAGTTCCGTTCTCGATTCGGAGCGGCTCTTTTAGCACAGCATTCCACCAGTCGGCGTATTCGAGCCAATGCGCAGTCGGAGTTGCGCAGAGGAGCTGCGCACTTATCTCCGGCCAGAGGTGGTTCGAGAGGCGGATGCTGTGCGCTTCGCCGAGCGCGGCAGCGCGCATCCATCCAGTAACGCCACCGATCTTCATCACGTCGGGCATCATGTAATCACTGGCGCACGCTTCAATTGCGTGCTGCATGTCGCGTATGCCCCACCAGTTTTCGCCGCATTGAACCGGCGTGCGAATCTGCTGCGCGATGAAGGCATGGCCCTTGTAATCATGTGCCAAGGTAGGCTCTTCGACCCAGGTGAGTCCTTCATCTTCAAGCTGGCGCAAACGTGCGACCGCATCCGCAGGCGTAAGGGATTGGTTGTAATCGACCATAATGGCAGTCTCAGGACCGACGGCGCTGCGGATCGCGCGAATCACGGCGAGATCTTCTCGCGATCGTCGGATATCCGATTTTGGCTTTGACTCCTTTGAAGCCCCGACGCGCCCAGTCTTCCGCGACGAGTCCCGATTGTTCGGCTCCGTCATAGCCAACGGCTCCGTAAGCCGGTATCGGGCGCGGCACGCCTCCTAGCAGGTGCAGCAACGAGACGTTATGTGCACGAGCGAGTGCGTCCCAGAGCGCCATGTCGATTCCGGAGAGCGCCATACCGAGCAGCCCTTGTGTGCCCGAGCAAACGAAAGCGCCGGACGAGTTTCGATTCGAGAGCTGCGGGAGCCAGGTCTTCGCCTTCGACCAAGGGAGCCAGATTCGCTATCAGATCTGCTGTCGGCTTTAGCGCTGCGTAGTTGTAGGTGAAGACGATCGCATGGCCTACCGCGCCTTCGGTTGTGACCACGTCGATCAGTACCAGCGGCGATTCCGCGACCGTCCCACTTGCAGTTTGATGCGGAGTAGCCATCGGAACCCGGACGGCTCTCACTTTCAAAGATTGGATTCGAATGTCTTCTTCTCCAGGTCCGCAATGCGACAGATGCCAACCTGCGGGTTTGTTTTCTGATTTATGGTAGATCCTACTGCACTTCTGGGCCTTGACAAGGAACCTGAGATGAGTTACTTTGCATTGTAAAGTGAACGAATGAACGACCTCTACCGGGCGTTAGGCGACATCAACACTATTCGCCGCCATCTGGCTAATACGACGGAATTCCGCGGATATGGTCCGGCTACCCTGGCTTGCACCGCCGCTTTCGCGGTGATCGCTGCGGCGGTTCAGCAGATTTACTTGCCCGATCCGGGAAAGCACATTTTCGGCTATCTCGCCATCTGGATCTCGACTGCATTTGCATCGGCGGTTTTGACGGGCATCCAAATGCGGAACCGCGCCCGACGCATACATTCGGCTCTTTCGGACGAGATGATGCGGATGGCAGCCGAACAGTTCCTGCCGTCGCTGGTCTCGGGCGTACTAGTGACCGCCGTGCTGATTGGATCAGTGCCGCAGGACGCCTGGTTGTTGCCGGCAATGTGGCAGATCATTTACAGCCTTGGCATCTTCTCGTCTTGCCGTTTCCTTCCAAGGCCGATGCTCGCGGCGGGCGGATGGTATCTCATCGCGGGGCTCGGTTGCATCGCAATCGGTGATTTTCGGACTCTTTCTCCCTTTGCCATGGGAGTTCCCTTTGCGGTTGGGCAACTCCTGGTGGCGGGGGTGTTGATGTTCTCTGACCGAGAGGCTCGCGATGAACAGTAAATCCTCTGAAGAAGGGCGCTTCGCTTACGACGGTTTGGATCGCGTGATTCATGAACGTGCCCGTTTGAGCATCCTGACCTCGCTTGTGACAAACCCGAAGGGGCTCACCTTTAATGACCTCAAGCAGCTGTGTTCGCTGACGGATGGCAATCTCAGCAGACATTTGAGCGTACTCGAACGAAGCAAGATGGTTGAGATTCTGAAACAGCAGGACCAGAACCGGCCGCAAACGCATTGCCGCATTACATCTTCGGGCCGAGATCGATATTTAACTTATCTCTCCACACTCGAACGTGTGATTCAGGATGCGACGAAAGAAAACAAAGACGAAGTCGTGGGTTCGCGTCGTTTGAGACCCTCGCAGGCATAAAAAAAATTTGCCTTGTCACTTTGCAATGCAAAGTAAAACGGAAGGAGTGACTCAGGTGAACTATTCGGAGGCGTATATGAGAAGCGGAATAAACACCCGTTCGATGGGATTGAAACTGATCGTTGTCTGTGCACTCGCGGTGTTCATAACGATTCCCTCAGTTTTCGTCTTCGAGCTTGTCTCGGAGCGGACGCATCGCGCCGCAGAAGTTTTGAAGGAAATCAGCAGTCATGTTGGTGGCCCTCAAACGTTCCTCGGTCCGACACTGGCAGTACCGTATACAGTCCCGTCGAATTCTCCCACTGCGGCGGCCGAAAATGGTGTTTACCTGATCTTTCCGATTCAGGCGGTCGCAAACATCACCACGACCACAACCGAGCGGCACCGCTCGCTCTTTCGCGTACCCGTGTTTCAGGCTGATCTCAAGCTCGATTCGACCTTCGATCTGTCAAAGGCGCCCGCGGCAGCCCCTGCAAAGAGCAGACTTCGACTGGGGCCGTGCGGAAATCATCGTGGGAGTGAGCGACGCTCGCGGTGCGCTGGCAGACGCAACTTTGGAGGGAGATTTGGGACCGAGCACATTGATTCCCTCAGAGTTGGCAGACCGGGTCTCGTTGGGCGGTCACGATGACGAGCGCTTGAAGATGGTTTTCTTAGGTGCCAAGTTCCGTATTCCGTCCGAGCCAGTGCCTAGGTTCCATGTCACAAGTCATTTGAGGTTTTCGGGTGCGGAGCGGATTGCGCTGCTGGCTTACGGCAGAACAACTCACCTTGCGGCAAGGGGAGATTGGCGGAATCCTGGGTTCGATGGCGGCATTCTGCCGACCGACCGCACTGTGACGGACGCGCGGATTTAAGGCAGAATGGTCTGTCCCTTTCACCGCGCGCGGAGTTCGTGCCGAAGGTCCGAGCAGATCAATTGCAGGCTTAAGCTCGACTGCCCTGGGGGTTTCGTTCATCGAAGTAGCCGACGCTTATCAGTCGGTGAGTCGGGCGCTCAAGTATGTGCTTCTGATTGTTGGCCTGGTGTTTCTCTCTTACTTCGTATTTGAGGTTTCGACTGGAAAACGGGTGCATCCCGCGCAGTATGTGCTCGTCGGACTGGCACAAATCATCTTCTACCTTTTGCTTCTGTCGGTGGCGGAAAGAATCGGCTTTGATCTCGGCTTCCTTGCAGCCGCAAGTGCAACCGTGCTTCTTTTATCCGCCAACGCCGGATGGATCTTCTCGAGCCGGGTGCATGCGGCCAGAGCACTGGCACTTTTCAGTCTTCTTTACCTGCTGATCTATCTCTTGCTGCGGCTTGAGGACAATGCGTTGCTCGCGGGCGCAATCAGCAGTTTCGTCGCGATTGCCGCCGTCATGTATCTGACGCGGAGAATCGACTGGTACGGTTCCATCCAAACGACGGCCTCGGGACAGCCACCAACTGTGCCAGAGTCTCAACCCAAACCGGTCTAGAACAAAGGGCTATGATTTCCTGCTGTTCGAACCCAACAAAGAGCGTCGACGGGCTGCATGTGGCCGTGATTATGGACGGGAATGGTCGCTGGGCGACGACTCGCGGGTTGCCTCGCATCTGTGGCCATCGCGCCGGCGTCCTGGCCGTCAGGCGAATTGTGGAAAGGGCCGTAGAGCGAACCGTAGCGCGACTGACGCTCTACGCATTCTCGTCCGACAATTGGCAACGGCCCGCTGCGGAAGTGCAGGGCATCTTCCGGTTGCTGCGGATGTATCTTCGCAAGGAGGTGGAGCGATTGCGCCAGCATGATATCCGACTGCAGATTATCGGGCGGCGCGATCGATTACCTCGAGAAGTACTGAGGGAGATCGAGGAAGCGGAGGAGTTGACGTTGTTTGGGCGCCGGCTTACTCTTTGCATCGCAATCGATTATTCGTCCCGGAATGCGATCACGCGGGCGGCCAGTAAAGCACTGGATGCGGTCAAGAATCGGACGGCAGTTTCGGCTGGGTACATCAATGAAATATTTGCAGATGCTATGAAACAGGAGGGTAGCGACGTCGATTTGCTGATTCGTACGGGCGGCGAGAAGCGGCTTTCGGACTTCCTTCTCTGGGAATCAGCCTACGCTGAACTGTTGTTTACCGATCGCATGTGGCCCGAATTTGATGAACAAGATTTCGATGCCGCCCTCCATGAGTTCAGCAGGAGAGAGCGCCGGTTCGGCGCCGTGCCGGTAACGACCCGAACGACCCTAGTAGCAGGAACTTGATGGAGGGGAATGAGCACGAGCTGGTCAGGCGAATACGACGATGGATTGCTTTCCACGTACCGAAACAGGCGGGCCTCGTTTACGTGAACCGCGGTACACCCTTCGTGAAGCTATCCTTGACGGCGAGTTCTTTTCGCACCGGCGGAGTTTCCATGTCGCGCTCATCGGAGTGGAAGATACGTGTGCCTTGAGAGACCAGGTAGTCTGCGGTGCGTGCGGCCAAAGATTGAATGGTAAGCCCCGGATTTGCGGAGCCTTGGGTTGGCAATATGCTTCCGTCACAAACAAACAAGTTCGCTGACATCGTGGGTGCGCCCGAATTTATCGACCACAGATGTACTCGGGTCGGCCCCCATTCTGCACGCGCCCACAAGGTGAGCGTAGCGAGCCTCCTGTACCACCTCTTCTGCGCCGGCTGCGCGCATGACTTCCATCACCTTGTTCTTCCCGAACGCAATGAGCTTCTTGTCGTTCTCATGAAGATTGAAGGTGACCTTCGCGACTGGCAGGCCGAACTGATCCTTCTCGGCCGCGAGTTCGACGCGATTGTCCTCCCAAGGCAGGATTTCGCCGAGAACGCCAAGGGTGGCCCAATGGTTGTAATCCATCATGACCCGGCGCATTCCCCAGCCCCATGCGCCTTTGGCGACCATCATCTGCTTCGCAAACGCCACGGGTAGAGGAGCAACTGTCTGGATGGCAAAGCCTCTGGCGAAGTCGCGCCGCGGGTCAGTCTCGTAGAACTCCTCGGTGAGCGCGTGCGCGGGCGGAGCTTTATACATGCGGATCAAATCCGGAAAGCGGCCCAGGACAACATTGCCAGCTTGCGCCATCAGATAGCGCCCCAGAGTGCCGCTCGAATTCGCCAAACCGTTTTCGTGTCCCGGGCAGGCGGAATTGAGCAACAAGCGTGGTGTTTCGATAGCGTATCCGGAAACGATCACGGCCTTGGCCCGTTGAAAGTGTTCGCGGCCTTCGCGATCGAAGTAAAAGACGCCGTTAACACGGTCTCTGCTCCGCAGCGAAATACGGGAAGCCATGGACGAGCGGACGCACCTCTGCGCCATAGCGAATCGCCTCAGGAACGTGAGTGATCAGCGTGCTTGCTTTGGCGCCCACTTTGCAGCCCTGGATGCAGAATCCGCGATAGATGCAGTGCGGCCGGTCGCCATGTGATCCGGACAGGATCGCTACCGGGCCTCCCGCGCAGACCCGAATGCCCAGTCTGGTACAACCTTTGACGAGCACATCGCCGACCCCGCCCAGCGGATGCGGACCATACGGATAGCCATGTGGGTCGCCCCACGGGAAGTAAGCCGGACCTGCGACCGGAATCTCACGTTCGAGCAGTTCGTAATAGGGCTTCAGGTCCTCGTAGGAGATCGGCCAGTCGGCGCCGACGCCGTCTTGCGTATAGACGCGGAAATCGGAGGGATGAAACCGCGGTGTGAAGGCGGCCCAGTGAACCGATCCGCCGCCCACGCCTTTTCCGCTGTTGTTTTCGCCTAGCGTCAGCGGATCTTTTCCGCCCGTGATTCTCAGGTCGTTCCAGTAAAGCTTATGCGAGCCCTTTTCGTCGCTGACCCAGTCCAGTTCGGTATCCCAAAACGGACCCGCTTCGAGACCTACAACCTGAAACCCGGCTTTCGCTAGCCGCTGCAGGAGGACACCGCCCGCAGACCCGACGCCGACGATGCAGTAATCAACCTCTTCTTCGTCCCGATAACGCTTCGTTTCTTTCGCGATGCGTTGCAGAGGTCCAAGATTCCGGACATCGTCGCGCGCCTGCTTGAACTCTCCCAAAACCGGCGACTCTCAATGCGTTCCACCTTGTCCGTGTGCGGGTGTGTCCGAACTTGCCCCGCTCTCTTCGTAGGCATCCGACAGAGATGATGCGGGCGCCTCCCAGTCATAACGCCGCTCATCGACCTCCCACGGTTCCGGCAAACCGCCTTCGAGCCGCGTGTAGGCTCGCGGATAAGCAGGACCACCGTAACCGATCTCGTCCCAAGCCCATGGATGTGCATAGTAAGCCGTGACGCAGTCCTGGACGAGCAAATGCCAGAAGCGATCGATCGACATGCGATCCCAGATCTCATGAGCCGCCCACTTGTCTCCGTCATGGATGGATTTCAGAATGGTGTCCTGCTCAATCGGCGCGAGCTCGGCGAAGCCCTGTTCCGAATTTTGCGCGGGCTGTAATGTCAATGGCCTGAATGCCGAGCCGGTAGGCATCACGATCGTCGGGCATGTTTTCGAAACGGTAACCGCTGATCTCATTTTTGGCGAGGCGCTCGTCGATTGAGTTCAGCACCGGAATGCGAAATTGCGGCAGCCGATCATGCTGCGGCATGATCCGGTCGCAGACGGCGCTGATGATCGGAAGCTCTTCAGGCGAAAAGAACTGAATACGGCGGCACGTTCCCGACCCGTTCCTCGACAACGCCGTCGAGTGGTAGCGTCCCAGAATTTTTTTTGACTTAGTGTTTTGTAGCCCGGGATAATAGCCCGGCTGCTCCATTTGCTTCCGTGGCTTTCCCGTTGCAGGATCGAGCGGCGCCAGTTCCGCATCGCTCGGGTGGTGATTACTCACGATTCTCTCTCCGCAAGAAAGTGGCCAGAAGGCCTAGCGCTCCGCAAGCCGCAAACAGAAGCGGCGCGAAGATGGGCGGCCCGTACAGGATGTTATAGAGCCAGGTTTTAGTTCCTCCGGGCCGGCGAACAATTCCGCGCGCATGGTAGCAGAACCCGACCGCACCATCGAGCATCGCGAGACCTGATGTTACGGGCAAGACCTTTTGCGCAGCTCGTTTGCTGAAGATTGCGGCGAGGCACGCGGCGAGTTGAATCGGGGCGAGCAATACGGGCGTCCACTGGGCCCAGATGCGAAAGCGGCTCTTGTAATGCGAATACCAAGCTTCTACTCCGGAAAGAACTGTCCAGACTGCCGCGACACCGGCAAGATGCTTCTGGAATCGGCCTTCGTGGATCTCTCTCCTCCAGCCCGTGTGAGGTACCGGTTCGACATCGCCGGAGAGGCGGATCATCCTCCCTGCGGAGATAGGAAGCCATCAAGCCCAGATATGCGGCCGTGCCGAACAGGAGAGGAGCAAAGATAGGAGGGCCCATGATGACGTTGGTGACCGGGAGTTTCCATCCTCCGGGCTTACGATAGATTCCCCGGATGTGAAATCCGAAGCCGACAATGCCATCAACGAGCGTGACGACGCACGCCCAGCGCATGGCACCAGACGCCATCCGTTCGCTAAACACGGCTCCGAAACTCGCCGCAGACACTACACCGCTAAGCGCGACCGGCGTGTACATAACCGGATTGCTGTAGCTTCCTTTGTAATGCTCGTAGGCGACTTCTAATCCGCTGACGAGACTCGAGCCGGCCGTAACCAGCGCTAGAGATCGTTGAAAGCGCCCGTCCTGGATGTGTTCCGCTACTGTCTTCGCTGTAGAAACGGCAAGCGGCGGCATCGAGGAACGTGCGCATCAGCTTCCATTTGTTTCTGTTCGGTCAGGATCATGTACCGGGTGAAAGAGTAGAATTCTCCGATCACAAACGCACCGCTTCGTAGACGAGTACTGGCAGCGAAGTGTTGCAGCGAATGACCGGTGTAAGAGCGTGCGCGACAGTCGGTACTCGGCAAAGTTTCTCGTTACATTCGGGGCTCTGCGCTGTCTCCAATTTGGAGACTCGGCAGAATGGCACAAACGGCAAGCGAAGTCATTGTAGACACTCTCATCGACTGGGGTGTCGACACAATTTTCGGCATTCCTGGCGACGGCATTAACGGCATCATAGAGGCGCTGCGAAAAGCACAGGACAAGATCCGATTCATTCAAACCAGGCATGAGGAAGTCTGCGGCCTTCATGGCCTGTGGTTACGCAAAATTCACGGGCAAGCTCGGGGTTTGTATCGCGACGTCGGGACCGGGAGGCATTCACCTGCTGAATGGTTTGTACGACGCAAAGCTGGACGGTCAGCCCGTTTTGGCCATCACCGGCCTTCAATTCCACGACCTGATCGGGACGCACACGCAACAGGACGTTGCTCTCGACCGCCTATTCATGGACGTGGCGGTATACAACGAACGCATTATGGGCGCAGCGCATGCCCAGAATATAACCGAGTTGGCGTGCCGCACTGCGATCGCTCGCCGCGGTGTCGCGCACATCACCATTCCCGTCGATATCCAGGATCAGAGCGTCGCCAAAGACATGCGATCGATGCGCAATAAGCCGAACCACGTCTCGGACGTGTTCGCACGAGGAGCACGCAAGCCCGAGCCGCAGGAAATTCAAGCGGCCGCAGAGATACTGAATGCCGGGAAGAAGGTGGCGATTCTTGCGGGCCAAGGCGCGCTCAAGGCCGGTGATCGACTTGAGAAGGTGGCGGACATCCTCGGTGGACCCATCATCAAGGCTCTGCTGGGCAAATCATGCGTGCCAGATGACAGCCCGTACACGACCGGAGGTCTTGGTCTTCTCGGAACGCTGCCGTCCGAAGAGGCGATGAAGGAATGCGACACGCTGCTGATTGTCGGCTCCACGCTCCCTTACATCGAGTTCTATCCCAAGATCGGACAAGCGAAATGCGTTCAGATCGAGATTGATCCCTCCCGCGTGAGCCTCCGGTATCCCGCCGACGTGGCTTTAGTCGGCGATAGTGTCGAGACGCTTGGATGCGTTGATCCCGCACTTACAGCAAAAAAGTAAGTCCTTCCTCGAAAAAGCGCAAAAGGGGATGAAGGATTGGAACGAGTTAATGGTCACGCGTGGAACGGCCACAGACTCACCCATGAAGCCGCAGGTTGTTGCGCACGAACTTGGGAAACGGCTGAAATCAGATGCCTTGGTCACGAGTGATTCCGGAACCAATACGACTTGGTGGGCGCGCTACATTCCATCGCTGCGGGGACAGCACCATACCTGTTCGGGAAATCTGGCGACCATGGCCTGCGGTTTTCCTTACGCTATTGCTGCGCAGGTTGCATATCCCGAACCGTACGGTTATCGCTTTCGTCGGCGACGGAGGGTTCACAATGCTGATGGGAGAAATGGCGACCTGCGTGAGATACAAGCTTCCGCTGAAGGTATTCGTCATCAAGAACAACTCTCTCGGCCAAATCAAGTGGGAACAGATGGTGTTTCTCGGCAACCCGGAGTACGAATGTGACCTCCAGCCCATCGATTTCGCGGCCGTGGCTCGCGGTTTTGGCTGGCAAAGCTTCACTATCAACGAGGCTTCTGAGGCCGGGCAGGATCATCGATGCTGCGCTTGCCGTACAGGGGCCGGCATTGATCGAAGCAGTTGTCGACGAGAACGAGCCGCCGATGCCGGCAAGCATCAAACCGCAACAAGCGCTTCACTTTGCGGAATCGATGGCCAGGGGCACCAAAGACTGGCAGAAGATTGCCTCCACCATCGCGAAGGACCGAATCCGGGAACTCGTGTAGGCGCTTGCCCGATGCCCGCCACGCACGATCCCGTCAGATCGGCCAAAATCTCGGCGTACACGATCCCAACCGAGACGCCCGAGGCGGACGGAACCGCAGATTGGGATTCCACGACCGTCGTTGGTCGTGGAATTGGCTGCGGCCGACGAGATTGGACTTGGGCTTCTCATATGCAAGCGAAGCCGCGGCCAAGGTCGCCCAGCAGCTGATCGAGAAGGTCGTGCTGGGTCGCGATCCTTCGGTATCCCTGGTATTCACCACGCGATGGACCGGCTTGCGCGCAACTGGGGACGGCCCGGATTGGTCTCCAACGCCATTTCTGCCGTTGATATTGCGCTTTGGGATCTCAAAGCAAAGTTGCTCGGGCGATCGCTGTTAGATTTGCTGGGCAAGTGTCGGGATTCGATCACCGCCTATGGAAGCGGCGGGTTTACTTCCTACACAGAGAAACAACTGGTCGACCAATTAACAGGCTGGGCGAACGAAGGATTTCGAGCCGTCAAGATGAAGATCGGCAGAGATGCGGAGGCTGACGTACAGCGCGTCGCCGCGGTTCGCCGAGCGCTCGGTCAGAAAACCGAAATCTATGTGGATGCTAACGGAGCTTACGATCGAAAACAGGCTCTCAAGAGCAGCCGGTTTTTCAGCGAGTTTGAGGTTACCTGGTTCGAAGAACCGGTGAGTTCTGACGACCGCGCTGGTTTACATCTGCTCGTCGAGCAGGCACCGCCCTCGATGCGTATCGCGGCAGGCGAGTATATCTATGTTCTTGATGACGCGCGACTGCTGGTTGAGGCTCAGGCGGTCGACGTGCTACAGGTCGATGTTACACGGTGTGGCGGCATCACGACTTTCATGAAAGTTAGCGACCTTGCGGAGATCTGCCACTTGCCGCTGTCCGCCCACACGGCTCCCTCCATCCATGCGACGCTTTGCTGTGCGTCGATGCCGGCTATGAATGTCGAGTACTTCTTCGATCATCAACGGATTGAAGCGATGTTGTTCGAAGGCGCAGTTCGCGCTAAGAACGGCTTTCTCGAGCCCGACTCCGCACGCCCGGGTCTTGGACTAGAGCTGAAGCGAAAAGACGGGGAGCCATTCCAGGTGTTTCACGCCGACGTCTCGCGATGAACAAAAAGCAGAAGCATTTTAATACGCTACCGTGGTAGCGCAAAAGCAACGTAGGCGCCCTTCTGCGATTTGCCCTGCGTTGCGGGATGACCAGGAGTCCCTAACAAGATCCGTTGCGGGCTGGGCGGCCGCGCAGAAAACGACATATTCGCGGCCATCAACGGAATAGACCGCGGGCATGCCTTCAAGAGCGGCATCCACCTGCGCCTCCCAGAGTACTGCTCCGGTGCTCGAGTCGAGAGCGCGAACCTTGCGGTCACGGGTACCCGTGAAAATCAGGCCGCCGGCTGTAACAACTGGCCCGACTTTCGGAAAATGCGCTCCGGTGTCTGTGATCCCTTTGGCCGCCAGTTCCGGCACTTCGCCCAGTGGCCTCTTCCATTTGATGGTCCCCTCGTTGAGGTCGTATGCGGTGAGAGAAGTCCATGGCGGCTTGATGGGTGACAGACCGGTGCTGGTAACCATGAAGCCGAAGCCTGTCCGGTACCGCGCAGTTTTGGGCGAGGACGGCGCGGGCGCTTCCTTCGGATGATCTGCGGCAGGCATGTTCGCGGCTCGCTCCGTATGGAACAGGTAAGCAGTGAGCCTGTCTACGTCAGCGGGCGAGAGACCCGGGACTGCCGGCATCAGCCCTTGGCCGTGCGCAATGACGCTGTGAACTTGGGCATTCGTGAGATGCGAGCCGATATTGACCAGGGAAGGGACTGCCGGTGGCTGTCCTTTGAGATCGCCGTGATGACAAATCTGGCACTTCGCTTCGTAAAGGGCACGGCCCTGCTGTTCAGGGGTACCTTGCGGAAGCGCGGAGACCTCTTTTTCGCGCTCCAGTTTGAGCATGGCCGGCAAATCTTTCGAGACAACATACAGAGTGCCGTTCGTGGGATCTACCGCGGCGCCGCTCCAATTGGCCCCGCCGTTGTTGCCTGGCATCTGCACGGTATTACGGGTTCCCGGAGGAGTAAAGAGCCCCTCATTGCGGGCACTTAACAGTTCGTCGCGGAAGCGGGCGCGCTCGGCGGGATCTGTGATGTACGGGCTTAAATCGTCAGCGGTGAACTTCTGCCGCGCAAAGGGTGGTGGCTTGGTGGGAAACGGTTGCGTGGGCCAGGTTTTTTCGCCGGGCATATCCGATTGAGGGACAGGGCGTTCCTCGACCGGCCATAGCGGCTCGCCCGTGACGCGATTGAAGACGAAGATGAAGCCTTGCTTCGTGACCTGAGCAACAGCATCAACCGTCTGGCCGTTGTGACGAACTGTAACCAGCTTGGGCGCCGTGGCAGGGTCATAATCCCAGATGTCGTGGTGAACCATCTGGAAGTGCCAGAGGCGTTTGCCTGTCCGGGCGTCTAACGCCACCAGGCAGTCACCAAAGAGATTCGCACCTTCGCGGTTGGCGCCGTAAAAGTTGTACTTCGGGCTGCCAACCGGAATGTAGACGATCGCGCGCTTCTCATCAATCGTAAGTTCCGACCAGGAGTTTGCGCCGCCAACCGTTTTCCATGCTTCCTTCGGCCAGGTATCGTAACCGAACTCGCCGGGGTGTGGAACGGTGTGGAAGGTCCAGACTTGCTTCCCGGTACGCACATCGTAAGCGCGAATATCGCCCGGTGCGGATTCGTATTCCTGATTGGTAGCAGATCCGAGAATGATCAGGTCTTCGAAGATGCGACCGGGGCTGAGGGATTGAACGAGCACCAGGCTTTC
The DNA here is from genome assembly GCA_963744795.1 of uncultured Acidobacteriaceae bacterium. Classification (GTDB taxonomy): domain Bacteria; phylum Acidobacteriota; class Terriglobia; order Bryobacterales; family Bryobacteraceae; genus Bog-105. The sequence continues at coordinate 334,804 of CAVUVF010000019.1, forward strand.
CGGTTCGCGACCTAAGCCCTGGCGTAGATCGACCTTCCCGTTAGCACCGAAGGAGGTGATAAGTTCGCCCGTGCGCGCATCGATCGACTGAAGCAAGTTGTCGACCGAGAAAAACAGGCGCCGCTGAGAACCATCGGCGCTTTGCCAGTAATTGATGCCTCGATTTGTGATCAGGCGTGTACGAGCATCGGTCCGATGAATCCAGAGTTGACGCCCGGTAACGGCATCGAGCGCGACAATCGAGTTGTTTTGCGCCAGAACATACACGGTACGATCCACAACCAGCGGATTGAATGAATAACGATCGTTGTCACCGGTGGCATAACGCCACGCAACTTGCAACCGAGTGACGTTCGAGCGATCGATCTGGCGCAGCGTGGAATACTGGGCGGAATCCGAAGCGCCGCCGTAATGACGCCATTGAGCGTGCTCGTCGACGCTCGAACTCTGAGCATTCGTTCGAGAACACAGCAATATCAGGTGCACGCAGGCAAGGAAGCGAAACATTTGCAGACTTTGTCCGGGAACTATAGCAAGGGCGCCGTTGAGTATTGTAACCTTCTCAGTCGCCTACCGGACCGTTTCAGATACAGCATCTCCAGCAGTCGTCACGAGAGCAAGGCGGATACTGCGCAGCTACCCGACTTCCACGAGGGCTGGGGACTCCTTGTTTCCGATCATACGGCGCGTCCGGAAGAAAACGGCAAAGACAAGGAACAGCGCGAGCGCACCGAGGCTCGAACTCATCCAGAACCCGGTCCAGTGGCGAACGAGCGCTCCGCCAGTGCTCGTCGTGAAGAAATCGACCGCAATGCCGGAGAGCAGCGAACCAAAAAACATCCCGATCCCATAAGTCACGAAAGTGTAGAGGCCTTGTGCGGTGTTGCGGAGGCTTGCTGGTGCTTCCTGATCGGTATAGAGCTGACCGGTTATGAAGAAGAAGTCGTAACAGACGCCGTGGATGATGATGGCGAGGTAGAACATCCACATGCGATCGCTAGCGTTCCCGTAGGCAAGCAGCGCATAACGAACGGCCCACGCACACAAGCCCAAAAGCAGGATGCCGCGCACGCTGACCCGCCGGAAAATCAACGGCATGAGAAGCATCACGAAAACTTCAGAGAACTGGCCGAGCGTCATCTTGCCGGCCGCATTGACCACGCCGACGTCGTTGAGAAATGCGTTTGTGAAGGAGAAATAAAACGTCAGGGGAACGCACGCAAGGATCGAGGCGATCAGGAAAACTGAATACGAGCGCTCTTTCAGCATGACGAGCGCGTCGAGCCCGAGGATCTGGCGGAAAGATATGGAGCCCTGTTTGTTCGTCGGCGGTGTATGCGGGAGGAACAAACAAAATACCGACATGACAACCGATCCCGCAGCAGCGAGGAGAAACTGCGTAGAGGATGCTTCGACGCGGAGCTTGCCGATAGCAACGCCGATCACGATCCACGCGAGCGTGCCGAAAACCCGGAACAGGGGGAACCGGCGTGCGTCAGGGATGTTCTTGAGCGTAATGGACGTGGTGAGGGCAAGAGTCGGAAAGAAGCACAGGCAATACGCGAACATCAGGCCATAAACAGCCGGGAAGGATGTCACGCGGGTGACCAGGTAGAGAAAGACGGCCCCGATGAGGTGAACGGCTGAGAGGACACGCTCGGTCGAGAAGTAACGGTCGGCGATGAGTCCGACGAAGAACGGCGAGATCATGGACGCGAGCGCGGTCGTGCCGAATACGGCTCCGGCCTGCGTGCCTGAGAAATGCAGCGTCGCGGTCAGGTAAGTGCCAATCGTGACGTACCAGCAACCCCAGACAACGAAGTTGAGGAACATCATGATGCAGAGACGGATATTGACGGAGCCGGGCATGTTTTCTGGGTTCTCGAGAACGGTCAGGCGTTCCCTATGTAGTGTCGACCAGTTTTTGGAGGAACGCAAGGAACCTCAGATTTCTGGTACCTGCTGCCGCCCGGCATTTCCATAGCGGCCGGAGTGATCGGTTGTCGTTTGCGGATGGAGGCGAAGAGCAGATCGCAGCCGATTCTAGTTGTGCCAGCAGCTAACGCCGAGCCAACTCTGAATCAAACTCCCCAGGCGCTCGCCCAGGCGGCGGCATCGACGTAGTTCTGAAAACGAATGCTCTTGCCATTGCGCATCTGATAGACGTGTACAAACGGTGCGTCGAGCGTAGTGCCGCCTTTTCCTTTTCCCCGAAAGCGTCCCACCACAACGACGTGCTCACCAGCATCGATGAACTGCTCGGGCTCGGCTCGAAAGTCATCGAAATTCTGCGGTACCTTTGCAAACACCTCAGTCGCGATGCTTTGGGGTCCACGGAACGTACCCGCAGGCGCACGTCCACCGCCAGCCTCGATCCATTCGATCTGCGGGTCTTGCAACGCGAGAGCCGCCGGAATATCGTTACGGTTGAAAGCATCGTACCCACTTCGAACTATTTCTACGTCCTGCTGTGACATAAGACCTCCACCTTCACGCGGTAACTACTTATTGCATGAGTAGAGCCCATGGCTTGGGATGGCTCGGAATGTAAATCGCTCTGGCATTATGGCACAGATACAACGTCGGATGTGAGCCACTCGGCCCTGAGCCGGAGATGCCTTTACCTATCGTGGGCAAAGTCGAGGCGCTAAGCGGGTGATGCTGTTTGGATGAGCGATCAATCGGCCGCATCTTGCCCGTGACACGAACGAAACACCGCAGCCGAAATATATGATACGAAGACCATGAAACTGCTTGCGCTCGCCTTCTGCGTCTGTTCCGCCACGCTTGCATCAGCTCAGTTCGTCGACACGTCCGCAAAGAGCGGGTCAAGGGCGCAACAACGATCCCGCAGCGGTCGAACTCTTCCGGGATCGTGGCCTGGGACTGTTCATCCACTGGGGCGTTGATGGAGTCTTTGGGTGGCGTCATATCTCATTCTTTGGTCGGCGCATCAGCCGATTACGTCGATCGCTTCTTCGAAACCCTGCCGGCGTACTTCAACCCGGATCAATACCGGCCCGACGACTATGCGCGGTTGGCCAAACTGGCCGGATTTAAGTACGTGATGTTTACCGCTAAACACCACGCCGGGTTCTGTATGTGGAACACCCGCACGACTGAATTTAGTGTCATGCACACTCCTTATGGCAAGGATGTGATGGGCCCCCTCATTACGGCCTTCCGCAAACAGGGCATCGCCATCGGAGTTTACTTCTCTCCCGACGACTTCTGGTGGCTTCATCAGCACCACATCACGATCAACCGGCATGTGAAGGGTGTCTATCCACAAGACATTCCGGAGTTCATGGAATACACGAAGCGCCAGTTGAAAGAACTCCTGACGGAATACGGACCCATCGATTACTTCTTCTTTGACGGACCCGCCGAGCAACTGACCGATTATGCCTGGTCCCTGCAACCGAAGCTTGTCATCACGCGGGGCGTGATGGAGACGCCCGAGCAATATACGCCCGGCGTCGCTCTCGCCGGCGCATGGGAGGGTAACCTCACGATGGGAACAGAGTGGCCATGGAAGGCAACGAACGAGCACTACAAATCGGGAACGGAGTTGATCAATACGCTGATCGAAACTCGCGCTAAGGGCGGAAACCTGCTGCTGAACATCGGACCCAAGCCGAACGGATCCATTCCCGAAGAGCAGGATGCGCGGTTGCGCGAAATCGCCCTTTGGAACTTTGTAAACGGCGAAGCGGTCCACGGAGTTCGGCCATGGGTGGTCACCAACGAAAAGAACGTATGGTTCACCAAGGCAAAAACCGAAGGGACGGTTTACGCGTTCATTACGGGCGACAGCCATTGGCGGCTTGGCGATGCGAAAACCATCACGCTGCAGTCTGTGCGCTCTACGCCCCAGACAAAGATTTCGGTTTTGGGCCAATCTGACGAAATGGTGGAGTACAAGCCGGACGTGAAGCCGCAAACCTCGTGGACGCAGGACGGAGGTGGCCTGCATGTTACGGCTTATCGGGCACAGCGGCTGTATACGGATCGCAGCTGGCCGAATCCTCTTGTCCTGAAAATGACACATGTGGAGGCAGCGATGAAGCCGCCTTCAGTGATCACCGTAAGTGCCGAATGGGATGCCAGAAGCGGTAAGGAAACATTGCACGGGAGTTTGGCGGACATGGGCAATGTAGAGCAGGTGGAGGTCGGGTTCCAATACCGTGTGAAGAAGGACGGAACCGACCTTTCGGAACGGATTGAACCCTGGACGGATTTGCCGACCAGTCCTCACACTGCGACTGGGGAATTCACGTCCACATTGTCGGCGCTGAGCCCGAATCGGGAGTACGAGTTCCGAGCCCAAGTCAAACATCCACTGCTTACGACCTACGGTGAAGAGAAGACGTTCCGCACATCGAATGCGGCTCAATAGGCACGTTCAACGTTGACCTCTCGTTGCGCCGGCGGACCGTGAGTTTGACACTCGCCTTCGTCCTTCGGCGTCTAACCGGATTACTGAAGTGGCCTGCAACCGGCCGATTGGAGGGAAGCCTTGGGAAACAGATGGTCCATCGCCGCAGCGGGCGTTCTCATGCAGATTGCACTCGGAGCTGTCTACGCCTGGAGTGTATTTCGTATCCCTCTCACAAAGGCATACGGTTGGAGCATCACACAAAGCACGTACGCATTTGAACTGGCCATTCTGGTACTCGGGTTCGCCGCTTTCGCCGGAGGCTTGTGGATGCGGCGTTCCGGACCTCGTATCGTCGCGATGACAGCAGCCATTCTGTACGGCGCCGGCACCATCCTGGCCGGATTCGCCACAACGTTACCAATGCTCTACCTGACCTACGGTGTCATTGCCGGCGCAGGTCTCGGTCTTGGGTACATTGTGCCGATAGCGGTGCTGGTCAAGTGGTTTCCAGATCGCAGAGGCATGATCACCGGCATCGCGGTCGCCGGGTTCGGAGCAGGCGCACTCATCACCGCCCCCGTCGCGCAAAGCCTCATTCGCTCCTACGGAGTCGGCACCACCTTCGAAATCCTCGGCACCGCCTACCTGCTCATCGTTCTGCTCGCCGCGCTCGCGATGCGCAACCCTGAACCGGGCTATGCACCGCCCGGGTACCAAGCCAAAGCCGTCGAGAAGACAAGTTCCGCCGGACAAGACTTCACTCTTCGGCAAGCACTCGGTCGATGGCAGTGGTACGCCCTTTGGGCAACACTGTTTCTAAACGTCACTGCCGGCATCTCGATCATCTCGCAAGCGTCACCCATGGCTCAGGAAATCGCCCACGTGAATGCAACGACAGCAGCAGGACTCGTCGGCATCATCTCAATTGCGAACGGAGCCGGTCGCTTCCTGTGGGCGTGGCTCTCAGACACCATCGGCCGCAAGCGCGTCTTCCTCATCATGTTTCTCGTTCAAGCTATTGCGTTTTTCTTCCTCGCACACGTGCAGACGTTCGGAATGTTAGCCACCCTTGCGTTCATCGTGCTGCTCTGCTACGGCGGAGGATTCGGCACCATGCCCGCGTTCGCAGCAGACTTCTTCGGCAGCCGCGAAGTCGGATCTATCTACGGTTTGATGCTGACCGCCTGGGGCTTTGGGGCGCTTTTCGGACCTACCATCATTGCTCACGTACGCGAAGCGAGCGGCCACTATGAGCGGCGCGATGAAAATCATGTCTGTCGTGATGCTGGCGAGCGCCGTGCTGCCGCTACTCTTGCGCGCTCCTCATGCGAACGCCGAGCAGACGAAGCGTAGCTGCAGAGCGCACGGGTGCGTGATTCAACGTGCGTTATGCACGGCCAGGTCCACGTCCATCGCCGATTCCTCACCTGCATACGTAATCGACCACTTCAACGCTACGCTGCCCGCAATGGTCAGCAAGGGAGCAATCACGCCTGAAGCCAGCTTTGACTTGCTTCGTCTGAGCAGGAAAGGCGCAACAATGCCGGCGCCAATCGCGCCCCATAGAAATAATCTTGACTGCTTACCTTTCAGCAAGGGTCGCGCGGCTTCCTTCGCGGTTTTGAGGTAAGCACCCAGGGCAATAGCCTCCGCGGCCGTTGCCGTGTCCTCGAACCTGGCCAGTGCCTTATGAGCTTGCCTCATCGCCTGAACCGTTGCTCAAAAGAGTCAGAGCCGATGCCGCCGAACTCATCGAACTCGACGCAATCAGCGCTCCAAGGAAGTGCGTATGCGCCCAAACCGGAATACTGGTCGTCGATAACAACACGCCCGGGATAACTCACCATCGTGAACGCAAACGGGCGCACCGAGGACAGCGGCAACACGTCTTCCCGTCCCGCCCAACAACTCCAAACCGGTCGCGATTGCCGCAAACGTGCCATACCCGGTCAGCGCCCACGCTCCATGATTCATGGGCGACGTTTTCTTAAAGATCCGCAGCATGTGGTGAAAGCGCTCCGGCCGTCCCAGGTCCGCAATCAGCAGCGGAGGACAGGGCAGCAAGCGTCGCAAGCGACAGAAACCGACCCTTGCGAATCAGATCTCGATACTTCGTCTCCATCCGCGAACTCCGCCGCGGAACACAACAGAAAGGAACCGGCGCTCACCCCTTCGAAGAAGAAATAGAGCGCAATCTCCCAGTGCCAAAAAGGCCGCTTCAGAATCGGGATTCCGTAGTATCCGCCTTTGTTCACGCCTTCGGGAGTGGCTCGCGTTGGTGATCTCGTAAGCGGGAGTGAGCCGCTCGGACGGGTCAGTTTCGGTCATCTTCGCTCGTTCCGAAGAATACAGCCGATAAAGCTGTCAGTCCGATTGCGGCTGCAAAACTGAAGAAGATAATTGCGCTTCAGGTGTGCCGTCGGCCTGCGCGGCTCCTCCGGCAGGTTGTAAACCGAAGGCCGATCTTTCAACAGAAAGAAGGAATTCAGAGCGCTGTACTCGCCCATCGGCTCCGCGCCGTACAGATAAGCATCCGTCTCGCCCCGCGCATGCAACTCTTCCACTCGCTCCTGCGCATGCGCCCGCAGTTCGCTCACCTTGCCGAACTTGATCGATTCAGTCGGACAGTGCTTGGCGCAGGCCGGAACCAGGTCCAATTTCTGCCGGTCATAACAGAGCGTGCACTTGTGTGCCCGCCCGTCCTCTTTGTTCCGGCTCAATACACCGAACGGACACGCAACAACACAGTTCGCACAGCCGTTGCAAATGTCCTGCTGCACATAAACGTTGTCGAACTCGTTGTAGATCAGCGCGCCCGTCGGGCACACTTCCTGGCAGGGAGCATGATCGCAATGCTTGCAAACATCGCTCATCATCAGCCATCGGCCGGCGTCCCGCCATCAAACTGTCACGAAGGACACATGGCGCCAGGTCGTGTCGGACAGCGTGACGGTGTTGTCATAGCTGTTGCCGGTCCAATGGAAACCGTCCGCGGGCAACTGATTCCACTGCTTACACGCCACTTCGCACGCTTTACAGCCGATGCACAGCGTCGTATCGGTGAAGAACCCGGTTGGCTCCTCGGCCGCGGGCGGCTCCGGATACTGAAACGCATTTGCAGCATCGGCTACAAACTCCGGCAAGGTCCAGGTTCATATAGCTTGTCCCTCCGGCTGATCCGATTTCGGCTGTCGCCGGCGTTCGTTCGCGCGTTGGCCACAGCATCGGGTGTGAGCGGCTTCATCTCCGCGCTCTTTTCCAGACGCCCGGCACGCACATTCACCGTAAACGCCTTCGCCTCATGCATGCTGACGTTCGGGTCCGCCACCATCGAGGTCAGATCATTTGCAATCGACCCGATCGTCTCGCCCGTGAAGCCCCAGTGGAACGGCATCCCGATCTGGTGGATCGTTCTGCCGCCGACATGCAGCGGCATCATGCGTCCCGTCACCATCGCACGCGCCTCAATCGCGCCGCGGCTGTTCCAAACCACCAGCCATCCGCCATGTTCGATGCCCTTCTCCGCCGCCAGTTCGGGACTGATCTCGACAAACATCTCAGGCTGCAGTTCGTTCAACCAGCTGTTGAACCGGCTCATCGGGCCGCTCAGGTAGTGCTCCGTCAGCCGATAATTGGTCGCGACGATCGGATACTCATCGTCCGTCGGATTTTTCGGATTCAGCGGCACGTCATAGACTTCGAGCGTCGGATTGGCTCGCTGCGGATACAGCAGGTTCGGCACCGGCGATTCCAACGGCTCATAGTGCGCAGGCAGCGGACCGTCTTTCACGCCCGTTGGAGCGAACAGCCATCCGCGCCCGTCCGATTTCATGATGAACGGCGCATCACCGCTGATTGCCTTCATGCCGACATCGTCTGGTGATGCGCGGTAATCCGGCGGTTTCGCCGATCTCGAAGTCCGGGACATCGTAGCCCGTCCACTTCCTCTGCGCCTTCGTCCCACCAGAGATACTTCTTCCGCTCTGACCACGGGCGTCCTTGCGGATCTGCCGAAGCGCGGTTGTACATGAGGCGCCGATTCAACGGCCACGCATAAGCCCAATCCAAGCTCGTGTACTCATCGGCCTTGCGCGACCGGGCAAGATTGCCTTCCTCCGGATACACACCGCTGTAAATCCAGCAACCGCAGGCGGTCGAGCCGTCGTCCCGCAGCTCGGTGAAGTCCTTCACCTGTCGCTTGTCGGCCACCGTATACCCGTTGATCTCTTGTAGAACCCTCGCGGCATCCGGCTCGCCTTCAATGACGCTGCGCCGTCCGTCCGGCAATGTTTTTGCTTCATCCTCTTCGTAGTCCCAGGTCAGGTTCAACAGTCCTTGATCCCGCTCGCGAGTCGATCCCGCATACAGCTTCTTCATGCGCTTGCCGAGCTGATAAACGAACCAAAGATCCGATCGGCAATCGCCAGGCGGATCGATTGCCTTGTCATGCCACTGAATCAGCCGCTGCGTATTCGTGAATGTTCCTTCCTTTTCCGGAGACGATGCCGCGGGCATGAAAAACACTTCCGTTCCAATCGTGCTTGGATCGGGGTTCTCCGGACCCTTGTACCAGAACGCCGCCGTTTCAATCTCGAACCAGTCGCGCACCACCATCCACTTCAGCTTCCGCAACGCCTCACGGCTTAAACGTCCGTTCGGAGCTCCTGCTGCCGGGTTCTGTCCAAACAGGAAGAACCCTTTCACTTTGCCTTCGGCCATGCGAATGAACGAGGCAAGATGCGAGTAGTTGTCGTCTATCTTCGGCACCCACCTGTATCCGAAGTCGTTCTCCTTCGTCGCAGCCTCGCCATACCAGGCCTTCAGCAGGCTGACCATGAACTTCGGCAGATTCGACCAATACCCGGTCTTCACCGTCTCTTGTTCCAGATAGCTCGCGAGAGTCTCGTGATCCCGCAGCGTGGAGGGCTGCATGATGTAGCCGGGCAGCAACTCGTAAAGCGTCGGGTTATCCGTCGATCCCTGAATGCTGGCGTGCCCGCGCATCGCCATGATGCCGCCGCCCGGCCGTCCCATGTTTCCGAGCAGAAGCTGAACAATGCCCGCAGCGCGAATGATCTGCACTCCCGTCGAGTGCTGCGTCCAACCCACCGCGTACACAATGCAGCTGGTCCGCTCGCGCCCTGAGTTCTCGCACAGCGCCTCGGCGACTTCCAGAAACTGCTCACGCGTGCAGCCACAGACTCGAGCCACCATCTCCGGCGTATAGCGCGCGTAGTGCCGCTTCAGAATGTTCAGGACACAACGTGGATTCTGTAGCGTCGGATCCGTGCTCGCGGCAGTCGGATTTTCCAGATGGCCGGACCGTTCACTGAACGATTCCGCTTTGATCTCTTCCTGCGCATGCGTCTTCGATGGTCCGTTTTCGGAAGCGTAATGCCAGGCAATCGTTGTCCGGGTCGTAACGTTTCTCGTCCGGGTCGAAGCCGCTGAAGACGCCGCCTAAATCTTCTGTGTCCTCGAAATCGTCATTGATGATCGTCGTGGCATTCGTATACGCCATCACGTACTCGCGGAACCATCGGTCGTTCGTCAGGATGTAGTTGATGATTCCGCCGAGAAACGCAATGTCGCGTTCCCGTCCGGATCGGCACATACGTGTTGCACATCGCCGACGTGCGCGAGAAGTGCGGATCCACGTGGATCAACTTGGCCCCACGCTCGCGCGCCATCATCGGAAACCGGAAGCCCACCGGGTGCGCTTCCGCCATATTGGAGCCCATGAACAGAATGCAATCGGCATTCTGCATGTCTTCCTGGAAATTGGTGGCCGCGCCGCGGCCGAACGAGGCGCCCAGACCGGGCACCGAAGCGCTGTGTCAAATACGGGCCTGATTTTCTATCGGAACGATACCTAATCCGCCGCCCAATAGCTTCTTGATCAGGTAGTTCTCTTCGTTGTCCATGGTCGCGCCGCCCAGGGACATGACGTTCGTCACGTGGTTCAGCTGTTTGCCGTCCCGCTCTTCGACAAAACCCTCTTCGCGCGCCTCTTTCGTCAGCTGCGCAATCCGGTCCATCGCCCATTCGAGCGGCCGTTGCTCCCACCTGTCCGAGTACGGCGCCCGATACATCACATGCTTCACGCGATGCGGATTGGTAGCTCAACTGAAACGTGTTGGCGCCTTTTGGGCAAAGCTTTCCCGCGTTGATCGGGCTGCTCGGATCACCCTCGATATCGATGATCGTGCCTTCTTTTACGTAGACGAGTTGGCTACAGCCAACCGCGCAGTACGGGCAGATGCTGTGAACTTCGGTCGCGCCTCGTATTCTTGCGGTCTTCTGAATTGATTCGGGACTAAATGGCTGTCTGCCTTTCGGCGATGTTCTGCGGGTGACCATGACTGTGAACCAGTACTTCGGATAAGTGGATGCTAGCCAGCCCAAATCATCGCACTTTTTGTCCAAAGGGTCGCGAACGCAGTGCGCGACTCCAAGCGCGTTTACGGGTGATTGGTGAGGTCGCGAACCATGATGTCGCGGAACTTCATATTGCCGCGTCCACCCGCGTGTAGCTGAAGCGCGATCGGCCCTTCGAAGGACTTGGGCTTCGGATCGGTAAAGTCGACCATCGGCACGCCGTTCAGACGGGAACGGTAGCGATTGCCGACGACCTCGAGCAGATATTCGTTCCATTCGCCCAGTCGAACTACCGTCTCGTTTTCGGGAGCAGGCCACACGATCCAGCCGCGGCCATCGCCGTAAAGACCGGCAGTGTGCTGACCGATGGTGCAATCGACTTCAAACTGCAAGCCCTGGGTGACGTCGGCAGTGCCCGGTTTGAAGGCAGTGTGGAAGAACACACCGCTGTTGCCATCCCCTTCACAGCGGAAGCGGAGCGATAGCTGAAAATCGCGGAACGATTTCTCAGTCTGCAGATAGCCGTAATCTTTCGTGAGTCCGCGTCCGTGGATGACGCCGTCCTCGACCGTCCAGCTTTCCTGGCCAATCTTCACCCAACCCGTAAGATCGTGCCCGTTAAACAGGGAGACCCAATCTTCACCGGGCAGCTTTTTCTTGACCTCCTGAGACTGCAGGGCCAGAACAAGCAGCGGAAGAGCGGCGATCAGGATGCCAAAGCGGTTGCGGAGAGTGGGAGTTCTCATATCTTGAGCGAAGCTAGGATCTTAACAGTCTCCATCGTATGACCAATTCCTTCGAGAGTGAAGAGATGGCCGCCGGATATGCGCTCCACAGACCGCCGGTGCACGCGCGCGTGTTCCGATTGCTCGAAGCTCGAACGGCAACACTGCGAGTAAGGCGAGCACTGGATCTCGGCTGCGGAGCCGGTCTCTCAACCCGAGTGCTCCAAGGACGGGCGTCACAGTTGGTTGGCCTCGATCCTTCTCCGTCCATGCTTCATTGGGCCAAGAAACTCGTTCCCGAAGGCGAGTTCCTGGCAGGCTCGGCCGAGGCGATCCCTCTTGGAAACGGGACTGTTGAATTGATCACTGCGGCAGGCTCGCTGAACTATGCGCCGCCCGGAGATTTCTTTCGCGAAACGGCGCGCGTTTTGAGTTCGGAAGGGCGCTTACTGATCTACGATTTCGAACCCGGCAAATCATTTCCGGAGGGTGCCGAGCTCGACCGGTGGTTTGAAGCGTTCTCCTCGAGATACCCGTGGCCTCAGGGCGACGGGCGAGAAGTTGTTCCCGAGACCCTCGGAACGGCATCGGACGAATTTGCAATGAATCTGCAGGAGCGTTTCCGGATTCCCATCTCGATGACTCGAGAAGCGTACGTGGACTACATGATGACCGAGACGAACGTCGCGGGAGCCATTCGGCGCGGTGTTGCGACCCGGGAAGTCCGAAACTGGTGCGGAGAGACTCTTGAGCCGATCTGGGGCGAGGAATCCCGGGAAATCCTGTTCAACGGGTATTTCGCCCAACTCCATCGCAGGCCTTGAGCTCAACTGGTTGGAAGCATTCGCGAGTCGGCGAGCGAAAATGATCAGATGCGTCCTGTAAAAGAGCAAGAGATTGGGTTGATGTTCTGGAGTACGGGCAATCCGGAAGAGGATCTCGCGCGGGTGTTCGATTTCGGACTATCGGCAGGTCAACTCGGAATTCCGGGTGAGTTGCCATTGGACCAGGCCGCAAAGGGCTGGGCGGCGGCACTCGCGAAGCATCCCGAGTTTGCGATTACCACGGCCATTTGCAGCTATGTCGGCGAAGACTACGCAGACGTTGAGACTGTCCGGCAGACTGTCGGCCTCATTCCGCAGAATACGCGAACGGAACGTGTGGCAAGAACAAAACAGGTGGCAGACATAGCCGCATCGCTAGGAATTGACAGTGTTGGGTGTCACATCGGATTCGTTCCGGAAGATCGCCGAAGTCCCGAGTACGACGAGTCGCGTGCAATGGTCGAAGACATCTGCGAACACCTGAGTGCGCATGGGCAGAACTTCACGCTGGAAACGGGACAGGAAACGGCAGACGCTCTGCTGGCCTTTATCGGCGACGTGGGCCGGAGCAATTTGAAGATCAATTTCGATCCGGCCAACCTGGTCTTGTACGGGATGGGTGATCCTGTCAGCGCATTACACACCGTGAGTGCCCACGTCACTTCTGTGCATTGCAAAGATGGAGTCAGCCCCGACAAGTCAGGTAGTCTCGGCAAAGAATGCAGGTTGGGTTCGGGCGAAGTTGACTATCCGGCTTTCTTAGGAGCGCTGAAGGCAATTGGGGTACACGGGAATACTGAGCATCGAGCGCGAAGAACCGGATGCGCGCCGTCGCGATGAAGATATCAGGCACGCCGTCAGTTTTTTGCGCGACCTGCTGAAAGGTTGAGAGCCAAGCAGGGCGCACGAGTATATATAATGCGGTCCAACTGGTCATCATGGAATCGACGATTCGGCGTAGAAGCTTCCTTGCCGGTACGGCAGCGCTACCTGCTGTTCTAGGTGCAGACACAATCGGGGTTGAAGCCAATACGGCTCAGCGTTCGGAGCCAGGAACCGGCCGGGTACGCTTCGGCATCATCGGCATCGGGATGCAAGGATCGGGACTCCTGGAAAATGCCGTCTCGCTGCCCGGGGTTGAGTGTGTCGCAGCCGCTGACCTTTGGGATGAGCGACATACGTTAGCCAAGGAAATCACCAGAAACCCAAGTCTCTTTACGACGCGCAGGCACGAAGAACTGCTGCGTCGGGACGACGTCGACTGTGTCGTTGCTGCCGTGCCGGACCACTGGCACAAGCGTGTGGTTGCCGATGCCTGCGCTGCAGGCAAAGACATCTATTGCGAGAAGCCGATGTCTCACACCATCAATCAGGGATTTGAGATGGTCGACGCTGCCCAGAAGCATCGCCGGATTGTGCAGATCGGCTCTCAAAGGGTCAGCTCTTCGCTCTGCGCCAAAGCGCACGAACTGTATAAGTCCGGAACCATCGGCGAGATCGAAATGGTCGAGCTGACATATGGAAGAAACAGCCCGAACGGAGCCTGGCAGTATCCGTTGCCGCCGAACTTATCGACGTCGAACCTCGATTGGGATAGGTGGCTTAACGACGCGCCCAAGATACCGCTGAGTCCGGAACGTTTCGTACGATGGCGTTGCTGGAAGGAGTATGGGACAGGCGTAGGGGGCGATTTGATGGTTCACCTGCTGAGCGGAATGCTGTTCACGCTCGGCTGGAACGAAGCACCGCGTTCGGCTTCCGCTCTGGGCGGCATCTTTCGCTGGAAGGATGGGCGCAATATGCCGGATCTTCATACGGTCCTCTTCGACTACCACGGCGTTCCCGTCTACGTCCGGCTTGATCTAGGCTCAGCAACTCGGGAGGTCGCCCGGTTCCTCGGACCGAAGGGTGTGATGGAAGCTGATGAGAATAGCCTTCGTGTTTACCGGCAAACAGGCGAGGACACCGAACCCAGTTACTACGCAAACGGTTTCCCGTCTGCAATGCGGTCGCGATACGTGAAGGAGTGGACCGAAAAGCATCCGCGTCCATTTGGGCGGGAGCCGCTGGCTGACAACCAGGTTTTCGAGGGCCCGAACTGGGACGACGTCAAGCCGCATCTGTGGAATTTCTTCAAAGCAGTGAAGTCACGAAAACCGGTCACTGAAGACGCGGTATTTGGAAATCACGCAGCTATCGCTTGCCACATGGCCAATGAGTCTTATTTCCGCAAAAAGCCCGTCTATTGGGACGAGCATTCCCGGACCTTGAATACAACGGCCTAAGATCGCGGCCGGACCGGGCGCCTGTTCAGCTGCTCATTACGCCAACTCGATATTCAACGACGTTACGACTTCATCCATTGCCAGATAAAGTTCGTCCTGCTGCTTATAAAACGCGCTCATCTCAGACGTCAACACATACGCGAACACTTCGACGGTGAAAGAGGCGGCTGAGTATCCGGAAATGCGAACGGGTGTGTGAACAACTTCCACCTGCGTTTTCTGCGTCAACATTTCGCCAAGCTCCTTCATCAGACGACGAATCTGATCTTTCGAAGTTGTTCGTTTGATCGCAAAGCTGGGATTGAAGAGAATCTTGTCACGGACGGCATAATTCTCCAGATTCATTCCCGCGAAGGCGGAGTTGGGAATACTGACAATACTACGGGTTAGGGTCCGGACTCGCGCGGAACGCAAGCCGATATCTTCAATGGTTCCGATAACCCCACCGAAGTTGCCGAAATCGCCAACCATCACAGGGGCGTCCCCGATCACAGAGACTCCACCGAAAACGTTCGCAATCGTTTGCTGAGCTGCGAGCGCAACGGCGATACCGCCGACACCCAGGCCCGCGATGATGGTGGTCATGTTGAAACCCCAGTTGTCGAGGATAAGAATGACGGCGAAGATCGCAATCACCGTCTTAAGAACGCGACGCCCGAGATAGATGACCGAATGAGATACGACACGCTGACGTTGATTCAATCGCCGATCGAGCCGCACAATCAGAAAATCAAGTAAGTTAATCAGGCCCCAAGCAAACGAGCAAACCACTACCATCAGCAGTCCACGATCCACATAAACGCGGGTCAAGGCTGCGGGCGCAATCATCTGTTCGAGAATACGGAACACCATGACGCCGAGCAGTACGATGGCGGGATCGAAGATGGCCTGCATCCAAGAGAAATTTCCCGTCCGGTGGAACCGCGTGGCGACCGATTGTACGGACCTCTGAAAGAGGTTCACCACCACCCGGAAGATCGCAAATATCAGCAGAGCCGATAGCAGCATGGCGATCCATTTCCAGAGCGGAGTTTCGAGTATGATGGTCGCGACAAGGACCCGCGGAAGCCTCGCTTCGATCTCTGACTCAGTTGAGGGTACAGGAACGAGCTGGGGAACCCGGGCTACAGTACTTGCTGCGAACAGCCATGTCGGCGGTCCGTTCTCAGGCTGGTTACGCTGAAGTTCTAATGTAAACTGCTCATCGTTACTCGCCACCGTGGCGACGTGCTCAATCGTAGGGTCGGGATCATCAGTCGGATTGCCTTGTACATCCTGGCTCAGCTGAAGCACGTCGAAGTGACTGGCCGTGTTCAACAGGGATTCCAGCTCCTGGGCGAGTTTTGGGCCTTGCTGGGCTCTTTGCCTGGATGGAATACGGCTCAGATCGAGATACTGCGCGGCCTTCGTGAAATCATCCTGATGACAGGCCTGCAGAAACGCAGTCACAGTCGAGCGCGGATTGACCCGGTTCAGCGGATCAACGGGATTAGCGGCGGGTGCACCGTTAGCTCGGGAGAGGGCTGAACACAAGAAAAGGGCGAAAGAGAGCTTTCGGGTCACACCGGTACGACGATACCTATCCGATTATCTATATCAACAAAACTTGAAGCGGCGCGCTTCAAAGACGCTCGGCGGCGCTCCGGTCGGCAAGGGTCAGGAAAGAATCTAGTCCGTTGGACTTAGCCAGGCGACGGCATCAAATGTCTTTTAGCAGTTCGTCGATGATGGTCTGTACTGCGACGTAGGGATCGGGCCCATTAACCGGCGTTGCCTCTATCGAATACAGGCCTTTGTATCCCAACTCTTTAGAAATGGCGATCGCGTCGGCTTCGCTATACCTTTGCGGATCGTAATGGGCATGACTGCTTCCGCATGAGAGGGGATACATAGCGCGTAACCCCGCATGCCGTGCCGCTTCATCGGGGAAGTTGCCGGTGTCGGGATTCGCGTGGATACCGGCAGCCTTGACGACCTCCACCACAACCTCCCAGCTTGGGTTCGTGGCCGTCAATGCGTGGCCACGACTTTCCAACGTGACGCAGACCTTCTTCTTCGTTCCATACTCGCCAATGGTCTTAAGGGCTGCAATGGCAGTTTGACGAACTTCGGGCGCCAGCGTGCCGTGGTTCAACATAACGCGAGGACACCCAACCTCAGCGGCATGATCGATCCACTGCTTCGTGAGATCTATCGTTTCAAGCCGAAGCACCGAATCGGGCGCCGAGATATTCAGAGGTCCGAATTCGAGGCATATCTGATTCATGCTTGACTTTGCCTTGCGGAGGCGGTCCCGCACTTCTTTCAAGTAGGAAGGTTCAGTCGAGGCGAAGTGAGTATGCTGAAATTCCACATGATGAATGCCATAGCGGTCGGCGACCATTTGAGGCACATCAAGAATATCGAGCGTTCGCTTCGGATCGTCTGGGTGAGCGGCGCTTTTCAACACACTGTTGAACGAAAGCGTCATAATCCCGATCCGATCTAATTTCGTTCGATCGGATCCAGTTCGATTAGGTGTTTGCCCCCAACCTGTGGCCGCAGTACCAGCGGTGATCGCTGAACTGACAAGGAAGTCACGGCGCCTCATAATTAGCCTCTACTGTCGAAATGTTTTTTATCGATACTTTCCGGCTTGACCTTTGCACGCAACCTCTACCGGATCCGACTTTAAATTCGATCCACGCCAGGCTTAGGTTGACGTGGGAAAGCTTGAATCCATCGGTTACTGTGCCTGTTATAGGACCGACCAGGCATGCATCTGGCTTCTCGCAGCGATCTTGAAATCGAATGAGCGTAGGTCCTTTCGCTTATATCATATGGACTAGTGCGTCCGTGAGGCCTTAACAAATCAACGACAATCCTCTTGGCATCGATTCACGTTGTGGGGAGACGGCAATGTCCATACCATCAATGAAGCTGATTCGCTCTTTTCTTCTCGGCAGTGCTCTTCTGCCGATCACATTGGCAGCGGCCACCGCGTTAGCACCGACCCCACCTATGGGCTGGAACAGTTGGGATGCCTATGGCACGACAGTTACGGAATCCGAGGTGAAGGCGAACGCCGATTACATGGCGCGGAACCTGAAGAGTCATGGATGGCAGTACGTAGTCGTCGACATCCAATGGTCAGAGCCGAAGCCGCAAGTTCACGGGTATCGCCCTAATGCAGATTTGGTGATGGACCAATACGGCCGGCTGATTCCGGCGCCGAACCGATTCCCGTCTGCAACGCAAGGCGAAGGCTTCACTGCGCTTGCGACTTATGTCCACTCCCTCGGACTGAAGTTCGGAATCCACATCATGCGCGGCATTCCTCGGCGCGCAGTTGTAGCCAATCTGCCGGTCGCCGGAACACAATTGCATGCGGCGGACATTGCCGACAAGAACTCCGTTTGTCGCTGGAACACCGACATGTATGGCGTCGACATGACCAAGAAGGGCGGCCAGGCATACTACGATTCGATCGTCAGCATGTACGCAGGTTGGGGTGTCGATTACATCAAGGCCGATGACATGGCGACCCCGTTTCACGGTGCGGAGATCGCCGCTCTTCATCAAGCAATCCTGAAGGCGGGACGTCCCATAGTGCTCAGCCTTTCACCGGGACCCGCCGATATCAACAAGAACGCGTTCTATGCAGAGAACGCGAACCTCTGGAGGATCTCTGGTGATTTCTGGGATCGCTGGGACGCACTGGAGAAAACGTTTACCTTGCTTAATCAATGGAGTCCTTACACGAAGCCGGAGAGTTGGCCAGACGCGGATATGTTGCCGCTCGGCCGCATCGGCATCCGTGCAGAGCGGGGCGAGGATCGCAAAACTCGCTTCACTGCGGACGAGCAGCGGACAATGATGAGTCTCTGGTCAATCGCACGCTCTCCGCTGATGTTCGGGGGCGACCTCCCGAGCAACGACGACGCAACGGAGGCGCTTATCTCGAACGACGAAGTCCTGCAGGTAAATCAACACGCGAGCAACAGCCATCAACTGTTTGCATCAGGAGCACAGATTGCCTGGGTATCGCACGCCTCCGATTCACAGGCCAAATACCTGGCTGTCTTCAACGTTGGCAACCAAGGCGCCGAGCGTATACGTGTTCAGTGGAAGCGATCTGGGATTGATGGGCGAGTGTTCCGTACGTGATCTTTGGGCCAAGAAGGATATCGGGAAGGCAAAGGGCGAGTACACCTTCGAAATCGGACCACATGCCTCCGGCCTTTACCGGATCGAGGCTGCCCAGTAAGGCTTCTGGTTCAGTCCTGCCTGATCATGCCAGGCTTACTGCTTCAGATCGAGCGAACGCGGCAACTTGACGCCTTCGATGTCGGAAGAACACGAACAAAAAGCCGCCTGGTCCTCCCGATGGCAGTCCTCCAGAACCGGACGCCAAAACGCCGGGTCAAGGACGGCAGCATGGATGCATTTCCACCAGGCCTGGCGGCCAATGATTCTTGCAGAAGGTCATCTAATTCTGGTACGTTCTGCAGCAGCAGTGTAAGTCTGAAAAAGAGGCCAATCTTGAAGCCAGACGAGGACTCTCTCGAATGCCTCAGCACTGCTCCTCCGCAGATGTCTACACCTTTCAAGATGATTGTCAGTTCTTGCTCTGCTGGAACTTGACGCGGCACCAAAACTCCGAGGCCGTAAACCGAGACGTCGTGAGTAGTTCCCAGAACTGAATGGGGCTGGCGTTTCGAATCCATCCACCGGATCTCAACCGGGGCGTAGAACGGATACCGCCTGCTTTCTCGTATTTGGACGTTCTTAGACATCGATTGTTGTACTGTTTGCCAGCAAATACCTGGAGACGGACGTCGGCTGCATGTTGTTCATCCGTGCTATTCCTCTCCTGAATTCAGCACAACTCCGAAGTTCTCTGTGCTTGTTAACTGTTGTGGTTGCTGTGCGACCTTTTTCTCTGGGCAAGTGCGTAGCTGATGCTATATGCGCGAGCGTAACGGCCTACCGTCGGTTTATCCCTTATCCGTTTAGAAGGCCCTACGCTCACTGCAGATTCCGAGCTATCGTTCTTGCCCTACCGGCTATTTACCCACAACGAGAACGTGGAAGCTATCGGGAAGTATCGGAGGCCGATTTCGTTTCCCTGGTTCTGGTGCGGGCGCGGGACCATACTCGGCGGCGAGTAGATAGACGCGGTGATTCTTAGAATCCACGGTCATGGTTCGAGCGCCTCGTTCTGTCGTCACGGTATCGACCGTCTGATACGTACCGTTCACACTTTTCACGACACTGAGAGTCCCATCACCGCCGTTGGAGCTAAAGGCGAGCCCAAGTCCGGGGTCAAATCCCGCGCCATCGGCACCAGGCCCGATCGGCGTCGTCCCCGCTACTTTCAGGGTTGGGATATCGGTTATAGCCATGACCTTATTGCTGCAGACCGAAAACAGTTTCTTGGTCTTGACATCGATCGCAAGCCCGGAAGGCCCTTCACAAGGGGCAAGCGAAGCGCGCCGCAACACAGCCGGCTTTGCCGCGTCAACCTCGATGATCTCGTTCGAGTCCTCTAGATTGACATAAATCTTACCCGTTCCGTCAGCTGCGCACTCCTCCGGCTTTCCGTTCAGTGGAAGGCTCTTGATCACTTCGTTTGTTTTGGGATCGATCGCCGTCGAGTCATTCGAACGACCGTTGAAAGTGAAAATACGTTTTGTTTTGGGCTCGAAGCAGACCGAGTCTGGATTCTGACCGGTCTGCGGTTCTCCTACTCTAGCCAGTGTCTTGAGATCGAAGATGGTGACACTATTCGACTGGCCATTGGTAATGAAACCTTTGCCGAATTCGGGCGCAACTGCAATCCCGTGCACGCCGTGCAACTGCGTGATTTGGCCAACAACTTTGCCCGTCTGGGTATCCAGGACCTCCACCAAAGTGGCGTGTGACGCATACACGCGGTGCGCGTCCGGGTCGACGGCTACATAGTCCCAGCCACCCGTTCCGCCAATCTTAATTTTGGAGAGGACCTTGAAACCTTCGGAGGCAAATGCTAAAGCCCCGAAAGCCACGCCAATCGTTAGAACACGTTTCATCATCATGCGATTACTCCTTTGGTCAATTTCGGCCTCCGATATAGAAGCGAACGGCCGGTGTTACTACCAGAGACAAGATCATGGAAGCGAGTATGCCGCCAATTACGGCAATCGCCAAGGGTTGCAACATCTGAGACCCAGCACCCACGGCGAAGGCGAGCGGCAGCATGCCGGCGATCGTGGCGAGAGCGGTCATCATAATGGGCCTCAGGCGGCGCTCCCCTGCCCTGATCATGCTCTCTTCCGGTGCAATGCCGGCCGCTCGAAATCTCTGGTCAGCGTCCAGCAAGAGGATGCCGTTCTTCGCTACGATCCCGACGACCATGATCAGACCCATGAAGGATGAAAGGTTGAAAGTAGTCTTCGTGACCAGGAGCGCCAGAAAAACACCACAGGTTGATAGCAGGGCTGAGGACAATACGGCGATCGGCGCGCTAAACTCTCCGAATTCGAAGAGCAATACCATAAAGACCAATACGACCGCGAGCGCCAGAACGAAGACAAGATCGCGGAAGGATTTCTGTTGTTCCGCAAACTGCCCACCGTACTCGACTCGAATACCCGATGGCAGATTTGACGCCGCAATGGCCTTTTGAATGGCTGCCATGCCGTCGCCCAGGTTGACGCCTTCGAGGCGCGCTGTTACATTCACGCAACGCTGGAGATTCTCGCGAATGATTTCAGTTTGTCCCGGGATCTCGGTCAAGCTGGCGAGAGAGCCAATCGTGGCAGTTTTCCCGGTTCCACTAACAATCAGAGTCTTCTGCATGCTGTCGAGTGTTTTGCGTGCAGAAGGCGGAAACTGTACTCGAATCGTATACGAACGAGCGTTCAAAACTACCGGCGTAGTCGCCGGCTCGCCCTGGAGCATCGCGCTTGCGTCCAGTTCCACCTCCTGCGGCGTAAAACCAGCACGCGCCGTGACAACCGGATCGATGTTGAAACTGAATGCAGTACCGCTGGTCGTGTTTTCGATCCCATTTTCGACGTCTACTACACCCGGGATTTTTTCTATCGTGCTGGCCTCAACGGGTGCCCAACGGCGGAGTAGTTCACTGTCTTCCGAGAAAAGTTTGATAACGACCGGCTGGGGGGCGCTGGTCAGGTCGCCAATCATGTCCTGAAGTAACTGGGGGAATTCTACGTCGACCAGAGGCTCGGCCTGAGTTACCTTTGCACGTACATCGGCGATGACCTGGTCTCCCGGTCGCGTCCGCTCGCCGCTTGAATGCGTTCCGAACAATCTTGACCACCAGGGAGCCATAGGCTTGAGCTTGACGCTGATGTCGCCCTGATTCGCTTCCGTAACGGCTGCCAATCCAAGCTGCAAACCGGTGCGGCGTGCGACGCCTGCGACGTCCGGAGTCGCGCGCAGAATCCTTTCGACATGGCTGATTACACGGTTCGTTTCCTTCAGTGAGGAGCCGGGCGGCATCGTGTAGTCTACGATGAATCCGCCCTCGTCCATAGCAGGAAGCAAATCTGAGCCCGTATGGCGGTACGAGATATAAGCGCCGCAGATCAACACTATGGTGAATAGGCCTAGCGCCAAACGATGCTCGAGCGTGAATCGCAGTGTGCGTTCGTAACTCCGCAACAGCCAAGGTGGAACGGTGTCGTGGTGCCCGGCACCGGCCCGCCGATCGCGAAGAAGATAGTGACTCAGTGTTGGCGTCCAGGTGAGAGCCAACACAAGCGATGTCAGAAGAGCGACGCCCACTGTGATGGCTAGGGCCCGAAAGAACACCCCGGTTACCCCAGTAATGGAGATCAATGGCAGGAACACGACAATGGGGGTGACCGTCGATCCGACGAGGGGAACGCGAATCTCTCGTATGGCACTGCGAATCGCCTCGGCTCTCGACTGACCTGCGTCGCGATGGAGCACAATGTTCTCTACAACTACGATTGCGTCATCGATCACCAAGCCCACAGCCGCCGCCAGCCCTCCCAGAGTCATTAGATTGAAGCTCTGGCCCATAAGACGAATTGCGATGAATGTCACGCCAATAGTTGCGGGAATGACCAAGCCCGCGACCAGAGAAGTGCCCCAATCCCGGAGGAACAGCACCATGATGAGCGATGCCAGAATCAGGCCAAGCAGGATCGCATCGCGCACGCTCTTGATCGACTCAATTACGAGTTCCGATTGGTCATAGAACGGCTGGATCTTAACGCCCGGTGGAAGATCCTTCCCAAGACTCGTGATAACTGCATGAACAGCGTTCGCGACATCGACGGTGTTTCCAGCTGGTTGCCGAAAGATATTCAGAAGCACCGCAGGTCGTCCATTTGCCGTGACAACCGTGTACGCCGGCATCACTGAATTGCTTACCTTCGCGACGTCTTTTATGTGCACTGGGGCGCCGGCTGGAGTGGTCTTGATGATGATGTTCGCGACATCTGCAGAACTCCGGGCTTGCCCGGTCATGAGTGTCAGCGCCAGCTGATGATTAGTTTCGATAAGACCGGGCGAATCGGTCATGTTGCTGCGGCTTATCGCGTCGAGGATATTCGGTATTGTGATCCCCGCCTCTATCAGCTTGGCAGGATCCGGCTGAACCTGGAATTCCGGGACCTGACCGCCCTGCACAACAACGGACGAGACGCCCGCTGCACGGTTGAGCCTTGGCTTGAGCGTGTAGTTGGCAAGCTCCCAGAGATTCGCTTGCGACATCTTATCGGAAGTTAAGCTGTATCCGAGTATCGGGAACGCGGCAAACGTCAAACGATTAGCAGTAACTTTGGCGTTCGGGGGAAGCGTAGGTTGCACTCGCGCCAGTGCAGCATTGGCCAACTGCAGCGTCCGATCCATATCGACGTTCCAATCGAAGAACAGATCGATTTCTGCACTTCCGCGACTCGTGATCGAGTTTACGTGGTCCAATCCAGGAACGGTATTGAGGGCCTCCTCCAATGGTTGGGTAACTGTGACAAGCATCTGATCGATAGGAGCGACACCAACGTCCGCGCCGACAACGATACGAGGGAAGTCGGTGTTGGGGAAGACTGCTACCGAAGTAGATATAGCCAGGTAAACTCCAACGGCGACCATCGTCAGGATCGAGAAGATGATCGGTTTGCCGTGGCGGGCTGTCCAATGGACAGACTCCTCCCGGGTACCTGGCTGGAGTGTCGTCAGATCACTCATTTCTTCGGCGCCTGGTCTTTTTTGGCGGTGCCACTCGGGTTCTGACTCGCGGGGCCAGCGGGTTCGTTATCCTGCTCGTCTTCGTCTGACTCCTCGACCGCCGTGGTGACGATTTTGACTTTTGCATTGTCGTCGAGGCCCATACCGCCGACGACAATGACCTCCTCTCCCGGATTTACGCCAGTGAGGATTTGGACCTGATTGCCTTCGCGCACGCCAAGCGTCACGGCACGCTTGTGGGCGATCGAATCCGAGGAGACGGTAAGGACGGCAGTGCCACCTTCTTCGCCTGGAAGAACCGCCGCGACAGGTACGACAGTTGCAGCTTTGTACACTTCTGTTGCGATCACGGCATGCACTGCCGTCCCGGGTTTAAGTCGTTCCTGGGGGTTTGGCACTTCGATCCAGATCTGAACCGTGGTGGCGTTCGGATCTGCCGCCGGACTGACAACTTTAACTTTTCCCTCAATCTCTTCCGTTCTGTCGGGCTGACTCAGCGTTGCTGGTTGCCCGACTTTGACGGAGGAAGCTTCAGACTGAGGAACGTTGATCCGCGCGATGACACGAGAGATATCCACTACCGTGATCACTGGCGAGCCTGGGCTGGCCATCTCGCCGGCATTGAGGGGTCGGTCTGCCACGACGCCCGTAATTAGACTCTCGATCCGCGAGTAGGCAACCTGCGCCTCCTGTGCATCGAAATGAGCTTTCGCACTCTTAAGCTGCGCGGCTGCACCATTGATTTGGTCATCCCGGCTGGCTTCGAGTGTCTTGAGATGCTCCTGTGCGGTACGGTACTGGGCGTCCGCCTGCGTGAACGCCACCTGTGCTTCGTCAACGAGCCGGCCAGCCAAAGCACCCTCTTTGAATAACTGCTGGCGATTCTCGAGAAGCCGCTGGGCGCTGTTCCGGGCATCGCGAGTGGATTCGAGATCGATTTGCGCTTTTACGAACGCATCTCGGACGGTCGAGATCCGGGTGGTCCGAAGATTTGCTTCAGCCTGCTCGACCGCCCCCTCACTTTCAGCAGCGGCATCGACGAGGTCGCGATTCTCGAGTAAAGCCAAAAGCTGTCCCCGCTTGACGTGATCACCGCGATTGACGAAGAACTTCTGCACCGGTGCGGCGATCTTAGGCATGATGCTGTCCTGGTCAAGAGCAAACAGCGCCCCATCGCCCTCGACAGCACGTCGAATGGTTGCCTGTGTGACAGCCGTGACTTGCACCGGCGCAGGCGGCTTTTCGTTCTCGTCTGGAGCTTTGGTGCACCCGACGAGAGAGAAGATCGCGATAACAAAAAATACCGATCTCTGGCGCATGGTTCAGAAAGGCCCGGTGAGCGCTTGAAGATTGCCTAACGCGACACGATAACGCAGCAGCCCGTCATCGTAAGCGTTTCGAGCCTGAATAAAGCTTCCTTCCGCATCCAGCAAATCGATAAGGGTACTTTCGCCAGCCTGATAGCGAAGCGTGTTCAGGCGTAAGTTTCGGACGCAAGATCAACCGCGCGTCTAAGGAAGTCAAGCTGCTGGCGAGCGAGCTGCGCCTCGCCGTAGGTACCGCGTAGGTTCCTCACTAGAGTGCGCTGAGTGGCACTCAGTTCCACTTGAGCCTGTTCGCGCTTGAACTCCGTCTGCTTCAGCTTGCTCCGCCGTATGCCCCAATCCCAAACCGGAACGTTCAGACTGGCTGTTATGAAATAACCCAGATTTGGGAGTGGTCCAAGCTCCTTAACCGCAGCCACAGGACTCCTTAAGCGCGACAGCATTTGCCTCGATACCGTAGACAGCATCAACGGTCAGTGTCGGCAGGAACGCCTCGCGCGCGATTCTTACATCCAGATTGCTGCTGCGAAGTGTCTGGAGGGCAGCGGCAAGAGTCGGGTTTCCACGCGATGCCATGTTCTCCGCCTCGTCAAGGGATGAGGGTATCGGAGGCGCAACGTTAAGATCGTCGATAACCGAGAAGTCTTCGTCGAAATCCCGGAACAGCAAAACCGCAAGATCAAGACGCGCGGTTTCCATTGCCAGGTTAGCTTCCTGAAGCGCCTGCTCCTGGGTGTTCTCTTGCAACTGAGACCGAACGACATCACTATGCGCAACTTCTCTACCGCGTTCGAGTTGCTGGCTGATTTCCAGCGATCGTCGAGCTTGATCGAGCGCCGTTTGCGCTGTGGCGAATTTGCGCTGAGCGACGATCAGCCCATAGTAGTTCTTGGTCACTGTGGCCGTCAGACCTCGCCGTGCTACTTCGAGTTTTGCCCGGCTCACGGCTTCGGTTGCGTTGGCCCTCTGGACATCCGACCTCCGGAGTGTGCCAGGTGAAAGGTCCTGATGAACTACCGCCCACTCCCGATACACGTGAACGCCATCGTTAGTAACGAAGCGGCCTTGGGCAAGTTTACCGTTGCCCTCGGTACCCAGATATTCCGATCGTCCCGAAAGCGAAGGATATAGCGCGGCGCGAGCTTGGCGCAAATCCTCATGCGCGGAAAGAGCATCAGCTGGCGGCTGCAAGAACAGTAGGATCGTTCTTCTGCGCCATTGCCAGAGCATCCTTGAGAGTGATGGTGATTGGCTTATGTCTCGAGTCGGCTGACTGATTGAGCAGAAAGGAACTTCCGGGATTTTGAGCCAATCCCGGCAACGTGCAAGCGAATACCAGGACCGGCAGACTATTGATATATCCGAAGCTGTTGCGCCGCGCTGAACAAGGCATAAACGTTAAATCGAGGATGCGAGACATCGCCCGCCCGCGCGGGTACAACCAACATAGCCAGAACACCTGAAAGTTCTCTGAAATTTTCTGTCGCCTTCTTTAGCCTTTCGGAAGGATACAGTCCGGGATCTCTCCGCATGCGTCAGGACAAGGCGTCAAACACCAGTTAAAGGTGGGAGTTCGCGGGCGGCTCGGGAGACGTATAATGCCTCCAGACTAAGAGCTCCACTAACAGTCTGAACTTTATCGAGGGGTGATGATATGCAAGTACTTGATCACATTTCCGAAGTTTTGAAGCAAAAGGGGAAACAAATCTGGTCCATCGCTCCAAATGCGACCGTTTACGAGGCGCTGGAACTAATGGCTGATAAGCAGATTGGGTCTCTTCTTGTGATGGACCGCGACAAGTTAGTGGGAGTGCTTTCGGAGCGGGACTATGCGAGGAAGATCACGCTCAAGGGACGCGCGTCGAAGGAGACAAGGGTGGAGGAAATCATGATTTCTAGCCCGATCACCATTGTTCCTGATTCTTCCGTTCAGGAGGCTATGCGGATCATGACAGACAATCGCGTGCGCCATCTGCCCGTTATCGGCGTAAATGGGTCAGTTTCGGGGATCGTCTCCATAGGAGATCTGGTCAACTGGATCATCTCAGCGCACCAGGAGACCATCGAGCAACTCCAAAGCTATATCGCCGGAAATGCCTGAATCAAAGCATTTCAGATTAGACCGAGCATCTAGAAAATCGCGTAAAGATAGATCTAAACGATGTCGATGAATTGCCAGGAGAGAGCGCCAATCTCAATCGGCGTGTGGTACTCGGCAGTGATGCTAACCAAAAATGTTCTAAACAGAACCGCTGCGAGCGGCCCTGAGTGGATTTCATTCTTGAGAGCAGCTTTCGCCTCTTCAGGCCGGGAGATCGAGAAATCTTTCCAGCCGCTGCGTTTGCCAAAAGCGGTCGGCGTTTCGGCATCCCATCGTTATAAGCTGTGCCCAGATCGTTCCAGTGCGGCGTACCACGGACGAAGTTTACGAATTAACTAGCGGATTCGCAGGAAGGCGGGTCGGTCAGCCGGTTGTGTGGTAAAGACAGTGGCGGAGTTATCAGATCTCAACTTTTCCTTCTTCTTCTAAGAAGGTCGCAACGAGCGGCAAATGGTCGGAGGCGAGCAATGCCAGCGGAGTTCGTCGGAAACACATCCCTTGCAACTTGAAATCGGCATCATAATAAACGTGATCGAGATGCATGAACGGAAGCACACCGGGATAGGTCGTTCTGCGCTTCAAGTGAGTAAGTATGTCAGCACTTTGGAACTGCTGGCTTAGCATCTTCGTCACCCATCCGTGCGTCCATTCATTGAAGTCACCGACAATGATGCGCCGTCCGTTTGTTTCCGGCGACAGTAAGACGTCGGGCGAAAGAAGCACTCGTGCTTGTTTCCGACGCTCCAGGAAGGACGTTCCCAGGTGAACAGCGAAGAAGATGCGCCGTAGTCCCGGAGGGAAGCTGAAACGATACACGGAGACACTGCCGCCGCTCTCTTCCGGGCACCGTTAAGTCGTAGCTCTGCTGTGACAGGATCGGCCATCTCGAGAACACGGCATTTCCATAGGGCTCGCCGGCGTGCTCGCGTGCACACCCAAAAACAAACGGCAGCTCAATTCGCTCGGAGATTTCGGCGGCTTGCGACAGAAGGATCTCCTGAGTCGCGATCATGTCCGCTCTCAGGCAAGCCAGCACCTCCGCTATGCGCGCCGGACGTACTTTCCAATCCATTCCTTTGCACTTGTGAACGTTATAAGTGCTTATCCGGAACGGTATCATTCTTGGTGGTCCACCAAAGAAAAGATGCGATCCGCGACACGGAACCGGCTCTTCTTGCTCCACTCCGCATAGGTAATCTCTCGGCTCTCAAGGAGATCGCGCTCGAAATCCTGAGTTACCCGCCGCGTCAGTGAGCGGTCCATCACGGCCAGATTGACTTCGTCATTGATCGCGAAGGAGCGATAGTCGAAGTTGGTTGAGCCTACGACCGTCCACATATCGTCGACCATGAGCGCCTTCGTGTGGTTCATGGATGGTCGGTATTCATAAATCCTGATCCCATGTTTGAGGAGAGATCCGTATAAGTGGCGGCTGGAAGCACGAGTCAACTTCTGGTCGTTGTTATCTCCTGGCGTGAGCACTTTCACAACGACACTCCGCTCCCGCACAGCCTGGACGATCGCCCGGCGCGCGCTGCCGGAGGGAAGAAAATAAGGACTCGAGATATAGATGCATTTGCGAGCGCTGGAAATGAGAAGCTGAAAGAGGATCCGTGCCTGCGTCGACCCAGCGGCCGGCGTGCTTGCGACGACTAAAGCGGGCGCACCCTGTCCATCCTCCTCGTTTGTCACGTAATCATCGCCAGCCAGGATTTCGCCGGATACTCGCAACCAGTTCTGTGCGAATACAGCTTGCAACGCCGCAGCGGATGGACCCTCGACGCGCACCATCATGTCGCGCCAGCGCTTACCTTTCACTCCGTCCTTGAGCCACCAGTCCGCGATGCCTCGGCCGCCGATGAACCCCGTGGTTCCGTCAACAATCAGCAACTCCCGGTGTGTCCGATTATTGAATTCAGGGATAAATTTGATCTGCAGCGGGTGGTACCACCGGAGCTTCCCCGCCGGCGTCGAGCAACTCCTTCAAATAGCTTCGAGAAGTGCTCAAGCTGCCAATGTAATCAAGTGTCAACCGTACTCGCACTCCGGCGCGAGCACGTTCGGCCAGTGCGCTAATATAACGCTCGGCCACCTTCCCCTTGTGGAAAATGTAGGCTTCCAGATTGATACTACTGCGAGCCTGTGCGATGGCGGTCAGTTCTGCTTCATAGAAGCACGGACCATCTGTAAGAACCGCGAAGTTGTTTCCGTGCAGTAGCTTGGCTTCGGTCAAAAACGCAAGCAGGGCGGCGAATTCAGGGTCATCTAAGGCACGGTTTGGAGCTTCTCTTATTTCGTAACGCAGACCTCGCCCAAAGAAAGCCAGATACAGGTTTGATTCCCTGCAGGAAAAGCGCGATCAGGGCGATTATGAGGAAGACTGTGTACACGGCGACTGATATATCCGGAAAAGTTTCGTGACGTAGAGGAATGCTCGGCGGAAAGGTGTTCCGCAACTGCAAGTCCAAAATCCACTATATGTTTGCCGCCCTTGGCCATCGTAGGCACCGATTTCGAGGATCGTGAAAATAGACAGCCTTGAAAGGTTGCGAGTATTCAGTAGAGAAATGAGGTCCGTGTGAATGGATCCAACAGAGTATGCTGGCGCGATCATACCGTTGCTCGTGCTGGAAGCCGGTCAGATTGTACTCGCGGCTTCTGTATGGCTGAACAATGCTGCCGACATGGATTGGTCAAACCGGTCGCTCCCTAGCGAGCTATCGATAATTCCCGCCGAACCAAAATCAGCTTGGCGCGGGTCAACGCGCGACGCGCAGCGATTTGCAGCACTGGGAAAGACACTAAAGCGAACCAAGCACAGTCAACGAGGTAGCTCCTTCGAAAGTTCGGGTTTATCTCGTTGAAAACAGATATGGATAAAATGAGACCCGGGTTACGGCTGGACGGAGGTGCCGTATGGCTGCTTTGAAGCGAATGGAGAGTTACGTATCTCCTGTCTGCGGAGCTATTCTGGTACTCTCCTTATTCGGGTGCAAGCACCCGTCCCCTCAACTCCCCGCCGCACCTACGCAAAACTCGAGCACAACCCCGCCAGCGATCACTTCTTTCAAGGCCGAACCGGCGACCATTCCTGTTGGCCAGACTACCGTACTCACTTGGTCAGTCGAAAAGGCCGACAGAATACGCATTGTGCCGGAGGACGGAGTAGTGCTGGCCAGTGACCGCCGGTCGGTCTCGCCTGGCAGAACCACGACGTATTCATTGATTGCGAGTAACTCCGCGGGGACGGTGCAAGCTGCGGTGACCGTTTCTGTCACGTCTCCCAATCTCCCCCCGACTCAGAATGCTCAGCAGCTCAGGGAGCATCTTAAGGTTGTGAACAGCCAGTTGAAAGACATCCATTTCAATTACAACGGGGGCGATTTATCTCCCGAAGAGGAAGTCCGGTTACGGGAGGACGCAACGGTTTTATCCAACCTCTTCCGACTGGATCCGAATGCAAGAGTGGCGGTGGAGGGCTACTGCGACACGCGTGGTTCCGATGAATACAACATCGCACTGGGAGACCGGCGAGCAACGGCCGTCAAGGCAGCGCTTGTCAGCCTCGGGCTACCGGCGACAAAGCTTTCAACCGTCAGTTTTGGGAAAGAGCGCTCGGTTTGTGATGAGGACACTGAAGAGTGTTACGCGCGCAATCGCCGCGTTCACTTTTCGGCCGGCCGGGAGGACGGCAGTACGGAGGACCGAAACGACCGGTAATCTTCTCAGGTGCCGGCAGGGAGTCCACTAGAGCCGGTTAAGTCGATTGTCACGATCTTTAAGCCTTCTTCCTCTCTAGCAACCTCAATGGTCTCGTTGTGCGTCAATCCGTCACGAATAACGGTCAATTGATGAGGCCCGACAGTCAGACGAACTTCAAGGGGCGTCTCGCCCCTTTGTTTTCCATCGATCGAAACCTCTAATCCCGCTGGATTCGAGATCACCTTGACTGCTGCAGTTGCATACGGCATTGCGACGAAGACCTCATCGGAAGCAGGGACGCTGATGGTTTTGCTAACAGTTTCCCGGTTAGGCGACGTGAAAACGAGGGTGTGAGTGCCACTTGCCAAGCCAAGCGAGCAGGGCGTATCGCATTGTACGCCGACGTTTCGGTCTGCCCGCACTTGCACATGATCCGGATCACTGCGCAACCTCACCTCGTTCAATTTCTGGTGCGGCAAAGAGGATGAAGGACCCGGTAGGTTGGAGTCAGGCTTAGTGCTTGCTCTGTTATCTTGACGGGCGGTAGAAGAGGCTGGATCCGAAGAAACTGCGCGGCCAGCGGTAACCGGCGGCTTGGTCTTGAGAGCCGATTGAGGAGCTCGACTGAACCGAGTCAGCGACGCAAAAACCACAATTAACACGAGAGCGAAAACAGCAGCTCCGATGATCACAAATTTGCGGTTCGCGAACACGTGGAGCTTATCCTCTAAGCCGTTGCTCGCATCGCCTACGCCCAACGCGGCGTCGCGATGTAAATTATCAGCTTGCGTGAAACGCGACACCGAAGGATCAAAGTAATGACTAATCTGTTCGCCTGACCTAACCAGGCTCGTCCATAACTTCGAATCCGATGTCGGATCCGCGCGCAGAGGAGCATTCAGGTCGGAGGTCTCGTTCCCATCCGACCACTGAAACCGTCCAGCCTCAGGCCGAGATGATCCTTTCGCAACCACCTCATCTCGCTCATCGAGATGCCGTTCTTGGCGGAAATCGGCATACTTGTCGGTTGCTGCCCGTGAAGACTGGGCTGGATACTCGTATGCTGTCGATGAACCCGCAACCGCGGCGCGTTGCGAAAGCTCGAACCGTGACTGTTCCTGCCAGGTCTCTTGTAGTTTCAACTCCAACCGGCTCACCTCGTGAGGGAGCCCGGGAAATTGAGGGTAAATATCCTTGAGCACCTGCCATTGATTGCGGGCCTCTACGAACTGCGATTGTGATTCGTATTCGCGCGCTCGCCTGGCTATCGTATTCACCAGGTCGCGCTTTTCCCTGATCAGGCGAAATGCTTCGGCAAACGTCTGCTCGTCCTCAAAGAGCTTTACGGCTTTCCTGGCGAGCTCAAATTTAGTCTCCAGATCGGCTTCGGCCTCTATCAGGCTGTGCATCTCCGCGATCGAAGCTGAACGAATCTGTCTGTCAAGGCTGTCGACCTCGATCAACAAGGCTTTGAACAAGGCATCACGCGGGCGGCGATCAAGAACTTGTTTGCAAATATCCTGAGCCCTTCTTAGATTCTTTGCCTCGAGTGCGGCTCTCGCTTCCGCGTACGCTGCTCGCAACTGATCACGTTCCAGTCGTACCTGGTTATAGAGCCGCTCATATTCGCCAGTCGTTTGCGTGTGGCCAGAGACACCTTTTGAAAGCTCGAGGATTCTTTCCAGCTTGTTAAGGGCTGTGCTAATCTCGCCGCTTCCATAAGCTTTCCTCGCAGATTGGTAAAGGCGTTGCAACTCGTCCTGGAGACGGCCCTGTTCCTCCTCGCCACGTTTCACTTCGGCCAACAACTCTGCAGCCGGCCTGTGGTTCGGATCGAGTTTCAGGACCTCTCCGATCGCCTCGCGAGCCTTCGCATAAAGTTTCCGATCACGATGCTGGCAAGCAATCTGATACCACCTCTGCACCCCCGCCGTACTGCGCCTAGCCGAGACTTCACGTTTCAGCGCGAGTGCATCGATATTGGTCGGATCAAGATCAAGGACACTCTGGATCTTTTCCTCCGCGAGAGGATAGTCTTCCTCGTCGATTCGAATCCGCGCGCCGTCCAGAAGTTGCTCAATGAGACGGTTCCGGCTGGCTTCTTCTATTTGAATGCGCAGAATAGAAAGTTCCGGTTCTATATGGCCTTCCGCCTGCAAGTCGTTTATCAGTTCTTTTGCGTACTGCGCGTCACCTTGAGTGAGAGATTTCCTGATCCGACTAAGGCGTCCCTCGATTTTGTTAGGATCCAGTTCCGGTATCGGCTCACCGTCCAGCGCGCGTTGTAATAAATAGGACAATTCCTTCGCACTGGAAAACCGGCCGTAAGGCTGCTTCGCGAGGGCGCGATGAACAACTTGGGCGAGCGGAAATGGAACAGCGGGATTTAGATCCGAGATCGGCGGCGGATTGTGCGACCGGATCGAGTCCATCAACTGTGGCGGCGTCTCCCCAGTAAAGGGCCTTCGACCCGTCAGCGCTTCGTAACAGACCACGCCTACAGAGAAAATGTCGGACTGCGGAGTGGCCTTTCCATCCAGCTGTTCCGGAGCCATATACGGCAACGTTCCCTTAATTCCAACCACGCTGTTATTGCTGACGAGATGGACAAGGCCGAAATCAATCAGGATGACGGTGTCATCTTCCAGAAGGAATATGTTGCTCGGCTTCAGATCGCGGTGCACGATACCGCGGTTGTGAGCAGATTGCAGCCCTTTACAGACCTGAGATACGATTCCAACTAAGCGCTCAGCGTCGAGGCGTGATCCTGGCGGCTGAAGCAGTCTGCCCAGATCGGATCCACGCAACAACGGCATGACGAAGAACGGCTTCTTGCCGTCCTTACCGGCAAACTCGCCAACATCGTAGACGTTAACAATATTCGCGTGACAAAGATCGGCGAGTACGTCCCACTCTTTCCGAAACTGTTCCACTGACGCTCGATCCACAGGCCCCGAGATCGTTTTAACGGCAACTTTCCGGTTGCCCACACCTATATCGACGGCTCTATAGACAACCCCCATTCCGCCCTCGCCAATGGGAGGCTCTTCGAGCCGGTAGCGGCCGCCAAGTAGACCTGAACCGGGCATAAAATATCCGAGCGCAACCAGGATAGCAATTTCTCCTTAGCCGGAAAGCCGCAAAGCTTTGTGTCTGCAGGCTTCTAAGCCACTTGCTTGGCCTCCTTTTTTACATCTGGTAAGCACCTTGTGGCCCCCGATCCACTCTCCGGCAAGTTTGTGGCTTCCCCTGCACGCCGAATGTGTTTGTTCCTTGCTCTTCACTGCCCAGTTTCAACCACTTGCGACCGCAAATCTCACGCGGAATTTCTGAACTTTATGATTGGACAGAATTCCTATGAATTCCACCCTCACACTCGCCTTTGTGCGTTAGCGACACGTTTTCATCAACAAGCGTTCAGAAAGAAATGGTCGATTCAGCTCGTTACCGCGGTATCGAGGCGATGCGTACATGGAAACGACTAGCTGGGTTGGACGTGTCAGCTTCGAACCGGAGGAGTTCGCTATTTCGTTTCTTTGGGTGCGAATCTAAGCTTTGCGATCTGGATGCCTTTCAGGCTCGGAAGTAGCGTTGCGATATACAACTGCCCATCTGATTCGACGATTTCCGGTGCCGCAAACGGCATAGTTTCCACAAGGTAGTGATCGTTATCTTTCCCGAAGTCGAAGGGGTTCTTCGACCGGTAAACCGCGAACTGCGCTCGCTCCCCGTAGAACTGGTTTCTCAGGAGATAGTAGTAGCCGGAAGCCTTGTGATAGTAGACAAATGGGCACTCGGCGGAATACGGTCCAGTTCCCGGGGAGCCACCATAAGCTACTTTTTGCGGTTGAGTCCAGTGAATCTTATCTTTCGACGTGCGTACATAGTCAGCACCTTGTCGATTCGGATACGCAGTGTAGTAGCAGTAATAAACAGAACCGATCTTGATCACCATCGGATCGCGTGTGTTGGTTCCTGTTCCTTCGCCGAACATACCGGATACCCCATCGGGCGTGAGTTGCCGAGCGAAGGTCTTGCCGTCCACGCTCTTTGCCAGGGAGATGTGCTCCCAATCACCATAGAACATGAAGTAGCTCGAACCTTCTTTCAGAACGAACGGTGCTTGGAGTCCGCCCTCCGTTTCTCCGAAGTTAGGATCAGCCTGCATGGCAATTCCCATCGGCGTCCAGTTTCTGTCTTCGAGCTTGTTTCCCTGCCACCGGTAAAACAGACGTGTCTTACCAGCCGCTGCTGTTCCGCGAATGCAGGACCAAAGCTGCCACGTACCGTCAGCAGCTCGCCATATCCCGAAATCAACGGGTTGCTGGTTGGGAGTTGTGTATTTCCCTAAGTCTGGATCTGTGGCTACCGTCCAGAAATCGCCTTCAATCTGCGGAACAAGTACAGGTTCGGACGCTCCCAGAGTGAGAGCGATACATGCGCTCAGGATTGGGCTAAGGCTGGATGTACGCATGGTGGAACGGCCCCAAAAGCTTTAGGTAGTGATGACGAGTCTTTTGCCTTCCGTAAGCTCGAGCGGTTCTTGCAGCCGGAGAAGGACAAGCCCGCCGTCGCGAGTCAGCGTATGACGTAAAGCCTCACCGTCCAGCTGAATGACGCTTTGATGAGACGCATTACTTGCAAGCTGGATCGAACGCAGTGGCAGCGTACCTTCTACCAAAGAAATCTCAGTTCGGCTTTGAGTGGCCGAACGAGCTGATAGAGAAGCTGCCCCAACCCGATGCCGCCGACCAGAAGGCAACGATAGAACGCTGTTCGGTATGCGGTCTCAAAGAGAGCAGCTTGTCCGCGCCTTGATAATGAAAACCGGTGAAAGCAACAAGGGTCGACCAGGAGGACATCGCACGAGCATAGTGATGCCCACATTCCGGTTCATCCCAAGGATTTCGGCGTTCGCCGTCGAAACGAAACCGTACGTCTTCGATGGTTTTAAGCCCGTCCTTCAACATGCCGGCATAGAGAAACTGCGTCGCGACCAGGTATTCGATGCCGGTCCAAGCTTCGGCGTAATAAGGAAAGGGAATCTTCGGCCGCGTTCCTTTGCCATAATCACAGATCAACAGCGCCGGCTCGTCGTTCAAAGCATAGATCCGTTGGACGGAATCGTGCGTGGCAAGACTCTTGCGGTAATTGTATTTTTGGATTGACTCCAGCGTCTTTCGAATGTTCTCCGGTTTGACGAGGGGCCCGAGATCAGCAATATCCGCAAGGTATTGCCCAATGAGTTGATCAGCGAGGCATCCGTCGCCCAGCTGGAACTCCGGTTTCTCCGGACGATCGGCGCCCATGTCGCCGACCGTAGTCGGCGCAATCTCACTCTTCGGAATGCTACGAATCTTTTGAATGTAGTACTCGCCGTTGAATAGATTGGCGTCGATCCAGTCGCGTCCCTGTTCGAACAATGCGCGATAACTTTGGGCGGTAGAGGGATCGCCCAGCACTTTACCGATCTCTTCTGCGGCTCGCAAGGCTCCCAAATAGTACACTCCGCCCAGCGGATTCGGGCCGTAGAACTCTACATCGTAGGTATTGTGCTGAACACCTTCCATCACTCCGTCGCGATTGGCGTCCCAGCCACCCGGTATCCAGGCAAACGCCAACGCTTGTTGGATGTTTGGCCATAGGCTTCGCAACCATTCGGTATCTCCAGACTGCCGCCAGTCCAGATAGGTCTTGATGATCTGCCCCATCTGGCCGTCCACTGCGGCATAGCCAAATCGGTCAATTCCGTCTGGTAGCATCTGACGAAAGCGCATACCGCCCTGCGGATCCTGGGAAAATCCAAAAGCGGATTTCCGCAAGGAACGAGCCAGCGTGGGGAACAAAAATTGGGTTGCAGTCTCGTAGTTCCAAACGTGAGTACAGTTTCCAAAACAGCAGCCGCGCTGATCATCACAGCCCTCAAAGCCGTGGAACTCACCATCGGCCGTACGAAAGCACGTCTGCGTCACCAGCGTGGAGAGGTTGGCCATAGCGGCATCTCGTAGCGCGTCAGGAACCGTGCTGGCACGCATGGAAGCCACGAAGCGCTTGGTCCGCCTCTCCAATTCCGGAAGTTGCTGTGCCGCATGTTGAGCAGCGGCCCAAGCGTCGGGAAAGCGGGTGCAGTAGTGATTCCCGATCACGTCATGTTCATGGCCTTTGGGCGCCGTCCAACCCGACCAAGCAGGCGTACGGTTGGGAAAATGCCAGCTCAAGCAGGAACGTATAGTCTTTATGACCGTTCGGAGCGATCTCATGTTGCAGACAAAGAGACCCGATGGTCTTGCGATCAGCAGCTTCGGGCCCAAGCTGTCCATCATCTGAAAAATCATCCCAGAACAACATAGGACTCGCCCACCACTTTGCGGCGGGCCAACCACGCAGATGACTGACCCGGCCTTCGCCCGGATTCAGCAGGCACAAAGCGAATGAGCCCTTCTGGGGATCGGTTTCGGACAACTGAGGGTCTGTCATGTAGAGCCCTTGCAGTTGATCGCCCTGGCTGCCGCGAAATTCATTCGACCTGGTTGTATTCGCCCGGCGCGTGGATCCAGGGATCCTGGGACCGACCGGATTTTCCAACGAGAACGCGATCGAAGCCGAAATCTTTCGCGCGCTAACGTTTCGAACTCGGTAGCGAAGAACTGCTACGGGTAGCCCGGAGCTATCCGGATCGAGCGGGAAAAACGGGCTGAAGGCTTCAAGAGAGATGCGCGCGGGAAGCCGTGAATCCTGGAAGTCAATTCGCGCTACTGGAAACTCGCCGGTGAAAGTTGCGCCCTGAAGCCTGCTCAGACCGGGAGCATTGGCCGGACCCAATCCCGACTGGCTGGCAAATGGCGGCATCAGTTGCGATTCGAGAACATGCGCAATCGGTTTAGAGTTTTCGCTCTTGATCCATATCGAGGCGAACGCATAGTCCGGCGAGCGACCTTTATCAGGACGGTTGTAGATCTCCCAATCGCGGAGTTGCCCGCGTCCACCGAGACTGATACTGCCCGTTCCGATTCCGCCCAAGGGAAACCCGATAAGCGCGAGTTTGCGTCCGGTGTAAGAGCGGGGATATCTGATCCGATCCGGTGTTGACGGCGCTTGCTGGGCGCCGATTGGTGTAGAGCCGATCGCCTGCTCTGGAGTTCCGGCCGAAACGCTCTGCAGTCCGGCACCGGCCGCGACCGTTTTGATAAATCCGCGACGCCCCGTTTGCTCTCGATTCTTCACCGTGGCTTCTCCTCTTGCTCTTCTTCATAAGTCCGTTACTCTATACCCGGCAGAGTAAGTCGCTGGTAAAGCTCCGCCGCATTGGCCGGTGTGACCATCTCGGACGGGATGTTGTACTGCTTGTCCGGACGAAACTGCGGTTCATGAAGAATGCGGTTTCCGATCTCCACAGCCTTGTCCACGCAAAGCGGATAAACGAACGTTGCAGCCAGCACGCCGTCCATCACCTTGCGGATTCCACCCGCTGGACCACCCAAGCCGTCCACGCCCACGAACGCCATCTCCTTATCGCGCCCGAGTTCTTTAGCGGCGAGGTACGCGCCGATCGCCATGGGGTCGTTATGCCCGTATACGAGATCGATCTTCGGCTGTACCCGCAGTACCTCGGTCATGCGGTCTTTTGCCCTTGCTTGGATCCAATCCGCCACTGGTTCGGCAACAATCTTGATCTCCGGATACTTGGCCAACACAGCCTTGGCTCCGTGGTCGCGATTGATCTCACCCTCCACACCCAACAATCCTCGGATCTGGACCACAATGCCTTTCGGAGCACCGTACTTCTTCTTCAGGTAATCCACTATGAATTGACCGGCCATGCGGCCGATGGCGTCGTTGTCGCTTCGGATGTAGCTCGTGTAATTGGGTTGTAGAACGTCGCGCTCGAGGCAAATAGTCGGAACATGTGCCTCCATCGCCTGCCCCATAATCGCCGTTAGAGCTGCCCGTTCATTGGGAGCCACAATCAGAAGATCGGGCTTTTGACGGATGAACGTTTCGATTTGTGCGATCTGCTTGCTGTTATCCTGCTGTGCGTCAGCGATGACCAAGCGCACATCCGGATGAGCTGCGAACAGCTTCGTCATCAATGCGTTCTGCGCCGCTCGATATGGCTCGGCATTATTGCATTGACTGAAAGCGACGAAATATTGGCTTTTCTTCTCACCTGATCTCGTATTGGACGAATGACAGGAGAGTAGGGGCAGCAGAGCGCACGCTAGTATCGCCCCGCTCCGCAGGAATTTCAATGTTCTGAATCAAACAGCCTTCCTCTGTTTTTGAATTGCGACGGCGAGCACGATGATGATCGCCTTAATCATCATCTCCACGTTGCTGTCGACGTTTTTCAGGCGCAGCATGTTGGTCAGGATTCCCATGATGAGAGTTCCGACGATAGTCCCGGCAATGGATCCTTTGCCTCCAGAGAGCCGTGTGCCTCCAATCACTACCGCCGCGATCGCGTCGAGTTCGTAGCCGATACCAGAGTTCGGGTTTCCCTGGTGATTCTCAGCGGTATAGAGAACGCCGGAGTAGCCCGCCAACAGGCCCGAAACCATGTAAACGATCGTTTTGACGCGGCGAATAGGAAGGCCAGCATACCGGGCCGCCGTTTCGTTATCACCCGTCGCTCTTACATGACGTCCGAAAACCGTCCGATCGAGCAGCAGCCACAGGATGAGCGGCAATGACTGCATAAGAGCCGATCACAAGTGATTTCTGCCGGAAGATCGAAGCGAATTCCGCGGCAACGTCCTGGCCGAAACCAATGTCGATATTCGCATTCGAGGTCAGCCATTTGGTTAGTCCGCGGAGACCGATCATGGACGCGAGTGTCACGATAAACGGCTGGATATCGAGCAGCGCAATCACGGCGCCGTTAAGCATTCCGGCAAGTGCCGCTCCCGCAGTGGCCAGCAACACCGTACCGATCAGGTGTGTGGCATAGCTCGTATTCGACCAAAACCGCGTGAGCGCGATGGCGGTCAACGCTGTCGAGAAAGCAAGAACGCTTCCGACGCTCAGATCGATGCCTGCGGTCAGGATCACAAACGTCATCGCGAGCGAAATGATGCCGATAGTAGAGACCTGCCGGAGGATGTCGGTGAGGTTCCCGGGATCCAGGAAAATGCGTGATCCGTCCGAGGCTTCCGGACTGATAAGGACAGCAAGCAGAATGATTGCTGCAAGCGCAATCAACTGTTTGGCTCCATTCGCAGTCAAAACTGAAAACTTGCGAACGCTGTCGGGGAGCTGGTTCGGTTTTCGCCGGAACGATCATCGGGCTCGGCCACCCGCTTGTGTGCTGATTGCCGCAGCCATGATATTCTCCTGACTCGCTTCGGATGCGTTGAAGCAGCCAGCGAGGCGCCCTTCACTGAGAACCAGGATACGATCGCAGCAATTCAACAACTCCGGAAGCTCAGAACTGACAAGGATTAAGCCTTTTTTGGCCGCCGCCAGTGTGGAGATGATGCGGTAGATGTCCTGTTTGGCGCCGACATCAATGCCACGGGCGGGGTCATCGAGAAAGAGAACGTCCGGGTTTATCATCAGCCATCGAGCAAGCAATGCCTTTTGCTGATTTCCTCCACTCAATGCGCTCACCGCCGAAGAGGGCGATGCACTCTTCAGCCGAAGCTGCTGGTATATAGGCCCGATGCTCTGCCTTTCCTGCCGGCGATTTATGAACCCGAATTTTTGCATCCTTCCAACAACTGAGAGTGTGCTGTTCTCGAGCACGCTCATCTGCATCATGAGCCCTTGTAGTTTGCGGTCTTCCGGCACTAACCCGATTCCTTGGGCAATGGCCGCGGCTGGCGAGCGCGGTTCCACTCTCCGGCCTCTGATGCGGATCTCACCCGCCTCGAGTCGATCCAAGCCAAAGAGCGCGGCGCCCAATTCACTTCGGCCGGCTCCGACCAAACCGGCGACGCCCAGCACCTCGCCTTCGTGAAGATCGAATGAGATATTGCGCAACTTGCTGGTACTCAAACCGCGCACTGACAGCAGAACGTCCGAGCTCAGCGAGGAGCCCAGTCGCTCTCGCTTCTCGAGTTCTCGGCCAACCATCATCCGGATCAGAGCATCGCTCGTCGTATTCTTGATCTCCTCGACCCCAACTGTTTCGCCATCTCGAAGAACGGTAGCGCGATCACAGACAGAGAAAACTTCGTCCATCTTGTGCGAGACATAGACAACGGAGATGCCGGAATCGCGAAGCTTGCGAACGAGATTGAGGAGGCGCGCGGTCCCATCCTCCGCAAGCGAACTGGTGGGTTCGTCCATCAGGATCACGCGCGCATTCATGCTGAGAGCACGCGCTAGCGCGATCAGCTGTAACTGCCCGATTGGAAGGGATGAAACAACGGTCCGGACGCTGCCATCGAAGCCGACTTGCTCGAGGAAAGGACGACAAAACGCATCCATTCTGCGGAAGTTAACGATCGACTGTTCGGGATAATTCAGATTTCTGATGACGATGTTTTCACCGACCGTCAGGTTGGGGAAGAGATCCAGTTCCTGATAGATAATGCCAAGCCCATGCCGCTGCGCATCCAAGGGATTGTTGATGGATACAGTGAGGCCGTCGAAAGAAATGCTCCCAGCATCTGGCTTAGCGGCACCGGCGAGTATCTTGATGAGCGTACTCTTGCCTGCTCCGTTCTCTCCCATCAGTGCGTGCACTTCGCCCGCACGAACAGAGAAAGCTCACATTCTTCAGCGCGAATACGCCGCCGTAGCTTTTGCTGATGTTTTCCGCGCGAAGCAAATCCGTCATCACATCACCAGGCTCGTACTAGACGACGACGCCGGCCACTTCATGGATTCGATACTCCGGCTTCGGCGGAGACGGCTTGAAACATTGCATGGATCGGATTTCGCACTTGCCCGGCAGATCAGAGAGGTGTCTCTCGACCAGACTTTGCAGCAGGCTTGGCTCCCCCGCTGCCCGAACATTCAGGAGCAACTCATGAACTACCGCAGGAGAAGCACTCAGATCTCCTTGGAGTGCCGGGTCCCCGCCGTTTGCAACAACTGAGGCTTTAAGGAACCCCGAAGCGGTGTCGTCCACAATCTTGAGGTGTGCGATCTGAAGCTGGTTTTCGATCAAGCCGCGCCCAAACTGTCGAGGAGCGGTCCGATCAACACCGCGGGCGAAAGCGCAGTATCTAAAGTCAGCGGAGGCACTGCAGTTCAGCCAGGCGAGTCTCGCCTCCGCTCGAGCGTAATGCTCGTAGTCGATGTCGAGAATGTGAGTTCCCGGTACAAGGGTACCCGCCAGTACCTCATCCAGCCATGCCTCCACGCCATCGCCCGTAAGAGAGCTTAAATAACGGACCGGAGCGGCCACTTCGGGCTAAGAGGAAGTCCGTAAACAAATCGGACTTTGTGAAGCAAACGAGATCTGCTTCTTCTAGTTGCTTTTCGAAAGAGATACGCGAAATCAGGATCGGCACCGTCCCTCGAAAGTTGCTCCGCCCTGCCAGGATCGACAAGGACCGTGTAGGGCGCTAATCGGAAACGATCTTTGTGATACAACATCAGCGGCTGAAGCGTGGTAGCCGAAATATCCGTACAACTGCCCACAGCTTCTGCGAAGATCACCTCGGCGGAGTGCGCACTTAGCCGTTCTGCAGCGTCCACCATCTCGGAAAACAAACAGCAGAAACACCCGCCCATGACCTCATCCGCCTGAACACCCTGCGATTGAACCCAGCGCGTGTCCGCAAGCTCTTTCCCCTGGTCGTTCAGAATAGCGGCGGACTTTATTCCTCGTCGTTGCAGGATTCGAGCGGCGGCCAGAATCAAACTCGTCTTCCCAGCGCCGAGAAAACCTCCGAGCGGAATAATGATGGGATTCAGCGACTTTGTGTCGGAGTTCGGCGTCAACACGCGACCTCCCCTCTTGATTCGATTCCTCCGTCAAGCTGCGTCCAATTAGAGCTTCATCGCAGGAGTGCGTTCGGATACGCCCGGCAGCGTTGGAAAGTCAGTGAAAGGCTCCGACTGATACCAGTAGGCAGTGGAATAAAAGCAATCAGCCCGGTCATTAGCGTGTCCATGTTCAATGGTGTGTTTTAACCGCCGCTGGAAGGTAATGGGATTGTCCGCGTGCCAGCGATAGAGGCAGTATCGTCCTCCCGTCCGTTCAGCGGCCGAGATGTAGTGCGCACCGTTGTACAGATGCGCAAACGGAACGGCATTGTCTCGGCCGCCGAAGTCCCAGGCGCCGCAGAAATAGTCTTCTGATCCGGTACCGGTAATGATCGGTTTGGTTTCTTCGTCGACGAACACCATTTCGTCTCCCTCGCCCATCCAGTTCTCCGAGTTTTGAAGAACTCCAAGAGTGACTCCCATCAAGTGACCGTTGCCTTTTGTGTCGACAAAGACGTAATTGCTCCCGCCGTCCGGATTCAGTTCTTTGTCTGTCGAAGGGTATTTGGTTGCTGAATTGGGCGTGGCTTGCCGGTATTGTGCGTGGAAGTACAGTGAACGGGTCGGGAGAGAAGATACAAGCTGATAGTCAATATTGGAGTAGAATGCGTTCACTCCCTTCGATCCTTCGTTCGTCGCCGTAATGCGAGCCGATTTCCGGAAAGGCATTGCGAAGTAACAATTGAGAGCCTTGACGGAAGAACAGTTCAGGAACGCCGACTGATAAACGTTATATATGCCTAGGTTGAGCCCGAAGAAATCGCCAATCGGCGCTTCCACGCTCGGCTTGGAATTACCGTCCCAGTAGATCCGGAGGATGATTTCTTTCAGATGATACGTAGACGGCGCTGCGATCGTAAACCAGATGTGCGAAATCACGCCGGGACCTGTGGCGTTGAACACTTCCTTTGTCTCGCCCGGAGCAATCGGCCAACGGTCAGCATTGCCGCCAGTCCGGTCGTAGCTCGATTGTTTCAACGAGCGATAGTCCTGAGCGAGCGCATACTCGGGCAGTTGTAGCCCTCCGCCGGAGGTCACCGGGTTTTGTTGGCCTGCGTTTGCGTATCGCGCTGCCCATAAACCGGCCAAACCGCCGAGAAATTTTCGTCTGAAGTTTGTATTGGGAGTCATTCAACTCTCTTTCTTATCCATTGATTCAGCTCAACGGCTCACGCCATTCTCGGCTTCAACCGGAACGGGCAATGCAACCCCATAAGCCAGCTCTTCACCTGGGAA
Organism: uncultured Acidobacteriaceae bacterium; assembly: GCA_963744795.1. Lineage (GTDB taxonomy): Bacteria > Acidobacteriota > Terriglobia > Bryobacterales > Bryobacteraceae > Bog-105. The sequence goes on from CAVUVF010000019.1 coordinate 378,899, forward strand.
GGTGAGCGGCATCACCGCCGTTTACCGAGATCTTATATTGGCGCTTCGGTTGCGCGCCGTTGAAGATGACGATGGGCTTGCGGGTCCAGTGGTAAGGGCTATCCAGTTGCACTTGGATCGTGCCGTTCGCGCTCATATGCCATCCGGTCAGATTCAAACCGTTGACTCCGACGCAACGTCCGGACGGGACATCACACACGCCGTCTTGCAGAACTTCTTGCTCCAACTCGATTCCTGCCATTCCGCTTCCGGTTCCCCAATGGAAACTGCTGACACCAGCTTTGTGTCCATAGCCTACATGAGCCCAATTCTCTGAGGGCGAGACCGGAAACTGCGCCCGCAACGCTTCTACACCGCGTTCAAGATAGTCGGGATTGTGAGTCACCCGATAATAATCGAGAATCACTTCACCAGCCAGGCTCTGGCGGGCATCGGACCACTCGGCGTCTGAGTTCTGTGTCGTGAAACCACCCAACAACATGACAGGGCTGTTCAAATTTTCCAGTGCGGGGTTCGTCCAAGTCTGCTGATAGAGCAGAAGATAATCGAGTAAAGCCTCGCCCTTTGCCAGATAGCTTGTCTGATGAGTAATCTCATAAGCCTGCAAGTATGCAGCGACCCCATGAATCAGAGCCAAGTTGTTGGCAGGCCATTGCCGGGTCCGCGCATCTAAAGTGACGAGACGAGGACTACAACTCCAGAATGTCTCGAAATCGAACCACCTGCGTTGCGGAACAATTGATTGGTCGAGGAAGGCTAGACCCTTCAGAGCGGCTTCCAGATACTTCTGGTCGTGATCGATCTTTGACAACTCAAACAGGAAACGAAGGGCAGGCGCTGTCTCTGCTGCGACAGTATTCGACAAGTCTTCTTGTACGTTGCCCGCTTCGTCGAAACGTGTGGGGAGAAACCCATCGGGTCTTTGCCGTGCAACCAGGAAATCAGCCAGCCTGACACAGCGCGAGAGGATCGCCTCGTTCTCCGGGAGTCCTGCCTCGAGCCATCGCATCATCCAGTAACCGGTCCAGCTCATGTCGAAACCCAGGTACCCGGAGCTCACACTCGTTCCCGCGCCGTCGCCCGCCCCCCAAAATACATCTTCCGGTTTTCCAGCCATTGCCAGAATCGTTCGGAACGGCGAAGCACTTGAATGCGCCCTCCCGTCCAGGCGCTTTCAACGAGAGGTTCAGAGTCTGTGTTGCCAGCCGCATGAGTTCGTCACTGTGAGTTCGGCGCGCATAGATTGCCATTCCATACGCAGTGCGAAGAGAGTTAAACCAAGCTCCCAGATAGACCGAAGGCTTCGGCGCATGCGCACGGCGCATCATCACCGCACCTCCAGTCGTGCCGTCCGGCATTGGCACCGTGAGCCAGGACTCGCGTGATTCCCGCTCCCAAACTGCTTGTCGCCACTCTTCCCAGAGATGGCACGAGCTATATTTCGGATCGGTTCCCGTTTGCTCCTCCGCAGCTTTGGAGAGCGCTGCCCGGCCGAACTGGCTCCATTCGAAACGTACAGCTTCTCGATAGGCTTCGCGGGAAGGAGCATTCGCCGTCAGATACACGTAGTAACTGTTCGTCACCGAATCAATGGCGGTCCAAGTCCGGTCCAGATCTTCCTTGAAGACTGTATGGTAGGCCTGTTTCGCGGGTATGAATCCGACGGATAGCTCGGGCGTTTCGATTGCGTTGAGGTCGAGCGCATGCTGGCATCTTTTCAGAGAAGAGCGATCGAGACTGAGCAGATCGGGCACAATCGCAAATGCATTCGACCCTTCCTGGACCAGGATGACCGGTGATTTGTATTGACCATCCGGATTGAACCCTCCGACAGATGGTGAGAACGACCAATCGGGCCGTAATCCGGCTTGGAATGTGTCGGTATAAGAATGCAGCGTCAGTGATCTCGTGGGCGTAAGAACAGTGACGACGTGGATCCAGTTGCGATCGCCGAAACCTTCGATCGTTCGGGTTGCTTTCCAACCATCCCCAGCTAGTTCCTCGACCACGGCGCCGCCTTGCTGGGAAATGCCTTCGACTCTGCCGGTCAGAATAGCCGAACCAGCCGAACGAAGGGAAAGAGCACCTTGCGTCTTTCCGTTGCTCGTGGCAAGTGGTAGCCAGCCGGAAGCGTTCCGCACCGAGAAACTCTCGTGTAGAACACCTCCTACTGCTTTCGCGTCGAAACGCAGGTTTCCGTAAACAATCGAAACCGGAGTTACCGCGGCGAGCGCGTTCGCGCCCGTCATGCCGATCAGAAACAGCGAAGATGCCCGTCGCCTCTCGAGAAACGCCATCGAAATCAGAACAGCAATCTTAACGCTAACTGCAAATTCCGTGGCGAATTCTGCTGGCTGCTGATCACTCCGAAAGCTGTGGAGTTTATGTTCGTGTTAGGATTCCCAAACTGCACCCGGTTCAATAAGTTGAAGGCCTCCGCGCGAAACTGCATCTGATACTTCTCGGCGATCCGGGTATTCTTAAACAACGAAACATCGAAATTGTCCGTTCCGGGACCCCGCAGGTTAGGCATGAGTCGAGGCGTATTTCCGAAGGTAAATGGAGCGTTGAACGAAAAGTCCGACGTGTTGAAGTACTGAAGCAAGCGCCCGGTCACGGCTCCGCTCAGGGAAGGATTTTGCCCATTCCAATTCGGGCGCTGAGTACCGGCGAGGCTACCGCTCGAATTGCCTCCCGTAATCTGCAAGGGCGGGCCACTCTGGAACGTGGTGTTGCCGTTGATCTGCCAGCCGCCCACCACCTTATCGAGCACACCGCCGTGATTTAAAAACGGCTTACCGGCGCCCAACGGCAGTTCATACACGTAACTGATCACCAGAGTTTGAGGTGTATCCCAGGAGGAAAGCGCCCTCTCGGCTCGAAGATTGTAGTAGTTCTGAAGGCCGCCACCAGAGAAGGATTCGCCGGGAAACCCGTTCACGCTAGGAACCATGTTGTCGATCTCTTTTGAGAACGTGTAAGCCGCGAGAAGACTGAAGCCCTTCGCCAAGCGCCGCTCCGCCCTGACGAGGAGAGCGTTATAAGAAGAAGATCCGTAGTTGGCATTGCGGTCCGATACGCCAAGGAACTGCGGATAGGGCAACAACGATTGACCCAAGGTGATGGTTCTTGCTGCCAAAGAGCCTTGCGTAATAACTCCAAAGAACGGATTATTCACCGAACTATTGAGCTGCGCCCCAAGCGGCAAATACGACGGGTTGAGCTGGTCCCATTCCAGGATGCCCATCAGGTGAACGCCATGTGAACCGGAATAGGCGGCTTCGATGAGGGCGTCTCCGGGAAGCCTGCGTTGAATGTCGAAGTTCCAGGTCTGTACATACGGTTGCGGAGCATTTCTATCCAGCATGTATACGGTCTGCCCCAGATTAGTTAACAATCCGGCGGAGTTGCCGGTAGCGTTACAGAAGCCGGAAGGGAAGGGATTCGAAAGTGTCGCGAACGGAGTCAATCCGTTGTCAAGACTGGCGGGTGAGGGCGTGGAGCAAACAAATCCCAACTGAGGCATAGCGTTGTTATTTCGACCATTGCCCCAGCTGTTGCTATAGAAGATTCCGTACCCGCCGCGGATGACAGTTGCATTGTTTAGGGCATAGCCGAAGCCGAAACGCGGGGCAAAATTCTTCCAATTCGGATTCCAGTTGTAACGGGAAACATTGTTGGTGCCGGGAAACAGTAGGCCGCCTCGGACAGCAACTCCGTTCGGCAATGTTGCTGTGCTGGTGTAATCGAAGTTCGAGACTCTGTTCTGCGACTCGATACGAGGGGACTCGAATTCCCAACGGAGCCCGAGATTAACGGTGAGTTTCTGGGTGACTTTGTAGTCGTCCTGAATGTAGGCGCCGTAGTAGGGCGCATGATAGCTTCCGTTGATGTCGGTGACATTCTGTGTCCCGCTCGCCATTGTTCCCAGTAGATACGACGCATAACCAAATCCGGCTAGCGGATTACTGACCAGCGGATTCGGTCCTTGCGTGAAGGCGGTGGTGAAGTTATATGCACCCGTGCTGTTATCGAAGACTCGGGTCGAGTAGGCGCCAAATCCGTACATTCCTCCGAACTTGATCGTGTGTTTGCCCACAACCTTCGAGATGTTCACCTTCCCTTCGTAGCGATCGGAAACATCATGCTCGTTGTAGTACGTCCCGAGGCCGGACATCTCACCCGGCGAAATGGAAGGGAAACCGAGCGCCAAGACTGTTTGCGGCGAGATAAGAGGGAAAGCCCAGGCTGGTGGGATCAAATCCGTTCGACAGGCCAAAACTTTCGTAGTACCAGCGAGCCCAGGAGAAGACAAACTCACCGAAGAGCGTGGGAGAAAAGGTCTTGGTCAGCTTTCCCATTGCGTAGGGATGATGCTGAGGCTTTGTGACATAGCCCGGGCTCGCGACATTGCTCGACCCAAACGTAGCTGGATTGCTCCAATTGCTGAGATTTGCCCGCGAGAACCTGCGCCATCAGCATGCTATTGGTGCTGAGTTGGTGATCCACTCGACCTGAGAAATCATCTGTATAGCGAGTCGAGGGGCCGCTGAAGAAGTAGTTGTTGAGCTGAGTATTGGGATCACCCGGCGAATTGGCGGCCGGATAGTAGGACTGGATTTTCAGTGCGACAGGATCAAGACGCGACGTGGGGATAACGTTTCCGGTGAACGGCGTCCGTATGTAGGCACCGGCATTCGAGGGATCCGGCCGGGTCGTCGTCGGATCAAAGATGCGCACTAGCTGTCCATTGCTCGCATACGTCTGTGAGAAGTTGCCCGCCCTTTGCAGTGCCGTTGGAACGCTGGTTGTCACCACGGTTGGCACTTCTTCTCGCAACCCTTCATAAGCAAAGAAGAAGAAGGTTCGATTTTTGATGATCGGCCCTCCAACGGTGCCTCCGAACTGGTTATAGCGAAGCATCGGTCTCGCCTTGCCAGAACGGTTCGAAAAGAAATCATTGGCGCTTAAGACATCGTTCCGAAAATATTCGAACAAGCTTCCATGAACCTGATTGGTGCCTCCTTTTGAGGCTACGTTGATGACGCCGCCGCCGGAATTCGCATATTCGGCGCTGAAGTTGCTTGTCTGAATTCGAAATTCTTGAACCTCTTCCACTTGAGGGCTGTATTCCGGGCCGTTAAAGGTGAGGTTTGTATTGTTACCGCCGTCGAGCATGAACTGGCTCTGGTTCGGCCGTGATCCATTGATGGAAAAAAATTGGTAATGGCTCTCAAGCACGGGACTCGCCGTTGTCGCTCTCGTCGCGCGCACACCCGGCACGAGCGTCATAAGAGCATTCGAGTTCCGGCCCAGCATGGGGAGGTTCTCAACTTTCTCGGGAGTCACAACTCCTCCGATGGCGCTGCTGCTTGCGTCGAGGAGTGGAGCGGTATCGGTGACCGAAACAGATTGAGATGAAGATCCGAGTTCGAGATTGAAGTCGATCTGAGCGGTTTGCGCCACGACAAGGGTGATACCCGATCGCTGGAGGCTTCTAAATCCCGGCGCTTGCACCTCGACACGGTAGACTCCCGGCTGTAGCAACGGAACGGAATAGGACGCCATCCTGATTGGTCTTGGCGGTGGACTGAATGCCCGTACTTTCCCGCGTGACAGCAACGTTCGCAGTCGTCACAACAGCTCCGCTTGGATCGGTGACTGTTCCGGTGATTTGTGCCGTGCTCTGCCCAAACGAAGCGTGGGAACCCAGAACCGTCGCAATCGTAATGACCTGTAACCAACGGCTGGTCTTTACAGTCATGAGAATCTCCCTTCTACGTTCTGCTTTTATTGCTTACCTCTGAACCGAGTAGCCAGTGCCAGTCAGCACGTCACTCGTAAACAGAATTTGATCCCTGTGATCAACCGGGCGAGAAACTGATGGCCCGGACCAAGGTTGTCCAAACTGGTCTGAATATCTCTGGACCGGAGAAAGGCGTCCAGGCCAACGCAGCGCGAGCGCAGAACGGCGGTTCGACATAGCCGGCCCGATGCTCGAGAAGCGGAATCGGGACGACAACTCGGAATCGCCGGGATATGCGATGTCAACATGCGCGGTTGCATCGAGGCAATTTAATCACAGGAGCAGAACTTTGTAAAACGTTTTTTTGGCCGTTTTTTTTCCGCTTTACCGATCTTTCTCGGAAATAGGGCGATTCGGTTGGTCCGTTGCTGTAGAACGTTTTATGCTGGGTACCGTATCGCCGTGTGTTGCGTCTCACCCGGGCACGCGTTCTGGACGTAGACAGCACGCGAACGGCAGGACATCGAGATGATCTGGGCCTAAAACAGATGGCGGATATCAAGCAAATAGCCGAGCGCGCCCGTGTGTCGATCGCCACGGTATCGAATGTCATCTCCGGCAACCGGCCTGTTAGTGCCGCGTTGGCAGCCCGCGTCCGGGCCGCGATTGAGGAGCTTGATTACCACCCTAATCACGTAGCGAGAAGCCTCAAGGTAAAGCAGACCAAAATGCTCGGGATGATCATTCCCGACATAACGAATCCATTCTTTCCCGAGGTCATGAGAGGAGCTGAGGACGCATCGCGCGAAAGGAAATATCTGCTTGTCACCGCGAATACGAACGAGCACGCCGACCGTGAGCACGAGGTGATCTCCGTTTTGCGTTCTCATCGCGTGGACGGCCTGTTGGTAGCGGTTGCGCCGGGGCGAGGGGCAATGGCTCGCATAGAAGGCGCGGCCCACGCGGGAACGCCGGTCGTGTTTCTCGATCGAGCTCCTCGAGGCGCCACGCTTGATTCGGTAACCATCGACAACGTGAAAGGTGCCCAAGACTGCGTTCGCCATCTCGCGCGAATGGGACATCGGGAGATTGCCATTATCACCGGCTCACTTGAACTTGAAATCGGCCGCCAGCGCCTTCGCGGTTACGAGGCGGCTTTGAAAGAAGCGCGGATCAAGGTTCGGCGCTCGTTGATCTTAGAAGGCGATTTTCGTGAGGAATCAGGTTATCGCTGCGCGAAAGAAATCCTGGTCCGACAACATCGGCCAACCGCTCTCTTCATCAGCAACGGCGTGATGAGTCTCGGCGTTTTGCATGCTCTTGACGAACTCGGCATGGAATGCCCCCGGGACATCGCCATCGCAACTTTCGACGAGTTACCCTTTGCACGAGCCTTTCATCCGCGGCTAACCTGTGTTGCACAACCGGCATACGAGTTGGGCTTCAAGGGAGCAACCCTGCTGGTGGACAGGATAGAAGGACGGCTACCCCAAACCCCTATCCAGATCGAACTGGCCTCTGAGCTGAAGATTCGCGAATCACCAGTCCGAGGAAACATGATTCAGCAAATCGTGCGAACGAGTTCAGTCGCTCCATCCGCCCTTCCCGTGAGGGACGGAGCACCGGGAAATAAATCGTTTGCCGACTCTTACGGGGAACGTCGTCGAGTTTGCCGGCGGAGCAGTCGATTCCCGCACACGAAGCTCGGCCTTGAGAAGCGTCACCTGATTTTCAATTTGCGATGGCTCGTGATCTTTTTGCAAACGCTGTCAGGAGCATTTCGAATGCACGCCTACCGATCTCATAGCTTGGCTGCGAGACACAGGTTAGTGGCGGGTTGAAAAACTCGCTCCATACGTGATCGTCAAATCCGATAACGCTCACCTGTTCCGGACAGCGCACATGGAGTTCCCTCATGGCGCGCAAGAGGCCTAGCAGCATCTTGCTGCTGCTGGAGATGATGGCCGTGGGCGGAGCCGCCTGCGTAAGCAATTCGCAGGCCGTGCTGGTAACCGCTTTCCAGTTGCAAGTTTCCCAACCTGAGGTATTGATCATTCACGGCAATGTTTGCTTCCTGCATAGCTTTTCTGAATCCTTCGAGCCGTTTGGCATGAGGCGACAGGAGCAGATTGCCGGCGATGAATCCGATGTCCCGGTGTCCCAGCTGGATGAGATGAACTGTGGCTTGATAGCTGGCGTCCAAATTATCTGTTCCTACCGCGCCGTGCTGAGCAAGTTCCGGGATACGGTCAAAAAACACGATAGGAAATCGGCGTCGGAGCAGCCGGTCGTAAGCTGCGGCGTAGTTGGTGCAAGCGAGCAGAACGCCGTCCACCCGACGAGCCGAGAGCATGTTCAGATGCCGCTCTTCCTGTTCGGGATCTTCGTTTGAATTACAAAGCATCACCGAATAGCCCTCCCGGCGCGCGCCATCTTCTACGCCGCGAATGACCTCGGGAAAGAATGCATTCGTGACGTCGGGTATGATCATGCCAATCACGCCCGATCGCCCCACTCTGAGGCTACGCGCAATTCCATCCGGAGAGTAGTCGATGGCAGCCATCGCTTCCCGGACTCGCTCGCTACGCTTCTCGCTGACCGTCGCGGTGCCATTAATGACGGCTGAGACCGTCGCCACTGACACTCCTGCCAGCCGGGCGACGTCCTGCATTGTGTACCTGCGCTTTTGTCTTGACATCGACAGTGTCAACAGAAGCTCAGGCTGTCCTCGCCGATGTTTTCGGCGAGAGGCGACACGTTAATCCATCCACATGCCGCCGTTAATCTCGATTGCTTCACCGACAATGTGAGAAGCCTCATCACTGGCCAGGAACACAATGACCGAGGCAATCTCTTCGGCAGTTCCGGGGCGCCCCTGTGGGACGTTGCCAATCATTGCTTTCATCTGCTCCTGTGTGCTGAACTGCTCATGGAAAGGCGTCGTGATGATGCCGGGGTTAACTGCGTTAACTCGGATCCCACTCCGGATCAGTTCTTTCGCGAGAGCTTTCGTCATCGTCAGCACGGCGCCTTTCGCGGCGGCGTAGGCTGTCGCGCCCGGGCCGCCGCCGTTGCGCGCGGCCACCGAGGATACGTTGATGATCGCGCCGGAGCGGCGAGAAATCATACCCGGCGCCGCAGCTCTGATCGTGCGAATCACGCTGCTGACGTTTGTCGCAAAAACCGTATCCCAGAATTCATCAGTGATTTCGAGCAGGCTGCGCCGGCCGATCATTGATCCCGCATTGTTTACCAGCAGGTCGATGCGACCGAAACGAGCAATAACGTTCTCCACCAGCCCACCGGATCCCGATGGCTCGGCCAAATCGGCCTGGAAGGCGAGCGGCTTTCCCTCCGCTGCCTGTTATACGTTCTACTACCTCTCGAGCTGCGGACTCGCTGCGATTGAAATGCACCGCGACAGAAGAGCCGCATCGCGCCAAAGCAAGTGCAGTGGCAGCTCCGATACCAGTGCTGGCGCCCGTAACCAGGCTGACGTGATCAGAAGGAAACTTTGACATGGGTCGGTTAAATTGCGGGTGCTGCGGAGCCAGATCCTACCCGGAAATCGTTGATCGGGTGATCTGTCGCTCTTCTTCTCCCGCTTGATCAGGATATCTCAGCGGCCGCAATACTGCTTAGCGTTTTCTAATCGATTCAAAAGATCTTCTGTCCGACTGCGGAACGACGGGCGAATGCAATTCGCTCGCATTGCATTATAGGACGCCGCTCGTTACCTCTGTTGAGTGACGCACATCCATCGATCTCGGCAATGAGAGATCGAAACGATTAGATCCTTGACTCGCGGAACGGATCGATGTAAACTCCACCTGCTTGGACTTTCATAAAACGGTTGTCTCGACGCTACTCTTCGGCCTAGGAATCGGAACGCTGTCGGCGGCCGAAGCGCCGGTCATTCCGACCGGCTCAGACGCTTACCGCATGTGGGACCGATGGGCTAATCAGCGAATCGGCGTTCGAGCTTATATGCGGAGCACCTACGACCGGCAAGGTGGAAACGAGCGCGCGGATGCAGCGCATTTCTTGTACCAGTTAGCGCCCGATTACAACGTCACCCTCGACGTTCAGGGGCGCGGCATTCTCTATTTCGTTCGTTATAACCATTGGCACGGAAGTCCGTGGCACTACGACGTGGACGGAAAAGCCTTCACGGTTACAGAAACGAGCACGCCCGACCCTTTGCATCCCGCTCCCAATTCCGTGTTTGAGCCCGCCGCCGCTTTCCCCAAGCCACTCACGTTCACTTGGGCCGATACCAAGGGTGCTGACTTGTCGTGGGTTCCCGTGGGCTTCAACCAGTCGTTTCGAATGGCGTACTCGCGGACGTTCTACGGAACCGGTTATTACATCTACCATCAGTTCGTTGAAGGGACAAAGCTTTCGCAGCCGATTCGATCATGGAGCCCCACAACGCGGCCGGACGAAAATGTTCTGAAGCTGATCAACCGCGCGGGATCGGACCTGGCCGATAAGAAGACCATCAAAGGCCTCAAAAGCGAGTCGGGCAAGCTGGAATTGACTGGCGATCGATCAGTTCCGGTCTGGACGAAGGAAAAAGCTGGCGTAGTTCGCGCCCTGGAGTTCTCGATACCCGAGGACCGCGCCAAAGCGTTTTCTCGCGCAAAGCTTCGGATCGTTTGGGACGATCGAGCTCAGCCATCCGTGGACGTGCCGATCTCTCTGTTCTATGGCGCAGGCACGCTCTACAATCGAGATCACCGCGAATACCTGGTAAAGAGCTTTCCCATGGTCATCCGGTACGCAGATGGCCGGATTCACTTGGCGTGCTATCTGCCCATGCCCTTCTTCAAGAGCGCGCGAATCGAACTGCGTGGCGATGGTACGGAGACGGTCAGTGACATCGATTGGAACGTCCGTTACGCACCGTTGCGGGCCCAACCGGCTGACCTTAGCTATTTCCACGCAACATACCGGGACTTCCCGACGCCGGAACCTGGCAAAGATCTCGTGCTACTCAATACAACCGAAGTAGAGGGCGGCGGAGATTGGTCCGGCCAGTTCATCGGAACGTCGTTTATCTTCTCCCACGAAGCGAACCTTCGAACGCTTGAGGGAGATCCTCGCTTCTTTTTCGATGACAGCTTAACGCCGCAAGCCCAGGGCACTGGAACAGAGGAGTGGGGTGGCGGCGGCGATTATTGGGGCGGGCTGAACATGACCCTTCCTTTCGCCGGGCATCCCCTGGGTGCTCGAAGCCCGGAAGTCGCCGTTTCGGATGAAGACCGACTTGAGTCTGCTTACCGCTTTCTGCTGGCGGATCTCATGCCATTTGGGAAGAACGCCAAAATCCAACTCGAACACGGCGGGGTCAACGAATCGACTCAACACTACGAAACCGTCACGTATTGGTACGGCCTTCCCGCTCCTTCACTGCTCAAAACGGACGAACTTTCGGTCGGCGAAGCAGCGAGCGAGCAAGCGCACCAATACTCGTCGCCTGAAGCATCGGCGCCCTACGAAATCAAATCCCGATACGAGTGGGGTCCTGACACTTTGAACGGTCAGGAGATCTATCCGGAAAGCGTAGATCACGGCCGAACGACCAAAACGGGCTCCGAGTTCACTTTGCGCATCGACCCGAACAATCTCGGCGTTATGTTACGCCGCAAACTTGACTACTCGTTTCCGAATCAACGCGCAGAAGTCTACATCAGCGACCCTGGACAGAAAGGAATCAGGGTGGCAGTTAGCTGGCATCTGGTATCTGGCTGGCTCGAACACATGTGTGTTTTCAAACCCACCTCCGAAAGACGAACTGGGCGCCACTCAACATATTGTTGAGACCTCTAATCGGCGATTCCGCGACGACGAATTCTTGCTGCCGCTGAAATTAACGAAGGGCCGGTCGAGTATTCGCGTTCGAATCAAATTCATTCCCGTCACGATCCCGCTGTTTCCCGGATACGAAACCCAGGAGACCGCCTGGAGCGAAATCCGCTACAGCGCTTACAATTTCGTCCGTCCGAGTTTCTCGGCTCCTCGGTGAACGCCCATGTCGCATCTGTAAACCCGGTTTCGATAAAGAATACTTACGTCTTACGTTGTTAGTTCCACGATTGCGTGTGTTTTGAACGTTTCTTCTCGAAAGAGGTTTTTGTGAGTTGTCCAGGTAGACTGATCTTCGCGGCACTGTTGCTGGCCCTCTTCGCGCCGTGGTCTGCAATGCCCCAGGCAACAGCCGTGGTTCAAATTTCAGGCATTGTCTCGGATCCAAACGGAGGATCAGTAGCCGGTGCGCAAGTGAGGGCGACCCAAACCGCCACGGGTCTGGTTCGTGCAGTGGCGACCGGGCCAAGCGGCGATTACACTCTGAGCTCTCTGCCCATAGGACCGTATCGGTTAAGCATCGAAGCGAGCGGCTTCAAGACCTACGTTCAGGAAGGCATCGTTCTGCAGGTAAACAACAACCCTGTGGTCAATGTCAGGCTTGAACTCGGATCCATCACTCAACAGGTGGAGGTGAACGCCAATGCGAGCATGGTGGAGGCGCAGACCACAGGGGTATCTCAAGTAATCGACCAACGCCGGGTAGTCGATCTTCCGCTGAACGGGCGGCAGCCGACCCAGTTGGTGCTCTTGTCAGGTGCCGCGGTGACTGCACCTCCGAGCGATCTGGCGAGCAGCAAGAATTATTCTTCCTCAACGACTATCTCTGTTGCTGGGGGCCAGGCAAACGGAACGTATTACCTGCTGGATGGAGGCGATCACAATGATGCATTCGGAGCGATCAATCTTCCTCTTCCCTTCCCCGATGTCCTGCAGGAATTTAGCGTTCAGACGAATGCCATCCCTGCAGCGTACGGCGTTCGTGCCGGGGCGGTCGTCAACGCTGTCACGAAATCCGGCACCAATGAATTCCACGGAGACCTATTCGAATTCCTTCGAACTGGTGCAACCAACGCCCGCAACTTCTTCGCCCCGACTGTCGATCCGTTGAAACGCAACCAGTACGGCGGCGTAATCGGCGGCCCGGTCGTGAAGAATCGCGTTTTTTTCTTCGGCGGTTATCAAGGAACGAAAATCCGGACCGCGCCTCCAACCAGCACCGTCTTCGTGCCGACCGCGGCCGCCCTGAACGGGGATTTTCGAACGCTTGAATCAGCTGACTGTGGTCGCGCTCGAACTCTCACCGATCCGAGAGGTGGAGTATTTGCCAACAACATCGTTCCTGTCGGGCGATTCAACCCGCAAGCTATCGCATTCCTGAAGTACATCCCGACCAGTACCGATCCCTGCGGTCGGTTACAGCTTGCGATACCTAACAACTCGGATGAAGATCAGTTCCTGACGCGGGGCGATTGGAACAAGTCAGACCGAAACAGCATCTTCGGGCGCTATTTCTTCACCGACCTTCAAAACCCGGCGGTGTTCAACGGCAATCTGCTGTTGACTACCAGAGCGGGAGTATTGGATCGCGTCCAAACTCTTGTTCTCGGGCGATACATTCACCGTTAGCCCGAGAGCGGTTAACAATCTTCACGGCACCTGGATTCGTGAACATGTCACACGAGGACCGGCCTCTGGCCTGCCGACTTCCAGCGATATCGGTCTGAATGTTGCGCCTTCAGAGGGCAACTTTCCTCAGATTTTCGTTAGTTCGAAGTTCAACACGTTCTGTGGAACGTGCTCGCTTAGCGCATGTATTCAGCTCGAGCTTCCAGATCACCGATGACTTCGAGATGAATCTCGCTAATCACCAGATATCGTTTGGTGTTGATTGGATCCATCGAGCTCTCGACTTCCAGGTATCAACCCAGCAGAACCCGGAGTTCGATTTCACGGGCCAGGTATCGGGCGATCCGCTGGTAGATCTTTTCCTCGGCCTTCCGACCACTTTCATACAAGGCAATCTGACGCGCGTAAATTCGAAGCAAAACTATTACGGGTTCTATGTCAACGACAAATGGCGGCCGAACTCTCACCTGACGTTGACACTCGGTTTGAGGTACGAGCCCTTTGTCCCGCCTTACGACACAACGGGACGGGCGACTCATTTCGATCTTTCGGCATACCTGGCCGGCCAGCATACGACAAAGTTCGCCAATGCGCCTCCTGGGCTGCTCTTCCCTGGGGATTCTGGCATGCCGGATGCGAGGTACGAATAGCCGGCTCGCGAACTTCGCACCACGCGTAGGTCTCGCTTGGGATGTTCAGGGCAACAATCGCACCGTAGTTCGAGCAGCATACGGCATTCTCTACGACATTCCTCCCATGCAGTATTTCGACCGGTTCGGGTTCGGTCCTCCCTGGGCGAGCGCCATCACGCTGACATCCCCAGTGGGAGGTTTCACCAACCCGTACCAAGCGCTACCCCGGCGGGAACCCGTTTCCGCAGCCGAGTCCTCCTCCCGCCAACGCCGTCTTCCCGGCAGGAGGCCAGTATGCAAACTTGCCTCTGAATATCCATGTGCCGTATATGCAGCAGTGGAACTTCGGGCTTCAACGCCAAGTGGGACAGGATTGGCTGTTGTCAGCCAATTACCTCGCAAGCAAGAGCACGCACCGCTGGCTCACGACGCAACAGGATTACGCGGTATACATACCCGGGACGTGTGGAAATCAGGCGTGCTCAACAGTCGCTAACACCAGCAGCCGGCGGATCCTTACCAGGTTGAATGCGCAAGCGGGTCCAGCCTTCAGTTCGCTCTCCCAGGTGGACGACGGAGGGAATGCCTCTTACAATGCCTTGCTTGTCTCTGCCAACCATCGCCTGAGCAAGAATTTCAGCGTCCTTGTGAATTACACCTGGTCCCACTGCATCAGCGATGGCGACGTGCAGTCTGAGATCACGGGAGGCTATCAGAACCCGTTCGATCGCGCTGCCGATCGGGGCAACTGTGTCGTAGATGTCCGCCACTTATTCAATGCCTCGCTCGTCGCCTTGAGCCCCAGGTTTAGCAATGGTTTCGCGCAGAAGGTCTTGGGCGACTGGGAGCTTTCGGTTATCGCAACAAAGCGCTCCGGGCTCTGGTTCACGCCCCTCGCGGGAACGGATAATTCCCTGAGTGGAATCGGTGCAGATCGCCTCCGCGTTGTCGGCGATTCACATGTGAACACCCCGACAATTACTGGGTGGTTCAATACATCCGCTTATCTGCCCAACGCAACGGGCACCTTCGGAAACGCGGGCCGAAACTCCCTGCAAGGACCAGGAGCTTTCAATATGGATGCGGCACTGATCCGCAAGATCCGCATCTGGGAAGCGACAAACATCCAGATTCGTGTCGAAGCGTTCAACGTCCTTAACCACCCGACCTTTGCCAATCCGAGATCAACGATCACAGATTCCAACTTCGGCAAGATCCTCACTGCCAATGACCCGCGGATCATGCAATTCGCGCTGAAGTACGTCTTCTAGACAGCGACGGCGCGGCAATATGGCCGACAAGAACATGCAAGCAGATCGTGTAGAGGTTTCGTGGGATGAGGGAAAAGGCAAATGGCTCATTCGCATCATTGTCGGTCAAGAGGTGCTTCGCCGTTTCTCGGAACAACCACAAGATATCGACCACATAACGCTACAGACAGAGGCGGTCAACTTGGCCGCAGACGAAGGCTACACGGTCGACCGACACCACGTGGCCATTTTGTAGCAGTTCCGGCGCGTATCAGCTTTGAAATGCTACTCTGAGCAAAGAAACACGGCGTTGGGGTTCGCCTGAAACCGCCCTTACCCAGGGAAGATGACTCCTACTCACACAAGCGGAGGTGTGCAGTGGGCAGTCTATTCAAAAGTTCGGCATTCCAGTTTGCTACAGCTTCGAGCATTAGCACGCCCAAGGCGAAGATGAAGTGGCCGGAACTGTTCCGGACACGGAGGTGTCTTGCAGCGAAGAACGAGATCGTGCAGTGAGTAAATACCTGGCGGTTATGTTCGGCGGTGCCTTGGGTGCTGTCTCTCGCTTTGTGCTGGCGACACTGGTCACTCGCTTCTATAAGGCATCCTTTCCACTTGGCACATTTGTCATCAATGTGTCGGGTTCCTTCTGCATCGGAGCCTTGATGACGCTCTTTCTAAACAGACCGGGTATTCACGCGAACTGGCGACTCTTTCTGGTCACAGGTGTTCTTGGAGGCTATACCACTTTTTCCAGCTTCGAATGGGAAGCGCTGATCGCTCTGCGCACGGGTGCCCAAACAGCCGGCTTCCTCTATGTCGGCCTTAGCGTAATACTTGGTTTGGTCTGCGCTTGGTTGGGCTTGTTGCTCGCGGACCGACTCTGGCCACATTGACGCCCTCGCACGAAACAAGTCTTCGATCCGATCAGAATCTTAACGAGCTGTACGCATAAGCCGTCACGCGGGCGCTACATCACCACCACTGGGCCTCGAACGGCTGGACGGCACGATCTGTGTCGGAAGAATCAGAGGAAATTGAGTCTGGCCGACAAATCCAACACAACCAGCCGTTCAATTCGAAATGATTTCTCAGGCTGAAATCGTTCTGGTGTCCAATCCTGAATGAAGCCGCTTAATAGAAGGCGGCCATCCGGCTTCGTCACACGGATCAGATCAGCGGCAAGCCGGTCTATCACTTTGGCGCTGATATTCGCAAGAACCAGGTCAGCGGCAAAAGATTGAATCCCATCGACGCTTCCGACGAACGCGGCGGCTTCTTCTGCACGTCTGACGTGCGGTCATGATCGCGTTCTCGTGAATGTCACAAGCAACCACCGTCGATGCCCCAAGATGATGGGCCACCTTGGAGAGTATGCCGGATCCACAGCCTACATCGAGCGTTACCGTGCCGGGCTGAAGATAGGCTTCCATTACTTCTACCATCAGCTGCGTGCTCTCGTGGCGTCCGCTACCGAATGCTTCGCTGCTTGCAAGCAGCAGAGGGATCCGGGAGGAGTCTGTCACGAAAGTGCTGGACTCGGTTAAGACGACAAATCGTTGTCCCAGACAAACCGGCTCGTTATTGGGTGCATGTTCCTGGTAAGTCGGACTTTCCTTTTCGAGTAAAGATTCGATGATCTCGCCATTTTCAGATGCAACTATACCGGCGAGATTCATGGATTCCGGGAAATAGGCGCGCAGCTCCAAATCGTTTTCGAGAATCCCGACCGTGCCCCTTTCCCAGAGTTCGGCGATGAGGTCATCACGACGCGATGGGTTGGTGCGAATGACAATGACTTGCAACCGTCCATTTTAGGAGATAGGAACCGCAGAGAGTAATCAAGCTAGCGCTTCGGACCGCGCCCGTTCCTGTTAGAATCACCCTTCATGCAAGTTGCTGCCCGCGTGCGTCGCATTCCACTTGCTTGGAGGATTCTACTCTCCTCGAGTGCCGTGATGGTGGTCCTGATCATCACTATGCTGGCTTATGTGAGCTTCCAGGCGCAAAGTTTCGTTGCCGACATGATCGCGAGCGATCTTGTTCAGGGCCGGACGCGTATCGAGTCCACGATACAGGACCAGTTCGCGGATCTTAGTCTGACTGCCCGTCTGGTGGGCTCCTTCCCCGCGCTGAAAGCCATACTGGCCGAAACTGATCTGCCGACCATTCGAGACTTTCTCCTCGCCTATCAACAACAAAACCATGCGCCCGATCTCCTGATTGCTCTCGATCCGAACGGCCGCGTGCTGGCCCGAACCGATTCGCCACGGGCAGATCCGATTGCGGACGTCGTACCAAGGTGGGTGAAGCCAGCCTTGTCCGCACGCGAAGCGATCGGGGCTTTGAACACCCAGCATGGAATGTATAACGCTGCCGTAGTAGCGTCCGAAGCGGCCGGAACAGTGTTCGGATTTGTTCTCGCGGGTTCACGCATCGACGATCGACTGGCGCACAGATTGGGCGATGTCACGCATGCAGAGATAGTCATCCTTGGTGCTAACGTTCTGGGCTCGACGGTTCGTGAATCGACGCTGCCCTGGCGATCGCGTGCCGCCTGGGCCGCAAACAAAGGAATACCTGATACGCCGCGAACGACCTGGATTTCGAACGAGGCCTACTCAGCCCTTTCGGCCAAGCTTACTTATTCTGATGCACCGATGGTGATCGCACTCCAATCGGACGACAAAGCGCTGGCGCCCTACAGGCATATCCAGGCTGGCCTGCTGGTGCTTGGCGTTTTGGCCATCGCTGTCGGGATTGCCGGAAGCGCAGTGTTGGCGCGTCATTTGATCGCTCCAATTACGTCATTAGTACAGGGAACGCGGGAAGTTGCCGCCGGTAATCTGGATTTTCAGCTCCAGATTTCTCGGGGCGATGAGATCGGCGATCTTGCGCAATCGTTTAATCAGATGACGAGAGGCCTTCGCGAGCGCGCCGACATGCAAAAGTTCGTTTCGCAATCGACTCTCGATATGATCCAATCCGCCCGACGGCGATCTTTGGCCGGTGAGCGCAAAGTGCTTACAATTTTTTTCTCTGATATCCGAGGGTTCACGTCCTTGTCTGAGAACCGGGATCCCGAGCAAGTCGTGAAGATCCTCAACCGGATCTTCACTCTACAAGCTGAACAGGTGAAGCGATTCTCTGGCGACATCGATAAGTACGTTGGCGATGCGATTGTCGCGCTATTTCAGGGCGAAGGCGCGCCGCTCAACGCCATTCGCTGCGCGGCTGCGATTCACAACGCGATCGAGACCTACGACGCGGCCCTGCCGCCAGCCGAACCGAAGATCAGGCTCGGAATCGGAATCACGACGGGTGAAGTTATTCTGGGGAGCATCGGAAGCCAAGACAGGCGAGACTTCACAGCGATCGGATCTCATGTGAACTTGTGCTCCCGCCTGTGCTCCCTTGCTCGGCCGGGTGAGACACTGCTCGCCGAATCGACTTATCAGAGGTGTCCGAGTTCATCGCCGCGGAGCGTTTAGAACCGCAACATGTGAAGGGCTTCAGTGACGCGGTACCTGTTTACCGCATGCACGTCCACAGCGTGACCGTATAGGCTCGTCTAACGCTTGCCTGGGTCGTACGCACTGGCAGGATACTCCTGGCCGTACTTGTTCTTGTGACGCATTTCAACATATCTGGATTCGTCCAGGGTCAGATCGGGCGCGCTCACCGCATTAGATTCGACCGACACTTCCTCGCTAACCGGATCAGAGAGTTCCGACCATGCGCTGACTCGATATTTTCCGGGAGGCAGATCCATATGGTACTTTCCGTCGATATTTGCTTCGGCAATGAATGAGGTCGGCAGGACCAGCAACAATGCACTCATCTGCGGATGGATATTGCAGAATACGCGATAAACCGCGGGCTTTGAAAATATCCGGGTTTTCGCGTCTCCGGCTCGATAGAGCCCGAGGTCAAACGGACCGGGCCGGGTGAGTGAAAACACATTGTGAAAGATCGGGTCCTCGTTCGGAAATGTCACGCTCGATCCGACTGGAACCGCCAGCACGTGAGGGATGAAGGTCTTGCCCTGCTGCTTCAACTCATAGTGCCCTGGTTTCGGAGCATCATGCTCGCCTATCGGTTCAGCGTAGACCACGACGATCTGCTGGCGGCCTTCCGAACCTTGTAGCTTTATTCGCCCACTAATTTCAGTTCCGAATCCACTGCTGCTAGAGCAGAGCACCAGCGAAGATGAGTAACCAAAAGATTCGCATGTCTGAATCACACTGCATTCAAAAGCTATAAGCAATACCAAGATTCACACTATTGTTCCGTCTTTTCACGCCATCAAACGGCATCGTGATCATATGGCGATACTCCAGCGACACGTGAATCTCAGGTGTGAACTGATAGATGGTATTCGCAAATATCGCGGAGTTCCTGTTCAACAAAACAGAAATACGGTCAGGTTTTGTAAGATGATCGTCTCCCAATCCGGCATTGAATTGAAGGTGATGCGTTGCGACGAGACGGCCTTCGAAATATCCACCAGCGGTTTTGCCGGGTTGACCGATACCGCCGCCCAGCGATTGCAGGTTCTTGCCGATATAACCTTCTGCGTCGAAACCGACGTGCCGGGAGTGGAGGTCCAGATCAAAGGCTCCCGCCCAGCTATCACTGGAAAAGCTGCTCACAACGTTTCCAGAAGAATCTACTTGAGGCAGCGCCACACGGCCGTAATGGCCCGAGATGCCAATTCCCCAACCGGGTTGGTCGGTCGATCCCGGAGGTGCAGATTGCCAGGCGATCCGTGCTTGCACGGCAGGACGCTTCCATCCGTTCGTCGCGGTACCGCCAGGGAAGTCGAGCGTCGGATAGGTTCCGATAGGAGCCAACAGGCCGAGCGTCGCCCTAAGCTGGCCCTGCTTAGAGCCGGCTAGCTGACGTTCTATTCGAACCTGTGGTGCACGAAGGTAGAGATTGCCCGTCCGATACAGCTCCGGGTATGAGAACGCTACAAGGGACGTTGGATTGCGAGGCGCAAGAATCATTTCGTCCTGGCCGGCCTCGATCGCCGTCTTGGCGTTCTCGAACCGCGCATACGCATACACGATGTTGGGTAATCCGAAGAGCGGTGTCGCCTGAAAATCCGTCATACCACCCATGAAATCCATGGCGAAAACCCCAGTGGTTTTGAACGATCCTATTGTCGGACCGCTTACTTCAAGACCTATTCGGCTCTGCCTCAGCGAAGAACTGAACCATCCGGAGTTAAAAACAGACGGCGAATTGACGAGAATCGGAACATCCGCCCAATCCGTGTCGCGCGTGTTGAAGAATGTGTTGGACAGAATCGTGCCGTAGATCTTTACGGGCATCTTGGAACTCGATTCAACCTTTGTCTGTGCCTGTTCCGCTACTTGAGACTGAACCAGATTGACGGTGTCTGCGAGATCCGATTGCCCTTCGACTCCACTCGACGTATCCACGGTCGACTGACCCGTTTTGTTCGAACCAGCCACGGAAGGCGCCTGAGGAGCAGGAACAACAGCGGGACCTGCGGGCTGAGATTCAGGAGAGGTTGGAGAACCGCTGCGAATCGTAGCCGGTGAAGTTCGGTGAAGCTCCTCTTTCAAACTGTTGACTTCCGTCCGAAGTGCCGTCACTTCCGCTTTAAGAAGTTGAATTTCCTCCTCTGTGCTGGCCGAAGGTGCGACACCTGTCGATTGAGCCTGGAGCAGGCACCCAACGGTCGCCGGGATAGATAAAGCTAACGTCAGCTTGAGTAGCCAATTCGCATGTCTGGTATGTGCCTTTCTCATCCTGACAACCGCCTTTCTAGCTCACGTACCCAAGTAGTCACGAAAGTGTGTTCAATTTTAGCGGCAGTTCGGGATGCTGTCGAGTTGGCGATAACGCTCAAGCGTCGAAGTTGAATATCGAGACACTTCTGCGCGTAATTCAAGCGTGTGAGAAATGATCAGTCCGGATCAGCGCTTACAGTTACCGGACCTCGCGAATCGGCCAAGTCCGGACTTAGTTTTGCTGCGGGTGCAAGCTTGGCCCAGAACTCTGGCTCAAGAGCCAAGCCTAAGATCTCCCTTGTCTGAAAGTGCCGCGTCAATTTGCCTTGACAGACATGGCCTTACAATCAGAGATCTCTTTGGACGATGTTTTCCATGCTGCGCTCTGCCAGAGCGGCGATGGTGAATGAAGGGTTGACGCCACCGACTGAACCACCTGGCACAAAGGCCCCATCTACTACGTAGAGACCGTCGTATCCGAATACCCGGCCGTACATGTCACACACCAGTCCCGCGTTTGCGCCACCCACCGGATGCGCCGTTAAGGCCGTTGAGAAAAACGCCGTGGCGGATCCCGGATTGCTGGCGTTCAGAGTCGAGGCCATACTGGCAGCTCCAGCCTGGGACGGAGCGAGCCGTGGATCACTGCCTGGCCAGTTGATCGTGGTGCTGTCGGAGGCCGCGTCGTAGGTGAAGTACCCGACTGGAGGGGCTACGCCGAGGCCCACGTATAGCGAGGCAGTCGGGAATGCGCTATTTTTCGGTACCACCAACTCAACCAGGTTTGAGGGACTGTAGGGGTTGTTGGTGTCCTCCATCAGGATATGGCCGCTCGGGCCGCCTTGACCGGGGTTGTTTGTACCCGAGCCATCTCTCGGCAGCACACCCGAACGGAACAGAATGAAATCTCCGTTGCTGCCCCATCCTTGACCCGCGTACTGGCTGAGACGGGGTAGCGTACCCTTCGCTTTTGCCTTTGTGAGGATCGAAGATGTTCCGGTAGATCCAGCCGCGAGGAAAAGACGTCTCGTCGTAAAGACCCTCCGATTGATGACGTTCCCGTTCGTGTCGATCTGATTGGCTGAGACCGTATAGACATCGCCCCAGGAATCTTGCGCAATGTCGACTACGACGTGAAGCGGCAGCACTTCCACCCGACCGGTGGCTTCCGCCATTGCCAGATAATTGCGGTCGACACTATTTTTCGCTCCGCTGTTGAGACCAAACCACGATTGGCCGTCTATCGCCGACGGTCGTCTACGACCGATCGTTTCCTCGTAGACAGTCTTCCAATTAACACCAACCTCTGCCAGCCGCGTATTGAATCCTGCAGCCTGCGCCTGTTCCAAGTTGACTCTCGTCGACTTGTAATACGGGGTCTGAAGAATGAAATTCGGCATCGGCGAACTTTTGATGATCGACCGCACTCTGGGATAGTAGGTCGAAACCATCTCGTCGTAGTCGATTTCTGATGGGAAGACTCGTTGGAACAGTTCCCGGCTGGGCTGCAGAATAATGGCGTTATAGACAAGCGAGCCGCCTCCTACACCAGCGCCGTTCCGAACTACTATCCCGTTGCCGTTGATCAGTTCGAGAACACCTGTGTAAACGTCAATCGGAGTCGCCGCGAGATCAGTGGTGACGTCGCTAAGCCATGAGGATCGTCCATCCGGTTGATCAAACGTGCAGAAGGTATCTTGCGCGTCAGTGATCGGCCATCGGCGGCCGCGTTCCAATACAACGACGTTGACCCCGGCCTGTGCGAGACGGAGAGCAGCGATCGACCCGCCAAATCCGCTGCCAATCACGAGCGCCTCTACCGGTTCGCTTTGAGCCGCGAAGCTCCTTAGTCCTGTACCTAGTACTCCTAGGCCAATTCCACCGCTCCGCAGGAAATCGCGTCTTGAGAGAGCCATTCAGTTCCTCCTTATCTGGTAACGACTGTGATTTGCCAGGCTACACTCAAAATCAATCAACGGCGGCACTCGTGTGCATCGACGTAAAGGTAGCGCTGTTTGGCGATCTGGCAAGATCTGCCTTGGTGCGAGACTTACACTAACACAACGAAATCGGGCCTTGTCAAGTCACATGCAGCACATCTGAAGTTGTAGATAGCGGCTCCCCATAGGTCAGGTCTGTTTTCGGCAAGCCTGAGTTCTCGTGTTGTTGTGCCCTACTACGAAGGACAGCTTACGGAGCTGAGCTTCGGTCCAGAGCTAGCCGTACTTACAGAGCCTATTTGTATAACTGATTCCTGGCAGAGGGCCTGCAGTCAACGGGTACAGGATCCGGCATCAATCGAGCTACGTCCACAAGGATGCAATAGAATGTACGAACGCTTGATTGCTTTCGTGCGATTCAGATAGAGTCTCCCGTATCGTCACGACGACTTAAGTCGCATTTCGACGGGCAAAGCGCGAATTGCGAAGTAAAGGAGAGGGATTATGCGCATTGGGATCATTGGTCCCGGACACATCGGCGGCAACTGCGCTCGGCGCTTCGTCCTTAGTGGTAAGCACGAAGTAATGGTTAGCTTCTCCCGGAATCCCGTACGCTTGGCGGATTTCGCGCGAGAACTTGGAGCGCGAGCGCAGCCCGGAACACCCGCCGAAGCCGTTCAATTTGGCGACGTTATCGTATTCTCTGTCCCTTGGGACGTGATTCCGGAGGCTCTCCGGCAGGCCGGATCACTCGCCGGCAAGATCGTTATCGACACCACCAATCAGTTCGGTTCGACAGCATCGCTCGTCAGGGGGCAAACCGCTGCTGAATACAACGCTGCGAGGATGCCCGGAGCGCGGTACACGAAATCGTTCAACACGTTGACGGCGAGGTTTCAACGCGAGAGCGCCGAACGCCCGAACGGCGAAAAAATAGTGCAGTGGGTTTGCGGGGACGACGCCGAAGCAAAGAGAGTTGTCTCCGGATTGATCGAAGATGCAGGTTACGTCCCGATCGATCTGGGTGGAATACGTGACTGTCACATCATGGAGGCGCCTCGCCGAAAGGGTGCTGTTTATGGTGAAGAGTATCGGAAGTCTGATGGCATTGCGGTACTTGAGTCTGTGCGTCAGGGCCGCCCGATACCAGCCTCACCCAATTACTAGAGTCGCGATTCTCGACGTCAAGCAGCGAGTGCCGAGCCCACTGCCCTCTTTTCGTAACGCAGTTGTAAACAGTCGTGACGTGGTCGGCGTCGCAGCCGGTTCAGCCGTACCCGGATATCGACCAACATTCAACGCCCTCGCCGCTCGGCCAAAATCGGAATCATTGCTGTCTTTGCATTCGATAGTCACGGCGATACGCGAAAAATTCGACACCATGCGACTTGACTTACTACAAAGACCGGAATAGTATTCGAAGGATCATCAACAGAAAGATCGTTGGGCAGTACCTGTGGTTCGCTGCATTTGATTGCACGATTTCGTGTTTTCACAGCGCGCGTTGCAGGACTTAGAAATCTAGCGGAGGGAAACGTGAGCACTGGAAGTGTGAATACCAGCAATGCTTTGACTGAGGAAGAAATCAAGAATTTCGCTGCTGCGTGGTATTACGCTCTCGACATTCATGCACCCGTTGAAGAAGCTTATCGGCTTTTGGCAGATAAGGACCTGAACATGCAGTTCCCGGACGGCGATATTCGGGATTTCGCCTCCTTTAAGAAGTGGTACGACCGCGTCACCAATTTGTTTTTTGACGAGAACCACAATGTCCAAAGCGTGAAGTCCAACATCAATGGAGCCGTAGCCGAGGTCGAGGTTGTCGTTGGATGGCAGGCAAGCTGGTTCCCGGCTCCAGCCGCGAAAAGCAAGCGAACATCCATGAATGCGATTCAGCGCTGGAAGGTGCGCCGGTCGACAAAGAACGGATATGGCGTCGAAATCGTCGAGTATATGGTCGATCGCTTCGAATATGCGCCGGGTTTTGCGCAACTCTAGGAAGCCGAAACAATGGAAAAAAACGTTCCCGATACACCCCTTGGACGGCTTTATAAGGAGCACATTGCTCTCATCCTGAAAAAGGATATCGATGGCCTTCTTGACCAGTATGCTCCTGACGCCCTCCTCATAAGCAGCTTTAGCGACGACCGGAAGCCCCGGTATTATCGAGGTCGCGACGAGTTACGAGAGCACTTCCAGGGAATACTCGCGCTGAAAAATCTGGAGGTCGAAATCTCGTTCTGGGGCGAAGACGATTTTAGTGCCTTGATGATCGTTGAGGACGTTAAGATAACCACCGCGGACGGAACCGCGACGATGCGGTTTGCCGACAGTTGGGTGTTGAGAGACGGGAAAATCGCGATTCACTTTGCCGGCATGGTGCAGTATCCGGACGGTTCCTTGGCGTAGGCGATCACAACCGGAACCGGAAAGATGAACAACAGCATATGCAGCTGAAGGGCAAAAAGATCGGCGTTCTTCTGGAAGGCGATTTCTACGAAAAGGAAATCTTCTACTACGAGCATCGCTTTCCTGAAGAAGGAATGGAGTTGCACTTTCTCACGCGGCTTTGGGGTCAGCCGTCGCTTACCTTCCGTGGGCACGAGGAACATTATCCTTACGTCTGTTCAGAGAGCTTCGAAGGTATGAGTGATGAAGAGCTGCGGAGCTATGCAGCCATCATTGTTCCATCGGCGTTTGTTTCAGACCGGTTGCGATGGACCGAAGATGTTAGTAAGCTACCGCCCGCAGTTGAGTTCTTGAAGCGGGCTTTCGCCGAAAAGGGTATTATCAAGGGAATTATTTGCCATGGCATGTGGCTGGTGGCGCCGGCTCCCGAGTTGGTTCGGGGACGCCGGGTTGTTGCGCACAACAATCTTCACGGGGACGTGAAAGCGTACGGCGCGATCTATACTGACCAGGACGTCGTAGTAGATGGGGATCTGGTGACGGGGCGCACTGGGGGTCATTGTCACCTGTTCGCCAGAAAAATCATCGACATGCTCATCGAACGCGAACAAGCGCAAGGGAAGTAAAGATCAGGAGCCCGGGTGAATAAAACCGAATTTTCACATATCGGATTGAGTTGTAAGGATCCTATCGCGACCGAGCGATTCTACGCCAGGCACTTTGGATTTCATCGCGCGCGCGTGTATGCACCAGGACCAGGCCAAGTGGTTGTGATTCGTGGCAACGGTTTGGCTCTGGAATTGTTTCCATCCACTGACACGACAGCCTTCTCCTAGAGTGCTCGGAGCGGGTCCTGATTACCCAAGCGTGCGGCACATAGCGTTTCAAGTGGATGATCTCGACGCCAAGCTCGCTGAAATGGGTGCCGATGCACGGATCACATTAGGTCCTCTCGACATGGGTCAATTCATTCCGGGGATGCGAGTAGCTTGGATCGCTGACCCCGAGGACAACATTGTGGAATTGAATCAAGGCTATGTCGATGAGGAGAATCCACCGGCGTTGCCCTAGTGAGTGGGAATCGAGTTAGGTCGTTGAACCCGGAGCATATATGGCCACAAAAGCGGACGTAGCGGAAGGCGTTGCTGTAAGTACCTTGGCAGAGGGCACGATCTCACTGAAAGTGAATGGGCAAGAGCATCGGGAGTCTGTCTCTGCCGATGTCCTGCTGGTTGACTTCCTGCGAGATCGCCTGGGCCTCACAGGCACGAAGTTCGGTTGCGACACGGGTCATTGCGGTTCTTGTACCGTGCTCGTTGACGGTTTGTCTGTAAAGAGTTGCACGATGCTGGCTATCCAGGCAGATGGCGCGGATGTGACGACCATCGAGGGAGTGGCGACAGGCGGCGTTCTCAATGCGCTTCAGACTGCTTTCTGGGAGCAGCATGCTGTCCAGTGCGGATACTGCACACCCGGCATGGTGCTTTCCCTGACTGACCTGCTCAGCCGGAACTCTCAGCCAAACGAGGCGGAAATCCGTCGGTGGATCGACGGAAACGTCTGCCGCTGCGGGGTGTATCAAAACGTGGTTCGTGCGGTCGAATCCTTAATAGCGCCTGCGCGGTAGCGGAACCGAAATGGGAACTCAAGTGCTCGGCGCGCCTATCAAGCGCAAAGAAGACCCGAACTTACTTACGGGCAACGGCAAGTTTACTGCCGATCTGGATCTCCCCAACATCGCTCACGTTGCGATCCTGCATAGTTCTGAGGCACACGCCAAAATCAAAAGACTGGATACGTCGGTTGCGGCTCGACTGCCAGGCGTCATTCGCATCTTCACGGGCGCCGATATCTGCATCCAAGATGCTCCCATTGGTGTGCATCTTCAAGCCGGCCGGCGTTGACACTCATTTTCCGCCACACCCATATGGAGTTCCGGGAGCGCAGACGGCGCTTGCGACGGACCGCGTACGTTATGTCGGGGAATGGGTGGCTGCGGTGGTGGCGGATACCCGGCAGCAGGCCTACGATGCTCTGCGCGCAATAGATGTCGAATACGAGCGCCTGCCCGTTGTCACGACGGCAGAAGAGGCTCTGCGCCCGGGTGCACCACAGCTGCACGAGACTGCGCCGGGCAACCTCTGTGCTCATGTCAGCTTCGGCGATAAGACCGCGGCCGAAGAAGCGATCGGGAAAGCCGAGGTTGTGGTGCGGCAGAGATTCAATATTCCGCGCCAACTGCACCAGGCGAACGAGACAAGGGCGACGATCGCCCGATACGATTCCGCGACCGACGAGTACACACTCTGGACAAATACTCAGATCCCGCACGGCAACCGGTTCATGATCTCAAGCCTGGTGCTTGGGATTCCGTATAACAAGCTCCGCGTAATCGTTCCGAATATCGGCGGGTCCTATGGCTCCAAAGGCTACCTCTATCAGGATGCTCCGCTGCTCCTTGTTCTTGCGAAAGAAGTCGGTCGGCCGGTGAAGTGGGTAGACAATCGGGAAGATCTGTCCCTAACGACGGTTCATGCCCGCGGGCAAGTTCAGTACGCAACTCTCGCCGGCAGCCGAGACGGAAAGATTACCGCGCTCTCCGTCACGAACTACGTCAATTTAGGCGCTTATCCCGCCACCAACGGACCCAGCACCCCATCCATTCTGACCGGTCGCAGCATCACCGGCGCGTACGCGATACCGAACCCGTTTTACGAAGCGTATCTTGCCTACGCGAATACCGTCATGCTTGGCCCTGCGCGCGGCGCTGGACGAATGGAAGCCATGTTCCTGGTCGAGCGACTGGTGGATATGTTCGCGCGGGAAATCGGCATGGATCCGGCGGAAGTTCGGCGAAAGAATATGGTCCCCTCGGACCAGTTTCCGTACGATAACCGGCTCGGGTGGACTTACGATTCCGGGAACTACGAGACAGCGCTCAACATGGCGCTCGAGAGGGCCGGATACGGCGATATCACCGAACAAAAAGAGGGAGCCCGCAAGCGAGGGAAATTGCTCGGGATCGGTATCGGCTCCTACGTCACAATCGGCGGCGTTGGTCCTTCCTCTCGGATGGGCCGCGAAGGGTTGATCGGAAGCACGTGGGCGAGCGCTATCGTTCGTGTACACCAGACCGGCGATGTCACAGCCATCACCGGGTGCCAGCCGCACGGTCAGGGCCAGATCACGACGTTTGCACAGATCGCGGCGCACGAATTAGGTGTTCCCATCGAGCGCGTCGAGATCATTCATTCCGATACGCTTGGAGTTCCCTACGCGCAAGGTAGTTACGGCAGTCGAAGCTTCAGCGTGGAAGGAGTGGCAATCTACGAAGCTGCACAGTTGATCAAGGAAAAGGCCCTCCGAATGGGGGCACACTTGCTTGGCGCGGAAGAAAAGGATTGCGAATATCTGGACGGCAAGGTGCAAGTGAAAGCCGATGCCGGACGTGCAAAGACACTTCAGGAGATTGCTTCCGCTTTGTGGTTCGCCTGGGACGTGCCTGCCGGAATGGCGCCCGGGCTGGAGGTGACTTCTTACTTCGATCCGCCTGATTTCAACTTCCCGTTCGGCACTCACGTCGCGATCGTTGAGGTCGACAGAGAAACCGGCGCAACGGAAATCGTACGCTACATCGGCGTGAATGATGTCGGCGTGATGGGCAATCCGAAAGTAGTCGAGGGACAGATGCACGGTAGCATCGCCTTCGGGATCGGTCCCGCCTTGATGGAAGAAGTTATCTATGACGACTCCGGCCAACTGTTAACGCGTGACCTGGACACGTATCCGATACCTCGGCCGAGCGATATGCCTGAATTTGAGTTGGACAGCACCGTGACACCTACGCCGTTGAATCGGATGGGCGCAAAGGGGGCCGGCGACGTCGCACAACCCGCGGTCGCCCCGGCCATCATCAATGCTGTTTGCGACGCACTATCCGAATTCGGCGTGCGTCACGTCGATCTTCCTGCCACACCCGAGAAACTCTGGCGCATCATGCGGAGCAATTAACATGAGCACCTTCGAATACGCCGCTCCTCAGTCAGTCGAAGAGGCGGTCACAATCCTGACCAGTCACTCCGAGGCCCGTCCGCTGGCGGGCGGTCAGAGGATGCTTGTGGACAGAAACCGCGATCGCCTCAAGGGAGCGATCCTGGTCGATCTTGGACGGATTTCGACCCTCAGAGGGATCGATCGCCAGGATGGAGGATTGCGAATCGGCGCGACAACGACCCTGAACGCGATTGCTTCAAGCGATCTGGTCAGCAAAGAATATCCGGCTCTCGCCGAGGCTGCTAGTGAGATCGGGGACGCCCAACTCCGCAATCGGGGAACGATCGGCGGCAATATCGCGGACGGCGACCCGGAGTATGATTTGCCGGCGCTACTGCTCGCCCTGGATGCCAGCCTGGAGTTGGCTGGCTCTCAAGGGCGGCGCAGGATTTCGGCGGAAGACTTCTTAAACGAACGACATCAGCTCAGACGCGGTGAATTTGTGACGTCTGTTCTGATACCCAAAATGCCCGCGAATTCGGGTATGGCGTACGTCAGGTTCAAGCATCCAGCTCGATTGACTCCCGTGTGCGCTGTTGCCGCCGTCCTGAATGTGGAACGAGACCGAGTGTTGGGCGCGAGGATTGCACTCACCGGGGCCGCCGATCATCCGACTCGACTAACGGCCGCGGAAAGCGCGCTTTTGAATGGGCCCGCAAACGACGAGCAACTCTCATCTGTGGCGGCCAGATCGGACGAGGGACTTACTTTCCGCGGCGACACTTTCGCCTCGCCCGAGTATCGACGCCATTTGACTCGCGTTTTAACCGCACGCGCCTTGAAAAGGGCGCTTTCCCAAATCACCGCTTAGGAGTTGACGATTATGGCTGATATCACCCCAGGACGTAAGTTTTTCGATGAACACATGGCATACATTTATGCCAATAAGATAGACCAGATGATCGATGATCAATACACGCAAGATGCGGTTTTGCTATCGCCGTTTGATCTGCTTTCAACCCCGCCCCCGCACGTGGTGCGCGGAAATAAGGCGCTCAAAGAATTCTTCCGTACCTATATAGATTGGCAAGGCTCTATTAATGTCGAGCAACTCTACGATTTCGCCGAGACCGAGAATTCGATCATGTTCCAGGCTGTCTTTAGTTCACGGACAGGCAAATGGGTGGTTGGAGATGCATGGCACATGCGGGATGGAAAGATCGATATACATTACAGCTTTGCCCATAGAATCGGTGAAGGACTAACGGCGGCGGCTTGAGGATATAAGCGGAACATCTGGCGAAACCGGAATCGGCCTCACCCCGGGCCCTGTCAACAACTTCGGCGATGAGTATCGTCCGAATCGGGAATTCGCCTGTAATAACGATTGATATGCTCGCTCGTGTCTTGTAATTATGCGGGCAAAAAGGTGTCGGGCCTAACAAAACTACCATGTTCGCTGATATGCTTATTCTATTAACGAGGCCCTATCCACGCGTCCAGAGTTTCATGTGAGGCAGCAGCCTGGCAACCTCGTTAGAGAACCCAATGTCCCCGACCAATCACACTGGTAGCGGAAACCAGCTCAAAGTGGAGTTTTGGGGTGTGAGAGGTTCGATTCCTACCCCTGAACGGACAAAGGTGGCGCTCGGAGGCAATACTCCTTGCACTGTCATTCAGTACAACACGGAACCCGTTCTGATCATTGACGGCGGAACGGGGCTTCGTTCCTTTGGCGTAAGCTTGCCGTGCAACCCGCAAAACCGGGTCCGCGCCTCTCTCCTTGTTCAGCCACTTTCATTGGGATCATATCCAGGGCCTGCCTTTTTTTGGCCCTGTTTACTCCGACTTTGCTCACCTGAGTTTCTATTCCACTCTCCCTCCGGATGAGCTGCGAGCCATTCTCGAAGTACAGATGAGCGCGCCGTATTTTCCGCTGCCAATGTCGTCGGCTCGTGCTGTTCAGGAATACTTCCAAATGCCGGCGCAAGGATGCCAGATCGGCAGCTTGAATATCACCCCGGTTCGCTTGAATCACCCTGGCGGCGCTTTTGGCTATAGGATTGACTCTCCTGCGGGTTCGATAATCTACGTGAGCGACCACGAGCACGGCATCGCAGAGATTGACGATGCTATCGCCGTACACGCGACGGGAGCAGATCTTCTGATCTACGACGCGCACTTCACACCGGCTGAATATGAGCGCTATCAAGGCTGGGGCCACAGTACTTGGCTAGAGGCAACACGTCTGGCGAATCGGTCCGCCGTGGGCGAATTAGTCCTTTTTCACCACAATCCGACACGCAATGACCGCGAAATGCCGGAGATCCTGGCTGAAGCGCGGAAAGAGTTCGCGGCAACCGAAATAGCTCGCGAGAATCAGCCGATCATTCTGCCCAGGCGTCGCGCATCTCGCGACTCAGCACCCGACTTGTCACTTCCGAAAACGCGATTAAGTCAGTTGGGCTAGGCCGAAGCCGTTCGCTTGCGTACGAGCGAACGGCTTCCCAGGCGGAGTCGTTTAGCAGGAAGCGTTCCGATTTGCCCGCCAGCGCTTGGCGAAGGCTAAAACCGAAACGAAAGACACACCACAAAGGATGAGGAGGGCAGCAGAGGGTTCAGGAACCGTTGGTGTGACGGTTGTTGTGGTGAACACCGAATTGAGACTGTCGAATCCCGCCGGCCCATTGAGAGTAATGACGGTTCTGACATCAACCAAGGCAAGCGACGAAGGGAGGATGGAGAACCCGATACGGGAGGAGAGCGAGTTCGGCGGGTTGGCGGTTGACACAGTCTGCGCTAACTCTTGCCCATGGGAACAGGTTGGGAACACATCGTTAAGGCAGTATGACTGCGTAGCGGTCACATCACCAAACGGCGGGTCGAGGTCCAGGTCTGCACCAGTCGTGACAGGATCGACGGTGTAATTGATCTGATACGTGACAGAGCCGCTTGGAGTCGAGAAATAGTTCGTGCCGCCCACCATAGCCGAAAAGCTGAATCCTTCCGATATGGAAGTAGCTGATCGGCGTGACCGATATCTGCGAAGCAGATGCCACAACTGGATTTCCACTTAGCACTTGCGCCGTGAAGTCGAATCTGAAAAACGTATCTTGTAAGCTGCAGCCACCGCTTAGGTCTGAATCGATATAACTCTGCAGGCTGGCAGTTACGCACGGGGCGGAACTCGCGACAGCCGAACTTGTCAGGACTAGCGTTCCCAAAAGACTGAGCTTTGAAAATAGATTGCGTAACCGATACATAGAATTAAGAGGATAGCAATCCGAAGCAGGGCATGACGAGAGCCACTAGAACTCTATCTGAGACGGACTGGTACTGCTGATGCTGAATGAAAGCTTAAAGGCTCGCGATAGCCTGCGGATCAGGAGTTCCTGACTTAGTTGAGGGAAATGCAGGCGGCATGTGTCCGAATCTTTGGTGATAGAGCTCAGCGAATGGCTGCGGCACACCGTCTTGAGTTTTTCCGAGTAAGTCTGGCCGAACCTGCTGCGCAAACCACATCTCCATCTGTCGGCCTTCCTTGATCCGTACCCGGCCGCGCGGCTCGCACTCGATGAATTCCCTCACCAGTTCATAACTTCGGCACGACATATTGATCCGGTTCGGTGCTCCACTCGATTGGAAGCGTGCGGCGAAATTAACGGTTTGGCCCCAGATATCGTAGGCGAACTTCTTTTTACCCACGACGCCTGCCACTACTGGCCCGCTATTTACTCCGATTCTCACATTCCAATGCGGATACGTAGTGGAGAACCGCTCGATTACTTCCAACATCTCGAAAGCGGCCATCACCACATCCACTGCGTGCGACGGCCTTCCATCCGGCAAGCCGCCGACAAACATATAGGAATCGCCGATGGTTTTGAGCTTCTCGAGCCCATAACGGCCAACGATCTCGTCGAAAGCGGTGAAATACTTGTCCAGACCTTCCACAAGGTCGGCTGCGGCTATTTTTTCACTGGAGAGCGTGAACCCGACGAAGTCAGTGAAACACACCGTGATTTCATCGTATGCGGTTGGCTGGACCTTCCCCGTCGCGCGTAGTTCATGTGCCACTGGTGCAGGCAGGATATTGAGCAGCAGGGCTTCGGTTCGTTCCTCTTCGCGCTTAATCTCGTCTCTTTGCTCCCGTATCTCCAAGGTCCTGGTCTCGATGATCTCTTCAAGCTTGCGATTTCGCTCCCTTAAAGCATGTAGGCGCCATTTGACAATCAACGCCATCGAACCAAGTATGAGCGGCACATAGAGGATGTAAGCCCACCAGGTTCGGTACCACGGAGGAAGTACCCGAAACGCGAACGCTGCCTCCCGGCTGATCTGTCCGTGCAGGTCCCGTGCTCGCACATTGAATGCGTATTTGCCTTCCCACAGGTTGGTGTATTCTTTGCGGGTTTCCTTGCTCCATTCCGACCATGCGTGGTCCAGTCCGTCCAAGCGGACCTGGTACTCAGTTCGAGACTCATCTTCGAACGCAGTAGCCGAGTAGTCAAAGCGGAGCGAATTTTGCTGATGTGGGATCTTTGTAGCGGCGGCGCTTGAAGCGCCAATCGTCGCTGCGCTGCGAAGAAGCTGTATGCCGCTCACAACCGCCTGAAAATCGGAGAGCAGACCGGACGACGGCGCGGCATAGCGGACCAGCCCGCCCTCCGCACCAGAAGCCCAAGCGACATTATCTGAATCGGCATACAAGGAATACAGTTCTTTAATTCCGGCACGCGCCAGAGGGTGTTCGTCCCAGGAATAATCTCCTTGGCGCGTCTTCCGCAGCACGCCGTTATAGGATCGGCCGGAAATCCAGATGTTCCCCGCAGGGCTTTCTACTATTTTGGAGACATCTCGCGATCCGTCAGCGAACATATTCCCGAAGCGATTCTCCGGAACGAGACGTCCTTGTCCTTTGTCAAATCGCCGCAGGCCTTTACCAGTACCGAAAACTACTCTGCTGCCAATCCGATAAGCATAGTTCCAAGCCGCAGCCACACCTTCCTCTACGCGCGATTCGCTGTATCTTTGCCGGGTCGCTCTCCAAATCGATCCGCAAAATACTGTTGGTGGTGGTTGCCCAGACTTTGCCATCGATGATCTTCAACAACCGAGAGGCAATCCTGATTGCCGGATGGAATCTGCCGTATTTTCTTCCAGTGCCCGCCGTCGGAACGCAGCAGGAACACTCCATGCCGGCCGGCAGCGTAATACAGGTGCGGGTCGTGGATCGACTGTGAGAGCGAAAACATCGCACCGACATCAGGGAAAATATGGGCCAACTCGTTCGGACCTAGATCAGCAATGCCATATTGTGAGGCAATAAGAAGACCATCTGGGGTCGACAGCAAGGAAGGCACGCCGCCGTCGATGCCACTCACAGGTTCGAAGTGGGCGTCTGGTCCCGGCACGAGTTTCACGACACCGGAGACCGTGCCGGCGTACAACGCACCTCGGTAGCGTTGAATCGCGGAAACCGTCTCATCCACACCTTCCCGGTCACCAAAGCGAGTGATGGGGAGTTCAGTCTCGATGTGAGCAATCCCAAGATTGAGAGCAAGCCACAGACTCCCGGCCCGATCGCTATAGATGGCATTCACATAGTTGCTTGACAAACCGCTGTCTTTATTAACGATTTTGTCGACGTGTCCCTCGGGCGTCAGCAGAACTAAACCACCTTGAATGGTGCCGATCGCCAGATCACCATTCTTGAGCGGCGCACAAGCATAGATCCGAGCCTTCTTTAACAGTTCTTCCGCGTCGTTTGAGAATGGAACGAATTTGTCCCCTTGCTGGCGTAGCAATGTACTTGAAGTTGCCACCATCAGCGATCCCGCAAATGAAAACGCTCCGTTGATTTGTTTCTGAATCTCTTCGCCCCCCGGAACCAGCTCGAGTTTGTCGCCGGTCGCAGGCCGTTGAGAACTGCCGGGCACGAGTTCCAGATAACCTCCGCCAATACGGTTCAATCCGGAGCCGATCACGACGACATAAGGTATGTCGTCCACCGTGAAGACACGCCCAAATCTGGTGCGTGGCTTCCAACTCATCATTTCCTTCTGGGGGGACCACCTGAAGATCCGGTAATACGAACCGAAGAAAACCCCCGATCGGGTGTAGGAGATCGTCCAGATGTCTCCGAAATTACGATCCTGGGCAGGAACTTTGTCGAGCAACGATACGTACCGGAAAACGCCGCCCGCATCCTCCTTCAGAAATCCGAACTCATTTTGTCCTCCGACGTAGACCGTCCCATTCGGGTCCACAGCAAGCGAACGGACAAGCGAGCCTTGCCTTGCAAGCGGGATGTGCGTCCATCTCGCGCCGTCGTATTCCAACAGCCCTTGTGTATTCCCAAAGAACATCACTCCCCGGGCATCTTGCACAACCGCCCAGTTTTGAGCATCAGCACCGTAATCGTCCGGAAGATATTGTTTGAAGAAGAATCCTCCGGCCTCGGGGCTGATTTCCGCGCGAAGCACGGTGACACAGAGAAACAGAGCCGCGACTAGGGACCCGGCCTTGAACGCTGGACGCCGGCAGTGCTTCTCTAGCGACACGGAACGGGCAGAGGCGGAGGTTGCAGCGTTAGAACCGGATAAACGAGATGGGATAGACACTCCCTTAGCTAGGCTCACAACGATACGGCCATTGATCTTGAGTTGTAGTGAATATTATATGACCTACCCAGCCGCTTCGGTGGTGTTTCGCGCGCTCGCGCCGGTACACAACAATTCCGTACTGAACGTTCTATTCCAGCGGCCGTGCGTGTTGGACGCCATGAGACAGATCAAACGCGACTTCGTCCGCAAAGCACCATCCCCACGACTCGCCCGGTTCGATTGATCGGACGATGGGGTGAGTCGTCGCGTGGTAGTGCTTCGTGGCGTGTTTATTCTTGGACGAATCGCAGCAGCCCACATGCCCGCACGAGAGGCAGATTCGCAGGTGTACCCACGAGTCGCCGGTTTTGATGCAGTCCTCACACACGCGCCGTTTGGCGCTGAAATCCTGGGCTTGCGCCAAGTGCTCACAATTGTTCATTTCACTTCTCCTTTACCCGGTTTCGAGAAAGGCAACCGGACCTGGAAACGAGTGTCACCCGGCCGCGACTCGACACGAATCTCTCCTCTGTGCTTTTGGACAGTGCGGTAAACGGTATCGAGTCCAAGTCCTGTGCCCTTCCCTACCGGTTTGGTCGTGAAGAAGGGCTCAAATATGCGGCCACGTATTTCTTCAGGAATGCCGGGACCATTATCTCGGATTTCGACCAATGCGTGGTCAAACTCGTTGGCGGTACGGATTTGGATTTCTCCTTTGCCGTCCATTGCATCGCTAGCATTGTCGATGAGGTTCGTCCAGACTTGGTTCAACTCGCTCCCATAAGCCGGAATCTTTGGAATATTCCGATCATATTCCCGTTTAATGTTGATCCCGTTCTTGAGTTTGTGGTGGAGCATCACAAGCGTACTTTCTATGCCGTCATGGACGTCGACGTCTTGCTGCGGCATCCGGTCCATGTAGGAATACTCTTTGATGGCACGGACCAATTCGGAGATTCGGGACGTACTGCTTTCGATTTCAGAAAGCAGCCGGGCGATCGTGAATGCTGAGCTCGCGCGTCTGATTGCGTTCTCGAACGACAATCCCTCAAATTGGGTGGCAAGGGTCTCAAGCGTTTTCACGTCGCATCCCGCATGCGCGAGGTCGGCCGCGATTTGCCATGCGCCAGATATGTTCCTGTCCTCCAGCCAAAGCGCTAACTCCTCCTCGAGATCGCTCTGATCGAGCGTGTCCATCACGGCCACATCTCTCGAAGCCCAGTCACGCTCAAGTTGACTGGCGCGGGCGCGCTGCTCGGCCGTAAGCTGTTCGCCATCGAGAAGTGCATTGGCTTCTCTGGACGCCTGTATAGCTTCACGCAAACTTTCGGTGGCTCGCCTTGCCGCCGCCGCCGGATTGTTCAGTTCGTGCGCGACTCCTGCGGAGAGCTTGCCAAGCGCTGCCATCTTCTCGACCTGCTGATCGTTCAATGCCTTAGCGCGCACGCGGTCTGCAAGGATGCCAACGAACCTCGTATTGAGTTGGGGCAGGCGCTGTAGCAGTTCATCGAAGGAACTGGTCGGGAAGCTTGCCATGCAGCTCTCAACGACCGCTCGCAAGGTCGTGGGGAAGATCTTCATCCGCGAGTACGGCAACATACCCGTGACCTCACCACCGCGAATCACGTACTTGCGGCCGTCGTCTGGACCGACTTCCACTCGTCCGACAAATTCCCCGGTGAAAGCAACGAGCATCTGGTCGGCGGGCTCTCCTTCGCGGATCGCTGCCTCACCCACGGCATAAATGTGCGGCTTCATCTGCAGCGCCATCCACTGCAGGCCGTCTTCGGGCAGATCCTCGAAAATTTTGATTTTCTTCAAAGACTGCACCAACTCGTCCCGGCTGGCACAGATTGCTTCAGGGGTGGTTGTGGGGGTACTCATATCACATCGTTGCTAAATACTGATGAACTAATTGCACCGCGATCGATCCTTCTCCGACGCTGGAGGCAACTCTTTTCACCGAGCCGTGCCGGACATCGCCGACCGCGAAAATGCCCGGCTGGCTGGTTTCAAGCAAAGCCGGATCGCGATCCGGCATCCATCCCGGCGGGCGCTTGCCCTCCTTCATCAAATCCGGGCCCGTCAGAACAAAGCCTTTGGAATCTCGCTGGACCAGACTGCCAAGCCAATCGGTCCGAGGCTCCGCGCCGATGAAAACAAACAGAGACGACGCCGGAACGATGTCCACCGTTCCCGTCTTCGTACAGGAAACCGAAATCGATTGCAGGCGACTCTCTCCATGAACTGCAACCACCTGCGCTTCGGTTTGCACTTCGATGTTCGGCGTGCGGCCGATATCATCGATCAGATACTTCGACATGGTGGCAGCTAAGGACGGACCGCGGACCAGCAGCACAACGCGCTTGGCGAAGCGGGAGAAATTCATGGCAGCTTGGCCGGCTGAATTCGCTCCGCCGATGATGTAGACGTCTTCATCACGGCAAGCGACGGCCTCGGTGGACCCGGCCCCGTAGTACACGCCGGCGCCCTGCAGATTCTCTATGCCGGGGACATCGAGTTTGCGCCACTGCACGCCCGTGGCAATCAGTAGGGCGTGACAGGAAACTTCGGATCCATCACCCAAGGTGAGGGTGCGATATGTTCCCTCGCTGCGGACGCGAACGGCCTGTTGAGGAGTAAGGATCTCCGCCCCGAAGCGCATGAGCCTGGGCGACTGCACGGCGCGTCAGGTCACCGCCGCTCAGACCAGATGGGAAGCCAAGGTAATTCTCGATCCTGGAGCTGAGTCCTGCCTGTCCGCCGGGCGCCTCCCGTTCGACGATGACCGTCTTGAGGCCTTCAGAGGCGCCATAGACAGCTGCTGCAAGGCCCGCCGGACCGCCGCCCACGATGGCCAGATCGAAAAACCCTGAATCGGGTCTGCTCCGCAGCCCGACACGTTGGGCGATCTCTTCATACGTTGGATCCACTACGCGAGCGCCATCCGGGAAAACAATTACCGGAAAGCGGGCATCAGGCCCTAAACTCGCCAGAAGATTTGTCACTTCTTTGTCTTGAGCCGATGCATCCACGTCCACCCAACGATAAGGAAGGTGATTGCGTGCAAGAAATTCACGGAGCTCGTATGTCTTTGCACTCCAACGAGTGCCGAAAACCCGAATGCCCTCGAAGGGAGGACGGTAAGAACCCTGCCACTCCTCCAGAAGGTCGTCCAGCACGGGGAATAGATGCTGCTCCGGAGGGTCCCACGGCTTCAACAAATAGTGGTTCAGCTTGACCTCGTTAATGGCGCGAATGGCGGCGTCGGTGTCTGCGTATGCTGTCAGCAAAACTCGTTTCGAATCCGGAAAAAGTTTGATGGCGCGCGACAGAAACTCGACTCCATCCATTTGCGGCATGCGGTGGTCAACTACGAACAGAGCCACAGGGTCTCCGCGCTGCAGCAACTTCTCAATCAGCGCTAAAGCCGCATTCCCGGAGTTGGCCGATACCACACGGTATCGGTCCGCATAGTGCCGCCGTAAGTCACGTTCTATGCTCTTCAGAACGTCCACATCATCATCGATCGTAAGGACAACTGGTCTCGCCATATTCCCTCAGTGGAGTGAAGGGAATTATAACTGTTGTGCGTTCCAAGTAGTACCTGTATCGTGAACCCCCCGGTAAAAATTCGTGAAATCGGCCTTGACACTTTGCTGATCACAGCTAGACAATCGGAAACGCCCCTTGGACACGTGAGTAGTGGAGGTACGGTACTCCAGGTATTGGCATCCATCGTTGGACGCAAAGGAATCGAATGGCAAAAAAGGTCTTGGTCGTACTTTCTGGTCGCGGATATTGGGGCGAGGAACTCATTGGCCCTCTTGAAGCGCTAGATGCCGCAGGCTACGAGACCGACTTTCTTACGCCAAACGGAACCAAACCGCAGGCTCTGCCCCCGAGCATGGACGATACGTATGTCGATCCACCTTTGGGACGGTCCGTCACCACGAAGGAAATGGCCGACAAGGTCAAAAAGGTTGAGAAATCAGATCGTCTAAGTAACCCGAAAGATCTCTCCTCCTGGTTTCCGGAGCGTCCCTATTTCAGTGCGCAAATGTTAGTGCGCGAATTGGAAAGTTACTACAACAAACGCGATGCGGCATGGGCCGACCTCGAACAGTATGCAGCACTACTTCTGGTCGGTGGAGCGGGCCGATCGTTGACATGGTCAACAATCAGCGGATCCACGATTTGATTTTAGGCTTCTACAGAACCGGGAAGCCGATCGCTGCCGAGTGTTATGGTGTTGCATGTCTCGCGTTTGCACGCGAAATGGAAGACCGAAAAAGCATCATTCGTAACAAACACGTGACGGGCCACTGTCTCGAATACGACTACAAAGACGGAACGGGATTCTTGGGCACCGATTTCAATATGGGTCCTCCGCCGTATCCGCTCGAATACATCCTCCGTGATGCCACGGCGCCGGAGGGTTCCTATCATGGCAACTTCGGAAAGGAAATTTCAGTGATTGTAGACTATCCGTTCATTACGGGAAGATCCACGGCTGATTCCTTCACCACAGGACGCAAGTTGGTTGACGTCCTCGAGAACGGCCTGCGCCGGTACGGTTGGTAAGGACTGTGGCTCTGACCGGTCGCGAAGCAATTCTCAAACAGTTTCTTGCCGATGGGTTCCGCCATATGTTCGGAAACCCAGGAACTGTAGAACAAGGGCTTTTGGATGCTCTGAAAGACTACTCCGAGCTCCGTTATATCTTGACGTTGCAGGAGTCCGTCGCTGTCATGGCGGGTGACGGATACGCACGCGCAACACGTAAGCCGGCGTTAGTTCAGATACACAGCACGCCTGGTCTCGGCAACTCGATTGGTGCGCTTTATCAAGCTATGCGCGGACATTCGCCGCTGGTCGTCATCGGCGGCGATGCCGGAATTCGATACCAGGCCATGGACGCGCAAATGGCCGGCGATCTGGTTGGCATGGCGAAGCCCGTGACTAAGTGGTCGACCATGGTTGAGGATCCGTCCTCCCTTCTGCGTGTGATTCGCAGAGCGGTCAAGATTGCGGCGACTCCGCCTATGGGCCCGGTGTACGTGTGCGTTCCGATGGACATCCTGGACGCGCCTTGCACCGAGGACATATTCCCGACTTCCATTCCAAACACGCGGTCGCGCGCCCGAACCGGAAGCCATCTCGGAAGCCGCGACTCTTCTGGCGAACGCTCAGAGGCCGGTGTTCTTCATTGGGGATGGCGTCGCGTATTCTGATGCGCAACAGGAACTCACGAGACTTGCCGAGTTGGTGGGCGCGGAGGTCTGGGAAGCCGACGCCGGTGAAGTCAACATTGACTATTCGCACCCGCTTTATCAAGGCATGACAGGGCATATGTTCGGTCAGAACAGCTTGCCGATCACGACCAAGGGTGACGTCAATTTCATTTGCGGCACTTACGTACTGCCGGAAGTCTTCCCGGATTTGGGAAATATCTTCGCGCCCGACTCCAAAGTCATCCATGTTGACCTGAACCTCTACGAAATTGCCAAGAATCATCGGGTCGATCTCGGCTTGCTGGGCGATCCGAAAGTCACACTGGCAAAGATCGCCGCTCAACTAGAGTCAAGGTTGACAGCCAGCCAGGTGGAGCAGGCGCGCCAGCGTACTGAAAAGCTGAAAGCGGCCAAGAGCGAAAAGCGCCAGGCTCAAGTGAAGGAGGACACCGGGGCTCGCGATGCAACTCCTCCCCGCATGGCCCGCTTCATGGAAGAGCTTGCGAAGAAGTTACCGCCGGACGCGATCATCTTCGACGAAGCACTCACGAATTCTCCCCCGATAACGCGCTATCTGCCGCCGGCTAAAACAAGCCAGTACTTCCTTACCCGGGGCGGTTCACTCGGGGTGGGCTTCCCTGGCGCGATCGGTGCCAAATTGGCAAATCCTGACAAGACCGTCATCGGCTTTTCCGGCGACGGCGGTGCAATGTACACCATTCAGGCACTCTGGACCGCCGCTCGCCACAAGACCGACGTCAAGTTCGTTGTTTGTAACAACGCCAGTTACCGGTTATTGCAGCTCAACATCGACGTGTATTGGCAGGAACGAAGCATTCCCAAGCACGATTTTCCGTATAAGCTTCGATTTGTCGTACCCGCCTTTGGGCTTTGTCGAACTGGCTCGAGGCATGGGTGTTGAGGCGATCCGGGTTGAAAAGCCTGACCAGATCGAACCAGCGATCGACCGTGCTTTGAGTCATAAGGGGCCCTTTCTGATTGACCTGGTCCTGGAAGGTAACACACATCCGGAGCGGGTCGGGAATACGTGCGGCCAGTAGTCGAGCTGTCAGTTGTAAAAATTTGCAGTTGTTCCTTGAGGAGAAACACTGAATGAACATCGATTTTACGTTCTCGGATACCGTTGCGGGGTACGTAGTTTCTTACAACGGCGAGGGACAACACTTTACGATCCGGACGTCGGACGACCGTCTCCAGAAAGTAAATCTGACGCCGAATACGTTCGCAAGAGTCACTTATAATCTCGAAGAGCCCTATCAGGATGCAACTACCCTGATGCCTTCCCTATTGGCTCTCCCTCGTCAGTTCGTGTTTGCCTACGGCGCCTTCTATCCGGGGTCCGGCGAGACCATCTTCGAAGCACAATGGCTCGTTTTTCCCGGCAAAGGACCAGGCATCTATCGCCACGAAGAACCGGATTGGTGGATCAAACAATCGAAATCCATCGGACACTCGTATTTAAAGTGGCAGTTCGGATACCCGGCGCAGGAGATCGATTTCCGTAACTATCGCACGATGCTCCATCTTGCTGGAGCGAAGAAAGGCGATTACCTCCAGGAAACAGACACGATCAGCCGCATGATCTACGGCTTATCCACGGCTTACTTGCTCACGGGTGAAGACGGTTTCCTCGAAGCCTGCGAAAAGGGCGTTCAGTATCTGCGCGACCACATGCGCTTCCACGACGAAGACAATGACGTCGTCTACTGGTACCACGGCATAAAGGTAGAGGGAGAAAAAGAGCAAAAGCTGCTCACTTCCGAGTTCGGAGACGACTACTACTCCTTACCCGCGTACGAGCAGATCTACGCTCTTTGCGGTCCTTGCATGACCTATCGCATCACGGGCGATCCCAAGATCATGTGGGATATGGAAAAGACGATGAAGCTGTTCGAGAATCACTTCAAAGATTCAACGGGCGGCGGTTACTTTTCACATCTCGATCCGATCAGCCTTGATCCTCGCGCGGAATCGCTGGCCCATAATCGGGCCAAGAAGAACTGGAACTCCGTTGGCGACCACGCTCCGGCTTACCTGGTCAACCTGTACCTCGCTACCGGGGACAAGAAGCACGCCGACTTCCTCGAATACACCTTTGATACGATCGCCCGTTACTTCCCCGACTACGACAACAGCCCGTTCGTGAACGAGCGCTTCTTCGAGGACTGGAGTCACGACCAGACCTGGGGCTGGCAGCAAAACCGTTCGGTGGTCGGCCATAACTTGAAGATCGCGTGGAATCTCATCCGCATGAATTCGTTGAAGCAAAAGCCTGAGTACACGGCTCTGGCGCGGCGGATTGCTGAACTGATGCCTGAAGCTGGTGCGGACCGGCAGCGCGGCGGCTGGTACGACGTGGTGGAACGCGTTCTGAAGCCCGACGGCAAACATTTCCGCTTTGTCTGGCATGACCGCAAGGCGTGGTGGCAACAGGAACAGGCGATTCTGGCATATCTGATTCTGCATGGCGTTTTGCGGGATGAAGAGTATCTACGTTTCTCGCGGGAAGCGGCTTCGTTCTACAACGCCTTCTTCCTGGATCACGATGACGGCGGCGTCTACTTCAATACGCTCGCCAGCGGCTTGCCGTACCTTCTCGGAACAGAACGGCTGAAAGGGAGCCACTCGATGAGCTGCTATCACTCGATGGAGCTTTGTTTCCTTTCGGCCGTCTACATCAACCTGCTGATTACGAAGCAGCCGATGTTCCTGCACTTCAAGCCTTATCCGAATGGCTTTCCGGACAACATGCTTCGAGTGTCGCCGGACATCTTGCCGCAAGGAAGCATCTTCCTCGAAGAATGCTGGTTGGACGACGAGCCGTACCAAGATTTCGACCGATGCCGAACTGACCGTTAAGTTGCCGGCCGGAGGATCAGCAACACAGAGTGCGGGTGAAGATAACACCTTCAACTTGGCTGGATACACAAGAAGTGAGTGAGCCATGAATCTTCAGACGCGCCAAGAGGGCGACATTGAGATCGTTGAGATGGAAGGAAGTCTCGACGGGAAAACTGCTCCCGAAGTGCGCGAACAACTGCGCCCGATACTGGCCCGTGCCCAGAAATTGATCCTGGACATGACGCGGGTAGACTATCTATCCAGCGCCGGCCTTCGTCTGCTTCTCCTTACTTATCGCGAAGTAACGGCCGCACGCGGCAAGGTGGTGCTGCTTGGCGTGTCGCGGGAGATACAGACGGTGATGTCACACACCGGCTTCCTGAGTTTCTTCAGCTCTGTCAGATTCCCTGGAGAAAGCCACGCAGGCGCTCGCCTAGCCGGAAGTAAATGGAAACTCGCATCGATTATTATCCGACTCACGAATGCGGTGGGTTTCGTTTTCGTAAGGGGCACGTCCTTCCGTTCGGCGCAAGCCTGGTAGGCAGCGGAGTAAACTTCTCCGTCTATTCGAGCGCGGCGGAATCATGCACGCTCGTGCTGTTTCGTAAACACGAGCCGGAGCCGATGGTCGAAATCGAGTTTCCACGTTCGTTTCGCATCGGCGGCGTGTACTCGATGATCGTTTTCGATCTCGATTACGAGGATCTCGAGTACGGTTATCGATTCTCCGGACCATACGATCCATCCGTGCGGGTTACGTTTCGATCACTCCAAGATCCTCTCGGACCCATATGCCCGTG
The DNA here is from genome assembly GCA_963744795.1 of uncultured Acidobacteriaceae bacterium. GTDB lineage: Bacteria > Acidobacteriota > Terriglobia > Bryobacterales > Bryobacteraceae > Bog-105. Next base: position 423,629 of record CAVUVF010000019.1, read on the forward strand.
TCGTCGGCGGCCGTGATGTCTGGCGAGCCGAGCCGGACTGGAACGACGTCTACCAGCACCGTTCCCGGCTCGCATTCGACGATTTCGATTGGGAAGGAGATCATCCCCTCGAGACGCCGATTCAGGATTTGGTCTTCTACGAGACTCCATGTTCGCGGCTTCACCGCTCATGATTCGTCCGAAGTCTCGGCGCCCGGAACCTACGCCGGCCTGCGTGAGAAGATACCGTACTTGAAAGCAGCTTGGCATCAATTGCGTCGAACTTCTGCCCATCTACGAATTCGACGAATGGGAAAACAACCGGCATCATCCCGGAAACGGGAGAGCTCCTGCTTGAATTATTGGGGCTACAGCACCGTCGCATTTTTTGCCCCGAAAGCCGGGTATGCTGCGACCGGCGGGCTCGGGATGCAAGTCGACGAGCTGAAGACAACCATCAAGGAACTGCACCGGCACGGTATCGAAGTAGTTCTGGATGTCGTGTTCAACCACACGGCTGAAGGCGATCATCGCGGGCCTATGATTTCGTTTCGCGGCATCGACAATCAGGCCTACTACATGCTCACGCCGGAAGGTTATTACTACAACTTCTCCGGTTGCGGCAACACGTTGAACTGCAATCATCCTGTGGCGCGCAACATGGTGATCGATTGCCTTCGCTATTGGGCGGCCGAATACCACATCGACGGATTCCGTTTTGATTTGGCTTCGATCTTAGGTCGTGACCAGGGTGGCGCGCCACTGTCGAATCCTCCTCTTCTTGAATCGCTCGCCTTCGACCCAGTACTCAGCAAATGCAAACTCATTGCAGAAGCGTGGGACGCAGGCGGTTTGTATCAGGTAGGCTCGTTCCCGGCCTATGGTCGATGGGCTGAGTGGAACGGGAAGTATCGCGACAGTATTCGGCAGATTCATCAAGGGCGAGGAGGGTATGGTCGGCGAGATAGCGACTCGCATTCAGGGCTCCCCCGACCTCTATTGGTACCGAGGGCCCACCGCCAGCACGAATTTCATTACCTGTCACGATGGGTTCACGCTCCGCGACATGGTCTCGTACAACGGGAAACACAACGAGGCCAACGGCGAAAACAACAACGACGGCGGCAAACGATAACAACAGCTGGAATTGCGGATGGGAAGGTGAAAGTACCGATCCTGCTGTAAACGAATTGCGCGCTCGTCAGATGAAGAACGCGGCGACTATTCTGATGGTCAGCCAGGGTGTGCCGATGATCCTGATGGGCGACGAAATCGGACGCACTCAGAAGGGCAATAACAACGCCTATTGCCACGACAATGAGTACTCCTGGATGGATTGGAGCCTTCGCCGAGACGAACTCCGATATGTTTCGTTTCTTTCAAAAGGTGATCGCGTTTCGGCATGCCCACCCCGCATTGCGGCGGCATCGCTTTTTCGAGCATCGCGACGTGCGCGGCACCGGAGCGGCGGATATCACCTTTCATGGCCTGCAGCCTTTTGCTCCGGATTACTCGGACGGGAGCAGATGTCTCGCGTTCATGCTCTCCGGGCCGAATGCGACCGAACCGGACGATGACATCTATGTCGCGATGAATATGTACTGGGGAGCGCTTCCGTTCCGTGTGCCAAGGCCCTCCACGGCGGCTCCCTGGAAATCGCCATCAACACGTCCATGCCTTCTCCACACGATATCTTCGACCCAGGCGAAGGGCCGAGCGTGGATGGCGATGAAATCATCGTCGGCCCAAGATCAATCGTCGTTCTGACTGCTGATGACCCGTTCTTTTCAAGGAGAGAAGTAGATGCCCTTAACAATGGATTCCTCGTCGCAGGGGAATACTGCGCGACTCAAGCTGGTCGGTGAAGTGGACGGGACAACCGCCTCTCTGATGCGTGCGGAAGTCGATAAACTCTTGAGCAGCGCACCCAGAATGCTCATCCTGGACGTGGAAGAGCTGACGTTCATGTCATCTGCCGGGCTTCGAGTGTTGATCTTTGCGAAGCAGAAACAACCCACATTGAATATTTACGTTTTGAAGCCGCAGCCTCCTATCGTAGATACGCTTCGAAAAACGGGCTTTTACGACGGCGTTTATGTGACGGACACCGAACCTGACACGGGAACTGTCAGCGCCTGATCCTGCCACAGGATCGTGTGAGTGAAGCGGGGATGTCGAAACGGCTTGCGAGATGAAGGCACTCACATTACCGGGAGATCTCGATGCCCTGGAGCCCATTCGCGAGTATGCGTCTGAATCAGGCAAGAACGCCGGTTTATCCGAATCGGCCGTTTATAGACTCTGTCTTGCCGTTGACGAGATCGCAACGAATGTAGTGCTTCACGGGTATGAAGAGGCTGGCCTGACCGGCAATCTGACGATTGCTGCGAATATTGACTGCGGCAGGCTTGTCATCGACCTCCACGATACCGGGAAGTCTTACGATCCGACCAAACACAGCATCCCATCAGCTGAAACGCTTTCTCTGCCGCTCGAAGAGCGAGATATCGGCGGGCTTGGCATTCTGCTGGCGCGCGACGGCGTGGACGATCTACAGTACGAGTCGACTGAGAATGGGAATGTACATCGGTTCATAGTAAACCTGCCGAATTACAGGCCCGCTGAGACGGACGTGCAGTCCGCTCAGCTTAAGCGATGAGCGGCGAAAGCTCAGCATTCTCCTAAGCATCTCGAGGACTCTCGGGAAGGAAATCCAACTCGATCGCTTGCTCGTCCTGATCGTTGCCGAAGTGACGAGTGCAATGGAAGCGGAACGCAGTTCCTTGCTGCTCTACGATGCCCAATCGGGCGAACTGCTCAGCAAGGTTGCCGAAGGGCATGAGCACGCGTGAAATCCGCGTGCAGCTTGGGTCCGGCATTGCCGGTGCGACCGCGAAAGATCGGATGACCATCAACATCCCCGAGGCTTATAAGGACAATCGGTTCAATCCGTCTTACGACCATGCATCCGGGTTTCGCACCCGATCCATCCTTTCGGCCCCGATCATAGCCCAGAATGGTGCGTTGCTTGGCGTGGTGCAGGTTCTGAACAAGATCAACCACGAAGCATTCACGACGGAGGATGAAAAGTTTCTCGAGGCGATCTGCATCCACCTTGGAATTGCGCTCGAACGCGCCGAGATGGTTGAAGCTTATCTGCAATCGCAGATGTTCAAGCAGTCCTTGCAGCTGGCTCGCGAGATACAAATGGGACTGATTCCGAAAGAATTTCCGGCCTTCCCGCAAATCCCGCAACTCGACATCTTCGGTGCCATCGAACCGGCATTGGATGTCGGGGGCGATCTTTACGACTTCTTTCTCCTCGACAACAATCGCATCTGTTTCATCATTGGCGACGTCTCGGATAAAGGCATACCAGCGGCGCTTTTTATGGCGATGGCCAGAACTGCGTTCCGCATGGCGGCCCTGGCCTCAAACGAATCGATTGCGGCGATCCTGCGCCGGCTCAACGATTTTCTCTGCGAAAGCAATCACTCGCAGATGTTTGTCACGGTCTTCGCCGGCATTCTAGATCTGCGTGACGGAAGTATCGAATATGCGGACGGCGGGCATGAACCTCCGTACGTGATCAAGGCACAAGGTGGAGCGGTCATGATCGATAAGGTTGGCGGCCTCGCCCTGGGCTTTATACCCGGTTACGAATTTCATGCCGGCAAAATCCAGCTGGAACCCGGCGACGCTCTTCTCCTCTACACGGACGGCATCACGGAAGCAATGGACGTCGACCACCATCTTTTCGGGACGGAACGCATCCAAGAACTCCTGGATCGTGCAGCGCCAGGCATTTCATGCCAGGTACTCAGCAAAACGCTCCTGGGCGGAGTCGCCGCGTTCGTCGGAGGCGCGCATCAGAGTGACGATATAACTCTCCTCGTTCTGAAATACGGTGGAGACACTGCCGGTTCGCCACTGCCGGTCTGAGCTCATCAATCATCTTTGAGTCACCGCCTCGTCGCGGAATACTGTGACTCAAGGAGTACTGCAAGCCCGCCCTCATCTAGAACATTTCCGAGGGTCGAAGAAGTTGGGACGGCTTAATCTATTAAGGGCGATGGCAAGATCCAGCGAATTCTCCCCGGCAGACTGGCCCGTATTCCGTCAGCTAAAAAATCGGGATGCTCTTGGGCTTGAGCGAATCGGCTGCATCCCCGCGCAGCGAATCTCTCGAGGCACGCACGAAGGCAGCCGACAGGGTCGTTGGCTCGGTGTGTCCCTATTGTGCTGTGGGTTGCGCGCAATTGGTCTACGTCAAGAACGAGAAGATCATCAACATCGAGGGTGATCCCGGGTCGCCGATCTCGAACGGGTGCTTGTGCCCGAAAGGAGCGGCAACATTTCAGCTCGTAACGGGAAGCCACCGGGTCTCGGACGTCCTATACCGGAAGCCATACGGAACCGAATGGGAGAAAATCCCGCTTGAGCAGGCGATGGACATGGTAGCCCAGCGCGTCAAGAAAACTCGCGACGAGACTTGGGAAGACAAGAACCGAGGATGGACTTCGGTCCGACGCACGATGGGTATCGCCCACTTGGGCGGCGCCACTCTCGACAACGAAGAGAACTACCTCATCAAAAAGCTGTTCACCAGCCTGGGCATAGTTCAAATCGAAAATCAGGCCCGTATTTGACACTCCTCTACGGTCCCCAGTTTGGGGACCTCGTTCGGCCGAGGCGGCGCGACTGACTATCCGGCGGACTTGATCCACTCGGATGTCATCGTGATCGAAGGCTCCAATATGGCGGAGTGTCACCCGGTGGCATTTCGTTGGGTGATGAAGGCGCGCGAAGCGGGTGCAACGGTGATTCATGTGGATCCGCGCTTCACGCGCACCAGCGCCGTTGCTAATATGCATGTGCCGATCCGAGCAGGCACGGATATAGCATTCCTGGGCGGAATCATCCGCTACATCGTCGAGAACGAGCGCTACTTCAAGGAGTACCTGCTCAATTACACGAATGCGACAGCAATCATTAATAAGGATTTCAAAGACACTGAAGAGCTAGATGGGCTTTTCGGCGGCTGGGACGAGAAGAAGGGCGAGTTACGATTTCGCGCAACTGGTCCTACGAAGGAGTGGATCCGGAACCAGCGGGCGGGACTCGCGAATCAGATCAGAGGCAAGATCCAGAAGAAGCCGATCCGGGCTGAACGAACCGACCCTACCCTGCAAGATCCGCGCTGCGTTTTGCAGATCCTGAAAAGACACTACGCCCGCTACACGCCGGAGATGGTCGAGCAGACGTGCGGGATTCCGCAGCACCTGTTCCTGAAGGTTGCCGAGGCACTCTGCCGCAACTCGGGACGCGACAGGACGGCCGCATTCGTGTACGCCGTGGGCTGGACACAACACACAGTCGGAGTGCAATACATTCGGGCCGCGGCTATCATCCAGCTTTTACTCGGAAACATGGGGCGGCCGGGCGGAGGCATCATGGCACTTCGCGGACATGCATCCATTCAGGGCTCGACCGATATACCGACTCTTTACAACCTTCTTCCCGGCTATCTGCCGATGCCGAAGGCGAAGCACGATAAGGACTTCGAAACGTGGGTGGATCAGAATACGTCGCCGTCAGGTTGGTGGGGAGAATTCCCCAAATACGCCGTTTCGCTGTTCAAGGCTTGGTACGGAGAAGCGGCCAGAAAGAAAACGGCTGGTGCTTTGACTATCTCCCGGCATTAACGGGCGACCACTCGCACATGAACACCGTCGTCGACCAGGTGGACGGATTAGTGAAGGGCTATTTCGTCATGGGCGAGAATCCGGTCGTAGGTTCCATGAACGGACCGCTGCAACGGAAAGGGCTGCGCGCGCTCGATTGGCTGGTAGTTCGAGACTTCCAGCTGACTGAAACGGCCGATTTCTGGCGTGAGGCTCCGGAGATTGCGCGTGGCGAAATCAAGCCGGAGGAAATCGGCACGGAGGTCTTCTTCTTTCCTGCCGCAGCCCATACGGAGAAGGATGGCAGCTTTACAAACACACAGCGTCTGCTGCAATGGCACCACAAAGCAGTAGAGCCGCAGGGTGACTCCCGGAGCGAGTTGGACTTCGTTTTCAAGCTTGGTCAACGGCTGAAGAAGTTGTACGCGAACGAATATGACCAGCGGCGTAACTGGCCCATCCGCGACCTGAAATGGGACTACCGGACCCATGGCCCGCGTCAGGAACCAAGCGCGGAAGAAGTGCTGAAAGAGATCCACGGGTATGAGGTCGCGACGAATGAGCCCGTCGAAGGCTTTACATCTTTGAAGGATGACGGGTCGACCGCGTGCGGATGCTGGATCTACTCCGGTGCTTTTCAGGATGGCGTCAACATGACCGCCCGCCGAAAACCCTACTGGGAGCAGAACTACATTGCACCTGAGTGGGCGTGGGCCTGGCCGCACAACCGTCGCATCCTTTATAACCGGGCTTCGGCAGATCCGGAGGGCAAACCTTGGTCTGAGCGGAAGAAGCTCGTTTGGTGGGACGAAGAGAAGAAGCAGTGGGTCGGGCTCGACACTCCGGATTTCATTGTGGAACGTCCACCCTCGTACCGGCCCGCCGAAGGCGCTACGCGGGAAAGATACTATCTCCGGCATCGATCCTTTCGTGATGCAGTCGGATGGAAAGGGCTGGATCTATGTTGCGGCAGGTTTGGAGGACGGGCCGCTACCGACTCACTACGAACCGGAAGAATCGGTGGTTCAGAATCCACTCTACGGACAGCAGTGTAACCCGGAGCGAATGGAATGGCGCCGCAAAGATAATCCGTACCATAAGCCATACGACGATTCGCGGTTTCCGTATGTCATCACGACTTACCGGCTGACCGAGCATCACACGGCAGGGGGCATGAGCCGCTGGCTTTCGTGGCTGTCGGAATTGCAGCCGGAGATGTTCTGCGAAGTATCTCCGGAGTTGGCGGCAGAGCATAAGTTGACCAATGGCGGCTGGGCCACGATCCGAACAGCGCGAGGCGAGATCGAAGCTCGCGTGCTGGTCACGCGACGAATGCGGCCGCTGAAGATCAAGGGCCGAATGATTCACCAGATCGGGCTTCCGTATCACTGGTCGAGTAAAGGCCTGGTTCGAGGAGATGCGGCGAATGATCTGATAGGATTTGTCGCCGATCCGAATGTCTCCATACAGGAATCGAAAGCATTCACCGGGAATATTGAAGCAGGGCGCAAGAGCAAGGGCCGTCGACATATCACGACCGGTTGGTTTGGCTGGAGAAACGCACCCAAGTATGAGGAAGCGCGACCTGCCCGAAGCTCGGCATAAACCGGAGTCTAAACACGGATTCAAAGCCATGGAAACGAAGGAAGGTAATTGAGCGTGAGCACAGGCAAGGGCTTTTTTACCGACACGACGCTATGTATTGGCTGTAAGGCTTGCGAAGTCGCCTGCAAGCAGTGGAATCAGTTGCCGGAGGACGGCTTCTTATTCACCGGGATGTCCTATGACAACACAGTTCACCTCGGGGCTTCGACCTGGCGGCACGTCGCATTTGTCGAACGGCCCATGGCGCTCCATCCCGACCAGGAGGGCGGCTTTTTCCTGGCTATTCTCGTCCGACGTCTGCAAGCATTGTGCGCGGGCCGGTTGCCTTGAAAGCTGCCCGACCGGTGCCATTATCCGGACCGAGTTCGAAACCGTGTACGTGCAACCCGACATCTGCAACGGTTGCGGCTACTGCGTTGTCAACTGCCCGTTCGGTGTCATTGACCGAAGGGAAGAGGATGGCAGAGCTTGGAAATGCACCTTCTGCTACGACCGAATAAAAGAGGATCTGATTCCGGCGTGCGCAAAAGCATGTCCGACGGAATCTATCCAGTTCGGAGACTTGGATCAACTCCGCGATCACGCCGAGCAGCGCGTCGAGAAATTACACGAGCAGGGTCTCAGAGACGCATATCTTTATGGCGCGAAGAAAGAGGATCAGCCCGGCACGGAAGGGTTGAACGCGTTCTTTCTTCTCGTCGATAAACCCGAAGTTTACAACCTACCTCCTGATCCAGTAGTTCCAACCAAAAAGGTGAAAGACGCCTGGATATCGATGGCTGCGACTGCGGCAGGCATGGCGCTCGTGGCCGTCGCTAGCGTTTTCCTCGGCGCGAAAGACACGAGCCAATGAGCAAGACCACAACGCGGTACCCACGTTCGGTTGAGCCCGTTTATACGGACGGCCGAGATATCAATACCGAAATCGCTGATCTGAGCGGTGAGGCAGGCTCACAGGTTTCAGGTGGTTCAACTGACGCCCACATCGGAAGCGTCGCGCATGCCTGGAATAGCCTGCCTGAGCCACAAAGCGGAAGATCCCACTTACTACGACGTACCGATGCTGAAGGAGCCCGTTTGGGAATGGGCGATTCCGGTTTACTACTACATCGGTGGTCTCACAGGCGGATCCCTCGTGCTTGGCGCCGCCGTTCAGTTGGCTGCGCTCGAAGGTCTTGGACAACGCTCATCACGCGTTGCCGTTGGATCGGTTTCGTCGGCTCCGTCGTAAGTGGCGGACTTCTCGTTTACGACTTAGGAAAACCGTCCCGGTTTCTCAACATGCTCCGCGTATTTCGCCCGACATCACCGATGAATGTGGGTGCATGGATTTTGTCCGGCACAGGAGCTACGGCGACGGGAGCTCTCCTGCTCGGAGGACAACGCGGCTGGTTGAGAATTCCAGGCGAGTTGCTCGGATACGCGGCAGGCGTTTTCGGCGCGGGACTCGCAACCTATACCGGCGTTCTGGTCGCGAATAGCGCCATCCCGATCTGGCAGGAGTCTCGTAGAGCCTTACCCGTTCTCTTCGGATCGTCTGCACTTGCCAGCGTGGGTTGCACGTTTGATATGTTCGCCGAAAACGCCGAAGAGCGTCGCATTACAACTGTGATCGGGAATGTTGGAAGGGCAGCAGAGATTATCGCGGGCACCCTCATGGAACACCATGCGTCGGCTGTCCCGAGAGTCGGGAGACCTTTCAAACGAGGATTAAGTGGCATCATGTGGCGCAGTGCTGAACTGCTGACCGCCGCGAGCCTTTTGCTGTCGATGTCTCCAAATCGGACGAGGAGAACGCGCGTCGCAGCGGGATTATTGGGCACTGCGGGCTCACTTTTGCTTCGCTGCACCGTGGCGCATCTTGGCACGGTTTCGGCAAGAGACGCGCGAGCATCATTTCACCAGCAACGCGCTGGCCGCGGCGGAGCCGAAGTATCAGGGTCTCTCAAGCGTAAGATGATGGCCACAGCCAGCCGAGCCGGCAATACGGATTCGTTCGTGCGTCATTCGGGACTGAGCGGGACGCGCCGCTGACCCCAAGTCGGAGACGCGGGTTCCTCCGTCAGGCGCTGAACAGGATGCCCGAACCGACCATTTCATTCGTGACCATTACCTTTAGATCCCCAGATGCCGGCTTCAGGACTGGTGAAAGGATATCGCTGACCGGCAACGTTGTCCGGACGAAATCAGCAGAGCAGAAACGAGAAGAGGGAACCGACATTCTGAAGCCTGAAGCGCAAACGTGGGACCCGGCTGACTTAGCAACCGTGAGGTTGAGAGTTCGGCAGCCCGATTTTCGCTAAGACCGTGCACGCCGATGATAAACATAGCGTCAGCCAGAGGCAGCATCGCCGAATCCTTGCTACAAGTGGCGGTTTCGGCAAAAGGGTCTGGAAGGAGTCGACAATTGGATCCCGCGGCTCCTTTCAACGGACTCTATGCATTTAGCTCTCCCGCCGCCCACCGCACGACAGTCCGGGAGCCGCAACTGCGGTTACTTTGTAAAGCGATTACTTCCAGTCTCGCGGCGTGACGCTTAAGCCGTGAGCAAACTTTGGATATAAGCAGGCTTGAGAGGAATCCGGCGAGCGACCTTGCCGGTTGCATCGAGAAACGCTCCTGCGATCGCGGGTCCAGCCAAGGCATTAGCTGCCTCGGATCCTTGACCGTATTTGCCGACCTCGGGCCGGTTGATCATAACAACTTTGATCTCTGGAAGGTCGGCCATAGTCGCGATCGGATAGCTCCGCCAGTCACTCGAAATGACTCCGCTCTCATCAAATCGAACTTCCTCATGCAGCGCCATACTCACGCCCATGACGCTGCCGCCTTCAATCTGGCGCTTCAAGCTGCAGCCGGATTGATGACAATCCCTGGATCTACCGAAACCGTCATCTTCTCCACTTTGATCGCCCCGCTCTTCGTGTCGACGGCGATGTGCGCTACACACGCCCAGTATGTGCCCGATCGGAACATCGCGGCTACGCCCTGGCCGCGCATGATGCCGTCGCGGCCTTTCGAGCGCTCAGATCGCGTTTCCCATCTCGAAGCTTCACGAACTGATTCCAGCACTGCGATGGCCCGATGGCTCGTGCGCGTGTTCAATCCGAAATTGAAGCGGGTCCACTCCGGCCAACACGGCCGCTTCCGTGATCGCTAATTCGCGCGGAAAATTCTGCTGATATTGTCCCGGCGTTCTCAAGCTGTGATCGCGCAGGCCCACATTCAAGGGTGAAGACTTCTGCCCAACCTGGAAAGTTCCGTAAGCTCGCTCCAAAACCGTCGGCGTCCCGTCGTAAATCCACGGATCGTGCATCGCATTGGCGATGCCGAAATCAGAGCCCTTGTCCCCTGGACTCGGTATCGTGGGAAGACCAGCCAGGATGGCGCCGACCAGCCGGTCATCCTGCATGGCTGGCATGTAGTGGTCGATGTGATAGCCGGCCAACTTACCTTCGGCGTCAAGACCGACCTGGACATCCGAATAGGCGGCGGAGGACTGCGTCGACCATTGAAGATCGTCCTGCCGCATCCACTGCACCCGAACGGGTTTGCCCACCGCCTGCGAAAGGATGACCGCTTCGTCTTCGGCTCCGGCATTGCCGCCGTTCGAACGGCCATAGTGGCCGGGTCCCGCCAAATTGCGCACGACCACATGATCGGCGGAAGTGCTCAGCATGTGCGCAATGACCCGTGCGCAGACGCCTGAGGATTTTGTGTGTGCGTGTAGACGTACACGGTTCCGTCGGGGCGAACATCAGCCACTGCCATGGTCGGCCCAATCGGCGCGTGCTTCAGGAATGGTAGCTGGTATGTCGCAGAGAATTTCTTGGGTGAGGCGGCGATTGTCGAAGCAACATCACCTTTCGAGGTCTTACTGGTGGCCGGAGGGACCGCTTTCCAATCCGCATCCTCTTTCAGGAACTGGAAAAGGCGTCCGTCGCCGGGAAGGCCCTTCCACTCGCTCCACTTGGTGCCTGACGCGACTTGTTGCGCAGCTTTGATGGCTTCCCATTCAGTGGGAGCAATCACACCAACCAGATTCCCCTTTACAATCACTTGCGTATTCGGGAAGCGAGCCTTGTCCAGAGGACCTGCCGAAATCAGTTTGGAGCCCAGCGTTTTCGGATGGACCACGCGCGCATGCAGCATCCCGGGAAGACGCACGTCCGTCACCCATGTCTCTTTCGCGGTCACCTTCGAAACAGTCACAGAGTTCGGGAAAGGACTTTCCGACAACCGTGTACTCGCTTACCGGCTTCAGCGGAGGATTCCCATCCACAGTCAATCCGAACATGCTGTGCACATCGCCCTTGACCGGAATGGTGAGATTCAGCTTCTTGTTCTTGACAAGATCGCCATAGGAGACGCTTTTGCCACCGCCGGAGACGATGCCGTCTTTGACGGAAAGCTGATCTTTCGGTACACCGAGTTCCTGTGAACCTAAATCGAGCAGTGCCTGGTAGACATATGCCCCTGCCTTTCGGATATTCGGCATACCGCCTTGGAGAAAATCGAATGCTCCACTGCCATCCGGGGTTCGATCTGTGTCTCCGGAGATCACCGTGGTGATGGCTTCGAACGGCACTCTCAGTTCTTCCGCCGCAATCTGCCGGTAAGCAGTGAATACGGTTCCCTGGCCAAAATCGGGCTTACCGACGCGGATCAAGATCGTGTTATCGGCATGAATCTCGATCCACGATTCCGGAAGCGCCGGATTCAGCGTGTTGCCCGCGGAGCCTGCGACGGTTTTCTGCATGCCGTTCGCCGTCACCATCCCGAAGCCGACCATCAGCGCTCCGCCGGCCTTGACGAATCCGCGACGCGAAAGGGATGCGCCGAAGATGTCGGTTGCGTTCTTGTCCGATCTGCTTCTCGTGCGCGATCATGCCTCACTCCTTTTCGTCATGGCAGCTCCAGCACGCTGCACAGCCTCGATGATCGCTGTATAACTGCCGCAACGGCAGAGATGCGGAGAAACACCTGAGGTAAATGCCTCTTTGATCTGTGGCAACAGTGGGGGATGAGTTGTGTTCCAGCAGTTCCGTCGCTTTGATCATCATGCCGTTCTGACAAAACCCGCACAGAGGAGTCTGCTCTTCGATCCAGGCCGCTTGCACCGGGTGAAGAGTCTTTGCCGCCTGCCTCCTCCGAAAGCCCTTTCTGTTTAGCCCATCGCGCGGGCAAACCCTCCAGGGTAGTGACTTCTTTGCCGGCCACCGCGGCCAACGGAGTGATGCACGAGCGCACTTCCTTGCCGTCCAGCAGCACCGAACAAGCTCCACATTGCGCGAGCCCACAACCGAACTGGGGCCCGGAAAGTTCCAGATCGTTTCGCAAGACGTAAAGCAAAGGCGTATCAGTGGGGGCCTGAACCTCGCGTTTCGCTCCGTTAACAACGACAGTAGTCATAAGAATGTCCTTTTCGACAGAGGCCGAGCTCAATTGCGGTTTAGTGCCTATTATCCTGCATTTTGGCCGGCCGCGCATCGAGATGAAACGGCCGGCCCCTTTCTCGCAGTTACCGGCCGGTCATTGCCTCCAGATGTTCCGGATAGCGATTTCCTTGCACCGTGAGCTTCGAGGCCGCAGTATCGATGTTCCGAGAGATCGTCAGGCGTAAGTTCTACCGACAACGCTCCGAGGTTTTCGTCCAAGCGCGACAACTTGGTAGTACCAGGAATCGGAACAATCCAGGGCTTTTGAGCAAGCAGCCAGGCCAGCGCAATCTGGGCAGGTGTGGCATTCTTCTCCTTCGCGATCGTGCCGAGCAGATCCACAAAGACCTGATTTGCTTTTCGAGCCTCCGGCGTCAAAGCGCGGCAGAGTGCTGCGGAAGTCACCGCTACCGAGCTGCGTGTTTTCATCGATCTTCCCGGTCAGGAAGCCTTTGCCCAATGGGCTGTACGGCACCAGGCCGATTCCAAGTTCCTCAAGGGTAGGAATGACTTCCGCTTCGGGTTTCCTCCACCACAAGCGAGTATTCGCTCTGAAGCGCGGTCACAGGCTGAACCGCGTGAGCGCGGCGGATGGTTTGCGCGCCGGCTTCCGAAAGGCCGAAGTGCTTGACCTTCCCTCGCTTGAATCAGATCTTTGACTGCTCCCGCAACATCTTCGATCGGCACGTCGGGATCGACGCGATGCTGATAGAAAAGGTCGATGGCATCGATATTCAGCCGCTTCAGCGAGGCCTCCGCAACTTCTTTGATGTGTTCGGGACGGCTATTTAAGCCCTGCCAACCCGGACTTCCGTCAGGATTAAGGTTGAAGCCAAATTTGGTGGCAATCACCACCTGGTCGCGAACGGGCGAGAGGGCTTTGCCCACCAACAACTCGTTCGTGAACGGGCCATACACTTCAGCCGTATCGAAGAACGTGATGCCTCGGTCGACAGCTGCTCGCAGGAGAGAGATCATTTCCGCTTCATCGTGAACCTCACCATATCCGAAAGCTCATGCCCATGCAGCCGAGGCCTAAAGCCGAGACTTCAAGATTGCTGGTTTCCTAGCTTGCGTTTTTGCATCATGTTTTCTCCAAAGAGTTGCATCCTCTGATGTAGGTGGACATGCTTTAACCTTAAAAGCGTTCGACGGGAATGCTATCTGCGAAAGGTGCCATTCTGCATGCAAACCACGCCACCAACCTACGATCCCGCTCCGAGTGAGCGGATGTTATAGTAAGCAGGTTCGACCGAACAAGGTGGCTAGGGTTCCGGCACGGCCGGTCCGAGCGCCACAATGGACTGATTGTCCGCACCTAAGGGCGAAAAACCCAGAGGGAGAAGTCGAGAAGACTTCGTGTCTCTGGAGATCAAACGTTGCCCTTACTTGCTCTGCTCTTAGTTATTGTCGCTGCGGCGGCGCATTCAGCATGGAATTTCCTTGCTAAGCAAAAAGCCCACTACAACAATCTGATCTGGTTCTCTTCCGTTGGGGAATCGATTCTCTTTCTTCCCGTAGTAGCCCAGGCCGGCTTTCACGTTCGGAATCTCACAGCATCAGTTGTATGCCTGGTGGCGACAGGCGCTCTTCACTTGTTGTATACCGAGTGTCTATTGCGCGGATATCGCTCCGGTGATTTGTCTATCGTTTATCCTTTGGCCCGGGGAACCGGACCGCTCCTGTCTTCAATCGGTGCGATTGTTTTCTTACACGGAACGTCTTTCGCTTACCGCCGGAACCGGAGCTTCTCTGATTGCAATCGGCATTGTGACGATTTGCGGCGGGCTAGCGCTCTTTGACGCAACGCGCTGCACGTGGCGGACTGGTTTGGGGAATTCTGACGGGCTTCGTGATTGCCAGTTATACGCTGGTGGATGGTTACGCAGTAAGAGCGCTCTCCATCTCGCCTTTCTTAGTCGAATACGCAGGCAATCTTTTTCGCACACTCCTGTTGGCCGTCGGGATGAAAGGCAAATCTTCGATTCTGGCCGCCGAATACAAGCAATGCTGGAAGGAAGCTCTCGGCATCTCACTGCTGATGCCGATTGGGTACATTCTCGTTCTCTTCGCAATGAGAATTGCACCGATCAGTCATGTGGCGCCCGCGCGAGAGATGTCGATGATGATCGGAGCGTGGATGGGCGCACGGCTTCTTAATGAGGGAAACGTAGCACGCCGCGTAGTTGGATCGTGTCTGATTGCGAGCGGGGTTGCCGCGCTCGCAGTTGGTTAAAAGACGACAAAGCGGCTCGAGTTCGCAAATCGGTCACTCTATCTTGATGGACCGCCAGTACGCGGCGCCGGGGAGATCATCCGGCGTCAGCCACTGATAAAGTCTTAGCTTCACCTTCGCTGGGACTGCGTTTTTTGTGGCCGGGTTGTTGCATCCGGCGTCTTTTCTTTTGATTTCGCTCTCACTTCCTGAGCTGAATCAAGTGACCGCGGAAGACCTCCGAGGAGAACTGCTCAAAGCGCCCGCTCTCTGAAGGGCAGCATGTCATGTACGGGTTCGCCGCCGGACTTTCATGCCCGGTAGCGTAACCTGATCCTGTCATGGCCACGATCAAAGAGGTTGCAAAGCTGGCCAAAGTATCGGTAGGCACTGTGTCGAATGTGCTATCCGACTCGCCGCGCGTGAGTGCCGGTGTCCGCGAACGCGTCAACGCCGCTATTGCCGCACTCGATTACCATCCCAACCACATTGCACGTAGCCTGAAAACTAAGCAGACCAAACTGCTGGGAATGGTGATGTCCGACATCACAAATCCCTTCTTTCCTCAGCTCACTCGCGGAGCCGAGGATGCGGCCTTGAAGCACGGATATCTTTTGGTCGCGTCTAATACCGACGATCAGTTTGAGCGCGAGAAGATCGTCCTTTCTGTCCTACGGAACCGCCGGGTTGACGGCATCCTGCTCGTCGTCGCACCCAGTGCCGAGGGTTCAGAACACATCGAAAGGACTCTCGCATCCGGAATACCAATTGTTTTCCTCGACCGCGTTCCGCCTGGAGTTAGCGCAAGTTCCGTTGCGGTCGATGCTGTTTACGGAAGCGAGATTTGCATTCGACACCTGACGTCAATAGGGCATCGCGACATCGGAATCATTACCGGGAACTTACAGCTACGAACGGCGGCCGACCGTTTACAAGGCTACAAGAATGCCCTCCGCGAAGCGAAAATCGACCTTGATTCTTCACTGGTCATGGAGGGCGACTTCCGCTCGGAGAGCGGGTACCTCCTGACCAAGCAAATGCTGCTTGGCAGATGGCGTCCTACGGCTCTGTTCGTCTCGAACGGCATGATGGCTCTCGGCGCACTGCGGGCTCTAAAGGAAATGGGGCTTCACTGCCCGGAAGATCTTGCGCTTGCCGTCTTCGACGAACTTCCCGGGAACGGCAGTTTCTATCCAGAGGTCACCGCAGTTGTACAACCCGCTTATCTCGTCGGATACCGCGGTGCTGAGTTACTCATTCAGCAGATTGAAAACCCAGGGGAGGCGAAGCACACTGAGCTTTTGCTGAAACCAGAGCTTCGGATCCGAGAATCTACGCTGTTGCGGTTGCGCGACAGGAGTGGTTCGCTAGAGGATCGCCTTACCGATCAGAAAGAGACCGGCGGCATAGCCAGCCAGCATGGTGGCAACAAGCGGCCTGGTTCCCGCCGGAGCTCCGCGAAACTCACGCCACACAAAAACGCCCCATAGTGCCGCTATCAACGTTGCGCCCTGTCCCAAGGCGTACGATACGGCCGGGCCGGCAACTCCGGAAGCGACAACATTGGTCGTCAACGCCGTCATCCAGATGACGCCGCCAAGAATTCCCAATAAGTGAAGCCTCGGCTTCGCAGCTGCGTACTGCGCGAATGTCGATTTGTGAGATCGCATAAACCACGTGTTCACGATCAAGTTACTGAGGAGGAGACCAATCCCGAAAATACAGAAGCGCAGTGTACGGTGTAAGCAGCCCTGCCTGTATCGGTGCCGAATTGAAGTCAGGTGAAATCGACCGCATCAGGTGCGGGTAGAAAAAGCCCATCAGACAGCCGGCAGCAACGGCAAAGGCCACGCCTCTACCTGTTTGCGTCTCGTGCTGCCGTTGCACTCTACTACTCGCCACCGCCGAAATAATCATGGCGAGCACGACCAGCAGTACGCCCATGCTGAGCAGGACTGCGTTTCCCTTCGGCGATTGATAGTAACTGGCGACTGTTCCGATGACGAGCGCCAATCCCACTCCGACTGGAAAGGCAAGCGCCAGGCCGCCAGCATCGATTGCTACCACCAAAAGAATATTTGCAATGTTGAACAGCGCTCCGCTCTCGAGCGCAGTCGCGATCGCCCCCGGAGAGGCTGTTCGCAGGTTCTCGAACGTTCCCATGCCGGCTGACCCGAGATTTCCCATCGTTAAGGCGAACAGCACGCCGGCCACCGCAACCCCGATTGCGTAGTCCCAATAGTAGAGCTCGAACGGCCAGTGCTCTTTCCCGGCGAGTTTCTGCGTATTCGCCCAGGATCCCCACCCGATCATCGTGATCAGGCATAACGCGAATGCTTCAAACGACCCCGATACTGTGAACATTTCCGTCCTCTCTATGTGGAATCGTCCTTACTGCCCGTTCAGAAAACTCAGCACATCCGCGCGTACCGGAATCGAGCTGATCGCTCCGGGCTTAGTGACGCAGAGTGCCGCTGCCGCATTGGCGAACCGGACCGCCGTCGCGAGAGTTTCTCCTCGGCTTAACTCCGCCGCCAAGCCACCGCTAAACGTGTCGCCGGCTGCCGTGGTATCCACCGCCCGGACAACATGCCCCGCAACCTCCGTTATCGCTCCTTTTTCCGCAACCAGGCAGCCATGCCGCCCCAGTTTGACGATCACGACTTCGGGTCCGCGCCGAAGCAGTTCGGAGGCAAGGGCACGTGCCGTCTCTACTGACTCGCTGCCAGACTCGGCCCGTTCCAAAAGACCGGCCGCTTCTGTCTGATTCGGGATCAGAATGCTCACGGTCGAGAGCGCTTCCTTCGGTATGGAATGTGCAGGCGCCGGATCGAGGATCGTGACCATTCCTCGCTCGCGCGCAGCATGCAGAGCCGCAATCGTGGCCTCTAGCGGAACTTCAAGCTGACACAGCAGAATATCACCGGGCTGTCCTTCTGATATCGCTGCGGCCGCTTCCTCCGCCGTCACTGTCCCGTTTGCTCCCGGCGAAATCACGATCACGTTTTCGCCCGACGGAAGCACCAGGATGATCGCAGCTCCCGTTTCCGTTCGACTCGTCGCCACACGGCTACGTATCTACGCCGGAGTGCTTCCAGTTCCGTTCGCAAGCGAGCGCCAAAAGCATCGTCACCAACTCGCCCTGCCATAGAAACTCGTCCGCCCAGGCGCGCAGCGGCACAGGCCTGATTCGCGCCCTTGCCACCCGAAAAGATCTGGAGTTGGTCGCCCGCCAGTGTTTCCCCCGCTACGGGAAGGCGCGCCACGCGTTGCACCAGATCCACGTTTAAGCTGCCGAAGACGAAGATTTGTCGCCCGTTTTCCTGTGCCATTCTCCTGGAAGCGGTCACGTTGGTTTAATCGGTTCAATCATAGTGTCTGTCTGCTGCACTGTCAACCTTTGCTTCGCGGAACACCAAGATAGACACGTCCAGACTGAGGCTCGACGTATTCTGTGTTTTTCTACGTTGACAGTTGCCTCGCAGTCATGATAAATCCAAATGCAACTCCGGTGAATCGATTCAACGATTCCTTCTCGGGGCGCGATCAAAGGAGATCGACGTATGCCATGGACCCGGTTTCTTGTCCTGTTCGCCCTGTCTGTGGGCTGCGCTCTGTCACAGTACACGAGCGGTGTCGAAGGTACCGCGACCGACGAATCCGGCTCGGCCGTCGCAAATGCCCGCGTCGTCGTCACCAATCAAGCAACCCAAGTCACACGCGAAATCACCAGCAACGGCGCGGGTTACTTCCTCGCCTCGGACCTTGCTCCTGGTGTTTATCAGGTCCAGGTACAGGTGGCGGGGTTCAAAACGTGGCGTCAGACCGACATTCAGGTCGACGCCAATCGTCTGCGCACGATTTATCCCAAACTGGTCGTCGGCGAACAGAAGATCGAAGTTCAAGTTTCCGCGCAAACCGAGGCGATCGAAACCGGAAAGAGTGCCGTCTCGACCAGCATCGCCGAACGTACCGTCGATCAGGCGCCTATGCTCGGACGCAACATCTACTCGGGCGTGGCGTTTATTGCACCCGGAGTAACCGGCGCTGGTAAGCTGTTCGGGGGCGCCACGGGATCGGGCTCCGCTGGACAGGATAGCTTTCAGACCGAACCCGGATTTCAGATCAACTCCGCCGGACAGAGACAAGAGAACAACGAGTACGAGGTTGACGGATCAAGTGTGAACGGCAATTCGCGGGACGGCATCGCTAACCTGACGCCGGAGCCAGATACGATTCAAGAGGTTCGGATCGCCGCGGCCACGTTTACGGCGGAACGCGGTCGCAACAGCGGCGCGCTTGTCGAAGTCTATACGAAATCCGGCAGCAATCAGTTTCACGGCACGCTCTCCGAGTTCCACACGAATAATTCGCTCACGAGCCGAACCGTTTTCCAATCCGGCGTCCCGGTTTTCCGCCGAAACGAGTACGGGTTCACGGCAGGCGGCCCGGTGATCAAGGACCACACGTTTCTATTCGGCTCTTTCTTCCGCCTGAATTCTTCGGCTGCGCAAACAGACGTCGTGCCTGCCGAAACTCCCCAATTCGTGAATTATCTGAAGCAGTATTTCCCGAACAACGTGTCGACTCGCATTCTGACCAGCGCGCCCATCGGTTCTTACCCGGTGACCGGTTTTGTGACGGCAAATCAACTTCGTTCCAGCTCCCGTTATCCCGTGCCTGCCAGCTTGCCGGGCGATCTTCCGGTCTTGGGAACCAGCTTCGTCAACGAAACCCTCGCGCGCCCCGCCGGACAATGGAACACTCGTCTCGATCAGAACTTCCACAACTTCAAAGACCGGTTGTTCTTCAACTACTTCAACTATTTTTCGAATGCGCAGCAGGCCAATCCGCGACCGCTGCAGCGCATCACACAGCCCAATTACGGCATGTACGGAAAGATCAACTGGGTCCGCACCATCACACCCAGCCTGGTAAACGAAGCATCTATGACCCTCGTGCGTGTCGACGGTGCGACGCCGCCGACCGCGAACCCCGAGTTGCCTAGCGTTACGGTCACCGGGTCTGCAAGGTTTCAGCCAGTCACAAATTGGTTGGGTACACGCCAACTACAATTGGCACGACGTCGTCTCCTGGCTGAAAAGCAACCACAACCTCAGGTTTGGGTTCGATATCGATCGCCAGCATGACCTCGATAACTTCACTCCCAGCTACGCCCGTCCTACCTTCACGTTTGCGAATGTTCTCGACTTTGCCCAGGATCTTCCTCTCACTCAAAGCGGCCCTGTCGTAGACACGCGGACCGGCCAACTCGCGCAGAATGTCTATACGCGCATCCATATGACCTACCTCGGCCTTTTCGCGCAAGATGATTGGAAGATCAAGCCGAACTTTACGCTGAACTACGGAGTGCGATACGAAAACTTTTTTCACGTCGCGCAGATCGATCAGAGTGGAACGCCCTCCTCATTCTTCGCGCCTGGTACGGGTAGCACTTTCAACCAGCAGATCGCTTCCGGACAAATGCGCACCACCGGCCCTGGCTTTGTTTCGACGAACGTTCCGCAAGGCTTGATGCCTCGCATCGGATTTGGATGGGACGTCTTTCGCGATGGCAGCCTCGCCGTCCGCGGGGGTTACGGAATCTACTACAACAAGGTCGGCGATCTCTCCTATGCCGTCTATACGAACCCTCCCCGCGGCTCGGTCACGTTCGACGTTCGTAACGGCCAGAGACTCAACTTCGCTTTGGGCAGCCGCGATGGTCTCTTCTTTCCTCTACCTCCGGGTGTTCAATTCGCATTGAATCCCGCGGGTGGTCTCGCAGGAACGCCAGTCGGTGTCAAAGGGCTCAATCCGGAAGTGAGCCAGCCCACCGTGCAGGTCTGGAATCTCACGGTTATGAAGCGGCTGAGCAGTTCCCTCATCGTCGAGGCCGATTACATCGGCAACCACGCCAGCAACTTATACCTGCAAACGAACGTTAACCGCTACGCCGGCGATCTGATCCAACATAACGGCAGCCTCACGCGTCTCAGTCCTTACTTCGGCGCAATCACGTACGGCAACACCGTTGGCTATTCGGATGGTCATTACGGCACATTTCTTGTGAGCAAACGTTTCTCGAAGGGGGTGTCGGCGAAAGCTATCTATACGTTCGGCAAGGCGACGGATCTGACATCCAGTAACGACAATGGCGTAGGAGGAGGTCAGAACGTCTTCGATGCCGCGAACTACAGTCTACAGCATGCAAGAGCAGATTACAGTGCTGCCCGCAGGCTGACGATAGACAGCGTTTACGAGATCCCTTCGCTCTTTCCACAACAGCGCATTGCCAAAGCCGTGCTCGGCGGGTGGAGCCTTGCCGGTATTGCCATCTTCCAGTCGGGACTGCCTTTCACTGTCGTCACAACTGCTCCCTACCCCAGAGGCGATTTCAACGCTGACGGATTCAACTACGATGCACCGAATACGCCTTCGGTCGGCAATCACATCTCCGCTTCACGCAGCGACTTCATCAACGGACTCTTCCCTGCGTCCGCCTTCCCGATACCGTCTCTCGGGCAGGAGGGAAACCTCGGCCGTAACACTTTCGACGGCCCTGGCCTCGCCAACGTGAATCTGAATATAGTCAAGACCAACGCAATCCCCTGGTTCTTCAAAGAAGGAGCGACTCTTCAGTTGCGCGGTGAGATCTTCAATTTGTTCAATCGGGTCAACCTGACCAACGTGACGAACGATCTCTCGAGTTCTCTCTTCGGCAAATCGACTGCGCAGAGCTTGCCGCGTTCCGTTACGTTTGGAATTCGGATCCGATTCTAGATGAGTGTTATGCGACGAAACTTCTGTTTGGCCTTGCTGCTCGGGGCTTTGAGTCTCTCGGCCCAGGATACGCGCTACCAGCCGCAAGCGGAGGAGATCCCAGGGCCGCCCAATCCAGCTGCGTTCAATTCCTGGCTCAGCGAAATACAGCACTGGCGGAGCGAGCGCCTCATCCGTATCGGATACAACGGCTCGGAATACGACCGCCCGGAGTTGAAGTGGACACAGAGCAGTTTCGTCCAGCCGCAGATGATGATCGAGGATCGCTATTTCTACGATCCCGTCGCGCGCAAGTACACGGTTGATCGCTACCTCGACGATCTCGAGAAGCGTTACGGCGGGATCGACAGCGTTCTGGTCTGGCACACTTATCCGAACATCGGCCTTGACGATCGGAATCAGAATGATCTGCTGCGCGATATGCCGGGCGGCATCGCGGGCGTAAAGCAGATGATCGCCGACTTTCATCGCCGCGGGGTCCGCGTGCTGTTCCCCATCATGCTCTGGGATCAGGGCACGCATGAAATCGGTGCGCCCGACTGGGACGCGACTGCCAAGCTGTTCACGGAAATCGGCGCCGACGGTATCAACGGCGATACTCTTCGAGGTGTTCCGCGCGTCTATCGAACTGCTTCCGATCGAGTCGGCCATCCGCTGGCCCTCGAACCGGAGACCGGTCTCGATTCCGACGAGATGCTCATGTGGAACAACATGACGTGGGGCTATTGGCGCTACTCGTCCGCGCCGCCGGCCCGGGCGGAGCACCCATTCCGGGCTCGGCGCCTGCCTTGCCGGTTCCCACCGTGAGTCGATTCAAATGGCTCGAAACCCGCCACATGGTCAACATCTGCCGCCGCTGGGCTCGTGACAAGACCGACGACCTGCAGCACGCGTTCTTCAATGGCATCGGTTATGAGAGTTGGGAGAACATCTGGGGTATCTGGAACCAGATTCCCGATCGCGACGCAGAAGCACTTCGCCGCATCTCGAAGATCGAGCGCAAATTCGCCTCGGACGCTCGTCAGTCCCGAATGGGAACCGCACACGCCGGTGCTGCAGCCTGCCGTCTATGCAAGCAAATTTCCCGCGGGCAATCAGACCCTCTGGACATTCATCAATCGCAATGAATACGACGTCAACGGTCGGCAGATCCAAATCAAGGACGCATCGAATGCTCCGCTATTACGACCTCTGGAACGGGACCGAGCTAAAACCCGAACGCGAACGGCGACAAAGTGACCTTGAGCTTCCCGATGGAGGCCCAAGGCTATGGCGCGATCCTCGCGACCGACGGCCGACAGTCGCCGAGCTGAAAACATTCTTGTCGCGAGATGGCAACGCTCTCCCAAAGGCGACTCCAGAGCTTCTCCCATGAGCGGCCGGTTCTGCAGCAGCACGTGGCAGAGATCCCGGAAACGAGCAAAGCCGCTGCCCCGCCGCCCGGAATGGTGAAAATCCCCGCGGGCTCGTTCGACTTTCAGGTCTCCGGAATCATGATCGAGGGTTCAAACGAGATCGGCGTCGATGTCCAGTACGCGTGGGAGGACGCGCCGCGCCGTCATCACGCACATCGAGATGACCCTCAAGGCGTATCTACATGGACAAGTATCCCGTCAGCAACGCAGAGTTCAAGAAGTTCATGGACTGCCGACTCATTACGCTCCGCGAGACGATCACAACTTCCTGAAAGATTGGACGAACGGGACGTACCCCGAAGGCGCTGCCAACAAGCCCGTTACCTGGGTTTCGCTGGAGGACGCCCGTGCTTACGCCAAGTGGGCCGGTAAACGGCTGCCGCATGAATGGGAATGGCAATACGCGGCGCAAGGAACTGACGGACGTACCTACCCATGGGGTAATCAGTGGGATTCGGCCGCAGTTCCCCGCCCTGATACCGGCCGTACAATGGGGCCTGCCTCCGATCTCGGGACTCATCCTCAAGGGCGCGAGCCCGTTCGGTGTCGAAGACCTTGTCGGGCAACGTCTGGCAATGGACGGACGAATGGTTCGACGATCATACACGGACGGCAATTCTGCGCGGCGGCAGCCATTATCAGCCGCAGGGCTCACATTGGTACTTCCCGCAAGCCTATAAACTGAACGAGCATGGAAAGTATCTTCTGATTGCCGACAGTAAAGACCGATCAGGAGCCGTAGGATTCCGCTGTGTCGCGGATGCGCAGTAAAGCCAAGCTCTTGACGAGGACACTCGCCGCGCTCGTGCTGCCCCTCGCGGCCGTTTCTCCGATCTGGAGCGACTCTCTTGCCGAAGCTCTCCAGGCCCATCGGTACAGCGATGCCGTCGTTCTCGCGGACACTCTCCTCAAGAAAACACCGGACGACCCTCGTATCTGGACTGTTCGCGGAGGCAGTTTGGCCGCGCTTGGGCGGGACAAAGAAGCCCTGTCGAGCTTTGAGCGGGCACTCGAAGTCAGCCCTCAATTCGCGTCTGCGCTGCAAGGCGCCGTTCAATCCGCCTACCGCGCTCGCGATACGCGAGCCGCAGCACTCGTCGATCGTTTACTCCGTGTCGATCCGCAAAACGGCGTCGCTCATGCGATCGCAGCCACACTGAAGTTCGAAGCCGGTGATTGCAGTGGCGCCATGCCGCACTTCGAACAGAGTCTGGCTCAGATCGCTGCAAACGAGCAAGCCTCTTCGCTCTATGCCGCTTGTCTCATCGAGCAACGCCGGCCGTCTGACGCGGTAAAAGTTCTCCTGCCCTTTACTCATGGCGCCCACCCGGCAGCCTCCACATGGAATCTGATCGCGTCCGCGGAAAACGCCAGCGGCCATCCGGAAGAAGCTGCCGATTCTTATAAAAAAGCAATCGACGCTGCCCCCGGCGACGAACAGAACTACATCGATCTCGAGTGCCCTATACATTCAGCATGACGCCTTTCAGTCCGCTCTGCCCGTGATCGAATCCGGCTTGAAGCACTCGCCCAATTCGCCCCGGCTTCACGCGATGCGCGGCGTGATCAAAGGCCAGATCGGAACCGAAGCCGAAGCAGCATGGGAGTTCGAATTGGCGAATCGACTGGATCCCAAACAAGAGTACGGCGCACCAGGACTCAGTGTTTTGTACGCATCATCAAACCAGATTGACCTGGCGAGCGATGTACTTCGCGCGCGGCTGAAAAAGAATCCCGACGATCCGACATTGAATTATCTCCTGGCTGAGGCATTGATCCGCCAGGATGTTCAACCCGGCACTCAGGAATTCGCAGAAGTGTCAGCCGCGCTGAAGCGCGCTCTGCGCATCAAGCCGGATTTCGCAGGCGCACACATTGCACTTGGCAAGCTTTACAACCGCACCGGTGAATACTCAAGCGCGGTCCACGAGTTGAAGGCCGGCCTCGAAAGCAACGCTTCGGACCGCGCCGCCCTTAGCCAGCTCGCGATTGCGCTTCGCCACCTCGGCCGGGACGAGGAGGCCGCCGCCGTGAGCACAACTTTGAGGAGGATTGTCATGAAGGATGTTCAGACTGCAACCACCACCTCGTTTCCCTCTCGCACTACGGTCGCGAAATAGGGTCACCGCGACCGTAGTACGTCCAGCCCGTCAAACCTTAACCAAATTCTGGTTTTAGCGTTCGCCAGCCACCACGATCTTTCTTCCTTCCGCCGGATCGCTTGTCGCCGTCGCGGAAACAGAATCCGTTCCCCAGATGGACTGGGTGCCCCATATAGATTGTGTTCCCCAGATAGACTGATCACCCGAGATACTCTGATTACTTCCAATCGCCTGCGTCCCCCAAATGGATTGAGTTCCCCAGATCGACTGCGATCCAAAAAGGGAAGGTGGTGCGCATACCGTGGTTGAGTCGCAGCTTACTCGTGGCATTATTCAGCCCAAGCACACCCAGCAGCGTGCCAACCAGACTGTCAGAATAGGTGGCTACTGGTGAAAGAGCTGAATTGCGCGGCGTCGAGGTGTCCGCCAAGGCAGCTTGTATATCCAGATAGCCCGCTCCCACCGTGAACAACATCGTACTCGCTCGTATAGCTCTGGCCCGTATCCGGATCATAAGCGGTACTGCTGGCCGGGAAAGTCTTGTTAGCCGTCCGCATCAGTTTTGATTTGATTTGATCGGGCGTCAGTTCGGGATGGGCCTGTAGCAGCAGTGCTGCCGCGCCGCTTACTACAGGCGCAGCCATGCTGGTTCCGCTCAAGGTGAAATACGATGACGAGGAGCCAGTCTGTGCTGTCTGCTCGTAGTAGGCGACGGGAACAACATTGCCCGGGAACAGGTTCGGTAGCGTTGCGCCGGCTGGCATCAGCAGAGACAACCAGGTTGCCGGGAGCGACAAGATCCGGTTTCACGATATGGTCCACTGCCGTTGGACCCTTCGAACTGTAACTGGCAATGCGATCGTCTGAGCGTTGCGGCGTACCCATGCTTTTCATGGCGCCGACCGTGATCACATACGGATCGTTGCCGGGAGCAGTGATCGTTCCATATCCGTTGTTTCCGACAGGGTTGTCGCGTCCGCCATTTCCAGCCGCGGTCACGACCACGATTCCCGCACGCCAGGCCGATTCAACGGCTTGGCACAGCGGATCGATGTGATAGCTCTCGTAGACTGGCCGACCGAGCGAGAGATTGATAACTCGGATGTTGAATTGCGACTTTTAGCTGAATGGCCCGCTCGATGGCGGCAATCACCGCGCTATCTGTCCCTTCCCCGTTGCTGTCGAGCACCTGAAGGTCGATCAGATTGGCTTTGGGAGCCAGCCCGACCAGATGGCGAGTGCAATCGGCGCAGCTCGAATCTGCGCCATTCCCCGCAATAATTCCGGCCACGTGCTCCCCGTGTCCGAAACCATCCGTCCCGTCACCGCCAATGAAGCTCTCGCGGTAAACGACGCGGCTTCCGCCGTTTCCTTGCAGATCGTCATGGTCTGATATTCCGCTGTCGATAACGGCTACACCGATACCGGATCCATCGAATCCGGCATTCCAGGCGGCGGCGCATTCACGGCCGCCGTGGTGTTATCGAGCAGCATGTGAACCGGCCGGTCCGGCGCAATTGAAAGCACTTCCGGGTTGAGCGCCAAGTTTTGAATGGCGGAACCGGGGATCGCGTACGCTCCGCCTTGTATTGAACCGAGGGAAGAGCGCGACAATGCCACCGAGATCGCGGATGATCTGGTGGTGATCCGAGCTCCGAGAGGCTGCCGGAACCGGACGATCACATTCACGCTCGCCCGCGGGTCCACATTGTCGAGATCTTTGGACACGTGTGCCTGCTCGAGCCAAGGCTGGCCGTCACCGATCCTGCTGCGAGTACGACGCAAAGGGCAAATTTCGTTAGCGATGTTGCCGTTTGGATGATAAATATGTCGCCGCTAATTTCGAATTACCAGAACAATAATCCGCAATGCGCGCAACGAACTTCGTACCCGACATTGATCCGCTTCGCCGAAAAGTATGCACAGGCGCTCTCCTTGCTATGGAAGTGGAGAGCAAGGCCGCGAAATCTTGCGTATATTTTGGCAATTATTCTCGAAATATTTTCCATTTTGCAATTAAACTTCGTAAATTTTACAAGCTATAATTTAAATTAATTGCAAAGGCTGCGATCCATAGTCGCTTTGGTTCTGATCAGCGGGCTTGCGGGCGCACTGAAGTGCAGCGGATGCTCGATCCGCCGGAGCCTCTCGCATCCCTTCACCAGGAAGTATGGCGAACACGAGGATGGGCTGCCGCAAAATACTGTTCCGGCTATCGTCCAATCGCAACGACGGATATCTCTGGGCAGGTACCGAGCTTGGTTTGGTGCGTTTTGACGGGCTGCACTTTACCGTTTTCGACACAGGCAATACTCCGGAGTTGAAGAGCAATGTCATCGTGCCTTGTTGCAGGATCGCCGCGGTAATCTTGTGGGTCGGCACAGGAGGCGGCGGGCTCACGCGACTATGCACAAGGCAAGTTCACCACATTGACAACTCGGGACGGGCTTTCGAACGATTCCATTTCCTGCCTGCTGCAGGACGCGTCAGGGGATTTGTGGATCGGAACAAATGGCGGCGGTCTCAACCGGCTCCATCACGGACAGTTAGTTCCTACGACACCGAAAACTGGTTTGGCCAATAACCAGGTTTTCGCACTGGCAAACGACCGCGATGGGGCGCTGTGGGTCGGGACCCATGACGGATTAAGCCGATTCTCTAACGGAAGATTTCGGACCTACCGAACCGCGGACGGCTTACCCCACAATGACGTCCGTGCTCTGCTCATGGGATCGGAGGGAACGCTGTGGATTGGCACGTATGGCGGGGGCCTCTCGCGCTTCCAAAATGACAAGTTCACAACTTTAACCACCAGGAATGGCCTGCCAAGCAACTCCGTTATAGCTTTGAACGAAGCGAGCAACGGCGATCTGTGGATCGGGAATGCTCCGCGGAGGGGTCTGGCGCGATTGTCCGGCACGACTTTCTCTTCTTACACCAGCAGAAACGGCCTGCCGATCGACGACGTGTGGTGCGTCTATCGCGACCGCGAACAGAACATGTGGCTGGGTACGGGAGGAGGCGGTCTGGTTCGACTTTGACGCAACCCGCTTTCGTCTCTTACACGAGAAAGAACGGCCTATCGGACAACGCTACGCTCCCGGTCTTTGAAGATCATGCGGGCACCATGTGGATCGGGACCAACAGCGGAGGACTAAATCGATTCCGGAATGGCCAATTCACCTCATTCGGTACAAAGAGCGGTTTGGCCGACGAGATGGTATTCACCATTTGCGAAGGTCTTGACCATTCGCTTTGGATCGGCGGTCGCAAAGGGCTGAATCGATTAAAAGACGGGAAGTTGGAAACGTTCACAAAGGAGAACGGCCTCCCGAATGATGTTGTGACAGCAGTTTACGCCGACAGCCAGGGTGCTCTCTGGATCGGTACGCGGGCGGGCCTCACCAGATTCAAGAACCACAGTTTCACCACGTTCACCACCGAAGATGGACTTTCGAGCAATGTCGTCCAGGCACTGTACGAAGACCGGAAGCATCGCCTCTGGATCGGGACCGGCGGTGGAGGCCTCGATCTGCTTGAGAACGGCCGATTTCAGGTCTTTGACAAGCACAACGGCCTTCCGAACAACGTTGTCATGGCGATCCACGAAGATTCTCACGGCGTACTTTGGGTCGGCGACAAATGGCGGCGGTTTGGTACGGCTGAAAAATAATCATCTGTTTGCCTTCACGACGAAGGACGGGTTGCTGGACGACGCAATCTTCTCCGTGCTTGAGGATGACGGCGGAAATCTTTGGATGAGCAGCAACCGAGGCATCTTCCGTGCGCGGTTGACTAGCTCTAAACGATTTCGCCGACGGAAAAATCGCCCGGATTCCGGTCATCTCGTACGGCACTCGCGACGGGATGAAAACTGCGGAGTGTAACGGCGGTTTTCAGCCAGCGGCCTGGAAATCTCGAGATGGACGCTTATGGTTCCCGACGATGCAAGGCGTCGTCGTCACTGATCCGCGTAAACTGGCCCGTCCCGTCCGACAACAATCGACGTGTCATAGAGCAGGTTCTGGCTGACCGAAGCTCGAGTTCAGGTTCGCTCCGGCTTGCGCATACCTCCAGGCGCGGGCGAACTCGAATTCCACTTTTCAGCTCCTACACTGCGCTCCAGCCAGCGAGTAAATTTCCGGTATCAGCTGGAGGGGTTCGACACGGGCTGGGTACAGGCGGGACAACGCCGCGCTGCTTACTACACCAATCTTCCGCCCAAGACGATATCGATTCAAAGTGGCGGCCACGAATGAAGATGGAACCTGGAGTTCGGCCGTTGCTTCGCTTTCGCTTACGTTAGAGCCCCACTTTTATCAGACGTTGTTTTTCTACGCGTTGTGCAGCTTCAGCCATCATCGGCGGGGCTATTGCGACGCATCTTTTGCGCATCAGAAGTTTGCGGGAACACGAACAGATTCTCGAGCGCAACGTTCTGGAAAGAACTGTCGAGCTTAGAAACGAAATTGCTGAGCGTCAGCGCGCCGAACAGGAGTCTGGTGAAGGCGAAGGAGGCAGCCGAACGAGCCAGCCAGGTCAAAGGCGAGTTCCTCGCCAACATGAGCCACGAGATCAGAACTCCCATGAACGGCATTCTGGGGATGACGCGCCTCGCTCTCGCGAGCGAACTCAATCCGCAGCAACGCCAGTATTTGGAAGTCGTGCATGATGCTTCGATCTCGCTCCTCCGGGTCATCGACGACATTCTGGATTTCTCGAAGGTCGAAGCAGGGCAAGCTTGAACTCGATTGCGTCGACTTCGTCCTGCGCGAACACCTTGAAGCTGCGCTGAAATCGCTCGCTTTTCAGGCGCAGCAAAAGAGCATCGAGCTCGAATTGCACGTCGAAGCTGATGTGCCTTCCGTTGTTCACTCGGATCCTCTGCGTTTGCGCCAGGTAATCCTCAACTTGGTGGGCAACGCCCTCAAATTCACGCAGGAAGGAAGCGTCAGGGTTCAAGTGGGATCGGAGATACTGTCCGCGTACCGAGATCCTCCTGAAATTCGCAGTGGTGGATACAGGCATTGGGATCCCGAGCGAGAAGCTAACGTCGATCTTCGAAGCATTCTCTCAAGCCGATAGTTCGACCACGAGAAGATTCGGAGGCACCGGACTGGGCCTCGCAATCTGCAATCGGCTCGTTCGCCTGCTGGGTGGGTCCATCCGAGTTCAAAGTGAAGTCGGCAAAGGAAGCGAGTTCTACTTCACCATCAAGGCTGGTGTATCTACCGGCGCTCCAACGGAGTCGGAGAACTCATTCGGCAGATCGTCTGGCTACAGTTCGTCCCTTGCTGCTCTCGCAAGCGTTCAGAATAGCGATCGGCATATCCTCGTCGCCGAAGATAATCCGGCGAATCGAATGGTAGCCCGCATGACGCTCGAGAAGTTCGGCTTTCGAGTTCATGAAGCCGGCGATGGGATCGAGGCCTTAGCTGCAGCTCAAAATCTCCGGTTCGATGTGATTCTGATGGATTGCCGGATGCCCGAAATGGATGGCTACGAAGCAACACGCCAGATACGCAAACTGGAGGGAACCGCAGGCCAGGTGCCGATCATTGCGTTAACCGCCAGCGCGTTCAAAGAAGATCGGATCAGAGCCGAAGAGGCCGGCATGAACGACTTCATCGCGAAACCATTCCAGGACGAGGAACTTGTTCAGAAATGTTTTTGCTGGATGCCGTCTTCCGACCGTCCTTCTCCCGGTAAGCCTTTGGAAGAAGTACGTGTCGCTCAGGTACAGACCTCTGTTCCAAGTCGTTTCGAAAAATACCCGGCCGAGTTCCTCCGGAGCATCATGCAGATCTTCCTCGAAACGGCGCCACCGGTGTTTGAACGTCTACTAAGCTCGATTCGCGAGGCAGAGTGGGAACAGGCGAAAACATCAGCACACTGGCTGCGCGGCGGCGCGTCGCGAATGATCGCGCCTGACCTGCAAGATCAATTAGCTCACATCGAAAACGCCTGCAGCGATGACACGCCGGAGGTTTCGAAGGCGGAACTGGAGTCGTTAGCTGAGTCGTTCAGGATTGCGTGCGAAATCGCCGCGAGATGGTTGGCGGAAGATCCCACATACTCCACGAGCTCATCCTAGCGTTCCGCTTCCGCTCGATTTAAGTAACGCGATCGGGCATTGGCGGAAGGACATCTGTCTCGCTTTGTCGCCACCACATAGTCACTCCGATGAAAAACAGGCAAAGGGCTATCCAGCCGGAATGATGCGCGACGCTATCGACGACGACGTCTATGGACGTATGCTTGTTGAACAGCCGTTCGGCAATCCAGCACAGCGATGCGGAGCCGGCGAACAGCGCTCCTCCAACTCTGAAGGAGGAATATATCCGTGTGCGGCTCAGCAGAACGAGTGAAGGCATGGTAGCCGCAATCACAATCAACTGCATTGCCTCTATCCCAAGATTGAAAGCCAATATACTGGCCACGCGTTCCCACCGGCCCAAACCTAACTCCCCCAGAGTCGTTGCAAACGCTAATCCATGAACCAGACCGAAGAAGCCGGCAATTGCAGCCTCACGCCCCGAAAACAGTGGCCGCAAAGCATGAATCGCTGAAACGAGAATCGACACTGCTATCAACACCTCGATCGGGCGGCTGGGAACACGTACCAGGCCCAATGCCGCCAGTGCGAGCGTGACCGAATGGCCAACCGTAAAGGCTGTCACAACTTTCAAGATCTTTAGCAAGCAGGGACGAACACCGGCAAATCCAGCCCAACGTCCAGCACCAACCAGCAGCGGTGCCGGAAGCAGTAAGGCAAGCAGGAACAGGAGATGATCCGTACCTTCCGCAATGTGCCGAATCCCAAGCCGAAATATGCTACTGAACCCGCGGGACCAGCTTCGATCGGTGCGGTCTATCGTCAGGGATCGCATCTTGCCGCGCAGCACGCCTACAAGCTGCGGATCATTGGCAAACACACTGGTTCCCCAATCAGAGCGAATTGAGACTAGAGTGACTTGAGACGGTATGCGATCGAGCAGAACATCATCCTCGATCTCGAAGGCGTCCAGCGCCAAGGACGTTGGTGGCTGAAAGAGAGTGCGAGCAACAATGTACGGGGCTCGATCCACGTTCTCGATACGAAGGGGCGATTCCAACAGCACTTGAAAAGAACGGCCGTCTAATGCACGCGCGTGAAGCCGGGTCAGTATGTAGGCCGTCAGTGAGGCGCGATCGCGATTCAAAGTTTCTGAATTTATAGCCTCGCCGAAAGCAACGGAAATCCGCTCCAAAGGCAGCTGAACCTCTGCCCGTATGTCACGGCTGTAGATGTCGAGCATCACAGCCGACTCGTACATCGAATGACCGTACGCCATGGCGGATGCGAGCCCCA
Source organism: uncultured Acidobacteriaceae bacterium (assembly GCA_963744795.1). GTDB lineage: Bacteria > Acidobacteriota > Terriglobia > Bryobacterales > Bryobacteraceae > Bog-105. Next base: position 456,201 of record CAVUVF010000019.1, read on the forward strand.
GGGCGAGCAGAGGGAGCAAGCGCCTCCCGGTTTTGCGCACCAAAGCTTAGAGACCGCCCATGCAACCTGCAATTACCGAAAAATCGCATCGTTTATTTATCGTGTAATATCTCTGGGCCTTCTAGACGTTTGCAGGAATGAGCACCCGCTAAAGAGACAGCTGCGTTTTTCAGCCCATGCGACTCGAACACGCAAGGCGGCGTGAAGGAATAAGATCCGCTAGATCGTGCGAGGCTTGGCACCTACAACTCGTAATATTTGTTTACCGCAAAACGCGTGCTAATCCCGCCAAAAGCAGGAGCATGGCTGCAGTCAGCCAGCCTCGATTTCCTCGGAAGTGCTCTGGAGAAAGCACTACTGCACCAATCCCATCTTGCGAGTAATCCAGTTCGTAAAGCGATTGATTCTCATTGCGTCGTTGAGCGACGATGTGCAGATCGCGATCCTGCGGCACGAGTGAGTTTACAAGATAGGCCGAGATTTGCCTCTGGTGATGGTTCTCCCAGACAAGCGCTCGTTTAGCACTGCGGGTCTGAGGCAGATGCGCGCTGAATTCAAGCTGAATTTCTCCAACCCCTTCTTTCATAGTCTCAGCCGTGGGGAAACTAGCGGAGATTAACTGAGGCACCAATCGAGCACCGTCAACACTGAGGAAAATATCCTTAAGTACCTGCTCGGCATAGGCGTGCTGTTCCGCTTCCGACACTGCCCCCTCGCTGCTTCCGTGTATGTTCGCAAGCACTGAAGAAGAAACGGCAATTCCGGGGATTAGGCGCATGAACACACCTACTCGATCTTTCTCGAGCGAAATGATCGTGGCTTGGAGATACTCATCTAGTCTGTGGGCAAAAATGGGCGTTCCAAGCGACAAAAGAATAGCAACGGCCAGCTTGGGCTTCATTTCGCAGCGAACTTCCGTCCGTAATCGTTGGTGGGATCGCGGTACATCGTGTGAACGTGCAGAGCTGGATCTCCACCCAGCGTCTGCGGCGCATATTCGATGACAAGGTTTGGTCCCTGAATTCGGTAGTAGGCAGTGATGTTAGTTCCAGGAGAGGCGGTCGTGGGACCGCTCCAGGCGAACCACGTCTCGTTCAAGCCTGCTTTGATCTCAGCCATTCGAGCCGCAGCCGCACTCTCGTGAATGATATCCGCCCACTCTGCTATGACATCGAGCAACATCGCGCGCTGCCGCTCGTTCATAGCGGAAGCTTTAAGGCCTTCCGGCTGGATCGTTTTGCCATCTTGGCCCGGCCCCAGCACAAGATCGGCCAAATGGTAGCTGAGGATCGCCTGCTTCTTCTGATTGTCATCGAGCGAGTTCAGAAGAGCGACAGCTTTGTCGCTTTCTTGACCGAGTGGTCGCACCGTTTTCCCGTCCTTCGTGTACAGAGCCGGTTGAGCGCCGGTCAGCGTCGGGGTGAGAACGCCGCGTTCGCCGGCGATCGTGATATTCAGAGCCAAATGATGCCCACCGAACTGCAGCATCCAAGATTGTGCGTCAGAAGGAGTTCCCAGGAAGGAAATATAGTAGAGATCTCTCCCAAACATTGGTCGGTTGCCAAACGGCGGACGAGGTCCACCGGGCCGCAAACGGAGGCTGAGATCCTGCATTGTCAGGTCCCGGTCCACGATTATCGGGCGGCGGTCCTCCGTTGCCCGGCCGAGGTCCACCATTACCCAATGGACGACGACCAGTATCGGTGGTTTTGTTGACCTCGTCGCCCTCCATGATTTCCTGGACCTTCTCGAAGCCGCGCTGGCTAAGCACCGTGGACATAAGAGCCATGGCGGCGGAGCGCTGCGCAGGATTCAACTCCTTCAGACTTAGACCGCCGCGCGGAACCATAGCAATTGGAAAATTTGACCACCGCGCCCGTTGTTTCTCGTCATCGAAGGCAAACACAACCGCCTGCCGTTGGTTCGCTTCGAGCGTGGAAAGGAACTTGTTTGCGGCGGTCACGATTTGCATGGTAGTGGTCTCGCCCGCAACAATCTTCATTGACAAGCAAGCCGCGATTAAGGCGCAGATCGCCCGAGCTACTCTGGCACGATTTCTATTCATTCGTTTCGCTCCGAATTGACTTTAGGCGACTGCGACGTTTATGTGGTCGCATTGCCGATCTTGAACGGCAGCTTGCGCTGGCCGAAAATTGATTACCATCAACGTGCAGTCGTCTTGCGGAGTTTTCTCATCCGCAAAGCTGATGACCTCGGTCATAATGCGCCGGCACATTCTTTCCGGCTCCGCGTCGGGCCCGTCCAGCATAATTCGCACCACTCTAGCCTCCCCAAATTCTTCGTCCTTCTCGCTTGCGGCTTCTGTGATTCCGTCCGAATAGACGACAAGCCTATCAAGTTCCCCGATCGTGACGGTGCCGGCCGAATAGCGGGCATCAGGAAACAAGCCGAGAACCGGACCGGCCTCGTCTAGACGCTCAACTTGCCGCTGGCCTCGAGAAAGAATTGGCGCACCGTGACCGGCGTTCACGTAGCGCAAAGTACGAGTGGCGGGATCGAAGACGCCCCAAAATAAGGTGGCGAACTTTTCACAGGCCGTTCGTTCGCACAGCATGCGATTGATACGCTCAAGAGCCATCTCGTGTGCGGATGCCGTCGAGGATCGAATCGCTCCCTGCAGCACGCTCACGAGTAGGGCGGCAGGGATTCCCTTCCCCGAAACGTCTCCGAGAACGATGGCGATTTTGCCGGGCTCGGCTTCGAAGATGTCGTAGAAATCTCCCCCGACATGATCCGCCGCTATACAGCGAGGCGGCAAAGGTCCACATGCGCTGCAACCGAATCCGGCTTCGGTTGCAGATCACTCTGAACGCGCCGTGCCAGCTGCAATTCGTTCTCAAGGTATTTGCCACGGAAGTAGTGGGGTGCTCGGAGTCCGATTACCGCAACGGAAATCAACAGTGCGATCGATGCAATCAGGCCGACAATCAGATTCTGCCGAAGGCCCTCAAACGTACCTGCAACAGCTTTGAGTGAGATGGCTAATTCAAGCAAGTACGGCCCGCGCCGGTCGTCTGCCCTGGGTTCGCGCGCATGGGGTGTGCTTTCTGCGCCCTGCGACGCTGCAGTATTTGCATTTCTGTGATCACCGAGCTGACTCGCTTCAGATGGTTCGGGCGGTCGCCAGATCCTGAGCGGGAGCGCGACAACTAAGACCTGACCTTCCGGCGTAGTCGATAACGGTACCGAACCGCTGGTTGTTGTCCGTTCGGTTCCGCCCCTTGTGGCGGAACGCTGACGGATCGCGGTGGGTTGCCCCTCTGGACCAGGACTTTACCACTTCGGTCCAACACGCGCATAGATAAAACCCGATCAGACGCGGACTCCATTGCCCGTTCCATCAATGGAGCTAACGCGAGCGGGTTACTGATTTCGGCGCTTCGAGCAGCAGCAGTGAGTGCACCCGCCTGTCGCGCCGCTTCATGTTCGGCTTGCTGGGGCACGAGAACGGCACCAGTGTAGAGGTAGGTCCGCACGCATTGTATGCACAGGACCAACGCCACAAGGGCGCCGATTCCCAGCACCAGACCGAATCTCCATTGCGAATATCTGCGCAGCTTCATCCACGAGTTCCTTGCACAGCAGGCAGCATCGCTTGCCAACCTTAAATATTTCTGAAAAGTGAACTAATGGCAGATAGCTATTTAGCTTCGCGCGTGCAGCAGGATCAAGGAATACAGACTCGTGGGGCTATACAGATCGCAGAGTATCGGCTTCTAGCCTGGGATGTTCTCCGCTTACGAGCGGAAGCCGGACTGTGAACTTGGATCCATGGCCAACCGTGCTCTCAACGGTGAGTTCGGCTCCATGATTTCGAGCTATATCACGCGCAATGGCAAGGCCTAACCCGGTTCCCCCGGAATCTCGCGAACGCACCTGATCGGCGCGCCAGAAGCGATCGAAGATGAATGGCAACTGGTCAGCTTGGATACCCGGACCCGTATCCGCAACAGTTATCAAGACGGCGCTTTTGTCCTCGAACATGCCTACCGTAACGGAGCCGCTCACGGGCGTGTATTTGATCGCATTGTCCAGCAGAATCACTAGCATTCGCCGGAATGAGCGCTCATCGACTTCAGCGTGTACCGGTCCATCCGGGAGGTTGGTCGAAAGGTCCAGATCCTTATCTTCAGCAAGTGCGCTAACTCCACTCACAACCTCGCGCATCACCTCCGTAAGGTCGGACCGTACCAATGCCACGGGGCTTCTGGCGGCGTCTGAACGAGCAAGCGTAAGAAGCTGATTGATCAGTTCGGTGCATCGCTTCGATTCGCCCAAGATCTTCTTCAGAGCGTCTTTCAACTCATCTGGGCTTCGATCGCGCCGTAAGGCGAACTGCGCAGCGGTGTAAATCAGAGTCATCGGTGCGCGTAGTTCATGCGAGGCATCGGCGGTGAACCGGCGGACTTTCAGAACCGATTGTTCTACTCGGCCTAACATCTGATTCAAAGTTTCCGAAAGACTCTGCAGCTCATCACGCGAAGGCGGTACGGAGAGTCTCGCTCCCAAATCCGACGGATCGATAGATCTGGCCTCGTGAATGATCTGATTGATTGGAGCGAGAGCCCGGTCGCTGATCCAATATCCGCCAAGCGCCGCCAAGACCAGGACAATCGGAAGCCCTATAAAAAGGAAGGAATACAATTCCCTCAACACATCCGCGAATTTTCCCTGAGGGTCTGCGACTTCGATGATAAGCGGCTGTCCATCGACATAGATCCGTTGTGTCGCCATCCGAACGGGAAAGCGTCGCTGCCCGGCATTCCGGAAATGCATGCCGGCTCCGGGATCGGGAGGAGGTTGGGTCCTGACGTGATGGCGCGCCAAGCCATCCGATTGCGCCATCAAGCCTCCGTCCGGTCCGAAAACCTGAAAAAGCTCGCCAAGAGTATCCAAATTCCGGAGTCTTACGGCAAGGGACTGCAAGCCTTGATGGCTGTTCTCATCAATAAATCCGTGTAGCCCGATCAGGCGATAACGCAAACCCTGATCCAAAGCATGATCGAGGCTTGCGGTAAGCGCCCAGCGGCTTGCACCCGCGAGCACGAACACGACCAATACTAACGCCGCGCAATACCAGAACGTAAGCCGAACGCGGACAGACCTGGTTTCGAAAGCCCTCACGGAGCACCCTGTCGCAAGCTATACCCAAGTCCCCTCTCGGTGTGAATCAGCTTGGCGGAACCTGGCACGTCGACTTTGGTTCGGAGAAACCGGATGAATACGTCGAGATTGTTTTCACTTACCTCGCGATCGCTCCAGATTGTATCGATGAGCCGATCTCTGGTGACTACTCGGCCAGCCGAGCGCAAGAGGCATTCGAGAATTGCGAATTCAGTCCGGGTCAGAACGATCTCCTGCTTTCCGCGCCAAGCCTTGTGTTGTTCGAGATCAATCACTAAATCCGCAAATCGCAGCTGCGGATTCTTCTGATCGAATCGTCGCGTGCGAGCCCGTATACGAGCAAGCAGCACATCCAGCGAGAACGGCTTGGTCAGGTAATCGTCTGCTCCAGCTTCGAGGCCGCGCACAATCTCTTCGGGAGCGTCACGTCCTGTCAACAACAGGATAGGCGTGAAAATATTCTGCCGCCGCAAACTACGGGTGAGTTGCAGGCCATCCATGAACGGCATCATCACATCCAGCACAATAATGTCGAATGCCGATGATTCGGCTATACGCAGGCCTGTCGCTCCGTCATGTGCAACCACAACATCGAAGGATTCTTCCTCGAGCTCGCGCCTCACATAGTCCGCCACATCGCGATCGTCGTCAACCAGCAGGATGCGCATTTCACTCGAAGACCATTGCAACAGATTCGGTCGGAAGGTCAAAACTCGAGCGAACTATTTCAGCCAATTTTAAGGAAAGCTCGTCAAGCTCAGATGGATCGCGTATGACCAAGGAGGGTTGATAATGCGCAAGCTACTGTTCTGGGCACATCTCTGTGCGGGCATCACCGCCGGCTTGTTTATCTTTATCATGGCTGCGACCGGCGTGCTGCTGTCATTCGAGAAGCAGATGACCGATTTCGTCGACCGGGATCTCCGAACAATTGCCGTCCCGAACGAAGCTCAACTGCGTCCGCTGAATGAGTTGCTGGAAGTGGTTCGACGGTCAGGGCAAGGCGAGCCAAGTTCGATCGTTCTGCGCGATGATCCTCAGTCAGCAGCCCAGTTTTCGATCGGGCGAGGGAAGACGATTTACGTGGATCCTTATAGCGGCGCTGTCTTAGGCGTGAGTTCTCCGGCTGCACATCAGTTTTTCTCCGTAGTCGAACGGCTGCATCGAACACTGGGAGAGCCACTGGGATCGAAAAGCATCGGCCATTGGTTGACGGCGGTATCGAACCTCCTGTTTGGAGTCTTGATCCTCCTCGGTGTATTTCTTTGGTTGCCTCGCAAATGGAATTGGACCGCTTTCCGGGGTGTACTTGTACTTCGAGGCAGATTGCGCGGCAAAGCTCGCGATTGGAATTGGCACAACGTAATCGGCATCTGGTGCGCAGCGCCACTGCTGGTCATCGTTCTTACCGGAGTCGTTATGTCCTTCGATTGGGCCAACGCTCTCCTGTTCCGACTCACTGGCTCGCAACCCACGGCCGCGGCTCGAGGTGGTCGAGACCGTGGTTCGCGTGATCGCGGGGATGCTGCTATGGGACACGAACCGAACTACAATCGTCTGTTCACTGCCGCCATGACACTCAATCCCGATTGGCGCACCATAAGCCTGGCCGTCGGCGCACAATGCCGGGGCACCGATTTCTGTTTCAATAGATACCGGCACGGGAGGGCAGCCGCAGAAACGCACTCAGTATCTCTTGAACCCGGAAAATGGAGAAGTGATCAAAGCGATTCGCTTCACGGACGGCAGTCTGGGCCAAAGATTACGTGCGTTTGTCCGGTTCGGACATACGGGCGAATACGGCGGATTGGTGGGTCAAGCAATCGCCGCGCTTTGTTCGCTCGGGGCCTGCGTACTGGTGTATACCGGCTTCGCGCTTGCCATACGAAGGCTTAGAGCCAACCTCAGCCGCAGACGGCGGGGCGATCCCTCCCATCCAAGTGACTCCTGCCGAGCAGCGCGTTCTGGAAGTGACTAGTGGCGTACGCTAGTAGAAACAATTAAGGGCAAGTAGCTCAGACGCCCTTCACCCATGGAAATCGTTGTGATTGGCGCGGGAGTGTTTGGCGCCTGGACAGCGCTGTCTCTGTCTCAGGCCGGACATCAGGTCACGCTTCTAGATCATCTGGGACCAGCGAACGAGAGGTCCAGTTCTGCCGGCGAGTCCCGGATCATTCGCAGCGCTTACGGAGCAGAGGAACTATACACCGTAATGGCGCGGCGCTCTCTTCAGCTGTGGTCTGACTTCTTCCGCAAAGAGAATCGTCCCGATTGCTTTCGGCAGACTGGTGTCCTCTGGATGGCCGACGCGAGAGAGCAAAGTGTCTGGGACGCCAAGGGGATATTCGATCGCTTGGCTATCGAACACAAGTGGCTCGATGCCAGTACACTCTGCCAAAGAGTACGGGCAATTCGAAATCACCGTTGACGCAGTTGCACTCTTCGAACCCGAGGCAGGCGCACTTCTGGCGGAACGCTCGATTCTAGCGGTGATGGCTGCGGGACGGCGCGCTGGGGTCATCTATGAACCTGCAGCAGGTGAAGCCGCCCATTCTGGATCGATCTCGTCTGAGCGCTATCGAGACAACTGACGGGCGGCGCTTCTCGGCGGATCTGTTCGTTTTTGCCTGTGGCTCATGGCTCCCAAAGCTCTTCCCTGGACTGAAGGACGTCATACGTCCCACTCGTCAGGATCTGTTCTTCTTTGACGTTCCTGACAACACCAACGAACTTCGCCCGGATCTGCTACCCATCTGGATCGATCAAACAGAACCAAATATTGCGTATGGGTTTCCCGATTTAGGCAGCGGATTGAAACTGGGTTTTCACCGGCTTGGTTCTGCCTTCGACCCCGATACGCAAAGGAGTGAGGCGGAACCCGACAAAATCGCCGAGGCGAGAAACTATCTGGCCCGGCACTTACCCTCGATGCGAAACGCCCAACTTAAAAAAACATACGTCTGTCATTACGAGAACACCCCCAACGGCGACTTTCTGATCGATTTGCACCCGGGAACGACGAATGTGTGGTTAGTAGGCGGAGGCTCAGGCCATGGCTTCAAACATGCGCCAGCCGTTGCTGAATATGTGGCGGACGCCATTGGTGGGGCGAGCGCGCGCGAGCCGCGATTCTCGTTGAAAGCAAAGCAGAGTGCAAGCGGGCGGGTGCTCTAAGACCGCCTCACATAGTGAACGGCAGGTACGGTTTCGGTAGCTTCTCTCGAACGACAACGAACGCCTCGGCGCGTTTGAGATGCGCCTCTAGACCTCTCTGCTGCTCCATCTTCACGTGGTAAGGATAGAAGCGATCCGGGTTTTGGCAAACGTGCGTATAAATGGCCGCGCGCTTCTGTTCCGAAGTGGACGCGATATCGACGAAGCAGTTGGGTTCGAAATGATGGGTTTGAACTCCGGTCATCACTTCGTAATAAGCGAGTGTGAAAGATTCTCCCAGTGATTCCCACGCTTCGTACGTCAACTGCGCGGCATTCCGATGGTCACGATGTGTGTCGAGCGGCCAATGCGTAAAGACAACATCCGGATCGAGAGATGCCAATAAGGCAGTGAATTCGCGGCTGGCCGAGTGTTCGGTGCTAGTCTGTCCGTCTATTTGGTTGGCGAAGAGCGCATCGGCCCCGAGTAAGATGGAGCCTCTGACCGCCTCGGCACTTCGCGTTTGAGACGTGACAATTTGATCGCCATTCTTGACACCCGCCTCACCTCGGGTGAGATACACGATCGAGACACGATGACCTTCCTTTGAAAGTTTGGCGAGCGTACCGCCGCATCCGGTCTCAGGATCGTCTGGATGCGCGCCAACACAAACGATGTTCAGCGGATGCGAAGTCACACCGACTCCGATTAGCCGAGCCAGATCATTGTGCGCGGTCAGATCGCGGGGCGAGACGGAAAGTGCTGCGGCCATTTTCAGATCTCGCGAACGGAAGGAAGCCGAAGAGGAGGCTGTCATTTCCTTAATCTCTATCAAGATTATAGGTGAATTGTCAAGCGTCTTTTATGCTCGCGCCTTAACGCCTTTTATTTTCTGCGAGATACAGCAAAGCAACCGCTGCGGGCCGCTGAAAGTCGTCGCTCTTCCCGTTCCGGACAAACCTCTTCCGCTCACGTTTCCGGTCCCGGCATTATGCTCCCGGAAATGTGTGAATCATTGCGTTCGGATCTCGCGCCACGATTACGCATCATCGATTCGTCCATCGGCAAATCACTGACAGGACAACCGGGACCGTATAAGGTGTACGAGACGCGAAGACCGGAGATCAACCACTGAGACAGAGGGTTGGTCCTGAGCCCGCGAGTACTTTAATGCTGCCGCGTTTCTAGCTATAGTTACGGCACTGAATTCGCCCGCGTACTGAGTTGGCTCCGCGAACTGACTCAGTGTCTTGGCAATCTTCATTCGCTTTAGCTCCGCACAACGGTGCGTGAGCTGGGTGTAACTATGGCCATCCTAGACCAGAGAAGTTCTCCTGCTGTTGCTAAACCAGGGGCCTTCCATTCAACATTTAAACAAGCTGGCATCATCTTCGTCATCGCTTTCCTTGTCCGGCTGGCCATAGCAGCTCATGAACATTCGTGGCAGCATACGGTACGCGCAGAGATGGAGCGCGAGGCCATTTCAATGGCGAAGACTGGCGTGCTCGGCAACGCCTTTGCGCTTCCCTCCGGACCTTCCGCCACTGTTCCTCCCCTATATCCGTTGATCATGGCCGCGATATTCCGGATCTTCGGAACCGGAGTAGCGGGTGAAACAGTCAAGGTGTTGCTGACGTGTCTGGTAAGCAGCGTGCAATACGCCCTTCTACCTTGGTTGGGACGCACGCTGAAACTTCCACCCGTCATAGGCCTAACTGCAGGGTTTCTAGGCGCATTGATCCCGCTCAATCCATACATTGAGGTGCAGGGCGACTTCGAAAATCATCTGTCCGGCCTCTTGTTACTGCTGTTACTCGCCTGGACCGAGATCGCCAGCAACGAGCGGTGGAGCGCAAGGCGAGCAATGGGCATAGGCGTCTTCTATGGAGTGTGTATACTAACCAGCCCATCTCTGGGCCCACTGTGCCTTATCAGCTTCGCCTACATCCTGTTCCGCCAGCGCAAGATGGCCGGAGGCAGATTGCAGCTTGGTGTATTCACAGCGATCGCATCTATACTTTTGGTCGCGCCCTGGGGCGTGCGCAACTATATCCAACTGGGATCGCCTATCCTGACCCGAAGCAACTTCGGTCTGGAATTCTCTTTGGCGAATAACGATCGCGCCTCTCCACTGATGGCAGAGAATGCATCCCTGTTTGACTGCTGCCACCCTCTGCAGAATGAGGATCAGGCGAGAGAGGTCCAGCGAATCGGCGAAGTTGAGTACAACTCCAGATTGAAGCGGAAAGCGTTCGAATGGGTTCGGAAAAATCCTGGTCGATTCGTCGGATTGACTGCTCTGCGCATCTGGTATTTCTGGGTCCCGAGGGCGCCAGAGGACCTGCGGACCCTTGCCTTCCGGCTGCTATCGGCGCTATCTCTTTCCGGAATCATTGTTCTTTGGCGAACCCACCGCCAGGCAGCGTTGCTCATTTCCGTTCCCCTGATTGTCTATCCGCTGCCCTACTATCTGGTGCAGATCCATTTTCGGTATCGCTATCCCGTCAACTTCATATTCCTGACTTTGAGTTGCGCGACAATTTATGGCGTCCTGGAAATGGCCAAGGTCCGTCGCCAGCCCGGCTCACCCGGTGCCGAGATCGTATCGGGACTGCAAGCCTAGATCGCTACCCAACTGCCGACCTTGACACCCTTATCCTGTGTACATTCGTACCGTTTCGAATGAATGAGTGACTCGGTTCAGCAGATCGTGGAACACATGTCTACGCGGTTAATTCTGTGGGCGTGGAACCCTGGTGAAGGCCGTTCCCCGATTCCGACGTCCCAACGCGAGTTCCTGGACAAGGTGAAACCGTGGGCATCGAATGGCGCGTCTTGCCCCGACGACCCATAAAGGTGACCTCGGGACGATTGCACCCGTCACCGATATAGGGCTTCGAGAGTTTTGAGCTCGGGTAGCATTGCTCTACCTTCCGAACGCACGGCCATCGCAAGTACCCAGAAGTACAGCGGAAGAACTCGCCAGTACGTGATCAGATCACCTGACATCATTTGGATGAGTTCTCCAATCCAGAAGCAGAAGATCCATTCCCCGAAGAAGGATTGCTGCGCTGTGGGCGCCACGAAGGCTTTGAATGCCCGCCTCAGGATCTCGCCATTCAAGAGGAGAAATAACAACAACCCGCCGACACCGAGCTCAATTAAGAGACTCAAGTACGTGTTGTCAGCAATCACTGTAGAACCCAGGAGCCCGGAATAAGGCAGTGTCTTGTATCCGATCCCAAGGAACACGCGCCACGGCTCGTTCAAAAGAAATTGAGCCAGATGTGCCCAGGAGTCTACTCGCCCGGACAAAACTCCGTTCGGCGTCGACCAGATGAACGCCATGGACTGGAAAATACGCGAAAGATAGCTTTGGGCGAACGCCGGAAACAGGAAATAAACGAGCACCGGACACAGCGAAGCGCAACCAACAAAGAAAAGCGCCGAGCGCCCGAACACTTTTCGATTGATGATTGCCAGCGCCACCGCAGCTGAGAAGACATTCAGCAGGGATCCTCGAGAGTAAGAAAAAATCAGCGCCGTGGCAAATACGACAGCACCGAGCACCAGTTCGAAGCGCGAAACAGCGGCTTCCGAAGACGGACGACGCAGGGTCACGAGCACCATGACAAGAAAAAAGGCGCAGAAGTTCCCGAGCGTGCTGGCCTCATAGAAAAGCCCTTGGGCCCGCCGGAACACGCCCTCATCAAGCCACACAAACTGCGGTCCGAAACCGGCAGGAGTCGGAAGCTGGAAATAGAAGTCCACGCACGCAAACAGCGCGGCCAGCACTCCGGCCCGGAATAACCATTTGGTCAAGTTCAGAGCTCGCCAGTAGTTCAAACGAGGAGAATTAAGCGAGAAAAAGAATACGAACGGTGCGACTGCAAACAGAAGCACTCGGCTCAGGCTTCCGGATGCAATCTCGAGTCCCGAATTGTATGCCGCCGTGATCACGCTGAGCAACAAAACGGTCAGTAAATCCGCACAGGAGCAACCCGAGGCGCCCAGCGAAGTCGGCCGAACGCCGCATGTGAATGACGGCGGAGATCAGACCAAAACACAAGACGATCAGGGCGGGATGCGGACCGGAATCTCCAAGACGAATTGGCAACGGGGGCAGAATGATCAACGCACAGAGAAACACGGGCAGCCACCGGTGCGATTCGAGCAGCATCCACCCAAAGAACAAGGCAGATCGCGAATAAAGCGACCAACGCGATCTTTGCCTCGACGGTGGGGAGATACACCAGGGCAGCAGAAACAAGACCGAGTACGACGCGACGGGTACAGTGTCCGGACTTTTGACGATTGGTCGACCAACCCCATTACCGACCGCGATAGCCGTGCTGCGCAGGCAGGTCCCGCATCCGCGAGATACCGAATCCTAAAGCAAGATAGATCAGCGAGCTAAACAGCGCTCCGAAAAAAGCAATCACCAGATTTAGAGGGATATTAGGTGAGCTGGGGCGTTCCGGGACCGTTCCAGGGTCAATAATCTCAAGACGCTCGCTGCGAAACGCGGCAGAAGCCACCGTATCGTTATACCTGTTGGTGGCTAACTCGTACTGCGCTCGAGCCGATTGGCGTTCCAAGTCGAGCACTTCACGCTGGTGTTTTCGCCTTTCCAAAAGCAGACCCTTCGCTGCCAGCGATTGTCCAAGTTCCCGGTCAGCTTGCTCAATCTGTGCCGTTCTTGCTTTGGAAGCTGCAAGTTGCTCTCGCATCCGCGCGAGATCACGTGGATCTCCTGTCGGGTCCTGATGCCGAGCGGATGCGGGCTTCGTAATCGGCTAAGTCAATTCGAGCTTCCGTCAATTCGCTCTGCAACCGAAGTTTCTGTTCCGTGCCGTTCTTTATCTCAGCTTCGAGTGGCTCGGTCGGATCGCTAGCCAGAAAGTCATTCCGGGCTTTCTCAGCCTTCTCTGCTCGCGTGCGTGCTGCCTGCAGTTGCTTCCTTGCCTCATCGGTCAGGTCGCTCTGGGATCGTTGGTCTAGAGATCCGCTCAGTTGAACCGTATGTTCCGCCATAAACTTGGCCAGCGCTTGAGCATTCTCGGGGTTCGGGAAGTGTAGCACTGATCTCGAGTATTTTCATATCGCGCGGCTTCGTGACGCGAAGGACCTTCTTCTTCAGCGACTCGATTGACGGAACCGGCATAGAGCTTACGAAGGCCGAGTTGGTCCAATGCCTGGAAGAACAGTGTGTCACTGAGCGCGAAGCGTTCGTAAGTCTTTAGCGATTCGACGTAAACAGGACTAATCGCCGTCGCGCCACGAGGATCGTTGCCCGCGGGCGGCTCAATCAGCAGACTTGCCGTCGCTGTATACGTCTTAGTCATGAGGGAACTGGCGATACCAGCCGCGCTTACTGCAAACACACAGGTGATCGCCACGAGTCGCCATCTGGCAACGAGGTAACTCGCGAAACTGAGAAGGTCCAGCCGATCCTCGAATGAGACCTCAGCCTCTAACGCATCCCGGCTGGTTACTGGGTAGGCCATGAATTCGGTCGCTTATGTTCCTCTCGTTATTACGAAATCCACGTTATCCCGAAAAGAAGGACGATTGAAGCTCATGCGGCAGCAAACTTCGGGAAATTTACAAGATGTTTACAGAAGGCAAATAACTCGGTTCCTCGGGCCGGCTTAAGATTGAGATCGCAAGCCAGCCAGGTTTTGCTTTTGATGTCTATCCGCGATTCGCACGCCCCGCTTTGCTACCAGAACTGGCAGCGGGTCGGGTATGTGATGGCCGTTGGATCGATCACGACCATCCTGTTTTCTATCGCGATCTCACAGCTTTTGTTAGGTCTTGCGATTGCAATCCTGCTCCTGTCTGGCGTGGAGTTCCGGTTTCCACCCGTGAAAGCGCCACTGGCGCTCTTTTTCGCGCTTGACTGTCTTGTCTCTCCTGCTTTCTGGCGATCCGGTCCACGGTCTTCCCCAGATCAGGAAGTTTTACGTCTTCGCCACGCTTCCCGCTTGTGTTCAGCGCCTTTCGAGCTTTTGAAGGTTTGAGAATGACAGTCGTTATCTGGAGCAGCGTCGCTTTCCTATCTGCGCTGCGGAGTGGATTCCAGTATGTTCATCGCTACCATCTGGCACAAGAACAATACGCTTATAACTACGGCTTCTTCTTAGACGGACGGTTTACTGGATTTGCAAGCCATTGGATGACGTTTGGCGGCGAACAAATGATCGTGCTGCTGATGCTTCTTGCTCTGCTCCTTTTTGCACCGCCCGTCTCGCATTTACGTTGGCTCGGTTTCGCCGGCGGCGCCGTCCTCTGGATTTCAACCGTGGTTGGGCTTACGCGAAGCATCTTCCTTTTGGGTCTGCCCGCCGGCTCTCTCTATTTACTTTGGAAATGGAAGCGGCCCGCAGCTTTACTCTTACCTACGCTCATCCTGCTTGAACTGCTGCTCGGCCCCGTCCAGGTGCGAGAGCGCGTAATTTCGGCCGTGAAACCGCACGAGGAACTCGACTCGAATGCTCATCGCATTCTGACCCGACGAGTTGGCTGGGCCATGATTCGCCAACATCCCTGGTTCGGCTTGGGTCCGGAACAGGTGGGCCCCCAGTTCACACGATATCTGCCGGAGGGCACGCCCCAGCCACTTCCGAAGGGCTTCTACGGACATTTACACAACATCTATCTCCAATACGGGGCGGAACGAGGCATTCCGGCCTTAATGGCTCTCCTGTGGTTCATCGCACGAGTACTTCGCGATTTCTATAGAGGCGCGTTGCAGTACCAGGACATCCCGGAGGTCCGGTTCGCCTTGCATGGCGGGATCGCTGTCACTGTCGCCATCCTGCTAGAAGGCTGCTTCGAGCACAACTTAGGCGACAGTGAGATCCTGACCCTTTTCCTTGCCGTCGTTGGTTTTGGTTATGTCGCGCTCGATCACGCGCGGCGGCTTGGCGAAGGAACCGGGGCGAGCGATGGATCAGCCACATCGCGAAAGTATCGATTCCCTATCCATGAGTTCGCGCTGATGCGTCTGCCAGGCGCCGTTACTAAGCGCGTCTTCCCGGCGATCGATCTGCACAATCTTTGCCGTTGTGTTTTTCTGGTCTCTTCGCCAGGCTTGGACACATACTGAATCGGACTTCCCAAGCTACTACACGGCAGCTCATCTCGTCCTAAGCAGAGCGCCGCTGCACGGCTTCTACGACATGGCGTGGTTTCAACGGCAAATGGATTTGTTGATCGTTCCAAGCAGGCTGGGTGGATATATCCCTCAGACACCGCTCACAATGCTTCCTCTCGTTCCTTTCGCCGGTCTCGAAATGAACAGCGCCAAACAATTGTGGCTGACTGCGGATATCGCATTCTTGGTTGGAACCGTTTGGCTGTTGAGACGCTTAACGAAGCTCGGCGTTTCAGTTCTGCTTGGGCTTTTCGTTCTAGGATTCGGTTCTCTCCATACGAATTTGCTCTTAGGGCAATACTACGTTTTGATTCTCTTCCTGTTAACAGCGGCGGTTTATTTCCTCGATCACGGCCGGGACTTCTTGGCGGGAACAGTCCT
Organism: uncultured Acidobacteriaceae bacterium; assembly: GCA_963744795.1. Lineage (GTDB taxonomy): Bacteria > Acidobacteriota > Terriglobia > Bryobacterales > Bryobacteraceae > Bog-105. The sequence continues at coordinate 472,039 of CAVUVF010000019.1, forward strand.
GGGCGTGATCTTCAGTTTGAAGCTGATCACCGCGCCATTCCTTTTGTACTTCGCCTGGAGGAAACAGCCGAGAGCGCTGGCTGGAATGTGCGATCGGCAATCGGAATCAGTCTTCTCTTGGCCGTGGTCCTGTTCGGATGGGCCGATGTCACACACTATCTCGGGCAGATACTGCCCAGAGCACTGGCGGGCGAAACCCTCGATCCATTCAATCCGGCAAACGGAACGGCCAGAACCCTGCTTCGCCGGCTCCTGATACGGGAACCGGAGCTCAATCCCAATCCGGCGCTTGAATCTTCCCTTCTTGTTTTTCTTTCTGAGCAGTCTGTTCACACTGTCGACTCTGTGGATAGCGCTCCTTGTGTTTGGACGTGCAAAGAGCACGAAGCAGGGTTATGCGGGTCTGCTCATCGCGCTGATCCTAATTTCTCCAAACACTGCATCCTATACGTTTCTTCTACTTCTTCTGCCCACTGCGCTGCTGCTACAGGGCGCAACGCTTCGTGACAAGCTCTTCTTACTCGTTTGCTGGGCATCTGTGGCGCTGCCGATGCGCCCTGCCTGGAGTTGGCTCTTTCCCAAGGTTTGGCTCTTGCTCGGAATGTTCTCGTTCGCGGTCGTGATCTCGGGACGATTTTCGTTAAAACGTCCTCTGCTCGCAGGTATTTCAACGGCGGCCGTTCTGGCCCTTTTGCTGGCGGGCCTCGATACCCGCGCTTACAACCGCGAGACGCATCAGCGATGGAAGCGCATCGTTATTGAGCGTGGCTGCGGTCTATTCCTCCTTGCCCATACCCGTGCACGATGGCCTCGTTTATCAAACGATTTCGCATGGTCACTACACGTTACGGTTTCGTCGTGAGCAGGTGGTACGAAACTTCGAGATCGAAGGAAACGCCTTCGACCCAGTCCTTCTTCCTAGTCGCGACATGATCCGTTTTGAATCGGTCCGGTCGAAAACAATCCATCAATTTCTTCTGAACCCTGAGACTGGCTTTATCAGGCCGTCTCCGATCCACGATGTCAGCGACAGTTCCGAGTCACGTCAATCACCGGATGGGAGATGGATGGTGTGTGAACGCACGTCAGTGGGCTCAACACAGATCGTTCTTCTTGATCGACTGCAGAAGAGAAAACCGATATCAGTGACCGAGGGCCGCTGCAACAGCTTCGCTCCCGCTTGGGAGAGAGATTCGCGAGCGATCGTTTTTGCCAGCGATTGCGGACGCGGAGTGGGGATGCCGGCGCTCTACCGCGCACCATTGGAAGAGATACTCGCGCTTGCCTTTCAACTAGCGTGAAAGCGCGATCTCGCCAATTGTAAAAGATTCGTGATTTCGCGGCAGAACACTAGAAAGCAGAATAGAAACCTGCATAATCTAGGGCTAGCTTCATGCCAAAGCAGATGGACCCACGGCTGGCGTACGATGATCCGCTCCTTGCCAGCCGTGACTTTTTTTATTCCATAACCTTGTTTCCGCTTGGGTTCCCGCTTACGGTTGAGAGCAACTCCCAGGACATTCTCCAAGCCGCTCGGGCTAGTTGGTCGTATTTCCCGCAGACCTTCGACCGTGAACCAGTCATTTCTTTCGCTTGGCGTATCGGAAACTCGTTCCGCCGACTTACCACCTGTTCCCAGCTTTCGGTCGCGCGGCCATCTGTCTGTCGATCGTTTCCGACCCTGAAAATTTTCTCGTTTGCGATTTTACTTCCGGCTATCAGTTTGGATGGGTAACGGATGCGGTCGCAAAAGATCCGTCTTACTTGCGTTACTTCTTCCTTGATGTGGCTGTCCTCACGACTATCCAACAGAAATTCCTGGCTCCCATCCACGGAGCGTGCATCTCGCATGGCGGCCGAGGAATCGTACTCTGCGGACCATCTTCTGCGGGCAAAAGCACCTTGGCTTATGCCTGTAGCCGCGCTGGCTGGACATACGTGTCAGACGATGCCACTTTCCTGGTGCGATCCGAACCTGCAAATTATGCAATCGGCAACTGCCACACTATCCGCTTTCGAGAAAACACAAAACGGTTTTTTCCGGAGCTCTTTCATCTGCCTTCGTCCCGACGTGCTAATGGCTCGCAAAGGGTCGAGGCGCTCACACAACGATTTGCCCATCCAAACATCCGCCAGCTGTTGTCTCGACCATGTTGTTTTTCTGAATCGCAACCACGTCGGCCCGGCACAGTTGCGAGAGTTCGACAAGCAGTGGGCGCTTGACTGGTTGACCAGCTTCACGTCATACGGAAAGACTTCTGTCCGTGAGGCTGAACTCAGAGCGTATGAAACACTCTTGAAGGCCCCGGTCTGGGAGCTCTGCTACACGGACCTGGACGATGCGGTAGTCACTGCTTGATTCGTTGAGGCGCTCCGGCTGAAGGAGGTTGCCTGAACATACGTTACGCCGACATCCCGCCACATGTACGAGCGGTGCTCTCCGCGCTGAACTTTTCAGCACCGGAGCCTTCTGATCTTCGTAAGATCCCGGAGACCGACTGGGATGCCGCGATAGCCTTCTGCGACAGTGCTGGGTTGACGATCCCTTTACATCTGAGGGCCAGCGAATACCTACCTCCTCAGATCCGTTCACAAACGGAAAGGAAACTACAGAACAACGTCGAACGCTGGAGCCGGCTGAAGCAAACTTACGTCGGAATTGCTTCGGCTCTCGAAGAGCGTGGAATTGAGTTCGCTGTACTCAAGGGATTTAGCCAATGGCCTCTGTTCGTCGGAGATCCAAGGCACCGAAGCCAGTACGACGTCGACCTGCTTGCTGCAACCTGAAGATGTGGAGCTTGCGGCGTCGGTCGCGGGACGCTTGGGCTTCGAGCCGGCCGTGCCGATCGGCAAACAGCCGGTTGTCGACCACTTCCCTACCCTGATTCGCAAAACTGGCTGGATCTGGCGAGGAGATTATTTCGATCCGGAAATTCCTTTCTCGTTAGAACTGCACTTCCGTTGTTGGGACCGGGAAACGGAAGGATTCGGGCCACCAAACCTGGAACAGGCGTTGTGGACACGTCTCTGCCACCGTCGCTGCGAAGAGCTCTCGTTTCGAGCGCTGCATCCTTTGGATTCGGTCCTCTACGCATCACTGCACATGCTACGCCATTTGCTTCGCGGCAGTCTTCGACCGTCTCACGTCTACGAATTTGCCTGGTTCCTGCACCGACGAGCGAATGACGACCGGTTCTGGCAAGATTGGCTTGACTTCGGCTCAGATGAGGCCGAGAGTATCAGGCCATCTGCTTTGCACTTGCGCAGCATTGGTTCTCTTGCGCCTTTCACCCGGTCGTGGACGAGGCTGTTCTTTCGCTCCCATCGCCTGTGCACCGCTGGCTTCTCCAATATGCACACTCGCCTCTGGCTGCTCTGTTCAAGCCGAACAAAGACGAACTGTGGCTTCACTGGTCACTACTCAGGTCTCCTCGACAGCGTCTTCGTTGTTCTGCGACGCAGACTCATTCCCGCCCAACTACCAGGCCCGGTCTCAGGAGTCCACCTCAAGGACAAACCTGATTTCAAAGTTCGCCTGCAGCACAAATGGACTTACATCTGCTACTTGTGGCAACGACTCCGCCATCATCTTGCCTCTTTGATTCCCACTTCAGCAGGTGCGGCGATTTGGATTCGAGATAGCTGGCGCGATCGATGGCCTTTTCGGCGGGCAGCTAGGTCATAGCCGGAATTTACAAGTGTTTTACAAACCGGCGACAATCGCAAACCGTTCGCGGCTCTACACTTCAATTTCGAATTACTGAATCGAACTCCAGGAAGCTCAGTGCGAAGCAAGAAAATTGTTTTCTTTTTCCCAGCCTTTTCCAGCCAGGAAGCGACGGCGCCGCTGGGCATCTTAGCCGTTTCGACTCCGTTGCTAAGAGCCGGTTACAACGTTCGCATCATCGATTCGACGATCACGCCGAATTTTCAGGATGTCGTTCTCGCCGAAATGGAGGACGCAATCTGCCTCGCTGTGTCGCTCGTGACCGGTCCGATGATTCGCGAAACAATTCAAGTCGCGAAGGCCGTCAAGACGCCGATATCCCGACAAGCCCGTCGTGTTAGGAGGATGGCATCCGTCCCTTCTTCCCGATCAGACGTTGGCAGCACAGTGCGTCGACGTTGTCGTGAAGGGACAGGGCGAGGATGCGTTCCTCGAGATCGTTCAGCACATAGAGGCGGGTGAAAGCCTGAAAGGGATACCTGGCGTCGGCTACAAGGAAGACGGGCGGCTGATGTTCAACGTGCCACGCACATCTGAGACCGATCCGCGAACTTCCTCCCAAGGCCTACCATCTTGCAGATTTTGATGCCTATCAGCGCGTATGCGGACGTCGCTGGGCAATGTACACGTCAAGTCTCGCCTGTCCTTACAACTGCGCTTACTGCACGAATGATGGCGTATACGGAAGGAAGTGGAATGCCCTCGACCCCGAGCAGGTCGTAGAGGAAACGACCGATCTGGTTTCCCGTTACGGATTGTCCCTTCTCTGGATTGTTGACGATAACTTCCTCGTCGACCGGAATCGGGCAATCGGAATCGCAGAGGGACTGGTTCGTCGCGGCATTCACTTCGACTGGAGCATACAGGCCTCCACGAACCTCGTCAACCGCTTTAGCGTCGAAGAATTGAAACTACTCAAGCGAGCCGGCCTATCTCAGGTTTCGCAAGGAGCCGACTCCGGATCCGAAAAAGTCATGCATCTGATGAATAAAGATTTTCAGAAGCTTGACACGATCTATGAGGCGGCAAACAAGTTGACGCAGGCGGGTATACGGCCGTCGTTCAACATGATCTTCGGTTTCCCCGGCGAGAACACGCCCGAGCGCCGCGACTCTGTTCGTCTGATCATGAACATCTGCAGGAAGTATCCGGGCGCAGAGTTCTGGACGAATATCTTCACGCCCTACCCAGGGTCGCCAGTCATGAAGCGGGCCTTCGAACTCGGAATCGACGTGCCCAAGACGCTGGAAGGATGGGTAGATTTCTTTCCGCGGTACACAATTCTGCCGTGGCTTAAAGACGCCCAACACCAGCGGCTCCAGATCATGCGCGATTATCTCCGGATTGCGTTCAATCGTGTTCCCATCGGGCAACAGCGCCGGCATCCGTTGAATCGTCTGATCCACGGGCTGATCAGCATCTCGGCCCGATGGCGATTGGACAACGACTTCTATCTGCGCTCCGTTTGAACTCTGGCTGAAGAATGCGGCGAACCGCTGGTTCCCGGCAAAAGCAAAGGTGGACGCACATCAACTCAGTGCGGAGGTCGTGTCGTGTTGAGTTCCGGACGCGGCAAAGTACTACTGTTCCTTCCTCCGTACGAAGGGAAAGTCTTCGGGCCGCCTCTCGGGTTGTTGAGCTTAGCGTCAAGTCTTAGAGAGGCCGGATTCGAACCGTGCATCATCGATGGCGCCCTTCGCCCCGATTATCTTGAGGCAATCAGATCCAATCTCGACGGGAGCATTGCCTTCGGCGTCTCGCTCCTGACCGGTCCCATGATTCGGGACGCCGTGGCAGCAAGCCGGCTCGTCCGAAGCTTGAGCCCCAAAACTCCGATCATCTTCGGAGGGTGGCATCCTAGCCTGGTCACCGCTCAGACGCTTCGCGAAGACTTCGTCGACATCGTTGTTCGTCAGCAGGGCGAGAAAACACTAGTCGAAGTCCTGAATCGGATCTGCTCTGGAAGTTCTCTTCATCTTCTTCCGGGTTGCTGGTTCAAGCAGAACGGTCGAGATCGTCTCGAATCCGGACCGCTCTCCATCTCCTCTGTCTGCTCTTCCGCCACCTGCATACGATCTGGTTGATTTCGAAGAGTACGCGCGCGTGGCGGGTGGGCGAAAGCTGCCCTACGCAACTAGCATCGGATGTCCGTACGCGTGCAACTACTGCACCGATTCTGTGTTCTACAGCCGCCGATTCAATCCCGCGGATGTTTCCCACATCGTGGACGATGTCGCCACCCTCGTTCATCGGCACCAGTTATCGGAAATTGCTCTCGTCGATTCTAATTTTCTGGTCGACACGAAGAGGGCTGTCGCAATTGCGCAAGGGTTCCTGAAAGCAGGGTTGAAGATCCGTTGGACGTTCCAGGCCTCCACCGACTTACTTTGCAGGATGAGCGATGAAGAGGTTGCAGTGCTTGGACAAAGCGGAGTCAGCCATATCGGCTTCGGCACCGAGTCTGCTTCTCCAGAAGTTTTGAAGCGCATGAACAAGGCGCACCAGCATATTCCAGATATGTTCGAGGCGGCCCGCAAATGCGCCGCTGCGAATATTCGGGTCACATACAACCTGATTTTCGCGTTTCCTGGTGAAAATGATGCGCACAGGAAAGAGACGCTGCGAACGATGGGACAGATCGCGGAACGCTACTCGAATGTAAGCTTTTCGCCGAACCTTTTCACACCGTATCCGGGCATTCCCATATGGCCGGAGTTACGCGAAAAGGGTCTGCGCGAGCCGGTCACACTCGAAGAATGGGCATCGATGGGCCTTGGCGGAATCGAACTGCCGTGGCTCAGCGAGAAGATCCAGTACCGCGCTCCATCGTGGCATGTCGTTTTTCTTGTTGGATAACCAGCTCAGCAAAACCCTGAGGAAATCGAAGTCGCCAGCCGCAAGATCCTTCATCAGCCTGCTCCGGAAGCCGCTCCATTGGCGGCTGCGGTACTACTTCTTCCATCTGCCGCTCGAGTTGTGGCTCTCGATGGCACGAGAGTGGCTGAACATCAGACGCTCTCTGCTTACCGGAGATCCTCTGAGCCGCAGCTTGGCGCAAACTCGCTGACATTTTGGGGAGACTTATGGTCGACGTTCTTCTCGCACACAGTAATCACATTTATAACGATCGCAAGCAGGTAGAGAAGATGCAGCCGTATCCTCCTCTGCAGACGATCATGGCAGCGTCTCTATTGCGCGACGCCGGATATAGCGTGGCGCTGTGTGACGTAACGTTCGACGCTCCGGAAGAGAAGATTCGTCGGTATGTGAGGAAGTATCAGCCCCGGCTTCTCGCTGTGTATGAGGACGGCTTCAACTTTCTGAACAAGATGTGCCTGAGTCGTAACCGCGAACTTGCGCACACAATGGCTCAAATCGCACGTTCCGAGAATGTTAGAACGGCTGTTCACGGACCGGATGCGTCCGACCACGTCGCAGAGTATCTCAACGCCGGTTTCGAGTATGTACTGCTCGGCGAAGGAGAACTCACACTCCTCGAACTGGCTGAAGGCATTCCAGCGGACAGGATTGCGGGCCTGGCGTTTTGTGGCGACGCAGGGAGAGATTCGATACACCGGGCCGCCGCAATCTGATGAAAGATCTGGACGCTTTTTCGTTGCCTGCCTGGGATCTGGTGGATATGAACCAGTATCGGGAAGCGTGGCGGTCGAAGCACGGGTTTTTCTCTCTCAACATGGTCTCAAGCCGGGGTTGCCCCTTTCGTTGTAATTGGTGCGCTAAACCGAATTACGGCGATACCTATCGGGTCCGCAGCCCACGATTGGTCGCTCAGGAAATTCTCTATCTGAAGGATACGTTCCGTCCGGATCATATTTGGTTTGCTGACGACATCTTCTCCATCTCCAATCGATGGACACTCGAGTTCATGAGCGCCATTGAAGAGTTCGGGGCTCAAACTCCGTTCAAAATGCAATCCCGTTGTGACCTGATGACGCGCAGCACTGTCGGCGCTTTGAAACGGGCCGGGTGCACCGAGATCTGGATGGGTGCAGAATCCGGTTCGCAAAGCGTTCTGGATGCCATGGACAAGAGCATCCGGGTGAGAGAGATCTACGAAGCACGAGAAAACTTGGCCCGATTCGGCATTCGCTGCTGTTTCTTTCTTCAGTTCGGATATCCGGGCGAGGGTTGGGACGAGATACAAGCGACTGTTCGAATGGTTCGGGAAACCAAACCGGATGACGTCGGAGTCTCCGTCTCTTATCCTCTTCCGGGCACTAAGTTTTTCAAGCTGGTCTCTGATCAGATCGGGCGCAAGGCGAACTGGTCAGAGAGCGGAGATCTGAGCATGATGTTCCGCGGCGCCTTCTCTTCCGACTTTTATCGGGCGCTTGCCGCGGCATTGCACATCGAAGTTCGTGAACCCTGGCAAATTGATTCCATTCAGCAGGCCTGGCAGCAAGTCGATCAATTGCGACAAAGAGCAGATGTGGTCAATGGAGTCTGCGCTTGAGGTTGCTGCTGACTCACGCTTACTTCATCGTTGACGATGAAAAAGAGCAAAACATCGTTAAGCCTTACGCCCCGCTCGGCATTCTCTATCTCTCGTCGCATCTTCGGAGAGCAGGGTTCGATGTCGAGATCTACGATTCCACCTTCGGTTCGAAGGAAGAACTGTTCCGGATCTTGAGCGACGGCATCCCAGGTGCTCTTGGCCTTTACGCAAACCTCATGACCAGAGGAAATGCCGCAGAGATCGCCAAATATGCACGCGATTGCGGCTGGACGGTGATCCTCGGTGGGCCGGAACCAGCCAACTACCCGGATGAGTATCTGGCTCACGGAGCCGATATTGTGGTCGCAGGAGAAGGCGAATTAGCGCTCGAAGCGCTCTTACGTACGGATTGCCGGCCTGAGTATTGGCCCTCGATCGAAGGCATCTATTTTCGAACAACGGAGGGCAAAGTTGTACGCACACCTCCGGGCCGCCTCCTTCCCAACCTGGACGAACAACCGTGGCCTGATCGTGAGCAGATTCGCCTTGAACGATACCTCGATGCCTGGCGGACACGGCACGGAGCCGGCTCAGTGTCTCTCATTACGGCCAGAGGCTGTCCTTATCACTGCAACTGGTGCAGTCATTCTGTATACGGCCAGACCCACCGGCGGCGCTCACCGAAACCGGTTGTCGATGAGGTCGAATGGATTCTCGATCGTTACACCCCCGAAATGCTGTGGTTGGCTGACGATGTTTTCACCATTCACCACGGATGGCTATTCGAGTACGCGAAGGAAATGAAGGCTCGTGGACTTCAAATCCCGTTTGAGTGCATCACTCGCGCAGACCGTTTGAACGAACGGGTTGTCGATACACTCGCCGAACTCAAATGCTTCCGGGTTTGGATCGGATCGGAGAGCGGTTCGCAACGGATCCTGAACGCAATGCAGCGCGGCGTAACGGTCGAACAGGTCCAGCGCGCAGTTGGTTTATGCAAAAGCCGAGGCATTCAAACAGGCATGTTCCTCATGTGGGGCTACGAAGGCGAGGAGATTGAAGACGTTGAAGCTACCGTAAGCCACGTCAAAACTTGTCGCCCCGATGTATTTTTCACGACCGTTTCTTATCCCATCAAAGGCACACCATATTTTGAGCGTGTGTCCGATCGCCTGGTTCGCATCGAAGATTGGGCCCGAACCACCGATCGGGAGTTCAAGATTCAAGGAAGGCATTCACGAAACTTTTACAGAAATGCTGACCGCTTACTGAAAAGCGAAATGTCGGACGGCGCCGATGTTCACAGCGCCCGGGCCGCTCTGCGTAACTCTGCTGCGGAGGTAGAAGTATGACCGGGTTCGCAAGCAGGTGCAGGCTTCGATGCGATCGCTCGTCGACTACGACGATCTCTGGTCGAATCAGGACGCCGGCTATTGGCAACGGCAAGCCGTTTGGGAGGCCGTTCGCCCAATCTTCCGGCGTGGCGATCACATTCTCGATGTGGGTTGCGGGACAGGCGTCGATGCGGTTTCCCTGATGGCTCGCGGCGTGAAGGTTCGGGCTCTGGACGCTTCTCGCGAAATGGTAGACGTCGCTCGATCTAAGGGAGTCGACGCCGAACATCTCGCGGCTGAGGACCTTCACCGTCTAAAGGGCAGTCTATGACGGAGCAATCTCGAATTTCGGTGTTCTGAATTGCCTCTCGGATTTAGAAACGTTCGCAGCGCAGCTAACTCGGCTGATCAAGCCGGGCGGTCATCTGGCTCTTTGCTACATGGGAAAATTTTGCGCTTGGGAGACAGCTCACTATCTGCGCTCCGGGCAGTTTCGAAAGGCAACCCGGCGCTGGTCATCTGAAATGGCGTCAACATCTCTGGGCATGAAGGTCCGGTATCCGTCCGTACACGAGGTCTCGCAAGCCTTCGATCCTGGGTTCCGTCTCCTGAATTGGAAAGGCATTGGCATTCTTGTGCCGCCCTCTTACATACCGAGCCTTGGACGGAAGCGCGTCGCCGCTCTCGCCAAGGCAGACCGCCGAATCGGACACGTGCCGCTGCTGCGCGCGTTATCTGACCACCGCCTTTTGATCCTGGAGCGCGTATGACTCTCGAGACGCAAGCTCGACAGTGTTTCCTCGAACAATACCGGCAAGTTCGACATGCGGAAGGTCGAGGTTCACCGGACCCGGCGTACTACCGGGCGCTGCCCTACGAAGATTTATCGGGCAAGAATTCGTCGATGTGGGCCATGAGAGCTCGCACATACCGATACCTGGAAAACAAGCTCCTTCCAAAGTGGGAGCGCAGCGCGGGCACGCCGCTTGACATCCTCGATCTCGGAGCTGGGAACTGCTGGATGTCCTACCGGCTTGCACTGCGGAACCATCGCGTGACGGCCCTGGATATTTTCGACGACCCACTGGATGGATTGCGAGCAGCCGGGTCGTATCCAGTGTCGATCCCAACGATCGAGGGTGAGTTCAACGCGCTCCCGTGCGCAGCGGACAGCTTCGATCTGGTCATCTATAACGCAGCCATCCATTATTCAACCGACTACTTCGAAACGCTTCGGGAAGCGCAACGCTGTCTGCGGCCTTCTGGTCACGTTGTCATCCTCGATTCCCCTATCTACCGTACTCACGAGCACGGTGCGCGCATGGTGAGCCGAGCGAAAGCTGGCGTACCGGCAAGAAGTATGGGTTCGCTTCCGATGCGATGGAGAGTATCGAATTTCTCGATAAGCCAACGTTGCGCTTCTTGTCGGAAAAACTCGGACTCCAATGGCGGCTGTATCGGCCTTGGTACGGGTTGCGGTGGCACATCCGGCCTGTCAAGGCCTTGCTTCAAAGACGCAGGCCGCCGTCAAACTTTTGGATTCTTGTGGGGAGTTTCTCGCGCACCATGATCATTCTGCTTCATCCGCGATCTACAAAACCGAAGAATCGCCGCTTTCCGCTGGCGGTCTTATCGCTTGCCGCGGTGCTCGAAGGCAAAGAAGAGTTCAGCATCGTCGACGGAAACGCAGAGTCGGACCCTGCGAACAAGCTCGACCGTATCGTCCGCGAGTCCGGCTGCCTCATGCTTGCGGTCTCCGTCATGCCTGGTCCCCAGATGAAGGCAGCCATTCCCCTGTGCCGCGAATTTCGCAGCAGGTACCCGCGGATTCCCATCGTTTGGGGTGGCTACTTCCCGTCTCTCTACACAGATGCCGCGCTCAACGCCCCATACGTTGACGTCGTCGTGAGGGGCCAAGGAGAACGGACCTTCCTCGAACTGGTTGAAGCTATCAAAGAGGGTCGAAAGCTGAGCGGGATTCCGGGCATCTCGTTTAAGGATGATTTTGGTCTCCATGTGCACAACGCCGATCGGCCATTGGAGTCTCCGAACGATCTTCCCTGCCTTCCTTACCATCGATTGCTAAATGTCGAAGATTACATTCGTCCGACTTTCCTCGGACGGAGAACCGCTGTCCACCAGGCAAGCATTGGCTGTCCCTTTCGCTGTACGTTCTGCGGCGTGGTTCCGATCTATAAGGGCCGACAGAGGACCGAAACTCCCGAACGAACCGCGTCTGTCTTGAAGTTGCTACAGGACAGATATCGCATCGACGCCGTTCAGTTCTACGACAATAATTTCTTCCTGAACGAGTCGCACACTGTCGACCTCGCAACGCGCCTGATTCCTCTCCGCCTTAATTGGTGGTCCGAGGGCCGTATCGATTCAGTACTGAAATACTCCGGCGATACGTTTCGGCTGCTTCAGCGCGCCGGCTCAAAGATGATTTTTTTCGGCGCTGAGTCCGGCTCGGACAAAATGCTGAAGCAGATGAATAAGCGGATCTCGACAGACCAGACTCTCGAGCTCGCGGCAAAGATACGAGAGTACGGGATCATACCTGAGTTTTCGTTCGTTGTAGGGAATCCCGCGAATCCCGAAGAAGACACGATCGAAACCATTCGCTTCATCCGCCGCATCAAGAAGATCAATCCGGACGCGGAGATCATCGTTCAGCACTATATCCCCACACCTCATCCGGACGGGATGTATGGCAACGTTGACGGGAAGATTCAATTCCCGAGCACTCCCGACGAGTGGGCCACGGAGCGGTGGTTCAATTTCTCTGTCCGGTACGATCCGCACCTTGCCTGGCTGCCCAGAAGAATCAAAAACCGAATTGACAACTTCGAGCTTGTGATTGGGTCCCGGTGGCCGACGATTCAGGATGTGCAACTGCCCGATTGGGGCCGCCAGTATCCTGAAGGCGCTGAGTAGCTGGCGTTACGCGTTGGGCTTCTACGACTGGCCATTCGAATTGCAACTGGCGCATAAGTTTGTCGCGTTGCGAAAGCCAAAGCTGGAGAGTCTGTAGATGGTCTTATCCAGCTGCGGCTGCGTACCAGCTGTGGGCCCCGCATTACGATACGGACCCCAATCCTTTGCTGGCTCTTGAGGAGCGCATCGTTCGCGCTCTCGTTCCAGATGTTGAATCGCAAACAGTCGTTGATGTGGGCTGCGGAACGGGACGATCTATGTTGCGCTACCGCGAGCGAGGTGCAATAACATTCGGCGTCGACCCGTGTCTCGAAATGCTGGTCGAAGCGCAGAGAAAGACCGGCATCGGCAGAGGACTTGTCCTGGCCGAAGCGTCTCACCTGCCGTTTCGCAAACGAAATCGCCGACCTCACGATATGCTCATTCGCGCTTAGCTACTTCCAGGATCTCACTGGATCTTTGAATGAGCTCTGGAGAATAACAAAGCCCACGGGCCGGATCATCATCAGTGACCTCCACCCGGACGCGACGGCAAGAGGTTGGACTCGTTCGTTCCGAGTCGGAACCAAGACCTATGAAATTGCACATCGAGTTCATCGCGATGAACATATTCGATCGGCGTGCCGAACCGCAGGACTGGAGATCGTGACACAGACGGAGGCCGGATTCTCCGCGCCAGAGAGGTCAATCTTCGCCGCAGCCGGTAAGGAAGCACGTGTATCCCACGCTTATGGGGAAACCCGCGGTCCGCGTGGTTGTTTGCAGAAAGGTATGACGCTGGCCGGCGCGAAGGTAGCCATGGGCGCTAACATTTCGTCTCGGAGTGACATCATCATCCGTTATGGCCGGATCGCTTTCACTCCGCGTGCACGAACACAAAGCGTTCCGAAGTTCGACTTAAGCGGGTTCATGATCCTACCCGGGCTGGTAAACGCTCATGATCACCTGGAATTCAACCTTTTTCCCAGACTTGGGCGCGGACCATATCCCAATGCAGTTGCCTGGGCGGAAGAAATCTTCAAACCATCGGAAGAGCCAATCGCGAGCCATCTCAGGTTACCGAAACACATCCGGCTTTGGTGGGGCGGGTTGAAGAATCTGCTGAATGGCGTAACGTCCGTCGCTCACCATAATCCCTACGATCCGACGGTTTTCTCTCGATCGTTTCCCCGTTCGCGTTCTTCGCCGGTTCGGATGGGCACATTCGCTCACCTTCTCGCCCGATATTGAGACGTAGCTTTCGCCGCACGCCGTCCGGCGCTCCGTTTATCGTTCATGCGGGTGAAGGTACGGATTGCGATTCCTGGCGCGAGTTGTATCGGCTCGATGAAGCCAAACTGCTTCGCTCATCAACCGTACTCGTGCATGGCGTTGCTATAAAACCGGAAGATCTTCAAGTAATTCGAAGCCGCGGAGTTTCCCTGGTCTGGTGCCCGACTTCGAATCTATTTACTCTCGGCCGCACGGTTTCGCCTGAAGTATTGAACTCAGAGATCTCCATAGCACTCGGAACGGATTCTGCACTGACCGCCGATGGCGACCTCCTCGACGAGTTGTCGGTCGCGGGGAATCACGTCAGCTCTAGCCGCCTTTACAGGATGGTGACCAGCGATGCTGCACGAATATTGCACCTGAAAGCAGGTGAGGGAAGAATCCAGGACGGAGGCGTCGCCGATCTGCTTGTGGTGCGGGCCAATGACGAGAACTCGCCCTCTCGCCTGCTTGGATCCCGCCCGGAGCTGGTCTTCTTGAAAGGCCGACTGATGTTGATATCTGCCGAAGCGGCACGAGAGCTGCACATCACTGATCTTGAAGGCTTTCAAGAAGTCGAGATAGAAGGGCGTGGTAAGTGGTTCGTTAAAAGCAACGTCCGCGGCTTTCTCGACCAAACCAAACAGATCCTGGGTGAACGCATTTGTCTTGCCGGAAGGCGGGTGATCGCATGAACGCCACGCTCACGACGATGCCGGTGCTCGATTTTGTACCCACATCGCCGATGCAACTGCCGATGTGTGATGTGCGACATCTGGAAGGATCGCTCTGAGGAGGAACTCTCTCCCGTTGAACTGGAGCGTCATCTCGAAGATATCCGTCGGTTGAAGGTACAGTGGATCGTTCTTTCCGGTGGTGAGCCCTTGATGCATACAGATCTCTTCCGGCTCACTGCACTGATTCGCTCTTCGGGTATTCGAGTCACCCTTCTGACGACCGGTCTCCTGCTCGAGCAGAATGCTCAGCGCATCGTCGAGGGTATCGACGATGTGATCGTGTCTCTGGATGGACCACCGGCCATCCACGATCAGATACGAAGAGTTCCTGGTGCGTTCGATCGCATAGCGGCCGGGATCGCAGCTCTTCATCGTTCAAACCCGGCGTTTCCCATTTCCGCGCGCTCGACGGTGCAACAGTCAAATTACAGATATGTCCGCGAAACCGCCAGGATCGCCCACGAACTGGGTTGCCGTTCCATTTCGTTCCTGGCTGCCGACGTAAGTTCTCAGGCTTTTAATCGCTCGAGCCCTCTCACGGTGCTCGGACAGGCGAAGTTGACGCTGGACGAAGATCAGATCTCGGAATTAGCCGCTCACTTCACTGGTCTTATATCCGACTGGGATGGCACTCGTTTTGTCGCGGAGAATGCGACGAAACTCGAGCGCATCTTGCAGCATTTCCGCGCTCAGCTGGGCCAGATCGAACCTGTTGCGCCCCACTGCAACGCACCCTGGGTCTCCGCCGTCATCGAATCAGACGGCAAAGTGCGGCCTTGTTTCTTTCAGGATCCCATCGGACAAATCGGGGACGGCAGCCTACTTGAGGTAATAAACGGCTCGCGGGCAGTTCGGTTTCGTTCCAGTCTCGACGTCTCTACGAATCCTATCTGCCGACAGTGCGTTTGCTCCCTCAACTGGAAGGAGTGCGCCTGATCGAAATGTCACAACTGGTATTTACAAATCTTTCACACGTACAGCACAACGTGTTTGCAGACTTTGTCTACTCTCAGGCTTGAGGTTCAGCCCTCTGAAACGTTCAACGATCACTATCGCCGGCAGTCAAGATACTGAAGTCGCACTGCCCCAGCCGGTGTTCGCAAACGACGTCGCGGTGCTGCTTGAGGAAGCAAACGGGCAAGATACGGATGCGGCCGGGATCGAGATCCATGACAGTTTCTTTTGGGTGTTCATAAACCTGCTGGAACGAATCGCGGCCGGTGTGATGCTCGCTGTTTTGTTTCCTTTGTTACTTGCCATTGGACTTGTGGTATCTCTGCTATCCCGCCGCTCACCGTTCGTCGCACATCGCCGGGTAGGCCGGAAAGGAAGTGAACTTTGGGTCTTGAAGTTCCGAACAATGTGGAACGATAGAAACCCGTCGGTCCGCAGTCACATCCTCGTCGAGCGCCTGCACGGCGGAAGTGAGCTGCAACTCAAACACTCTGAAGATCCGCGAGTCACCAGCCGGTTTGCGGCATTGTGCCGCAGGTATTCGATCGATGAACTGCCGCAGCTATGGCACGTTCTGCGAGGCGACATGGCCCTGATCGGTCCGCGTCCGCTCACAGCCCAGGAGATTGTCACATTCTATGGCTCGGATGCCAGTCGCTTGCTGCTCGTGAGACCAGGGTTAAGTGGACTGTGGCAAGTAAGTGGCAGAAGCAAGCTGACTTTGGAAGAGAGGCGCCGGCTCGATCTCTTCATGCTGGAGAATTGGTCAGTCAGGCTTTACCTCCGCATTCTGCAGGCGACAGTGCCGTGCGTACTCTCCGGGCGCAATGCATGGTGAACCGGTTCCCAATCGCGGAGCAGCAATGAACATTTTATGCCTCGATCAATACGCTGAGGTCGGGGGAGCACAGCGCATGCTGCTGGAGTTGCTGCCGTCCTTCACGGCTCGGGGCTGGAACCCCTATGTCGCCGCTCCGAACGACCACGGGCCCTCTGCTGGCGAAAGTTCGAGAACTTGGATACGGCACTGGTTCTTTCGACCTCGGAAAGTACACAAAGGTACGAAAGACACGTACCGAGATGGTTCACTACCTGCGCGACTCCTACCGGCTTGCGAAAGAGTTCCTAGGCTGGATCCGGACGCTCGCCATCGACGTTGTTTACGTAAACGGCCCACGCGTACTTCCCGCCGCGTCGCTCGCCGCTCGCCGAAGCTCATTACCGCTTCTCTTTCATTGCCATAACCGCTTGCAGCAGCGTAGTGCCGCATGTCTTGCCGCCAGCTCTTTGCGTCTTGCAAGCGCACAGGTGGTGGCCTGTTGCCGCTACGCTACTGAACCGCTGCTCTCGTACCTACAGAAGCAGTTTGTACACGTCATTTATAACGGCGTAGCCGGCACGCCGGACCGGCCAAGCGAGAAGAAGTTACCGATCACACGCATCGGGGTGGTCGGACGCATCGAAGAGGAGAAGGGGCAACTCGAGTTTGTCCAAGCCGCCAAGATCGTAGCCAGTGCGCATCCTGATCTCCGATTCTCGGTCATAGGCAAGCCTCTGTTTGCTGATTGTACATATTCCGATCGAGTCCGGGCTGCTTCTGACGGTCTGCCCATCGAGTTTCCGGGCTGGATCGAGAGGACGGCAGATATTTTTGCTTCACTCGATTTGATTGTTGTGCCATCCACCGCGCTGGACGCAACGCCACGCATCATTCTGGAAGCGCTGGCGGCCGGTGTACCGGTTGTCGCTTTCGCAGTGGGTGGCATTCCCGAGCTTCTGAAGCATATGGAGAATGGCATCTTAGTCGAGAAACGAACTCCAGAAGCACTCGCAGAAAAGATCGTGCTTGCGGTGCAAATGAACTCGGAGAAGATGCGGGAAGTTGTCCAGAATGGCAGGCGACTCTGGGAAGAGAAACACAGCCCGGAGGCCTACGGAAATAAGATCTGCGGGTTGATCAGCCAAATGGCGCGGGCGGCTTAGAAAGCTATGCGGGTTGCCCTGGTTCATTACTGGTTGCTGGGAATGCGGGGAGGCGAGAAGGTGCTCGAAGCATTATGCCGCATCTTCCCCGAAGCCGACATTTTCACGCTCTTTTACGATCCGGAGAAAGTATCAGAGACAATTCGCTCCCGGCGAGTCACAGCGAGCTTTCTAAACCCTGGCCGACGTTACTATCGTTCCCTCCTGCCGTTCATGCCGTTCGCTCTCGAGCATCTGGACCTGCGCGGGTACGATTTGATCATCAGCAGCGAGTCCGGCCCCGCAAAGGGTGTGATCACAAGCGCATCAAGCCGCCATATCTGCTATTGCCATTCGCCCATGCGCTACCTGTGGGATCTCTATCCGGACTACTTGCACGAGTGGACCCGCACGGGCCTGAAGCGCACCCTGATAGGTCTGACAACTAACTACTTGCGCCTTTGGGATTTCGCTTCTGCAGCAAGAGTGGACGAGTTTGTAGCAAACAGCAAAAACGTCCAGAAGCGGATCTGGCGAGCGTACCGACGGGCATCCAGGGTCGTGCATCCGCCCGTTGCAGTGGAAAAATTCTATTACCGGCCTCCTCTCGACTACTATTTACTCGTTTCGGAGCTCGTCGCGTACAAGCGCGTGATGGATGCCGTCATCTGTTTTTCTCGAAGCGGTCGTCCCTTGAGGATTGTTGGCGACGGACCGGAATACTCAGCTCTGCGGAAGGCAGCAGCCTCGAACATAGAGTTCTGCGGCCGTATCTCTGACGCTGAACTTCGCGAGCAGTATGCGCGCTGCCGGGCGGTATTCCAGCCGGCCGAGGAAGATTTTGGCATCGTTTCCGTTGAGGCGCTCGCGAGCGGTAAGCCTATCGTCGGCCTGGGACGCGGAGGTCTCGTCGAGATTGCTCCTGAAGGCGAGGCCGGGTTTCTCTACGCGTCGCCCGATAACGATCTGATGGAGCGCGCAATCGAGCGTTTCGAAGATCACGAAGGCCAGATCAGACCGACAAGACTTCAGCATCTTGCCTCGCAATATGCCGAACACAGCTTTGCCGAGAAGATACTGGCAATCGTCAATTCTGCCCCAACCTCCTCCGACATCGCGCTGAGCGATCCGCCCGTTCGTTCCCTTGCAATTACCCGATCTGCCTAAATGTCCGCAGACGGGTTTCACATAACTTTTACGATTCATCGACAACTGCTGGACAGGCGAAAACCTATAGTCACGGTATCGAGATTATGCCGGCTAACAAAGTCCGCACAAAGAACAGACATTTCGGATACCGATGGGGCCTCTTGGTTACATGCTTGGCCTCCTCCGTTGCGTTCGGCGGACAACCGCAGTCTCCCAGATCTCGCCCGATCGCTTGGCATTGAGTTTCAGTCTGGCTCAGCGTCGCAGGTAATCCTGCAACGGGAGGGCAAGCGCTACCTGATCGACGTGTCGGCTAAGTCGGTCACGGAAATAAGTGGGCAGTCTGCGCCCTCGGCGGCTGCCGGCAACCCCTCGGCGTTGTTTGCAAAGAATTGTGCGCCTTGTCACGGCGCCGATGGTAAAGGCAATCAGGCCATGGGGACTCCCAATTTCTTGGATCCGAATTTCCAGCGGACTCAAACCGATGCAGATTACAGCAATGCGATCCACAACGGAAAGTCTGGACGGATGCCGGCGTGGTCGGGCAAGCTCTCCGAACCCGAAATGGCCAGTCTCGTGACTTACGTCAGAAACTTGCCCGGAGGGCAGACTCAAAATGCTCCCGCAGGCTCAAGCTCTTCGGCGACGGCGGCGGCCCCATCCAAGCCAGCGGAACCAAGCGTTTACGAACCGGGTGACGACGTTCTCATCAGCCTTCCTACCGGGCGGCAAACGGCGCGTCACGGCGTGTACGTCAACTTTGCTCACCGCTTTGCCTACGATCCTGCGTTTACAGGCACCGGACGAGGAGAGGCGCTGTTCGGCTTAGACGGCTTTGCGATTCCGTCATTCGGCTTTACATACGGGATCACTGACAAGCTCTCAGCCAGCATCTATCGCTCGCCGAGCATCGTGAATCGCCCGATCCAATTGATGGCTGCATATCAACTTCTGGATGAGCATCGTGGCTCACCTTTCACCTTGAAGGTAAGAGCTTCCATTGAAGGACAGAACAATTTCAGGAAGAACTACACAGAAAACATCGAAGGCATCTTCGCACGCAGTCTTACCAAACGAGCACAGATCTACGCTGTCCCAACTGCATCATTCAACGATCGCCGGCTTGTACCTGGTGGATTCCGGTCTCAGGAAATCCTGGATTTTCCGGGCGTGAACACCTTCTCACTCGGTTTTGGCCTGGCGGTCGACGTCAGGCCAACCGTGGCGCTGCTGGCGGAAGTGATTCCCACCTTTGTGAACGGACGCGACCTCGGGATCCATCGGCCGGCGTACTCGTTCGGCATCCAGAAGAAGATTTACCGCCACGCGTTTACGTTTGGATTTTCAACCAGCCCCGGCACCACCGTGTCCCAACGTGCTGCGACAAGGGCCACCTTCCTCGGTGACCCTTCTGCCGATACGCCGGGTGGATTGTTTGCCGGATTCAACTTGACTCGGCAAATCCGTTGAGCGTCAAGGAAGCGCGAGAAGGTAGTTGATGAGGGCGTCACGCTCCGGGGGTGAAAAGTGGAAGGGCGGCATCACCGTTCCGGGAGATAGGGTTTGCGGAGATTCGAAATGCTTCTCGATCCATTCTTTCGAACGTCTTGCTGCGAGTCCGTTCAGAGACGGGCCGATCTCGCCGCCGATGCCCCCGAGTTTGTGGCAGCTATTACAGGCGCTGGAAACATAGATCTGGGCGCCTCTCACTGCTTCGGGTGGAATCTTGTCGACGAACTCGGCTGTTTCAGGACGTAAGCGCAGGAGAAACGCGGATAGCGCGTTGAGCTGAGGCAAGCTTAACGGGATAGGAGGCATGTTACTGCCGGGAATGGTCTGGCTGGGATTTCTGAAGTGATGAATCATCCATTCTGCGGAACGCTTCGTCTTTTGCAAAGCTAACGTAGGCCCGGGTTTCGGAGGTCCGTCCGTCAGGTTATGACATGTACGACATCGTTCTTGACGGAAGTACCCGATTCCCGCCATTTCTTCGGCCGACAAAGAACCGACGTCACTTAACGCAAGAGCATCAGCCGTCGAATTTGCGGCTGTTGCCGGCGTGCTTCGTATCGCCGCTACCGTCAGTGCAGTCCAACCAGCAAGCGCAAAAACCACAACGGACATCGCGACTACTCGCTGGCGCAGCGCTTTCGCGCGAGACCGGTCGAGGAAAGGAACGGAGAACAATAGCAGTACGACCAGAGTCGGTATCCCGATGCTGCCGACCGGCTCCCAAGCACCTTTGAAAAACTTCAGGAGTTGAAACAGAAAGAGAAAGTACCATTCGGGTCGAGGCACATAGGTGGCATCCGTCGGGTCGGCGAGTCGGTCGAGTGGAGCCCTAAGCACGTACGAAGCCGCGAGTAAAATGAGCAAGGCCAGGAAGCATGCGAACGTGTCCCGGAAGACTTGTTCCGGATAGAACGCCTTCTTGGGTCCCACGTCGTGCGCTGCCGGTGTCACCCCATGACGCCGCACAAGGTGAAGATGGATGATCACGAGGAATACCGTAATCGCCGGGAACATAAAAACGTGAAGCGAATAGAAACGGGCGAAAGTGATGACTCCGATCCGCTCGCCTGCATCTGCCATTTGTTGCAGGTAAGGACCAATGACTGGTGCCTGCCCCATGATTTTTGTGGTGACGACCGTCCCCCAATATGCTCGGTTATCCCAGGGCAACAAGTATCCCGTCAGGCTGAACCCGAGCATGAGCAAAAACAGGCACACGCCGCCCATCCAGGTTGCTTCCCTCGGCCGTTTGTACGCTCCATACACAAACACCTGGATCATATGGAGAACCAGGACGATTAGCATCAGGCTGGCGCCCCAGTGATGTACGCCTCGAATCAACCTGCCCATGGGAACGTCACGAATGATATAGGTCAGGCTGTTGTAGGCGTCGCCGGGCGTTCCTGCGTAATTGAGGGACAGTAGAATGCCCGTAAACGCCTGGACCAAGCAGAGGAACAGAGCGACACTACCGAACGCCTGCGGCCAACCCGCTGACTCTGGTATCTCCTCTGATAAGAACTGGCTCGCTAACGTGATAAGACCGGTACGGTCGTCAAACCAACTAGAGACTTTTCGCAAAACGAACCTCCACGGGCATCAAGTGCGCACGGACTGCGATGAACTCAGCCAAATGCGCTTCCCCTCCAGCTTTATTTCGTACCGATCCAGAGGGCGAGTTGCCGGACCGGCAATGACTGCTCCGTCCTTTGCGAATCTGGAGCCGTGGCAAGGGCAAGAAAACTCCTTCCGGTTTGTTTCCCACCGGTACGCGCAACCAAGGTGAGTGCACCACGGAGAGAAAGCAATTAGCTTGTTGTCCGCCGCCTTACTGAGCCAAGCGGTTTCGGTTCCGCTCTGAATCTTCCACCCATCAACTCGGTTACGCCGAAATGTAATCTCCTGCGGGAAGTCACTTCCCAAGTCCGAAGTGTCACCTGCATCCATCCACCTGGATTCTGTGTTTTTCGTGCGCAACGCGAATATATAAACAGCCGAGGGTACGCCCAGCAAAACTGCCATCGTGCCGCCGAGCCAGTGAATGGCTCGCTCAAGAAAACGTCTGCGGTCCTGGGTTCTGCTGATTGAAGGGCATTCCCGAACGCTGGTCTGTTCCAAAGGTTCCTTTCCTTTCAGCCGCATCGTAAAGGAAAAGTTCGGAATCGTTTGTTGGCGACTTGTAAAGAACGCGTAAAACCGCCCCGATGTACTGCATCGGGCGATTTCAGCGCAAATGGAAGCGCTTTCTGGAACCTATTCGTCGCTGAAAATGGCGATTCGTAGTGCGCCGCCTATTCGGAGGTCGCTTCCTGTTCCAGTCTCATGAATATGTGCTCCCGAGGCGTTTCAGTAAGGAGCCGTGCCACGATGCCAGTCATATCCGCCACTGCGAAGCTGGGTCCCTGCAGATTGCGTTCGACCGGCACACCCGGAATCGGGCGTGGATAAGAGCGAAGCGCCTACCGCCGGATCGATCTGATCCGCTCGGCGGCAACCGTTGGCTCGCATGCGGAAGCGCGGCAATGGGGTTCGATCCGCTTTGCGGAGAAGGTGCGGGGAACGCAGCTCGCGAAGCTATTCTGGCTGTCGCAATCATCCGGGCCGCGCGCGAGAACGGCGGCTCCGCGGGCATGATCTCGCACTACAGTTCTCGCCTTCTGGCAGGTTTCTTACGTCATCTTCAAACGTGTCGACAGTTTTATGCCTCTGCCATGACAGGTGACTGGTGGCGGGAAGAATTAAAGCTGTTAGATGAGGGCATCCGATGGATCCAGGAGCGTTTGTCCCGCTTGCCGCCTCCCGCTTATCGACTGGTTGGGTTTGACCTCGAACCGGTTGGTTAGCTCCCGGCCTTTACTGAACCGACCGGGAACTCTCCTCGAGGAGCTGCGATACTTCCGAATCGCTCACCTGACCGAACGTCGCGTACCACTGCTGCACAGCAAGAAACGGTTCGGGGATAGCAAGGCAAAGATATTCGTCTACCTCGCCGGCGAGGCGCTTGCTCGCAGTCGCGGAGCCAACCGGCACCGCTGAAATAATTTGCTTCGGACCCAAGCTGCGGACGTACTTTGCGGCGGCGAGCATTGTCCATCCGGTTGCCAGGCCATCATCGACGAGAATGACCGTTCGACCGGAAACTTGTGGAGGCGAAGCGGCTTTTCCGCGGTACAGGTCTTCCCTACGCCTCATTTCCCACCTTTCGCGCGCCACGACTCGCTCTAATTGTTCGCTCGATATTCGTAGTGCGCGTATCGCATCACGGTCGAAAACCTGTGCATCACCGGCGATCGCACCGACCGCAAGTTCCGGCTGCCACGGTACGCCGATCTTGCGGGCCACAATAACATCAAGCGGAGAACGTAATTGCTTTGCTATTTCCTTGGCAACGGCAACACCGCCCCTCGGGATGGCCAGAACAACGGGATTACCCGCGATAATCCTTTTGGATAATTCCAGTCCCAGATACTTACCGGCTTCGGATCTGTCACGAAACGGCAAAGAGATCATCCGGCTTCCTCCGGCCAAGCTAAAAAGCAGGGGCGGGTGCGTTGAGAGGCTCGGCGAAAGTCTAACTATCTCGTATTGTCAGGCAGACGCCCATGGCTTGTCTGGTTCATGCGGTGATGTTCGTTCTTAAGCTTCCCGATGAGCGACGGCGGTGCAGCTTGCGACGGCATGGCGGCAAGAAATGAAAGAACCGCGAGGGCCGATGCCGAGAAACCGATGACGTAGGGTAGAAGCTCTTTCCTTGCACGCTCGAAGTTCATGATAGAAATCTCTTGCAATCGCATAGCCAAAACAACTCTACATCCCTTTCGGGCTTATACTTCTGCCCTAGTACCTGGAAGAAACCGATCTTCCCCGGTTCACGCGCTCAAAGACAAGCGCCTCCGGGGTGTCGCCATTAGCGCGTCCTAAACATGCATCCGCATTGTTTTGGCGGATTTACAAGTCGGTAATCGGCGCCGAAGCTTGAGCTACTGATGCAAGCCGGTCGGCAAGGATTCAGGAGAGAATCGAACGATTCGGTTCGCCGTTGCGCTATTTCGCACACAAGCGACTGGCAATCCGAGCGGATTGTGGCAAATAAATGCGCCTTCCGGTTCTTTTCGGCACTTAAAGAGGCGAATTCGGCATCCTACGGGATGCATTTATCGATTTCGCCGGCTATTGCTTGTGAATATGCGGCTCGGTTGCCTCAAATGAGGCATATCGAATGTGGCTCCCCTGGCCATGGGAGCAAGCGGACTCAACCAAACGGATAAACTTTTGTAGACAGTTCATTAGGACTGTGTGCTCGGGCGTTGGCAAAATCGTCAGGCCGAGTTCTGAGCACTATCGCCGCCGGTCACGTCGTAGCACGCACCGGTCACCAGCGCCGCCGCCTTGGACGCGAGGAAAACGGCCGCCGGGGCGACATGGTCGGGCTGGAGGAAAGGCGCACCCAAAGGCGAACGAGGCAACCGCGCCGCAATAACCTGATCCTCCGTTGGCTTTTCTGGGGGATTTTTCATGACCTCTCCCATCGCGAGACTCCAGCGCTTTTCATTTCGGGTCATCGGGGTATCGATCAGTCCGGGAATGATGGCGTTGACGGTGATCTTGTGCTGTCCAAGTTCCAGGGCTGCCGATTTCATGAGTCCGATGATGCCCCACTTCGAAGCCGAATAGGCAGACCCGTTCTTCGTCCCGTGGCGACCCTGCATGGATGAAAGCACAATGATGCGTCCTTCGCCACGCCTGACCAGACAGGGAGCAAAAACACGAATCGTGTTTGCCGTTCCCGTGAGATTCACGTTTATGACGTCGTGCCAGTCCTGATCTTCCATCTCCAGCAAGGGTTTAAAGGCCTGGATACCCGCGTCGGCTACAACAATGTCGATCCCCCCGAGTTGTGCTTCGGCTTTCCGCGCCACTTCGCGGAGTGCGTCGATGTTTCGGATGTCGGCGGTAAATGAAATGAACTTGCGCCCCATGCGCCATCACGAGCTTACCGGTCTGTTCCAGATCGGCGGCCGTTGCATGCGGATATTGAGTAATGGGTGTGGCCGCACCAGCAATATCCACGCCGACCACGTCCGCCCCGTTTGCCGCGTATTCAACTGCAATGGAGCGTCCTATTCCCCGAGCCGCTCCGGTCACAACGGCGACTTTTCCGGTGAGGATCGACTCGGCATTCGATCTGCCGGGATCGTTCTGATTTGCGGCGGTCGGCCCTGAGGCATCAGGCGGCTGTTGACCCGAAGGCGCGTGCTGGCCGGCTCCACCTTGGCCGCTCGAATTTGCTGCGCTCACAATCGCTCCTGCTCCGGTAAGAATCGCATCCCGGCGCTTCAACTCCGCGCCTCCCCCATCAATGTGACCATCGAGTTCCTCGACCGAACGGTAGCATCAGGGAGATTCAGAGGACAACACGAAAGATTATGAGGTAAGCGATCGAGACAAGCATAATCGGAGCCTTTACGAAGATACTTACGGATTACAGGATAATCTTCCGTCCTTAGACCTACGAAAGTCTTTGTCTAAGGTTGTTTATAGGCTATACAAAATGCATTCACTTCGAATAAAGAGAGACGGATCGAATCGAAGTTCCGTGGCTAAAGAAGTTATATCTGAGAGGTTCGCTGAGATATTTCGACTTGTTTCTTTACCGATTCAATCGTCTGAGGGAAAGTTAGTCAGTTTCAAACCATTCAATGGATTCTTGCCTGCCAGCAAGAACCCAAATCGAGGCGAAAGGAGGAACCGTGAAGATTAAGAGCAACGTGAAGGCTGGCCAAGGTTTATGGGGCGCATAGTCATTCTTTCGGCTTAGAGGCCGAAAACCTTTAGTCCTTACGGGCCGCTTCGCATAGAAGGCGCAGCGGCCCTTCCCATCTCAGACGTTCCGGTTTTCCCTTTCGCCATGTCTCAAAGCTTCCCCAGTGTGCATCACCGGCTTCGGAACGATCGAGGTCTAACCTCCACTTTCGCGCTCACCACGGCCGTCGTGTTTCTTTCCGCCTGGATTGCTTGGGCTTTTCTGGCGCGGATAACACGCTACGAGATTTCTGACTCGGCCAGGCTGGAAGTCGACACCGCTCCCTATCCGATTCAAGCCAACATCTCGGGAAGGCTCCTGCGCTCGAATCTCGTTTTAGGGAAACAGATCGAAGTTGGAGACGTGCTGGCTGAAATCGACACGCAAACGGAAGAATTGAGTTTGCGCGAAGAACAGACACGCCTGCGAGAGCTTCAGCCGCAGATAGATGCCGTCCGCGCAGAGCTACAGGCCCAAAGCGAAGGCAAAACGGATGAACGGAAGGTTCTTACGTTGAGCCAGAGCGGCGCTCGCGCTCAATACGAAGAAGCGAACGCGCAAGCGACACTCGCGGAACAAGAACTAAGCCGCGCAAACCGGCTGCGAGCGGAAGGCATCATGTCCGTTGCGGATGCAGAACGCGCCCGAGCGTCCGCTCAGAGTAAGAGAGCAGCAGCGGAGAATTTAAAAGCGAGCATCTCTCGACTAGAGCCGGAATTGGCGGTAAGGGACAAGGATCGCGACGTAAAGAGCAAGGAAACCCAGGCGGCGCTCGCAAAACTCGAAGCCGAACTGCGAACCGGAGCAGATTCCGTCCGAAGACTCGAGTACGAGATAGAACGGCGACGCATCCGGGCCACGGTCTCCGGCCGTCTGGCTGAATGCGCTTCCCTTCGCCCGGGCTCTCATATTACGGAAGGCGACAAGCTCGGTGTCATCTTGCCTAGCGGCAAGCTCCAGGTGATTGCGGAATTCCAGCCCTCGGCTGCACTCGGCAAACTCCATCCGGGCCAATCGGCCTCGCTCCGGTTACAGGGATTTCCCTGGGCGCAATATGGCACCGTGCCGACGCGCGTTGCCAGGGTCGCCGATGAAATCCGAGACGGGAAGGTCAGGGTGGAATTGTCAGTGGGGAGCAATTTCCCGTCGCGTATTCCGCCGCAACACGGATTGCCGGGATCGGTCGAAGTAGAGGTTGAGCAAGTCTCGCCCGCGAAACTGGTCTTGCGCTCGGCGGGCGAAATCGTGGGCTCGCAATGAGGAGGAAGTTCTTCGCACCGGAAGTGGTGCAGACTTCCAACATGGATTGCGGTCCAGCCGCCCTCAAATGCGTACTGGACGGCTTCGGCATTGCCGGCGAGTTATGAGCGCCTTCGCGAGGCCTGCCAGACGGGCATCGATGGCAGTTCCATCGATACCGTGGAAGCCGTAGCGAACCAATTAGGTCTTGAAGCGGAGCAAGTCATGATCCCGACGGATCACGTGCTTCTCGACGCGGCCAAACTTCCCGCCATTGTTGTTGTCCGGCTACCCGGCGGATTTACCCACTTTGTCGTTCTCTGGCGCAAGCACGCCAACACGGTACAGGTGATGGATCCGGTGACCGGGCGTCGCTGGGTCAGCAAGAGTCATTTCATCAGTGAGCTATACCGTCATACTGTCAACGTCCCGGCAGACGATTGGCGAGAATTCGCGGGGTCGGCCGATTTTCAACTCGGTCTTGTCCAAGCGGCTGAAAAACCTCGGCGTCAGTGCATAAGCGAGAACGGGCGCTTGCGAACCGGCGCCTGTGAGGACACAGCGGTGGCATGCAATCGCTGCTCTCGATGCCTCGGTCCGCCTGGTCACGTCTCTTGTAGAGGGCAAGGCAATCGAACGCAGGTCGAACCGCTGGACGCCTCGTTGAGCGCTTCTGCCATTCTCCTGAACTCATTCCGTCCTGATTTCTGGTCTGTCCGCGAAAGCGGAGGGGATGAACTGGCGATGACGGGCGCGGTGCTCGTCCGCATTGTCGGACGAAGAGCCCCTTCAGCCGCGACTGCCCTGCCACGGGAATTGTCGGCCGCCATCAATGAACGTCCCATTCGGCCGGTTTGGGCTTTGTGGCAGCCTGCTGGGAGTCGGTGGCCAATGGTCAGCAGTTTTCGTGGGCTTTACGCTGATCACGATTTCACTCGGACTGTTAGGTGAAGCGCTCCTATTCCGAACCCTCTTCGATGTTGCCGGCGAAATGCGTTTGGCGGGACAGCGGATCGGTGCAATGGCGGCAATCGTGGCTTTCAGCGCCGTGTTGCTGGCGCTCGAATTTTGGGCATTCATGGGTGTGGCGCGAATCGGCCGCCAGCTCGAAAATCGCCTGCGCGTCGCTTTTCTCGAGAAGATCCCGAAACTTGGCGATCGATATTTCCAAAGCCGCCTGATGTCGGACATGGCGGAGCGAAGCCACCTTACCCACCGGCTTCGTCACTTACCGGACCTATTTAGACAGCTGATGCACTCCTGCTGCGAATTGTTCGCTACTGCGGGAGCCATGATCTGGCTCGAGCCCTTTAGTGCCCCGTTGGTTCTGGCCACGGTCGCGGCCGGACTGATCCCGCCTACGCGACGCAATCTGTCCTTCGCGAGAGGGATCTGCGCGTTCGTAATCACGCGGCTGGGTTGACGCGTTTTTACCTTGATGCCGCGCTTGGGTTACAAGCAATTCGAGCACATGCCGCCGAATCCAACGTTCGCCGGGAACATGAGAAAGCTCGTCGCGCAATGGGCGCATTCCCTTCGCCGGCTTCAGCAATTAGCCGTGAGTGTCGAAGGTTTTCAGCTCACATTGCTGTTCGGTTTCGTTGCGGCGCTGTTTTTCGTACATCCCATCACGGGCACTAATATCGGCCGAGTGTTACTGGTCGCGTACTGGGCCCTCAATCTTCCGCGATTGGCCAGGATATTGGAACGGTAGCTCGACAATTCCCCTATTACCGCAATCTGATACTCAGGCTTTTGGACCCGCTCTGCGCGCTCCGAGGAAGAAGCCTCGTCAGATCCGCGCTGATGACGATGCCGCGCGAGGTAAGGCGCAGTGCAAGATCGAGTTCCGCTCAGTCGGAGCCGATGGCCTCCGGACAAACGATTCTGGACGACGTTACGCTTCTCGATCGCGGCGGGACAGCACGTTGCGATCGTCGGTTCATCAGGAGCCGGAAAGTCGTCGATCGCCGGGCTTCTGCTCGGATGGTTACGCGCCAGTTCAGGCGAGATCTATGTTGACGATCAACCGCTCGACGTCGAAGCGCTGCGCGGATCGACAGCTTGGGTAGATCCTGCCGTCCAGATCTGGAACGATTCGCTGTACTCGAATCTTGCGCTATGGCTCCCGTGAGGACGCGTCGCGAGTCGGTACCGCGGTTGATGCTGCCATGCTGCGCGGACGTGCTCGAGAATTTGCCGCGAAGGTTTGCAAACGAAATTAGGCGAATCGGGCGGCTTGGTTTCGGGCGGAGAAGGACAGCGAGTTCGCATCGGCCGGGCCATGCTGAAAGAGCGACCTCGCCTTGTCATCCTGGACGAACCGTTCCGGGGACTTGACAGAGACAAGCGGCGGGAGTTTCTCGCGCGAACTCGCGCGCTTTGGCACGATTGCACGCTCCTTTGCATCACTCATGACCTTTCCGAAACGCTCGATTTCGACCGGGTTCTGGTGGTTGAGGCGGGACACGTCATCGAGAACGGTCTGCCCGAGGAATTAGTCAGCCGATCCCGAGTCGCGATATTCGCGGTTGATTGAGGCAGAGCGGCACCATGGCCGCAGAGATCTGGGGTGGCGACTTCTGGCGGCAGGATCAGGATTCATTCCGGCCGGATCGTGCAAGAGTTCCCGAAACCCTCCGGCGAGGCTCTACGCCGAACGGAGGTCGCTTGAAAAGCGCGCGATCGATCGAAGCCTGTGCTGGCCTTTATCCGAGCTCGGCGAAGCGGTATCGGCTCTGGCAGCGAAGGCGGGCCTACTGCCTTCGAACACCAGCACTTCGGTGCGGCAATCACCGTCCGAAGGCATCAAATCCGGGCGCCTTTATCGAATGGCAAGCGCAGACTGCTCGGGTGCGAAGCGCAAACACTCGACACTACCTACCGGAACCTTGAGGAGGAACTGGCAACGGGAACGCCGGCGGTCATCCGGGTCAGTCCTTCTCAATTCGTCGCGGCGCTCGAGGTCCGACGCGGCCGCGTTTACCTGTTCACTCCCGCGCCGTGAAGTCGCGCAAGTTTCCTCTCCGAATCTCTATGCCATGCGCTCCGGGCGCCGGCGGAAGAGAAGATTCGGCATCAGTACGGCGAACTTCTGAGCGAAGCCGAAATTCCGGACGCGTAAAAGAGCGCGGGTCATTCAGGCAACTCGTCGGATGGGCAGACCGGGCACAGCGCTTTGCGAGAAGCGTGGATCCTTCGCTCCGCCCATCAACACCAACTTGCGCCGGTTCCTGATCGATACGGGTGTTGCTGCGAAAGGGGAGCAGCCTGGTAGCTGCTCATCTTGCCCAGTACCTA
Source organism: uncultured Acidobacteriaceae bacterium (assembly GCA_963744795.1). Classification (GTDB taxonomy): domain Bacteria; phylum Acidobacteriota; class Terriglobia; order Bryobacterales; family Bryobacteraceae; genus Bog-105. The sequence goes on from CAVUVF010000019.1 coordinate 502,400, forward strand.
TTCTGGTTGGCTTCGTGGCAGATCCTGGGCAAGCTGTCTCTCGAGGGTCGAATGGACAGGGGATGGCTTCTTGCCTGGGTGCTGCTCCTTCTCGGAATCGTGCCGCTCCGGACGCTGACGACCTGGCTGCAGGGTTCGCTCGCGGCGGAAGTCGGGCATGAATTTGAAGAGAAGACTGCTTCTGGGTGCGCTAAAATCCAACCCGGATGAAGTTCGGCATCAAGGAGTGGGAAGCTTGTCTCGGACAAGCCTTTGAAGCGGAAGCGGTGGAAAGTCTCGCTCTGAGCGGGGGCATCGCCGGCGTTCTCGCCGCTGGTCGAGATCATTGTTTCTGGCTTTGTTCTTGGGCAAGATATCGATCCTACTTGCGGTCTGGTGCGTACTCACGCGGAGCCGTAGCGTGGCGTTTTCTTCGGCGTTACCAGTCCTGGACGGGCACGCCGCATGGAAATGACGGGAGAGCTAGTCGAGTCGATGGTGGGCAACCGGACGCGGCTGGCCCAACAATCCCGGAGCGAGTGGCACATGAAAGAGGACGAAGCGCTCTCTCGATATATCGGCGAATCGAACGGAATCGACGATAGCGGCGCGTGGTTCATCGCGGCAGTTCCGCGCGGTTGGCTGATTGCCGGGCTGTGCTGTCTTGCTCCTGGCGCAATTGCCGGAACAGCTTCGACGGCGAAGCGTGGCGCTCCAACTCGGCGGAATCTTACTCGCCTTCAACGCCTTCCGAAAGCTAACAGCGTCGTCTGCCGATATCGGCGCTGCGATCGTAGCCGGGATCCGGATAGCGCCCCTTTTCCAATCGGCCGGCGAAGCCGCGAGTCGCTCAGCCACACGCCACCCGGAAGACTCGGGAGAACAGGTCGAACCGAGTGGTTGCCGAAGTGGAAAAAGTCACATTCCGCTACCGCAAAGATGGCGCTCCGACCCTACACCCTAGCAGTCTTGCTATCAAGACAGGGCGAAAGAGTTCTCCTGGAGGGCCCGTCGGGCGGCGGGAAAAGCACTTTTGCGTCCTTGCTTTCCGGGATGCGGAAGCCCGACTCGGGTCTCGTTCTGATCAGCGGACTCGACGGCTACACCGTCGGGATCCCAGCAATGGCGGAAACAAGTGGCTGCGTCTCCGCAGTTCCACGACAACCACATCCTGACGGAAACGCTTGCTTTCAATCTGTTGATGGGAAGAAGCTGGCCGCCTACTCGCAGCGATGTGGAGGAAGCGCAGGCTGTCTGTCACGAATTGGGACTGGACGAATCTGCTCGAGCGCATGCCTGGCGGTTTGATGCAGATGGTAGGAGAGGGCGGCTGGCAGCTCTCGCACGGCGAGCGAAGCCGAATCTATATCGCGCCGCTCCCTGCTGCAAGACTCCGAATTGGTGATCCTCGACGAGAGTTTCGCCGCGCTCGATCCTGAAACGGTCACGGCGGCATTTCAATGCACCGTGAAAAGAGCAAAGACACTGCTCGTGATCGCGCATCCGTAGTCTGTTCTAACGCGATGGTGATATTCTGGCGGTCATTTTCGTTCTCTATACTGAAAAGAACGGTCCAAGGGACCTACCCTCCCCATGTTGTTTTTCAAACGGTGAAGCGGCAGAAACTGCTGAGCTTCATCCTGCTGCTGGTCACGTTATCGGTCGGCATCTCATCGGCGTGGTCATGAATACCGGCGTCAAGGCGGAGCACCAGGCCGCCGCGGGGGCGCAGGATGCCACGCCGCTGACCATCCCGCAGGCCGTTCCGCTGGCAAATGACTTCACAAAGCTGACCAAGCGCGTTGAGCCCTCAGTCGTTTATATCCAATCGGATTACCTGGCCAAACCGGGCCGGCGACCGCGCAAGAATCAGGGCAACGATCCGGAGGAGGAAAATGGGGCTCCCGGAAGGCTGCGGAAACGGAGACGGGCGTGACATGCTGCGTAAGTTTTTCGGGCAGGACGACCAACGCTCGTTCCGCACGGAAGGCTCCGGTACAGGATTCGTCGTTGATAAGAACGGATATCTGATCACGAACTATCACGTCGTGGACAAAGCTGACCGAATCAAGGTCAAGATGGCGGGTGAAGACCAGGAGTATCGGGCAAGAGTGATCGGTTTCGATACGAAACAGATCTCGCCGTGCTGAAGATCGATACGAAGGCGGCTCTTGTTCCCGTACAAATCGGGAACTCAGACAGCGTCCAAGTCGGCGATTGGGTGATTGCGATCGGCTCGCCCTTCGGTCTTGCAGGCCACCGTCACAGCCGGAATCGTCAGCGCAGAGAGAACCAGCAGGGACCTTCCCGGCGCATCAAATTTCCAGAATTTTCTTCAGACTGACGCGGCTATCAATCCGGGTAACAGCGGCGGTCCTTTGCTCAATGTGCGCGGCGAAGTCATCGGCGTAAACACGATGATTGCGACGCATAGCGGCTCATACGAAGGAATCGGCTTTGCCCTGCCCTCGAATACGGCGGTAAAGGTTTACAACGAAATCATTCGCGCCGGGACGCGTGGTTCGAGGTTCCATCGGTATCCGCTGGACTCGTAACACCAATTCATCCGATACGCTCCGTGCATTCGGGCTTGATCATGGAGTATTGATTGATTCTGTCGCTCCGGACGGACCCGCCGGCAAAGCGGGCATCCGCGCGGACGACGTCATTGTGGCCGTCAATAGCCATCCGATACGCGATGGCGAAGAACTGACGACCAAGGTGGCGGAAATGCCAATCGGCTCGTCTCTCGACCGTCACGCGTTGATCGGAACGGCAAGCAGATGGATTTCAAGGTGGCAGTTGGCGAGAGGTCGAAGGTTTGGGAGAGCGAGCCGCAAGTGAGCGAATCCCGCCCGATTCCGGCCGCTCCAACCAAGGCGATCGCGCCGGCAAAATTCGGGATCACAATCATGCGCCTGACCCAGAAAGAACGCAAGGATCTTGCTATCGACCTCGAAGCAGGAGTGAAGGTGGTAGCGGTAGATCCCGGATCGTTTGCGGATGATATCGGCATGAGCGAAGGAGATGCGATTATCTCGATCAACCGGCAAGCCGTCGGATCGCCCGACGATGTGATGAAGCTTCAGGCAAGCCTCAAGCCCGGGCAATCCGTTGCCATGCACGTCGTCCGTGGGCTGAGCGGAGTCAGACGTGGGCAACCCCAACGCTATTACCTGTCCGGACGTTTGCCGGAAGAGTAAGCCCTAACATCAGGCGAGCAACTGTGCCGCCCGCTTCGCGAAATAGGTCAGGGTGAAAGTCTGCTCCGGCCCGACGAATGGACGTGAGCGATTCCAGGATGGTGCGATCCAGGTCGAGCCAGCCTTTCTCGGCCGCGGCCACAATCATGCTGAATTCTCCGCTCACCTGATAGGCGCCGATGCTGACATCGAACAGTTCTCGCGCAGTCCGAATGATGTCAAGGTAAGGCATGGCGGGTTTCACCATGATCATGTCCGCTCCCTCCTCAAGATCGAGCGTGATCTCGCGTATCGCTTCCCGCGCGTTAGCGGGATCCATCTGATAGCTGCGCCGATCGCCGAATTGCGGCGTTGATTCCGCGGCTTCCCGAAAAGGTCCGTAGAAGACAGAAGCGTACTTCGCGGCGTAGGAAAGGATCGGGAGTATTGATGAATCCGGATTGATCGAGCGCATTCCTGATTGCGTCGACGCGACCGTCCATCATGTCGCTCGGGGCCACGATGTCCGCTCCCGCGCGAGCATGCGAAACCGCAGTCTTCGCAAGCCAATCGAGCGTTGCATCATTATCGACATCGCCATTCCGAATGACTCCGCAATGCCCATGACTGGTGTATTCACAATTGCAGACATCGGTGATCACCAGTAACCCCGGCACTTCACGCTTCAACGCGCGAACAGCTCGCTGAACGATTCCGTCGTCCGCGTAAGCCTGCGACGCGAGTTCGTCCTTCGTCTCGGGAATGCCGAACAGGATGAGACCGCCCAAGCCCAACCGCTTGCATTCCTCGGCTTCCCGGACGAGATTGTCGACCGAGAGCTGGGCGTTGCCGGGCATGGACCCGATCTCTTTCCGGACTCCCTCGCCCTCGCAAACAAAGAGGGGCAAAATGAACTGCGAGGGAGCAAGAGTTGTTTCTCGCACGAGTCTTCTCATTGCTTCGGAAGATCGCAGCCGGCGCGGTCGCTGGATTGGAAAGGCCATCAATTCTACCTTCAGTTTGACAAAGGGCTCCCCCGCCCTGAACGGGAAGATGGGAGAATGACCGGAGCAGATGACAGGAACCGGGCAATTCGACGAGGGTTTCCGGGAGCAATTCTGGGAATTGCTGAGATGGCGAAGAGATGTTCGTAACTTCAAACCCGAGCCTTTGCCGCCGGAATTGCTCGAGCAGATCCTCAGCTCAACGCGGTTCGCGCCCTCGGTCGGGCTGAGCGAATCGTGGCGATACGTATTAGTGACTCGCCCCGAAATTCGCCAGGGGATCAGAGAAGATTTCGAATCCGCAAACGCCCAGGCGCTATCCGGCTATTCCGGGGAGAAAGCCGCACTCTACGCGCGCCTGAAACTCGCGGGGCTCGATTCCGCGCCGGTGCACCTTGCGGCGTTCGCCGACCGCGCAACGCTTCGAGGCCACGGACTCGGATGCCAGACCATGCCTGAAATGCTGGATTATTCCGTAGTTGCGGCGATCACGACGTTGTGGCTAACAGCGCGCGCCCACGGGGTTGGAATGGGATGGGTTTCGATTTTGCATCCAGAACGGGTAAGCACGATCCTTTCCGTGCCTCCGGAGTGGCATCTCGTCGCTTACCTGTGCATTGGTTATCCAGAACGGGAATCGGCAGTTCCGGAACTTGAGCGGAGCGGGTTGGGAAAGGCGCAGTGAGGACATAGCCGTGGTGGAACGCTGAGCGCGGCCCGGGAACCCAGATGGCCCAAAATCAAGGGATGACTCGGAGAAAGGCGAAGCGGTGGTTTATCAGCGGTAGCGTGCAGGGCGTCGGATTCCGCTTTTTCGTGCAGCACAAGGCCACGGCCCTGGGCCTGGCGGGTTGGGCTCGCAATCTCGACGACGGGCGAGTGGAGGTTTATGCATCGGGAACGCCGGAACGACTCTCCGATCTATCGTCCGCACTTCACGTCGGTCCCAGAATGGCCAACGTGAGAGGGGTTGAAGAACAGGATGCGGAACCGGATGGAGGCTCCAGTTTTTCGATCCGCTGAATCGAGCGGAACTAAACTGCCGCGGCAGCGGTCTGACGGGTCTCTTCCGGCTGCAAGAGAAGGGTTGAAACTGTATCCGAAACCTCTGACCGAGCGAATGCAAAGTGGATTCGCCGGATCCGCTTCTATTTTCTGGCGCAATCGTAGAACGTAAACGTCAACAGTTCGATCCGTCACGGCCCGATCGTGACCCCAAACCGCATCGAGCAACTGCTCTCGGCTGAAGACTACACCCGGACGGCTCATCAGGAACTCCAGCAAGCGGAACTCGGTAGCGGTCAATGTGAGCAATTCGCTATTCAAGCGTGCCTCGCATCGGCTGCGATCGAGTTCAAGCGAAGCGGCTTTGAGTACACGGGTGGTCGTCGTCTGGCCACGGAACTGAATGCGAATGCGAGCGATCAGTTCTCGAACGAAGAACGGCTTTACGATGTAGTCGTTGGCGCCGAGTTCCAACCCCACGATGCGGTCGGTCTCTGAAGCCCGGGCAGTTAGGAAAATGATCGGGATGTGAGCAAGTTCCGCGTTCTGCCGGATCGCTTTGCAGATCTCCAGCCCGTCGGAATCGGGAAGCATGATATCGAGCAGGATCAAATCGGGTCGCTCACGACGGAAGAGGTCGATAACGCCCCTGCCGGTCTGGGCACCCACAAAGGAAAAGCCTTCCTTTTCGAGGTTATATTTGACCAGGGCGTAAAGATCGGCATCATCCTCCACCAGGGCTATTTTTCTCATTCGCTCACCTCCTGGTCCAGAGTAACCGACCATGTATTACAACTCCGTTACATTCTAGTGAATTCTCGGACTGCGCCGCTCGATTCGGTGTCGAACGAGTTTTCTCCCCGGAACGGGCTGTCCGGATTAATAATGTAGGAATCACCGGGTCATGAACAGATATGAACAACGAGACGGAACAACAGCGACGAAGCGCGCTGGGAATGTCAAAGATGCTCTGGTCAGCCGGGGCAGCTCTGATTGTCGTTGTCCTGCTGATCCTCGGCCTGAGCAACTCTGCCCCGCCCCAGTACTACTACAGGATGGCCATCGTCGCCGCAGTCCTGCTCTTGGTGGTGCGCCAAATTGCCCGGCGGACGGGACGCCGCCGTCCCAAGGCAGCCGAACCAGACCCGAAATCTCGTCTTGACCTTCGTTAACTCACCTCTTTTGTAAGCGGTAACTGTTAACATCGGTTGTTTATGAAGGGTATTGTCTTGGCCGGTGGAACAGGAAGCCGACTGTTTCCCCTCACGAAAATCACCAATAAACATCTGCTGCCAATTTACGATAAGCCGATGATTTATTACCCGATTCAGACATTGGTGGATGCGGGTATCCGGGATTTGCTGATTGTGACAGGCGGCCGCAACTCCGGCGATTTCCTTCGACTGCTTGCGAACGGAAAAGAATTCGGCTTAAAACATATCAATTACACGTATCAAGAGGGCGAAGGCGGAATCGCCGACGCGCTGGCTTTGGCGGAACACTTCGCGGAAGGCAGCAAGGTTTGCGTCATCCTGGGGGACAACATCATTGAAGGTTCCATCGCCCAGGCGGTAAAGCGATTTCCAGGCTCAGCAGAAGGGCGCCAAGATCTTACTCAAGCAGGTTCATGACGCGGAGCGGTTCGGCGTGGCGGAGATCCAAGGCGATCGCATCGTAGGCATCGAGGAAAAACCGGCCAACCCGAAATCGAATTACGCTGTCACGGGTATCTATATGTACGACGAGACCATTTTTGACAAGACGCGGAATCTGAAGCCATCGGCTCGCGGTGAACTCGAAATCACGGACGTTAACAATGCCTATATCAATGAAGGCACTATGACCTTCAATTACCTGGAAGGCTGGTGGACGGACGCGGGGACTTTCGACTCGCTGCTGCGAGCAGCGAACCTCGTTCACGAAACCCAGCAAAAGAGCGGAAACGAGCTGGGAGCGGTTTCCGGGGTACTGGCAAGGTGAGCGTAATGGGTCTTGGCGTTCTTGGATCCGGTGTTGAGATTGCGATTCCCACTTGTGAGGCCGGTATCGGCAAAGTGATACTTTCGCCTAATGCGCCGGATCTGATTGCCGATATCCAGATCAAGCCCTTCACGCTCTGGCCAGACGATCGAGGGTATTTCCTGGAAGTGGCCCGGCTTGAGCAGGGTTTGGTATCTGAGTTCCCGACCGGGACGACGCAGGTGTCGGCGGCCCTGAACTATCCGGGAATCATCAAGGCATTTCACTACCACAAGTATCAGACTGATTATTGGGTCGCCGCGGCCGGTTTACTTCAGGTGGCGCTCGTCGATTTGCGGCTCGATTCGAAGACCTACGGCGTGAAGAACACCCTCTATGTCGGAGGCCTCCGGCCTTGGCAGACTGCTGATTCCGCCCGGCGTAGCGCATGGCTACAAGGTTATCGGCGATCAAGCCTTCCGTTCTTGTCTACATTACAAATCGCACTTACGACCCGAGTGACGAAGGCAGAATCGCCTACAACGACACCGGGATCGCCTACGATTGGGAGCTTCAGCACAAATGAAGTTGCTTGTGACTGGCGGAGCGGGGTTCATCGGATCCAGCTTCGTCCGCATGGCGCTGACTGAGGGTTGGGCCGAAAGCGTGGTCAACGTGGATAAGTTGACCTATGCGGGCAATCTGGACAATTTCCGCCCAATCGCCGGGCATGCTGGTTATAAATTCGTTCAGCTTGATATCTGCGATGCACCTGCAATCGAGGAACTATTTCGATCGGAGTCGCCCGACGCAGTAGTTCATTTCGCGGCCGAATCGCATGTTGACCGGAGCATTCATTCTCCGGCTCCGGTGATTCTGACAAACTTCAACGGGACGTTCTCGCTTCTCGAAGCGGCCCGCCGCAACAAAATCGCTCGATTCGTCCATGTGTCAACGGACGAAGTGTACGGAAGCATCGAACCTCCTCACGACGCGGACGAAACTTATCCGGTCCGCGCCAGCAGTCCCTACTCAGCCTCGAAAGCGGGCTCGGATCTTCTGGCCCTGTCGTATTTCACGACGTACAAGCTGAATGTCTCGGTAACCAGAGCATCGAACAATTACGGGCCTTACCAATTTCCGGAAAAGCTAATTCCACTGATGATTTCGAACGCGCTCGACGATATTCCGCTTCCGGTCTACGGAGACGGCCAGCAGGTCCGTGATTGGCTCTACGTCGAGGATCACTGCCGCGCTATTCACACCGTTCTCGAAAAGGGCGACCCCGGCGAGATCTATAACATCGGCGGAAACTGCTCGCTGCCGAATCTGGACGTCGTGCACAGGATCTTGCGCGCAACCGGAAAGCCGAATCTCTGATACAAAGGGTTACGGACCGGCCGGGTCATGATCGGCGTTACGCGCTTACCAATCAGAAATTGACGGCGAAAACAGGGTGGGAGCCCCGCATGGACTTCGAGCAGGGTCTGCAAAAAACCGTCGATTGGTACAAGGCCAATCGTGATTGGGTGAGACGCGTCAAAACCGGGGAATACCGCGAGTTTTACGAACTAAATTACGCGAGCCGCGAGGCTTAATTTCGCTCCTCGATATAATTCACTAGAAAGATCTCTTGCCGGTGGACCGGTCGCAGAATACATTTTCTTCACTCGAAGAGCTGAGACACATCCGGGAAGAAGTCGCCCGCACTCAGTCGCTCGAGAATCTTCGTGATCATTTCGATCGCGTTCAAACTCTGCGTCGAACCTACGTTGGAGATTTCGATCTCCAGATCATCATTTCCGAGGTTCAGGAAGAGATCATCGAGCGGGCTCGGCGCTTGCGAGAAGATCCGCACCGCCGAAGGCGAACAGCCAGGTTAGCTCGGAGGCACAAGAGCCGCGCCTGGTCCATCGACGGGAACCGGAAGAGCAGTTTGAGCAGGGCGAGATCCCGCCCGACGTACAGAAGCTGGATGCGAAGACTTGGCAGCGCGCCACCTATCTGGCGTTGTTCTTCGCCCTGATTCTCTTTGCGGCGTTCTTCTACCTGGTGCAAACCGCACGGCGGCTGAATTTTGCGCAGAACCAGGGCGGAGCTACTCCGGCCGCACAAACGCCCGGTGCCAACGACAAAACTCCTGAAAAAGCTCTGCGTCCGCCTCCGCCCCATCTTCGCTGAACCCGACACTTCGGTTGTACACAGATTTGGTCCCGGGCTCGGTAGCGATCGATGACGGGGCACCGCAGGAACTTAAAGACGGCGAGCTGATCTTGGACAAACTCGATCCGGGCCGGCACTCGGTTAAGGTCATCGGGCGAAATGGCAGCGCCGCCTTCAGCTTCGATGTGGCGGAGAAGATTGCTCCTCGCATCGTTGGGCAGCCCACCGTCTCGAATGCAATGGCGGTGCTCGTTTCTTCCCAGGACGGTAAGGGACGTCTTGTCACGAACGTCGAAAAGCCGACCGTTCTGCTCGACGGTAAGCCGGTCGCGCAACAGAACACCGACGACATCACATTGGAAGATCTGGGCAACATTGACCACGATCTTCAGATCACCGAGAGCAAGGATCGGCAGCGCTTCGTTCTGACCTATACTCCGGCGCCTACGCTTACCGTTTACGTCAAGTCCGATCCCAACGCGGGTACGGCGATCGTCATGACGGGGCAGGATGGCGTCGATGTCTTCATCAACAACCTTCCGTATCGCCGCAAAACGGACCGCGGTCAAGTTCGTGTTCCGCTGAAAGTAGGCGAGTACACCATACGTGTCCACAAAGCCGGCTTCATCGATCCGCCGCCGCAGACCATAGCGGTGAAGAAAGCGGAAGAATCCGCTGTCGAGTTCCGCCTCGAGCCTATCCCGGAAATCGCGACCCTGCAGATCAAAGGCGCATTGCCGGGCACGATGGTTTACGTCGATCGAGAATTGGCGGCTGCTATCGGGAACGATGGGAATGCGAATATCTCGACCGTTAAGCCGGGCGTCCACAACATCGAACTCCGCCGGGAACAGGCACTTCCGAAGAAGTTTGACCGCACATTCCATACGGGTGACGTCGTGGTTCTTTCCGGTCCCGATGTGACGCTGGAGAAAGTCAGCGGTGATATCGAAACCTGCTCCGAGCGCGTCTTCCCCTGCCGCCTCAACGCCTGCTCCGAATACGGCAAATGAAAACATGGACGATTGAGGGTCAGCAGGTACGAAAGGGTGGCGGTTTCGTAGCCTATCACGTTCCCAAGACGTCCGGGACGCTATACGTTCCAGGCTCAAGCGCGGAAGAGCGGACTATTCAAGCGCGGCAAATTGCAGTGGTACGCGGGCTACGTCGATCCGCAGAACTACGTCCTGTTTACTGTTGACGGAAAGCACGCAACCACACGTGAAGTACGTGATGGAAAATCGACCGATATCGGGAAGGTGCCCTTCGACATAGATAACAACGACTGGGTTCAAGTTGATCTTTCCGTCAAGCCCAACAGCATTACGGCGTCCGCCAAGACGCCCTCAACTTCGTGGACGGAGTTGGCCGCCGTGCCCGGCGCGGGCCACGACTACACGCAGGGCAAAGTGGGATTCTACATACCGGGTAACGACGAGATTGCTGTTTCAAATTTCCGATTTTCGAGTCACTAAGTAGACGGAAATCGAGACTAACAGCCGTGGACGAACGCGCGTTTTACCGAGAGTCGGAGACAAGAAAGCCGGCTACGCTGAATTGCCCATACTGCCGTACTGCCGAGAATTATGATTTGCGATGGCTCGTGCGCCGTAAGGTGGACAGACTGCCGCGGCAGGCGGACGAACGAGACCGCGCCAAATTCGCGAAGGCCGCGAGCTACATGGTCCTGCTGGACGATAAGGCCGCCTGTAAGAATCCGAGATGCCGTAAGACGTTCGACATCTCGGGCGTCAAAACGACCGCTTTCCTGACCGATTGAGCGAAAAGCTTGAAGGTCGAAGGCTGGGAACAGCGTTACAAGACGGAAGCTGGACGCGCCGGACGACTCAATTCCCGAACCGACGCCTTTGGTTCAAGCGCTTTCTAAGCGACATTGAACCCGGTTCTGCGCTCGATTTGGCCGCGGGGACAGGCAGGAATGCTCTTTGGCTAGCGCGGCAGGGCTGGAAAGTCACGGCTGTCGACGGTGCTGGCACGCGCAATCGATCTCCTCGCAGCGGCGCAGCTCCAGATTCGGCATTGTCTCTCCGGACCGTTGTTGCCGACCTGCAAAACGGCGAATACGTGATCGAGCCCGCAGCCTGGGACGCGATTACAATCTGCTACTACCTGCAGCGGGATTTGATCGAACCCGCGAAGCTTGGCGTTCGTCCCGGCGGGATCCTGATCGTCATCGTCCACACGACCGAAGGGGACGAACAGCCGACCGAAACGAGAATGTGTCCGGGTGAATTGATGACGTATTTCACCGATTGGAACATCCTGCATCACTACGAAGGCAAGCCGAACGATCCCGGAACACCGCAGGTCCGTGGCCGAGATTGTTGCCCGCCGGCCCGAAGGTTTAGCGTTCGAGGGACCGGTCAGGCGATAAACGCCAGTTTCTGTCGAACAGGATCGCGGAAGTCGATTGCGGCGTTTCGTGATGCGCTGCCCGGGCCTTCCGCAAGGGCACGGCTCATCCTGGATTTCACCGACTAGACCGGTGCCGGTCTGACGTCCGCGGCGGCTGTACCAAAGTTGGTCGTTCACCCGGGAGAAACGTACACCAGCCTCGATGTGCCAACCTTCCTGGGCTTCGCACTCGGAAGCGAGCAGCGCCCCGTCGTCGGCGAGAACCAGCTCGTAAACGGGCACGGAAAACGCCCTCCAGAGAGCGGTCCGTTCCTCATCGTTCAGAGGTGCATCGCGGAAATCGGTGATGACGAAAACGGCAGCAGTCCAGATCCGGGAAGCTCCGTTTCGCCGGAGTTTACGTCGCGAGCCAGTTGAAGCAGATGGGCGGACTGAGCCGACTAGCGCCTGTGGGCGAAACGCCCCGAGTGACTTCAGGTTATCCACGAGGCAAGTAGGATGCCCGCTCAAAAAGCACCCCGGGAAGACTGATTTGGGCGATGCGAGACGACGCTTCGGAGACAAACGGCAGGCGGCGCCGATTGCGGACGAATCGGACGGGGAGGATACGCGCGGCACTTCGCATGAGATGCTGGTAAACATTTGGTGCGCCTGGAGCGGCAATACTCTCAGGACGCGCCGGAATGATGCGTTCGCAACCGATCACAATAATTAATTAACTTTTAGAGGAAAATTAATAATCATTAGTCTTCTTTTCTTGCATAATAGAACCGATAAGCACGGTTTGAATCGGACGATTCAACAGGATGGCAAACACGATCATTGGCGCGTTGGCGGACAACTCCGCCCAGAAAAGCTATCTGATGACAACGGTAACCACTGGTTGCGTTGTCATCAGAAACCCGTCTGCCGCATCGGAGACAGCGATTTCTCTCAGCAGATTATCGGAAGTACAAACGGTAAAGACCAGCTATCCAGGGCTATTAGTAATTGCAAGTGGACTGTCTGTGGTAGCAGCAGCGGCATTTTGTTCAAAAGAGGGTGATGGAGCAGGAATTCCAACGGCAGTTTTGAGCGCCAGCTTTCGTCGCCGGATATTTCTTTTCCCGAAAAGCGGCGGTCAAGTTCATCGTTGATTCCGAGAGTACGCAAACCGCCTTCGGCACGCCAGCGGGCCGCCAACAATCTTAGGAAAGCCGTGCAGGCTGGCTTGCACCCAGGAGGCCAGTCCCGAGAAGCAGGTCTCGGAACAGCCGAAGCTCGAGTTGAAACACAGCTTGCCGGGATTATTACGGCTTAGAGCCGAAGGAGCAAACTCCTAGCTTTAAGAACATATGAATGTCGAGAATCCCGGCGTAAGAGCCAGGGATTCTCGACCTTCGCTTTCTTAGTGCGTTACGGCCGGCTCAAATCCGTCACAACCGCTAACGGCGGTGACCTTCAAGTGCAGCGGAGGCATGCTTCGGGTGTCCGCAATCTTCGAGGAAGTCTTCTTTGGCTTCGTGCGAGGTCCTGATCTGAGTCAGAATATTCTCGGCATGACCTTCACCGAAATGAGTACAGAGTCCGCATTGTCCGTCTTCAATGTGTAGCATGTAATCCCTTCCTGCTAGATAGAGTGCCAGAATTTGAACGAAGTGTCGCGGAGAAATTGCGGCTAACTCGAACGAAATAAATGGACTATCGGTCCTATATGTCTCTACCTCATCGGCTCGCCAGATGCACTTCCTCGAACGCTTCTGCGCTTCGGCGCCAGTTCGGCGTCGACCAGCCGAAGTCCGTCCTCGATGATGTCCAGGCCTTCGCCTAGTTCCCCTTCCGTGATCACCAGCGGCGGACAAACCCAAAGCATATTGAAGCGGGAGAAAGCATACACATGACGCGCTTTCAGATGGGCGGCAAGCTTCGCCATCTCCGGGCTGGTGCCGTTGAACGGCGCCAGGGGCTCCTTCGTCGCTTTATCGCGAACAAGTTCGATGACGCTGAAGAGGCCCTTGTACCGGACATCGCCGACGCAGGCGAAGCCGTTCTTTCATGCTCTCCAGACGTCGGGCCAGATAAGCGCCCTGCCGGTCCACGTTTTCGAAGATGTGCTCTTCTTCGTAGATGGAGAGGTTCGCGATCGGCGGCAGCGCATGAAACCGGATGGCCGCTATAGGTCAATCCGCCCCACAGCATGTGGGTTTCGAAGTAGTCGGCGATCGGCTTCGAGACGATCACAGCGCCGAGCGGCATGTAACCGCTGGTCAGTCCCTTCGCGCACGTCACGATGTCCGGCTTGATGCCGTAGTGCTGGGTTGCCAGCCACTTGCCGGTACGCCCAAATCCGCTCATCACCTCGTCATCGATGAGCAGAATGTTGTACTTGTCGCAGAGGGCGCGAAGCTTGGGATAGTAATCGTCCGGCGGGACCAGGATGCCGTTCGATCCGGTGATGCCCTCCACCATGATGGCCGCGATCGCAGCCGGATTTTCCATCTGAATGATTTCTTCGATGTGGCTGACGCATTCGCGCCGGCAGCTATCGGGAGTTTTGCCGAAGGGACAGCGATAGCAGTACGGATCGAACACCCGCACAATGCCGGGGATACCGGGCTCCACGGGCCACCGTCGCGGTTCGCCGGAAGCCGTCATGCCGCCCATGGTGGCGCCGTGATACGAACGATAACGCGTGATGATCTTGCTGCGGCCCGTGTAGAGTTTCGCGATCTTCATCGCGTTCTCGACCGCTTCCGCGCCGCCGAGCGTGTAGAACGATTTCGCCAGTCCGGTGGTTTCCGCGAGTTTCTTACCGAGAACGCCGCGGGGCTCGGTGGCCAGGTTGGGACCGGCAAAGCAGAGTTCATCGACCTGCTTTTTGATCGCTTCCAGCATCTTCGGATGCTGGTGGCCAACGTTCAAGTTGATCAACTGGGAGCTGAAATCCAGCCAGCGGTTCCCGTCGCCATCCCAGAAACAGGAGCCCTCGCCTCGAACGATGTGAATCGGAGTGGAAGCGCCTTGCACCGACCACGCGAACATCGTGTAATCACGGTTCTCCCCCACGATCTCCTTCTGACGTTTTTGTCATAGTTATTTCTCTCCGTTCTTCTCGATGAAACTTATCACCTTTGTCGCCAGACCGTCGAGAGCACGAATCGGCGAGTTCCAGATGCTCTTCCCGGGTATCTTCGATTTTGTTGTGACTGATGCCGTTCAAGGACTGAACGAACATCATCACGGTTGGAATGCCTGCTCGCGCCACTTCGGCAGCGTCGTGAAGCGGGCCCGAGGGCAGGTGAGGAGCTTCCGGAGCAACGTCGAGAATGGCTTCCTCACAGAGATCGGATCAGCGTCGGGTGGAACGGAACGGGCTCGATGTTCCAGATGCGCGACCACTCGACCGTACACTTCTCTTCCGCGGCAAACCGCTCGCTGGCTTCCCGCGCTTCGCGGTACATCGTGGCGAGGACGTTCGGGTCCAGATCGCGCTGGTCGAGAGTGGCTTCGCAGCGGCCGACGACGGCCGTCACGATGCCCGGGAAACGTTTTGAGGCTGCCGATCGTGCAGACAGCATCGGGGTGTTTCTTCGCGATGGTCCGGATCTCGAGCGCCAGTTTCGCCGCGGCCGCCAGGGCATCCCGGCGCGCGTTCATCGGTGTGGAGCCGGAATGCGCTTCCTGGCCGTGAAAGGTGATGGCATGCCGCTCGACGCCCTTCGTTCCGAGCACGACCGCAAGCGGCAAACCACGGCGTCTCGAGCACGGGCCCTTGCTCGATGTGCAGTTCCAGGTAGGCGGCGGCGTTCTGCGCGCTCGCGCTGCGCTTCGGGGAACCTGGCCATCTCCACACCGCAGCGCCGGAGCGCGTCTTCCATGCGGATGCCGGCCTTGTCCGTGCGCACGCGGTCCGTTTCGATCGAAGACGTGCCGGCGAACGCAGAGGATCCTAAGCAGGCTGCGGCCGAAGCGTGCGCCTTCTTCGTCGGCCCAATCCACAAGCCGAATCGTGACAGGAGGACGGCCGCCGTACTCCTCGTCGATGCGGCGCAGGATTGCGAGGCCGGCGAGCATTCCGAGCGAGCCGTCGAGCCAGCCGCCGTTCGGTACAGAATCAAGATGGCTTCCGAGGATCAGTGCGCGAGGCGACTGGCCCGGCAGCGTGAGCCAGCGGTTTCCCGCGGCGTCGTCGTGATGCTCGACGGGCAGATCGCGCCACTTCGTTTCGAACCAGCCTCGTGCTTTGAGCCAGGTATCGGTCCACGCGACTCGTTGCGCGCCATCGCTGTCCGAGGTCAGCTCGCGCAGTTCTTTCAATTCCGCGATGGCACGTTTCGGGATCAAGAGGCATGCGTGTTCTCCCGGGACCGGCTCGCGCCTCAGCAGTCGGCCTCGGCCCGTGTTCGCCGACGAACTCGCCGTCTCTGACCTGGACCTTTCCGCGTACCGTCACAACGGACGGGCGGCCTTCGATCTCCATGCCTTCGAAGCCGTTGTAATCGTTATTGACGTGCTGAGTCTTGGCAGAGACGACGCCCCGATACTCGGGATCGTAGATGACCAGGTCCGCGTCGCTGCCGACGGCAATCGTTCCCTTCCTCGGAAACAGCCCGAAGATCTTCGCCGCCCGCGTACTCGCCGCATCGACAAAGCGATGAAGATCCAGAGTGCCGCGCTTCACTCCGTACGTGTACAGCAGGTTGACGCGATCTTCGATCCCGGGAATGCCGTTGGGGATCTGCGTGAAGGCGTCTTTGCCCAAGCAGCTTCTGGCTCGGTGTCGAACGGACAGTGGTCGGTGCCGACCGTATCGATCAGGCCCAACTGCAACGCATTCCAGAGGGCCTTCTGATTGCGGCGTTCCCGCAGAGGCGGCGACATGACATATTTCATGCCTTCCACGCCGGGCCGTTCTGCATACGTTTTGTCGAGGAGGAAATGCGGGAGAACGGATTCGACCGACGAGCTTCACGCCGCGCTCTTTTGCTGCCACGGCGGCCCGTAGTGCGCGCTCGCAGGACAGATGAACGACGTACCCGGTTGCGCCGGTGTTTTCGAGGAATGTCGCGAAGCGATGAGTGCCTTCGGCTTCGACCGACTCGGGCCGGCTCGGCTCGTGCCACTCCGGCCCGGTTTTTCCTTCCTCCAGCAAGCTTGGCTTGCAGCCGGCTCACCAGCTCGGCATTTTCACAATGCGCCGTGACGGTGACGCCGAGCGAACGCGCAAGCCGAAGAGTCGGAATACAGCTCGCCGTCTTCCACGCCGAAAAAGCCCTTGTAGGCGAGAAAGACTTTGAAGGAGGTGATGCCGTCGCGGACGATCTCGCGCAGTTGCGCTTCGGTTTTGTCCTCCCACTTGGTGACAGACATGTGGAAGGTGTAGTCGCAGGCGCTGTTTCCGTCGGCTTTCGATCTTCCAGAGCTCGATAGCCTTCGAGCGCATCATCCATGCGCGATGGGCAACACATCTCGATGTAGGTCGTGGTGCCGCCGACGAGAGCCGCGACGCTGGCGGTTTGGTGCGTGTCTTTGGCGAAGGTCGCCATGAACGGCAGATAGATGTGCACGTGCGGATCGATGAAGCCGGGGAAGACGAACTTTCCCGATGCATCGATCACTTCCGTGTCGGGAGGCACGTCCAGATCGCTGCCCGATGCTGGTGATCGTTTCGTCTTCCGACGTAGATGTCGGCCGTGATAGCGCGAATCAGCCGTGACGATTTCGCCGTTCTTGATCAGGAGCGGCATCGTCTAGTGAATATGAATCCCTTGCTCTTCCCGGTACTGCTTTCATCGCGTCCCAATCTTCGGTCACGGCCGGGCTGGGTCTTCGAAAGCTCATCCCAGGTTGTCGAAGGCCGGCAGGGAGGCAGTTCGACCATCTCGATGCAGTGTTCCACCGGGCAGACGTTATAGCAAAGCCGGCAGCCGACGCAATCCTCCTCGCGGACGCGCGGCTGCGGGCGGCTGTCGATCGCGCTTGCCTTTCCGTTCTCTCGCACGTCATACGAATAGGGCTGAACGACTGCGCCATCTTTGCGCGACCAGGTCGATGCATTGATGCGCCGTGTCGTTGCAGGCGACGTAGCAGAGATTGCACTTGATGCATCGTTCCGGGTTGATGCGGGCAACGGCCCGGAAGGCAAGGTCGAAGTCCTTGAACTCGGAGATGCGAGGAAGGCTCTTGCCCGTCACATCGGCGATCGTGCTGAAATCCTTTCGAGTCCATCCAGCGCGATAATCCATCGCACAGGTCTTCAATGATGCGAAACCCGTAGTGCATCACGGCGGTGCAGACCTGTAAGCTTCCTGCACCGAGAAGCAGAAACTCGGCCGCGTCTTTCCAGTTCGAGATGCCGCCCATCCCGGAAATCGGCACTCCCGAGCGCGACACGATCTCATCCGTTCCGAGCGCCGACAGCATATTCAGCGCGATCGGCTTCACGGCAGGTCCCGCGTAGCCGCCATGTCCGCCTTTGCCGCCGATGTTGGGAGTGATCTCGAAGCGTGTCGAGATCGACGCCAACGATCGAGTTGATCGTGTTGATGAGCGAAAGAGCATCCGCGCCGGCCGCCACCGCAGCTCTCGCCGGGACTGACGATGTTCGTGATGTTCGGCGTCAGCTTCACGATGATGGGAATGCGGGCCGCCTGTTTACCCAGCCGGTGATGTGCTCGCAGTACTCGGGCACCTGACCGACGGCGCGAGCCCATGCCGCGTTCGCTCATGCCGTGGGGACAGCCATAGTTCAGTTCGATGGCATCGGCGCCGGTATCTTCGATGCGCCGTACGATGTCTGCCCAGGCTTCCGGCTTCGATTCGACCATCGCCGAGACGATGACGGCGCGATCGGGCCAGTGCCGCTTCACGTCCGCGATCTCGCGGAGATTGATCTCGATCGGCCGATCGGAGATCAGCTCGACGTTGTTGATGGCAAGCATCCGCTGGCCGCCGTAGTGCCAGGCGCCGTAGCGATTCGAGACGTTCAGTACGGGCGCGCCAATCGTCTTCCAGACGACGCCGCCCCAGCCGGCCTCAAACGCTTTGTGAACCTGCGCTCCCGAGTTGGAGGGCGGAGCGGAGGCGAGCCAGAACGGGTTGGGCGAATGAACGCCGGCGAAATTGAATCCGAAGATCTGCCATTATGCCGCCGCCTCCTCGTCGCTGAGCTTTTGCCAGTTTGCGGTGAATTGCCGCGGCGGCAAGTTTGCCGTCCTGAACCGCCATCACGGTCGAACACGAACCACGCGCACGAATGCAATCGCCGCCGGCATACATACCCGGAACGCTGGTTTCGAATCTTCGTTGACGCGCAAGAATCCTCGATCGGTCGCAAGTTGCAGGCTACCGGCCCAAGGCCATTTCTCTTGTCCGATGGCCTTCACGATCTGATCCGCGGGAATGACGAATGCTGACCCGGGTACGGGCCGAGGAGCCGGCCGGCCGCTTCCATCGACGCTGTCCCAGGCTGACCGAGGCACATTCGAGACCGATCACGCCCGTGTCTGTAGCAACCACTCGGGTCGGTTGTGCAAGGAACCGGAACTCGATGCCTTCCGCCTTAGCGAATTCAAATTCGTGCCGGTAGGCGCTCATCTCTTTCTCCGTGCGGCGATAGACAATGGTGACGCGCTCTGCGCCGAGCCGTCTTGCGACGGTCGCGCAATCAATGGCGGTGTTGCCGGCGCCGATCACCACGACATGTCTGCCAATGTGCAGCGCTGGTGCGGTCCGTCTTGCTCGCTTCGATGTATTCGAGTCCATCCACAATGTGCTCTTCTCCGGGAATGCCGAGCGCGGGTGTGGCACCCAGGCCGACAGCGAGAAACACAGCGTTGAATTCGCTCTGCAGATCGGCCAGGCTCAGGTTCTGGCCCAAGGCCATGCCCGTGCGGAATTCCACCCCAAGCCGGCGAACGCTATCGACCTCGGCGAGCGACACGGGAACGGGCTCACGGAGAGAGATGATGCCGTAGGTCGAGAGTCCCCCGGAGAGCGGTCGCTTTTCGAAGACAGTGACGCGATGGCCCAGCTTCGCCAACTCGCCGGCACAGGAAAGACCTGCCGGTCCGGCGCCGACCACCGCCACCGTTTTCCCGGTCGGCAAACCGGGTCGGAAGATGTCGATCCCGCGAGCGGCAGCGTAATCGGTCGCGAACCGTTGCAGTCTGCCGATCATGATCGGTTTGTGTTCCGCGCCCAAAACACAAGCGCCTTCGCACAATTCCTGGACCGGACACACGCGTGCGCACGTCGCGCCCAGAAGATTGGCCTCGAGGATCGTAGCCGCAGACCCGATCACGTTATCGGTCGAAATCTTCTTGATGAAGCGGGGAATATCGATATGGGTAGGACAGGCGTGAGTACAGGGAGCGTCGTAACAGAAGAGGCAGCGATTCGCTTCAACAAGCGCCTCGTGATCGGTCAACGGAGGAAGCAATTCGGCCAGTGGCTCCTCCGTTGCGGTCGCCTGCGGGATGTTGAAACAAGAGCTCTCCCTCCTTCGACTGTGCGCTGGCGCGGCGCAGCCGGTAGATCTCTCGATGGTAAATCAACTGGGTTATAGTTCGAGAACCAGTGACCGTTCAGTACGACCAGAGCCTTTACAACGAAGACCTTGCGCCGGTACCCCGGCAAGCGGACATGGGGCATTTACAACTATGCCTCGCTGTGGGTGGCGATGAGCGTTTGCATTCCGACCTATATGCTGGCGTCCGGTCTGATCGCGGGCGGCATGAGTTGGAAGCAGGCGATTGGAACCATTCTGCTGGGCAACCTGATTGTGCTCATTCCCATGCTGCTGAATGCGCATGCGGGCGCGAAGTACGGCATTCCCGTTCCCGGTCTTTGTCCGTGCTTCGTTTGGTGTTCGAGGCGCAAACGTGCCGGCAGTACTCCGTGCCATCGTGGCTTGCGGATGGTTCGGGATTCAGGCTTGGATCGGCGGCCAGGCAATCTATTCGATGCTGACCATTCTGGCTCCCGGACTCGCAGCCAACTTCGCTGGGACCTTGGCTTTGCTTTTTTGCGTTCTGGCTGTTGAACATCGCTGTGATCTGGCGAGGAATCGAGACCATCAAGGTCCTCGAAGGGATCGGCGCGCCATTCATGTTGGGAGTCGGATTGCTGCTGCTGTGGTGGATCACCCGGCAAGCGGGCGGTCTGGGACCCGTGCTGAGCACCCCGAGCAAGTTCGGGAGCACCAGCGAGTTTCTTCGATTCTTCGTCCCGAGCCTGACCGGCATGGTCGGCTTCTGGGCCACTGTTGCCCTCAACATTCCCGATTTCACGCGTTATGCGAAATCACAACGCGCCCAGGCATTGGACAAGCGTTGGGCTTGCCGCCTGCCATGACGATTTACTCCTTCATCGGGGTCGCCGTCACTTCGGCATCGGTTGTGCTGTTCGGGCAGGCGATTTGGGATCCGGTGGCGCTTCTCGGGCCGCTTCCATCAGCCGGTTGTCGCCTCGATTGCGCTGGTCGCGCTGCTGGTTGCAACTCTGAATACAAATGTGGCCGCAAACGTTGTTTCGCCTTCGAACGATTTCTCCAATCTGAACCCGCGGCTCGATTTCTTTCCGAACGGGCGGTTTGATTACGGGAGTTGCGGGACTTCTGCATGATGCCCTGGAAGCTGCTGACGGATTTCAACAGCTACATCTTCGGTTGGCTGGTGGGTTATTCAGGGCTGCTGGGGCCAGTTGCGGGGATCATGATCGCCGACTATTTTCTTCTGCGTAGAACTCAGCTTGCAGCTCGATGACCTTTACCGTCGCGGCGGGGCGTATGAATACAGCAACGGCGTGAACTGGAAGGCGATGATCGCGCTCGCGGCGGGAGTGAGTGTGGCACTGTGCGGACTTGCGCTGCCTCCGCTCCGGCCGCTCTACGACTACTCCTGGTTTGTCGGTTTCTTTGTCGCCGGCGGCATCTACGGCCTGCTCATGAGAGCTTCAGGAGGCGCTCCGCATTCAAGTGCGTGATCTTCTCGTAATCGTCGGGAGACAGCGAAAGACTATCGAGAAATCGGCGGCCCCGTTCGTTTGAGCTGTACGGATAATCGATGGAGAACATCAGCCGGTCAGCCCCGATGACCTCAATCGTCAGGTACAGGGGAGGCGCAGTAAAGATGCCGCTGGTCGTGATGTGGATGTTGGTGGCTAAAGTAATCGGCCACTTGCTGCTTTAAACCCTTGGCCGCGGGAGTCACAGCGGCATTAATTCGAGGAAGAAAGAACGGGATCATCTCGCCCATGTGCCCGATGATGATCTGCAGTCCGGGAAACCGGTCGAAGACTCCCGTGGCGATCAGCCGCAGAGTATGAAGTCCCAGCTCCGCGTGCCAACCCCATCCGGCGATGGAAAGCATGCGTGCAAGCCCGGGTTCCAGCCCTGAGAAGTAAGCCTCCATGACCGGCTCGGGCGGAGGCGCGGGATGCAGGTACAGCGGCACATCCAAAGCTTCGGCGGTTTCGAAGATCGGTGAGAAGAACGGATCGTCCAGAAAGCGGCCCTGGCTTACGCCTTGGATCATGGCGCCCTTTAAGCCGAGCTGTTTGACTGCACGCTCGAGTTCCCTGCCCGCGGCGGCGGGATCGGCAATCGGCAAGGAAGCGAACCCGGCAAAGCGCGTTGGATACCGGCCAATCACTTCCGCCAATTCGTCGTTTACTCGTTTGGTGAGTGGTATCGCTCGAGAGGCATCTAGTACTTCCGGCGATGGAACTGTATGAGAAAGCACCTGGACGTCGATGCCGTTGGCGATCCATGTCAGCGATTCGCCGCTCGCCCAATTCAGTGAGGTCCGACAGGTGTTGCATCATCTGCTCACCTGCGGAATTAATGGTTCTAAAGTAGTTGGTACCCATCTCCGCATCCACTGCTTCGTTGCGGAAATGCTCTTCGAGCGCGATCACCTTCATAACGGGTGGACTCACTCGGATGGGAACAGTGACGGCCGATGTATCACACTGGATGCTGACGACGGATACACGGCCTCTCATCATCACCGCCAAGCTCGACGGGACGAGTCAGACCTATTTCGACCGGCTGCGCCAGCAGTATTTTCCGCCGGAACGCAATCATCTCCGGGCTCATCTGACCATGTTTCATGCGCTTCCCGGAGAACTGATCGACGGCGTCAAGACCGTGCTTGCCGAGCATGGCGGGCCGCAATCCCGTTCTCGATGCAGAGGTCTGTGGATTGCGATCGATCGGCAGCGGCGTCGCCTTCAACATTCGGGCGCCTGAACTGGAAAGAATACGCCGGGAGATCGCATCTGCGTTCTGCGACGCGCTCACCAGGCAAGACGGGCAATTATGGCGGCCACACATCACAATCCAAAACAAGGTTAGCCGGGAGGAGCGCAAGTGCTCTCTTAGCAACTTTGCAGCAGAACTTTCAGCCGTGGACCATTTCCGTAGAAGGTCTGGATTTGTGGCGCTACGACGGCGGTCCCTGGGAATCCGCTGCGTCGTTTCCATTTACCCGTCGTCCATGGCGGCAGTATGAGGGCACGTTCGAACGCGGCTCGATCGTGCACCGGATGGCCGTGCGAAATGATCACGCGCTCAAAGGGAAGCTCGAGCATGCTTCGCAAAGCAGGAATTGCGCGCTCCTGATGAAAGCGGCTGTTCCACACAAGCAGCTTGCCATCTCGCTCGGTCAGTGCGTCGGCAAATACGATCGTGCGTTGAGCGGGGAGCCAAAGCGGTGTTTCGTTCTTACCCCGTCCATCGTAGAGAGCTTGTAAGCCGCCCGGCAGGTGATCACCCGGCTCGACCGGTTCCAGCTTTGTTCTCGGCACGTCGTCCGGCCAGAACAGGCTCGGTCCAAAGGCTCTTGTTCCAAACAGGCGAACAACAAGGTCAACGTCGCGAACATGGTCGGGCTTCAGGACGACGGCAGACTGTTGGTGGGCGTCGGTTGAGTCTCGTCCAGATTTCAGAATCGCCAGCCGGGGGCAGAAGCGGATCGAGAAGCAGAACTTCCCCGTCCGATTCCACGCAAACGGAAGTCACTACGGGCTGCCATTCCATGCCGTCCTTCCACTGAGGATGCCGGATGCGCCAAATCCAAAGCCCGCTGGCGACGTCCAGCAGTTCCGCGTCATCGCTCCGCGCATTGCGCTCAGGCATGCTCGAGCATCTCGGTCCGATACTTCGGGCCCAGCTCTTCCGACTTTGCTTTCATGCGCGATCGTGCCTCCTCATCGAGCGGAGGTGGAGGGGTTGTCCGCGTCGCCACACGCACGCCAATTTCGGCGAAAAACTCTTCCTGTCCGGCCGGTGAGCAGATACAAAGCAATCGTGCCGGCTGGCCGGTTTTGTTCTGGAATCGATGAGGAGCGTTGGCTGGGATTGCAATGACGTCACCGGCCCTCAAGGTCACGCTTTCGCCGCGACAAGTTGCCTCAATCTCTCCTTCCAGGACGGTGAAGGATTCCTCGAAGTCATGACGGTGCGGAGGCGGACCGCCATTCGGAAGCACGTACATGTCGATTAGACAATACCGGCCGGCGGTGTCTTTCCCCGTCAGCAACGTCGTGTACGTATTTCCGGCAACTCCCAAGTGTGTCAACTCCGCGTCAGCTTTCACCACTGAAAGCTTGCGATTCAGGTCGTCAGGCGGTAAATTGCTCATCGGCTTTTCCTCCCAGATGGCTCAGGTGTTCTTGAATCCAGCGCGTTCTAAGCCTGCTTGAGCTTCGGGGTTTTTCATGAACGTATTCCAAATGAAGCCCGAGCGCAGGTTCTCAGCCATCAGTACTGTGATGCCGACGTCGATGCCCACCACATCACCGTCGTACCAGTTGGTCAGGGGATTGAACGCATTCACGAATCCATAGCGAGACCAGCAACGGTCGCCGTAACGGTATTTCATGTTTTTCAGCACACGAAGCGTGGCATCTGGCAGAAATGGCAGCGAGCCCGCAGGCGCGCTCGGAACAACGGTGCCGTCGATCGGTCCCATTTCGGGCGGCCCGCCCCACGCCACATAGCCGTGCGCCGAGTCGGAGGCCGTGATGCCCCACAAGTCCTCCGTATAATCCGGAAACCGCTTGCCGAGTTCGATGCAGAAGCGGCGATGCACTTCCGTCGCTATCTTCGAGTTCTCGAAGTAATCCGCGTAGGCATCTCGCTTGTTCCGCAGGTCAAACCAGGCGTGCGAATACTGGTGGATAAACAGAGGGGCAAAAGAACCGATGTATTGCAGCCCCTCATAGTCGAAGGTGAGGCGTCGCCATGCTGTCCACGCTTCCGGCCGAAGCGGATGTGACGACGATCCCAAGCCCAGCAGATACATCATGATCAGCTCGCTGTAGTAATCCCAGCGATACGGAAGAAATCCGGCCTCGGGAGCCCAGCCGTGCTGCAGCAACGTCGTGTCCTCCGCCAGCCACGTCCACTCCACGCGATTGTAGATGTCCCTGGCAAGGCGCGAGATCTCACCGCTACGGAAGTGCTGACGACACGTGAGAACACCGCAGATGAGCATCGCCGTGTCAATTGACGATACTTCGGAATCCCAAATCCGCTCGCCCGTATTGATGTTGGCGAAGTGGTAGAAGAAGCCACGATGGTTCGGCATAGCCTTCCACAAAAAGCGCAGAGTAGTGAGAACTCGCTGACGCGCCTCTGCCGAAGGTATGTAGCCCCGCTTATCTCCGATACACAGCGCTGTTAAGCCGAATCCGGTAGAGGCAATGCTGCTGACGATGCTGTAGTCATCCGTGCGAACATGAGCGCGATCTTTGACGAGCCCGGTTTCGGGATTTGCCTGTTCCCAGAAGAACCGTACGTTCGCTCTCTCCAACTCGTCCAGAAAGGCATCATCTTCAGGTTTCAGAGTGCTCGCGGGGTTTTGAGCGGAGGCTGTAGCCGCAAGAAGCAGCCCGAGTAGTTCGCGACGGCTGAGGCTGACTTTAGGGTCTGGAGCGGTCACGGGAGCGTGTCGTGTCGTCGAAGCGGAAGTGGTTCGCCTCCAGAACGCGCAACAAACTACACGATCGAAGGTCCCTGCGGTCAAGTGTAACAATCGCAGTCATTAGACTTTGAATAGTGCAGCGATGAGCCGAAACCGCTTGACGATCATTATTGTCGTATTGGTCCTGGTTACCTCCGCAGGGATTGGGATTGCGATCCGGGTGGCGAAAAAGGGAGTTCCTCGCTTAAATCCGGCAATCACTTTGGAGGGATCCGTGCTGAAACAGGATGCGGACCCCAGTAAGCGCACGCCAATACCGGACGTGACCGTGACGGCATACTCGAGGTGACACGGAACTTGTCGGGCAAACAGACCCGACTGGATATTTTCACGTGTCGTTCAGCGGAGGGCTGCAGACCGGAGCGGATCTCACATTGACATTCGTCAAAAAGGGCTACCAAACCATACAGATGACACCCAGCCAGCCGGGTGATCAGATGTATATCGTCCAGATGGAGCCTGTCGCAACTCCCGCGGTCGTCAAAACGCAGCGCGTGCAAGCACCAGCGAAAATCAGCTCAATCAAAGAGGTCAGAGTTCGCTATTCGTTCAAGGATCAGTCCACCATTCCAGTTGGCACGATAGCGAAAGAGTTTCTTGCGCCCAACAAGGGCAACATTCCCTGCCGTAACCAGAAGCCTTGCTCGCCTGACGGCAAATGGAAGGCAACTCTCACGATCCTGCCTATCGACACCGATCCCGGGAACGAGTTTCGAAATGTTCGAGTCTCATGCATAGCAGGGCCCTGCCATTTCTTAAAGGTTGATCCAGGTGTTACCGAGCATGCGCCCCGACTTAAAATTTCGGTCTTGAACTGGTCCGATACGGCTGCATTTCTTGTGGAGGGAGACGTTATCCGGACGATGGTGACCAACCTGGTCCGTCAGTCTTATCCGTTTATCATCGGCAACACGATGAGCTTCGCCTTACCGCCAAGCTCCGAGAGCGTCAGCATCGAGGCGAACCTTGATGGAAAGCTCATCATCTTTCCACTCGGACCCACGTTGGCATTGTCGTGGGCCGACTGCAATGTGGAAACCTCAACGGGAGGAGAGAAAACTTACCGTTGCCAGTTAAAACCGGGATATCAGTTTCAGTTTTAGGGCCAGTGCTTTCACTTTGATACGCCTGCGATGCGGGGGCTTGCTTGCTAGACTCTGCAGATGCGGCGGCTCATCGTTTGCCCAATTCTCGCGTTGCTGTTCGTCTGCGGGTGCTCCCGGAGCCCCGAGTATGACGTCATCATCCGGCACGGCACGGTGTACGACGGGACGGGCGCGAAAGGTGTAGTGCAGGACATCGCGGTTCGAGGCGACCGTATCGCCGCCCGCGGTGATTTGGCCCACGCGATCGGACGACAGGAACTCGATGCAACCGGTCTCGCTGTCGCCCCCGGCTTCATTGACATGCTGAACCACTCTGAGACGGCTCTGATCGCCGACGGGCGTTCCATGGGGATGATTCGTCAGGGCGTTACCCTTGTCGTCTTCGGCGAGAGCTCGATGGGGCCGATCAATGATCAGATGAAGAAGTATCAGACTCAGCGCCAGGGCGATATCAAGTTCGACATCACCTGGAACACGCTGGGGCAGTATCTGGACACGCTGGCCGCTCGCGGAGTTTCCACCAATATCGCTTCATTCGTCAGTGCGGCGACTGTCCGGGCGAATGTGATCGGCCTCGATAACCGCCCGCCCACGGCAGGCGAACTGGACCGGATGCGGGCCGAGGTCCGCCGGGCGATGGATGAAGGCGCAATGGGCCTGACGACAGCGCTCATCTATATCCCGGGCGTGTTTGCGAAGACGGACGAACTCGTCGAGCTCGCGAAAGTTGCCTCGGCAAGCGGCGGAATGTACATCTCGCATATGCGCAGCGAAGGCAACCGGCTGCTTGAGGCAATCGACGAGACGATGACTATAGCCCGCGAGGCGAAGATCCGGAGTGAGATCTATCACCTGAAGGCCAGCGGCAAATCGAACTGGTCGAAACTCGAACCGGCAATCGCGAAGATTGACGCCGCCCGCAAGAACGGCTTAGCAATTACAGCCGACATGTATACCTACACTGCCGGCTCCACGGGTCTTGATGCTGCCATGCCTCCCTGGGTGCAAGAAGGCGGCTACGATGCGTGGGCGAAGCGGCTCCGGGATCCGAAGCTTCGCGCCCGCCTGCGCCGCGAAATGACGGCAGCCCAGAACGACTGGGAGAATTTGTTGCTTGCTGCAGGCGGCCAGGGCACGCTGCTCGTCGGCTTTAAGAATGAGGCATTGCGGCAATACACCGGCAAAACACTCGCCGAAGTCGCTAAACTACGCAACCGCTCGGTGGAGGACACGGCGATGGATCTGGTGGCGGAGGACGGAAGCCGCGTGCAAGTCGTCTATTTCCTGATGTCCGAAGACAATGTGAAGCGGCAGATCCGTTTGCCTTGGGTCAGCTTCGGATCCGATGCCTCATCGATGGCGGCGGAAGGCGTGTTCCTGAAGACGAGCACTCATCCGCGTGCGTACGGCAATTTTGCGCGCCTGCTCGGGAAATACGTGCGCGACGAACACGTGATTCCGCTTGAGGAAGCGATTCGGAAGCTTACATCCTTTCCCGCGGCAAATCTGCGGATCAGAGACCGCGGGCAACTCGCTCCCGGCTACTTCGCCGATATCGTGGTGTTCGACCCGAAGACAATTGCCGATCGCGCGACCTACGAGCAGCCGCACCAGTATGCCACCGGCGTCCGCCACGTATGGGTAAACGGCGTTCAAGTCTTAAGAGACGGCGAGCATACGGGGCAAAAACCGGGCCGTGTCGTACGCGGTCCCGGGTGGAAGGCACGCGTCGGCAGTGCGGATCCCAAATCGATGGCTATTGATTCGAGCTCGCTGCGTCCAATGTCACATACCGGTCGCGATGAGGTTCAGGCTCGGCGTGGGTTTGCACATCGATCCGCATGATCTTGTAATCGTTGTCGGCGCGATAAGCGGGCCATTCCGGAAGGTCATGACCATTGGGATTGCCGGTTTTGATGAAATTCACGAAGTAGGATTGCATCACCTTTGAGACTTCGTAGTCGGCCGGCTCCCACTTATAGCGCTTGTCCAGATCCAGGTTGCCCATCGCGTACTGAATCTCGGCGGAATGCACCGCGCCGCGCGGACCCGTTGGTCGAGACCTGGCGGCTGGAGTTTCTGGCGGCGGCTGCCCGGGTATGCCCATATAGGTGGGACGCGGACGTGCATAAAGATAACGGTAGACGGGGTGGCCGCCCGTTTTCATCTGAAGCTCAGTCCACTTCCAGGTGCTGTGCCCGGTGAAGCGGGCGCTGGACAGATGGGTCGCGGCTTCATGCACCTCCTCAGGCGTCTTAGCTTCATACGCCTTTAGAACGTCGTCCGATTTGTCCCCGTAGAGTTTCTTGATTACGTTGGTCAGCGTCTCCGGCGTGGGATCGCCATCACCGAGCAGGAAGCGCGCCGCCCGTTCTTCGGTGTTCGAACCTGCCAACAGCGGAATCTTCGCTTGTTCGCCGGCCTCATAGATCGCGGGGAGAGGCTGCGGCAGGAAGTAGCCGTCGAGAGTGGTGCTGAAGCGGACATCCTGGGCCTTTTCCAACGCTTGCTGTATCTGTTCCGCAGTCATCCCGCGCAGCGCAGCGAGGCTTTTCGCGCCGGACGCGGCCGCGAACTTCACGCCGTTCTGCTCGGCGGCGGCAAGAGGCTGAGGTGGCAAGCGTCGAGATCATCGAGCCGCTTTCGCCGATCGCTCCCGCCATAAGATTTCTGGAAAGCGGGGAGGCCATCAGCGCGCTGACCGCGATCGATCCGGCGGATTCGCCCGCTACAGTGACGCGCTTCGGGTCCCCGCCGAAAGCGGCGATATTCGACTGCACCCAACGAAGGGCGGCCACCTGGTCGAGCAAGCCGTAATTGCCCGCTGCATGGTGCGAGGATTCTTTCGTGAGTTCCGGATGAGCGAAGAATCCGAAGATGTTGGTTCGGTAATTGACCGAGACCGCGACCATACCCGTGCGCGCCATGTTCGCTCCGTCGTACCTCGGCTCCGAGCCGTCACCGTTCTGGAATCCGCCGCCGAAGATGTAAACGAGAACAGGAAGCTTCTCCTTGTCCGACTTGGCCGCCGTCCAGACGTTGAGGTAGAGGCAGTCCTCGCTCATTCCGCTGCTTCGGAACCAGTAGTCCGAATTCGGAGAAGTCCGCTGCATACACCGCGGGCCGAACTCGTCCGCATTGCGAACGCCCTTCCAGTTCTTCACCGGTTCGGGCTCGCGCCAGCGCAGTTCACCAACCGGCGGTTGGCCGAACGGAATTCCCTTGAAGCTGCGCACGCCGTCCTTCGGCGGACTATTGGATTCGAGGGTGCCATTCGCAATCTTGACGCGATCAGACGCGAAAGATGGCTGGAGAGCGGGGACGGAAAGAATGACAAGGGCGAAAATCGAAGTCGAAGCCTTCATGGGGTCGTGACCTGTTCAGGATGTTAACACCGAACGCACGCCCTCGGCCTCGCCAGTGTTCCTATTTGGAAGCGACCACTGGAAGCACTGACCGCCAAAGGAATTCGACTTCCTGGTACAGCGATGACTCGGCCAGGCGTTCGTCGTCCGTGTGCGCTGCGCCGATTGTCACATCTTTCTCATCAACGATCGGCCCAAACCCGTAAGCTTGAACTCCCTTTGCCCGCAACTGAGCATTATCGGTAGCGCCCGTAAGCATGGAAGGCAACGTGATCGCACCCGGGAACATTGTCTTCTGCGCGGCCTCGAAGGAATGGAAGAGTTCGCTGTCGATTCCCGACGGTTTACCTGGCTCGCGCCCGCCCATCCTGTTCGGAACGATCTCGACGCTTGGGTCGTTGATCATCTTCCGCATGGTTTCGTAGAACTTCGGCATATCCTCGTCGGGAAGGGTGCGAATGTCCAACGTTGCTTCGGCCTCGGACGGGATGACATTGGAACGGAAACCCGCCTTCAGAATCGTCGGGACTACCGAAGTGCGAAGAATCGAGTAGTGATTCGGCTCGTGCTCCGCGAAGTAGGTCTGTATCTCGACGGAATGTGCCGGGTCTGTGATGTGGTTGTACCGAAATGCTTCGTCGGGCGAACTGATTGTGGCAAGGCGCTCGAAGTAAGTGCGCGTTGTGTCGTTCAGACGCATGGGCGGCTGGTTGGTGGAAACCTGAGCCACCGCTTGCGACAGATGAATGAGCGGATTGTCCAATCGCGGGCGTGAGCCGTGTCCGGATTGACCGTGAGCTACCAACTTCACTCCGCGCGGCACCTTTTCTGTGGTTGCGATCTCGACCGTACGGACCTTTCCATCACGGGACGACATGGACCCACCTTCGGTGATCGCATATTCGCATTCAATGTCGTTCCAATGCTGGTTCACCATGAAACCAATGCCGACATTGGCGCCACCCTCTTCACCTGCTTCGCCCAGGAAGATAACATCCCTATCGAGGGGCACATTCATGCGTTTCAACAGCAGCATCATCATGAGCGCCGAGGTCACTTTATCTTTGTCGTCGATCGTTCCTCGCCCATAGATATAGCCGCCTCTTCGAAGAGCCGAAAATGGATCCACGGTCCACTTCTCTTTCTGAACGCCGACAGTGTCCAGATGACCCATGAGCAGCAGAGGCTTCTTCGACCCGTTCCCTTTCAGACGTGCGAGAACATTTCCACGACCCGCTTCCAGAGTCAGAATCTGCGCGGGGATGCCTTCGCTGTCAAGAACCTGCTTCAGATATTCCGCAGCTCTCGTTTCGTTTCCCGGAGGCGAAGTCGTATCGATCGCGATCAGCTTCGAGTAGCGATCGAGAATCTCGGCTTGTTGCGCCTTCCAGTCGACAGAAACTCGATCGGCAGCAAAAATGCACGTACTTGAACAAACAAGAGCAATGAGGAGGGTCGGCGCTGCAACTATAGAGGCTTTGGTCATCAGGATCAGTAAAAGCGAAGATTATCTATCTCGAGCCATTCGCTGCTGCCGGGAGGACCCGACAATTCGAAGACCAGATCGCGCAGGTCCGTGCCTGTCCAAGGGACGGCGGGTCCGCCCTTACGAGTCAACGACGAGAAATCGATTTTCTCGGTCTTCCAGTCGGCAGTCGCCGGGAAAGGTGCATTCCAATCCTCGCCTTCCCGTACAGAGTAGGTACTCACGCGCACGCGACAAGTGGAGTCTCCTCGCGCGTCAAACGAGATACCGCGGAACTTCGTCACATCGGCGAGTTCCACACCTCCTGGTGTCAGCGGGAAAGTGAAGCAGAGCGTAGTTACGTTCCTTCGGGCCCATTTGCGCCAGAATTGTGAGCGCGTGATCCCTCTCGCTTCGCGCAGTTCGAGTGAACAGAATCTTCGAGTGATCAATCCCCGGATCTGTGCCGTTGATGCGCAGCGTGCCGAGTTCCGTTCTGCCATCCGAACGCTCAAAGTCGTCGACCAAAGCTCCGATCGGGTTCGAGGGCAGCTTCGACATCTTCTCCGACCTGATATCGCGAGAAAGCTCGGCCGCGTCATAATCACGGCCGTTCAGAAACACTCGAGAGGTCTTGTAGATGTCCTGGATGTTCTCGTCCGGCTTCCCGGAAACGAGAACGAGATCGGCCAGTTTGCCTGGTTCGATCGTTCCGAGATCCTTGTCGATGCCTAAGATTCGTGCGCTATTTCGAGTGGCGATCGTGATCGCCTCGAGCGGCGTTAAACCAGCCTTGGTCTTCAGCTCCATTTCGCGGAGGGTCGCCCATCCGTGGAATGTTCCCGGCATGCCCGCATCCGTACCGTTGCCCAAGGTGACGCCTGCATCGTAGAGCGTCTTATCATTCGCCAGCAGGCTTTTCCAACGCGCGTTTCGGCTATCCGCATTGCCGCCTTCGCCCCTTGGAGCGGCAGGACGTTTCAGGATAGCTTCGATCGCGGGCTCCAATACATTCTCGAGGCCCGGATAGAGCGCATTGCGGTCGCGCGGCTCATACACTGCGAGTGTTGAGACATAGGCAGTGCCTTTGGATTTGATCAGCGAAACGAACTCAGGGTCGACTTCATGATCCTGAATTCCATGCACTAACGAATCGACTCCCGCACGAACCGTGATCTTTGCATTCTCTAAGCTCACCGTGTGCGTCAGTACTTTGATTCCGGCGGCATGCGCGTCCTGGACAATGGCAGCAATTGTCTCCTCGTTCATGCTCATCAGGTTCGGTATCGTGCCATACCGCCACCCGTCCGTGAATACCTTGATGACGTCCGGTTTCGAGAGAAGAGCCTGACGCATGGCAGCGTGCGCTGCTTCGGGCGTCGAAGCCTCGAGCGTGAACATATCGCCGTATCCGGATTCGGTTCCGTGTCCGCCTGGAGGGCTGATTCTCACGGCCAGATGCACGCGAGGTCCGCGAACTACGCCGGTCTCGAGCAATTTGCGCATGGGCGCAAACATCTCGCCATAGTTTCCGAAATCGTCAACCGACGTGACGCCCGCGGCCAGATAAGCTTCAAGGTCTTTGCCCCAATCCGCCGTGAGTCCGGAAGCTGCAGATGCCCGCAGATGGGTATGAAGATCGAAGAGTCC
Organism: uncultured Acidobacteriaceae bacterium; assembly: GCA_963744795.1. Taxonomy (GTDB): domain Bacteria; phylum Acidobacteriota; class Terriglobia; order Bryobacterales; family Bryobacteraceae; genus Bog-105. Next base: position 535,621 of record CAVUVF010000019.1, read on the forward strand.
CGGCAACAGAGTCTTGCCTTCGCCGTCGATCTTCCGTGTGCCGGCGGGTGCCGGAACGTTCTCACCTACGGCCAGAATGCGGCCGTCTTTGACTGCGACACTTCCCGTCTTCGCCTTCGCGCCCGTTCCATCCACGATTCGAACATGTTCAATGAGGACCGATTGCGCCCTTGCGCCGATGCAAGCGATCGCAAGCAAGGCAAGGAGGCCGCCGGAAGTCTCTCGGGACCAGCGCGCACTTTAGAAACTCACTTTGGCTACAAACTGAACGACACGATAAGCTTCGCCGTTAGCGACGATTGCCGTAGATGTCGATGTACTTTGCGTCTGGCAGCAAGCGGTTCCGAAGTTTGTGGACAGGATGCTAGTCGACCCGACACTTGTGGATCCAAGTTTACGAAAATTCGCGTGATTGAAGGCGTTGAACGCTTCCATACGGAAATTCACGGCCACTCGCTCAGTAGGATGAAAACTCTTCGCGACCGCGGCGTCGACGTCCCAATACCACGGACCTTCGAACGTGTTCCTTCCCATGCCGGTGCTGCCCGGGGCGGCGAGCGCAAATGCACTTGCATCCGTGAAGAAGACCGGGCCGCTCGACCCCACATATTTGAGAGAGGGATCAGGAGCGGCTCCCACCAATACCGCTCGTGAAGTGCCGTTGGTCGCCGATGTGTAATTGGCAGTCTTGGCGCCGCTGATGACCGAGAACGGCTCGCCGGACATGATGCTGTTCAGTCCTTGAATACTCCAGCCCCCAATGATTGATTGCACGATCCCATGCGCCGAAGAGAAGAAAGGTTTCCCTTGGCCAAAAGGCAAGTCATAGATTCCCGTGATGCTCAGAACATGGGTTCGATCGAAGTCTGCCCGTCCCCGGTCCAATCTCAGGTTGCGGCTGTCGGAAGCGGTGCTTGTTGTCGGACTGTACGAGGTGCCGACAGGATCACCGGACTGGTCGTCGATCGCTTTGCCAAACGTATACCCGACATTCAGGAGCAGGCCCGAGCTATATCGTTTGCGCAGCGTTGTTTGCAAGCTGTGGTAAACCGAATCAGCACTATTCGACAGGTAAATGACGGAACTGAACTGCTGGTTCGGCCGCAGCCGAGCATTCAAAGTAGTCTGCTCAATGCGTCCCGCAAAGTTTCCGGCTGCATTCTGCAGAAGGTCTGTCTTGGTTGTGGATGAGTTGACGAATGCAGCATTCACCACCCCTCCGGCCACCAGCGGGACGGAACGTACCTGTGGTGCCGGAGGGGCAAGCGGTTCCGTCCGGATTACAGCCCTTCGAGTAGTTCGCCTGCATGGCGGTAAATGAGTTCAGAATCGGGCGCCGCACTGATCTGATTTGCATCCAGTTGGCTGTACAAGCGCTCGCCGCGATTGGCAACGTAACCTACCTGCCAAACAAACCCCTTGGGAAGTTCCTGTTGGATGTTGATGTTCCATTGATGGACCGTCGCCATCTTCAAATGCTGATCGAAGACCACGACATTCGGAGCCACGCCCAGCAATTGGGCCGGTGGCGTCAAGAAACTGGAAGGTACAACATTGGGCGAAGTAAGCTGGGACGGGAAACCCCTGAGACAACCGCGCGTTTGCCGGAACCGACGCACAACCCGGCGTAACAGAAAGGGTTCCGTAGGTTGTCGCGGTACAGGAGTAAGCCAGACCAGGAACGGTGTTGGCCACAGCCGCGGATTGATACGTGGGTATGGGATCGAACGCGATTCCATAACCCGCATGTACGACAGTGCTGCTGCGGCCCCGGGGGCTCCAGGCGATTCCTAGTCTTGGGGCAAAAGCGCCCAAATTGTTCCCCTGATACCAGCTATCCGCTTTGACGAATGAGACTGTTCCTTGCGATCCGTCAACGGCCCTGTTAGGAACATAAGGAGATTCGCTCACTTCGGTGGGAGCCTTATTCACCTCCCACCGAACGCCATAGGTGATCGTCAGGTTTGATCGTGCTTTCCATTCGTCCTGCGCAAAGAAGTTGAACTGTTTTTGCCGTTCGCCGACTGCCCACAGCGAGAGATAGTTCCCGGAAAACAGTGGTGAGAACGTGTTCGTATTGAGATTACCCAGGAACCCTTGCTTCAAGTTGGCCGGAATGCCGAGCAGATCGTTAACCGCCGAAAGCAGACGCGTGTTGTCGGTGCTCGAAATACCCGCAGCGGACGCGGTCGCGACCGAAGGCAGATTGAAACCTGTTCCCGGCGGATTCAGAGTGGCGCTGAGCGAAATGGCAGGAGCTACATTGATGCCGGCAACACTCCCGCTTCCATCGTTTTGTTGATAGAGGCGCATGTTGTAGCCGAAACGTAAATTGTGGGCTCCCTTGGTCCAGGAGATATTGTCGAGTAAGTTGCGGCGTGTTCAGTGTTCGAACCGAATGCGGCGAGTAAATGTAGTCGACGTCAACGTTGTTGAAGGTGTAAGCAGGGATGTTATTCGGGAAGTTCGGATTCGAATCACCATAGGTGAACAGGAATGTAAAGCGGGCGAAGCCCGCCGTGAATTCGTTCACCAGGTGAGGTGTGATGACAGTGCGCCAGGAAAATGCATAGTTCTTGGCTGGGCGGTAGACCTCGCCGCGAGGTGGGAAGCCAGGGAAGATGGCAGGACGACTATTGAGCAGATCTCCCTGTAGCTGTTGCTCGTTCGCCCACATGGCGCGAAAGAAAATGGTGTTCGATTCATTGAAGGTGTGATCGATCCGAAGAATATCGCGCGGCCCGCGTATCGACGCCGGAGCGTTCCAGAGGTATCCCGCCTGGTTCAGGCCATCCCCGGAGTTGTAGGTGTTCGGTTGCGGGTAGCTGTTCAAAAGCTTCAGCACAGCCGGGTCGCCGCCGATGTGCAGCGGATCATTTGTGTAGATGTTGTACGCCTGAATGCAATTCAGGTCGCTGCTGGTATTGCAATACCGTACTCCGGGAGCAAGGGCGCCCGTCGACGTTACCAGCGCCGGTGAATTTCCGGTGATCTTTACGCCATTCAGACCGAGAGGGTTCCTCGGATCTGCGATGAAGTAGCGAAAGATGCCGGACAAGGCGGTGGGCGTATAGACCCGTGGAACGGAACCGAACGCCTTATCGATAGCCTGCGAGAGATTTACTTTCTGCCCCTGCCAGCCATAGTAGAAGAACGTTTTGTTCTTGCGAATCGGGCCGCCGATGTCGAACCCGTATTGGTTTGCCTTTAGATTCGCGCGCTGCTGCCCTTGCAGGTTCGCGTAGAACTCATTCGAGTTGAGATCGTTGTTCCGGAAGTATTCGATGCCGCTGCCATGAAACTCATTCGTGCCGGAGCGGGTCGCTATCGACACGTTCAAGCCGGCATTCTTGCCTTCTTCCGGTGTGGGGTTCGAAGTGGTGACTTTGAACTCTTGCACATTATCCGGATTGATACGAAACACGTTGTTCGTCGGAGTGGGATTCGATGCTTCGTTGGCCTCGATGCCGTCGATCGTGACGTTGCCGGATTGCGATCGCAAACCGTTCACGTTAATGGTGGTACCGCTGCGCTGAGTAACCCCGGGTTCCAGCACGATCAAGTTCAGAGGATTTCGTCCGTTCAGCGGAAGCCGTGCTACCGCCTGATGCTCAACAACGTTGCCCAAAGTAGCCGACGTGGTCTGGAGAGCTTCCGCCGTGGACTCCACTTCCACCACATCGGTCGTCCTTCCAATCTCGAGCGTGACGTCCACCGTGGCCGGCGTGCCCACGGTCAATAAAACACTACTCCGGCGCTCGGTTCTGAAACCAGAAACCTCGACAGTCACGGAATAAGAGCCGACCGGCAGCGAGGGGAATGAGTACAGCCCGGCGTCAGTCGTAAGCTGCTTCTGAGTAACTCCAGTGGATTCGTTCGTCGCTGTAACCGAAGCACCTGTAATAACTGCGTGCGAGTTATCGTAGACGCTTCCGCTCAATTGGCTCGTGGCGGTTTGGGACCAGCATCTGTACTGAGCTATAGCGACAGGAGAGCAGATACGAAAAACGCTGATCTGCCGAAACGGACGAGTTTGTGCACAATTCACCCCTTGCAATTTGTCTGCGTACTGCCAAGCAAACATTGCTTCAGAGCTGCAGGGCTCAAACCTCAATCACATATTTGCGGTATAGGACGGATGGTAGCATCCTGTTCGGAAACGAGCAAGAGAAAAAGCAGAGAAGAATACCTCCACTGAAGGTGTGCGTTTTTGGGATATTCGCTATCAATTATCATCGTGAGCAACGTGAGCGCCTTCTCGAGTGCAGACCGAAACTTAGCAGCCCGAATTGAACATGCGGAAGCACAAAACGCCGAGCGCATGACACGGCTGGCAGCGAGTTCCTTCCCGAATACTGCTTTCATGAGCAGTTGCCGGCGGGATCGCAATTTTCACCGGCCTGGGCTCCCCGATGACCCACGCCATGGGGATAGGCATGAACGGCGCTGTTCCGCAGGACGAATTGGAACAGCTCGAAAGCTTCTATCGTGAGCGGGGCAGCAGCTGTCTCGTCGACCTTTGCCCGATGGCTCACGACTCTGTGATTGCCTTTGTGCAAAGTCGGCCGTATCGCATCATCGAATTCAACAATGTGCTGGCTCGCGCACTTAGGCCGGAGGAGCACTTTACTCCCGATGACGCCGTGCGGTGCGCGTGCGAGGAAGAACGATCGGCTTGGGCCCAAACAATCATGCAGGGCTTCTCGGAATACATGCCCGTCACGGACGAGCAAGTGCAATTCATGGCGACGATCTCAAGAGACATGTTCTGCCTGCTTGGGACGAATGCGACCGGAAGCCCCGTTGGAGGGGCCGCACTCGCCATACAGCAAGGCACAGCGCTTTTCATCGGTGATGCGGTTCTTCCAGGCTTCCGCCGAAACGGATGGCAGAGCCGGCTGATTCGAGAGCGTCTCGCCATCGCCCACCGGAACGGGTGCGATCTTGCCGTCGTTTCGGTGCTCCCCGGAAGCAATTCCCACCGAAATTACGAGCGGGCGGGCTTCCAATTAATCTATATGCGTGTGAATTTGTCGCGCGAATTTGCCTGAGTTGCTGGTGATATTGGTTCACCGACTACCATGCAATTTGGCGCTGATGAAGACCGCTTTAAGAAACAGACAAACTCTATCGATTTTCTTTCTCTTCGGGGTCTCCGTTCTGAGTCCCGCGATTTCTTGGGCACAGGACAACGGCAAACCAACTACGCCCGGACCAGACACCCTGATTTTTGTGGACGGTGAGAAGCTGATCGGTCACCTGCTTCGCTCGACCGGTAACTCAGTGGTGTTCCATAGCGACATGGCCGGCGAAGTAACCATTGATTGGAGCAATATCAAAGAACTGACCTCAACTCAGAAATTTGCTGTCGTGGAGAAGGGCGTCAAGCTCCGTACGAACGAAAGCGATGCTAAAATTCCGCAAGGTTCTGTCTCGTTGCAGGACGGCAATCTGCGGGTACAGACCAGTGCCGCTGAAGCTGCCTTTGGTTCTGCCCCTGACTCAAACCGCCGATGTGATCGACTTGCCGACATTTGAGCGCGTTGTGCTCTCACGGCCGGCCTGGTATCAGAACTGGAAGGGCACCGCTACGGTGGGAGTCGCGGTGGTCAACGCAACGCAAAGCAGCCAAAGCTACACGAGTTCCATCAACTTCGCCCGCGACATTCCCGGCGAGTCCTGGATGGATCCCGAGTCAAGAACGAGCCTGATGTTCACGTCCTCATATGGCGAGCTGAAGCAGCCCGACACCCCCACATTGAAGACCTCGATATTCCACGCGCAGGGCGAACGCGATCGGTACTTCACTCCGCGCGTATTCCTGTTCGCGGCAGCAAATTTCGACCACGACTACTCGCAAGGTCTCGATCTGCAACAGACGTATTCGTCGGGCATCGGCTGGTCAGCAATCAAATCCAAAATGGAGCAACTCGACCTACGAGCTGCTATCGGCTATGAGGACCAGAAGTTCTTCCTGGCGACCCAGAACCAGCATCTCTTCAGCGGAGTCTTCTCTGAAGCGCTACAATCGCAAGTTCCAGAACAAGATCACACTACACCAGGATTTCTCGACGACACCCGCCTGGTCGAATTTCAACGCCGTCTCGGCAACGGGTGACCTGAATCTGACTATCCCGGTTATGAAGAGATTGAACTTCACGTTCGGCGTTGCAGATACTTATCTGAACAATCCTTCGCCCGGGTTCCGAAAGAATTCATTCCAGTTTACGTCGGGCATCACATACGTCCAGCCCTAGGGAATTAGAAAGACGTGGCCGGAACTTCTCATTCCGGCCACGTCCTGCGACGGAACGGCTCTACTTAGGGGCTTCAGCGCTCTTGATACTGATAGCAGGGATGTCCTGATCCTTCACCATCTTGTTAAGGGCCGGAACACTAGTGCTCATAACGTCTTTCAGCTTCTTGACCTGCGCGTTCACTTCCGTCGCGAGATCTTCGTAGACCTGTTGCTGGGAAGCGGTCGGCCGCGCATCAGCTTGCGACACCGCAGCCAGCAGAGCGGCCAGTTTGTTGTTCAGCCGAACCGGGAAGTTCAGCGGATCTTCGCTCGCCCGGTTTTTGGTCTGATAGAGGCTTTCTTCGATGCTCGTTAACTCAGCCGCAAGACTTTTTGCCTTGTCCAGAACGGCGCGGGATTTCTCGCCGGATTTGTCCGCCTCCAGGCGTTCCGTGAGTTCGTCAACCTGCTCGCGCACTTCGCGGATATCGAGGACCGCTTGGTTTGTCTGGCTCACCTTGTCCCGCATTTGAAGCGCGGTCTGAAGTTGCGCCGTGTATTGTTCGGGAGTAGTTGGAACTCGCGGGTCGCGTTCTGACCTCGAATTTCTGCGTCTGCGTTTTCCCATCAGCGGTAAGGCGAACCTGATAAGAACCGGGAACGACCAGCGGGCCACGAACATTTGCGGCCCAGAGCACGATGCCCGGGAAAGTGACCGCATCGGGATAACGCAAATCCCATTCGAAGCGGTTCAACCCCTGGTCGGCAGTGACGTGGGCGGCTGGGCCGCCGCGACGCGGACCTTGCTCCTCCTGTTCCTCTTCGGCGGAGGAAGCACGCGATTCGGCTCGCTTGGCGGGGGCTTTACTCGAGAACTTCTTCACCAGTTTGCCGCTGTCATCAAGGAATTCCAGCGTTACGTCTCCCGCCGGCTTGTCCTTCAGCCAGTAGTACACGACGGCACCCGTCGCCGGATTTGCCCCCTCATTCGTCGAAGTGCGGCCGAATCCGCGTGCAACCGCCATGCGATAGCGTGTGCTTAGGTGCGAAGAGATGGACGCTTTCATTAGCGGTCGCGTCCGTTAGCTGTGCAAGCAAGTTCGTATCATCCAGGATCCAGAATGCCCGGCCCTGAGTGGCTGCGACCAACTCGTGCTCACGTTTGTGAATCGCGAGATCCGCAATCGGCGTCACAGGCAGATTGAGTTGCAGCGACTGCCACTTCTCGCCGCCATTGAATGAAACGTAGATGCCTGTTTCTGTTCCGGCATAGAGCAGGTCTTTCTTGTTCGGATCTTCTCGGATACAGCGGGTGAACGTAGTGGCCGGGATTCCGTCCGTGATCTGTTTCCAGGTTTTGCCGAAATCTGTTGTCTTGTAAAGGAACGGCCGGTTGTCGTCGAATTTGTAGAGCGTGGCCGCGATATAGGCTGTTCCGGCTTCGAATGGCGAAGCCTCGATCGAGTTGATCTGAATCCACTCGGGCTCAATCTTCGGCGTCACATTCTCCCAGTGTTGGCCGCCATCGCGCGTCAGATGCACGAGACCATCGTCGGCACCCGCCCAAATCAATCCTTTTTGGACCGGCGACTCGATCACAGTGAAAATCGTGTCGTAGTATTCGATGCTGGTGTTGTCCTTCGTAATCGCACCGCCCGAAGAGATCTGCTTCGATTTGTCGTTGCGCGTCAGGTCGCCGCTAATGGGTTTCCAGGTGATTCCCTGATCTCGCGAAGCGAAAAGCACGTTGCCGCCGGCGAGGAGAAGATCGGGATCATGAGCTGAAAAGAGCAACGGGAAGTTCCACTGGAAGCGATACTTGAGGTCTTTCGGCGCCCATCCCATTTCGTTATCCGGCCACACTGTGACGTTCTGAGTCTGGCCATTCTTGTGGTCGTAGCGAGTGATGAGGCCGTCATACGATCCTGCGAACACAACGTTGGTGTCTTTCGGCCACGGAGCAATCCAGCCGCTTTCCCCGCCACCAACCGGGTACCAATCGCGTTCGCTGATTCCACCGCTGGCGCTGCGGGTTGCAGTCTTCACCGTCGTGTTATCTTGCTGCGCTCCGTACGCGTTATACGGGAAATCGTTGTCGAGTGCAACACGATAAAACTGCGCCGTAGGCTGATTATCTACCGTGCTCCAGTTGCGCCCGCCGTCGCTAGTGACGATGGATCCCCCGTCATTTCCCTCAATCATTCGCTGCGGGTCGTTTGAGGAAATCCAGAGATCGTGGTTGTCACCGTGAGGTGTAGCTATGGTGTTCCAGCTCTTGCCGCCGTCATCGGAGCGGAAGAATTCAACGTTGGTAGCATAGACCTTATTGGGGTCTTTCGGATCCGCGAAAATGCGCCCGTAATACCAGGCACGCTGGAGCAGCTTACGCTCGCCATTCATCTTCTGCCAGGTTTTGCCGCCATTATCGGACCGGAAAACCCCGCCGCCTTCGGCTTCGATCAGGGCATAAACACGTTCGGGGTTCGCGGCTGAAACGCTAAGGCCGATGTTTCCGATAACGCCCTTCGGCAGCCCCGGATTCTTTGTCAGCTCGGTCCATGTGTCTCCACCATCAGTGCTCTTGAGAATGCCGCTGCCCGGGCCGCCGCTCTCCAGATCCCAGGGTTTGCGATAGACTTCCCAAAAACCTGCGTAGAGAATGTTGGGATTCGTCGGGTCGAACACAAGTTCGATTGCACCGGCTTTGGGTCCGCGCGACAGGATCTTCTCCCAGGTTTTCCCGCCATCTTTGGACCGATAAACACCTCGATCTTCGTTGGGCGCCCACACATGCCCGAGCGCCGCGACATAGACCAGATCAGGGTTCCGCGGATGAACCCGAACGCGAGCAATCTGCCGGGTGTTCTCGAGGCCGATGTGCTTCCAGGTCTTGCCCGGCATCCATGGACTTGTACATCCCGTCTCCGTGAGACACGTTGCCGCGAATGTCATATTCGCCCGTTCCCACATAGACGATGTTTGGATCTGATTCAGCAACCGCGACAGCTCCGATGGATGAAGTTCCCAACGGCTGGCCGTCGGTCACAGACTGCCAATTAGAGCCGCTGTTTGTGGTCTTCCAAACTCCACCGCCAACGCCGCCGAAGTAGTACGTATTCGGTTGGGATTCGATTCCGGTAACAGCAGCCACTCTGCCGCCCCGAAAAGGACCGATATTTCTCCATTTGAGCGTTTTGAGGACGCTCATGTCTTGCGCTTGCAACAAGGAAGCGGTAATCAAACAAAAAGTCAAAGCTTTCATTGTCGAGCAGATTGGACGCATAAAACGTTTTTCTTTACTCTAGAGCACACGCGGTTTCACATCGTGAGAAACGAGGGCACACGCGGCAGGATCACCGGACGACTAGATGCGGCGGGTGTTAGGGTGCATGCTGCCGGATCACGGCACAGATCTGATCGCCATACTGCTTCACGAAGTTGGTGGAAACGCCGGAAATGGCAGAAAGCCGATTTGCGCTCTGAGGCAGATCGGCCACCATGCTTTTGAGCACTCGATCTGTGAAAATTCGAAAGGCCGGAACACTTCGCCTCTTCGCCTCCTTCAGGCGCCAACTCTTGAGCGCTTGCTCAAGTTGTCCGTCAGAAGGATTCAAAGGTTTCGTTTCTGATTTTGTTCCGGTGGATGCCTGCCGTGCCTGTTTCGCCCGCCTGACCTTTTTCGTTTCTGTTCTGCCCTTGCGCTTTGTTCCGGCCACGCTGTCGCCTGTGTTGAACCAGCGTCTTTAATGAAGAGATCGGACACACCGTTCGCGCCGGCGAGTCGAGCGTTGGAAGTGAGTCGCACGGTTCGGTATGGGATCCGCTTGCCTTCTTTCTCAAAGACCTCCTCAGCTTGAGAAAGCAGTCCTGATCTCACCGCAGCACCCAAGAATATTCTCGAAGTCGTTCCGGGTGATCTCCGCCGCCGGGGAAGAGCTCGGCGTGCAGCTTCCCGGTTGCTCGCGGCCCATTCGTCAGACTGTTCAGGATGCGGTCCATTGCCGCTCGCTCGTGGTCAGTCGAGAGCTCTGAAGCGTTGTGCGATGCATGACTCCGGAGCACAGAAATCGCAGATGCCACACTTCACACCCTTGTCAGAGACATCTCCGAAGTGGCCGACAAGAGTTGCCATCCGGCATGCATTGCACGACGCAAACCGGATGACGTGCTCTATCTGCGTCGAGCGCAACTCGGCTTGCTGCGAGTACGACCGGCGCCAACTTTGTTCTCCGCGAGCGACTCTGTCCTCGTAGTCCACAGCCGCTCCGCCATGGATCCAGAGCTTTTCGAGCGCTTTGTCGAACAGATCCGCCTCGATCTTGAGGCGTCTTCTGCAGCTTCTCTTTCTCCACAGGGCTCCCGTTGAGGGCCGCGAATATGCGATCGAGAACGGAAACCTCCGGATAGTCACGCTCAAGAAAGAAGTCGTGAGTGTGACGATCTGCATAGGAATGCATCAAGAGCGCCCGGCTCGGGAGACCATCACGACCAGCACGCCCAATCTCCTGGTAATAGCCTTCTAAGCTCCCCGGCAAAGCAGTATGAATGACGGTGCGCACGTTTGGCTTGTCGATGCCCATTCCGAACGCCACCGTTGCGACGATGACTTCTGTTTTCCCGCCGATAAAGTCTTCCTGCACCTCGGCGACGGTGATCGGAATCAAGACCCGCATGGTACGCCGCTGCCCGGAAAACGTCGTTTGAGTTCTGCCGCCAGCTCTTCCGTCTGTTTGCGAGTCGGAGATAGATGATAGCGGGCCTGCGCTCGGTGTCGGCTAAAACTTCTTCGATCTGGGGCAGCCGCTCCGAAGTTCGTTTTTCCACGACTTCGATCGCAATGTTATGCCGGCGGAAGCCGTGAACAAAGCGCGAGGGACTGGGCAGCTTCAACTGCTGGCAGATATCGTCCTGCACCTGAGGTGTTGCGGTAGCGGTAAGAGCAATCACCGGTGCCGGACGCATGAGCGGCAGATACTGTCCCAACATTCGGTAGTCAGGGCGGAAATCATGTCCCCATTGCGAGATGCAGTGGGCTTCGTCGATTGCAATCAAGTGTTGGCTTGTGGCGTCGCGAGCATCTCGGGAAATCCATTGATTCTGAACCGCTCGGGCGCAACAAAAAGAAACTGCAGACGGCCGGCCAGGTAGTCCACGCAAACCTGACGTGATGCCGCACGATCGCGGCCGGAGTGGATCGACTCGGCGGAGAAGCCGCGCTTTCTCAAGATGCCGACTTGGTCTTCAATCAACGCGATCAACGGACTGATAACAAGGGTCGTTCCGCCGCGCGCGAGTCCGGGCAATTGATAGCAGATTGATTTGCCGGCGCCCGTTGGCATGACGAGTAAAACGTCGCTTCCGTCCGCAACGGCCTGACAGACCTTTTCCTGATTTGGACGAAACGAGGAGAACGAGAAAGCTTGCTCCAGCAATTGACGCAAATCGACGCTTCCCTGCCCCGTCGTTGCGCGAAACTGAGGCCCGGGATCAGGTTCGACGGCTTGATAGCGGCGCCGTCTGTTCCCGCAGCTTTCCGCTGCTCAACAGGTGCGTCTTCCGCCTTCTGCACCACGCTACGCACATACTCTTCGATGCGGTCGATGAACGGCTCGAGTTGCGCCTCACCGAGTTCAACTCGTTTCAGGTACGCTTCCCATTGCCCTGTCATCGCAGGGCTTTTCACTTCGGCGATGTACCACCTCAATCAGGTGAGTTCCCTTCTCGGTAGCCTCGAGATTTTTTCCGTGCCGCACCACGTACTCACGCTTCAGAAGTGTCTCAATGATAGAGGCGCGCGTGGCGGGGGTACCTAGTCCCGTTTCCCGCATTGCTTCCGAAAGGTCTTTCTCATCGAGCGTCCTGCCGGCTGTCTCCATGGCGGTCAAGAGCGTCGCTTCGGTGAAGTGTTTCGGTGGTCGCGTTCTCCGCTTCAGGATGCGAACGTCGTCCACGCTCTGCGTTTGGCCCGGGAGCAAACCGGCCGGGAGCATCGTATCAGTTTCGCCCTCTCTCGAGGATTGAGCCGAACTCTTTCGTTCCGTTGCGGGGTCGAGGATCTTCCAGCCGATCTGATCCACCACACTGCCGGACGAGCGGAAGAAATCGATTGCTTCGGCGCTCGTGACCGACGTAACCACTGTGGTGACAGCGACGATGTAATCTGCATGCCAGGCCGACAGAAGGCGCCTGCAGATCAGTGTCGTAAATCTTGCGCTCATCACCGGAGAGCGCCGCCTTCTGGGCAACTGCGGTCGGAATGATCGCGTGGTGGTCGCCGACTTTCGCATCGTCGACGAAGCGGCGTCCGAGCGGACGCTCGCCCGTCCCGGGAGCCAGTTGCGAAGCATAGGGACCCGCAATTGCCTTCACGACGGCTGGTAGTGTGCGCGCTACATCGGTCGACAGGTGCCGGCTGTCGGTACGGGGATAGCTGATCAGCTTGTGTTTCTCGTAAAGCGCTTGGGCCAGTTCCAAGGTCTTCTGCGCTGAAAATCCGTACAGTCGATTTGCGTGCCGCTGAAGCTCGGTCAAATCATACAGAAAAGGCGGTGGCGTGCGTTGCTTTTGCGATTCGAGCGAGGCGATCTGAGCGTTTCCCGTTCGCACGCGAGCCTCGGATCTTCTCGGCCTCTTCCCCGTCCGCGCTCAAACGTGATCGATTCCTGACGTTTGCCGGCTCGACTCCTTCCGAGGATTCTGGACGGTCGAAACCAGATTCCTGTAAACCGGCTGGCATCATCGGCCTCCTCGGGACGGAAAGTCGCCTCGATTTCGAGGTAATTCTCCGGAACAAAACTTCGGATTACCAGATCACGTTCGACGATCATGGCTAGCGTAGGGGTTTGAACTCTTCCAACCGAAAGCTCCTCGTTATAGGTCAACGAGTAGGCACGTGAAAGATTCATCCCGACGAGCCAATCCGCACGGCTCCTTCCTATTGCAGCCTGCGCTAGGGGTAAGTAGGCGCTCGCCGGACGCAAGCTCTCGAATCCACGTTGGATGGCGTCAGGAGTAAGGGAGGAAATCCAGAGGCGGTCAACCGGTTTTTCGCAATCCGCAGCCTCATAGATGTAGCGGAAGATCAATTCTCCCTCGCGGCCCGCGTCAGTGGCACAGACGACGCGCGCGACCCGAGGGGAACCGAGGATTTTCTTCACTACTTGGAACTGATCTCGTGTCTTCTCGTAAACAACGAGCGGCCATTCGCTCGGTAGCATCGGCAATAGCTGACGCGACCAACGGCGCCACGCTGGATTGATCTCATGCGGCTGGGGAAGAGACACCAGGTGACCGATGGCCCAAGTCACGACGTAACCGTTGCCCTGCAAAAAGCCGTCGCCGCCCTTATTGGCCCCGAGCACTCGAGCAATATCCCGAGCGACCGAGGGTTTTTCGGCGACGACGGCTACTAAACTGCTTTCAATCGATGGCAAAGGACAGCATTTATTTTAGCTTTGGAAGCCAAGCGCCGCCCTTGCTTGATGATGAATCCTCTAGCGATTGGCCGAGGCGTACCGGCGCTTCCCGAAGAAAGCGACGATGCCCAGACCGGCGATCATCATGGAAACAGTTGCCGGCTCCGGCACTCCGCTCGGCGGCGTCGGCACGGAAGCCGAGGTCTACCCCGAGGACGTCAAAGGCCCAAGCACCGGTTCGGTTCACACCGTCTACGTCGCAGAATCTGCCGTTTGAACAGCCGAAAATGCTTGTGAATGTAGGATTGCCCGTGTTTAGAAATCCATTGCTTAGATTCGGCTCGTTCGCGAAATTGTCGTACTGCATCACGGAAACCGTGTAAGTTCCAGGTCCTAAGGACGATTGCAGGTAGGTGTCGAAGTTCTCACCGGTTACGGGGTCGGCCGGTACGTTGAAGTTGCCGTCATCGTTCGTATTAATCAATGCGCCGGAACTGTTAAACAGAGCCAGTATGGGATCGAACCCGCCCCTTGCAATAGTCGTTCCTGCAGCGTTTACGCCACCGGCATACGACCATGTACGCAGCGTCACCGTCGAGGTCGACCCGACTGAAAATGTGAAAAGTTGAACCTCATCATCCCGAGTCAGCGTTCCTTGAAACGAAAAGTTGGCTGCTGACGCGAGTGATGCTGCGAGAACACCAATCCCCAAAGCCTTTATGGCAAACAACCGCAAGATACCTCCTCCGAGCAAGCGCTTTACGCTCGCAATCCTGTTTATTTAACCCCAGCGGTTGGCCGAATTCTAGCTCCTGATGGGGTTGAAACTAAGATAAACCGGATGAGGTATTCCCGCTCAGTGCATGTGACTGAACAAGTACCAAAGAACAATCAACCCGCCCGGTACTCCCAAAAGCCAAGCCACTATATATTTCAATGTTGTTACTCCTTCCGGAGAACCTGCATGCAACCTTGAGACCATTGCGAAAACCGAAGTAGAATCCCCAACTACTGAGCGAGAGGGATGTGTTAAGTGATCTACGACACGATGCGGGAACTGCAATATTTGCATTGCGACCCGGACATTTTTGTAGCTAGCTTCACACCGATTACACCGTTTGACGTGTGGGATACCCCATGCTTCCCTTTCAGGCGAAGGGCTAGTACTTTTCCAGTCTGAGCCGCCGAGCGTGGCGGCAAGATCTTGAACATTTTGCCAATGCCACCTACGGAGTCCAGGTGATCATTGCATACGGATATGTGAAATCCTGGCCCGCGAGGGTCTCATGTAGGAATCGTCCCGGAAATAAGATGGCCGCAGCCGATTCCTAACTTGATGGTTTGACTTAGCGAGTAAGTGCCGACCGCATCAAAATCCGAACCGACGTAGCGACCTGCCGAGCCGTCCGGCGAACGCGCAATCAAGGTATTGCTTGCCCCGTACAGACCGTCATGACGATCGGCAAGCCAATATTCATGAAACCCGGTCGACAGATTGAGCCGCTTGTGGGGATTGAATTCAAGAGCGAGATGAGCGTCATGAATGTTTCGCCAGCCGACTTGATCCGAATAGCCGTACTTGCCGTGCGCTGTCGGATAGATCTGATCGAACGTCCCCCGCACGCGATCTGCTGGATTCCTGTCGCCGGAAGCGAAATTGTATTCGGCGATCATACGAGGTTTAGCTTCGAACGAGGGAAGAGTCTTTCCTACCAACCAATGGCCTGCCCAGGCACTGATCCGCTCCTCGCCGGAACGGCCGAACTGCTTCGCCATCTCGACGTCGTAGTCAACATCCGGCCCAGTTTTCCTTTAGAACGGAACCCCAGGGTCTTCTGATTTAATTTGGCCCGAATGCCCGACTCTAGGACCGGACTGAGACGGGAGGGAGCGACGCGCCAGAGTAGAAACGGTTCGAGCGTGCCTCGAGGGATAAGTTTGTCGAGACCGCCCGCCAAACCATGGAGGTTGTTCCCCTGAGTGTGATGATCGAAGACGCCGGGCCGCTGGTCGACAACTGATGCTGAAAATGCATCTACACGAAAGCCGCCGCCTCGCAGCCGCAAACGTACTGCGTCGAAAGTGCGAGCCGTATTGGTCCAGTTTGAACTTCCAACAAGCCTTTCCTCACCGAGATTGATTTCCTGGCGACCGACCGTCAAGGCAATCGGGCCATCATCATTCAGTCCGAACCGGACGTACGCCTGCCGGACGTCCCACGAATGCTTGTAAGGCGGCGTGGGCTCCGGGACATTCTGAAAGAAAGCGTTAGCGTCTTGAGCTTGCCCGAAGATCGTCAACCACTTCGCCGGATGGATCGACAGGTCGAATCGAGTTCGATACAGCAGATATGTGTCCTCGCCGTTCCTGTAACCACGCGGGGCGAACTCTTCATACCGCAGTCGCACTTCGGCGCCGACTCGCAGCCAGGAGGGCAGACGATCGTTGGCAATATTCGTAGGCTTCACATCGAGAACGGTTTCCGGTTGTTCAGCATCCGCGGAGAGCGCCAGCCCCGCGGACCAGAACAACAAAGCGTTCACAATCAATACGCCGCGCATAAATGCTTCAAGGTCAGGACAGTCTGCAAACCGTTTGTGTCAGTTTTGCTCTGCGAGATCGGCACAGCTGATCGCAGTGGGTGCCGTTTTCGTCTCGGCACCTGATCTTCGTAGGCTGCTGGCTATTCTGGACGGCAAATCACGCTCCATCAGTTCCTCAAGGGGAAGCGGGAGCGCGATACACCAATTCGGGTTCTTGTCAGAATTCGTCGCCGGTATGTTAGGTCGCTCGTCAACCGCGGCAGCATCATCAAATGCCGCCGCAAGTATCCGGGATGGCGCCTGGGAGAGTAGGGCGTAAGCTTCAGCGATGACATCCTCGGCCGGAGCTTCCGGGGAGACACGGGCCATCTCTTGCAATCGTTCCTGGATTTCCTGCGTACCTTTCTCGTTCGGCTTAAGACCGAGGGCCCGCTGCTTGGCAAGATCGGATCCGGTCCACAGCCCACAGACCGTAGGAAGATCGTGAGTCGTAACCGCGGCCAGAGCTTCTCGCGGAAACTCCCGAGGATGCTCCTTCTCGAACCAAAGCAGCCGGTACGACAAGATGCGATGAGCGGCTAATTTTTCTCTCGTGCTTTCCTCCACTGTGCCCAGATCTTCTCCGACTACATACGCCTTCGCCCGCGCACTCTCGAGAGCCACGATCGCCAGCATTTCGTCCGCGTTGTAACGGACGTAGCCTCCCTCGGCGGCTGACATACCTTTGGGTATCCAGAACAGGCGGAAGAGGCCCATCACGTGGTCAATGCGCAGACCTCCTCCGTGACGGAAGGCGGCCCTGATCGTTTCGCGGAATGGCCGGTACGCTGCTGCCCGAAGCTTGTGCGGGATATAAGGCGGCAGCCCCCAATTCTGCCCTTGCGTATTAAATTCGTCCGGAGGTGCTCCCACGCCCGCCTCGAGAGAGATGATGTCCTGCCATATCCAGGCGTCGGCCCCGTCCGGATCGACCCCGATGGGCAGATCCTGCATCAGTGCAAGGTATCCGGAGCAACGAGCCAATTGGAGATCCAGCAACCACTGAATCCACTGGTAAAACTGCACGCGTTTGGAGTTGGCACGGACGAATTCCTGCACTTCCGGGTTCGAAGGCTTCGAATACTCCTTCGGCCATGAATGCCAGCCGCGTCCGTAGCGCTCAGCAAGAGCACAGTAAGTTGCGAAACGCGCCAAGCTCTCGCCTCGTTCTTCCGAGAAACGAATCGAAAGCAGGGTCGCCTGGAAAGCGAGACCAGATTGCATTTAAGGCTTGGAGTTTCAGCTTAAACACGGCATTTCGATCGATATGCCGGTCGTTGTTCAACGCGCGCCCTGCTCGCACAAGATTCTCCAGGTCCGGCACCGTTTCGCTGTTTGCGCCGGGAACCCACTCAATGTGAAGCGAAAGCAAGTTCAGAAAGGCGCGCGAAGTCGGGAAATAGGGACTATCCTGTTGCGGGACGATAGGGCTTGACGCACTGAGCGGATTTAACAACATCATGCCCGCTCCCAGATCCTGGGCCGACCACCGGGCCAACGTCTCTAAATCTGCGAAATCACCGATTCCCCAACTATTACGGGAGCGAGCTGCATATAACTGAACAGCCCACCCCCAAGTCTTCAGATCGGGAGGAAGCCAACAGCAGCCCGGGCTTACGATCAGATCGGTGGGAATTTCACTTCCTTCCGCGCGCAAACGATGGTAGCCGATCGGGATGTCCGGCGGAAGCAAACCGGAAACCGGGGAGTTTCCTCCCGATTCGAATTCTATGATCGCTGGGGAATCCAATTTGTGGCGATCACCTTGGCGAATGATGATCGGACCCGCCACTTCGCTCGCTTCTGGGGAGGCACCGTCGAAACCCATGGCGTGCAGGATCGCTGCGACGGTTCTCTCGCCGGTCTCGTGCATGTTGCCGAGCGCGTCTTCGTAGGATAGGTCTATGCCTTGCGCATTTGTACGGGGACGTCGAGCGTTTCTTTCGTTTGATTTAGACATGAAATTCTACGAGCAGCGGTCGCTTTCCCAAGCAGAGAAGATCGGCCGCGCACAGATCAGATGTTAAAGGATGCAAGCTAAAGCGCTAATCCGTTCTCGAAGAGTTTTCGCGTCCGGTGCTGTCGAGAACTGGGAATATCCCCGGAACTAAACAAATGACAAAGTAAGAACAGAATTCGACATCAAACGCATCTCATCGCATGACAAATTAGCGCGTTTTGCTCGACGCACTCACGCATGTGCCGTGCCGGAGATGCATAGCGGTTGAAATCTCAAGGTTTTAAAGGAGAAAGAATACGTGTTCGCTGACGTAATACCAACTAGAGAGGCCATTAACCCTCTGCTCCCGGAGGAGCTTCGACTCATGCCGATTGGCGACGACGAAGAAGAAGACCCGGATATCGACGACGAGGACCTCGAGGACGATGACGATCTCGATGAGGAAGGCACCGACGACGAAGATCTGGACGACGAGGATCTTGACGATGAGGATGACGAAGATCTGGATGATGACGACGAGGACCTGGATGACGAGGAGGTAGACGACGAGGAAGACGACGAAGAATAGAAGCCGTCCGGTAGATTCGATCTGCGCCAATACCGGCGGTATTGGCGCAGATCTGTTTTAGCGGTGCTTATGGCGCGAAGTAGCCGAACACGTCCAGAATCAGGCCGGTCGGCGCTGTCATAAAGTACGCAACATATGCCGTCGATTGTCGGGACAACCGCAAGATTGGAGGTGACCGCCGGATCGTAGGCATTCAAAGTAGATTGCAGCGGCATTGAGGTGCCCCGAGCCCACAACGTGAGATAGCTCAGGGACGCTGCCGGTACCACAGTAGCGTTCAATCACAATGCTTTGTGCAGTGGCAGGGATACGACTGCAGCCACCCCGCAACATTCGGGCTAAAGACGCCCGTTGATTTGCGATCCGCCATTGCTTCCCGACTATCGAACGCTCTGCAAGGAGTTACATTGTAAAGCGCTAACCCGCCGGACGCAGGGGGAGCATAGTATCCGCTGACATCGACGATCAGATCCGCCGGATCCGTGGAAAAGACGGAAATCTGCCCGGAGAACCTGCCGGCACGATAGCTGCATTGGCAGTGACGGCTCCGGTGGTCGCATTGAGCGTCGATACAATCGGCTGCGCCTTGGCCGGTGGGCCACACAGTCAAGTACGCCAGGCGATTGGTCTTGGGCACAGCCGTGAAGTTCAGCGCATACGCTTGAGCAGACGAGGGTAAGTTGCATCCGCTCGCTTGCAGTGAGAAGATTCGTGTTTCCCCTGCTTGCATCGCTGGAGTGCCGAGTCCGCTTCACTCTGGCGCCATCTCGTGTATCCACGGCCCGGCAAGGCGGCAGCGGATAGAAAGCCAAAGAAGAGGAGACCGATTCAGGTACGTAGTAACCGTTGATATCGACGATCACGTCCGTCCCGTCTTTCGCGAAGACGCTGATCGCACGATTATTGTTGCTCGTATCGGCCGGCACGATTACCGCATTCGCTTTGGTTCGTGCCGTCATAGGCGTTCAGCGTAGACACAAAATTAGGATCGACCGATGAATTGCTGGGCGATACCGTAAGCCAGCGCAGACTCCCTTTCGGTACGACCGTGACGTTCAAGGAGTAGGCTTGTACATCAGCGCCCGATGGGATCGGTGCGGTACGCGCAAGCACCAGGATAGTTGGCGCTGTCTGTATTCGCGCTGAAGCGAATGGCAAAGCTTCGGGTTTGCTCTCGCCGTCATAGAATGGGCCACCATACGTGCTATTGGGCCAGCGCGTATCAACCAGACGGCACGGTTGAACCGGGACAAAATAGAGACCGTTCGACATCGAAAGCAGAATGGATGTTGTTGCGGAGTTAACGGCATTGCTCACGATGGTGAGAGTTCCGGACGTGCTGCCGCCATTCGGGCGTAAGCGTCAGAACCAGCGTGCAGGAGGTTCCAGCGCTGAGCGAAGGGTGTCGACCCGCAGGTGCCACCAGTCACGGTGAAGTTTGCAGGCGGGTTGATTTGGGACACGTTTAGCGTTTGATCGCCCGTTGCGGAGATCGTGACCGTCTGTGAACTGGAAGAACCCACTGCCGTGAGCGGAAACACCACCGGAGCAGGCTGAGCCCGTGATGCGTCGGACGGAGGGCTGCTGCCCGCTATCGACAACATAAAGGTCGCCCGTTAGTACGACATGCTTAGATCGGCTGGTCCGGACAAGCTGGCCGACAGTGCGGGGCCGCCGTCTCCGGAAAATCCGGAGGACCCGTTGCCCGCAACTGGAGCTATCTGTGCCATTCGTCGAGACCCTGAGGATCCTGTAATTACGACTGTCAGAGACGTAAACCGCGCCCGCCTTGTCTACTGCTACGCCGTACGGGTTGTTGAGATTACTGGCTGCCGTCGTAATGATTCCATTGCTCACTCTTCTCAACAGTTCGGTTCCCGCAGGGAGCGTGGTGCTGTCCGCAATATACAGATTGTTATTCTGATCCACTGCTATCCCAAGCGGACTGATCCAAACTGGCATTCACGGCAGGACCGCCGTCGCCAGTGTGCGCGCGCGTACCGTTACCCGCAACCGTACTAATGATCTGAGAAGAGGCGTTGACCATACGGATACGCGCACCGAGTGTCTCCGAGATGTAAAGGTCGCCGGCTGAATTAAGCGCTAGAGCCGTCGGGAACGTCAGCTTCGCACTCGTAGCCGGCCCGCCATCTCCGGAAGAGCTATTGAGACTCGGATCACCATTACCCGCAAACGTTGTGATGATGCCGTTTGTATCGACTTTCCGGACCACGTTCTGTCCGGAATCCGCAATATAAAGGTTCCCTGCACCATCAACGACAAGCCCGGCCGGTTTGAAAGCTTGGCGTTGATGGCTGGGCCTCCATCCCCTGAATAGCCGGAGTTACCGTTGGTCGGGTCAGCTGGCGGGCCGGCAACCCGCGTAACCTGGCACCGCTGCTCAAATCCACGGCGTAGACATTCGCATTCGTGACGGTCGCGTTCCCAACAAACGTGATGTGCGAATCAGAAACGAAAGCGTGCTCGGAGCCCTGAACGCGACGCCATTGAACAAGGCGGAGGCGAGTGCTTCATTCGTCTGGCTGGCGACTGTCGTGATGATGCCTGGGCTGACCGTGATCTGTGGTCCGGTTTGCGCAAGAGACAGGTGTCGCGAAGCCCAGCACAGCGGCTGAAATCTTCAAGAATTTGTTTAGGATTGAGTCCTCGGGCAGAACGTTGCCCTGGCGACCCGGCTGGTTTGGAGCATAAAGAAGCGAAGCAAAACTGCTCCAATTATAGGCGAAATCCGCGACTTTCCGAATAGCCTTAATTGGAAAACTGATAACTAGGGTACAAAGCAAAAAGGCCCTGGCATACGTTCGTACCAGGGCCCTTCTAGGCGAAGATTAAGAAATCTCGTTAGTTGCTGATTTTGCGGCGAGCCACAAGACCGGCACCAACAAGCCCGATGCCAAGAGCAGCATCGAAGCCGGCTCAGGAACAGGATTGGTCGAGACGAACGTTGCCGAGTAGGTGATACCCGAAACGCCGCCCGCCGCCAACTGAGCCAGAACGAGCCGGAATCGTTCCAGGCACAACCAACTGAGTGCTAAACACAGCAGTGGTGGGGCTGGTACCCGTTGCTGCACTGCCCGTGTAAGCATTGCCGTTCAACTGAAGACGTGGCGACAACCGTGCTGCTCGTCAACTGCAGCAATGTGAATGGCGAACCAGTCGGTGTGCAAAGGCTCCCAACTGCAGCGCTACCGCAACCCGCTAGAGTTCCCGCACCCGGCGCAACAATCGTAAGGTCGAACGTTACCGGTGCCGCGACGCCTGTCGTGAACATCGCGAAGCCCGGAACGTTGATCGCTCCGGCACTGGACCGCCCATCAGGCTCTGATGGTGCCGCCCGTAAGTCCAGCAAACGCACCAGTTTCCGTTGCGCCCGCTGTATTAACGAAGCTCGGGTTGAAGTTGATATTAGTGTTCGTCACCGTTACGTTGCCGGCGATATTCGCCTCTCCCGTAATCGGTGCCGCCTGTGCCACATTCGTTAGTAACGAGCATGACAATAAACCGAGACTAAGCACTAGTGAAGGTTTGAATCTCATGTGTATATAGTTTTTTCCTCCGACTTCCCAGGACTGTATTATACCGGAGTAGGGCTATACCGACCCACTTTTAATGAGAGTTTAAAGCGCCCGAGCCCTCTAGGTACTACAACCGAAGTAATGTTTAGTACCGAGGGATAGGCGTGATTAAAGTTTGATTAAGGGTCAACGTATCACAAAATACCCGGGCACGCAACATTGCGGTCGCAACTAATCCGTTGCTGCTTCAAGCAATTAGTAACGACCGTTCACCGACCGCGTTGGCTTCAGACAAGCTCGTACAACAAATCCAGCCCTTACTTTTCGTTATTAATAGCTGATAAGAAGTTTTTATAACGCCGTGCGTTTTTCTGCAGTTCTCGCTTCGCCCTTTGATCGGCTCAAAGACCATGCGGCCAACTCGTGACAAACGAGAGTGAAATTGTTCGCGAAGTGATGGTCCAGCGTCACCGTGACTTACCATTTCGAGGCGCGAACCCGCATACGGCGGTCTCCACGCAGCGAAGACGTGTGCGCTCATGTTCGTAGTCGCCTGATTACATATCGATGACAGACGTGGTGCCTAATGCTTTCGCAGAAGAGATGCCTAGAAGCGGAAATTCGGGAGGTATCAAGCTTGCGCGTGCCGGCTCGGACTCCGCTTAGGCAGTCACCGGAATGCTACGTCCGCGACAGATCTGGCGCGGTAATCCGAAATGCGTTGTGCCGCCTCATTCACCGCTTCTTTCCACGTGTCAAAAAGGACAAAGCACTGGAATTCGCCATAGCCCTGCAGCACCCAATACACATAACCCAATTCCGATTTGGTCCGACGGATCGAGAAGTAATTCCGCCTTCTCTCAGTCCGTACTGTCCCACTTACTGAGACATCGCGGACTCGCTGACGAGCGTCGCCACCTCACTTAGATCCGATCCTTTGCGGAGAGCAGATGATGCAAGCCAGCGAGGACGCCAACGGCTCCGGCAATCAGATGAATTCCCAACGACAAGGGCCGGCGGCGAGTACGGAAACTTCGCTGACTCATAAGGGGACAAAGAGCGGTCTAGCGTGACGACCGTTGTACCACCTCGAGACAGTCAAAATCAAAGCCCGCGGACGCTCAAAAAGGGGTCTGACGGCATGTACAGTAGTGGAATGGCTGTTGCACCAAGTACGTTCAGTTCAACCATCCCCCTGAGCACCAATAAACACCTGATCCGGTGGGTGGAAAAGATGGCCGATCTGGCGAAGCCGGCCAACATCCACTGGGTGGATGGTTCCGACGAGGAGAACGAGTTTCTCTGCAGCCAGATGGTCGCTTCCGGAACGTTCACCAAGCTGAACGAGAAGTTATGGCCGAATTGTTATTACGCTCGCTCTGACGCGGGCGACGTTGCGCGCGTTGAGGACCGTACCTTCATCTGCTCTCTTTCGAAAGAGAACGCCGGCCCGACAAACAATTGGGTCAATCCGTTCGAGATGCGCCGCAAGTTGAAATCGCTTTTTCGAGGTTGCATGCGCGGGCGAACCATGTATGTGCTGCCCTTCAGCATGGGCCCGATCGATTCGCCGCTCTCCCAGATCGGGGTCGAGTTGACGGACTCTCCTTATGTAGTGGTCAACATGCGGATCATGGCGCGGATCGGCTTGCCGGTTTTCCGCGAGATCGATAAAGGGATCAAGCGGGTCGTTCCCTGCATGCACAGTGTTGGTGCACCGCTTGCGCCCGGGCGAAGAAGATGTGCCTTGGCCCTGCAACGAAGAGAAGTACATCGTCCACTTCCCCGAAACACGCGAGATCTGGTCCTACGGTTCGGGTTACGGCGGGAACGCTCTGCTCGGCAAGAAATGTTTTGCTCTGCGGATCGCCTCCAACATCGCGCGCGATGAAGGCTGGATGGCCGAGCACATGTTGATTCTCGGAGTTGAAAATCCGGAGGGCGAAAAGACATATATCGCGGCGGCGTTTCCAAGCGCCTGCGGTAAGACCAACCTCGCCATGCTGATTCCGCCGGAAGGATTGGAGGACTGGAAGATCTGGACGGTCGGAGATGACATCGCCTGGATTCGCCCCGACGACAATGGTGAACTCCGAGCGATCAATCCCGAAGCGGGTTTTTCGGCGTCGCGCCCGGCACTTCGCCCCGCACCAATCCGAACGCGATCGCCACGCTGTCGAAGAACACGATCTTCACCAATGTGGCTTTGACTCCGGAAGGCGGCGTTTGGTGGGAAGGCTTGACGGATGAGCCCCCGGCCGAGTGCCTCGATTGGCAAGGGAATCATTGGACTCCGGAAATCGGACAGGAAACGGGCCGAAAGGCAGCCCATCCGAACGCTCGATTTACAGCGCCCGCATCACAGTGTCCGTCAATCGATCCGGCGTGGGAAGATCCCGAAGGGCGTTCCCATCAGCGCCTTCGTTTTCGGTGGCAGGCGCGCCGGAACACATGCCGCTTGTGTACCAGGCCTTCAACTGGAGCGCTGGCGTTTACATCGGAGCCACCATGGGCTCGGAGACAACAGCGGCGGCCGCGGGTGCAGTCGGGCAAAGTGCGCCGCGATCCCATGGCCATGCTGCCCTTCTGCGGCTATCACATGGGCGACTACTTCCGCCACTGGCTCACGATGCAACGCTCGCTGACGCGTTACGCCTCGCATCTTTCACGTGAACTGGTTCCGCAAAGATGAAAACGGCAATTTCCTGTGGCCTGGCTTCGGCCAGAATATGCGGGTCTTGAAATGGATCGCTGAACGGGCAAGAAATCGCGCCGCTGCTCGCGAAACGCCGATCGGCTGGATGCCACGTTACGAGGACATTACCTGGGACGGTTTGGACTTTCCCAAAGATGAATTTACAAAACTTCAGGCTTTCGACTACCGCGCATGGCGAACTGAGGTCATCGGGCACGAAGAATTATTTATTGACCTGCACGATCATCTGCCGCCTGAACTTATTTATGAGCGCGAACTTCTGATCTGCCGACTCTAAACGGGAATTTGGCGAAACCGGACAGTAAATTGCCGGCTAATCTGAAGCAAACTTAATGTGAAGTTCAGAACTTTTTCACCAAGTTGTGGGATTCTACTTCCTGAGAGCACTGTAGTGCTATCACTCGAGAGTAAGGAGAATATCCAATGAAAAAATTAATGATTGCGTCACTCGGCTTGTCGCTTCTCACCGGTACCGCTATGTTTGCTCAAAACACATCTGCCAGCACCGATACCAGCACCATGAAGAAGAAGGGCAAGAAGAAGAAGAGCAAGACCACCGATAGCTCGTCCACTTCAACCAGCAAGTAAGTTCGCTGTCAAAGCTCGAAAGGCGCTGCAGCCGAGTAAATCGGCAGCAGCGCCTTTCTTTTTGGTCGGGGTCGAATTCACGAGAAGCGATCTGGGCGCGACAGCTTATCATGTCTGGATGGATGTGATCACGACCTACCGCCGACCGGCTCGCAGCGGCCGATGAAGTCCTCTGTCCAATACGAACCTAAACTCTCGGTCGTTGTGCCCGCATTCAACGAGGAAGCGACCGTTGCCGACGTCGTACGAAGTTTGCTTGAGGTGCCCGCACTGCTTGAGATCATCGTCGTCGATGATGCCTCTACGGACCGTACTTTCTCCGTTGTTCAGGCACTACAGGCTGCGACCCCGGCAACTACGATTGCTCCGACATGCTCAGAACATGGGCAAAACTGCCGCACTCAAGACCGGCTTCGCGGCAAGCATCGGAGACGTCGTCATTGTGCAGGACGCCGATCTAGAGTACGATCCGACAGAAATCCAGAATGTCATTCAACCGATCTTGGACGGCGTTGCGGACGTGGTGTACGGGTCACGTTTCTTAGTTCGGAAGGCCGCAAGGGTCCTCTATTATTACCACTACCTCGCCAACAAGACACTCACTTGCGTTTCCAATCTGCTGACAAACGTCAACTTCTCCGATGTAGAAACAGGCTACAAGGCATTTCGAGGCGACATCATCCGGGACATGGTCATCACGTCCTCGGGCTTCGGTTTCGAGATCGAGGTGACGGCTAAAATTTGTAAGTTGGGATGCGTTTGTTTTGAAGTTCCAATCAGCTATTACGGGCGCACTTACAAGCAGGGCAAAAAGATCGGTGTTCGAGACGGAATAGCGGCGTTCTGGTATACCCTGCAATACAATTTGTTCACCAGCTTGAAAGATTCGTTCCGTACGCTGCACTCTCCGTCTCGCTTTGAAGAACGTCGCAGGGCCTGGACAGCTAAGCCTGAGCCCGATGAGCACAGGGCCCCTTCCCAGACCCTTTAGGAATGGCGCGACCGTATCGTCGGGCTGGCTCTCTTCTGCTTGCCGCGCTTTTGGCCATGGGCGCCGCCGTTACCCGACGCGAGACACATTATGAACTCCGCGTCGAAATCTCCTCCTCCGTCTCTTCCCAAGCGCAGCTCTTCTATAACATCGGCCAGGGATACAGGGAACAAGACTCGGCGACACAGGCAACCCGCGCATCACTTGGCGGTGAGTTTCAGCAACTCGCGTTCCCGCTACCAACGACAGCGCTATACGCTCTACGCTTCGACCCGCTGAATTCGGCCGGGCATCTCGTGGTGAAGAACATCGAAGTTCGAACCCGACGAGGAACTGTCTTCCGATTCTCGCCTGCGGACCTTAAGGCAATGAACCAGATCGCGAGTGTGAGGACGAACGACGGTAAGGTGGAAGTCACGCACAACGGCTGACGCGAGTGACCCTAGTCTACAGCTCGTTCTATCGAAGCCCTTGTATCTCGGACGACTGTCGCGCCGCGACAAATTGATGAACTTCGCGATTGGTGCGGCCGCGTTCGCGCTCGTTACGCTCCTCGGACTCGCTTGCTACGACCGGCTTGAGCCGTTCCTCTCGCGGCTGGTGATGAGAAGTAAGACCGTCACGGACGCGCTTGCCGCCCGCTACTCATCCGCGGTCCTGCCGCTGGACTCTCTTGCGATTTGGTTTTACGTTTCGTGTCTGGTTTTGTTTTTCACGGCTTCGCTGCTGAAGCTGAACGGATCTTCCATTTCGTTCTACTCGGTTGCTTACGGCCACGGCGCTCACGTGAAACCCTGGCTAGGCGCACCGCGGGCACTCCGTTCCGATGAGTGGGGCTACCACACACCTGACGTGCTTAGCCAGGCGTTTCGCTCCGATCGCTTTGCGGTCCCGGATTCCGACTTGGGGCCGCACTCTGCTTCGCTTATCGGGAACGTTCCGGTTCGAGATGTATCAACCGCGCTCCGGCCTCAATTCTGGGGCTTCTTTCTGCTGCCCGTCGAGTATGCGTTTGCCTTTTACTGGCAATCGAAGGCGCTCTTCCTGATTGTGGGTTTATTTACCTGGCTGCTCTTCATTACCCGATCGAGTTGCTGGGCCATTGCAGGCGCCTTGTGGTTCTTCTTTTCGCCGTTCATGCAGTGGAGTTACTCATGGCCGTCTGCTCTGCCCGAGATGATCGGGCTTGCCTGTTTCGGTACGGTCCTCCTCTGTTACTTGCTGATCGGCCAAAGCGAGTTGGGCCTTATGCTTTCGGCAATCGGGTTCGCGATTTGTGCTGTCGATTTTGCCATGTGCGCCTATGTCCCGCACATGATCCCCATTGCATGGCTCAGCGTGGCTGTGCTGGCCTCGTGGTGCATCTCCCATCGTGCCCTGATACTGCGTCGAATTAAGTTGAGATCGAGGGCCGTCGCTCTCGGCCTGAGCCTGCTGTTGATCGCCGCCGTAGGGATTCATGTCTATTTGCAGCTGCATCAGACATTGATCGCAGTCAGCCAAACCGTCTACCCCGGTAAGCGGGTCGTCGCGGGCGGATCTTTCGCATTTTGGCAGTTCTTGTCGCACTTTATGCAGTGGACGGAAGCGGAAGACCACTTCCCCGCGGCCATTGGCAACTTGTCCGAAGGTTCGGGATTTCTGTGGCTCGCGCCACTTGCCGTTATCTGCTTGCCGAGGATCAACCTGGACAAAGCCGGACGGGCAATGCTGCTCGGTCTTTGTCTCTGTTTCGTTGCTCTGCTCCTATGGATCACGCTGCCGCTTCCGGCAGGCGTGGCACACCTGCTCGCGTTGGACAAAGTGCCGCCTGCTCGTGCAATGCCTGCGCTTGGCATGGCAAATGTCGCCGCCGTTGCGCTCTGCGCCTCTCATTTTCGGCGTGCTTCCTGGCAGATGGGAAAGCTGTACAGACTTGCCCTCGCTGCGGCGATCTTCGGACTCTGCGTACTTGCATTTGTGGCGGCAAACGCGAAGTTGAGCCACTTCTTTTCAGCGGTTGAAGTGATCTCGATTGCCGCCTTTACGACCTTCCTGATCGAAGCATTCATTGCCGGACGGCAACTCGCGTTGATGTTCGGGCTTGGTAGCTGCGAACGTTATTTACTTCGGCAACGTTAACCCGATCGAGAGAGGACTAACAACCATCACCCGATCTCCGCTGTTCACCTTCGTCCAATCTCACCCGACTCTATTGGACGGGAAATGGTTGGTCTATTCCGACACGCCGGTGAGCACCGGATTCCTGGCTTCAATGGGATTCCAGGTCTACACGGGAACGCATTACTGTCCTGACATCGACCACTTCGCGCTGTTTCGGCGTCACGGTCTCGACACAGCTGTGCTGAATCGGCTTGGTTATTTGGATGCGCATCCATTGCGAGCGGGCGAAACCAGCTCACTCACATTGGAGAATCCTGTGGTTGTGCGGTGGAATGTGTCTCCGACCGCGCCCATTCTCAAACAGATTGGAATTAAGTACGTCGCCTTCGATACGGTAGCTTCGCCCGTCATCGGCGACGGATTGATACCGCTCTCAACTCACGCGGTGGACGGATACTGGCTGTATCAGCTCCCCTAAATCACGCAGAAGCTGTACACGCTTCAACACTTACTCTGTTACAGGCGCGGGAAGCGGCGATTTCTTCGGTTTCCGTACCGGAGCGCCCAGGCGAAGCTTTCTTCCGCAGATCCAATATCAGCCGCATCACCATCATTTCGATTTTGTCCCGGGCCGCGATGTAAACTGACTCATCCTTGCCGATTGGATCTTCCACAGTCCATTCCTGAACTTCCTTCGCAACGTTGATCGGGATCTTCCGTCCGCTCATGTTGACGATGATGTCGAAGCTGTGGAGATCAAGTGCGTCGACGCCCTTCGGAGTCAGATGATTGATGTTGATGTTCTTCGCCTCCATGACCTTCTTGGTCATCAGCTGAACGATAGCGGCCGGCGCGAGCCCGGCGCTTTGCGCCTCCATCACATCAGAGCCATAACATCTGGCAAAACCTTCTGCCATCGGACTCCGGCACGAGTTGCCGATGCAGAGAAAAAGAACGCGCTTCACACCCATGAGTCTAAGCGGTAGGTTGCGCCATGTCCGCTGAACGCCTTTTTCGGACAGCTTCCACGAACCGCGCGTGAACGAGGTTTGTCTTACTCAGTTCAGGATGGAACGTGGCGACCATGTGAGGGCCTTGCGAGGCAAGCACAGGATTGTTTTGATAGCTGGCCAAAACCGAGACATCCGGGCCCACGCGCCGGATAATCGGTGCGCGGATGAATACCGCTTCGGCAGGATGTCCCTCGACGTCAATCTTGGAGATTCGGCTGTCGATCTGTCGACCGTACCCGTTGCGCTCGACAGTCAGATCCATCAAGCCGAGAGATCGTTGAACCGGATGGACGACCTCCTTGGCCAGCAAGATCGCTCCCGCGCAAGTGCCGAAGATCGGCTTCTCCCGGCCGAACTCAACTAGAGGTTCAAACAGGTTCTCCACATCCAACAGCTTCAACATGGTGGTGCTTTCCCCGCCGGGAAGTACGAGGCCATCCACCTCTCGCAGGTCGTCGGCCGTCCGTACCTCGACGGGTATGGCCCCCGCAGCTCGTAACGCCTCGCAGTGCGCCGCGAAATTACCCTGCAGGGCCAAAACCCCGATCTTCACTTCGTCGGACAAATCGCTACCAGCCTCGAACCTGCATGAGCTCGGATTCGGCCATCTTTGAGATCTCCAGGCCCGGCATGGCCTCGCCCAGTTCTTCGCTCGCTTCGAGCAGCTTGACCGGATCCTGATAGTACGTGGCTGCTTTCACGATTGCCTTCGCTCGTCGCTCCGGATCGGAGGATTTGAAGATGCCCGAGCCGACGAATACCGCTTCTGCACCCAACTGCATCACAAGCGCAGCATCGGCCGGTGTAGCAATGCCGCCCGCGGAGAAATTAGGTACAGGCAGTTTGCCTTGTTCCGCGACGTATCGGACCAGTTCGAGCGGCGCCTGAAGATTCTTCGCCTCGCGCACCAACTCTTCCTTGCCAAGCACCGTGAGCTGTTTCATTTCCTTCACGATGGTCCGGATGTGGCGAACGGCTTCCACGATGTTTCCCGAACCCGCTTCGCCTTTGGTCCGGATCATCGCGGCGCCTTCGGCGATACGGCGCAGAGCCTCACCCAGGTTGCGTGCTCCGCAAACAAAGGGAACTTTGAATGATTCCTTGTCGACGTGGTGCTCTTCGTCAGCGGGAGTCAATACTTCGCTCTCGTCGATGTAGTCGACGCCCAGCACTTCCAGGATGCGCGCCTCTGTGAAGTGGCCGATACGTACCTTCGCCATCACAGGAATGGATACGGCCTCCATGATTTCTCGAATGATCCGGATCTGGGACATGCGGGCTACGCCGCCTTCTTTGCGAATGTCCGACGGAACGCGCTCGAGCGCCATCACGGCCGCGGCGCCGGCATTTTCCGCAATCACAGCCTGCTCGGCATTGACCACGTCCATGATCACGCCGCCCTTCAGCATTTCGGCCAGTCCGACCTTCAATCGAAATTGTTCACTTGTGAAATTCATCTCGCACTCCCTTTTGTTACTGCGGCTACGCCGTTCCCATTTACACCAGCGCCATGCTGGTTCTGAATCCCAACTGTTGAGGCTTGCCGCCACCTGTCGTTTGGCTGCCTCCCCAATAACCCGTAACCCGTGCCGGATCTTCTCCGGCGACAAACCACCAAAGCTGATCCGCAAACTGCGGCCGTGTCCTCCGGTCGGCGAGAACTGACGGCCGGGCATGAAAGTCCACACCTTGCGGTCGCACGACACCGAGAAGAGCCTCGGCCGATAACGGCGCGGGTAGGGTAATCCACAGGCTCATTCCCCCGGCCGGGCACGTCCACTCGCAGCCTTCCGGCAGATAAGCCTCACAGCTTTCGAGAGCAGCTCTTAATCTCTGCCGGCCTGCGTCTCGAGTCCGTTCCACATGCCGCTCTAATTCGCCTGATTGAGCAAAGCGAAGCAGCACCGCCTGCGAAAGCTGGTCGGAATGCAGATCGGAAATCTGCTTCTCTTCCGCGATCTGGGCAATCGTCTCGCGAGGACCGATGACCCAACCCACCCGCAGTCCCGGAAAAGCAATCTTCGAGTAGCTGCCCTAAGAGCAGCGTCTTTCCTCGCTCGTCCAGTTGTTTGAGCTTCGGCATAGGATCGCCTTCGTACCGCAGATCACTGTAGATGTCGCTCTCCACGAGCAACGCACCGGATGCAGAGGCAAGGTCGACCAGCCGTTTCCGCCGCTCAAGCGACATCGTCGCTCCCGTGGGATTGTGATAGCTCGGCGTCACCACAATCAGCCCGGGCCGATGCTGAACCAATAAGCCCTCGAGAACATCCAGATCGAGTCCATTCGCGCCCACGGGCACAGACAGAATCTGGCATCCGGAACGGGTAAAGACGCGCAGAAGTCCATGATAAACGGGATCTTCGCAGATGACTTTCGTATTCGCGGTCGTTAACGTACGGGCAACCAGATCGAGCGCCTGCTGACATCCGTTGGTGATCAGGATGTCGTCTCCCGGTCGCGCACTTCCGTCTGATCTCGCCGTTCTCGAGCAAATATCGGCGCAGCGGTGGATACCCGTAGGGCGACCCAAGTTGCAGGATGTCAACCGCCTCGTCGCTTTCGATCACCGCCCTGGACAGCCGGCGAAACGAAGCTAACGGAAAAGCCGCGCCTGCCGGACGCGAATTGGCGAAGTTCACCGAAAGCGAATCGCCGGACTCGGCCCTCGCAGGCAGGGCTGGATCCGAGCAATTCCGATACAAAGCTGCCCCGTCCAACATGCCCCTGAATCAGACCAGACTCTTCGAGGAGAGCATAAGCGGCGGAAATGGTCGCCCGGTTCATGCCAAGATGACCAGCCAATTCCCGAGTGGCGGGCAGCCTTTGCCCGCGATGAAGGCTTCCGTTTTCAATCGCTAAGGCCACGGCATCTGCGATTTGCCGGTACACCGGTGCGTCGGACGATTGATCGACTGAAATCTCGGGAAAACCAATCAAGAGAACTTGAGTGTACCAAATTGGATGGGAGCGAGACCAGCCAATATGGAGCCGATCCATGGCGTCGCGAAATCAGCCGAGGCCGTCGCGCTAGGCTATTGCTGTGCTGAGCATGTGGCGCTTCGCTGCTTCTTCACTGGTCGTAGTGGGTCTCGTATCGCTTCCCTTCTTCAACACGCGGAATCTGTACGGACAAAAGCGTAACAAGAAAAACGAAGAGCCGAAGAGCCAGGTGCTGCCTCTTCCGCCGGAACTTCCCATGGTTTTGGCTGCTGAAACCCAGAGCCTGGACTTCCATATTTCCCCTCTGCTGAAATCGGGCGGGTTAGCCGCGCAGATCCGGCGCAGCTTGACCGATCTGTTGCGCGACACGAAAGGCGAGACCATCGTCAAGCTCCGGGCATTCGTCTCGGGAGTTGGCGACGCGCGGCGTGTTCAAACAGAGGTCACGTCCATCTTTTCGGAACGCAAACTCCCGCTTCCGGTGGTGAGCATTGTGCAAGTGGGCCGGCTCGGCGACGATCTGGCGCAGGTGGTAATCGAGGCAGTGGTTTCTACCAAGCGTACTCTGAATCCGAACGGCCTCGGCTTTCTGTCTGGCCAGACCGGAAAGTCTCTGCGCGAGGCGCTGGAGCACCTGCGGGAGAGCGCAACAGAGGCCGAGATCGGCCCTGACCAGGTCGTCAGTTGCACCTGTTTCGCGCCGTCGGTCGAAAGCGGAGACGCTTCCTCAAGGCGGTCGCAGGCTACCTTTCCGAAAACCGCCGTCAATGTCGTACAGGCGCTGCGTGATCCGATCAACAACACCACCATGTGCCAGGGCGTCGCCCAACTCGAGCATCCGCCGAAGGACAGCGCCTTGGTTTGGATCAAGAATGCCCATGTCAGCCTGGTGAATTCGCCGAAGCTTGTGTTTACGGGCCTGCAGCTCAGCTTCGGGAATTATCTGGATGACGCGCGCGAGGCATTTACGCGCCTGCAGCGGCTTGCTTCGGCGCTACGAGCCTCGGAAGCGCCCGTCCAAGTGAACGCATTTTCGCTCGATCTCACGGCGGCCTCGGCGCTTCGAAAGAGCACATCGTTCCCGCCCAGTGTCTTCACGGTACAGACCGTTGAAGGACTTCCCTCGGTGGATGCTTCCGCCGGTATCGAAGCGATTCTTGCGCCTGAAGTCTCGCAGAGTTTGATCGTCCAGCGGTAAGGCAAACGCCTGATGCGGCAGCGGTTTTGCCGGCGGGCGTTACAATCTGTGCTGAATGACTCCTCTCGTCGCAACTTTTGGCGAAGTTATGCTGCGGCTTTCGCCGCCCGGCTTCGAGCGAATTCTTCAGTCTCCGAAATTTCAGGCCACGTTCGGAGGAGGGGAAGCAAACGTCGCCGTTTCGATCTCGCAACTGGGCGGCAAGAGCCGGTTCATTACTGTTCTGCCGAATTCAAACGCCATCGCAGACGGCTTGGTTGGAGAATTACGGCGATTTGGCGTCGATGTCGACCGGGTCGTTCACGGGCCGGGCCGGATGGGACTCTATTTCGTGGAGGCGGGCGCTAATCAGCGGCCCTCGAAAGTTCTTTACGATCGCGAGCACAGCGCGATAGCCATCGCCAAACCGGGGTCGATCGACTGGAAAAACGCTCTCGAGGGTGCCACCTGGTTCCATATCACGGGAATTACGCCCGCGATTAGCGCTTCAGCGGCGGAACTTTCGCTCGAGGCGCTCAAGGCAGCCCGGGATCTGGGAATTCGGACATCGTGCGATCTCAATTACCGGAAGAACCTTTGGAAATGGGGAAAGAAGCCGACCGAAGTCATGCCGGAACTTGCTCAAGCTGACGGACGTCTGCATCGCGAACGAGGAAGACTGCCAGAAGTCGATCAATATTCACGTCGACATCGACGTCGAATCCGGCAGTCTGGAACGCGAAAAGTACGAGGAACTGGCTGATCGTGTCCTCAGCACCTATCCGAATCTGAAGGCTCTGGCGATCACGCTACGCGAATCGAAGAGCGCCTCCCATAATGGCTGGTCGGCTTGCCTGCACACGGGCGATCGCTTCTTCCTCAGCAAACAGTACGAAATCACCCATATCGTCGACCGGGTGGGAGCGGGCGACAGCTTTGCAGCCGGCCTTATCTACTCGATGAGCCAGAGCAAGGAGCCGAGCGAGGCTCTCGAGTTTGCGGTTGCGGCGTCCTGCCTCAAGCACTCGATACCGGGAGACTTCAACCGCTTCACCGAGTCCGAAGTAGACGCACTCATCACGGGCGGCGGGTCCGGGCGAGTGCAGCGTTAAGGACAGGCTGGCGAAACCTGGACCGATCCGCTACGTCTTCATCTCTTATAATCCAGACAGGCAATCCCTACATGCGTTTCTGTACTCTGGCGCGAGCAGCGGCCGCTGTCGTTCTCGGTGTGTTTCTGCTTCCTTGCTTCTCGGGGCAGGAATCGAGACCGCCCACGAAGCCGACCGTATCTGCCAGCGAACTCGGCAAATCTAACTCGACTAATCCGAGCGCGAAGTCAAGCTCCAGCGAGCCTCAGAAGGCGGGGACGAGCGAGACGACCGTGACGGTGCCGCCCCCTCCACCGGAGAAGCCCGACGCTTCCGGCAAACAGGGGAAGGCAGAAGGCAACGACAGCTCCATTCGCGTGACCGTCAACGAGGTCATCGTTCCCGTTACGGTGACAGATGAGAAGGGCCGCTTTGTCTCCGATCTCGACAAAAAGGATTTCCAGGTCTTCGAAGAAAACAAGCTGCAGAACATTCAGTACTTTACCCGCGAGCGCAGCCAACCCGTCGTGATCGGGTTTCTCCTCGATCTGAGTACCGCGAGCAGGATTCATTGGAAGAATTATCAGAACGCCGCGACCGAGTTGGTGCAAACGCTGCTGACGGGCGACAAGAAGTATTCGGGCTATCTGATCGACTACGCGCAAGACGCGGAAGTAGCCGTGAATACGACGAGCGATCCTGAGCCGATCGTCGAGAAACTTCGCACACTGAAGCCCGGCGGCGGAGCGGCCATGTACGACGCCATTTACCTCGCGTGTACCAGCCGCAAACTCGTGCAAGGAGAACCCATTGAGCCGCGGCGGATCATCATCATCATCGGCGACGGCCACGATAACGCGAGCAAGCATTCGCTCAACCAGGTCATTGAGCTGGCGCAGCGAAATCTCGTGACAGTGTATTGCATCAGCACCGCTGCCTTCGGCTTCGCGAATGAAACCGACGATACGCTCGTCCGCCTGGCACAGGAAACGGGCGGCCGTGTCGTGTATCCGCTCGGCGACGTCTACAAAGACACAGACGGCTATCTTTCCCATCCGTCCGACGACGGCAACTATGCCCTTACGGTTGGAACGGGCGCCTACAAATCGGCGGTGGACGGCCGCATGTACCACGCGATTTCGGATATCGCCGGCGAGGTGACGATGCAGTACATCATCCGCTACATATCCGATACCGAATCGAGCAAAGCTTATCGGAACGTCAAGGTGATTGTGGATTTGGGCAATGTGCGCGTTCGAGCGCGCAAGGGCTATTACGCAGCTACGCCTTAGTACCCTTGTAAGCTGCCCTGGTAACTGCCCGGGGAGGCCATACTCGCGTTAAGCTGGTTTGATAGATGTCCGCTCGGGTCTTGAGCTTCGCCGCCTACGCTCCCAAAGCGGGACAGTATTTGCTTCTGCTTGTCCGACCTGCCGCAACGTGGAGTTCAGACGGTCGGTGTCCTCCTGCTTGATCCTGCGACAGACCTGCTTTATCTGCGTCTGCGACGCGATTGGGAACGGGTGGCCAGCGAGGAAGATGCGGAAGTACTGGCCGAGCTGGAAGAAGATCTGCAGTCGCTCAGCCAGGAACGCGGCGGCGCGGCAGTTCTGGAATATCTTGAAGACCGATGCCTCGAACAGCCTGCGAGTCACCGATCGCGAGGCAGTGACGGTTCGTGACTTCGACAAGAAACTGAGCGAACTGTACCGTGAGCACGTCCCGTCCAACGTGCTGCAGTTTCGCACGCACCTGCCTCGCTATTCGCTTGCGGTGGCGGCCGGGCCTTTTCTGACGAATCCCGAAGACGTGCAGGCCGACGAGTGGCTCGAAGTGCCGGCCGATCTGCGGCTCGACGATGACATGTTCGTGGCCGAGATCCGCGGCCAGTCCATGGAGCCCAAGATTCCGAATGGAAGCCTCTGCGTTTTCCGCCGGAACGTCGTCGGATCCCGTAACAACCGGCTCGTGCTGGTGCGCAATTCAGAACTGGCCGACGACAACCAGTACACAGTCAAGCGCTACAAAAGCGAAAAGCGCGTGACCGAGGACGGATTCGTTCAGACGCGCATTCGCCTGGAAAGCCTGAATCCGGCGTATCCATCCTGGGATCTCGATCCGGAAGAAGATAAGTATCAGGTCATCGCCGAATTTGTCCGGGTCCTGGACTAGGCTAAGCCTCTTCGGTCTTCCGTTTCTTTTTCTTTCCCGCCGTACTCGACGGCAAGTCCGAAGGTCAGTTTCCGTTCTACGCCGTCCGCCCGATCCAGCCGCACGCGCACCTTATCTCCGATCCCGAACGATTTCCGGCTGCGTTCCCCGATGATCTTACGCCCGTTCTCGTGATACAGGTACCGGTCTCCGGGCAGACTCTCGATCGGCACAAGGCCTTCGATAAACAACTCGCTCAGTTCCACGAAGAATCCGAACCGGGTCGTGCTGATGATCAGAGCATCGAACTCGTCGCCCACCCGATCCTGCATGAACTTGACCTTTTTCCACTCGATCAGCTCCCGTTCCGCTTCAGCAGCGCGACGCTCCGTGAACGAGGTGTCGTCGCCGAGTTCGTGCAGCGCTCCCGCATCAAGCAACGCGCTCGCCGTGTCGAGATAGTGGCTGAGCACGCGATGAACAATCAGATCGGGATAGCGCCGGATGGGCGAGGTGAAATGCGTGTAGCTGGCGGCCGCAAGGGCGAAATGTCCCTCGTTGATGTTGCTGTAGCGTGCCTGCTTCAGAGACCGCAGCATGAGGTAGCTCAGGATCCGTTCTTCGGGTGTGCCGGCGATCTTGGCGATCAGCTTTTGATAATTGCGCGACGAGATGTCGAAGTTCTCTTGAGGCATTACCCGATCCTTCCGCACCTTTCGCCCGTCCCGCCGTTTCTCCGGAGATGGGAAAACGCTTGACCGGGATTGCCCCAACGCCCAGCGAGTAGCCGTAGTGGGACGCGATCTCCTCGAAAGCCAGCACACGCTTTGCGTCGGGACGCTCATGAATACGAAAGAGGCTTGGGAATGCCGGCCGACTCGAGATGCCCCGCAACCGCTTCGTTGGCGGCGAGCATGAATTCCTCGATGATGCGATGAGCAATGTTCCGCTCCGCGCGCGTCACGCCCACCATCTGCCCGGACATGTCCAGCTCGACGTTGCTCTCGGGCATATCGAAATCGATCGAGCCCCGCTTCGTCCGTTTCCGGTTGAGAATCAGGGCGAGTTCGCGCATCTGTTCAAAACGGTCCACGAGAGGCGCGTAGTGCTCCCGCATAGCCGCATCGCCCTCGAGCAACCGAAAGACGTTGGTATACGTCATCCGCTCCGCGCTGCGAATGACCCCGCGCGTAAAGTCCTGCGCCACCACATCGCCTTTGCGGTCGATCTCGAGCAGGGCGGAGAGAACCAGGCGATCCTCTTTCGGCCGCAAGCGAGCAGATATCCGTCGACAACTCGACCGGCAGCATCGGAACCGCGCGATCCGGAAAGTAAACGCTGGTTCCCCGCAGCAGTGCCTCCTTATCGATCGGGCTACCGGGCCGGACGTAATGGCTTACGTCTGCGATGTGTACGTGCAGAGCGAAATTGCCGTTCGGGAGCCGATCGACCCAGACCGCATCGTCGAAGTCGCGTGCCGTTTCGCCATCGATCGTCACGATCGGAACGGAACGAAAATCGCGACGGCGTGTCAACTCCTGCTCAGGAATCTCATGCGAGAAGCTGCGGGCCTGCTCGATCACCTCCGGAGGGAACTCGTGAGGCAGATGATGTTTGCGGATGACAATCTCGACGTCTACGCCGAAGTCGTCGGGATATCCCGAGGATCTCGATGACTCGGCCAACCGCAGAGTCGCCGCCTTCAGGGAATTCGAGCACCTCGACATTGACGATCGCTCCGTCCAAATCTTCCACGCTCTTGAACTCGCGCGGGAGCGACGCCCACGCGATCGACCGAGCGGCGATTCGCCGGCAATTCCATTCCTTCAGGGATGGCAATCCATTGCTGGATCCGGTCGTCGGACGGAACAACAAAGTTGCCGCGTTTGCGGATGCGAAACTCGCCCACGACAGTGACATGGGCGCGCCGGAGGATACGGACCAGTTCCCCTTCCGCTCTGCCTTCCGCGCTCCGCCGTGTGACATGCACCAGAGCGCGATCGCCGTGCATACCTTTCGCTGCTTCGTTCGGCGGCAGAAAGATGTCTTGCGCCGCGGCACCGCCGACCGGATCGGGGATCAGAAAGCCGAAGCCATCCCGATGAACAGACAAGCGGCCGGCCAGGTAGTCAGAGTCTGCTCCCGTCACGACAAAATGACCGGAGCGGAGTTCGACCAGAAGTCCTTTTTCCGACAGCCGGTCGAGCGCGTCTTCGAGCGAATCCCGATTCTCGCCGGTGAGCCGTAGTTCTTTTACCAGTTGCTTATAAGTAGCTTTCCCATGTGGGAGATTTCGAACGTGCTCTAGCAGGCTGCGATCAGTGAAGTGCGCCTGCGCACCGCGGAGTTCCTTGGGCACTTCCAAATTATAGGAGCCAGCAATCTCGCCACTGGAGCAGCGCGCCGCTAGCTAGCTGGGGTAGCTGATGCGCCCGGCGAGTCGTCGTCGCGTCTTTATCTTCTGGTGAAGCCCTGCATCTTCAACCAATCCCAGAAGCGGTCGATCCAATCGTCTGAAGGCAAACCCTGTTTCCGCATCCCGAAGCCATGACCACCCTTGGCGAACATATGTAGCTCGGCTGATTTGTGCGCTGCCGTCCATTTTTCGTAAAGCGCTAGACTGTCGCCAGCCAATCCCAAGGAATCGTCCGTAGCGGCCGCGGCAAAAAGCGGCGGAGCGTCATTTGGCAGGGGATCGTCCTTAAAGCCTGACGCTGCAGCGTAGATCGGTGCGGCAAACGCGGGCCGCGACTCCGCGGAGTATCGTAGCGCAGCCGCAGCTGCGACCGTTCCACCTGCAGAGAATCCCACGATACCGACCTTGTCGCTTGACACGTTCCATTCGGCGGCATGTTTTCGCACATAGCTGACAGCCTCCAATCCGTCAGCAATGGAGCGCGGAACAACATCGGTCAGTATTTGGTGCAGCCTCTGTTTGTCGTTCCATGCCTGCTGGAACTCCTCGGTAGCATCTTGCCCAGTGTGCGCGAGACGGTACTTGAGCACGAAAGTGGTGAACCCCTTTTCGCTGAGCCATTGCGCAACATCAGTTCCTTCGCTAGTGATCGACAGTGCCATAAAGCCACCACCGGGACAGACCACTACCGCGGTACCGTTCGCGGTCCAGGGAAGCGGCCGGTACACCGTCAGACTGGGTTTGGTTACGTTGCTTACCACTTGCGTATTCCAGCGCTTCGAGAAGTATTGTTTCTCGGGATAGGTATCGGTCGAAGCTCCCCGGTCAGCATTGACCGGTAGAGAGATGACTTGTTGAGCTGCGGCTGCAGCCATGACGACCGCACTAAGGATGAGTGTCTGAGCAACGCGTCTCATGAATCCCGCCTGGTCCAGCGTGACATAGAGCATCAAGGCTCAGCTTATGCGAAAAACGGGTTTGCCTAGCACTTCAGGACGAGGAGTGATGCCCAGGCCCGGTGAAGCGGAGGCAGCCATTCGTCCGGCCTGGCGCTGCGGAGCGCCGTCAGCCGTGCTGACTGTCACATAGCTGTTGAAGTCGGTCGAGGAGAACAGATAGTGCTCGGGCGTGCTGTGCGCCAGGTGAGCAATAGCCGCGGTCGTGATATCTCCTCCCCAGGTATCTTCAATCGTTAAGGCGATGCCGGACGAAACAGCCAGATCCCTGATCTGCCGCGCCTTCGTCAGCCCTCCCACTTTCGAGATCTTGAGGTTGATGACGTCCATCGCCCGATCCGCGACTCCTTCAGCGAGACTATCGAGGGAATCGATCACCTCATCGAGAATGAAAGGTCGATCCGTGTGTTCCCGAACGGCCAGACACTCTCGATAGCTAAAGCATGGTTGCTCGATGTACAGGTCAAGATCGCGGATTGCGTGAACGATTCGGATCGCATCGTGCTGGGTCCAGCCGGTGTTGGCATCGGCAATGACGACTTCGCCCGCGAGCTTTTGCGACACAACGGTTCGAATCCGTTCGATGTCGAGGTCCGGGTCCCCACCCACTTTCAACTGGAACTTCGTATAACCTTCCGAGCGGTATCGCTCGATCTTCGCCGCCATCTCGGACGGGCTTTCCTGCGAGATAGCCCGATACAAAGGGAACGTGCCTCCGCGGCGTCCGCCGAGCAAAGTGACGGCAGGGAGGCCCGTCACCTTGCCGAGAAGATCCCAACACGCCATATCGAGCGCAGATTTCGCGTACCCGTGTCCACGAAGAGCCCGATCCATGCGATCGTTGACAACGCCCAACTCCGCCGCGTCCAAACCGATCAGTTCCGGGGCAATCTTTGCAATTCCGGCCCTGGCGCCTTCGGCGAAGGCTGGCAGATATGCCGGTCCCAGCGGACAGACCTCGCCGTATCCGATCAGGCCCGCGTCCGTTTCGACGGCGACAATCGTCGAATCAAAAACTTCGACAAAGTTCCCGCCCGACCAACTGTAGCGGCCTTCCGCCAATGGCAGGTCCACCTGAAAGACTTCGATTCTTCTGATGCGAGTATTCAAGAGCAGCTTTCTTATGCAGAATTTTAGCCGCTTTTAGTTTTCGTTTACTTGATGCGATGGATGGCAGCTTGAGATACGCTTCGATCCAGATCTCCGCGCATTCGTCGAAGCTGGTGGCACACATCGACCGCCCGCTTCGTCAGCTGGTGCTCAGAATCGCATACCGACAACACCATCTCGAGCATCTCTTCACAATCGAGTTGTAATCGACTGAGGCTTTGATTCAAGCGGGAAAGCCGTTCCAGCTTGGCAGATCTGCGGATTGGCGTGGGAGTCTGCAAGGTCAAGAGAAATATAACAGGCACAGCCGAGTAAGCACAATCGATACCGATGGTTACAAGGGAGTAGAACGGTTGGAATACCTCGGTGAAAACTCTCCCCCGCCATCGGAGATCATAAGAACTGATGCTGCTCAGAGCGATGATTGCGGTCTGTCTGGTCGCGAATGCTTACGGTGAACGTACGCCGGATTTCGCACCGTTCGACTCCTGGAGGCGGGCCATCATCTCGGGAGACGAAAAAACGCTCGAAGAACTCTATAGCCGCCGTCCTCCGGCGAGGATACTCCGCGGCCAGACGGAGATATTCAATCTGACGGAGGAAGGCAGGTACTGGACCAGTCTGAAAGCAGCCGGGCTAACCTCGGTCAATCCGAAGCTGCTGTCTCTGAAGGTCGCGGACGCAAAGGCGCAGCTCGTCATTCGCGTAGACGCAAAGGCCGGCGATAAAAACGTGGTCGGTTCCGTCGCTCAATTGTGGATCCAGCAACTTGATGGGTGGCACATCGCAGTGAGTCAAAGCTCGGGATTCGGCGTCGAATCTGCACGTACGCTCCCCGAAGCCGCTAAGCCGAATCCAGCCCTATACCCGCCGCCCGATCGAGCGCGTGCGGATCTGCAGGCGGCGTTGGCGGCTGCCGGGCGCGAGGGTAAACGCGTGCTTGTCGTTTTTGGCGCAAACTGGTGCTACGACTGTCATGTGCTCGACGCGACCTTCCACTCGCCCGCGATTTGCCGCTCTCGTGAACCAGAACTATGTCGTACTGCATATCAACATCGGCGATGAAGGCAAAGATAATAACGACCTTGCTCGGCAGTACGGAGTGGGGCTGGATCGAGGCGTACCGAACCTGGCAGTTCTAGATTCGTCTGGGCGAGTAATCGTCGCTCAGCGAGGGGAATTCGAAGCGACGACCAAAATCGGCCCGAGTGACGTTCGCGCCTTCCTTGAGAAATGGAAGCCCAAGAGAGCCGTCGGACGGGGAATCGCACCCTAAATACAGAGCGGGGTTACCATGGTGATCGGTCATTCGATATGGTCTTCCGTTTTCTAAGCTCCGTAGTATTTACGTCCGCCGTCTTCGTTGCCGGCTACTGGTTCGGATCAGGAACGTCTCCGGTACAGGCGCAAACAACAGCGCGGGTTTTCGAACTGCGAACGTACCATACGCCGGAAGGCAAACTGGACAACTTGCTCGCACGGTTCCGTGACCACACGATTGACCTGTTCAATAAGCACGGAATGACCAGCATCGGCTATTGGGTCCCGACAGACGAGCCGCTCAAGGGCAAAACACTGATCTACGTCCTGGCCCATCCAAACCGGGAAGCAGCGAAGACAAACTGGGCAGCTTTTCGTAGCGACCCCGAATGGAAGAAAGTCGCAGCCGCTTCCGAGGCAAATGGAAAGATTGTCGAGAAAGTCGATTCGGTCTTTATGGATCCGACAGACTTCTCAATGATCAAGTAAACCGGCGAAGTTTGCCTGTTCCTGCAGCCCTCGAATGCTGTTCCGGCCGTAGCTGCGATCCACCACCCAACCGCCTTCGTCACGCAGCAGGCGAGCAAGGCACACCGCGTTCGCCTGCATGTCCGCTTCGTCGTGCGTCTCGAGTGCAAAGCCCTCGGTAATCCGGCTGAACTCAAGTTCGCCGCTGCGGGCAGGTACCGGGTCGCTGCTGATCTCGGTATAGCGCACGAACAGAAAGCAAGCCTGCTTTACACACGTCTTTGTATTCACCTGAGCGGGCTGGTCGACGACAATCTCGTTCCCCATCGC
This sequence comes from uncultured Acidobacteriaceae bacterium, assembly GCA_963744795.1. Lineage (GTDB taxonomy): Bacteria > Acidobacteriota > Terriglobia > Bryobacterales > Bryobacteraceae > Bog-105. The sequence continues at coordinate 579,233 of CAVUVF010000019.1, forward strand.
ATCCAGAGCGAACCCAGCTGAAACCACCACGCTGCCGTTATCTGTCGTGACATCCAGGCCCGCCACGATCCCCGCACCAAACAATTGCTGATTGAGAAACCGCCGTTTTCCGACGTGGTATTCCTGCTCGGCTTGAAAATCCTGCGCCGTCAGGATCTGACCGGAGAAGAATCGAACGCGCTTGAACATTGGTTCTCCTACTGGTGAACGGCAACTTGGTACACCGCGCGCCACGCATAATCGACGAGGGCATACAGTGAGGACTCCGGCAACCGCTCCACATCACTGTGCGCTCCGAAATTGGTCGAGTCGTTCTCTGTTGCCGCCGGTCCGATTCCATAACTCGGGATTCCCTTCGCCCGCAACTGTGCCATGTCGCTCGCTCCGGTAGACATCGTCGGCAGCACCGTAGCACCCGGATAGACCTCTTTTGCGGCCCGCTCGAGCGCCTTATACACCTCCGTATCGAGCCGTGACGCCGGTGACGGAGGGCGAGTCATGGGAATGGGCTCAATCCTGACGGCCGGGTCTCCGATAACGCGCTTCATCTCTTCGTAAAAAGCCGGTATATTCTCGTCCGGAAGCGCTCGGATGTCGAGCGTTGCTTCAGCTTGCGAGGGGATGACATTCGGCCCGACGCCCGCCTTCAACATGGTAGGAACGACCGAGGTGCGCAGCATCGAATACCGTCTGGGCTCATTCTTAGCCAGATAGTTCTGTGCTTCTTCTGCGGTTGCAGGATTCAGCAGTGCGTTGTAGCGCGCTGCCTTTTCGGGTGGGCTCATCTGAGCGAGCTTTTCGAAATAGGTCCGGGTCGTATCGCTCAGACGCATAGGCGTCCTCCATGTGCCGACTTTTTGGACTGCGCCGCCGAGGTGGACCAGAGCGTTATCTTCTCTCGGCACCGACCCATGACCCGACGTGCCATTCACGACCAGGCGGACTCGCGCCGGCAATTTCTCGGCTGTTCCGATGTTCACAGCCACCACGCGCCCGTTCTCGATCACGGCGGCGCCACCTTCCGTTACGGCGAATTCGGCTTCAATATCTTTGAAGTGCTGGGCCACCATGTAGTTGATTCCTACGCCAGTGGGATCGGCTTCTTCGCCCGACTCTGCCAGAAAGATGACGTCTCGATCGAGCTTTGCGCCCGTCCGTTTGAGTTCGAGCATGGTCGTCAGCAGTGCCGTGAGGATTGGCTTATCGTCGGTGGATCCGCGGCCCCAGACATAACCGTCCTTGAGAATGGCGCCGAATGGGTCCACCGGCCACTTCTCTCGTTGAACAGGGACGACGTCCGTGTGGGCCAAAATCAGAAGCGGTCGCTTACTGCCGTTTCCTTTCAAGCGGGCGACGAGGTTCGCGCGATTCGGATCAAGTGCAAAGGTTTGCGTTGGAATTCCGCTATCCTCGAGCACTTTGCGCAGATACTCGACGGCCTTTGTTTCGTTGCCTGGCGGACTGCTCGTGTCGATACGGATCAGATCCTGGAAACGCCCGAGAATTTCCGGTTTTTGTTTCTCCCAATCGATGTGTGTCCCTTGCGCGAATGCGCACGAGGCGGCGACAACCGCCAACAGATAACTCTTCATGCCAAACCTTCGCACCACGCTAGCATGCAGGCTCGGTATGTCCTTTGAGCTGTTTATCGAAATAATTGCGCGTAGCTGGTGAAGACAGCCGTGTGGCCGGTCTCATCCAGATATGTCAAATCATTTCTCCGCAAGACAAGTAGCACTCGTTGCACTTCTCGCGCTGTGTTCATCCCGTATGTACGGTCAAGCTGACGGCCCGATCCTCGCTCCTGGCCCACCGCCACTCACAGTCGAGATGACGAATAAGACGGCGTCATTCTTCGAGTGGGCGCTAGACGTGCGATTTACCCCGCAGCAGGCAGACCAATATCGGCAAATGATCATTCGCGACTGGGCGAGCCCGCAAAAACGCAAGTCGACACTTGCGTTTCTGCCGACCATCGATAAGCTTGGAGCCAGCCCCCCGGAGACGCGCGAGCGTGTCAAAACACAATTCAGCCAGGCTCTCCTCGAAAGCCTTCACAAAGCGGGGGATGATGAACAGGCTCGCTGGTTGCTAGACATCTACGATGCATCTCGTCGTGAGCCAGCCGTGCAAACGCCGGAGACCGGGAGTGGCAGAGAGGTCAGCGTCCTGACCGGCAAGTGGCGCTCCACCTCCGTTGCCGCAACTCAGTACAAGAATGCCTACACAGGAGCACCGGCGCCTACGAGCGGTCACAGTTTCTCCTATGAATTTCTCCCGGACGGCACCTACAGGAGCAACAACCTGATGCAGATGACCACATACGGTTGCACTAGTTCCATCTATACCGAGAACACTGGCCGCTTCCACGTGCAGGGGAACCATCTCTATATCGAGCCGGCTCGGGGCACTGTGAAAAGCCAGGTGTGCGGCGGACAGCCTTCGGAGAAGGCCGACAACCTCGCTCCGCACGAGTACGTCTTTCACATGGAAACAACGAGCGGCCGGGAGGTTCTGGTTATTAACGGGCTCGACGGGAAAACGCGGCCGGATTATTACCGGCGCGACGTGCAATGATCACGCAGCGAGACGCGATCCTGCCAGCCGATCCTACGTACCCGCTTTGACGAATACTCGGTCGGGAGCCGCGATGGTCGCGTTCTTCTCAACAGCCTGAACCCGGATGGCTTGAAGTCCGGCTTTCTTCTCCGGTTTGGCTTCGAAGTTCAGCCGGTACTGATGCTTGAAATGTTCCGTGATTTCCTGCAGGAACGGCTGAAAGGAGACCGGTGACCCGAATCCAATCATGTAGGAATCGCCGCCGGTTTCATCGGCAAGTTGCGACAAGAAATTCTGTCCCCAGGTGGATCGCCAGAACGCATGCCCGTTATGGCCGACTCCGGGCGTGTAAATCGTATACACGACTACGCCGGCTTTCTGTGCATCTGAGATCGCGCGATCAACGTATGGGTTGTCAGAGGTGAAACCGCCGCCCAGTCCCTCGATGCCGCTGCTGATCATGATTACTTCCCGGCGTTCGGCAGGTGTTTTTGGCCAGTTCTTGATGGCTTCAGAGAGTGAATCGTACGGGCTGACGTCCGCGCCTCCCGGACCGCTGACCAGGCGAATGCTGTTGGCCGCGGACGCATGGTCGCGAGTGAAGTTGGCCACCATCTGATTGGTTCCGTTCCGCATGTATCCGATCCCGATCTCGGTGGAGGCCGGAAGCGAGTTGACGAATTGCTTCAAGGTGTTGATCTCGGTGTCGAAGCTACCCCGGGCAGAGTCGCTGATCAACATGAGCAGTTGCATGCTTTGGTTCTGCTGTCCCAAGGGAGTCAAGTCGAGAACCGGACGTTTGTCCTTGCCTTGATACACTGCAACGTCGTTCTTCGAAAGGGTTGGGATAGATTTTCCGCGGCCCGCTTCAGCGGTGATAGTCACGCTGACGGGAACGCCCGGCACATTATTGTTCTGGAACGCAAATACCCCACCCGCCGCAAAAAAGGCGAAGCTGGTCCCGACAACATACGTAAGAGCTTTCATAGGTTTCTAATGGGCGGCTAAATAAGCGCAGCCGCTTCGGAACGCCGACGAGACCCCGCCTGTTTCCCTTTCGAACCACGGAGGGAAGAAAGCGTCCCCGTAAGATGGCGTTCCAGCTCGAGCGCACGTACGCCAGCCGTATGGAAACGCAACGTTCTCTGCCTGGCTTTTTCGGCCAGTCCGAGGCGTTCTTCGGGGTCCATCTGCATGTTAGACGTAACGTCAGCGATGTCGCGTACCAGGAGTATTTCTGTGCCGGGCGTGAAAAACTCATTCAAGCCGGGCCAATCGTCCGACATGATTGCAACACCGCAGGCTGCCGCTTCAAACAGGCGAACGCTCGGAGAATAGCCGGCCTTCCTCATGTCGGCGCGAGTAAGGTTCAGGGTAAAGGCCTGCGAATTGTAGAACTCGCGATGTTCCGATGCAGGCAGGTGTTCGATGCGCAGAACGTTCTCGGGCCAGATGATGTCTTTCGGGTATTGCGGGCCCGCGACGGCGAACCGCTTCTCAGGATGGAGAGCGGCCACGGACCGGAGGAACTCGTCGAGTGCCGGCTGCCGATCTGCGGCGTAGGTCCCGAGATAGGCAAGATCCCAGCGTTGCGAACGCTCTTCGGGAAAGTACAGCGTGGGATCTACCGAGCAGTAGAGGGCACGTGCTCGCGGCGCCCGGAGTTGATCCTCAATATAGTCGAGCGTCGGCCCTCCCGTAAACGAGAGGTAAAGATCATACTTCTGGCAGAGTGCGCGCGACAGATACTCGCAGCGATCGGACTCGAGGGCTGCCAGAGTGACCGGCGTATCGATGTCATAGAACGCCTTGCCGTTCCGCGCGGTCGCTGTAACCCACTCGCCGACCGCAACACCTTCCGGAACATACGATCCTACGATGACAAAGTCCGCTTGTCTGACACGGTCCCCGTAGCGCTCCCGTAATTCATCCAGGCTGGCGTACAGCCCGATTTCACAATAAGGGAGTTCGCTAAATTCACGATTTTCCGAGTACCACGGAACATCGCGCTCCAGGAATGTGATGCGGTGTCCACGTTTCCGAAGCTCCTTCAGAAGCGCCCGGTACGTAGTTGCGTGCCCGTTACCCCAGGTCGAGGTGATTGTCAGGCCGATGAAAACAAGATCGAGCTTCGCCTCCCTCAAACGTTCATCTCCATTGAGTGCCGGATGAGGGATAGTTGTTGGTTGAATACAGCTTCAACCAGTTCTCCTCGTCCTTCGTAAGTGTGGTCTGCGAGGACACGCTTTCGGGCTGCCTCGCCAATAGCACGCGCGCGGACAGGATCCAGTTGCCTGATAGTCTCGGCGACTTCGTTTCCGTTTCTGGCAACCAGGATTTCACTCCCGCGCGAGAAGAAGTAGTCGATGCCTTCCCATTCGTCCGTGATCAAGCACGCGGCGGCGCCGGCAGCTTCGAACACTCTCGTCGCCGGAGAGAAACCATAGCGCGCCATACTATCCCGGCTGATGTTGAGCACCGCCTTAACCGAACAGTTCAAAGCGTTGTGATCTTTCGTGTACACATGGCCGAGATACCTGACGTTACTCGCCACCGGCTTGTCCGCCCATCCGTTTCCGCCAAGCAGGAACTGCTTTTCCGGAACCTGCGACGCTGCTCGAAGAAAGAATTCCTCGACTCTGGCCTCGCGATCCGGCAGCCGATTTCCAAGAAAAGCTAAATCTGCCCGGAATCGTTCTTCCGGTTCAACGGGATGATGGACATCGGGATCGAGCGCATTGTAGATCGCATGGCACTCTTTGGCGCCCCGCTCTCGATACTCATCGGTAACTCGCTTACCGCCACCGTACGTAAGCACCAGGTCAAATTGCTTTAGCGCCCGGTGAAAAGGATCAGCGGGATCGTTTCCGATCCGCTCGAGGGTAGAGGGGGCGTCTACATCCCAGAAGACCTTACAAACAGACGCGGGCAAACCCGATACTCTTGCCTCGAGTTCTTCGTCAAGAACGCCGACTCCGCTTGCCTTTACGACCACGTCGCAGCCTTCAGACCATCGAAGGTGCCGTCGCACCTCATCGTCATTCGCGGCATCGTAGACCACGATGCGAGCCCATTCCGGATCGGGAATGTCGCGGTGCTTCTGTCGATCGTAGGCGTCCGGTTCGAAGAACGTGACGGTGTGGCCGCGGCTCGCTAGCGCGCGGAGTATCCCGCGGTAGTACGTGGCCGCTCCGTTCCAATACGCGGAAACCAGGCTCGAACCCCAGAATGCAATCTTCACGCCTGCACCTCTGCCACCTCGGGCTCGGCAGATCTCGCCGGCCGCGCTGGTTGCATGCGACCGTAGATCGCCTCCAACTCATCGACCCGGTGACGGCAGGTATGCCGGGACCGAACCGTATTCAAACCACTCGTGGCCAAGGCCGCCGCGAGGCTCTCATCGTTCAAGACATCCGCTATATAGCGGCGCATCTCAGAACCGCTCCGCGCCATCAGGAAGTCTTGTCCGGGTCTGAACAACTCTTCGCTGTCATTCCAATACGAGGAAATCAGCGGGATTCCGCAGGCGAGAGCCTCAAAAGGCCGGATGGTGGGGATACCTTTCAGCTGCGCCACGTACGGGCGGCGCGGAACATGAACGGTGGCCCGATAACGAGCGAAAAGTTCCGGGACCTCGAAGTTAGCGATCCAACCGCCATACGCAATGCCGGCGTCCTTCAATTCAGCCAGGGCGTAATCGGGATAGCGAACCCCGTGCACCTTGGCTTTCAAGTTCAGATCCTTTACCGGTCGCAAGAGAAACTCTCTGAGCTCCTCCGTACGTTCTTCATCGCCCCAATTCCCGATCCAAACGATATCGCCGTCCTTGGCCGCGTTTTGGCGCGGGTAGAAGACACGCGTATCCGCTGCCTCATGCCACACGTGAACTTGCCGTCCCCATCCGCGTTGCCGGTATGCTTCGGCTAGAGATGCCCCATACGCGAGAACGCCGTCGTAATTCGAAAGGTCGAATGCCGCCAGTTCCGAAGGCGCCGTAATCGCGCGATGGTGGGTATCGTGGAAGAGAACTCGAACGTCTGCCCTGCCCTTCCGGTACTCTCCGAGCCGTGCAATCAAGGCGGGCTCGTTCCATTCGTGTACGAGAACAAGATCGCAGCCGTCAAGCGCTTCGTCCAAGTCGAGGGTTTCCGCCGCATACATCTGGCTGCGGAGCTCAGGAAACGCGGCGTGAAAGCGTTCTACCGCATTCGGGCCGTAATCTCGGGTCAGATTCTCACGACTCCAACCACCAGCAGGCTCGAAAATTCGAACGTCGTAGCCGCGCGAGATCAGCTCGGATGCAACGCCGCGCAAGAAGTGCGCGTTCCCATGGTTCCAATCGGAAACGAGCGAGTGATAGAAGAGGGCTACGCTGAGTTTCACGCGGCTTCCTCCGTTCGCGTTCCGGCCCGAGCGATCAAATCGGTATACATGTCCTGGTAGGCACGTACCGTCAAGTCGGCGCTGTAGCGTTCGGCGTGAGACGAGGCTCGCGCACCCATCTCCCGACAACGGACAGCATCGCGCGACAGCGAATTTAGCTCCTCGAACCCAGGCTTTGGGATCGCGCGGATCGAGAAAGATGGCTGCTTCGTTCCACAACTCTCGCAAACTGGGCGTATCCGCAAGCACCAGGCAACATCGGGCGCGCGCCGCATCCAAGACCGAGAGCCCGAAGGGCTCATATAGTGCCGGGTGAACGAAGACGCTCGCACGTGCCATCAACCCGAGGAGGTCGGCAGTCGGAATCTGGCCTAACTTCTCCAGGGCACCGGGAGACGCTGCTCCCGCACGATCTTTGCCGGCGAGTCTTACCGGCCATTGCACATGCGGCGCTACTTGTTCGAGCAGGGCGAAGTTCTTGGCGGGATCCCATACACGGCCTGCCCCAAAGAAGAAGGGTTCTTTCTCCCGGCTCTCTGCCGGTTGCCGTTCGCTGAAATTGTGGATGACTCGGATTTTCTCGACACCGACACCGTACTCACGCCGGACCTCGGCGGCCATGAACTCGCTCGGAGCAACGATCGTGTCACAGGCCACCAGCCCCTCAGTTACTCTCCGCTTGTATTCAGCCCATTCCTGATCAGGCGCGCAGTTGAGGACGTTTCTCCACCACGAATAGACGCACGAATGAGCAACAACAGCCACGGGCTTATGCCACGGAAGAGCAGCGTGCGCGTAGCCATTCAGGTGAACAAGATCGGAACGGAACCGGGAATCCAGTTCGAGTAACCACTGGCCAGAGGCGTCAACGTCAGCCCAGGAGTTCGGCTCCCACTCGAGCGCAAAATTCTTTTCCGCAACCGCTACGCCCGGCAATGTCCGAAGCTCATCGCGTTGTTCTTCGGACGGTGCCGGACCAAGCACCGCAACCAGCACCTCGGCTCCTCCGCTGGCCAAGCGGCGAACAAGATCTACTGTGTATTGCCAAACGCCACCGACGGCGTCGGTGGTCATAAGAATTCGTGCTGGTCGGCTGTCTGAGTTTGCTCGGACGCTAACGAGCATGCGAGATTGCTTCCAACTCAACTAACTGCTGCGGCCGCTGCTCTTGGATGTCGCTGAAAGAATTAAAACCATTGAGATACGCTTCGTGCGCTCTCTCCCAAGCGAAATCATCAGGCGGACCCCAGGTGCGGGTATATTCAGGAGAACCGGGATAAGGGAAGAGCGGGACTGGCTTGTTTGCCCATACCCCCGCCGAGTCGAGCCGCTGCCGCCATGCTTCCACGCCCTCCGTATCGTCCTCCGTCATGGCCAGCAGATTGGCCTGAACAAATGGCACGAGTTGCTTCGCGAAGATGAGCCGATCGCTCAACTCGTCCGTGGACATCTTGCATTTCTTATCCAGATAAGCGCGCCCAGCTTCGGTGATGCTTTCGACACCGGCCTCGATCGAGACGCAACCGGCCTTCGCAAGCGCGCGAATGGCGTCTTCGCTCCAAAGGTCAATCCGAGTCTGAACGCCAATCTTGATCTTTCTCTCCGCAAGTCCGTTCAGCAACTGCATGTCCGGGAGGAAGATCTCGTCGATGAAGTATACGTACTCGATCCCTTGACCGGATCAGTGCATCGAGTTCGTCCAGAACAACCGGAACGGGGCGCTTCCGATAGTTGTTGCGGAAGTTGTCTTTCGCGCAGAACGTACAGTGATAAGGGCAGCCCCGCGAGGCTTCCATCTCGGCACCCGGCCCGGTCGGCTCTGCTTCGAACCGGTGGTGATGATGGTGGTGCCGTACGACGTCAGCGTCCGGCCATCGCAGACTGGGCAGCTTCTTCATGTCCGAAGCGCGATTCGGGCCGCGAACGATGATTTCTTCTCCTTGCCGGAATGCAACGGACGGAATGGAAGCCGGATCGCCAGCGAAGGAACGGAAGCACTTCCTCACATTCACCGAGCACGACGTAATCCGCGCCGAGTTTGCGTAGAACAGGACGCGGAGTGGTGGATCCGTGCGGACCGACGACGACAATTCTCCCGGCAACCGGTCTCAACAGCTGACTCAGTTCCATCGGGATCCGGATTTCGGGTGGAGCACATCGCCAGAACAGGTAACTGGGCGCGGTTGTAATCACCGTGAAGTCGGGACCGAAAGACTGAACTCGATCGAAAATCTGCTTGGACGACAGCCCCTGGAGTTGCCCGTCGATGATCTCAGCCTCGTGGCCACTCGCCTCGAGCAGAGCTTTCGAGTAGTTCAACTCGAGAGGCAGATGTGGTTCACGGCAGCCGAAATAAATACTGCCTTCAAAACTCCAGGGCGGATTAACTAAAGCGAAGCGCATTCTTCAATCTGCTTACCCAACAAGCCCTCGGGAAACAAGCTGGTGACTCATCTCGTTGAAGTTGTCGTGAGCAGTCTGCAGATCAAGCCAAGTGGCAAGATCACGCATACCCTCTTCGAGAGTCATTTTGGCACGGTAGCCGAGAATATCTTTCGTCCGGCTGAGATCCGGGAAGCAGTGCCGTATGTCTCCCACCCGGTACTTGCCGGTGATTTCCGGCTCAATGCTCGAACCTAGAACTTTCGCCAAGCGCAGAGCTACGTTTTCGATCGTCACGCTCTCGCCCGTGCCGACGTTGAAGATCATGTCTGCCGCCGCTTCCACTTCAAGTGCGAGCCGGCAAGCCTGCGCCACATCATAGACGCTCACGAAGTCTCGCAACTGCTGACCATCTTCGAAAATGATCGGACGTTTCCCGTTCAACAACCGGGAAGCGAAATTCGCAAGAACGCCCGTGTATGGATTGGAAAGAGACTGAAACGGTCCATACGCGTTGAAGAACCGAAGAGCCACCGTCGGTATTCCGTACGCCCGGCCCATGATCAGGCACATCTGTTCCTGATCGTATTTCGAGAGCGCGTAAATGGAGGCGAGCGAAGGCTGCTTGGTCTCGGGCGTAGGCACCGGGCGTAGAGTCTCGCCATCTGCCGTTTTCATCTCCCATTGACGGAGCTTCAGTTGTTCCGGGGTCCGAATCGCGTGCAAATATGGTTCGCCGTTCGGCTTCAGATACAATCCTTCGCCGTACACGCTCATGCTGGATGCGACTACTAGCTTTGAGACAGGCTGCTTCACGAGCCGCTCAAGTAAGACCGCCGTACCAGAGTTATTGACGCTGGTGTACTCGGCAACCTGATACATACTTTGGCCAACGCCAACAAGCGCGACGAAGTGATAAACGGCGTCTACGCCCGACAACGCTTCGTCAACGACCTCGGGATTTCGTACATCGCCCAGATACGAATTCGGCATCCGGGTGCAGATAATCGGGGCGTTCCGGTTTTTCACCATGTACCTGGGTGACTAAACTGTCAAGAACGCGGACGTGATAACCCGCTCGGATAAGCTCAGCGGCGACGTGGGACCCAATGAATCCCGCGCCGCCCGTGATGAGGACGGTACCCTTCATAATGCGTTTTTTCCTTTTGGACAGGAGTAGTAATCGCAACGCTCGATAGTTCTTGAGTGACGACGGGACACCAATGGCCAACGGAGGCAATTGAAGCCCATTCTGTTTGGTCGTCGCTCATGAACGAGTATGCATGGTCCTAACTGTCAGAAGCCCAAATTAACGGCTTTGTTACTACTTACCTTTAACGCGCTGCGTGTTTGCACCAGTAATGCTACTAGGGCGAGTACTTTCTTACCATCTTTGCGCAAAATTCAGCATACTCTTCAGGTTCTTTCGGAGGACTCGTGTGATTCGGCCGGATGCCGGCATGCTCCGGAGTGAAACAGCATGTAGCCGTAACTTCAAACGGCTCGAGCAGCTTCATCTGGTGATCGAACCACTGCTCCGCATTAGGACGTCCATAATCTGCCCAACTGAGCCCGGTCCGAAGTTTGCGCACCCCTAAATTCTTCAATTTGGCGACGCCGTCCTCCAGCCTGTGATCTTCGAAGTGAAACCACTGACAGATGCCCATCGAAGGAGCGTATTCGGAGAAGTGTCGAGCCACGAGTTTCGGAGTCCCGTCTTCGCGATATAAGCCCATGTAGAAATGCCGATAATACGAAGACCCTTCACTTTCTCTATGTCGCGTCGTCGCCGGCCACGCTCGGGGTAGATCGAACAAGCTGTACCAGTAGACGTGATCAACCAGCGGCAGAAGGAGTTCCGCCGTCTTGTTCAACCCGAACTCCTGGACTTCTTCGGCCCCGAACGAGGAAGCGCCCACTTCGGAGATCCAGATCGGCTTCTTGGTAACGGCCCGAATCTCAGCGATCTTATCCGGCCATTCATGTATGGTCCAGTGATTCCAGTCGAGCGGGAAGCCGTGCAAAGCGACGACATCGAGCTCAGGTAGCGCGCCGAGGGTCTTCCATGCGGTTGATGAAGGCCGGATCAATAGGCGAAATTCCGCCTAAAACGATGGGCAATCGAGGATTCTCGGCCCGGATTGCCTTTGCTGCCAACTTCACCATCGCTGCGAAAGCAGACCAGTCGGGATCGATTTCAAAATCCCAATGCGAAAGGTTATTGGGCTCATTCCAGAGCATGACTGCTTCAATCATCGTAAGTAGTTAAGACTGTCCGCGAGGGGCAGGAGATCGCAAAATCAGGCGCCAAATCCCGGAATGGGGTGAAGTTCCGCGTTTTCGTCACATCGGCAGATGAAAACTTCCGGCTCCGGTGCATCGACAATCTTGAATCCGGAACTCCGGAGCACGGCTTCGGCACAGGCCCGGTTCGGAATCCACCAATTCGTAGGATCCTGGGAATAACCCTGTTCCACGAAATGCATTTTCGGGAATCCTGGATGGTCGAAGATACCGGTCTCGGAGAAGGGGTAATCCTCGTCGTAGCGGCAGCGATTGAACGGCTCCCTCGAAGCATAGATTGAAAGACGAGCCAATCTTTGGCCACATACTGCCGCAGAATATCGAGCGCGAGCAAGCGGGTGGCGAAGATGGTAGAAAACGCCCATAAACAAAACCAGGTCGAAACGTTCTTTGAGCGACGGCAGCTCGTAAACAGATAAAGTCCGGAACTCGATATCAAACCCAAGCACTTTTGCGGCGAAGCGCGCCTGGTCGAGATACTGCGAATCGTGGTCAACGCCCAAAACCCTGGCTGCACCGCGTCTCTTCATCTCGATCGAGTAAAAGCCGCCGTTACAGCCGATATCGAGCACGCTCTTGCCGGTCAGATCTTCCGGAATGGCATGTTGAAAGTTCCTCCACTTCATGGACGGATAGTCTCCAAGAAAGTGGTCCGGAGCGGTCTGAATGCCTAGAAGGGACAAGTTATGAAACCAAGGCCCTAACTCCACTATCTTCTTTTCAACTTCGCTAACCGTCAGGCTATCTGCCAAGCTTATTCCTTTCCCTCTTTTATGATTCGTATTCTACTGATCCGGCACGGTGACACTGAGCTAACCGGGCGCGTGCTATATGGGCGAATGCCTGGGGTGCATCTGAGCGCGGAAGGACACCGCCAGGCGCAGGCGCTCGCCAGATCGATTGCAGCGCGATACCAGGTCGACCAGTTGATTTCCAGTCCTCTCGAGCGAGCCACTGAAACGGCTCACTACCTGTCCGACGCTTTAGAGCTGCCGATTACGACAAACGAAGGTGTGATCGAGCTCGACTATGGGGCTTGGCTGGGCAAAAGCTTCGAGGATATCCGTGAGTCTTCTCATTGGCACCACTACAATCGTCATCGCTCACTACTCGGACCCCCGGAAGGCGAACTGATGCTGGAAGTGCAGACAAGAGCCTGGAGCGCTCTCCGAGAGATCATGGAACCTTATCTGGAGACGGAGAGATACAACACTGGCGGTCGTATCCCATGGAGATGTCATCCGATCGCTGCTCGTGTTGCTGCTGGGGATGCCGCTTGACAACATCCATCGCGTAGAAGTCTCCCCCGCATCCTTAAACGAGATTGTCTTCGATGGGCACTACGCCCGCGTGATCCGAATCAACCAGCTTCCGTTCTGACCGTCACGGTCGGAATGCAATTAGAAGGTCACGCGGCCCGAAAACTGAAACGATCTCGCCGGCAACTGACTCGTGATCCCAACTGTAGGCTGGCCGAATCCGACGCCCGGAGTTGCGCCGTTGCCGTAAGTGCCGCTGTAGCCCACAAAATTCGGGTGATTGAAAACGTTGAAGGCTTCCGCGCGGAGATGCAGTACGACGCGCTCGTGGTACACGGCGAACGGACGCTCGAGAAAAGGCGAGACGTCGTAAATCGGCCGGCCCCGTCCTGTGTTGCGCCCAACCACAACGCCGTTGATAACCGGACGATCGGTGGTTGCGCCGGTATCGCCGCTGTTTGCCGTGCCAGTAACGATGTTGTACGGGAGTCCCGAGCCCAGAGTTGCGACGCCGCCGAAGTTGATCTTGAACGGGAGCATGTATGTCCCACTCAGAACAAAGCGCTGACGCTGGTCGAAGATCGCGCTTCCGTTCTCGACTCGGCCGGTGAAGTTCGGATCATTCGGATTTTGACCGGGGACATCCGGATCGACGTTATCGATTGCGTGAGACCACGTATAGCTGGCGAGCATCGAGAGCCGCCGGCTGAAACGGTGCGACAGGTTTACGTCGAAGGCGTGATAATAGGCGTATCCGTTGTTGACATCACTCTGAATCACGCCGTAAGCAGGTTGTGGATTCGTTGCTGTTGCGGTGTTGCAGGTCAAATTGCGCTGGGCGTACCAGCTTACCCAATAAGGCCTCGTGCAGTTCGCCGCTTGTGCCGATCGAATCTGATTTGGCGCCGTCCGGATGAAAGGAGCAGGCGCGTCGACGTCGAGCGGCCGGTTGATCTTGATCGTGTGTGAGCCTACATAGTCCAGGCTCAGCACCCACTGCTTTCCAAGCTGTTGTTCTACTCCAAACGTCCACTGTTCGGAATACGGATTGAGAAGCTGATCCGGGTAATTCACCAGCGTTGACGTCGGAAAGAATTGGTTCAGATACGCACTTTGGCCCGGGCGGATGTAGAGGCTGCGAACGGGCGCAACTGCTCCCGCCGGAAACACCGGGAAGGGGGGCGCTGGCAACAGTCGTCGGAAAGCCTACCTGTCCTGGACCAGCCGTGTAGTTGAACACACCTGTAGGTCCCGACAGGGCATAGTTTGCCTGGCTATTGTCAATGATCTGTGAATAGTAGATGCCGAATCCGCCGCGAACAACGGTCTTCCCTTCTCCCCTCCAGTTGTAAGCGAAGCCGACGCGAGGCGCGAAATTCTTGCCCGCGTCCGTGAACGTCTGGCGCTCATATCGAAGCCCCAGATTCAAGCGTCAAGTCCGGACGAGCACGGAAGTCGTCCTGAACGAAGAGTGCCCAGATAGTATCTGCGACCGTGTAATTCGCATTCCCATAACTCTGGGTATAGCTGCGGACATTGTTGATGTTACTCAGAAACGCGGGACTCTCGCAGGCAGCAACGCTCAACATGCAAGTGTTGTAAGTAAACTGTCCCAGATAGATCGGGCCCGCCGAACTCTTTGCTGTTGCCTCCATTGCGCGCATACAGAACGTCCCCGCCGAACTTGATCTGATGGCGACCCCAGGTTGCCGAGAGCGTATCGTTCGCCTGGTATTGCCGGTTCATCAGGAGTGCCGATTGCGATGTCCCGGAGGTGAAAGTTCCTCCGGCCGAGATGGGAACAACGTATTGAGTCGAGTTGATGACGGGATCGAATTCGGTGATGGGTGACGCAAGCTGGAACTGCAGTCGCACGTTGTTCACCATCGTCGGGCTGAACACCGCAGTTTCACCGAGTCTCTTGCGAGTAGGTATGGCGACGGAACGTTCGCGCCACATTCGGCAGGTTATTGCCGCCGACCGTTCCGTTTGGGTTCGTATCGTAGAAATTGTCAACCGAGCTCCGGAAGAACAGGCTGTTACGATCGCTGAATTGGTGATCGACACGTAGAGTTCCCAAAAATCCGCGGTATTTGCCGACAAAATTCCCAGGTGCGAGCGGCGAGATGACGGGAGAGACGCGATCCTGTAGGCTTCCTTCTCCTGCGACGAAAAACTGAGTGTGCCCGCGTTATCGGACCGGACAGCGAGATTGATCCCTGCAGTAGCTTGTCACTCGTCAGAGCGTTGCCGTTAGGCGCATTCGCCGCGGTGAAACCCGAAAGAGCAGCACCGATGGCATCTGGTCTTCCAAGAGCAAGCACCTCGCCATGGAACTTGTCGCTTCCAGCTCTTGGTAATTACGTTAACGAAGCTGCCGCTACTGCCGCCATATTCTGCCGAGAATGCATTGGTGAGAACATCCATCTCCTGTACCGCGGCGACGGGCAGTGACGTGAAGAGCGTTTGCCGGCCCCAAGCATCGTTTCCACTTGCGCCATCGATTCCGAAAGACGTTTGGCGCCGTCCGGATCCGTTCGTCGTGAACAGATTCTGGTTCATGAAGACGTCGCCCTGGTTGATGGCCGGACGGTTCGCTGCATTCAGAAGGGGCAGATACGTAATACGGCGATTGGGAAGAGGAGTGTCCAGAATCCGCTGGGCAGACAATTGATTGCCGAGCTGAGGCTGATCGGCTCGCACCTGTCCTGCAACACCCGTGACGGTAATCTCTGTCGTCTTCCCCGCCACGCCTAATTGCAGGGTGAAGGTTGCAGCGGTACCGGCGTTCAATATGAGTTCGCTCTCGTCGGATGCGGGATAACTGAGTTCCGCAAAGCCCTGTTTTGAGGCAGTGAGTCTGTAGGAACCGCTGGCCGGGAGACCGCCGAGCGAGATCCGGCCGCCTTTATCCGTTACACCTGTCCGAATCGAGCCGTTCGACGTATTCCGCACGCGTGATCCGAACTCCTTCGATCGGGGCTTGGCTCTGATCGAGCACTTGCCCGCTGATCGTCGCAGTGTCGATTGTCTGCGCGACCAGCGGTGTAGTGAACCGGAACGCGACCAACGGTGAGCAGGAGCAGGCGAGCGCTCAATGCGCAACGTGTCTTCAGAGAAGAATGGTTCAAAACGTACCTTCAGAAGAATGGTCTATTGCGAACGGAGCAAGATAGGTCTAACGAGCGGACTGCGTGGCCTGGGAAGAACTCAACTCGTCATCATACAGCGTACCTAACGCTTCGACGAGCCGACGAACAACTGGAGCCCACTCGCCGGGTATCTCTTGGCGAAACAATCGCATGCTTCCGTACCAGGGTGTATCGGAGCGATTCGTCATCCAGCGCCAGTCACAAGCAAACGGGAGCAAGGTCCAGGTGGGAATGCCTAATGCTCCAGCGAGGTGTGCGGTCATCGTATCGACCGTAATCACCAGATCCATCGCCAATAATTTCTCTGCTGTCTCGAGTACATCAGCGGCATGCTCGCTCAAGTTCTCGACTACGTCCGCGAACGGCCGAAGCTCGTCACAAGCGGGACCAGCCTGAAGGCTGAAGAACGAGAAGCCGGGCACTTGAAACAGAGGCGCGAGCTCGTCGAGCCGAAGGGAACGCAGTGGATTGTAAACGCTCGCAGCCCAAACGAGCCCTACCTTCACGGAGCCGGAGGCTGCTCGAAAACCTCGCAGATGCGGCCTGGAGATTCGCAAGATAAGGAGAGCCCGGAATGGTCTTTTCCGTGACGCGAAAAATCCTGGGCAGCTCATTGATTTCGATCTGCTGGTCCCAATACGGCTCCGGTTCGCCCCATGTCATCACGCGATCCGCGATCTCGGCCTGCGCCAAAAGCGTTTTGAGTCCGGGCTGCGCTTCGACCGTGAGGCTTGCCGCCTGCTCACGAATGAAAGGTAGAAAGCGAATGAACTGAATGGTGTCGCCGAGCCCGTGCAGGCATCGGACCATCACGTGTTTACCCGCGGAACGGTGTCCCGTCCCAAAAGCGATGAGGGTCCGGGAGTCCACGCCGTTCAATCGCGTCACTCTCCTCCCATGCCTTATCGAACTGGCCCCACAGCATATGACAGGTCCAACGCCCGGCGGCGCAGAGGTCCGGCTCAACACCCGCTCGCTCAGCCTCGTGAAACAGCCGGAGAGCATCTTGAAGTCGCATTTCGTTCAGCGCTTCCCGTGCTCTCCAGATAAGGGACTCTGGGATGTCTCCGTCCGACATTCAGGTGATTCGAGGCCCTTTCGACCCAGGTCGCGTGTGCAGGTTACCCGCATGGTTCGTACTGCCCCCACGCAGACCGATCCTCGGAGTCAACGGAAGGATGATAGCGGAGGGATAGCCCTTCTCGTGGTACATCGTTTGGCGCGCCTTCGTCAGTTTAGTCTCGTCGGAGTTTGGGCGCGGCGAGTTCAAGCTGCGATCGAACCGCGGGAAGTTACTCGACGAGATCTCAACCCGAATGCGATGTCCTGGAGCGAAGACATAGCTGGTCACTCCGCAATCAACACTGACTTGATACGCGGTGTTGCGCTTCACGAAAACCGGCTGGTCGAGTGAGAGTCGGTAACGCAGACGTTGAATACCGTCTGTCACGAGCAGGGGTTTTCCGTCGGGCTGAACGTCTACGAGCTTCGCCGTGAAATCGGTGTCGTTTACAGACGTGGAAACGTAAAGAACGGCTCGCACCGGGCCAGTGACCTCGAGTTCGTTTCCGAGAGGACTCGATGTATAGACAAGAACGTCAGGTCTGGTTTCGACAGAACTCTGGTCCAGTGGGCCGGGCGGCATGATGGTGGCCTCACAGCAGATTGCGCCGCCAGTGGTAGGCACCGGATCTTTAGGATCGTAGGTGAATGTATCGTTCGGACTTTTGCGCAGTGGCTGCCACTGCAGGGTACCGTCCCCCATTCTGGTGTTTGCGTGGCCGCTGCTGCCGAGATAGAGTGGCGTAAAGCGCGTCCGGGCAAGCGGCCATTCGCGTTCTTCCCGCCAGACGTTCGGACCCATCACAAAGATATGCAGAAGAGGTGAAGTTTTCTCGACTGCGGAGCCCTCCCGCGGCTTCCGGTTCCAACGATCGAACCAATCCGCTTGTTTCAGACGGAAGGGGATGTCCGCTTCGGGCCCGAAGCTGCGGGTGGGGAAGCGCCATCCGGGATCATGCGCCCAGGGACCGATCCACGTCTCGATGGAACCGCCTCGTTTGGCTAAGCGGGAGAAAGCATCCAGGTCGCTTGGCGCGTATGAGTCAAACCAGCCGCCGAATGATAATACCGGCACAGAAACCCTACCGATCTGCTCTCGAATGCTCGCGCTCTTCCAGAACGCGTCTCGCGACGGGTGAGAAACGGCGAGTCGCCACGTGGGAAGCACCTGTCCGGTGGCAAGCAGGTCCGCTGTCCGCAGAGGCACGTGACCGATATAACTCCGAAAGAGCGGCCTGACGTGCGAGGGAGGGGTAAGATTCTCCGCCAGCCAAAGCAGGCGGTGTCCGGCTTGCAAAGCGCCGCCGTTCGAGTAATAACGATCGATGTACTCATCGTCGCCGGAGGTTGAGGGCGAGATGGCAACCAGATGAGGATTATCTTGGATTGCGGCCCACCACTCTGTCATACCGATATAGGAGCTTCCCGCCATGACGACGCTTCCGTCCGACCACGGTTGGGAAGAGATCCAGCGGATAGTATCGTTGCCATCCGGCCCCTCCTGCACCATAGAACCGAACACGCCCTCCGAGGCGAAGCGGCCCCGCACATCCTGTATGACGACGGCGTATCCGCGCCGGACGAAGTACCTGTAGCTTGCGTTAGGAGGCGATTTCCGGTTGTACGGCGTCCGGACCAGAACCGTAGGCCACTTCCCGCCTGGCTTGGGGAGAAACAGGTCGGCCGCCAGACGCACGCCATCGCGCATGGGAACCACGAGACCCAGTTGTTCTTGCCCCACTGCCGATTGAGGAGCCGTCTTGATGACTTGGGCAACGACTCCAATACCGCTCAGGATGATCGCTAGCGGGACGATCGCAACCTTGGAAAATCCAAGCATTTACTGAGGTGGCAGGGTCCCGGGCCGCGGTCGTTTTCCGAAGAGCGCCGTTCCGACCCGAATCGATCGTCGCGCCTTCCTGGATTGCAACTTCGAAATCCGCTGACATTCCCATCGACAGCTTCGGCAGCTTATATTGTTTCGCGAGAGCAGCCAACTGTTGGAAATACGGACGGGAATCCTCCGGATCATCGGAAAACGGCGGGATCGTCATCAAACCCGTCAAGCGAACATTCGGGCACTCGGGGGCGGCTTCCAGAATTGGAGGTATCCCTTCAGCGCTCACGCCGGTTTTGCTCGTCTCGTCCGCGAGTTTTACTTCGACCAAAGCCTCCACTGCCCTTCCCTGCTCGCGCGCGAAATCGTTCAGCCGCCGGAGCAGCTTCGGGGAATCGACGGTTTGGACCACACCGAACAACTCCGTCGCTAGCCGCGCTTTGTTCGATTGCAAATGCCCGATCAGGTGGTACATCGCGCCTTGTAAATCACCTAGCTGCGGTCGTTTCTCTGCGAACTCCTGAACGTAGTTCTCCCCGAAGTGCCGCAAACCGCTGCGATAGGCGATCAGGATATTCTCAGGGGAAAACTTCTTCGAAACCGCAACTAAGGTAAGGTCTGAGCGACTCCTTCCCGAAAGGAGGAGGGCACGCTGAATCCGTTCCTCTACATCCGCCAGGCGACTCTCGAAACTGGACTGATCCGGTGGCAAAACTCCATCATAGAGGTACTCTCGACACTTCCCGGGGTTCAACGCCGGAAGAGCAGCTTCGCGTTATTTCGGAATTTCTTCGCTCCTGCCGAAAGCCGAGTCTCCTCGAGAACGGATGCGACCCTCTGGAGCTTCAACCGGGCAACTACGCCATCGAGATTCGCGGCGGACGCCTGTTCGTTGAGGCCTGGTCTGACGATACGCACTTGTCCCGCCGGATTTTGTCTGTGCAGCCGGGGAAAAGCGGAATTTTGGATTGCACGGTCTACCGTTTCGGTGGCAAGGCAGGGAAACTCAGCTTTCTAGATCAGGATCGGCCACACGCAAGCCGTCGCGTGATGATCGGCGGGCGGCAAAACTTCGCCGAGCAGTTCCGCCACATGCTCTTCCGCGAGTTTCCTCGCTGGGAAATCACTGGATTATCGAGCAATTCAGACCTTCAGCGATCCTTCTCCGGATTATTCCCGCGAGCCCGCCTCACGAAGGGCCGCGAAACGGTGGCCGCGATGGCTTGCGCGTCCCAAGCGGACGAGCCAACCTTCCTTACCTTTGCCCTGATCTGGTTTGATTACGTGCGGCAAAGGAGCCGGGAGGACGAACGCGTCTCACTCCACCTGTTCCTGCCGAACGGTGCCGGGGCGCTCACCGCTCAGAGGCTGAAGTGGCTTCGAACGGAAATTTTACGTACTCGAATCTTTCTCTTCAATGAGCATGGCTCGGCGGGCGAAGTAGATCCGGACGACCTGGGAAACATCGAGACTCGGGTCAGCGCAGCTCATCCGATCTCTCCCGCTCACGAACGATTCACCGAGGCAATCGTGGGCCTCAGATCACAAGCTGGATGTTACGTGCCACCCCGAGTTGAGCGGAGCCCTGAGCTTGCGCTTCCGCGGCATGGAATTTGCGCGGGTTGAGGGCGAACGCTTCCTTCTGGGCACGAAGGATCGCCAGGACGTCAAAGTCGATGTCGCGGCCAGGGCGCAGGCGTATCTCGAACATCTCCGCTCGTTGACTGCTACGCGAATCGCGAGCCAAGCTCCTGCCGGCCTCTCAGCCCCGGAACGATGGCTGGAATCGGCAATACGCTCGAGTATCGGCGTTATCGATCCGACATTGCTGCCGGAACCGATACATGGGCAGGTGCTTAGCTTTGCGGCCGGCGATCGAGACGCTATCGATCTCCTGGCGGTGTCGCGAGACGGCCGGCTTACGATTCTGGAGCTGAAAGCTTCGACGGACATCCAACTACCGCTCCAGGCGCTGGACTACTGGATGCGAATCGGATGGCATGCTGAGCGCAAAGAGATTCAGCACCTCTTTCCCCGCAGCGAAATCTCCGCCTGCCGTCCCCGGCTTCTCCTCGTAGCTCCGGCTCTGAGCTTCCATTCCACAAACTCAATAGTGCTCCGTTACTTTTCTCCCGAAGTGGAGGTCGAACGAGTTGGTGTTAACTCAGATTGGCAGAATAATCTGAGAGTGATCCTGCGCCTCCGTGGTGGGGAGGATCCAATTTCGCACGGGAGATCGAATGGCCATACAGTCACTGATACACATCCGGAAAGCGCTGAGCTCATTGAACCCGAATCAGGTTCGTGAATTGGCCAGCAAGTCCGTCCATGTCACACTGCACGCCCCTGACGATTCCGCTTATCGCGAGATGGAGGACTTCCTCCTGCAAGATCTACGGCCCGCTCGCCGGCGCGAATCCGCCCAACTGATCAGCCGCGGTGAGCGCACCGTCTCGATTCCGGGCCAGGACTTAGTCGTCTACCATCGAAGCGCCCTCGCGCCTTCGGACGCCCTGATCTTCAATCCGGCCGGACCCGAAGAGCTGATTCATTCAGCGCTACAGCGATATCCGGACAATGGTGTTCCGCTTTCGCGGGCCTTTTTCCCTTTCCGGAAGCCATTCATCAAGCAGGTCATTTCCAAAACCAGCCGCGAGAACACGCTATTCTCACTGACGACCGCTTTGCCCGATGTAATCCCGAGCGTGATTGAGTTACCGTGGTCCGTCGCCGAGTTCGCCTCCGACACTGCATTTCTCACGATGAATCAGGTGCGAATGGCCTTTCTGATTGCCGCGGCGAGCGATCGGGAAATTGGATACCGGGAGCAAAAGTCCGAGATCGCGACCGTGATCGGGAGTGCGTTTGGCTGGCGGGCTCTGGCCAAGCAGCTGGTCGGGAAAATCCCATTCGGCGGCGGACTCATCGCCAAGGCAGCGGTGGCTTACGCCGGAACCAAAGTCTTGGGAATGTCGCTTGACCACTACTACAGCATTGGCTTTACGTACTCTCGAGCGGAGCGGGACCGCATCTATGCGGATGCATTCCGCCAGGGGAAGAAGGTCGCGTTCCGGATCCTGTCGCACACTCGTCCGGATCTGGCAAAGTTCTTCAACGATTCTTCGGATGCATCCGGTTCTGCCGCCCAATCCCGGGTTTCTTGACCGAAACCTGAGATTCACCAATACGTCAGTTGCTACAGATCCACGGATCCCGAAGGGATTTCTGTGCGAATCTGGCTAGAGAAATGGCAAAACCAAAGCTGTTGGCTGTACTTCTGACGACTGGTTGTTTAGTAAGCGCAGACACGTTAGTACTGCGCAGCGGCAAGTCCATCGAAGGAACTTTCGTTGGAGGTGATGCGCGGTCCATCCGTTTCGACGACGGGCACAGCGCAACAACCTACAACATAGGGGATGTAGAGTCTCTCAGGTTTGTGGGCGGAGCATCCAGTCCGACCTCCGAAGCCGCGCCCGGGCCGCAGTCGTCGAATGGCTATCCACCACCGCCGCCGCCCAACTCGCCATCGAGCACCGTAGCACCTTGGCCGTCCAGTCAGGCGCCGAGAAATGATGTGCCGCCTCCGGCTAATGCCTCCGGCGCTATATCCACAGCAGCCGACTCCGGCCAATTCTTCCATGACAATTCCCGCCGGAACGCAAATTGTCGTTCGCCTCATTGATCCGGTGAATTCTGAAGTGGATCATTTAGGCCAGACGTACAGGGTAAGCCTTGACGAACCGGTTGTGGTTAATGGGCAAACAATGATTCCGCGCGGCGCAGATGCGGTGGCGTTTCTTATTGACTCGGAACACTCGGGCAAAATCCAGGGCCGCACTTCTTTAACGCTCGATTTGAAAACCATCACGGTGAATGGCAGGCCGTACGACGTAACCACAACCGGGGTTTCCCAGGCGAGCCAAGGCCGTGGTGAGCGGTCTGCGAAAGTAATCGGCGGTACTGCTGCGCTGGGCGCCATCATTGGAGCGATCGCCGGAGGCGGCAGAGGTGCGGCGATCGGCGCAGGTTCGGGTGCGGCGGCGGGTACCGCGGCCCAGGTAATGACCTCCGGACAAAAGGTAAAGATCCCCTCAGAAACGCGCCTGACGTTCACTTTGCAAAACCCGTTGAACATCTGACGACCTGGCTCGGCCCGATCCGCCCTTCCTTTATCATTTATTGAGTGTCTAAACCTATCGCGGTCGTCACCGGAGGTAGCCGTGGCATTGGCCGCGCGATCGTTGAGGAGCTATCGTCCACGCACCAGGTGGTCGCCACGTACAACAGCAATCGTCAGGCGGCCGACGAGGTTGCGGCTAAGACCGGCTGCACGGTTCTCCCCTGTCAATTGAATGATGAGCAATCGAGGCAGCAGTTCCTCCAGGAGCTTACGCAGCGCTTTCCGCAAATCGACCTGCTCGTCAACAACGCCGGCATGGCCCCTCGTCAACGCCTCGATATCCTCGAGGCAACCACCGACAGCTTCGACGAGCTCATCGGTACCAATCTGAAGGGCCCCTACTTCCTAACTCAGCAAATCGCGCGCGGCATGCTGGAGCGGAGAACTGGCCGGATCGTGTTCGTCAGTTCGATCTCCAGCTTTACTGCCTCCGTCAACCGGGGCGATTACTGCATCGCAAAGGCCGGTCTTAGCATGGCGGTGAAGCTGTTTGCGGCTCGCTTGGCCGCCGACAATATTCCTGTTTTCGAAATACAACCGGGCATCATTCGCACGGACATGATTGCGAAGGTTGCGGCCGACTATGATCGCCGGATCGCGGAAGGGTTGTTGCCCCAGCGCCGAATGGGTGAGGGCAGCGATGTCGCCGGCGCCGTTCGAGCGATTGCAGACGGCAAACTCGACTACTGCACCGGCCAGGTCCTACACGTGGATGGCGGGTTTCACCTGCGTATTCTGTAAGGAAAAACTGAACATGATCGAGACTTTGGCGCCCTCGGAAGTTCGCGTACTGGGCTCATTGATCGAGAAAGAAGCTACTACTCCTGAATACTATCCGTTGTCGCTTAACGCGCTAGTCAACGCCTGTAATCAGAAATCGAATCGCGATCCCGTTGTGGATTACGACGATGAAATCGTTCTAGCTGCGATTGAACGTCTGCGCGCGCTAGGGCTTGCATTCATCATCACGGGAAGCCGGGTCACGAAATACAGCCAGCGAATCTCAGAAACGCTGAACCTTGGACGCCGTGAATTGGCCGTGCTCTGTACGCTACTGTTGCGCGGGCCGCAAACTCTCGGCGAGATCAAGGACCGTAGCGACCGTATGTTTTCGTTCGGAGATCTATCCGAAGTTGAGACGGTTCTGGACAAACTGGCCGAATGGCCCGGAGGAGCGCTCGCGGCGAAGCTGCCGAAACAACCCGGGCAGAAGGAGATTCGATATGCTCAGCTTCTCTCGGGAGAACCGTCCGTCGAGGCAGGAACACCAGCTACGACGAGCGCTGCACCCTCGTCCTCACGTATCGTTCAACTTGAAATCGATCTTCAACAGTTGCGAGCGGAGTTTCAGGACTTAAGACAGCGTTTCGAAGAATTGGAAGCGCAATTGAAGTAGGCTTAGCCGGCTCCGGCCGCTCCGGCAATCAAGCTATACAGCAAAATAGCCAGCACGACGAACGTGATAATCACATACAGCCGATCTCGCTCGAGTGCAAAGCCCGCAACGGAGAACGCGACCCGAGCGATAGGAGTTGCCAAAAGAAGCAGCACACCCAATTGAATGATCGAGCGCGCGCGAAAAGCGAAAGCGCCGCTGAGGATCCCTTGCACTAATCGATCGGATACCGGCTGTACGCGAAAGGTGTGGTAGTCAGCTCCTTCCTGCCCATGTCTCGCCAGGAAAACGATGCCTCCTAGGAGATACGACCGTGCCGGAGATGAGGACTCCGGAGCGGAGTATCCAACTCACGATACGCTCAATGCTCCGATCGGTAATCTTTGGCTCCGTCATATACGTCCGCCTACTCCGTTCACAATCATCTGGATGCCCACAAGACCGACGAGAACGGCGAATACTCTGCGCAGCACGAGAACAGGTAATCGAGGCAGGAACTTGGCACCGACCATGGAGCCACACAAGACGCCGAGCATGACCGGCATGACAATGCTTGGGGCGACATAGCCTCGTCTCAGGTAAACGCTGGCGCTTGCGGCGGCAGTTACGCCAATCATGAAGTTGCTGGTCGCCGTCGAGACTTTAAACGGTATACCCATCGCCTGATCCATCGCGATGACCTTCAGCGACCCGGAGCCGATCCCGAGCAATCCGGACAACGTCCCGGCCCCAAACATAAGGGCGAAGCCTGTCTTTACGCGGCGAACGATGTAGTGCTCCTCCTTCCCGTTCGACTCGTACGCTCCGTTCAATCGAAGCCGGCCGGCGAGAGGATCAGGAGCAGTAGCATCCTTGTGCGGCTTTGGAGTTCTGCTCGCTTGCCATGCCGACTGTAAGAAGTATGAGGCCGAAGATGACGCCCAAACCCGCCGTTGGGATTCGAGTGCCGAGGAACGCTCCGAACAGGGCGCCCAACGTGGTTGCAATCTCGAGGAACATGCCAATGCGAATGTTCGAATACCCGTCGCGAACATACGCGGCGGCCGCACCGGAAGAGGTTGCAATGACGGAAATCAAGCTTGCGCCGATGGCGTATCGGATGTCGACGCCCAGGAAAATTGTGAGAACTGGCGTAACAATAATGCCTCCCCCCAAGCCGGTAAGCGAACCAACAAATCCGGCGAGGAGAGAGGCAGTTAGAACGATTCCAGTAAACTCGACGGCAGTAAACACTCAGTACGAAAGTAGCGCGGACCAGTTTCGGTCCGCGCTGCTAAGGACAAGAGTCGACTACTGCTGAGGCTGCCCTGGAGGTTTCGGAGCAGATGTCGGAGAACCGGAGGCACTGGCCCCCGACACAACACCTTGATTGACAAGCACGGTCACTTCGACGCGCCTGTTCATCTGGCGGCCTTCTTTCGTTTTGTTATCAGCCGCTTCGTGGGTGGTGCCCATCCCAGCCGGAGTCAGGATTCGGTGAATCGGGATATTGCCCTGTTGTTCCAGGTAACGAACCACGGCGTTGGCCCGGTTTTCGCTCAGGATCTGATTTCTCGCCGCGTTTCCGGTCGTATCAGCGAAACCGGCGACTTCGATGACGAAGCCCTTCTCGTTTTGAGTTTGCTGAATGATGTTGTCCAGCTTCTGTTTTTCAGTGTCAGCAAGAACTGCACTGCCGAGCTTGAAGTAGACCGTCTCCTTCGTTTTTTCCTGATATTTGTCCAGATCAGAAATCCGCTGATTGGCGGAACTTGCGCCCTGGTTTGCAGTGTCAGCCGTGGTCTTTACCTGGCCTACCTGCTGCTGTGTCTGCTTTTCGGTATCTTCGAGTTGGCCTTGCTTGCTTTCAATTTGTCCTGCTCTCGACTCAAGCTGTCCGGCACGGCCTTCTAGTTGTCCCGTTTTCCCTTCCAACGTACCCGTTCGGCCCTCAATGGGCGACACGCGAGCGTCGATCTGCCGGGAAGCCTTCATGGACGTCGGATCGAAGAGAACTTTATCGGCTGCGAGTTCTCCTTTCTCGTTTCCTTTCCCCTGCGCCTCGACTCGTAGTCCAGGTAACAAAGCATCCGCGCTCATTGCACTCTTACGCCCCAAGGAGCGTTTTAGCTGGATCTTCGTCTCGTCACTGATATCAACCGTTCCGACCGCATCATCATCTGACCGGACTTTAAGAACCTGTCCGTCGCGCGAGAGGATGACGCCGGTAATCTTGTCTTTTTGGCCAGCCGTGAAGGTACGAACATTTGGCCCAACCATTGCATAAAGCGAGCGTCGCGTCTAACAGCATCGCCGCCGCCAAAGGCAACGCAGCTTTAGCAAGTCTGCATGGTAGAAGATTCCTCATTGGCTCTCCTATACAACCTCCTGTCATATTTCCGACACGTATTCGTGCCATTACTTTCATCCTAGACTGTAGACGCGGTCGCCAACAGCCCGGTAACCCAATTTCTAAGTTTCCAAGTACTTAGGCCGCTTCCGATGGTATAACGAGTCGATGCTGCACGCAGATTCCTCGAGTACGAAGTCCCGGTTCTACGGATGGTGGGTCGTCGCGACCGCGTTCGTGACGTTCGGCCTTTCAGTCGGGATTCCCTACTATAATGTTCCGTTCTTCTACGACTATTTCGGAAAAACTCACGGATGGGAACTGAAGCAGATAACGCTTGGCTTTCCGCTTGCTGCGCTGTTCACGATATGGGTCGGTCCGCTGCTTATCCCGCGCTTCAGTCCGCGCAAATTGATCATCGTCGGAACGGGACTGACTGCGCTGGCTTTCTTCGGCTTCAGCGCGATGAGCGGATCACTGCTCACCTATTTCGGGCTGTACTTCCTTTACACGGTGGGATACATTTTCTCCGGTCCTATTCCTCACCAGATACTCGTTTCGCAATGGTTCCAGAAGAAACGGGGACTTGCAATGGGCATCGTTTACGTCGGAGTCGGCCTGTTCGGCGCCCTCGGATCTTTCCTGGTGAAAACGGTCACAGACCGTTATGGATTTCAAACGGCGCTCATGACAATTGGCGGACTCATGTTCCTGGCTTGGCCACTTTCGCTATTCCTGTTGAAAGATAAGCCGGCGGAACTGGGGCAATTTCCCGATGGTGCACTCGCGCCTCCCATCGGATGCGAAAGAGCCGCCGTTCAGTTTTGCTCACCTGCTGCGGAGCGGGCCATTCTGGTTGCTGCTGATTGGCAGCATCTGTTCGATCGGATCCATCGGCTCTATCAACCTGCACATGAAGTTCGTGTTCAGGGATGCCGGTTTCGTTGATCAGAAAGCTATTGAACGCAACCTGGGCAACAGCTTCGGAACTGATTCTTTTCTCTAGCATCGCAGGACGCTTGAGCATCGGTCTTCTTGCTGATCTCTTCTCGAAAAAACGCGTCATGACTGCCACCTACTTCATCGTCGCTGCCACGATTCTGTTGCTTCTGGCCGTTAGCCCTGCCCGGCCGGCTTCGTTGTACATCTTCGCGGTGGTGTTCGGATTTTCCATGGGCGCGGATTACATGCTGATCCCGTTGATGGCCGCCGAACAGTTCGGATTGAACACGTCTCGCTCGCGCTATGGCCATCATCTTGCCCGTCAATACGATCGGTCAGACGTGGTTCCCGTATCTGGTCTCGGCTTTGCGCGAACACTACGGAAACTACTTTGCTGCGATGACGACTGTTTTCGCAGTTGCGATGGTCGGAGCGCTTGCGATCGCGGCGACTGCCTAAGCAAGCACCGTTTTCAGCAAAGCGGCGGCCCGGAGCGCAATGGACGCGCGCCCGGAAGCCGATCGCGCACAGGTTTAGACTTCGCCGACGTCCGGGGCTCTCGATCCCTGGATCAGGAAGAACTGGCGCACGGGAACTCGGCTCCACTCCCGGTGTCTGCCGAGGCAGATTACGGAAGTAGTCGATCGTCGTTCCGAGCCCTTCGTTCAACGGTACTTTCGGTTCCCAGCCTAGAAGTTGCCTGGCCTTCGTGATGTCGGGCCGCCGGACCTTTGGGTCGTCTGAGGGAAGCGGCTTTTCTTCTATCTCGAGATGGCCGCCGAATCTCGCCCGGATCTCGTCTGCAAACTGCCGGATCGTCATTTCCGTCGGATTTCCGAGATTTACGGGATACCGCTCGTCCGATTCGCTGAGGCGGAGCAATCCTTCCACAAGGTCCGATACATAGCAGAAACTTCGTGTTTGCGAGCCGTTTCCGAAGACAGTGAGATTCGCTCCACGCAGAGCCTGATCGATGAAGGCGGGCACGACGCGTCCATCATTCAAAGCCATGCGCGGTCCGTAGGTATTGAAGATGCGCGCGATGTTGCTCTTGACGCCATACACGCGGTGGTAGGCCATCGTGATCGCTTCCGCGTATCGCTTGCTTTCGTCGTAGCAGGACCGCAAACCGACCGGGTTCACATTTCCCCAGTAGGTCTCCTTTTGCGGGTGCTCCAGCGGATCACCATAACACTCCGAGGTCGAAGTCAACAGGAACCGGGCATTGTGTTTGCGGGCCAGTTCCAGCATGTTGCGCGTCGCCGTAGAACCCGATTCAAGCGTCTCGAGAGGATGCTTCAGGTAGTCGACAGGGCTCGCAAGCGAGGCCAGATGGAATACGCGGTCTACCGGCGAGCCCTCGAGCTCCGCGATATCCAAGGGCCGGCAAACATCGAACTCGACGTAAGTGAATCCCTTGTTGGTCAGCAGATGCTGAATGTTACGCACATTTCCCGTGATGAGGTTATCCAGCGCAAGAACCTGATGACCAGCTTCGATCAGCCGGTCGCAGAGGTGTGATCCAATGAAGCCTGCGGCTCCTGATATGACGTACTTCACGAACTCTCATGCTACTAAAGCGCATGAAGTGACGGCAGTAGACTGCCGTCAAAGCCAGGTGGAGTAGGGTTCTAAAAGTGGAGAGTAATGCGGGTATCATCAGCAAACTTCTGCTCCTGGTATTGATCGTCCTATCGGCCTTATTGTTCTGGCGCCGTTTTGCCTTTGTCCTTCGCCAGATTCGAACTGCGCGCCCCGATCCCGATAACCACTGGGGATCGATAGCGCGTCGAGGCTGGACGTTCTTTTCCGAGGTCCTTTGCCAAAGCAAAGTGATCAAGGAGCGTCCACTTCCCGGTATTGCCCACGCCTTTGTCTTTTGGAGCTTCTGCGCGTTCGCGGTCGTCACGCTCAACCATGTGGCCACGGGCTTTGGCGTTCCCTTTCTCGCGCGCACGGTTGGATCAGCGGTTTTTACTTCTGGTTCGCATTCGCCTTTGCCGTCGCGTGCGCCGTATCCATTGCCTATCTTGCGTTCCGCCGCTTCGTGCTCCGGCCCAAAACGCTGGGGCCTGTTTCGTACGAGTCCGGTGTGATCGCCGCGCTGATTTTCATTCTGATGGTCACGTACATCGCGACACTCTGGATTCCTGAAACAGGGTTGGCCGGAGAATCACTGTGGTGGGTACATACGCTGACCCTACTCGCCTTTCTTCCTCTCGTACCGCACACAAAACATCTGCACCTGGTCCTGAGCCCGGTCACAATCTTTCTGGAACATGAGCAGTTTAGCTACATTCCGCCGCTTTCGGGAGATGAGGATTTTGGCTTGGTGTCAGGCAAAGATATCACCCGAATCACGGCTCTTCAGGCCTATTCCTGCGTTGAATGCGGCCGGTGTACGGAACATTGTCCGGCTAACAACACCGGAAAGGAACTGAATCCCAAATTGATTGCGCTGGGAGTCCGGTCTTACCTGAACGAATACGGAACAAGCAACGAGAAGCCGATCCTGGAAGCAACCGTTTCACAGCGAGCCGTCTTCCAGTGCACGACCTGCGGCGCCTGTGAATACCAATGCCCCGTCGGCATACAGCACCTGCCGATCATGATCGGGCTAAGGCGAGGCGCCGTCAACACAGGGACTTGGGAAGACGAGTACGGCACAAAGCTTTTCCTGAATCTGGAGCGGAACGGGAACGCCATGGGTTTCTCGCAAACCGAGCGCGACAAATTCATTGCGAAACAAGAACTGCCTGTTTTCGACGGCTCACAGGAGTATTGCCTGTGGCTTGGATGCATGGGCTCCTATGATCCGCAGGGGCGAGAAATCATTCAGTCGTTCGTCAAGATCATGAAGCACCTCGGCACTTCATTCGGGGTTCTGAAAAAGGAGCGCTGCACAGGCGATCCAGCGCGCAGGTTGGGGAATGATCTCGTGTTCGGACAGCTAGCCGAGACCAACATCGAAGTGCTGCGGGGAGCAGGCGTAAAAAAGATAGTGACGATCTGCCCCCATTGTGTCCGCACCATGGCGGAAGACTGGCGCGAATACGGTGCGCAGGTCGAAGTAGAACACCATAGCGAGTTCCTGGCCCGCCATATCGACAAGCTTCCGAACACCGGAGGCGGAGAACAGGTGGTGTTCCATGATCCGTGTTATCTCGGGCGCTACCGGGGAAAGTATGAGGAGCCCCGACAGGTAATTGCGCGATCGGCAGCCGTTATTGATCCGCCTCGAGCGCGGGAACGCGGCTTCTGTTGTGGCGCCGGGGGCGGATTGGTTTTTCTCGGCGAGGAAACGGGTGACCGCGTCAATGCCGCGCGGGCGAAAGAACTTGCCGCGACAGGCGCAAAAACGGTTGGAGCGGCTTGTCCGTTCTGCAATACGATGCTGCGTGATTCGCTAGCCTCTCTTCCGGGCGAGCCACCACGATTGCTTGACATTGCGCAGATCGCAGCAGAACAATTGACGTCGTCCACCGCGCAGGAGATTTCGCCCGGCTGAATCCTATCCGGCGCTACACCTATCGGCTCTCGCGAGTAAAAGAGAGCGCTCGCGTTCGTTGGCGGTCAGTTCGGCAGCACGTCGAAACTCCGCTTGTGCCTCGCCCAATCGCCCCAGCCTGAAAAGAAACTCGCCACGCGCGCTCGGAAGAAGATGGTAATCCGCCAGGACGGGGTCGGACGTAAGCTCATCCGTAACCGCTAATGCGGCGGCCGGGCCATGAGCCATGGAAATGGCAACGGCACGATTCAGTTCGACGACCGGAGATGGCGCCGCTTCCGCCAGCTCTTCGTATAACTCGACAATTTGACGCCATTCAGTATCGGCTGCCCTGACAGCGCGGGCGTGGCACGCAGCGATCGCGGCTTGGATCGTGTAAGGTCCGCGCTTGCTGGTGAGCGCCTCAGCGCGGAGGAGCGCAGCCAAGCCCCGGCCGATCAAGAGATGATCCCAAAGCGCGCGGTTCTGATCGAGGAGCAGAATCGGTTCACCATTTGCACCCAATCGAGCTTTGAGACGAGATGCCTGAATTTCCATCAGGCTGACCAAGCCATGCACTTCTGCCTCTCTGTCGGCCAGTGCAGCAAGAATACGCCCTAAGCGAAGTGCTTCCTCGCACAGGCTCGGACGAATCCAGTCCTCGCCAGCAGTGGCCGAGTACCCTTCGTTGAAGATCAGGTAAATGACAGCGAGAACGGATGAGAGGCGATCGGCAAAGTCAATCCCCGTCGGGACCTCAAAGGGCACTCGCTCCTTCGCGAGCGTTCGTTTGGCACGGACGATACGTTGTGCGACGGTCGGCTCCGAAATGAGAAATGCACGGGCAATCTCGCCGGTCGTCAGCCCGCCCAGCAGCCGTAAGGTCAGCGACACGCGTGCTTCCGGCGAGACAACCGGATGGCAGGCGATGAATATCAACCGCAACAGGTCGTCTTCGATACCAACGTCGAAGGCCTCATCAAGATCCGGGACCGTCAACTCGCGTTCCCGCAGTTCTCGGCCTAATTGTTCATGCTTAGGCCCGATACGCTGGCGTCTTCGGAACATATCAACGGCCCGGTGCTTGGCCGCTGTGATGAGCCAGCCGGCAGGGTTCTCCGGAATTCCCTGCCTCGGCCATTGTTGGAGAGCGGCGACCAACGCATCGTGGCAGACATCTTCCGCCAGTTCGAGGTTGCCTGTTACCCGCGTCAGGGCGGCGATCAATTTAGGTGATTCTATGCGCCAAATGGCGTCGATCGCGGCGTGGTTGCCGGGCGAAGATGACACTACTCCCGATCAGACCACTTTCCCTCGTCGTTTGCAAACGCCGGAGATCGCGAAATTTGCAGGCTACTGATTGCCAGTGCGTGACGCGGCTTCCTTACGCGTGCGTTCTTCCTGCTCGCGAAGCTCAGGCGTGAGGTTTTCGCCGAAATCTTGCGCTTCGAACACCTGGCGCAATTCGATCTCCGTTCCCCCGTCGAACGGAGCACGCTTCAGCCATTCGATCGCTTCTTCTTTCGACCGCACCTGCCACAGCCAGAAACCCGCGATCAGCTCTTTCGTTTCGGTGAACGGCCCGTCGGTTACAGTCCGATTTGCGCCAGAGAACTTGACGCGCACGCCCTTCGAACTCGGATGCAGTCCCTCGCCGGCCAGGATGATGCCGGCTTTTGACAACTCCTCGTTGTACTTCCCCATTGCGGCTAAGATCTCCGTGCTGGGCAGGATTCCCGCCTCAGACTCCGGACTCGCTTTCACAATCACCATGAATCTCATCTGTCTTTCTCTCTTTCCGTTTTACGCCAGATCGCTTGTGAGTCAATCAGGCTTCACTGTGATAGCGAACGACAGGTGGAGAAATCGACGTGACGAGAAAATAAATTCGATTTTTTTCTGACCGGCCGGGGAACAGCTCATCAACTCACAATCGATCGGATGTCGATCAAGTACATCTGGCGGCCGTTTCCCCCGTGAGGTGAATCGATAATCACCTTCTTTCCGTCGGGACTGGAACGCGGGTGTAAATCGCATCGGAACTCGTCTTTGTACTCTGGCGGGGAATGGAAATGACCTAAGGGCACTCGTTCGCCGGTTTTAAGTTTGTAGAGATAGGGATTCTGGTTGCGCTCCTTATCCGGGTAAGTATCGTTCAGAAGCCATTCGTGCCCGGCCAGGTATGTGACGTGCCCGTTGACGGTCATCACATCGGGTCCAAGAACTTGAACATCAGTCGTTCGATCTTTATAAAGGTAAAACTTCTCGCCGTGAGAGGGATGGTAGGCCCACGCCAGGATGTGATCGGGATCCCGCCATATAAAGTGCGAGGTTTTTCCGTACGGATCGAGCACATACGGATCTTTGCCGTCGGCCTTCACCGTCACGAGCCGGGTCAGGAACGCATTGGGGGCTGAGGCATGTGCCCATCGATGAAGGAAACAGAATTTCGAGCCGTCCGGCGCAAACAAGAGATGGTTAAACCACTGTTTCGCTCCATTCGCTCCCTTGTCGATATCCGTATGCCCATCGGCGACATGCCCGATATCGGCAACGGAAAAAAGCAACTCCTCTTTGCCAGTCTCCAGGCTCATCTTCCAGATGCCCGAATCCGTAGGTGCAAGCACGTCGCGGTTCGGGTCCGGTATACCCGCATAGCCATACCCGGGACGCGTGTCGTGGAGCCGGCGAAAATCCGGATGAACCGCCCAGCGAGCATCGGGACTGATGGCATAGATCGGCGCGGGCAGCGTTCGCTTCTTGCCGGTTTTCACGTCCAGGATGTGAGAGACATATTGGTCTCCTTCCCGATCGTTCCAGATGATCTCTGATTTCGAACCCGGAATCCATTGCAGCATGCAGCCCTGCTGCCAGCTCCACGCGATGGATTGCCCAAGGTCAGTCCAGCGGTCACCATCCTCTGTGTCGATCGTGCCAATCCGGACAGAATCCGTTCCGGACGGGGACCGCCCCTGGAATCCCACTTCCATGCCCAAGGCATAACGGCTGGTGGGATCGAATTGCAACTTGTCGTAGTAGCCGAACCAATGATACTTAGGGCCTTTGGTGATTGGCCTGATCGGAATCTGAGGTTCGTTTGCGAGTGCACGCGCGAGCGTCGGCGAAGCCGCGAGTGCACTTAGCATTTGACGGCGGGAGATAGAGCTCATAGGCTTCTCAGAAATGAACTTTCAAGGCCAATTGTAGAATTCTGCCATCTCCGGCCGACGTAATTTGACCGAAGGACTGGCTCGTTAAAGCAAGATTGGGATTGTAAGTAGTTCGAGTCTGCAGGATCAGCGGAGGCGTGTTTGTGAAGTTGAACGCCTCGAACCGAAACTCAGCCGACCGCTGTTCACCGAATCCCCACATCTTGTGCAACGCCGCATCGAAATTGACCAGGCCGGGAGCGCGAATCGGATTGCGAGGAGATGTGCCGACGTGCAGCGGAACCGCCGCCGCAAACATAGACGTATCGAACCAGCGCCCGACCGTCCTGCCATCACTCGGTAGATTAGGATTTCCCAGGATGTTGGGCCGCTGCAGCAGAGTGTACGTATCGGCGGTAATCGTGGATTGTTCGACGTCAACCGGTTGTCCATCCTGCGCAGTACAGATGCCGCTTACTTGCCAACCGCCGGCCACAGCGTTGGCCCATCCGTGAAGACCGAAGTGTCTGCCTGCGCCAAAAGGAAGATCCCAGACGTACGAGGCAACAAAGCGATGCGGCACCTCCGCCGTGGAATCGCCGCGCTCCAATCGCAAGTTATACACATCGGCCGGCCAGGAGCCGCCCAGAGAGTTATAAGCCTCCGATCCGTTATCGAGATACTTTGCCCACGTGTAGGAAACGAGGAAGTTCACACCACCGCGAAAGCGCTGCTCCAGCTTGAGTTGAAGCGAGTTGTAGCTGGAGTTTCCATACCGGGGATTCAGCAACTCAACGTAATTGAAGTTCGGATACGGCCGGAGATTGGCCGTGTTGGGATTTAGGGTACCTTGCGCAACCCCGGCCTGTTGGGCGACTGGATAGGGCACCTGATTCACGTTGATGTAGTTCAGCCGGCCGGTGTCCCACTTGTGCCCACCGGAGCCGACGTAAGACGCTCCAAGCACGAGCGAGTTTGCGATCGTGTGCTCGACACCGATGTTCCACTGCTCCACGTAAGGCGCAGTGTTAGGTGCCTGCGCGGCGACGTTGCCGCCAAACCCAAGCTTCGGATCGTTCAAACTGAATTGAGGCAGGATCACGGGACCCTGGGCAAGAGTAGAAGCGGGCGTAATGCCATTGGGGCTCGTTCCCGTAGACGTGAATTCAAACGGAAACTTGGACACACCGTTTAACGGGTTTCCGCCGCCTCCCACAATGGGAGAGAAGAAGATGCCGTACCCGCCGCGAATGACCGTTGTCTGCTTTCCGAATAGATCGTAGGCGAATCCGACTCGCGGAGCGAAATTTTTCGCTGCGAGTGGAGGCAGGTATTGAGCAGATCCCGCCAGGACCTTACCAGTCGCGAAATCAAACGTGGAACTGTAGCCGCGCTTGTCCTGCAGTCTCGTATTCAGGTCGTAGCGAATCCCGAGGTTGAGCGTCAGCCGTCCCGTTACCTTCCAGTCATCCTGGAAGTAGGCGCCGTACGTGTCCCCGTTCACGATCTGCCCGGGATCCTTCACCGTGTATTGCGTGGAATCGGCAACCCCGAGTAGGAAACTCGCAAAGGCATTGCCGGTGCTCGAAGAAAGCGAGCCTGGAAGCGAAGTCTCGGCTGATCGGAAAGCGAAGTAGCCGTTGTAGTAGCTCGGTTGGAAATTGGCCAGACGGTAGAAGCGGATCTCGCCGCCTGTTTTTATGCTGTGCCGGCCCCTGATGATCGAGACGTTATCGATGAGCGAAAACACTCGCTGATTATCTTGTAGATATCCGCCGCTCGCGCCATTGCCAATCTGTTGGATGCTCGAGATGTCGATTGCAGGAAGGCCGGCGTTGTTCGTGATGCCGGGTATTCCAAGTTGACCTGCAATGTTCTGTCCTGCCAGATAGGGAATGTTATTCGTCTTGGCCTGCAGAAATGATCCGCGTACTTCGTTGAATGTCGAAGACGAGAGGGTGCTGATCCACGAAAGCGTCAGCGACCGTTGCAACCCTAGGTTCTGCTGAAACGCACCCGAGGCCCCGGCGAACGGGATAGCAGAGATAGGCGTGCTGTGGTAATCCGACCAGCGTCCAAAGACACGATTGTTGCTCGAGATATTTTCATCGCCCCGGATATCGTAGCGGTAGACCGTTGTTCCTGAGGTTGATGCCGTCTGGTAATTCTGGGTCAGATTGTTATTCGTGGGATTTGGGTAATAGCCGAGAAGCTTCAACGCAATCGGATCAAGCTTGGTAAGCGGTATCTGGTTCCCTGCGAAGGGCGTGCGAACGGTCGAGCTACCGACGGTGCGGGTGGTAGTGGGATCGTAGATCTGGCCTTGCGCGACGGTGTTACCGAGTGCGTCCGTTCCAATCGCGCGCCCCAGGTACTGAGCAAGATTACCGCCCCGCATGGCCGACGTCGGAACGGTGACGTTGTAGATCGTTTGCGATCGTGTGTAGGTCTTCTCGAAATCAGCAAAAAAGAAGCTTCGATTGCGGCCGCTGTACACGTGGGGAATCAGTACAGGGCCGCCGCCGGCAGCACCGAACTGGTTTTGTCGAAGTACCGGCTTCGGCTGCGTAGCAGGTGTAAAGAAGTTGCGTGTGTTGAGCTTGTCGTTGCGGAAGAATTCCCATAGCGTTCCGTGGAACTCATTTGTGCCGGCTTTCGTGGCAACGTTGATAAGGCCTCCCGCGGCGCTCCCAAACTCAGCCGAGTAGCTGCTGCTTGCGATCTTGAATTCGTCCACACTGTCGACAGGCGGCGCAGACACAGGATCGGATCGCGTTTCCGGTGGGACCTGCGTGACGCCGTCGACAAGAACTTCGTTGCTGCGCGCACGTGCGCCGTTGAATCGGATTCTTCCCGTATTGTCCGGTGCGGCTCCCGGCACTAGCGCGTTCAGCGAATAGATATTGCGCCCGTTTAACGGTAATTGCGTCACTTTCCGGTTATCGATGACGTTCGACACGGAACCCGACTCCGTATCGACGACCGGTGCGGCCCCAGTGACGGAGATGGTCTCGGTGTTCGAGCCGACTTGAAGCTTAAAATCGAGCTTCACTGTCTGGTTCACGTCGAGTTTCAGACCCGATCGGCTGATCGAGCGAAAGTGAGCAGTATTGACGTCGACCCGGTAATCGCCCGGCGGCATAAGAGGAATGTTGTAAAGGCCGGATTGATCGGACGTGGCGTCGTAAGTGACACCTGTGCCGATATTAGTCGCAACGATCTTGGAGCCGGGAACTGCAGCTCCGGATTCATCCGTCACCTGGCCGTTCAGCTGCGAGTTCGTCGACTGTGCCTCAAGAGGTTGTAAGAGCAGGCAAAGTCCGACGAGCACAGACGCTGCACTAAAAATGCGCGTTCGCAAGAAACATCCTCCGAGCGCGCATTATATCGGAGCGGGTAGAGGTAGCCCCGATGTTCGGGACAAGATGTGACACTACTCTCTTGCGCTCACATCAACCGAAGGCGCGGGATCCCATTCCCTGCCTTATCTTTTAGCGACGACTCGCTTGGCCGGCTTCAAGTTGTTCCAGAAGATGAAAGTACCTTTGTTCGTGGACGTGATTACGTCCAGTGTTCCGTTGTGATCTAAGTCAACGGCGGCGAGATGTGAACCAACGCCTGAGCGATTGTGAATCATCTCCGGGACGAACTCAGCTCCTCCTTCCGCCTTAGGGTTTCGGACTGTTCGATACCAATACAGCACGGCCGGGCCAAACGTATCGGGATCAAGATGGCTCTCCAGGTGAGAATAAAGACGCTTTCCGGTGATCATATCGGGAACACCATCGCCGTCCAGATCGGCGAAAATGGCCGCGTGTGGTTCAGAGAACGTAACATCACCGGCGTTTTTCGTTGAAAAATCGCCCATGATGTCATGCCGCACGAAAGAGATCACTCCTGTGCTGTCTCGTTTCTGCTCAAACCAGGCGAAGCCCCAACGGTGTGCTGATATTGCCGTCACGACGTCGGTTAACCCATCACCGTTCACGTCGTAGACGCCCATTTCCGCCCCACCACTCCCGAAGGCCGCTTCGTGAAACTTCCAGGGGCCCTTGTCAGCTCCCGTTGCGGGCTGTTCCCACCAGCCGCGATTGTTCACAACGTCCATTCGACCGTCGCCGTTGATGTCACCGATGCCCATTCCGTGAGGCCCAGCCAGCCCCGGCTCGGAGATGTTGTGAATGGCCCAAGGTGCCGTAGGATTCGACCAGTCTGGCTTAGCGTACGCCAACACAGCACCTGGGTTGGTCAGGAGAACTTCCGGTTTTCCGTCTCCGTCGATGTCGCGAAGTAACTCAATCTCGGCCGTGGCCTGTGGCACGACGTTGTAGCGATCCCAACGCCGGGACTCTCCTCGCGGGTTGACGAACAGGTAAAGCGGTCTGTTGATGACTAAGATGTCGGGCCAGCCGTCTCCAGTGAAGTCGTAAGTAAAGTTCACCATAGCGTCGGGAAAGTGATCACTGGGGTTGTACGTTCTTGCGGAGGTGAACTCCCGGCGTTCAGTGTAGTTCGGCCCGAGATAATAAAAAGGTCCGGAGACTACATCGAGGACGCCGTCATGGTTGATGTCGGCGGCGGCCGCACACCACCCGTAGTAGAAGTCACTGATCCGCTGCATCCGGAAATGCGGCGATACCGTTTCCGCTGGCTCAAACTTGTGGTTAAGATCCTTGTATCCGACGTCTTTGAAATGGATCTCACCCGAACCTCCCGCGTATAGGGCGACCGGGCCGAAGGCCATCATTTGATCGTCAGTTACGGCACTCGGCCCTCCCGCTCGTCCGTTCAAGGTGAGCCAGACAAGATCGGCATCGACAATTACCTGCACCGAGTTCCATTCGTTCGGCAAGAGGGACGCGACTGGACGTTCGCCCCGAGGCCTGCCGCCGGCCGATGGAGCTGGAGGCGGCGTTGGGGGTTTCGCAGCCTGCTCCTGTTGCTCCGAAGGGGTCGGGGCCAGACTGGAGAATCCGGGGACTTTATCACGGCCTGAGACCGAAGGTGCCGCGGCCATCCGGATGATCGGATTCGTGGTTTTGCCAGTGAGCGGAGTCCGAGCTATTTCTTTGCCTTCGGCGTTGAGAGTCAGGTCGTAATACGCAATCTCCCGATCGCTCAGTGAGACATAAGTTCCTTTTAAACCGCCTTCCGGTGTCTTAGAAGCCCGCAGGAGAATGCCTGTTTTACAAGGACCCGTGCAGCGGAGGTCGGAATAGAACTGAAGGTCCTGCAAGCCTTTGTCGAGTACAAGCCAACCCCCGTTCGGGTCTTTCGGGACGCCTATAATCTCGCCATTCTCGCCACGCCATGCGGCCTGACCTACGGTGTGCCATCCGGCTAAAGAAGACCCCTTGAAACTCACATCGGGAATAAAGTCGCGGTTCACTGCATAACCGGCGGATACGATAACGGAGGCAATGAGCAACGCTCGGTAGAGAAACTTATTCGACATGGATACCCTTCTTCGCATGGACCACGAGAACTCGCCTGAAGGTTAAACAGAAGACGACAATGGTTCACCAGCTCCCGCGCAACGACGAATGCACATTGCGCAAAGTGCTGTTGCTGATCTTATCAGCGGCGCTGAGTGCGACCGAGTTGAAGACGGCTAGTGAGCGTTGGCTAGGATGACCGAGGGCCGGTTGTCCGTCGGCTGCTGTGGATGGACAGAAGCTCAATCCCGATACGTCAGAGACTTTCGGACGATCGAGCTGCAGACCACGTTTTACCAGATGCCCTCGACGGATGTTGCGCGACGCTGGAAGTCGCTCGCACCTCCCGAGTTTCGATTCTGCATGAAAGCTTGGCAACTCATCACGCATACGCCGGCAAGCCCCACCTATCGGCGCTTGAAGTCCAAGATCAGTTCCGAGGAAGCGGAACTCTATGGCAGTTTCCGCCCGACCGAGCAGGTTTGGTTAGGGTGGGAACGAACTCGCGAGATTGCCAAGATTCTCGATGCGCAAGTCATCGTCTTTCAGTGCCCAAAATCGTTTCTGCCCACGCGCGAAAACATCCGGAATCTTCGGTCGTTCTTCCAGGCGGTCGATCGATGCGAATGCACGTTCGCTTGGGAGCCGAGAGGCGATGACTGGTCGCAAGAGCTCGTTCGCGATCTGTGCGCCGAGAACAACCTTGTGCACTGCGTAGACCCATTTCAATCTGAACCCGCGTTCGGAGATGCTCTTTACTGGCGGCTTCACGGAAAGACCGGCTACCGATACCGGTACACGGAAGAAGATCTGGCGGAACTACAGACAAAGCTCCGGCGTTATGACCATCTGGAAGGCGAACGGTTCATCATGTTCAACAACATCTACTCGAAACAGGACGCTCAGCGTTTCCTCGAGCAGCGCCAAACACCCTAGGAGTTGCGGCTCTCGCCTTTTTCATCCGACTCGGCCCTGACAATCAGGATCTCGTCGAAGCCTTCGTCAATTGTGGGCGGCTCCAGGAGTTTCGCTGCGCGGAGAATCGCGGGAACCGGAATCGGCTTCTTGTCTTTTCGGTGATTGTTCCGTCCAATGGCCGTCCGCACCGGCACATCGAAAAAGTAGGAACGCGTTTCGAACCCCGCGGCCTTTGCTGCTCGTATATAAGGAGCACGTACCGCTCGGGTGGCGTTTGTATTGTCCACGACAAAAGAGCGGCCGGCTCTGTAAGTAGTCTCGGACGAGAGCGGATTCGAGATCGGGCGTACCTACAACGTCGCGGCTGATGTGCGCATGAGTCTTCGCGAAATGCTTTTCGAAGTAAGTCGTTTTGCCGGAACCCTGCAAGCCGGTAAAAATGATGGCTTCAGCCACGGCTCAACCTCGGCGGCCGGGTCCCATGCAGTTGAGCTCCCCGCACCGGAACATATGGCAGTTCAATTCCAGAGCGGGCGTGGCGCAACATGAGTCCGCCCCGGCTCATGTCTCCCCGGCCAACGAAATCGACAGGAAAGAGAAGCCTCTCGCCGAATACTTCAAGCAGAGGAGCCGTGTACTTCGCGCTCGCCACACTCCCGAGCAACACACAATGGGGATCTCCCGCGTGCTGCTTCACAACTCTGCGCCTTTGGTAAGAGGATCTCGAAAAGACCGGTTTTCCTCGGCGACAGGAATCTCTGAAATGGCCTCCAGTTGCTCAATGCTCACGACTGTATCGGGAGGTATAAGACCGGCTCCCGGGACAATCACAAGGACCGGTGGAACGCCCGGGTGAGCAGCGCTAAACTTTTCGGCATACGCAAGTTTGCCTCGGAAATACAAGCCACTGATAAAGCTGTAGACTTCGCCTATGCTGGCGCGACCCTCGCGCAACTTTCCGCGCCAGATGGAAATCTGCCTGGTCGCGTACCAGCATGGAATACCTTGGCCCGCCGGCTCTTGCTGGAGAAAGTAGAAAGATCTGGCCTCTCTGCGTCAATGCCGGATCACCTCCCGCAAGATCGGAGGAAGGCTCGAAGGCGGCGGCAGGTACTTCGTGATAAGTCTTGATCACCGACGCATTCTCTTCTATCTTCCGACCATGCCCGCACTCGGCGGTGATACGATCTCGGACAGACTGACCGAATTCCATTGCACGCCTCGGCCCGGTGAAGTGGCTGGTCAGGACAGAGTGAAAGACCCGCACGAATACGCACGATGAGATTCCAGTAAATTTCCAGGTCACAGCTCGGAAACTAGCAAGCGTCTAGGAAGCAGATCGCACACGAAAGGAGCACCCCATAGCGAAAAGGAGACTACATTCTTAAAATCGTTAAACGTGGGGCAGCTGGCTCCGGCAAAAAGGTCGATCTACGCCGGTGGTTGTGACGAATAGCGAACGCAAACGCGGTCAAGACACAGAAACCGCTTGCGCCATAAGTCACCTAACTTCGCCGCAACTCATTGACGAATGTTCGTTGCCTGCAACGCACTTTCAGAGCGCGCTAAACGTCGCAGTCCGCTGCCCATAGTCCCTCCTGATTCCACCCAACATCCGTCCTGTGCCCGGCGACAAATTCGAGCGGGCAACGACATAAGGCAGCCCGCAATCAGCTCTCGTTTTACTCACGCTCGTTCTCTGCCATCACCTTAACCGGCCTCCGGGTCGGAGCGGCGCGCTAATCTGAGTTTGCTGCGTATCAGAGATGATGTCTCCAGAATTCAGCGGGGTTCTTCCGCAAGCACAGTCGGGCCGTAAACTCCCTTTCAGAAGATCTATCTTGAAGACGGTTGGGACAACACTGGCGCTGGGCGTCGGATATTCGCGAGCGGAGAACGCAGCCAAGGTCCGTTTCGGCCTCGACCTTTTCAGCCTCCGTTCCCAAGCCTGGACACCAATCGAGCAACTCGACTGGTGCGCTCAGCGAAACCTGAAGGTGGTTCACTTCAGCGAAATCCGGTTCCTCGGTGATCTGAGCGCTTCCAATCTCAAGCGCGTCCGATCTCATGCAGAGCAGCTCGGAATTGAAGTCGAAATCGGCATGCGTTCCATCTGCCCTACGTCGACGATGTTCGACAAAACGCAGGGAACGGCCGAGGAACAGCTTGGGCGTATGGCCGAAGCGGCTCGAATTATTGGTTCACCGATTGTGCGTTGTGTTTTGGGCAGTTCGGAAGATCGGCGCGGGCCCGGCGGCATTGAAAGCCATATCGACGAAACCATCAAAGTTCTGCACAATTCCCGATCGCGCGTCACCGATAACGGAGTGAAGGTCGCGATCGAGAATCACGCGGGCGATATGCAGGCTCGCGAGCTGAAGTCTTTGGTCGAACGGGCAGGCCCCGATTTTGTTGGTGTTTGCCTCGATTCAGGCAATCCGCTTTGGACGATCGAAAATCCCCATTTGACTCTCGAGACGCTTGCTCCCTACGTCCTGACGAGCCACATGCGCGATAGTGCGGTTTGGCGAACCGAGCGCGGAGCTGCCGTCGCTTGGACCAGGATGGGCGAAGGCAACGTTGATATTCAGGGGTACATTCGGGATTACTTGCAGAAATGCCCGGGCCGGCCTCTGTCTCTCGAAGTGATCGTCACCGGACCTCGGGCCTTCAATTATCTGGATCCGTCGTTCTGGGACTTATACAGAAAAACACCAGCATGGGAATTCGCTCAGTTCGTCGCGTTGGCCGAAAAGGGCACCCCGCGTCCCGCACCGTCTGCCTTGCCCAAAACTCAAGCGGCGGCACGCGAACTAGAGGATGTAGAAGCAAGCATACGTTGGACACAGGCGTTCCTGTCCGAGCCTTTAGCGCTGATGGCCATCACTCGTCTACGAAAGCCAATTAACGCCCCATTGCTGTCTCAGATCTGCCGGAATCGCGAAACTGGGACGATTGCCACCGCGCTCGATAAACACGAGAGACTCAAGCAACAAATGGCCCACGTGTTCCGCCAGCCGGTTCAGGGCCGCGCAATCCTGCAGGACCCGGCTTGTCTCAATGCCGAGTAAACGCAGTGGGGTGGACAGGAATGGAAGAAAATGTTCTTCCTCTATCCCGAGCCACGAGGCCCACTCCTTCCCAAGGAAATAGCGGATCAGAAATGGAGCGATGTTGCGAAACACGTCGCCCGGCAAGGTGTCCGCCATCATGTGCACGAGCGCCTGCGTCATTTCTTTTCCCTCGGCTGTAGGCCCAAATTGACGTCGTGCGACGGCCGCGGCAAGAGCCTTTGCACTTTCGACATTGGGCGGAAGCAGTTCCTTGCGAATCCCAAGCATCTCGCCGGCGACAAGCCAGCAGTGAAGATAGGCTTCCCGATCAGACTCGGATAGCTGACACCCCGAGCTTGTCCAGTCCATCCAGCACGATCCAGGAGAACGACATCAGAGTGCCTGCCAAGTCCTCCTGATTGACGGGAAGGCCAAAC
The DNA here is from genome assembly GCA_963744795.1 of uncultured Acidobacteriaceae bacterium. Classification (GTDB taxonomy): domain Bacteria; phylum Acidobacteriota; class Terriglobia; order Bryobacterales; family Bryobacteraceae; genus Bog-105. Next base: position 623,497 of record CAVUVF010000019.1, read on the forward strand.
TCTGGTTTCCAGGCCGGTGCGGCGGCTGCAAGCTTTCGAACCGCCGCATGCATGAGCCGCACCTTCTGGATAGTTCGCCGGCCTCTACCTCCGGATGCCGTCAAGCCTCCGCGCTGCATAATGTCCACCAGAAACTGCGCAACTTCGAGAATGCGCCGGCTTGGATTGCTCATGAGCCTTGTCGTAAGCGCCAATACCTGCACTCCATTTCGACCGAGATAGTCAAACGGCAGTGCGTAACAGTGAAAGATCAGGACGAGCTTTGGGCCGTAGCGCCAGAACACTTGCTCTCCGGCCGTGATCAGATCAGGATTGGCCCAGGCCGGGAGCTGGTCGGTCTGCTCCAGATAGTTGCGTACGACTTCGGGCAGGCTCGCAGGTTCCGGGAATTCGTTTGTGATCAGGGTCTGCATCAGCTTGTTCACAGCGTTCACTTCGGATTTCGCGAACAGTTCAGCAATGACCTCATCGGCGAGCGGATCACCAATCTCGCCGCATGGGCTCGAGAAACGAGTCTGTCCAGGGAAACGTGTCGCTGGGAACGCGGCATAGGGCCACATTATATGGCAGCTATAACGGCGATCGGTTCGTCGCTGTCCAAGCCGGTTTTCCCTGTTGAAAACCGGACGCGTTCGAATTAGAATTCCTTCTGCTACCATCTCGCCTAAGGCTCTGAAGCCCTAAGCCCCCCGTCAGGAGATGTTAGCCGCTATGCCGCGCCAGGACAGCAGATCCGCGAGGAAGTTCGTTCGTTGTATTCTCTTCGCTCTGCTCTTCGCCCTCAGTGCCTCTGAATCTGTCTCCATGCACAATTCAATCTGGGGACCGTAAGAGGAACGGTAACGGATCCCAATGGCGCGGCCGTTGTTCGCTGCCAAATCTCGGTGACGAGCAACACAGATGGCTCAGTCAGACAAGCGGCTGACCGACGATACAGGATCGTACACGGTGCCTTCGCTTCAAGCCGGTCCTTACACGGTCACGGCGCAAGCGCCTGGCTTCTCCCAAGCCAGGTCTCAAGTCGTTGTTGCCGTCGACAAGACAGTCACCGCCGACCTACAGTTGGCGCTCGGCAATCTCTCTCAGAAGGTCGAGGTAACGGAAGCGGTCAGCCCAGTGGAGGTTGAGAAAGATACTCACGAAATTGCGACCGTGATATCGACGAAGGATTTCCAGAACTCTGCCGTCAAACGGCAGAAACTTCCTGAACATCGCTTCTGTTGGTACCGGAGCTCAATCGGCGCAAGATGCTTTTGTATCTGCAGGCGGTCCGGCGACGAATTTCGGCTCCGTGAGCCACGAAATCATTCTGGCCGGTCAGTTTGTCGGAAGTACGACCTTTCTTCAGGATGGCGTGATCAACGTCAACCTTCTGACTCAGACGGCCAATATTGTTCCCTCTATGGAATCGATTCAGGAGACGAACGTCGAGTCGACCGGGATGTCTGCCCGCTTCGCGACGCCCGGAGTAGTCAACGTGATCACCAAACGCGGCAGCAACAGCTTCCACGGTACCGTTTACGATTACCTCGAGAATGATTTCCTGAATGCTCGCAATTTCTTTGCGGCAACCAGACCCACCTTACGGTACAACCAGTTTGGCGGGAATCTGGGCGCTCCGATTCTTCGTGACAAGCTTTTTGCATTCTTCGACTACGCGGGACAGCGCCAGACAAACTATGTTGTTTCGAGAAATCGCGTGCCCACGCTCCTCGAGAGACAAGGAAACTTTCAGGGCGCCGGAGCGACCATCTACGATCCTGCAACTTACAACGCCACCACCGGGCGCTATTAGTCCGTTCGCGGGCAATACGATACCTTCAAACCGATTCAGCTCTTTCGGAACTCGTTATCTGAACTATTTCCCTCAACCCAATATTCCGCTTGCGAACGGCATCAACTACATAACCAACCTGGGGAACACGACTAACTACGATCAGTATCTCGGCCGGATGGATTACAACATCTCGTCCAAGGACACTCTTTCCGGTACGGTCCAGACGTCCGATTCACCGGTTCTGCAACCGAGCATCGTGAATGGCCTGTTCGGCATTCAGTACCAGATGAGCGGCAAGAATGCCTTCCTCCAGGAAGTACATATCTTCTCGCCGCGCCTTTTGAACATCGCGCGAATCGGATACAACCGGAGCGTATTGTTCCTCAGTCAACAAGGAATCGGGGCGCAGGATTACGTCCAGCAATTCGGGTTGCAAAACCTGAACCTGCCAGCCGATATCAGTATTCCGCCACAAGCGACCATCACGGGGTGCTGCAGTCTCGGTTCTCCCACCAATCCACAAGGCGGAACGCAAAACCTATTTCAGTATGCAGACGAAGTGAACTGGACATTGGGCCATCACCAGATTTCCATCGGAACGGAAGTGGACCGCCTGCAATTCAACGGCACTTGGATCTTGTATAACGGCGGATCCTATTCCTTTACCGGACTGTATACGGGTAATCATCTGACAGGGGCGCGCCAGCAGCTTGGACCGGGTCTTGCAGACTTGATTCTCGGCTATCCGAGTTCGGCTTCTGGTGGCCAGGGCATCCCGTCCGGCGCGTTCCGCGAAACTGACGTGGGTGCTTATATACAGGACGATTGGAAGGTCAACTCGAAGTTAACGCTGAACCTGGGACTGCGATATCAGTACTTCCAGCCGACTCATGACAAGTGGGGTAAGGCAGCCATCTTCGACCTGGCGTCAGGTACGTCTACGCCGGGCACATGGAAATCGAATTTCCTGAACTTCGGGCCACGAATCGGGTTAGCGTATGCGCTGACCGGCAACACGGTGATCCGGGCTGGATTCGGAATTTACTTCAATCAGCAGCCCTATAACTTTCTGCAGTTTCTGATTGCAAATCCGCCGAACTATAGCTTGCAATCGCTGACTTTGACCGCCGCTAATCCCGTCCCGGTTACGAATCTGTTCGTCGCGAATCCAACCAAGAGCGCACAATCGCCGTTTACGGAAGGAGCAGTTATGCCTACACCCTACGTGGAGCAGTGGAACTTCGGTATTCAGCACTCCTTCGGCTCAAAGATGATGGCGCAGGTCAACTATGTGGGCAACGGCTCGCATCATCAGCCGCTTCGCTTAAATGCAAATCAGGCGGTGCAGGATCCTACAAATTCCATTCCGCTCAATCTCCGTCGGCCCTACCCGAATACCGGGGATGTTTTCGGGCAGTACAACATCCAGAACGCGAATTACCACAGTCTTCAGGCCTCCGCTCAGTACCGGTTTACACAGCGGGTTCTCACTGCGGGCTAACTATACGTTCTCGAAGGCAATGGATATCGCAGACGCGGGCGCAACTCTGCCGTCGAATGGACTCGATGCCGCGGGCAGCAGTTATGGGCCTGCGAATTTCGACCGAAGGCACGTCTTCTCTGCTTTGTATACGTACGAGCTGCCGATCGGGATCAACAAACCATGGCTCAACAGCATGGGATGGCTGAGCAAACAGGTGCTGGGCGGATGGCAGGTGAGCGGCATCACAACGTTGCAAAGCGGTTTGCCGTTTGAAATTACAGCCACAGACCTCTCAAACACAGGCGGAATCCACACGCAGGTGGCAGACCGGATTTGCGACGGGAATCTGCCGTCCGATCAACGGTCGCTTGCCAGATGGTTTGGAACGTCGTGCTTCACACAGCCTGCAACGGGCCGTTTAGGAAACTCTGGACGCGATATTCTGCGGGCGCCCGGAACCGCTAATTTCGACCTTTCCGCATTCAAACGTTTTCCTTTCGGCGAACAGCGCTGGGTTCAGTTCCGAACGGACTTTTTCAATGCCTTCAATCACGCTAATTTCACGACAGGCAATCAGGCTGTGACAAGTTCAACATTCGGACAGATCACAACGGCGACAAGTGCGCGGCTCATACAGATGTCATTACAGGTTGTGTTCTAGGAGCGCGAAATGGAACTGACAAGGCGAACTCTCCTTAAGACAACAGCCGCTCTAAGCGGGGCCGCGGTCAGGGGTCACGCGAAAGACCGGCCGCCTAATCTATTGTTCCTGATGGCGGACGACCATGCGCGATACGTTCTGGGTTGCGAAGGTAACACGAAAGCGATCACCCCGAATCTTGACCGCCTCGCTTCGGAAGGAACGCGTTGCGGCCGCCACTACTGCAATTCTCCAGTCTGCACACCGTCGCGGCAGTCGATCTTCACCGGGCAGTTGCCTCACTCGGCCGGCGTAACCGTATTGAGCACTCCCCTTTCAGAAGAAAAGCCCACGCTCGCCAAGCAATTGGCAGGACATGGGTACGACACTGCCGTATTCGGGAAAATGCACTTCAATCGTCCCGGCCGTCCCGGGTCTTCACGGTTTGCAGACGGCCGTAACGGAGGATGTAGTTGCAAAGCGCTGGGGTGCGGAAGGAGGTAAGCGGCCCGTTCCACAGGATGTCTCGACCAAACCGGCTTGGCATCCCTTCAAAGATCCCGCTCGCATATGGCTGAATGCAGACAAGCTGCCGTTTCCCCGCTACTACGACGAAATGCGAAGTACGTGGACAGCCCGGCAGGCCTGCCAATATTTGGACCAACATAAAGATGGTCAGTTCGCGTTGTGGGTTAGCTTATTCGATCCCCATTCGCCGTTCGATTTTCCAGTCGAGGACAAAGACGCATTCGACGCGAGCAGTTTCAACCCCCCGAAGGTCGGACCGGAAGATGCGTGGCAGATCCCGCTCATCTTTCGCGATCTTTCATCGAACGATAAACAGGGCATCATCTCGGCCTATTACACATCCGTTCGCTATCTGGACCACAATATGGGCATGGTGCTCAAGAAACTGGAGCAACTGAATCTTCAAAACGACACGCTTGTGATCTACATGGCGGACCACGGCTACAGTTTGGGACAGCACGGGCGATTTGAGAAGCACTGCTGCTACGAACCGGCCGTCGTTGCGCCGCTCATCTTTAGGTGGCCGGGGCGCGTCAAGCAGGGCGTCGTTCGCGAGTTCACGGAGTCTGTGGACGTGCCCCATACAGTCCTGGACTTGTTAGGGGTTGAGCCTTTTTCCAGTCCGCCATGGACAGAGCCTGCGTCCATACCTTGAGGGTCATCGCCCGGCGAAGCCCCGCGACCACATCTTCAGCGAATACCTGGAGAATGAGGAGGCGTGCGTTCGTACGGCGCAATGGAAGTTTATTCAATGCAGCGGTAAGCGTGCGCGAACGGATGGATATATAACCGACAAACCGACGCCGGGCCGTTACGTCCGTTTGTACGATGAAGCGAAAGATCCTCACGAACTGACTGATCTTTCATCAAAACACCCGGACGTCGTCGCAAAACTCTCCGGGCTCATGCTGACGCGCTTCCGGGCGACACATCCGGACGCACAATCGGAACCCAAGGGTCTATCCATCGCCGATTCGATCGACTGGTATCTGCGTCCGAGAGACGCAAAACCCGCGAATGCGGCGAGTTAGCGATTGTATGGGTACTCCTGCACCCAGTGAAAACCGATTACTCATCAGCAGGAACTTATTCAAATGCCCCTTTGCGCCTCGATCGAAGTGAAGCTGATCGCGAGCGCCGGCCATCTGGCAGCACAACGCACGTTCTATGAGTTAATCGACGAACTTGTTCAATGGGCGTTCACGAGTTCGAGAACATCCTTCCGCAATGCCAATGAACTTTCCAGGCGCGAGTAATACATGTGACCGCCCGGATACATGTGAACCTGTACGCGCTTCGGATCGCCCATAGGTGGCATTTGAGTAACGGTAAGGATCGAACCCATAAACGGGCACGATAAGTCTGCCCATCCGTGAGCAATGAGCACGTGCAACTTCGGATCAGTCGCAACCGCGACTCGCAGATCGGTCGCCGAAGCGGCTTCGTTTCCAAATGCACCCCTGCCGCCGCGCTGCCACATCTGATTCACCTCATAAGAAAGGGCGTTGTATCGTGCATCGGTCTTCCAGCCGACAACGCGAGTCACGAAATCAACCATGGCGGTTGTTGTCGGGGCGATGATGCTCAATAAGATCGGGTCGTTTGTTCGCTGGCTCGGATCGTAAGGGAATGGATCGAAGGCCGTGACGTTCGGATCGTAGCGGCTGCCGAGTTTACCCGTTTCCCGGAACTCTTCGCGCAGAAATGCCTGCGTCTCGAGTCGTCCTCCTGATTCGCGCACGAAAGCTGTATCCAGGCCCGTCAGCTCAGTCACCTTTTTCACGACACGCGGCGTTGCGGAGGGATCAGAGTTCCCTTTCAAGAGATCAGTCGCATATTCGCCGCGCGTGTATTCGATCACCGGCGCCATGCTCTCGGCGCTGAGTTTTCCTTTGCGCTCGTAGTTGGCCGCGACGATCGAGGGCAGCGTCAGCATCCATGGAACAGGCGAAATATCAGCTGAACCACTCCCCGGCGTGAGCGCAGGGGAAACGAGGATGAGCCCATTGATCGCGACGCCCGTTGTCGACTGCAGATACTGAGTCAGGCGCGGACCACGATAGCCCCCGTAGCTCTCGCCCACAAGATACTTTCGCGATTGAAGCCTGCCGTTCTTCACGAGCCAGTCGTAAACAATCCGGGAAAGATACGCGATATCCTGGTCCGGCCCGTAAAAGAGCCGCTTGGTTTCGTCCGGCGAAACGAGAGACTGGCTGAATCCCGTACCGATCGGATCAATGAAAACCAAGTCCGTAAAGTCCAGCCAAGTGCCAGGATTATCCGTCAGGGTTGCCGGATCGGACGGACTCTGTCCGGTGCCAAAGGCGACGCGTTTTGGGCCAATTGCCCCCAGGTTCAGATAAACCGAAGCGGCGCCAGGTCCGCCATTAAAGGCAAACGTGACCGGCCGATTGGCGCCTTCGACTATGTACGAGGTATAAACAACTTCACCCGTCGGTTTGTTTTCGGCGTTTTTTACTCGCAGCGTTCCGACCGTGGCTGTGTATTTGATCGCCTTCCCGTTCAGTTGCACCGTCTGGTCCACATGTGCATCCGAGGGCAAGCTGGGCGGAAGAGGGTATTTCACTCCGCCTGCCTCGGTTCTGGGCTCCGGCCGTTGCTCTTGCGCAGGCAGAAAACAGATCAGGGACAAACCCACAAACAGCACTCTCATAGAAAGGGCAAGACTCATGACTTCTCCTTCAATCTTCTCAGGCGGGCCAAACCGACACGCTTCACCCTGGAATCGACGTATAGAAGCCGGCTTTCGATAGAATCGGGGCGTATTTTCCGTCAGAACCGAACCGTAATATGAATCGACGTCAAGTGATTGCGAGCCTGGCCGGCGCTGCGCTCCCTGTTTTTGGCCGCGCTTGCAGCGGCGACAGCCCCTTCAATTCGACTGCACCGGTTCAGACCGAGCTTGCGCCGGGAGCAATCACGAGAGTTGGCGGTTTCGCAGGCCATCGAATGCGTCTGAACATCTCGGCAAGGCTGCTCAGGTTCGATATCGACTACTATCTCGGTCTGGTCGAGACACATGCGTGGCGGGATTGGAGTTGGGTCGGCGAACAATCAGGCAAATGGCTGGATGCCTCAATTCTTTGCTCTGAGACTTTCCGACACGAACAACTGCACGATCGAGCCGCTTCGGTTCTGAAACGCATGCTGGCGGCGCAACAAGAGGACGGATATCTCGGAGTCACTGATCCGGCGCTACGCACGCCAGGGCAACCCTTGCGCGGCATGGACGCCTACGAGCTTTACTTTATCCTCCACTCTCTGTTGACGGCGCACGATGAGTGGGGTAGTGATGCGGCTCTGACCTCGGCTGCAAGAGCGGGCGATTACCTCGTTCGCTACATCGGACCTGGCAAGGCGGAGTTCTGGCCCAAGCCGAAAGAGTCTACTATCGCTGGCCACGCCGTACATGGCGGGCTCGAGGGCACGTTGTTGATCGACCCGATGATGCGACTGTACGAGCGAACTGGCGAAAAGAAATATCTGGACTGGTGCCAATGGGTGGTCGCCAACATCGACAAGTGGAGCGGGACCCGTTATTATTCCAGGCTCGATGATGTAGCGCGGGGCGAGTTAGGCATTCATCAACTGCTGCCCAAGGTTCACGCTCACACGTTCCAAATGAACGCGCTTGGGTTGATGCGAATGTATTTCGCAACCGGCGACTCGGATTACTTGAACAAGGTGCGGGGTGCCTGGAACGACATATCGAGCAAACGCACCTACATCACTGGTGCGCCGAGCCATCACGAGTATTATCTGGCCGACTTCGATTTACCGAACGAGGGGGAGGGAGTCGAGACTTGCGGCGTAATGTCTTGGATTCAATTGAACCAGGCGCTACTAAACGCAACCGGCGATACAGCCTACGCGGACATGATCGAGCGCGCCATGTGGAATCACACGTACGCCAGCCAGACGTGGGAGGGCGATGGTTTTCGCTATGGCGTACCGATGACCGGCTGGAAGCCCTCGATGTACTTCACTGGTCCGAACTGCTGTAGCGGCAGTGGGCCACGCATGCTCGGCTTGTTGCCAGGTATGATCTACGGCCGTTCATCGGATGCTCTTTACGTGAATCAGTTCATGGATTCGAGCGCCCAGATAGAGCTTGGGTCGCTCGGAACCGTCGCGATCACGCAACGAACCGAATACCCGAACGACGAGAAAGTATCGGTCGTGATTCGTCCGGCTCGCGATATGCAATTCGAACTGAAGATTCGGATCCCCTCCTGGTGCGGTAAGCCAGCGATTCTTGTGAACGGTAGCCCGGCGTCTGACATACGGTCCGGCAGTTACGCAACCATCCGCCGCACTTGGAAATCTGGTGATCAGGTAGAGATCAGGTTGCCAATGGAAACAAAGTGGGTCCGTGGAGCGCATAGCAATTCCGGGTTGTGGGCCCTGACTCGCGGTCCTGTTGTTTACGCCGCCGATGGTGCCTGGCAAACAAAAGACGTATGCACCACACTGGCAACAACGACGGCCCCAAGCCCAGTGGCCTCGACTGTCCGCGATCGACCGCCAGATCCGGTACTCATGAGTACACCGGCAGATGCATTGGGACCTTTCTACAAGACCGAAGCCAAGCTGAAGGACGGAAGGTCGGAGGAACTCGTGCTAAGCCCATTTGCGAACCTCGGCAGGTGGTACAAAGATCCAGAAGCGAGACCCGACATAAAGCAGAAACTCTACCGCTACTCCGTATGGATGCCTGCTTGAGTTACGCGGGACGGCACTTGAGGACTGACGAAGATTCTTCCTTCGAAAGCCGCTCGGATCGCTAACGCTAGATCCGTTTGAGCGGAATCACTCGAGACAAATCCAAGAGCCCCGGCCCTCATCGCTTCTTCGATATATTCTTCGCCATCCTGCAAACTGACCAAAACAGTTTTGGTCTTGGGACAGGTTTCCCGAATGGCTCGCGCCGTTTCCATCCCGGACGGAGCAGAGACTTGGAGATCGATCACGATCACATCGGGAGGGCGATATCGCGCCATCTGCAACGCTTCCGGACCACTCGCCGCGTCGCCGAGAAGGTCAATGTCAGACTCACGTTCTAGAATCGTGCGCAGCTCTTGCCGGACAATTGGGTGATGATGAACCAGGAGAACTCGGATAAGACGAGCTTACGGTTCAACACCGGCCGGCGTACATCCCCCCGTGAGACTAGGCGCACAACCTTCGATTCAGTAGCGCTACCCGCGGCGCCCAGGCATCACCAATCTCGTTGGCTTCTGTGGTTAGGCTACGGGGGGTTGCTCTCGTTGCTGGCATTTGCCGGCGTCTATGGCATTTCAACTATTCGCACCATCGGGAGCCGCAACGAGCAAATTCGGATTGACTTTCTGCGCCGGGACCGCCTTCTCCAGGACCTTCGTTCTGACCTGTATCTGTCGGGCACCCACATAAGGGATCTGCTCCTTGAATCCAATCCGGCGCAAGCGGACACTCACCGTCAGGATTTCGAGCGGACAAAAAACCAAATCGACACCGACATGGCGGCTTACGGGCATATAGTTCGCCGGGAAGAGCGAACGCTCTTCGAGAAGTTCTCGCTTGAGCTCGATCGGTATTTCAACTCCCTCCGCCCTCCCTTGACCTGGAATGCCGATGAACGTCGCACTCGCGGATTAGCCTTCATGAAGGATTCGCTTCTGCCGCAGCGCATGCTCGTAGTCCAACTCGCAGACCAACTGAGCGCCATTAACGGCCGACAGTTGGAGGCCGGCAATCGCCAGATTGCTCAACTCTTTGAGACGTTTCAAAAATCCCTGATCGCGTTCACTCTGTTTTCCCTCTTTGCGGGAGCACTCCTGGCCGGCTTTACCACGCGCCGGCTCCTCCGGTTGGAGCGGATCTCCAACCGTCAATTGCAAGAACTCAGCGAACTCTCCGGGCGTTTGGTTCAGGCGCAAGAATCGGAACGGCGCGCGATTTCACGGGAATTGCATGATGAGGTTGGCCAAGCGGTTTCGGGTCTGTTGCTGGGTATCGGCAATGTCGCTGCCGTGCTTCCGCCCGAACAGAACTCCGTAGCTCTCGGCCAGTTGCAGAATCTTCGAAATTTGGCTGAGCGCACGGTTGCGGTTGTCCGGAATCTCTCCTTACTTCTGCGCCCTTCCATGCTCGACGACCTTGGGCTGGTACCTGCGCTGCAGTGGCAAGCGCGAGAGGTCTCACGGACGGCTAATATCTCGGTGCAGGTTTCGACCGACTTACCGCCCGAACACCGGATCAGCGAGGAATCGAAGACGTGCATCTATCGCGTTGTGCAAGAGGCTCTTACCAACATTACCCGCCATTCGCGCGCCACTGCCGCCACAATTCGGCTCTCGGCTCAAGCGGAAGGAAACCTGCAGCTAACCATCGAAGATAATGGTCGCGGCTTCGTTCCGGGTCGGGACAAAGGACTCGGTATCCTTGGCATGGAGGAGCGAGTACGCCATCTGAACGGAGCCTTGTCCATCCGTTCAGAACCCGGAGCCGGCACAGCGGTACAGGTTATTCTCCCCGCCTAACGCTCCGCGCCATCATATGCCTGTTCGCATCGTCATTGCCGATGACCACACAATCATGCGCAATGGCCTCCGCCTCATGCTGGAGCGGCAGTCCGATTTCACCGTGGTTGGCGAAGCGAGTGACGGCCGTGAAGCAGTGGCTGTCACCGACCATCTTGTCCCTGACGTTGTCATTCTCGATATCGCGATGCCGTCACTTAACGGCATCGAAGCGGCTACCCGCATCACTGAGAGCCATCCTCGCACTGCCGTGCTGATTCTGAGCATGCACTCCGATGAATCGTATGTTCTGCGAGCTCTCAAGGCCGGCGCGCGTGGCTATCTCTTGAAAGACTCCGCGGAATCCGATCTCGTCGGCGCCGTTCGCGCCTTGTGCACAGGTAAAGCGTTTTTTAGTCCCGCAGTCAGCCGCGTGCTCGCCGACGACTACGTCCGCCAAATTCGCCAACGAGGTCTTGAAGATCCTTACGACTCCCTCACGGCTCGCGAACGCGAGTTGCTGCAGTTGGTAGCCGAACTGAAAAGCACGAAGGATATCGCCAGTCTGCTCAACCTAAGCCCTCATACGGTCGACACTCATCGAGCAAATTTAATGTCGAAGTTGAATTTGCACAGCATCCCCGAACTAATCCTCTACGCCGTCCGGAAAGGCATCATCCGCTAGCCCTACTCGATACAGGGTCGAAATCTCCCGCCCCGGCAGTATTTTCAAACCGGTTATTCCGGCACCACACTGGAAGTGTTTGGGACACTTGAGAATTAGCGTCCTACCCGTTCTGTGCATCGTTCTACTCACCGGGTGCACGGAAAAACCGGTAGAAGCTTCCAAAACCTCCGCTTTGACCCTGCGTGCCGCCTCCGTAGAGCAGGCAGTGCGCGGTCCAATGTCAAGCGAAGTTCGCGTCGCGGGCCAATTCATTCCTTACCAGGATGTGGACCTTCATGCGAAGGTCTCCGGCTACATTCGCCGCATTAACGTCGATATCGGTGACCGCGTCCACGCTGGTCAAACCCTCGCCGTGCTTGAGGTTCCTGAACTCGAGGCTCAAGTGGCCGGGGCCAAAGCAGAAGTGGGTCACACGAAGTCGGAAATCATTCGGGCCCAGGGCGAAGTCGCACGAGCGGAGTCTCTACATGCCGCGCTACATGCCGCCTATACACGCCTCCAGCAGGCATCGGATCAACGTCCCGGTCTGGTTGCGCAACAGGAGCTTGATGATTCGAAAGCTAGAGATCAAAACTCCGAAGGTCAAATCGAAGTAGCGAAAGCTGCGGCCGAAGCCGCTAGGCAACAGCTTGGGGTTTCGGAAGCTGACACCTTGCGTGTTCAGACCCTTTCCAACTATTCTGTCGTGACGGCACCCTTTACAGGTGTCGTCACGATGCGTTATGCCGACCTCGGCTCGCTCATCCAGGCCGGCACTGCCTCAAATACCCAGTCGATGCCGGTCGTCCGTGTCGCGCAGAGCGATCTCCTTCGCCTGCGCATCCCTGTTCCGGAATCAGATGTGGCGTACATCCACCCGGGCAGCAATGTGCAGATCACTGTCGGCGCACTGAAACGGACGTGGACAGGCAAGATTGTCCGCTTTACGCGCGCGCTCGACATGACAACGCGAACCATGACGGTGGAAGTCGATGTACCGAATCCGAATTTAACCCTGAGTCCCGGAATGTATGCGGAAACCGAGATCGTCTTGCAGCATCGCGATGCGGCGATCAACATTCCGTCGCGCGCGCTAGTCACAACGGGAAACAAACCATTCGTTCTGGTTGTTACTGCCGAAGGCCAAGTAGAGCACCGCAATGTCACAACCGGCATGGAAGGAAACAACCAGATCGAGATACTCTCCGGGCTCAGCCCTGGAGAATACGTGATCGTCTCCGGCCAGGACAACTATCAGCCGGGAGAACACGTGCGCCCCGAGGTTGTCCGCGAGCTACGTCCGAGGCGGCGCGCTAATGTCTTCGTTTTCGCTGCGCTACCCGTTCTTTGTCTTGATGCTGTGCCTGGTGATCGTCGTTGTCGGCGTGACAACCGTGGTGCGCATGCCAGTCGACCTTTTCCCGGAGGTGAACATCCCGGTTGTGGTTGTTGCCACCTTCTACGCCGGCATGCCGCCCCAGCAGATCGAGTCGAACATCACCAATACCTATGAGCGATTCTTCACGCTCGGCAGCGGCATCGATCACATCGAATCGCGATCCATGACGGGCGTGAGCTTGATCAAGATCTTCTTCCAATCGGGTGTAGACTCGAACGCCGCGGTTAGCAATATCTCTAACCTCGCAATGGCCAATCTGCGCCGATTGCCGCCTGGCACTCTTCCGCCCGTGGTTCTGAAATTCGATGCGTCCAATTTGCCTGTTTGTCTGATCACGCTCAAAGGCCAGGGCCTCAACCAGACTCAGCTCAAGGATATTGCGCAATTCACCGTTCGCAATCAGGTCGCTCATGTGCCCGGCGCTTCCGTGCCTCAGCCCTATGGCGGGCGCTATCGCCAGATCATGGTCTATGTCGATCCGCTGAAGCTCGAGGCTCACAACATGAGTGTGATGGACGTGGTTCAATCCATCAACGAATCGAATCTGATTCTTCCCGCCGGCGATGTTCGGATCGGCACCAAAGATTACAACATTTATGCGAACAGCCAGGTTCCGATTGTCGATCAGATCAACGATGTTCCTTTGAAGACCGTCGGTCGCGCTTCGGTCCTGGTCGGTGATGTTGGCCAGGCAAAAGACGCCGGCCAACTACAGACAAACGTCGTACGCGTCGACGGTCAGGAATCGGTATACATCCCTATTCTTAAGCAGGGCGGGAATTCGAACACGATCACCATCGTAAACGGAGTGAAGGACGCGGTACAGCATCTGCTTGATATACCCAGCGTTCTCAAAACCAATGTCGTTTTCGACCAGTCCGTGTTCGTGAAAATAGCGGTCAGGAACGTGATCAATGAAGGGACGATCGGCCTCTGCCTCACCGCGTTGATGATTCTGCTGTTCCTCGGGAATGTTCGAGCAACCATCGCAGTTCTGCTTTCCATACCTATCTCCTGTCTTGCCACATTCCTCGGGCTGAATCTCTGGGGAAGTTCGATCAACACGATGGTTCTTGGCGGGCTTGCTCTCGCTCTGTCGCGCTTGATCGACAACTCGGTTGTGGTCCTCGAGAATATCTTTCGCCACATGGAGATGGGACAGGACCCGCTTACTGCGTCCGAACTGGGCGGCAGGCAAGTGCAATTAGCCGTACTCGCCGCAACCGTCAGCACGTCCATCGTCTTCTTCCCTGTAGTGCTTCTTTATGGCGTGAGCAAGTATCTCTTCACCGCTCTCGCTCTGGCAGTCGTGCTGGCTCTTGCGGCGTCGTACATGGTCGCTATGACCGTGGTCCCTCTCTTCTGTTCGAAATTCATTCGTTTGGAAGGGCACGATCACGGTGAAGCGCATAACTCGGCAGGCAAACGAACCCTGTTCGGAAAAATTGTCGGCGGCTTCAACCACCTTTTCGCGAAAGTGCAGACGGCATATGATCGGGCGATTCACCGCTGCTTGAGACACCCGGTTGTAGTTGTCTCTGGCTTCAGCCTGTTCGTCCTGCTCAGTTTTACCCTTTATCCGATTTTGGGCAAGTCGTTCTTTCCCAGGACGGATCCCGGACAATTCGTTGTCAACGTCAAGGTGCCCGCCGGAACTCGCATTGAAGTCAGCAACGAGTACTTTGCGCGGATCGAGGCCGACATCCGCAAACTCGTTTCGAAAGAAGACCTGAACATGATTGTGTCGAATATCGGCGTAACTCCCGACCTCTCGGCCATCTACACTCCGAACTCCGGAATGCACACCGGATTCATCCAGGTCAGCCTGAAAGAAGAGCATAAGGTCGGCAGCTACGAGTACATGAAACGAGTGCGACAGCGGCTGGCCTTGGACTTCCCGGACATCTCTACTTATTTTCAAAGCGGCGGATTGGTCGACTCGATTGTGAATCAAGGGAAACCGGCGCCGATCGATATCCAAGTGGGCGGCAACAATCTACGTCAGAGCTACGAGTTTGCACAAAAACTGGCGCAGCAACTCGGCAGTCTGGACGCTGTCAGTGATGTCCTGATCCCTCAGGATCTGAACTATCCGGGACTAGAGTTGACGATCAATCGGGAACACGCCGGATTACTCGGAATCACGCCAAAGTCGGTTGTCGATAACGTCATTACGGCACTGACTTCGGATGGCATGATCGCTCCCAGTTTTTGGAACGATCCTAAATCTGGCAACAGCTACATGCTCACTGTGCAGTATCCGGAGACTCAGATCCGCACCATGAAAGATTTCCGGTCAATCCCGCTGCGCTCACCGAATAACAACATGACCACGCCACTCGAGTCGGTAGTCGACCTTCACCCGATCGACACGCCGACGGAAGTCGACCACTATCAAATCCGCCGAGTGTTCGACGTCTATGTCATGCCGAAGAGCGAAGATCTCAGCAAACTCGATGCGCGCATACAACATATGCTGGCACGCGTTTCACGGCCACCCGGCCTGACGCTTGCCATCGCTGGATCCGTGCGCGACATGCAGCAGTCGTTTTCAAGCTTCGGCATCGGCCTCATCCTTGCCGTAGTTCTTGTTTACCTGGTCCTGATGGCCCAGTTTGCCTCCTTCACGGATCCATTCATCATTCTTCTCGCAATTCCGCCTGGCATGTCCGGCGTGCTCATCTTCCTGCTACTCACGCACACGACTCTCAACGTCATGTCGCTCATGGGCGTCGTCATGATGACCGGGATCGCCGTATCAGACAGCATTCTGATTGTGGAGTTCGTCAGTACACTGCGCGCTTCGGGGAAACCTCTTGAAGAAGCACTGGTCGAAGCGTGCCGCGTGCGCCTTCGCCCGATCCTGATGACTACGTTGGCGACAGTTCTCGGCCTCATACCGATGGCTCTCGCTCTGGAACCGGGAAGTGAGCAGTACGCACCACTTGCACGAGCCATTCTCGGCGGTTTGTCGGTTTCTGGTTTGATCACGGTCTTCTTAGTACCGTGCGCTTACCTCCTTATGTACCGCAGAAAGGAAGCCGCTACAGATTGACACTTCGTAGTGCGAAGCTTCTTCTGGCATTCCTTCCCTGTGTTTTGAACGCACAGCAATCGCCGGCGGGACAACCGCAACTGACCCGGCAACAGGCCGAACAATTGGCATTGCGGAATAACCCGCGGGTCAGAGTCTCGACGCTTCTCACGGAACTACAGGGTCAGGTAGTGCGCGAAACTCGATCGAACGAGCTGCCGACGGTCAGCAGCAACCTGACGGCGGTCGAAGCAAACGAAGCGAGTCGTCTCTCCGCTGGTGGACTCACGGCATCGCGCCTTCTGGAGCACGCCGGGATGGGAGTTACTGTCAATCAATTGATTTCTGATTTCGGCCGCACGCGCAACTTGATCGCTTCGGAGAGGTTACGTGAGAAAGCCCGGCAGGCAGACGCGGAGGCGACGGCTGAGGAGATCATTCTTGCGGCCGACCAGGCATTCTTCCAGACGCTAGAAGCTCAATCGACACTCGAAGTGACAACGCGTACCGTCGAAACACGCCAGGCTCTCGTGGATCAGGTGGAGGCGCTATCGCGGTCGAAACTAAAATCCGAGCTAGATCTTGAACTTCAGCCAGGTGGGCCTGTCTCAGGCGAAATTGCTCCAGGTGGATGCACAAAGTAACCTTGAGACCGCAAGAGCGGCGCTCGCAGCGGTGCTCGGCAGTGACCACGTGGCCGACTATCACCTGGTTGAGGACACCGGTCCTTTGCCCAACTTGCCGCCTGATCCCGACGGCCCAGTCAATGACGCATGGCAGAATCGACCGGACCTCCACGCTTTGCAGTTTTCGACGCAGGCCGACGAAAAATTCGCCACAGCCCAGAAGAGACAATCTCTGCCGACTGTCAGCGCGGCAGGTGTTGCCGGCTACACGCCACTCGGGTCCGCTCAGTATTTCAATGAAAATTGGTACGGCGCGGTGGGTATAAACATCAGCGTTCCTATCTTCAACGGTTTCCGTTTTCGTGCTCAGGCGGCGGAAGCAAAGGCGCAGGCCTCAGCTGGAGCCGAACGCGAACGTGACCTGCACAACCGCATCGCCCGGGACGTACGCACGGCTTGGCATCTGGCCGCGGCCGCTCGCCAGCGGGTTGATGTGGCGCGGCAACTGCTCGCCCAGAGCAATTCGGCACTCAGCTTGGCCCAGACCCGCTACAACCTGGGCCTGAGCTCGATCGTGGAACTCAGCCAGGCTCAGCTTCAGCAGACACAGGCGGCAATCGAGGAAGCCAATGCGCGCGCGCAGTTCCGGCTTTCCTATGCTGCCCTGCTCTTCCAGACCGGTTCTAATCACTAAAAACGGGAAGCCTTTGAGAAGAACTACGGTCGGATAACACCTTTTTGGCGATGAGACCAATCCAGTGTCGATACTGCGGTAGCGTCGAACCGACCTCCGAGCACTTCATGAACTTCCGCTGCTCACTCCGGCCCTCAGAAATCGGCCGCGAACTGAGTGAACGCGAGAACCTGGCTGAAGCACAGGTTGAGCTTCAACCGGCCGAAGAAGTCTGCGTTTAGCGCGAGTTTTCGCGCGCTAGCAGGACTCGCCGTGCACGATGCAGGGCTCATGGCTGCGAGCAAACCACGTTTAAACGGTTTGTTAAAATGAAGATTCTCTCGCGGCCAGGTAGCTCAGTCGGTAGAGCGCAGCCCTGAAAAGGCTGGCGTCGGCGGTTCGATTCCGTCCCTGGCCACCATTTATTTCCAACAACATACAGTCTCCCAAGTTCCTCGTAAGGCTTCGCGCTCGCGGGTCTGGAGAACCGGCGCTTTAGCGCGCCGGAGGCGTCTGTCAATTGTTACAGTCAGGACTAATGCGACTAGTGAATCACATCGTAAAGTCCCAACATGAACCATGCCCACTCCCCTCGCGCACGGCCCTCTCAAGGTATGTTGCGACTACCTGGACGGCCACAGCTCTGACAGCAATCTGAGGAGAGATCTTGCCACCTTGAGCAGACCACAGCTCAGGGACGTAGTCCGAGCCCTGGACGCCTGCCTATTCAATACAGCCAATATCGCGGATTGCGATGGAGATCTGGGCTAGAACTGGAGGCCGGTAAGGCCATTGAGAAGATCAGTGTGGCTGACGCCCACCGACTTCTTACAGTTGGAAGAAATACGCCTTGCAATGTGGATCTGCGAGACCCACCATGAGCCATGGCCGACCTCTTTGCAGATCGGGTTGTTGCGGTCTTCCAGGGCCACTTGGAAGGCAAAATGTCTGACCGCGAATTTAGCCAATCCATAGCGGAGTTCACCGCGGAAGAGCTGAACGAGTTGGTCCGGCTAGTCAATGTGCTACCGCCCCGCTCCCTAGCGAAGGAGTGACACCGTGGCCGCCTGGACGTTGGAAGTCAAACTGATCTGTGGTGAACACATGCTCTCGGAGTATCTAGTCTGCGAGTCGTGGGACGAAGCGCTTAGCGCCGCGGGGGAGATCATGAGCGACTACTCCGATTCTGTGATGATCAAGGTCATCGATCCGCGCGGCTGGTACCAGCAAGTCACGAAGCCAATGTTCCGGATGTGACAACGCGATACCGACGTACCGAGAGCATCTGTGTCATCTCGACAGCTATTGACACGTTCGGAAGAACAGGATTAGGATGTCTCCCTCATCCCGGCTTGCGATTATGATCGCTTCGAGTTGCTTTGCCGCGACTCGCAGTCAGTACTTTCCGAGTAGTTCGGTCCGGTTTCTTATCCTTACATATCAAGCCGGCAAGACTCGTAAACACCTGGTCCACAGCGATGGAGATGTCTCCGTCAGGATTCTGGAACCAGACGCGAATCGTCGCGCCGATCATGGATAAAGTCAGTCCGGCGAGAAGATCCGGAGTCAAATCCTGCTTAGAGCTTATTCTGAAGCGCCGAGCATAGGCTTCCGCAACCGCATGGTGGACGTCAGCGACCCGCGAAAGTGCTTGTCGTGCACTCGGATATCTGTTCGAGATTTCGATAATCTTGCGCGTCCGCGGTTCCGCAGCCGATGTTTGCGCCACTTCGAGGACCGTGTGCCGCAAAACCTCCGCGACCGAGTAACTTGCATGGGAAGCTTGAATCGCTTCCGTAAGTAGATGTTCATAACTAACGGTTCCCCGCTCTGTTAACAAATCGCTTTTCGAGGAGAAATACCGGAAGAATGAACGCCGCGAAACTCCCGCCTCCGCAACGATGTCATCGACGGTTGTCTCGTCGAATCCCTTCGCTGCGAACAGGTCAATGGCAGCATCCCAGATCGCGTTTCGTACCAGTTCTTGTTTGCGAGCTTGCAGTGAAGACCGCCGGAGCTTGGAGTGTTTCGGATCCTTGCTCACCGGCAGGGACGAATGCGGCACGAAATCACGCTAGCATACGTGCGATCTTGGTGCAAACCTCTGCCCTCATTGTTGACATTGACACTGAGTGTCTTATATCATTGGCGCTGGCACTGAGTGTCACTTATCGAAAGGTCTCCCATGAAGCTCGCATCTGTCTCATTGCTAGTCATAAGCCTCTCTGCCATAGCCTTTGCTGCCGACCCGCTCGCCGGGAAGTGGAGCGTTCATAGCAGCATTGCAGGCAATGAAAGCGACCAAAGCTGTACCTGGTCTCAGAAGGATAGTGACCTGAGCGGCACCTGCACCTCCGACCGGGGGAACGTGACTATCAGTGGCAAAGTCGACGGCAAGAAAGTGACGTGGAGCTATAAAAGCGAATACAATGGCACTCCACTCACGGTGAGCTATGAAGGTACGCTTGATTCAGAAACTAAGATCAGCGGCACGGTGACGGTTCCGGAATTCTCGGCGGACGGCAACTTCACTGCAACCCAAACGAAGTAGAGCTCGAAGCACACTGGACGTGAGTTTGCAGAAACACATCTCTTTCTTGATTGCCATCGCCCGGTGTACGGCTTTGACGACGACCTTTATCTCGCCTGTTTTCTCGGCGGACTCATCCCTTGTGATCGACCCTTCGAGGCTCGCCAAGGTGGGACAGGTTGACCAACGCTTTCAGGCATACAACGTCGAAATGTTAGAGATTACGGGCGGCGAATTTTGGAAGCCGTACAAGGACATAAAGTCGAAACCAGCGACGAACATTCAGCCCAATCGGTCTGGTTCGGCTGCAGACACTCCTGCAAGCCTGTTCCAATACAGACCGGCCACTGATCTCGGCAATGCTCGATTGCGCAAATTGGCCGCAGCGCTCGGACCAGCGTACGTAAGAGTGAGCGGCACATGGGCAAACAGCACCTATTTTCAAGACTCCGATGGCCCCGCGCCCGCGACTCCGCCCCAAGGTTTCAAAGGTGTGCTCACCCGCAAGCAATGGAAGGGAGTCCTTGATTTTGCCAAAGCCGTCAACGCGGAGATCATCACCTCCTTCGCAACCAGTACGGGCACGCGCAACTCCGAAGGCGTCTGGACACCGGACCAGGCTCGCAGTTTTCTCGCGTATACGAAGGCCGCGGGCGGAAGAATTGCGGCTGCCGAGTTCATGAACGAGCCGAACTTTGCCGCGGAGTCGCGAGGTGCGCCGAAGGATTATGATCCAGCAGCGCACGCTCGAGACGTCGCTGTCTTTCGTCCGTTTCTCAAACAAACCGCGCCTGACACACTGTTTCTTGGACCCGGCTCTACCGGTGAAGGAGGACCAGTAGGTGCAGCCATGAGCCAAAAACTGGGGAGCGAGGCGTTACTGAAGGCAACAGGACCGGTTTACGATGTGTTCTCGTATCACATCTACGTCGCCGCTTCACAGCGATGCGGCGGAGCCAATTCGCCCGTCGGGACAACCGCTGGCGGTAGCACTTACGCCAAAGTGGCTGTCACTTCCGCGACGTGGTAACGGCGTACTATAAGGGCCTACGCGATCGATTCGAGCCGGGCAAGCCCCTTTGGGTGACCGAAATGGCGGATGCGGCTTGCGGCGGCAATCCCTGGGCATCCACGTTTCTGGACACCTTCCGCTATCTCGATCAGCATGGGGCGCTCGCGCAGCAGGGTATACGCGTAGTCGCTCACAATACGTTAGCCGCGAGCGATTACGGACTTCTCGATGAGCAGACATTCGCTCCACGACCGAACTATTGGGCTGCTCTGTTATGGCATCAACTCATGGGCACGACAGTCCTGAAGCCTGAGTCTGCGCCGGCTGACGGTCTTCGACTGTATGGACACTGCATGAGCGATGTTCCGGGAGGCGTGACTCTTCTTGCGCTCAACACCGATCGAAGTGCGCCCAAAACCATTTCTGTTTCAGCTCGTTCCGAACGATACACATTAACAGCTTCAGACCTCGAGAGCGTGCACGTCCAACTGAATGGAAAGGAACTAAAACTTGGATCTGACGATTCCCTTCCCCAACTTACGGGCGTGCGCGACTGGTGCTGGCCGTGTGACACTACCTCCCGCCAGTATCACGTTTTTCGTCGCACCCGAAGCACATAATGCCGCTTGCCGTTGATGCGCGTTAGCGAATGATGGCGGAGCGTGCTGCCGAGGTGTCTACCAGACTTGAGCCGCCAGAAGGTGTGGCCTGCCAGACTTTGCTCGAACCACTTCGGTGGATAGCAGCACTTCGAGATTCTGCTTTCCCAACCCGGAGCGATCGCGCTGGTAGAGCCAGTAGTGCCGGGCCATGTCATTCACCAGGAGAGATTCTGTCGGGGTGGAAGGCTCGTGTTCTTCCTCCAGGTCCGCCTTGAGGTGTTCGAAGTCTTCCAAGTTTTCTTCCGGCAGCACGCAGAACGCTCCGACCAAGCCGTGCCTGAATTATTACGAGAACTGGAGGCTTTACCAGCCTCGGAGACGGGACAAGTAGAGAACTGAGCGTTTTGTCTATTACCGTGCAGCTTGGAATCGGAAACTTGCGATTTCGCTCCCGGCAACTCGATGGATATTTGGTTCATAATCCGAGCGAGTGTAGTTCAACGAAGTCTAGTGTCGCCTTAGACCCAAGCCTAAATACCTGATCGGACAGGAGAAGATATTGGCCGATGGTTGTGAACGGGCCATGGCTCAGAATTCGCAGGTATCCAGGTAAAACATCCTGGTCGCGTGGCGAAGCAGAGCGAGAAACATTCTCCCCCGCCGTCATCGTTCTTATCGACAATTCAACGCATGAATTGATCGGCTCGCGTCAGGGAGACTTTTATGGCAGCACGTTGCACTCGTGCTTTCCAGCTTCTTTCAGTGTTGCTTACGCTGACTGCGCTCGGCGACTCGGATTATTGACAAATTCTTTACGGGTCTATCACGGGAAACGTGAAAGACCCAAGCGGCGGAGCAATCGCGGGGGCCACTGTTCAGGTGGAGAATCCCGACACGGGCTTCCAGCGGCAGACGACCACGAACGACGATGGCAATTACTTAGTGGGAGATCTGTTTCCGGGTAATTACAACATCACCAGTCCAGCTTTCTCCAAAACGACCCTAAACGGGGCTGCGGTAACTGCCAACCAGATTCGACGCGCGGACGCGATTATGCAAGTAGCGCAGATGAACCAGGTCGTCGAAATCACGGCGGCACCTCCGGCGCTACAGACCGACCGCGCCGATGTGAACGTGAATCTAAGCACAAGGCAACTGGCAACGCTTCCGATCACCGGCAGCGGCGGACGAAGCTTTCAGAGTCTGCTGACGATAGTACCTGGGACAAGCATCAGCGGCCCGACAAACTCTGCGGCAGCGGACCCCGGAAGGTCATTCTCGATCAATGTAAACGGGGTGTCGAATCTGCAGAACAATACGCGAATCGACGGTTCGAGCATTAACTATCCCTGGCTGCCAACGAACCTTGTTTACCAACCGGCGACTGAGGCGATTGAAACCGTGAACGTTGTGACCAACTCGTACAATGCTGAACAGGGCTTACCGGGCGGAGCGATCATCAATGTAATTACCCAATCAGGAACAAACGAGTTCCATGGAAAAGCCTGGGTATTCAATACGGACAGCCATTTCTTCGCACAGAACTTCTTCCACCCGACGCCGCAAAACAATAAATACATCCTGAACCAATTCGGAGTTGCTTTCACGGGTCCCGTCGTGATTCCGAAGCTGTTCAACGGGAGAGACAAGTTGTTCTTTTCGGTCGATTGGGAGCGGACCGCTATAAGATCTGGCGCACCGCCGAGATTTCTGACGATACCATCGGCCGATTTAAGAAACGGCAATTTCGCGGCTACCGGCACGACGGTCTATGATCCGGCCTCAAATGCGAACCCGGCGCTTCGCATCTTCGCTCGGCCTGCTGAACGACATCACCTCCGTACAGCCTTTCAAGACGACTACTTACGATGGGTTGCAGAGCCAAGTAACTCATCGACTAGGCTCATCTACCATCGGCGCGACTTACACATGGTCAAAGGCAATCAATTGGGCGGACAACAACGGCAACCCACGTATACAGTGGCCGGGTGCGTGGAATCTGAACAGGGGCCCCGCGAGTTATGACCACACGCACAATCTACAGGTCTACTTTGCTCTCGAATCGCCATTTGGAAAGGGCAAACGATGGGTGCAGAGTGGAGTTGCGAGCCACTTGCTTGGCGGCTGGGCGTTCAACGGCGTCTTCAGTGCTCTCAGCGGTGCGCCCATTTATGTGATTCAAAGCACCGGGGGCAACTTGAACGCGGCCGGGAGTTCGCAGGTGCCTGACCTGAACTCCAGTACCGGCGTAGCAATTCCGGGCGGCATTGGACTCGGGACGCCCTATTTCGACACCGCGGCGTTTGCGCCTGTCAATATACCTGCCAACTTACCGCAGCGGTTTGGGAACTCCGGACGTAACAATATTCGAGGACTGGGTTTCCTGAATCTTGACGCGGGATTGTCTCGCGATTTCAAAGTGAAGGAGCGGCTCACGTTGCAATTCCGCGCTGAAGGCCTGGATGTGATAAATCATGCCAACTTCGCAAACCCTGCATCGGACATCAGCACTCCGAACAGCTTCGGATATGTGACGGGAACGGTCAGCAACCTACCGGCCCCGAATAGCGCCCGGCAGTTCCGATTCTCCACGCGGGTCTTGTTCTAAGTACACCAGGAGCACAATAGCGGGCCTCTGAAAGATCTTCCTGACGATTCGCTTTTATTCTCTGGCTGTGCGCGGCAAGCTCGCATCTCGTGCTTGCCGCTGATAGAACCGGGGATGCGGTCGCTTGATACCCGGTCCGCGTCCGCTCGTGGAGTCAGTCAATAGGTTACGGGACAGAATTGCGAAGAACTTGTAAAAGTTTCAGCAGGCAGAGTGCGTGAGTAACATGACCGGGCAACCAAAAGGCAATTGTGTCATCGGGCTGACTCGGAGAAGTACATCTGATTGACGTGTTCTCCGAACGAACCCGCGGGCTCGAACTGATCCGATCGTCACGAAACTGATACACTTAGTCTAATAAGAGCTTTTAGGGGGCTATAAGTGTTTCTAAAGTTTATTCGCCAGTCAGGACTGAGCTTCGTCTCTCTCCTAAGGATAAGTGCACTCGCACTTTGCTTTACGATCTATTGCTTCGCACAATCGACAGGAGGCATTCAGGGCACTGTAACGGATGCGAGCGGCGCTGTTTTAAGTAACGCCGACATCGACATTACTAATTCAGCGACAGGCCAGCATCAGATCGGTAAAAAGCAACGACGCGGGGCTGTATCTCTGTACCATCTCTTCCGACAGGCAGTTACACCGTGCAAGTAGAGGCGCCCGGCATGCAAACGACAACGGCATCGAACATTACGCGTCGCCGTGAGTACCGTTACGCGGCAGGACTTTACGTGCAGGTGGCCAGCAGCACGCAGACGGTCGAGATCCAGGGCGGCAGTCCGGTTGTGGAAACGACAAGCGTTTCCATGGGATCGGTTGTGAGTAGCCGGGTCGTGCAAGAAGTGCCGCTGAACGGCCGGCATTTTGTGGATCTGGCGCTGCTGGTTCCGGGCACCGTGACGCCCCCGGCAGAACGGCTTCCTGACCGCGCCCATCCGCGGGCAAGGGACTTCGAGCTTCAATTCGGCCGGTGCTCGCGAGGACACTGTCAACTTCATGATCAACGGCGTGAACATGAACGACCTGGCGCAGAACCAGATCACGTTTCAGCCCACAGTCAACACGGTTGACGAGTTCAAGATCGATAACTCCACATTCAGCGCGGAATACGGCCGGAACTCGGGCTCGATTGTGAACATCGCGACGCGCGCGGGCACGAATCAGGTTCATGGCGAGCTTTACGATTACCTTCGCAACGAGGCATTCGACGCGCGGAACTTCATCAACCCGATCGGGATTCCACAGGCCCCGTTCAAGCGGAATCAGTTCGGAGGCGCCGGCGGATTTCCCATCAAGAAAGACACGCACGTTTCTGTTTCTGAGCTATGAGCAACTCGAGCAGCGGCAGAGCATACCGCTGTCGCAGACGGTTCTGAGCCCGGCCCAGAGAGTACAGGCGGCGAACTCAACCGACCCGATCATCAGAGCACTGCTTCCGTTGATACCGGCGGGCAATTCGACCAACGGAACGGTGTTCACCGGAAACGCGGTGGCGCCGGTCTCGATTTATCAGGGCACGGCCAACTTCACACAGAGCTTCGGAACGAAGAATCGGTTCAACGCGTACTACGCGATGCAGCAGGATCAGCGGAATGAGCCGCCAACGACACAGTCGAATAATCTGCCCGGGCTACGGGGATTCACGCCATGGCGTGCGGCAGGTATTGACGATCAACGACACGCACACGATCAGCCCGACTCTCGTTAACGAGGCCCGGCTCGGATTCAATCGGATCCATATCATCTTTGCGGCTGAGAACACTTTGAATGCGGCCAACTTAGGGATCAACAGCGGCGTGAACGCTCCCATCGGACTGCCGCAGATTACCGTGACGGGCGCGTTCGCGTTTGGCGGCATCAACGGATTTCCGCAGGGCCGCGGCGATACGACCATGATTGGTTCGGACACCGTGAGCTGGGTGCACGGCAACCATACGATCAGGTTCGGCGGCGAATACCGGCAGACGATTGCCAATAGTTTTACTCAGACACCCGGCACGTTCACATTCTCGAGCATCGATAACTTTCTTCTGGACAGAGCCAACGCGTTCACGGCGAACAGCTCGAATCGAGCGGCGCGAATCTATACGCCGTCAGCAGGCGCTTTCGTTCAGGACGCTTACAAGATCCGGCCGCGCCTGACGTTGAACCTGGGGCTTCGCTACGACTGGAACGGAACCCCGTACGATACCCGGAACCACTTCGTGGTGTTCGATCCGACGACGGTTTCGCTGGTGCGGGTGGGAGCAGATGGCGGTCCGCAAAACGCCTACAACCAGAGCGCATTGAACTTTCAACCGCGTGTTGGCTTTGCGTGGGATGCGTTCGGGACGGGGCGAACCGTAATCCGCAGTGCTTACGCCATCTTTGTTGATCAGCCGAACAACAATGTCGTCAGCGGCCTGGTAGGCAACCCTCCGTTTTCATTGCCAGTGACGTTCTCGCCGACAGCAGCTACTCCGTTTGTCAGTTTCGCGAATGCTTACAATTTTGCGAGCGGCTCGGTTTCGCCCACCTCTGTCTCGCATAATTACCGAAATGGCTATGCTCAATCCTGGAACTTCAATCTGCAGCAGCAACTCAGCCAGAACATGGTTCTGACCGCGAGTTATGTAGGCAGCAAGGGAACGAACCTGAACCTAGCGCGGAATTACAATCAGCCGATCAATGGCGTTCGGCCCTATCGCGCTTTATCGGCCAATAGCCCGATCAGTCCCGGGGCCGCGTTGGGCAACATCACCGTGAACGAGAGCATCGGCAACTCGTCTTACCAGGCTCTCTGGGTGACGGTGGACAAGCACCTTTCGCGCAACCTGCAGTTCAACGGATCGTACCAATGGTCGAAGTCAATTGATTTGAATTCGCGCAATTTCCAAGGCATCGTCGTCCAGGACAGCTACAACGTCCGGAATGATCGCGGATTGTCGGACTTCGATGCGCGGCACCGGTTCGTGTTTTATGGCATCTACGATCTGCCGTTCCACGGCAACCGGCTGGTAGAGGGTTGGGAAGTTTCGCTGATTCAGACACTGCAGAGCGGGAACCCGATCACGTTCCGCACCTCCAACACGGCGCTCACCGGGCTCGCAACAGTTCGCGCCAGCGTGACGGGACCGGTGCTGGCCGGTTACACTCCGGCCTCGAACGGCAGCGCCACGTTCATGGGATATCTGCTGAACCCGCGGAGTGTTCTTCGAAATCAGGGCAATACGTTCGGCAATCTTGGCCGAAACGTTGTGATTGGACCTGGCTTCGCCAATCTGGATTTTTCACTGGTGAAGAACACCAAGATCTCGGAACGATTCAATGTCCAACTCCGTGCCGATGCGTTTGACCTGTTGAATCAGACGAACTTCGGGCAGCCAGGTACCACGGTAGGCACGGCGCAGTTCGGGTTGATCAACAGCACGCGTTTTCCGACCGGCGACGCAGGATCGTCACGGCAGTTGCAACTCGCTTTGAAGCTGCGTTTCTAAAACGCACAAGACGCAAACATTCGGGCCTCCAGTTGCCACATGGCCGACTGGAGGCCCTTTTGTTTACACGTACGAGATCTTGAAGACTACGGCGTGATCCGTCGGCCACGTTCGCGGCGAGGCGATCAACAGTCCGTCATCCGCGATCTTCCACCGACGGTTCAGGAGACCCAAGCAAGTCCACGCGCATCACTTTGCGCGTCTCCAATCCACGCCGAGAGCTGAGCGCGAGTACCCGCGTTTCGCCGGTGTTGTGGCCCATGACGAAAGCATAGAGCGCCTCTGCCTTCGTCGTGAAACGAACGTCTGCGCCGGTCAGATCCTTCCGCCCCTTTTCATTGAAGTGTTCCGGAGTGCCATTCATACCGGCGCCGGCAACAGACTTCTGAGCGTTCGGGCCTTCGCCGAAGATCTTCCACGGACGCGTGCCGTAAATCGCTTCACCGTTCACTTTCATCCAAGATGTGATATCGGAGAGGATCTTCAGTTCATCATCGTCCGGCATACCGCTCGCAGGCAACGGAATGTTCAGGAGTAAGTTGCCGTTGCGGCTTACTACATCGACCAACATATCGATCACGGTCTTCGGACGCTTGTAAGTGATTCCGCGCTTATAGTGCCAGACGCCGATGCAGGTATCGGTCTGAAACGGGCGGGCCTCGATGTCATCCGTCACTCCGCGTTCGACATCCAAAGTGCAGGCACCGAGTTCCGCTTCGCCCCGGCGTTTTCCCGTATAGACGACGTCGACTTTACCGTTGTGCCAGTGAAGGCTCTGGTTGTAGTAGTGCGCAACAAGGGACCGGCCCCAGGCGCCAAAGGGAATGGCGCCGTCTTCGTAATAGAGATCAGGCTGGTGCTGGTCTATCAGGTCCTGGGCGCGGAGGAACCATTCATGCTTCCACGCTTCGCTCTCATTTCCCTGCTCGGCCCAGGCTTGAGCGGCGGGCGGGTGGGGCGGGAAATAGAGATCCTGGTTGGCAGGATCGACACCGTCATACGGGACACCCGCATAGGGCCCCTGCTTGTCAGAGCCTTTGTTCGTCTGCCACCAGTTATAGCTACCCCAAACGTGCTCACTTACACCGAATCGTAAGCCCGCGGCTCGTGCGGCATCGCGCCACTCCGCAACGATGTCGCGCTTGGGACCCATGCGGACAGAGTTCCAGCGGTGATTCTTCGAATTCCAGAGATCGAAGTTATCGCAATGGACACCCATGCTGACGAAGTACTTCGCGCCCGCATCGGAGTAGAGGCGGATGAGTGCTTTAGGATCGAAGCGCTCGGCCTTCCAGAGAGGGATAGTGTCCTTGTAACCGAACTTGGACGGGTGTCCATAAGTTTTCAGATGGTATTGATACTGCGGATTGCCCTCGATATACATGTTTCGGGCGTACCAATCGCCATCGCCAATTGCGGAGGAGGGTCCCCAGTGCGCCCAAATGCCGAACTTGGCGTCACGAAACCAATCGGGACAGGTATAGCTCTTGAACGATTCGTCGCGGGCGGAAAAAGGGCCGGACTGAATGACGATTCCCTCCTTCGCAGCGTTTGGGATGGTCTGGGAACGTGCGCTCGGAAGCATGTTGGTCAGCGCGGTCGCGGCCGCTGTCCCAAGCATGTTTCTGCGGGTCCATTTCATGAGTCACTCTCTCCCTGAGTTACGGTATCAAGGACTTCGTGTCGCCGGCACATGGGAGAGCACGAATCTCACATTGAGCTTCCAGGAGTGGGGTTACGGCTTGGGATCAAACAGAGGACGGTCAGGCGGAGTGCGCCTGCCCGCGGCTGACTCTGCTCTGCAGGTACGTCAGGTCGTCATCGAGCATGGTTCGCTGTTGAACAACGAGAGCGCGCACGTCCTCGTTCAGATTCTGAGCGAGCGCATGATCGAAGTGGCTCAATGATCCCGATTCGCCGTCAATGCACTCGCGGAGAATCTCCGTGTCGTCCTTCGAACGCAAATGCGCTTCCGTGGACCGAAGGCGCTGTTCGAGGTCTACCCAGCCCTTGTGAAGAATGCCGCCGACGTGCAGGTCGAGCCGGGGCTCTTCACCCATCTCTTTCAGGGCCTTTGTCAAATCAGCGGAGAAGGCTTCGCGCTGATTAGAGGCGGCGGCGAGCCAATCGCTCAGTTCCCGATCATGCACGCCTTTCGCGGCTTTGCCAAACCCCTCCGCGGCATCGTTCGACGTGGCGATCAGGTCGTGAAGCGCCTTCACCGTTCTTTCGTTTTCGGTCATAACAGGATGGATGCAGGAGGGCGGGCAGATTGATCGCGCAACCTGCGTTTTGGCTCACGAAAGAATGGAGAGGCGCATAATGACGGAAGCGTTTGAATGACTTACATACCTGATCCGAGACGATACGAAACAGCGCATTTTCGAAGGTGCGGGAGGTCAGGGATCGTCCTGCCACCTATATCGCTTGGACTGTGGCAGAATTTCGGTGGAGTCGACGCCTTCGAGACCGGACGAGCCATGATTCGGCGGGCGTTTGACCGCGGCGTTACTCATTTCGATCTGGCGAACAACTACGGACCGCCGTACGGCTCGGCAGAGGAGAATTTCGGAGAGATTCTGCGTAAGGACTTCCGCCCCTACCGGAACGAACTCCTGATCTCATCCAAGGCGGGATGGGACATGTGGCCGGGCCCTTATGGCGTGGGCGGATCACGCAAGTATTTACTAGCGTCTTTGGACGACAGCCTGCGGCGAATGGGGCTGGATTATGTGGACATCTTCTATTCACATCGTCCGTCGTTTGATGTGCCTCTAGAAGAAACAATGGGAGCACTGGCGCAAGCGGTACGTCAGGGAAAGGCGCTGTACGTCGGTATCTCTTCTTATAGCCCTGAGCGGACGCGGGAAGCCGCCCAGATCTTACGCAGCGAGAACATTCCGCTTCTAATCCATCAGCCTTCCTATTCGATGCTGAACCGGTGGGTGGAAGAGGAGCTACTGGCAACGGTGGATGAACTCGGGATCGGTTGCATAGCGTTCTCGCCTCTCGCCCAAGGCCTGCTCAGCGACAAGTATTTGAAAGGTCACCTCGAAGGATCTCGCGCAGCTTCAGGCGGTTCGTTCTCACAATCGTTGCTGACTGAAAAGAATCTCTCGAATGTCCGTCAGCTGAACGAGATTGCGCGGGGTCGCGGACAGACGCTGGCCCAGATGGCCATCGCTTGGGTGCTGCGCGATCGACGGGTCACATCCGCACTGATCGGCGCACGAAACGTGCAACAGCTCGACAACTCACTTGGTGCGCTACAAGGGTTGCAGTTCACGGACGAAGAGTTGAACGAGATTGAGCGTTTCGCCCAAGAGGGCGATATCGATCTCTGGAAGGGCGCCCGAGAGGGAACCGAGTAGACGTTCCGAGACGAGAACCCGCCCAGGCGACCCGACCAAAAACAATGAACGGCTAGCTATGCCGCCGGCGCAGGACCAAAGGAACAGCCAGGAGTCCGGCTGCGAAAAGCAATCCCGTCGTCGGTTCGGGTACGGCGCTCGCTTGTGCGAGTTGGCCGCGAATTTCGCCGGCCGGGAAATTAATAGTGTGCACGTTCGAGTAAAGATTCCCAGCGAGCGCGGCATTGTATATATCGGTGAATGTAACGATTCCGGAAGTAGCTTGATCGGTCAGATCAGCTGTTGTAAGAACTCCGCTAATTACACCGGAAGTACCGGTCGGCGAGGCGTAAATGGCAGGATGACTGGACCAGCTACACCCGCCGCCCCGAAATGAATGTGGGCCATGGTGGCAGCGGTGGATAGCCCAGAGTAGCAATACGCATTGGTGTGTGTGTTGCCTGGTCTACATC
Source organism: uncultured Acidobacteriaceae bacterium (assembly GCA_963744795.1). Taxonomy (GTDB): domain Bacteria; phylum Acidobacteriota; class Terriglobia; order Bryobacterales; family Bryobacteraceae; genus Bog-105. The sequence continues at coordinate 654,896 of CAVUVF010000019.1, forward strand.
GTTCGGCGTATTGCTGGTGTTCGAGAAGGTCTCGCTCAAGCACGAGGTGTTCGCCGAGGCCGAACGAGCCGTCGGCGACTGGACGCCCTGCTCGGCTCGAACACCTCCACCCTGCCGATCACCGTGCTGGCCGGGGGGGTGCGGAGCGAGCAGCGAGTTCATCGGCCTGCACTTCTTCTCCCCGGTCGACAAGATGCCGCTGGAGATCATCCGCGGCGAGCGCGCCTCGGACGAGGCGCTGGCCCGGGCCCTGGACTTCGCCGCCCAGATCAAGAAGACCCCGATCGTGGTCAACGACAGCAGAAGCTCTTCACCAGCCGGGTGATCGGCACCTTCGTGAACGAGGCGCTGGCCATGCTGACCGAAGGGGTGCCGCCGGCCACCATCGAGCAGGCCACCACCCAGGCCGGCTACCCGGTGGGGTCCTGCAGCTGGCCGACGAGCTGAACCTGGAGCTGATGGCCAAGATCCGCAATGAGACCCGAGCAGCGTGCAGGCGGCCGACGGCGGCTTCTCCGCCCACCCGGCGAGGACGTGGTTGATCGGATGCTCGAACTGGGCCGGCCCGGGCGACTGCGCGGGGCCGGTTTCTTCGACTACGCCGACGGAAAGCGGGCCGGGCTGTGGCCGGGCTGGCCGAACGTTCCCGCTCGCAGGCGATCCGGCGGCGATCGAACTACGCGAGCTGTCGGAGCGGATGCTGTTCGCGGAGGCGCTCGAGTCGGTGCGCTGCCTGGACGAGGCGTGCTGAACACCGCTGCCGATGCCAACATCGGATCGATCATGGGCATCGGCTTCCCCCCGTGGACCGGCGGGGTGTTGCAGTACATCAATGGCTACCCGGGTGGCCTGGCCGGCTTCGTGGCACCGGGCCGACAGCTCGCCGCGCGGTTCGGTGACGCGGTTCGCACCGCCGGATCGCTGCGCAAGCGCGCCGAGAGCGGCTGAGCCGGACTGATTCGGCGGGATGACCACGGCCCGCTGACCGGCATTCGGGTACTGGAATTGCCCGCGATCGGACCGGTGCCGTTCGTCGGCATGCTGCTGGCCGATCTGGGCGCCGAGGTGATCCGGATCGATCGGATCTCGCTCCAATCCGCAGGCCGACGATCCGCTGGCCGACCTGCCGGTCGGGGTCGGCGGCCCGCTCGGTCGCGGCCGCCGCTCGATCGCCCTCGACCTGCGCCAGCCGGCCGGGGCGGCGATCGCGCTCGAACTCGCTGCCGAATGCGACGTGCTGATCGAGGGATTCCGGCCCGGCGTGGCCGAGCGGCTCGGCATCGGGCCGGTTGAAGCCTTACAGCGCAACCCGCAACTCGTCTACGGCCGGATGACCGGCTGGGGTCAGGACGGGCCGCTGGCAGCCCGAGCCGGGCACGACATCAGCTACCTCGCGGTGGCCGGACTGTTGCACGGGATCGGTCCGAAGGACGGCCCGCCGACGCCACCGGCCAACTACCTCGGCGACTTCGGCGGCGGTGCGATGACGCTGGCGGTGGGGCTGCTCGCCGCGGTGCTGAGCGCGCGCAGCAGCGGGCATGGCCAGGTGGTCGACGCGGCGATGACCGATGGCGCCGCTTACCTGGCCAGCATGGTCCGCACGCTGCACGGACACGGCCTGTGGTCCGACGAGCGGGAGGCGAACATCTTCGACGGCGGCGCGCCGAACTACCGGTGCTACGCCTGCGCCGATGGCAGGTTCGTCGCGGTGGGCGCGCTGGAGCCGAAGTTCTGGAACCTGCTGGTGACCACCCTCGGTCTGGATCCAGCCGGTATCGGCTCGCCGTACCAGCCGGCGGACCGGCCGCGCTGACCGAACTGCTTGCCAGCACCTTCGCTGGCCGGACCCGCGACGAGTGGGCAGCGATCTTCGAGCCACTGGACGCCTGCGTGGCCCCGGTGCTGACGCTGGCCGAGGCGCCGGCCTACCCGCACAACTCGGCGCGCGCCAGCTAGTCGGCTCGGCGTCACGGTGGCGGCGCCGGTTCCCCGGTTCACCGCAACCCCGGCGAACTGGCGGCCGACCCGCCGGCCATTGGCGCCGACACCGACGGCTGCTGGCCGGCCTCGGCTACCGCGCCGATCGGATGGCCGAGCTACGAGCGGCCGGCAACGTCAGCTGACGGGACGGCCGGGCAAAAGATCAGCTTTCCAGCGCCGCGTCCAGGGTGATCTCGACTCCGGTGAGCGCCTTGCTGACCGGAAAAAGCCGGAAGGTGAGTGGCGCGCTGCTCTGTCCGAGTGGTCAGTTCCAGGTTCGCTGCGAAGGCCGGGGATGACCTCGCCCTCGTCACTATACTGGTCTTCCATGGGCCGCCTTCTGCTCTGTCTCGCCGTTGGGCCGCTACTTTCTCCACTGGCCCATGCCGCCGATCGGGAAGTAATCGCCTTTGTCAATCCGCTGATCGGCACACAAAGCAGCAAAATCGGTTATGGCGGCACGATGCCTTTCGTTTTTTCGCCCGTTCGCCATGATGTCTTGATTGACAATGGAAAAGATACCTTTTATGCCAACGCAATTGGTACGGTAAATTTAACCTCAACTCCTCTTGCAACAGGAAATCACACGCTGCGTGTGGCCGCCTATTCCGAACATGATGACATCGCGTTTCAGGGACTCTGCTCGATGCAGGAGCTAAAACTGTGGCTACCCCTATCTCTTCGCAACTGATCGAATTGAGGAAATTCAATTACGGCTGGTGCGACAGACACGAAACATGCGCTCTCTGACTATGCATGGCTGATTGGAGAAAATTTGGGGGTGAAGCATACCCAGATCGCTCAGGGTGGTATCTGCCTGACCGATAATGTGCAATGTGGTTCGCCTAATGCTATCGGTATGAGCCGGGCGTACTTCAAATTACAGACGGTCTACTTCCCCAACTCACCCAATTGGGACTTTTCGCGTTATCGGCCCCGCATTATCGTCATTAACCTGGGCACCAATGATGCTGGCTATCATGTAAGCGACGCAACGTTCGAGTCAACCTATATCACGTTCCTGCAAAACATACACGCGGAACTCCCGAATACACATATCATAGTACTAAGAACGTTCAAGGGCACGAAGGCTGCTCCCACGCTGGCCGCTGTAAAGGCCGCCAATGCCGCCGGCGATAACAATGTGAGGTATGTTGATACCACCGGATGGTTGGTCGCCTCTGATTACAACTCTGGTCCTCATCCCAGTGATGCCGGGCATGTGAAGGTTGCCAATAAGTTGGGACCAATTCTGGCTCCGATTATGGGGCTTACATGGAAGGCTATATAGCTTTATACACTCGTTCTTGAGCGCTGTAAGGTATCCTCTAAGTTTCGTATTGTGAAGCTTCAGGATACCTCCTTCTTTTGAAGAGTTTATCCCGTTCAACAAGGATTCTACTATAGCATCAAGATAGGAGTCCACAAGTGCCTTGTATCCAATCGATGAAAGATGAGACACGAGTATAGTGCTCGATACATCCATAAGTTCCTAATGGACGATTTCCAATCTGTTGCCAGGAACTTATTCCGGCAATAAGGAAACTATGATTATGTTTAATGAGGGCTGGACTCCCGCTATCTCCGCGTCCACAGACTCCTTCCAGAAAGGTGCCCTCTGGAGGTGCATCGAAGCGAAATTTTAGCCACCAGGAATCAACTTCATCAATCTTGTTTGTAGCTTGACGCAATGCACGATCAGAGCCACGTACTCCACGTATTCCATTACCAAACTCGCCCTGCCCTAGCAATAATACCTCTTGTCCTTGCTCATCATGACCCTTATATAGATCAAATGGAGAAACATTCTCTACGTGTGCTTCCAGTTCAACAAGTGCAAGATCAACAGTGTTGTTCCCATTATCTTCGTCTCCTTGCATCCACTCATGATCATACTGCGGATGAAAAACAGTACGTACTATTGGATACCGTTTCCCTGCAATTTCAACGCTAAGATGGACTTCTGCTGGAATACTCTCAGCAACATGTGCAGCTGTAAGCAACCAGGTAGGAGCAATAAGTGATGCACCTCCATGCCCACGAAAGAAACTTGTAATACCGGGCCATTGATGTGCATCTACCAGACTCTCTCGATCGGAGCGATCATGTCGAATAATCATTATGTATCTAACCTCTTTGATCTTATAAACCTTCTGTGCTGAATACAAGCTATAGTACAATTAGCTCCTTTGCTCACTTCCACCCGTCATACCTGCCAATTGTAATGCCATATTATACGGCAAAATTTTGTATTTCAGCTTAAGTTGCAAGATACGCGTTACTGATGCATCA
>CAVUVF010000020.1:0-138760 GCA_963744795.1 uncultured Acidobacteriaceae bacterium
CGCGAGAGGCAGTTCCGGGATGTGGGTTCGGATTACGTTAGCATTTAGAGTCTCAGAGAGTAGTACCAACTTGTTGTTCGGAGATGGGTGAGCGCGCAGCGCAGGCCATGCCAGTTTCCGGCGCCGACTTGCGATCTCTGATGCCGAATCAATCCACCTCCGTGGCGCTACCTGTTTTCATGGCGTTTTTGTGGGCGCTCTCCTCGAACACACGACATCACGCTGCTTCCCGTTCGCGCCGGTCACGACGATACTTGGCTTGCTAATTGACCAGTTCCGTTTTAGGATGCGGCGGCGTTGCCGGCGAGGGCACGAGCAGCCTGGGGCTGAGGACGAAGCAGCAAGTAGAACGCGGCGAAGTGCGTGATCATCAGAAGAGGCACGTAGATGATCGGGATCGCGTATGCGGCGCCTAATTGCCCCGCAAGCGGCTGGAAGACCGACTTGGATGGCGTGGTAGTAGTCGAAGATTAGGTCGATAGTCCCCACGAGATTGAAGGCCACGACGAACAGCCAAAACAGCGGACGTATCCTTGCCGTGAGAAGCGCCAACATAGCCAGGATCCCTGTTGCAAAGTCCCAGTAAGCGGCGAACACGGCGAAGCGAGCAGGGAGATTGGGGCCGACGACGCCCGGAAGGATGAAGACGAGCCCAAAGAAGCGGAAGCTGTGTAGAGTAGCGATCACGCGTTGCGCTTCAAATCGGCCCATCGACTTGAGCCTAGGCAGTACGTATACACCGAAGCAAAGCAGCCACGCGACATAGCCCAAAACGAGATGTATTTGAAAAAGATTTTCCGGGGACATTTTGGCCTCCTTTAGATTGACCGCCCATTGGATGATAATCATCATCCAATGATTCGGATTTCTTCAGGACGAGCCAATCCCGGACGATTGCATCTTGAGATGATCGCTAGCATCCTAAAATGAGCCATGCGTTACGGGCCTGCGCATAAAGCCGAGATTCATCAGAAGATTGTCAAAGATGCCTCGCGGCGCGTTCGCGCCGAAGGCTTAGCAGGCGCCGCGGTTTCAGCCGTCATGCGGGACGCTGGCCTGACCCATGGAGGTTTCTACAAGCATTTCGGGAGCAAGGACGAACTGCTCCTGGAGTCGTTGAGCGAGGCTTTCCGGGAGATGACCGAGTGCCTGGCTCGCGCCGCAGAAGAATCTCCGCCGGGGACAGCGTGGAAGACGGTTGTGAAGGCTTACCTCAGCCCGGAGCACTGCGATCATCCTGAGCGCGGGTGCCCCTTGGCGGCTCTTGCGCCCGAGTTGGCGAGAGTCGATAAGGCGATGAAGATCCAGATCCTGGGAGAGCTAACCAAATACAAAGATCGGATGGTTCCCTTCATGCCGGGCCGACGGGTTGCCGACAAAGAGCGTAATTTCGTGGCGATCTTTTCAACGATGATCGGGGCAGTTTCAATCGCCCGCATACTGCCAGACCCAGCGGCGCGAGCTGTAGTGCTCGCGACCGCACAAGATTTTCTCTTGCGCAGCTTCCCGTCCAGGTAAACATGCGGCGTAAGCCGAGGGCACTGCGGGCACGACTTCATTTGCTTTGCGATCCGGAGATTTGGCCTTCTCAGGAACGCTTTCGACGCATTCAATCGAGGAGAAATTGCAAAGGCAGTCGAACAACTGAATCCGCAAATCGAATAAATTGAACCAACGTTTTTCCGGTGGTGGAACTTACCACGGACGAACGGGATGTCCCGGTGTTTGGCTCGATCGCGGAAGTCGCGGCGAACCGGAGAAGTTTATCGCCTCAGAGGATCGTGTTGTTGTTCCTATTCACGCCAGGATCTGAATGCAGGAGAGTAGCGAATGGATGTCCGGATGCGGACCGTAGTTGAAGTGATCCGACACAACTAGTTAAATCTGGACGGCGATCTGAGCACTTGTTGTATGCACGTCGCTGTAGAGGTCGGCCATACCCAATCGCGACAATTCTACGGCGCGCCGATGAATCGCCTCCGCGGTCCAGCCCGCTTGGTGTTGGACGTTCTGCAAGACACGTTTAACAGGCATTCCGCCGCAGATTTAATCAGCGATTATGCTGATCCGGAAACTCTCGTTCGAGAATGGTTTTCACGCCGCCAGGGCCAGTTAATGTCAACCAGTACAGCGTCTCTGTGCCGGACACGGACAACTCAAACCGTAAGAACGGGCAGCAGAGGCGTTCGAGACTGATCCACTCGCCGATTTCAGTGAGGCTCAACTGGTCGGCAGGCACCGAATAGGAATAGCCGTGGGGCAGTTCGGCGCAACGAGATAGGGCGAAGCGGAGCCGTTCCCGTAACCAGTTATAGCGGGGTCGGTTGGGGATAGCGGACGGATTGCACGCGATCGGCCCGGCTTCAGCATCGGAGTGCATAGAGAAAGCACTAATAAATTATGACTGGTGAAAGCAACGAGGATCGCTTTTACGCTCAGAAACAATTCTCGGAGAAGAAAAGGGCCGGGCTCATAAGAATACGGCTTCAGGCTTGGACTGCGTTACCCTCCCTGACGTTCTATACCGATGGCGATGACGAAATAGTTCGCGGGCGCGCTACTGACGTTCTTCAAACCGTGCATCTCTTCGGAAGCGGCATAGGCGATCCCTCCGGGCCCAAGCTCCTGAGGGTTACCATTCGCCGTGAATTGAACATTACCCTCGCGAATCAGCATGAACTCGGTATGCAAATGCTTGTGTGCCGGATGCGGCATCTGGCCGGGTAGAAGCGTCGTTTCGTGGATTTCCACGACCTCGCCCGTTGGCAGCTTACCGTGAAGAACGGGGCGGGTTATTGCGCCTCCACTCGACCGCTTAATGACCAGTTGATCGAAAGAGTATCCGGCCGAGTGAAGCAACGCAGGTTGCTCCGAATGGTCCGTTTGGGAATTTCCCATCGCGCTGCCAAGGGCTCCCAGCGCAGGCAGCACAAGGGAAAGATCTCGTCTTGTCATAGGGCCAATCGTATCGCTTGCGAATCAACTGGGTTGCGACGGAGTGACTCTGAATGAACTGTTACTATCCACCGCGCACCGGCACTATCTCGGCTGTCTTCGCCTTATGGGCTATTCGGGATCGACTCTAATTGCCGAATTGCCGACCGCTGGGAGACTGAGTACGACTTTGAAGCGCTTGAGCTATGGCAATCAACGCCGGAACCGGTTCTGGTAGAGTTGCGGGCATGGCACTGCCGAAGGGAGAATTGTTGGCTTGTACCTTGGCGGTGGCTACCTGGGGTCAATCAGCGCCAATTCCGCTGACCTCGCTCAAACCAGATAAAGTAAACGTAGAGCAAACGACGTACAAGGGCAAAAAAGCAGTTCGAGTGATCGACGCCATAGAGGAGAAAGCAGAAGGCAATGAGGACCGCCTTGCAGTGCTTACGAACACCTCATTTCAGGACGGAACGATAGAGGCAGAAGTGTCCGGGGAGCCTGGACCAGGAGCGTTCGAGTCCGCGAGAGGATTTGTCGGCTTAGCCTTCCGAGTTGCATCCGACGTTTCGGGATTCGAGTGTTTCTATTTGAGGCCGACCAACGGTCGCGCTGACGATCAGGTCCGCCGTAATCACTCGGTCCAGTACATTTCCTTCCCTGAGTTCCCCTGGTATCGCCTGCGCAAAGAATCGCCAGAGAAGTACGAGAGCTATACGGACCTGGTCCCCGGCGAGTGGACAAAGGTCCGTATTGAGGTCAAAGGCAAAATAGCGAGGCTGTTTGTGAACGGTGGGGAACAGCCAGCTCTGATCGTCAACGACCTCAAACGAGGATCGGGAACGGCTGGCCCGATTGGATTGTGGATTGGTCCCGGAACAATAGCCCACTTCACCGACTTGAAGGCGTCCAACTAAACGTTTCTCTCGCGGCAGCCGCGGTTTTTGCGGCCTCGACTACAACTGTCCGCTAAGCCTTTTCCCCGTGTTTGCAGACGGCCCCGAACTTTTGATGGCCACCGCACGAGTGCTCGTTCGGGTTGAGCCCCAAGTGACTGACCGGCAGTCACGCCTGGATCAGCGCGTCTTCCCGAACTGGCTTACTTCCTGCTTGGGCGTTTGCGGTACGTTATCGGCAAAAGCAAGCCAGAAGCCCATCATCTCTTCATTACTCGGCTCGCCCCACCGGACTGACTTTGTTGGGTCCGGATTTAGAGGGTTGTTCACTGAGTTGTCGAAATAGGCAGTTGTGACCAGCTTCGTGCCTTGCGGCATCACAAATTGATTTTTAAGGAAATAAGTTTCCTGCCATCGGAAATCATATTTGGGAACGTTGAAGATCACTTCACGCCGCCCATCGGGGTAAATGGCCTCCGTCGTCATGCTCTTGCCCCGGAAATGCATGTGTGCGGTATAAGCCACTACTGTGAGATCTTTCGGCACCGTGAAGCAGGAAGTAACCTTGTGCGCGCCATCTCCCGGTGGAATGAGAAAATAGTTGTTCCAGATCTCGTACTGGGCGACTTCATGCCTGACGGGTTCCTTCGCAAACACAAGGCCAATGCTGGTGTGGTCCTTAACGGATTCCGTCAACCGGTTGCTGTAATGCACCTGGAACTGCAAGAGGAACCGGCCGGGATCCTCAGAGCGTATCCGGGTGGCCGAACCTCTGCCAAGTGGCCTGGTAGATAGATGCCCGGGACGTGATTCACACCGCCTGAAGAGAAACTTTTTAAGCCGGGCACCGTGCTCGGAGCGCAACCGTCATCGGACACGGGAGCGTCGGGCTTAAGGTGGTTCACCTGGCCGGTACGAAGTTGGAACTGGCCGACGTTCTCTCCTGGCTTCTTGCCGATCGGAACTTTATCTGCTGCAATCACACTCACCGTGGCATGATGCACGACTCGGCGGTCACCGGGAACTACTTCAGCCGCCTGAACCCACCGGTCTTCCGTAAAGTTAGTGGGTACGTAGATGTATTCGTAATCGTCCTGATTGCCTGCCGCAACAGTCTGCTCGGGAATCGTCAAAATCAGATCCGGCTTGATGTGCCAACCGTCTTTGAACTGAGGCACTGGTGGCAGATCTTCTGGCGACCCCTCTTTCGCGCCGCTCTTCACCCACGTATCGATTGTGGCGATGTCCTGGTCGGACAACCGACGGTCGTTGATGTACTCGCCTGTGTGCGGGTCTGCGTGCCAGGGCGGCATCGCGCGCTGAATAATCGCTTCCCGTATCGCAGCCGCCCACGGTCGAACTTCATGGTAGTTGACCAGTGACATCGGAGCGATGTCGTTCGGGCGATGGCAAACCACGCAGTGGGAGTAAAGAATCGGAGCGACGTTCTTGCTGAAAGTGACCGGGGCCGTCGTTTGTCCCGCCAACGAAGGAATCGGCGCGGCGAGCAAAAGAAGACGAAGTAAGTTTATGCTGTTGCGATTGAGTCGGGACTCCATTCCAGCTCCTATCGCAGGTTATCTCACCGAGGACGAAATTATCGAAAGGCCGCCAAGCCCGCACCCTGTTCGCTCAACTGTCACCGGCTGACGGCTCATCTATTCGGGTGATGCTAGGTCTGGTGATCCGAATGTCCTTGTCCCGTTCGGACTCGGAAAATAGACCCGATGTAGCGCCATTAACCACTGATTCGGCAACTCAAATTCCGCGTTGCACGGAGTGACGCGCAATCCGTCACCTGGCATTTAAATGCGAAGTCACACAGCTTTGTTCGTTCGAATTTCCGGGTTGCTGAGGCCTCGCTCGAGAAGGTTCGGCCGCCCTGAGTTAATCTTATCTCGGTGAATCCGGACGTCATTCCCCGCCAGGTTGTCGATTCGGCCTTGCGCCTTAATCTTCCTTACTTCGCAATTGCCTGCGCCATTGCGATTGGCGGGGCTTGCTCGCTTGTGCTCGCGAGCCTAAGATCTCGTGACAGACTACTACTCTGGGTGGGCATGTTTTCGATCCTATATGCCGCCCGCCTGTTTATTCAGAATGAACTGGTCCGTGATGCTTTCAATGCTCCGGGTACAGAGTACATTCCGTTCGCTTTGGCCATCACTTACGTGATAAACGTCCCCTTCGCATTCTTCGCGTTGGAACTTCTCGGAAGAGGCTGGAAAGCAACGGTCGCGATTTGGGCGTGGTTGTGCAGTGCTTTTGCTGTCATTGCTATCCCTCTTTCGCTACTTGTCCATGGGATGCACTGGATCCCCGTTACAAATGGAGTGTTGGTAGTCGGCGGGACGCTCCTGCTGCTCTTGCATTTGTTCTCGAAGCGTCGCGCCGGTAATACGTTTGCCGCTTCCTTGGTTTGGCCTCTAGTGTTCTTCGGCGGATGTGTGCTGGTCGAGAATTACGGGTTCAGGATCCGCGGCCTAAGCGTTGAGCCGATCGGATTTCTTGTCTTACTGCTTGGATTGGGCTCCGTCGCGGTGCAGCGCGCCCTTTCGACAGAGCGGAAGCTTATCAATGTCGAACAGGAGCTGGTAACTGCGAGACGGATTCAATTCGCTATTCTTCCGGAGTCCGCTCCGAGGTTCGAAGGAGTGCGCCTATCCATGCGGTACGAGCCTATGACCTCGGTGGCAGGTGACTTCTACGATTTCCAGGTTTCGGAGCATTTCTTGACGATTCTGGTGGCCGACGTTTCAGGACATGGTGTTCCGGCGGCTCTGGTCTCTTGCATGTTGAAGGTGTGCTTTGCAGCCCAGAAGACTGACGTCGCGAGTCCTGCGGCGATTCTGGCCGGGCTCGGGCTGATGCTCCGCGGAAGCCTCGGCGGTCAGTACGTGACCGCCGCTTGCGCGACGATCGACAGAAAATCGCGCACGATCACATACGCCGGGGCCGGGCACCCGCCAAGCGTTCTCGTCCGAGCGCAAGAAGGTGATGCGTTGCTTCTCGATCAGAACGGCCTCTTTCTGGGACCGTTTCCGAATACAACGTACGAAAACATGTCCGTTCCATTTCGCAGCGGCGACAGATTGTTTCTTTATACGGACGGAATAACTGAGGCTCAAGGTTCTGATGGCGAAGAGTTTGGACGGGAGAGACTCCGAGAATTTCTCATCCGCTCGAACGGAGTTCAGCCAAGCGCCACTCTCGATCGATTGTTCGAACAGATTACAACGGGCAGTCCACAAGACGATCTCACCGCTGTACTCATCCACTTTGATTGAAGTGCCAACGTCTGCATTGAGATTTTAGGGCAGGACCACGGGGCAATTGTGAGCATCGAGACCGCGTTGGGGGCGCCCCAGTTGATTGACGGGCCGACCAACTGGACGGAATGCTACGCCGACTACCAGTACTATAGCTTTGCGCTTAATTGCTGTGTGCCGAATCGAGGAAAGCGGTGGCAATCGGTCTGTACAGGAATCAGCGCACGGCGAAAGGCCCACGTGCATAGGCGATCTTCCCGCCCGCCACGGACTACGCCTGCCCCGCTACGCCGACTGTTTCCGCAGCATGCAGTTCCTGAAGATTCCAGATCCGGACAGGATCACGCCTCCGGGACGCAATCGCCTCGACCGCAGCTCTCGCCGCACTCATGGTCGTGATGCAGACAGTCCGGTACAGAACGGCATTTCTTCGGATGGTCTGTTCGTCTGGGAATGAGTGACTTCCGGTCGTGGTGTAGATGACCAGGTTCAACTTACCGGCCTTCAGCCAATCAACCGCATTGGGCCTGCCCTCATTGACCTTGAACACCGTTTTGCAGGGAACTCCCGCCGCTCTCAAGACCGATGCCGTACCTCGTGTCGCGAAGATCTCGAATCCGAATTCATGAAAACGCTTTGCGATGCGGAACGGCGCCGGGCTTGTCCCGATCGTTGACGCTCATGAACAGCGCGCCGGAATCGGGAATCGGAGTGCCAGCCGCCAATTGCGCCTTCGCGAACGCTTCACCAAAATTCTCGCCGACACCCATCACTTCACCCGTAGACCGCATCTCGGGCCCGAGAGCCGGATCGACGCCGGGAAACTTGGCGAACGGAAACACCGGGCTTTTCACGAAGTAGCTTGGAACAGGCAAAACTCCGTTGACGACTCCACGCGTGAGACTCGCGAGAGTTCCGGCAGTTTCTTCCCCAGCATCAGACCGACGGCGACCTTCGGCAGCGGTACACCGGTTGCCTTGCTGACGAAGGGAACAGTTCGTGAAGCCCGCGGATTTACCTCAAGAACGTAGACATCGCCGTTCTTGAGCGCGTACTGGACGTTCATGAGTCCGATCACATTCAGCGCACGGGCGAGCTTCGCCGTGTAATCCTCGATCGTTCTCAACGTTTGAGGTTGGATCGAGATTGCCGGCAGTACGCACGAACTGTCTCCCGAGTGAATGCCGGCTTCTTCGATGTGCTCCATGATGCCGGCAATCAGCACGTTTTCTCCGTCGCACAAGTGCGTCCACGTCCACTTCGGTCGCGTCTTCCAGAAAACGATCGATCAATACCGGACGCTTGACGGAGAAGTTAACCGCCTCCTGCATGTACCGGCGAACGGTATCTTCGGAATACGCGATCACCATGGCTCGTCCGCCAAGCACGTAGGATGGCCGAACGAGCACCGGGAATCCAAGCTGCCGCGCCACTTCACAAGCTTCCTCAACGTTCGTCGCGGTTCCGTGCGGCGGGGAAGGGATGTTCAACTCCGAGAGGAGTTTCCCGAATAACTTCCGGTCTTCGGCAAGATCGATATTGCTGGGGTCTGTGCCGATAATCGGGAGTCCAAGGCGCTTCAGCGGCATCGCCAGATTCAGCGGCGTCTGGCCGCCGAACTGCACGATCAGTCCGTCCGGCTTCTCAACATCGTAGATGTTCAGAACCTCTTCCTGCGTCAACGGTTCGAAGTAAAGCCGGTCGCTCGTGTCATAGTCGGTCGAAACCGTCTCCGGGTTGCAATTGACCATGATGGATTCATAGCCAAAATCCTGCAGAGCGAACGAAGCGTGGCAGCAGCAGTAATCGAACTCGATTCCCTGTCCGATGCGATTCGGACCGCTCCCAAGGATCATCACCTTCTTGCGGTCCGTAGGAGCTGATTCATCCTCAGACTCGTAGCTCGAGTACATGTAGGGCGTAAAGCTCTCAAATTCAGCAGCGCACGTGTCAACACGGTTGAAGACTGCCTGGACACCAAGTTTCTTCCGTGCTTCGCGAACGGCAAGCGATTCTACGCCGAGTCGCAAGCTGATCTGCGTATCACCCAATCCGTCACGTTTCAGCTTCCTGAATTCGCGCCCGTCGATACTCTCGAGCGTTCGTCCTTCGAGCGATTTCTCGAGTGCAACCGTCTCCGCTACCTGTTCGAGGAACCAACGATCGACGGAAGTCATTTCGTGGACCTGCTCAACCGAATAGCCTTGATCGAAAGCGAATCGGATGTAGTCGAGACGCTCGGGATTGGGAGTGATCAGCCGTTTTGCAATCAGGTCAGGGTTGAGCGATACCGAACCGGCAGCCTTCCCGGTTTCGAGGCTTCGCAGCCCTTTTCCGAGCGCCTGCTTGAACGTTCGTCCGATGGCCATCACTTCGCCGACGGACTTCATCTGCGTCCCAAGTACCGGTTCGGCGCCGGGGAACTTTTCAAACTGCCAACGAGGAATTTTTACGACGACGTAGTCGATCGTTGGCTCGAAGCACGCCGGCGTCGCGCGCGTGATGTCGTTCTTGATTTCGTCCAGGCGATAACCGACCGCCAGTTTCGCCGCAATCTTAGCGATCGGGAATCCGGTGGCCTTCGATGCGAGCGCCGAACTCCTCGATACGCGGGGATTCATCTCAACGATCACCATGCGCCCGTTTTCCGGGTTGATGGCGAACTGCACGTTCGATCCGCCCGTATCGACACCGATCTCATTCAGGCAGCGAAGGGCGGCATCGCGCATCATTTGGTATTCGCGGTCGGTCAGGGTCTGGGCGGGAGCTACCGTGATGGAATCGCCGGTGTGAACGCCCATCGGATCGAAGTTCTCGATGGAGCAGACGATGATCCCGTTTCCGACGAGATCGCGCATGACTTCGAGCTCATACTCTTTCCAGCCAAGTACGCTCTCCTCAATCAGCACCTCGTGGACCGGCGAGAGATCAATGCCGCGCTCGAGAATCTCCATCAGGTCTTCGCGGTTATACGCGATTCCGCCACCGCTTCCTCCCATGGTGAAACTGGGGCGCAAGATGATGGGATAGCCGATCCGTTCAGCGAAGGCAAGTCCGGCTTCGACATTGTTGACGAGCAGAGACTGCGTCATGTCGAGGCCGATCTTCCGCATGGCATCTTTGAACAGCAGCCGATCTTCCGCTTTCTTGATCGCGTCGATCTTGGCGCCGATGAGTTCGACGCCGTACTCCTCCAGAACGCCGGCTTCGGCTAGTTCCACGGCCAGATTCAGGGCGGTCTGGCCCCCGACCGTAGACAGCAGAGCCTGCGGACGTTCGCGCCGGATGACCTCAGCCGCGTAAGCAAGACTGAGGGGCTCCACGTACGTACGATCCGCCAATTCGGGGTCGGTCATGATGGTTGCCGGATTGGAATTAATCAGAACAACCTCATAGCCTTCCTGACGCAAAGCCTTACACGCCTGGGTGCCGGAATAATCGAACTCACAGGCCTGACCGATAACGATCGGGCCGGAGCCGATGATCATGATGCGACGGAGGTCAGTTCGTTTAGGCACTGGCAAATCCTCCCTTACCGAATCGGTGTGAATGAAAAGGAGACGATGACACCTGTGTGCTTAACGACAGGAAGAGGGGATGAGCCTGCCTTTCGCCGCGTGCAGGTCTCCCAAGGCCTGCACCCGCGAAGATAGCTAAACCTTCGGGGGCCAGAACTACTCCGTTCAACAAGAAACTCCTGGATTATCTGGTGATGCCAGAGCTGACTCGATCGGCCGACCGATCACTTTAGTGTACCGGAGAGCGGTACAAGCAGATGGTTCAAACTATAAGGGGAACAGTACGAGCTATTTCCGCTCGTCCATGGCCTTGGCAAAGTTGTGGAAGAGGTAATGAGAATCGTGTGGTCCGGGTGCGGCTTCCGGATGGTATTGCACGCAGAACACTGATTCGCGCCGGTGGCGGAAGCCCTCGACGGTCCCGTCGTTCAGGTTGGTGTGGGTGATCTCGACGTCGGAATCGGCAAGTGACTCCGGGTCCACGCAAAACCCATGATTTTGCGACGTGATCTCCACTTTTCCCGTCTCACGGTTCAACACTGGATGGTTAGCGCCGTGATGCCCGAACTTCAGTTTGTACGTTCGTCCGCCCAAAGCCAGCCCGAGCACCTGGTGCCCCAGGCAGATACCGAATACCGGCACTTTGCCGATGATCTTTTTGATTTGCGCGGCTTGCCGCTCAAGGGGTTCCGGGATCGCCGGGTCCATTGGACAAGAACACTCCATCCGGCTTAAGGGCTAAGACGTCTTCGCTACTCGTGTCCGCTGGGACGACCGTTACCTTCGACCCAAGCTGAACCAGATGCCGCAGAATGTTTCGCTTAATGCCGAAATCGTACGCAACCACGTGATTTCGGATCTCTTGGGCGACGGGCGCCCGGTCGGAGGACGTTACTGGCGAGAGGCCTTCCTCCCATTCATAGCTCGAGTGGGTACTCACCCGAGAAATAAGATTTTGTCCTGCCATGGTCGGCGATCGACGCGCGGCCGCGATGAGCTTTTCGGCGTCGGTTTCCCCGACCCCGATCACACCGCGCATAGCCCCGCGATCCCGGAGCAGGCGCACCAGCTTCCGGGTGTCCACTTCAGCAATCACCGGGATACCGTGCTTCGCGAGAAAGTGCTCGGCCCGGTCGTCCGATCGCCAATTACTCGCAATCGGCGAAATCTCGCGGACAACAAGGCCTTCGATGTGAGGCGCTCCCGCCTCTGAATCGAAGAGATTACTCCCGTAGTTGCCAATCTGGGGGTACGTTAAGACGACGATTTGGCCACAGTAGGAGGGATCGGTGAAGATCTCCTGGTATCCCGTAATCGCTGTATTGAAAACTACTTCCCCGGTCTTTTGTACCGGCGCTCCGTAGCTGACGCCCTCAAAAATCGTCCCGTCTTCTAACGCGAGTATTGCGGTTTCCAACAACTCTCCTTGCTTTGTCTCGGCGGAAGGACGGATTCGTCCCTCTTGAGCCTATTTATCTAATTCTAGAGGACGCGAAAGCCGCCAGTCGAAGCTCTGGCTTAGCTAGTCTGCGTATTAGAGGCCAATATGGGTCGCCGTATCCGAGCATGCTTTCGCTATCATCGATGCGCATTTCGTTCCGAAGCCGCTTCGGGCTGCCAGATGCACCCGACAATCCTCACGGGCGAATGCGTTCAAATAGTTGAAGAGGATGTTAGAACAAAGCACGCATTGGTTGGAAATCGTGGGCGCCGCCCTGGACGGGTTACTGCTCCTTCGTGTCCTGCAGCTCAGGCTTCACAGGGTTTACGCCTTTTTGACTCTGGCTTGCGGTTTAGCCGTGTTCTTCGACGCTGTTGGGCTTTGGCTGGGCATCAACTCAGAGGAAAATATACGCGTTTTCTTTTATTCGCGATTTCTCTATACCTTCGTTTACCCGCTGGTCGCATGGGATGTATTCGAACAGGTAGCAGATCAGATCGGGAAATTGCGTCGCATTGCGATGGGACGCTTAGTCTCCGGACTGGTTCTTACTTCGATACTTGCATTGCTGATCGCCGGTTCCGGAGAGAGCGGCGATGCGTCGAGCAATGGGGCCTCAATTGAGATGGTGGCGTTCGTCCTTTGGGTGGGAGCGTCAGCAGCCGCCCTTACGTTTCTTGTTCACTGTCCAGCGGGTCTTGAGAGCACAGAAAGTCGAACTCCCTAACAATACGTTCGTCTGGATGCGCTATTTCGGGCTCCTGCTCCTGGCGGAAGTTGTTAACTGTTTTCTCTTGCTGGTGTTCTCATTGGTGAAGAGCACAGTTGCAGTTGGCGTCGTAATATCGTGCTCATCTGCTATGGAATCGCGATCACCACCTGGTGTTTATTGCGGCTGCGGATGATTCAGTCTGACGTTCCTTCTACTCCGCTGCAGGCCTAACGTCGCCCAACGCCGATCGGCAAGACACTATGGATTTTTTAGACAATCTCGAGAACTCGCTCAAAAATCTTGAGCAACAGCAAGAACGTGATTCAAATTCCGCCGCTCGCCAGATGGAGGCGCGCCGGCTAGCCGCTGAAATAGGCCCTTGGGCGGATGCACTCAAGAAGTCGGCATATGTGCAGAAGCTATTCGAGAAGGCCGCTGTCGCCGGACACCGCCTCCGGTCCAAGATTTACATCGCCTGGCTCGAGAACACACTGCGGCTCGAAGTAAAGGGCCGGTCCTGTGAGATTCGGCCGACGCCAAGTGGGATTGAATACGAGTTTGTATCGCCCGACGGCGGCACAGTCAAACAAACTCTGGATCTTGCGAGTGATCCCGACCTCCTGCTTGCCGAATGGCTGGGCGACGGGGCCGTCGCCGGTCCCAAGAGCGAATAGCGAATTAACTTCTCCCGGCCTTGGGCGCCCGAATGGCGTAATACACGGGAACGCCGATCAGCACAATCAAGAGACCAGGCCAGGTACTCGCCGCACGGTAGGAGAAAAGCGCCAGTAAGATAGCGACGGCTCCAACGATGTAGACGAGAGGGACAACTGGGTATCCCCACGCGCGATACGGTCTCTCCAGTTCCGGTCTGGTAATTCGAAGGCGGATGACGCCGGCAATGGTCAGAATGTAGAAGATCAATGCCGCCGAAATAACGTAATCGAGCAGGTTTGAGTACAGGTTTCCGTACTGGCCCGTTCCGGGATCGAACGTCCTGGGTAGCACCAGGGCGGACGCCCAAATGCCTTGCACCAGGAGCGATCGACCGGGCACATTCGCTTTGTTCAACGTGGCAGCGCTCTTCAGAAAGAGACCGTTCTGAGCCATGGCGTAGTAGACTCGCGGGCCGGCCAGCACCAAGCTATTGACACAGCCGAAGGTAGAAATCATGATCGCTCCGGCCATCAATGTGCTTCCCCAGCCTGGAGCGATGGCGTCGAGCACCGCAGTTGCAACCCGATCGGAGGGTGCCTGCTGAATCGCGGTGATGGGCAACGTGAAGAGGTAACTCAGATTGGCCAACAAATAGAGCACGATCACCGCAACCACTCCGATGATCAGCGCACGTGGCAAAGTTCTCCTCGGATCCTTTACCTCGCCCGCCGCAAAGGTGATGTCGTGCCAGGAGTCGGCTGAAAACAGGGAGCCGGATTGGGAGATACAAACTGCTATGAACAGTCCGTATGCTGATGCGGCAGTCAGAGTCGACGTGATGGGAGCCAGGCTGACCTGATCCCAGAAGTGTCCGAAATTGGCTGACATAGCTGCTGCATTCCTGCCCACGAAGATGCCCAGCAAAATGAGCGCCGCAAGGGCACCCGTTTTGGCGACCGTAAACAGGTTCTGCACGATCTTGCCGTACCGTACGCCCAGGCTGTTCGTCCACGTCAGCAAGGCAATGACGGCAATCGCAACGATCTGTGCCGTGGAGAGTGAAATGGCATAGCCGGACGAGATATGAATGGGAGGAATGATGTACGTCGTCTCGCTTATCCCCGGAAAGAGAAGACCTGCAAATCGGGCAAAGGCCACCGCGACTGCTGCGATCGTGCCCGTCTGGATGACGGTGAATAGCGTCCAACCATAAAGGAAGCCCCATAAAGGCGAGAACGCCTCCCGGAGGTAGACATACATTCCTCCGGCCTCCGGCATCATGGAAGCCAGTTCGCCATAGGAGATTGCCGCCGCGATGGTCAACACGCCCGTCACGGCCCACGCGACCAGTAGCCAGCCGCCGCCGCCCAATACTCGCGACATCTCGGCGGGAACGATGAAGATTCCCGATCCGATCATCGTCCCGATAACGATCATCACTGAATCAAAGAGCCCTAGTTCGCGGATGAAACCGGCGCTGTGCTCAGCAACGCTGGTTGAAGAGGAACTGTCCATAAGTTGGTGAAGATGCGGTAATCATCGACTATAAACCGTGGATCCCACGCTTGGCAAAGCACTTGGCGCGCAGAAGACACGGCGATGCCGAACGCCCGTACGTTCTCGCGATGCTCAAGGCCGAAATCGCAAAATCAGTTGGATACAATCGCGTGGACACCTCGAATCGTGCAGACACCACAGCAGCTACTTTCCCTTAGCCCGGTCGACCTGCTCATCATAGGCATTTACTTCCTCATGGTCCTGGGGATCGGCCTTTACCTCAAGCGCTTCACCAAGACGGGCGAGGATTTCTTTCTGGCCGGACGAGACATGAGTGCCTGGATCGCCGGCTTGAGCTTTGTCGCCGCGAATCTCGGCTCTCTGGAGTTGATGGGCTGGGCTGCTTCGGCCTATCAATACGGGATTCTTGCCACGCACTGGTATTGGATCGGCGCCATACCGGCGATGTTGTTCCTCGGCATTGTGATGATGCCGTTCTACTACATCTCCAGGACCCACTCAGTTCCCGGGTACCTGAAGCTGCGCTTCGGAGAGCCTGCTCGAGCGTTATCTGCCATTTCATTCGGTTTCATGACCGTCCTGATGAGCGGCATCAATATGTACTCGATGGCGCTCGTGATGCGCATCATTCTCGGATGGGATATCAACTTCAGCATCTGGGTGTCGTCGGTCACCGTTGCTGCCTATGTTTTTCTCGGCGGCTTGCTTTCGGCCATATTCAACGAAGTTCTTCAGTTCTTCCTCATCTGGCTGGGCGCTATCGTGATTTCCATCCTCGGGCTAGTCGAGGCCGGGGGATGGCACGGCATGGTGGCGCGCATTCACCACAATTTCCCCGAACAAGATTACACGCATCTCTGGAGCGGGCTCGGTTCGTTCACAACGAACCCGATGGGAATTCACTGGACCGGCATCCTCTTGGGCTTGGGCTTCGTGATTTCCTTTGGCTATTGGACAACCGACTTTCTGGTCGTGCAGCGCGTATTGTCTGCTAAGGATCTGCGAAGCGCCAAGATGGCGCCGATTATCGGTGCTGCTTTCAAGATGGCGGTGCCGTTCATCGTTATCCTGCCCGGACTGCTGGCGCTGGCGGTGTTGCCGGAAAAGCTGGTTGGGGAATCCCAGGCAACTGCGGGTGCGCATACCTATAACGAAGTTCTTCCCATCATGTTGGCTCGATACTGCGGGCCAGGACTGTCTGGGGTTGGGAATAACCGCCCTGATCGCAGGATTCATGTCCGGGATGGCCGGCAACGTGAGTGCTTTCGCTACCGTCTGGACCTACGACATCTATCGAGCGCTTATCAAGAAGGATGCGTCCGATGCCCATTACGTGGCAATGGGGCGGTGGTGCACCATCTTAGGCGTTTTAGTCAGTATCGGAACCGCTTACTTCGTGATGCAGTTTCAAAGCATCATGGATTACGTCCAAGCTCTGTTCAGCTTCTTTATCGCTCCCTTGTTTGGCACTGTGATCCTCGGGATGTTGTGGAAGCGTGCAACTGGCCCGGCGGGATTTTGGGGACTGCTTGCCGGAACCGTTTCCTCTATCGCAATGTTCGCGTGGGTACAACTGGACCACAGCGCCCTTCGCTATATCGCGTTCTCGACAAATGCGCGCGATATGGCGGAGAACATGTACCGTGCTCTCTGGTCCTGGCTCATCTGCGTGATTGTCACCGTCGCCGTCAGCATGGCGACGCGGCCCAAGCCGGATTCCGAGTTGGTCGGGTTGGTCTACGGAGCAACCGAGATCCCGTCTGAGAGCGGTGTTTCGCTCATCCACCGACCCATTTTCTGGGCAGTCGTTGTGGCCCTCGTCTTCGCGATCCTCAACATCATCTTCTGGTAGGAACACACATGCACGGTAGCGGCTTTCTTTCTATCTGGTTCTTTATCGGCGTCCTGCTGACCATCTACGGCGTGCTGATTACAGGTACTGGCATTTACGAACTGATTTCACCGCCTGCTCACCCTCCGGTGTTGGCTGAACTTCACGCAAGCCTCTGGTGGGGATTGGTCTTGCTGATCATCGGACTCGTCTACTTCATCACGCTTCTTCCCGAAGAAGTCGTAGCGAGCTGCGAAAGCAAATCGGAGAGCATTCGACCGGATCTCATGAGCATAGTCGTCGCGGGTGTTGATTTCGGAACGCTAAGCGTAAGAGTCTCGATCTTCGATCGGGACAAAGGACGCTTGGGAGCTGCAACGGCCGAGTACGCACTCCACCGAAGCCGTAGCGATCCTGATCAAGCTACGCAGAGTCATACGTGACCATATGGCAGCTCTCGCGAGCGCCATGTCCAAGGCGCTCGCTTCTTCGGGGGTAGATGGATCAAGCGTCCGAGCGATTGCACTGGACACCACAGGATCGAGTGTTGATCCCGGTCGGTGAAAACCTGGAACCTCTCGACGAATACTATCTATGGTGCGATCACCGGGCTTGGAAAGAGGCTGCAGAGATCACCCGAAAGGCGCATGAGTTTGGTCTCGAGGCCATCCAGTGGTGCTGGGGGCGTTTACTCGTCCGAATGGGGCTTCTCGAAGCTTCTCCATTGGCTGCGACACAATCGGGACCGCGCGGACAAGCTGGTCTCCGCTTTCGAGCATTGTGATTACGTGGCGGCCACCCTCTGCGGCATTCGAAAGCTCGAAGACGCACCACGCAGCATCTGCGCCATGGGCCACAAGTGGATGTGGAACGAAGCTCTCG
This sequence comes from uncultured Acidobacteriaceae bacterium, assembly GCA_963744795.1. GTDB lineage: Bacteria > Acidobacteriota > Terriglobia > Bryobacterales > Bryobacteraceae > Bog-105. The sequence goes on from CAVUVF010000020.1 coordinate 17,656, forward strand.
GCGGTTTGCCTCCGGAAGAATTCCTCATCTCTGTGGATCCGCTCCTGGCCGGTGTTCGTGCGAAGTTAGCCGGCCGCTATCTGAAGTCTGACTCCATTGCGGGTACGGTTAGCGACGAGTGGGCGGAGAAGCTGGGCCTCTCGTCCGGTGTTGTGGTTCCGATTGGAGCTTTCGATGCTCACTGGGATGCGGTCGGCGCCGGAATCCGGCTGGGAGATGTTGTCAACGTTGTGGGTACTTCCACCTGCATCATCGGCCTGAGCGATCAATACAAGCCTGGTTCCTGGTGTTTGTGGCGTAGTTCCGGGTCCGTCGATCCTCAACTCACAGGTATCGAAGCGGGACTCTCGGCGGTGGGCGATCTCTTCGAATCGATCGCGCGCCGCGCGGGATCAACGGCTGCGGCCTTGTCTCAGGAAGTGAAAGCTTACCGCGCCGGCCAAACTGGTCTGCTCCGATTTACTTGGGATAACGGTGACCGCACGGTACTCGTCAATCCGGAACTGGGCGGTATGACGCTCGGCTGGCATCTGACCTCCACGGCCGCTGACGAACTCTTCGCGGCTATTGAAGGAACTGCCTTTCATACACGCATCATCCTCGAGCGCATGGAGGAGCACGGCACAGAAATCAACCGGATCATCAATGGCGGCGGCATTCCTCAACGGAACGACACTCTGAACCAGATCTACGCCAACGTACTGAAAAAGCCTATTCTCGTGCCTGCCGGAGACGTCACCAGCCTGGGCTCAGCCATTTTTGCATTCCAGGCGGTGAAGGCATTCGATTCCATCGAACAGGCTCAAGACGCGCTTTGCCCGAAGTTCCGCGTGTTTGAACCGGACGCGAAGAGTGCCGCTGTTTACGACCGCTTGTATCCGCTGTATCGGAAGCTGTACTTCGGATTCGGAGGGCAGGATTCAGCTCCCGTTGAGACTCGGCGACGTGCTGCCCGTCGCTTCGTAAGATAGCGATGGAAGTGCGACAGAACTCATGAAGCTCCACAGTCTACGAGAAGAAGTATTCGAGGCGAATCGGGACTCTGGTTCGTAAGGGTCTGGTTCTCTTCACGTTTGGAAATGCCAGCGGTTACGACCAGCCATCCGGCCTTGGTGGTCATCAAGCCTAGCGGAGTGCCCTACGAAACGATGACGCCGGAGGACCTGGTGATTACGGACCTGGAGGGCAGGATTGTAGAAGGAAACCTCCGGCCCTCATCGGACCTCGCTACCCATCTTGCTCTTTACCAGTGCGTTCAACGGTGTAGGCGGCGTAGTTCATACGCATTCGCGGTACGCGACTGCATGGGCTCAAGCGGGGAAACCGATACCGTGTTTGGGGACGACGCACGCGGACTATTTCCACGGCGCGATTCCGGTCACCCCTGCCATGATCCCGACCGAGATCGAGGACCAATATGAATGGAACACGGGCCAGGTAATCGTCAGGAGGTTTGAGGATCTTGATCCGCTGGCAACGCCGGGCGTTCTCGTGCAGGGACATGCGCCGTTCTGCTGGGGCAAAACGCCTGCCGACGCAGCTTACAACGCGGCAATCGTGGAAGAGGTCGCGCACATGGCGTTTCTCACCTTAACAATCAACAGGGATGTCGCAGGTATCTCCGACGTCCTTCGCGACAAGCACTTCCTGCGCAAGCATGGTCCGGCTGCTTACTACGGTCAAAATTCCTGAAGCGCTCCTGAGCCTACAGATGAACTCGTCCGTCCCCATCGCCTCTAGTGATGTGCATCCGATCCGCCCCGCCGGGCGACGATCGCACGGCATCGGTCAGGCGCTTCGACATGCCAAGCAGATAATTCGACGGACCTCGCGAGAATCCGGCGCAGTTCGAACGCTCTGCACCCAGTCCTTGTGGCTGTGGTTAACAAGGGCGAGATCACAGCCCGCCATTCCGAGTTCCTTGTCCACGAGCGCGGCCGTCTCGGCTTCGGAACCATCAGCGCAACGCAGTCCAAGAATGGATCCAACGCGCATATTGCCGAAGTAGCGGTTGTTCTGCCATCTGGGTGTCGAAGCAAACACCCCAGCCAACGGGATCACTTCCCTGCTCCACCAGAAAGATGCGCGTCCTCGGATCGCTCGCCGGATACATCCATTCGAGGCTCTTGCGGTCACGTTCTACTGCGAACGAGCACTTCTCGCGAGCCGGGACCATAGCTCATCCGCCCAATCGCCCCAGGCCGTCTGCGCGTCGAACCTTTGCCGTGGGCTTGGTCCGTGAGCTCTGTTTCAGAGCCAAGCCAAGGGCGCCTAAGCCGGTCCAGCGCGCAAGATCCGCCGCCGCACGCTTCGGGAAGCTCGATCGGAGCGGCTGAAGCTCGCGAAGAAACGAGCTGGCCTTGTGAACACGGTAAAGAAATGGAATGTCGGTCAGGCTCCATCCGGCAGCTTTCAGCAGGCGAGGCAGAGGATTGGATACTGAACCCATACCGACGATGTAGACCGCAGGGCTGCGTCCCTGCATGAACCGAACAATCTGCAAGCCAACGCGCAGCGTATCTGCTATCGGCAATCCCTTCCGAAAGCGGCGATTGATAATTCAGAGCCCGGACGGGCTCACCGTTCAGCCAGCCTGGCTGGTCCAACTCGATAACTCCTCCTCGGACCGCGCCCGAATCGGTCGCGAGAAACTGCTGCCGTCGGATGGAGGATACTGATTCCTCCTCCAGCCAACTCATCGGAAAGCAGGAAAGCTGTTGGGGCGTTTCGCTCTTGCAGACGCCGATTGAAGTCAGCGATGGCAGCCGAGTATTCAGGCGAACTCGGAACAAATGTCACAGGCATGGAGAATGGTGCGGCTAACGGGACTCAGGAGGTGCCGCGGAACAACTTCTCCCATAGCCACCGAGCTTCAAGCGAGCGGCGCGTGCGTGCGTCCAGAACAGTCGTTCCGTTCTTTGCCTTCAAGGAAATCGAGCAGCGTTGAGACAGGTACAAACCACCCGGGCTTTTTCGCGATCCGTTCCATGAGGCGTCGAAACTCGGGATTAAGCTGTCCATCCCGCACGAATCCGTGACCGAAATGCGTGTACATGATCGACGCGCCGCGTTCGGCTTGCAACTTGTCCTGGTTCCGCTCGGCTAGAGTTCTTGATGAAACTGGGCGCCTGATGCCCTTCCGAAGACGAGAACCACTCGTTCACATACGGCCGCGCGGGATCGGAATAGGGCATGAATGGTGTAGCTGCCAAGGTGTTGATGTCGGAAAAAACGAAGTTCCTGCAATACTGAATCCGCTGTTGGCAGACATCGCCCCAAAATGCGCGATGTCCCGGCACATGCCCGAAGAAGCGGCCTTCATTCTTCCACCGAGTGGTCAGGTTGTATACGAAACGCCGCCAGCCTCCTACTCGAGCGCTGCCCCAGTAGATGGCTTCCTCGTTATAGTGGTTGGCCATGGAACTGAGGAAGTCGGCCGAAATACTGGCGGAAGGTATCCAGCGCCTCAATCGTTTCGTCTCTCAGCGCGGAGTGAGGAAAAGCATGGTGAAAAGCCGATCTCGAAGCCTCTGCTCTGAAGTTCCGACAGGAACTGGCGATATTCCGGATTGGCGCAGGTCTCGCCCCCGGAGTTCACTTCACGTCGAACACCGAGCGGCCAGACGGCCACCGTCGTTCTCAGGCCGATATCAGCGAGGAAAGAGTATACAATTCGGGTCGTTTCGTAGGTCTGCGCGTCGGGATCATCGAAAACGGTAAATGCAAATTCGCGGCCGTCCGGCCATTCGATCGCGATCATTTACTCCCATATACGGCTAGCGCATCCCCATCGGGCGATGTCTTCGCTCGAGTGATAGCCGGCTTCTCTTCATCGACTTCATCTTACAAATGCGAGCGGCTGCGAATAGTAATCTGGAGAGTAGTAAGAATCGGGGAGGCGGCATGAGCTCCGACCGTGGATTGGTATGAGTGCCGGTTCCGATCAGTCCGGCAGCAACGGCAGTGTTCCACTCAATTTCTGGAATGATTCCTTAATTTGTCACAAATTCCTGTTCTTCTGATGGTGCGTTCGCTCGACCACGGCGGTTGTGAGCGCGACGCCGCCAAAATCGCAATCGGGCTGGATCGGACCCGTTTCGAGCCTCACGTTGCCGTTTTCCACCAAGGAGGGTTCCGGACTCCGGAAGTCGTGGCAGCGGGAGTGGATGTTGTGCACGTTCCGGTTACCTCTTTCGGCAACACATCGACAATCCGAGGTGCTCGGATTCTCGGAGATTACGTCCGCAAACATAAGATCCAGTTGATTCATGCCTTCGACGTGCCCACGGATCTATTCGGTGCGCCCGTTGCGCGTTGGTACCGTGTTCCGCGTGTGATCACAAGCCAACTTTCCTTCCGCGACATGTATCCGCCTCGAGAACGTGCAGCCTTGCGCGTTGCTGATTGGCTCTCGGACGCCGTCGTGGTGAATTCGAAGGCCGTCGGGAAGTCTCTCGAACAGGAGGCAAAGCTTTCTGCAAGCAAGATCTATCTTTCTTACAACGGAGTCAATACAGAGCACTTCCACCCCGGTCCCGCTAACCGGCCGGAGGCGTTCCGGGATGCTTCCGTGATCGTTGGGTCCGTATGCGTCATGCGCTGGGAAAAGCGTATGGATTGGGTGCTCCGTTCCTTTGCCGAAGTCTTCAAAGAGGACGCCGAAAGCGCGACTGCTTCTTGTCGGGAGCGGTCCGGAAGTAGAGCCCTTGACGAAGTTGCGCGACAGTCTGGGACTGACGGACGTCTGCATGTTCGTACCGGGCCAGGCCGAAGTCGCGGATTGGATGCGAACGCTCGACATTTACATCAACAGCTCTTCGTCCGAGAGCTTCCCGAACGGACTACTCGAGGCGATGGCCTGCGGTTGCTGCCCTATCGGGTCGAACGTCGGAGGCATACCGGAACTGATCACGCATATGCAGGACGGCCTCATCTTCGATTCCAAGAAACCGGAGGAACTGACCGCGATGATGCGAATGGTCGTACTTGGACCCGGGACTCCGCGCTCGGTTTCGTGAACAGGCGGTTATAACGGCGCAAGAGCGATTTTCGATGAAGATTGCGCTTCAGCGGACCGAGTCGCTGTATCTGAAGGTACTGGGAAAACAAAATGGAAAGCCGCAGGAGGTAGATGTTTAAGCCGGGAGTGTGGAAGAGAGCGACTTTTCTCGCAGTGCCGCCTTCGGGAACGGTAGCACGGTTGTTGCACCGGCGTATCGCATAGCCGGGTATCTCTGCATCTGTTGAGCATCTCCGACACGCCGTCAGCCGGCGACGTCACACTGTTCGAAAAGCTGATGCCGCATGTCCGGCTATCAAGCGGCGTTTACCGCACCACCTATCGGCAACGGTTCCGCTCGTTGAATCCGGTTGTGAACAACGTCTTGCACCGAGTCTTTCAGGGCCTCTCAGAATATCCACGTGGAAGACTGGGCGGCGTCGGATTGCCTGACTTCCGCCGAGTGGGCGGCGGAACTCTTTCCGCTTTTTCCTCACCTCGACTTCGTTGCCTCAGACTTACTTTTGTTCTTGTGGGAAGCGAAAAAGCAAAGGGGGGAAGAGCGCTTCATCCTTGAACCGGACGGCACGCCGCTGCAGTATGTGCGTCCCCCATTCGTAGTGCGCCTCAGTCAGCCCGAGCCCAAAGCTGTTTTTTGTCAATTGGCTGGTTGCAAGGCGAGCTCGACGAAGGTGGAATCGTCGTCCGTGGCTCGGTCCGATTTCCCTCATCGCCTTTGAGTGATCGTGCGGCAGTGAGCACGGGCGGGTTCGAGGTCCGCAAACTCCCGCTTGTTCACCCGGAGGCGCTGGGACTCGCTAAGGACGACAGCCGTTTTTCCATTCGAAGCCACTCGGCTTTTGAGCGGTCCAGCGAACCTTGCAATGTGATCCGCACGATGAATATCTACAATCGGGCTTACTTCTCAGAAGACCGTCTTCGCGAGGGAGTTCGCGCCGTACTCGGCAGCCTTGCGCAAGATGGGATCTGGATCGTCGGTCGAACCGCGGACGAAGCTGCAACGATCTCACAACGTCACGGTATTCCGTAAGCGTGAGAGCGGCGCCCTCGAAGTAATCGAACGGGTGGGACGGGGATCCGAGATTGAGGATCTCGCAATGAAGGCGTCCCAAGTGGCTACCGAAGCACCTGCAGCGTCGTAACCGCCGATTGTCTTACCGAGGTGCGCCATATCCTGACTCGAGTCGGTATCCTAATCCTTGACGTGCGATGGTATTCAGAGATGACCGGAGAGCTTAGGCGGGAATAATGTTGTCAGATGCAGGCGATTAAAAACTATCTGGTCAACTTGGGACCACGCAACGTATTGGTGCAGAACGCGCTTCGGATTCATGCGAGGCGCAAGGGGTTCCAGGTCAAATTCCCCGCGTCTGGCATCCAGATCAGTCGTAAGGATTGTCGTCTCGTTCTCAACGATCAGCAATATGTGCAAGTCCCACTCATGATGGAGTGTTTCGATCTGTTCTTTGAAACCATCAAGCCGCAGTTGCACGATCACGTTCGTGTACTCGATTTCTCCAAGCCCGGCTTGCATGAATACACGAAAACGAAACTCAGCTTCGAATTCCCCTCTGTACCAGAAGACGACGTGATGGATGCTTACATCAAGGAATACGTTCCCAAGGAGGGCGATATCGTCTGGGATGTCGGAGCGCATGCTGGTGCAACGGCATATTTCCTTTCCCGCATGGTGGGACCTTCCGGGCGAGTATACGCCTTTGAACCAGACGAATCGAACTATGGCTACTTGCTGAAGAACATAGAGATGCACCGGGCCACCAATATCATTCCAATCAAGAAGGCTCTGTCGGGCTCCACAGGCCGCACGACCTTCAATATGGATGGAACAATGTCAGCGGGTATTCATGAATTCCTGGTGTACTCGGGAAGCGATACCCTCACGTCCGTTGAAACGATCACGATCGAGGATGCCTGCAATGAGTTGGGCAACATTCCGCACTACGTGAAGATGGATATCGAAGGCGCAGAGGTCGCCGCGGTTGAGGGCTCTGCAAAATTTCTAGAACGGCACAATATCCGCTTCGCGATCGAGAGTTATCATCGGCTCGGCGAAACTTATACCCATACCCTGCTCGATGCTTTATTCCCCAAGATCGGCTACAAAGTCCAATCCGGGCCATATTGCGGGCAGAGTGTTCACCTGGGCCGAAAGAAACATAACAAGCGAGAATCCTGAAGAAGCAATAACGCGAGTTCGCGTTCTGCGATTACTCGGCGCGTGTTGCTCGTCTCTGCCGATCTAGTATGTCTTTTCTCTCAAATACCTGATATTCGCCTCGGCTGAACACGGGTTCATACCCGTTAAGAAGATTCTTGTAATAAGCGACAATCTCCGGGTGTACGGTCCTGTCGTGGAGCAGGACGCCCCGGTATCCGTTACTCATGACAATAAACGCCGGCTTCTTATGCGTCTGGTAGGTGAAATCGTTATCGTCCACCATCTTCCTGTCGAATCCCAGCGCAAAACCAAATTCCGAGCCGGCCAGGATCAAGTCCTGAGGTGCTGCCTCGTGCCGGAGAAACTCTGCTGTCGGCAAATACATGTGGTGATAGTCGTCCAACACGAGAGACGTATACGCCAATCCTCCAACGCTCACCACGACAAAAGCGAGTCCGCACGCAACGGCAAGCAATCGCTGAGCGGTTCCTTTCGTTAACGCATAAGCTATCCAGATGGCAAGTATCGCATCGTAGAACGCGACGATATGAATGGCGTACTTGACCTCCTTGGTGTTGTCATAGAAGGTCATGGCAAGGAAGTAAACCGACCAGAGGACAAGTAACGTTCGGATTCCTTTTTGCCGGCGCATTTCCGAGCTTGTGAACAGCCCTAGAACGGCGACGAAGTATGTCAGAACGGCAATGGTCTTGATTCTGTAGAGCGGATTCATCGCCGGCCCGAAACCAGACATTCCGATGTACCGCCCCACCTCTCTTTCCATTGCGCGAAACGGATGAGCGAAGCCACCCAGCCGATCGATGTCGGTCACATTTCCGAAGAATTGAGCCCGGAACAAATCAGGCGCGTAGCTTATATACCAGCCCCAGAAGGCAGCCCCAAGCAGATAAGGAACGCAGGGCGGCAGCCAGGTGCACGATGCGGATGCGGGAAAAATCAAGCACGAGCGTAAGCACCAACACGGCGACAAATGCCGGGACGCCTGCGGTTGGATGCGTGAGACCGCAAGCAACCACGGCAGCTTGCGAGACAACGACCGCTGAAAGCAGTCGCTTGTTCCTCAGTTCGAGATAGGCAAGAATCGCTAACGTAGCAAACGCAACAGCCATGGCGTCCATCCGCGCCAAGGCCATCTGGGAGTCAAACTGGTAGTCGCAGGCGAGAAACAAAGCAGTCAGGAGGGCGGCAACAATACTACGGGAAAGCAGGAAAGCAATGCGTGTCCACGCAAGCAGCGCGATCAGGCCCCAACAAATCGCAAACATGCGCATGGTGATCAGACCGAAGCCGAAAACTTCGATCCAAGGCACTTGGACGAAGAATTGGAGCGGCACGACCCAATACGTGATATGGTCCATGCCTTTCCAAAACTTACCGGTGGTTTCAATGATCGGCGTTCCGGTATTTCCGTGGTGTATAAGGCTCCACGACGGCGAGGCATACCATGCTTCGTCGTTCCAGGGCTGCGTGGAATAAGCTCGGCCCAATGCAAGCGCGAAGTAAACAATCACGATTGCGGCAAGCAGCCATCGCCAATGGCGATACACGAATGATGCTGGCATCTATCTGCTTCAGCCTACAACGTGAACTTATCGGCTTCGTAACGGTACTCTGCTGAAGAATACTCCTGAAAAACGAAAAAAGGGGGACACAGCGAGTGCTGTGTCCCCCTTTCTTTCGTCGAACGATTGAGCGCGCTATTTGGTTCTGAATTGGCCGGTAGGCTGTTGAACCGCACAGTTTACTCGGTAGTAATACGTCGTATGAGGCGAGAGCGAGGTGAGTGCAATGTTGCGAACCGTACTCCCTGCCCGCGTCACTCACGCGACTGAAGCTGTTGACCAGGGTCGGATCACTACTGCTGAAATCCACCGGGCAAGCTTGAGCGTCAGGAGCAATGAACGTTACGCTCGCCGACGAGGTGGTGACGGATGCGCTCCCAACTCCGACGAGAGTGACTTTACCCTGGGCAGCCTCCATAGCATCTATGTCGGCGCCGAGGCTGGTTCCGTCGCTGGCCCGGACAGCGCCGCCTGAAATGAATTGTGAATCATTTCGGAGGCGAAAATCCGGCCGTGCGAACGGAGATGCATACGGCGTGTACGACGTTGCCACTGACCTGTCCCAGGCCGACGAGACATTGAACCACTTTGCGACGCTTTGATCTGTTGGATCGTCGGGTATATAGTTCTTGCCGTTCGACCACCAGGATTGAACGGCCGCCTTTGAGGAATCAGAAAGGAACAGGTTGCTCGAGATGTCATTTCCAGGCATTTCACAGTCGGCAAATGCCTGGCCAGACGCAACTTGACCGCATGCATTCGGCCCGGAGAAGAACGTTCCGCCGGATTCCTGACGGAAGCCAGCGCCGCCGCTGCCCGCAGAAACGAAAAGAATGTTGTCTTTTATCTTCACACCCTCGGTCTTTTGATCGAAGAGGTACGCGAGAGCAGACGCCCTACCGTGACTGAAGAATATGGTGTTGTGAAGAACCGTTGCGTCTTCAGATCCGATCGCCTCGAAGAGCCAACCCGCTCCTGGATTCTGCGGACCGCCCGGCGCAAAGTAACTCTGCCGGATGTCCCATGCCAGATTGTTCTGAAATAGGAATCGCTTCGGAGGTGGAGTTTGCATGCAACCACCGGCCGTCGACGACATTGCGACCAGCACTCCAGGTCCGTGCTGGAAGGTGTTATTCGTAAACGCCGCATCCTGTATGCCCTCGTCGCAAACAGAAGTCATAGCGACGAAGATGCTTGAAGCGGTGTTGGCGAAACCGCCGCTGAAGACGTTTCCGTCCACCTTGATCCGGTGACCGGATTTAAACTCGAACGGCTGCCGGTGCTGATAGTACAAGTGATTGGAAAGCGCGTAGAGTGTTGGATCGTACGCCGAGTCGTAATCAGGGTTGCGCGTCGGATCCGTCGGAGGTGGCTGGCTCGCCATGTGGCTGAGTGGAACTTCGAAGTAGTTCCTGCGATACAGGTAGTCGCCGCGAATCCAGAAGGCCGTACCGTCGCGAGTTCCCGCTCGGTAGTGGTCAGCAGCGATACCGCCTTCATCGTGATGGAATCCATTTCCGGTCGTACTCAGAAAGTTATTCTGAATCAACCATGGACCGGGTCCGACGCCGGCGATGAAGCAGTTGCATCCGGACTGAGAGTTAACTTCACCGAAAGTGGACGTTCTGGCGTCTGCGCGTTGAACGCTGTTGATTGAGCCGCTGTTAAGCGTGATACAACCAATCACGCCGACACTGGTGTGCCCAGCCCAGTTCTTCGGCCAGTTGTCGCCCGACCAGCAACCGCCACTCGATGCGGCATAGCCGGCAAGCGCAGAAAGGTGGCCGTTCACTACATTTTGGTTCTGATAGAAGTAGTTTGCGTATAAGCCGCCTGCGCTTGAGAAGTACGAAACCGTATAGGTCGTATTCGCTTGGATCGCGACCGGCGTCGCGAATGTCGCCGTCTGCCAACCTTGTCCGCTCTCACTGACCGTTGTACCCGACGCGATCTTGTGGCCGCTTGCGTCCCAAAGACTGACCGGGTGAGTCAAATTGGTGTCCTGCGAATCCTTGTAGAACCGGACCCCAGTGATGTACCCGTTCACATCAGACTGAAAACGTATCCCGAGTTCAACTGCTTGCCCGTACCAAACCGGTGCCAGCGGTAAGATCCGCTTTCGACGGATCCATGACGTTGGCAAGAAGGCTGGCCGCCCCCGTTTGTGAATTCGACGTGTTAAAGAGAGGATCGACCCAGTACAGGCTGTCGCCGCCGATGGTGTTAGGGTACGCGCTGCTCCCGCTGTTATCGAACACGCCATTTCCCATACCGCTCGACTGATCGTAGGAAGTGAAGATGTTGCAAGGCGCCGCCCGTGCACGTTCCGGTGACACCTGGCGGCAGCGAAACATTGAGCTTCGATCCGTCAAGCGAAGCGTAGATCATCACGGAACCGCTATTCGTACCCGCACTCATATTGACGGTGATGTCGCCTGTTTGCGAATAGAGGTGAAGCCCATTCAGCCCATGCGTTCCTGCACCGACTTTGAAGGACGTCGAACTCAGTTGCTGAATAACCAGGCCCTGCATGTCGCTTTGGAACATGTCGAGGTCGCTGATATACGAGTTGATCAGCGCCATATTATGTCCGTCGAAACTGCTGATCGGACGCCACGTCCGATGTGGAGCGCCGAGCCCGTGGATATAAACCTGATCGAACACAATGTCCTTGCTGTTCGGCGCGGTGTTTAGCTGCGAACGGTACCAGAGCGGGTCGATCGATGTGTCAGAGTCGAGATCATCTCCAACCGTGAACTCCCATCGTCGGATCCAAACGTTCGAGACCGTTCTTTGTTCGTTTCCGTCATTCGATTGCAGATTGAGCTGAATCGGAACGACGCCACCACTGGCAGGAACGTTGCCGACGCCCGATGGTGTTCCAACACCCTTGTAGATATGCGTCATGCGAGGCATCTTGGATGCCCATTGCGGGCCTACTCGAGTCCCCACCGGTGCAAACTGCGCATCAGGAACGTCTGTATCGAGAACAATCCAATTGAGAGTTGTGGGGTAACGCTGTACCTTGAAGTAGCTTCCGCCGCCACCATTAGCAAATACCATCAACTTCGAAGCAGTTCCGTCTGCTGTGCTTTGACCGAGAGGGGCATTGCAAGCTAGCTGGATTTTGGTGTGATCAGACGGGTTGGGCAGGTGAGCGTAATACACAACGCCGGGTATCATGCCTGTGCAGCTCAGCGGCGGATCAACCGTTGGCCACTGAGAGGCAGAACCCGGAAGACCTCCATAATAGGCGGAAAACGTGAACTGCTGGCCTTCGTTGATCTGATCCGAACCCATCATCTGCGAGAGTTGGGAAGAGGTGAACGTGATCGAGCTATCGGTCGTATTTACTTGGCTTGGATCGAAGTGCGTGACGTTTTCGGAGTCAGTATTCACTTGCGCCAATTGTGTGCAGTTCGCGCCATGCGGCGCGATGATGTGGGTTCCGTACTCGGCTTGATGATTGGCAGCGTCGCCAATTGCGTCCCCTAGATACTGGCCCACCGGTCCACCACTTGCCACATAACAGGCCGAGTCGAGCGTCACGACATGATAATTGGTCATGTCGGGCAGAACCGGCTTGTATTCTGTCGGCGCAACCGGAAGCGCCGGATGAACGGCTGGAAGCGGCGGAGTGCGCACGATGAAGCCTACGCCGCTCGACCACGGTCCGCTCCCGTCATAACTGGCGCCGATATTCGCCACTTCGGGACAAATCTGATATTCGGTATCGGCCGTCAAGCCACTCAAGATGATCTGGAAGTTCAAGGTCGATAGCTTGAGCCGCCGTACCCGGGATAACCACTCGGTTGAACAGTTCCGCCCGTTCCACTTGTGCATGAGCCTTGAGCAGTGGGGATATAACGAATACGCACATTCTGCCAGTAGCTCGAGATCTGCATATGCACGAGCATCGAAGAATGGCTGAGATCGGAGTACGTTGCGCTGTTCACGACCGGGTTCTGCGCAAGCGCAGAGATGGTGCCGGCAATGACCAGCAGAGTGAGCCTTTTAATCATGTTCTTATCACTCCGGAGCTAGTAGAGACTCGTCCAGACAAACGCTGAGCCCGTGTAGACGCAAACTTGAATAGCGTCTTTTGCGGAGCCGTTGTTTTGGTACCAGAACAGTCCTCGTGCGTTCGTATCGCAGCTCGGCTGTGTGCCTCCGCCCATGCGGATGCCGCTCGGGAAAGTGTTCAGCCCCGTAAAGGTATTTGCAGCAGCAAGGCGAGGTACAACGCTCGTCACCACGTCAAGAGCGCCGTTCGTGACAGCCAGCGCACCGGAGCCGCCCAAAGACATGTACTGTGTCCAGGTGTTTGCCGAAGAGCAGGTGTAGATCTGCTGACTGGTCGGCTGGTCGGTGGCTACATAAAGAGCGCCAGACGAACAAGTAGTCGGGATGCCGCTAGCGCGCCCGCGCAGTCGCTGACCCGCCGCTACCGCCGGCCGCCGCCGCTGTTGAGACAGACGTGATCTGACCGTAGCCATTGACTGTAATCACCGGGATTTGTGTGGAGCTTCCAAAGTGCCCGTGTTCGCATTCACCGTGGTCAGACTGGTGCCGCCACCCGTGATCGCTATCTGACTGACGCCTGTGACGCGTCCTTTCCCATCGACTGTTAATTGCACGGCGTGAGTTGCGTCCCCGAAAGACCCTGGAGTCGAGTTGACGGTGCTCAGCACGGTGGTCGCACTTCCGGCCGCCGTTGTGACATCGCCAGTCAGCGCAGGCATCCGCCGGCCGAAAACGTCCCTGAAGTGATTTCGCTTCCGTCAATGCTTTTGTTCGTGAGAGTCTGTGCATCGCTGGTGCCGACAATTGCTCCGGAGGCGCCGTCACAGCAATCGTTGTGTTGAGAGCCGTCCTCTTGACGATGCCGTTGCTGCCCGGATCACTCAGACCCCCGGCCTGTCCAACAATGCTCCAACTATTTGAAAGGCAGCTGAACAGGTTCTGACCGGCAGTTGCAGTGGTGTTAAGAAAGAAATCTCCAGTCGAACAAGTCGTCGGCAGGCTCGATCCTGTCTTGATTGGACGTGTCGATCTGAGCGCCGGTGAAATCGATGTTTCTGCTTTGGGTTCCGAGGTTGATTAGGGTTTGAGCATGGCTGTCGCCTAGCGTCCCCAGCAACACGCCAAAACAGAGGGCGGCGTCTACGAGGAGACGATTGTATTGATTCATGTTTTCTCCGTAGTCGAGTGCACTACTTTCGCTGGAGAAATTAGCAGCCCGGAGAAGCACATAAGCCATCCGCGGATACGGCCTATGTGATTGGATTTATTGCGCTAAAACAATCCTCTAAGAGCTGTGACTAGCTTTTCGCAGCAGGCACGGGTGCGAGTTCTTCGTATACTTGCGCCCACTGGTCCCGAACCGGCTCCCAGTGGTATTTCTGAACTTCGCGGAGACCACCTTCGGTGATAGCTTCAACCAGGTCAGGGTTTTCGAGAAGCTCGATCGATCTCGCCGCAACAGCCCGATGGTCGTCGATGTCGACAAGCAGAGCGGATTCGCGGTCGGTCGCGATATATGGGATCCCGCCTGCCTTCGTGGCAACCACCGGCAGACCCGACGCAAAACACTCAAGCAGCGAACCCGGCATGCAGTCGATATTTGGGGTTGTCAGGTAGATATCCGCCGAATCGTAGAGCGCGGGAACTTGAGCGTGCGGAACTCTTCCGATGAATTCCGTGTTCTTCAAGTTCAGATCCTTAGCGAGTTGCTCGAGCGCCGGCCGGCAGCAGCCGTCATGCGCAATCGTTAAGCTTGCCTCCGGGATACCGCTCCTGAATCAGCGCAAACGCCTTCAAGAATGCAATCAACGTTGTACAGCGGCTCCAGAATCCGGTTGGTCATGAACTTCGGGCGCAGCTTCCGGCGCTTGCGATAGATAAACCGATCGACGTCGATGATGTTGAAGATCGACCGCGCTTTGATTCCGTGCTTTCCGAACACGTCCACCAGGAATCCGGAGGGCGTCACAATGCGGTCGGCTAAATGCGATAGTTGGTCGGGCCGTTCGCCACGTCGTGACATGCTCTTCCGCTTGCCCGTCGCGATAATTCAGAATCAGCTTCTTGCCGTATAAGTCGCCCGACCAGCAAGCCGGTATGGTCCAAAGCGTGTAAGACGAAAGCCCGGCCGAGAAGATGTGCAGAATATCGTGTTTGCGCGCTTCGAGCAGCAATCGGCTGTTGTAAAGTCCAAACGTCAGCAAGCGTTCGCAGGTAAGGCACTTTCCGCACCCATCCAAGCCCTTTCGGCGGACGCGGGTTAATGGGAAAGAACGTCATCGCCAATTGAGGCAGTTGGCTCAACACGGACATGAGCCGCGTCGCCTGAACCGCTTGGCCGCCGAGAATGTCGAGCGACGGACCGATCAATAGAACTTTGATCGGCTTGCGTCGCGGCTCGCGGCCGAGTGCGCGCTTCGCGGTCGGCGATAACTCTGCTGTGGCTTCTACGCTAGTTTCCGGCACGTTCCCAATCAATCGACTTCGGGGTCAGGTCCTTCGCTGATTCAAGCATCCGCAGGCAGCCAATCGTCGACCGCGCTCCGTCGCGCACCGTCACCTGCGGCGCTTTCCCTGCCCTGAGATCACGGATCAGATCCGCGATTTGCTTGTCATATCCCTTATCGGCAAACATGAACTTTCTTCGCCTGCCGCGTCGAACCGTTTGCGGAGAATCGCTTGAAATTTTCGGTTTCGAGTCCCAAGCCCTGCACGTACGCTTCAACCCTCTCGCCGCCCGACGTCTTGCTCCCGACAGTGCAGTACGTCAGATTCCCGATCGACCCATCAGCGAATCGGAAACAGGCGACCATGTTGTTCTCGCCAATCGGGTCCTGCTTGCCGGTCGGCAAGAGTATAAGCGGAGACACTCAACGGCTCGGAGTCAAGCAGCCAATACATCAGGTCGACGAAGTGGCAAGCTTCGCCCAGAATCGCTCCGCCGATTGCCGGATCGGCCATCCAATAGCTGCCCGAAATCCCGGGCGAATTGATACGGCACTGCAAAACCGCCGGCGCACTGCGCTTAGCGAGCTTGCTTTTTCAGGTCCAGGTAAAACGGCGCAAACCTGTCGATTGAAGCCCACCGTCAATTGACACCCGCTTTCATTCACGGCCTGAGTCAGTTCGGCGCATTCATCTTCGGTCAGCGCCATCGGCTTCTCGACGAATACATGCTTTCCTGCCCTGTAGCGCTTCGAGAGCTTGGCCCGCATGATACTGATTCCGGCTCGCGATAAACACGAGATGAACGTCGGGATCAGCCAGTACTTGCTTGTAGTCGGTCGTGCAGTAATCCGATTTGAAGCGAGTTCCGTAGCTCTTGCCGCGAACGCCGCTGTTCGAGTGAATGGCGCGCAGATGCACTTCGGGAACTTTCTGCAGGTTCGGCAGATGCTCCCAGCGCGCCAGATTGCCCGCGCCAATCAGGGCAACGCCCATCTTCCCGGCTGGTGCCTTGACTTTTGCCTCACCGATGTAAACGGTTCGCTTCGGCTCGAAAACGACCGGCGTACCGTCATCGGGCGTCTGGTATTTCAACAGCACCGCCAGGCTGTTCGAAGCCGGATCCATGATGGTCGAGTACGCTTTCGGCCCATCGCTCAGCGGGAACCGATGTGTGATCAGCGGTTCAAGCTGAACATCTCCGCGGCCCACCAGCCGCAGAAATTCCTCCATGTTGCGATTCTCTGTCCAGCGGACATAGGCAAACGGATAATCGCGCCCTTGCTTCTCGTACGACGGCGTCATAGCTGCCCGGACCATAGGCGCGCGCCATGAAGAGCTGGATTTCCTTGAGGTACATGTCGTTCCACGGAAACTCCATCTCCACGGCGCCGATCACGACGATGCGTCCCCGGTCCCGGCAGATATCAAGCGCCAACTTACAAGGAGCGGAGGATTTCGCGGCAGCCGCAATGATTACGCAATCAGCGCCCTTGCCGTCCGTCGCCGCCATTACCTGTTCTTTGAGCGAGCTGCCGCCGTAGATCGGCTGCTGTACACCAAGCGATTTGGCCAGGTCAACGCGCTCGGGCCGCAGATCCGTGGCAATCACCACTGCGCCCTGCAAACGCGCCAGTTGTGCCACAAGCTGGCCCACAAGGCCCAAGCCCGATCACTGCGACCCGGTCGCCCAAGCCGACGCCGGAGATGCGCACGCCATTCAGCGCAATGCTGCCGAGCGTAGCGAAACATGCATGGTCGAAAGCCCACTTCATCCGGAACTCGCGCAACCAGATTCCGGCCCGTCACAATCGTTTCCGCATGGCCGGTGCCTTCGCCGCCATACGCAACACGATCGCCCAATTCAAGATCCTTCACCGTCGGATGCTTCTCCACAACAATGCCGGCACCCGAATACCCAAGAGCGGCGAATTCACTGAACTTCGCCCGAACCTCCCGAATTGTCGGCAGCGGTCCGTTCGCTTTCATGACCGCCAAAACCTTGCCGATGTGCGAAGGATTGTCGGCGACTTCCTTCAGCACACCTTCCTGGTGAATGCTTGCCGTTTCCGTCCCGCTGCTGATCAGGGAGAAAACGGGGCGGATCAGCACATGATGGGGGCCGGCGATCGGATCGGGCACCTCCTCCACAATCATGTCCTTTATGCCCTTGCGGATAACTTGTTGCATTCTCTTTCTCCATTTTCCCAGTACCCGCGGTGGCCTTTCAAATAGGAAAAGGCCGTTTTGTCGTAAAATCCGAGGAGCTATTACCGTGCGCGGTAGGCACGGTAACCCTACTGGATCTCTTATTTTCCTGGTTGATTCGTAAAGACTTTCGAACGCCAGACGTTGGAAAATAAGATCGGATGAAGATTCATTACGATGCGCCGGCGGATGTTCATAAGTACATCGGTACTCACCGGAACATCGCTCTCGAAGCGAAGATCCCTCAATTCGAAAGCCTTTTGCGGCCGGTGCGCCGTTTCAAGGAACTGACGCCGGAAACCAGAATCCTCGAAGTAGGAACCGGATCCGGCTGGTTTCCGATTCTTTGCCAACTTCGCGGTTTGCAGTGTAAGGGCTTGGAAATAAGCCCGCAACTGATTGAAATGGCCAAGGAGATCGGCCGCGAGCAAGGCGTTGAGCCTGACATTGAGCTTGGAAACCTGGAAGATTACCCATTGCCTGAGAACTATTACGACGTCGTGATGGCTTCCTCCGTGTTCGAGCACGTCGAGGATTGGCGAACAGGCGTACACAAGGTCTACAGAACATTGAAACCGGGCGGAATACTCTATTTCGAATCCACCAACAAATTCAGCTTCACTTCTGGCGAATATGCGCGGATTCCGCTCTACGGTTGGATGCCAAACTGGCTGCGGTACAGCCTCCGTAAGATGATCCACGGAAAGGACATCATGAAGCTAGGGATCGATTTCCACCAGTTCACCCATTGGGGACTGCGTAAAGAGTTCGAAAAAGCGGGTTTCAGCCGTGTTCTCGACCGTATCCAGATGGCGGACGAATCCCAGGTGAGCACCGGATTCCGCCGCAGAGTGGTCCGCGCGGCCAAACGCTCCCACTTGGTTCGAGCGCTCGCGCTCACGTTCGCGGAAGCGACCCGTTTCATCTGCATCAAGTAAGCGCGGATCACCTATCCGGCGCTTACTGTCACGCTGCTACCGGCTGCAGACGAACGCGGAATGCTTGCGGTAGAACAGATAAGTCATCACCGCCATGAACGTGTCGAGGATCAGGCCTGTGATCGAAACAGCCAGCGGCGGCCACATCAGGTAAAGCCCGGGATCAGGATGATGAAGTTCAACACCGTCATCTGCAAGCACAAGGCGTGAGAAGGCTTTGTCGTAGCCGAAAGCCAGCATGAAGAACGTCGAGTAGTTATGCTGAAACGCCAGCAGGAACGGGCTCATCGCCTGGATCTGAAGCAGTATCACCGTAGGCTGCGTATTTAGGGCTATAGAGAAGCTTTACGATCAAGGGCGCAAAGGCAAGCAGCACAAGCGAAACCGCCAGAAAGGGAGACGCAAGAAGCAGGCTGTACTTGCGCAGGAAAGCGACGGCATCCTGTCTTGATGTGGCAGCCATATGGCTGATATGCGGATAGATCGCCGTTTTCACCGGATCGACCAATGCGCGTATCGCGACCACAAGCCGATAAGCCGCGATGTAGTAGGCGACATCGGTCGGTCCCGAGCGCAATCCGAGCAGGAAGATACTGGTTGAAGACGACAGCGTGAACGCCGCCATGGACAAGAACACCGGCCATCCCTCGCGTAACGCCGTGATCGTCTCCTCCATGCTGGGTCGAACCAGCCGCACTTTCGCAACAATCGGCACCGTGATGAGTCCGACCAGACCCGCCACCAGCGGGGATCCCGCCTGGAACAGCGCGCGCCAGCATGTAAGTCGCTGTCCTTCCGCACAAACGCAAAAACCAGCGAAAGCGCAAGGAATTTAGTGACCAGGTCACGCCAGACGAGGTTCTCCATCTTCTGCAGTCCCTGGAACAGCCACAGCGGGAATAGTAGGTCACCGACAACAGTCAGGTAACTGATGCAGAACAGGCCGATATTCGGCCGCAGCTTAGGTGTCGCCATCACGACAGCCAGCATGAGGGCAAATCCAAGAACCGTCAGAAGAGCCTTGGCAGCGTAGACGGACGAGCAGATCTTTGAGACCTTTTCGGGATCATCCTGGTGAACAGCAATCCGCCGCGTTGCTGTCAGATTGAACCCGTACTCGACAAGCGTGATGAAGTAGAAGTTGAACGACGTCGCAAATGCGATGAGCCCGAAATGCTCGGTACTTAAAACACGCGTGAGATAGGGCAGAACCAGCAGCGGCGCGGCGAACGCGCTCATCTGCACGACAACCAGTGCGCCGGCGTTCTTGACCAGCTTATGTTTCAGAAGATCGCGTGCGCGCGCGATGGAGATCATGAGCGATGTTCCGCTCTAAGCCGTTTGCGCGACTTTGCCATCCACGTAGGCAAGTATCTTCTGGAACGATGTAAGTTCGCCCAAGTCGTCGAAATCCATCTGAATGCCGAATTCTTCTTCGATCAGATTCATCAGCGTGATGGCAGCAACCGAATCCCAGTTCTGTACGGAATCCTGGGAGGCATTCGGAATGCGGTCGGCAGGCAGGTCCGGGAATACATTCTCGAAAATTTTGACGAGTCGAGTTTCTGAATTATCCATTTTTCTCTATTACTTGGTGATAAAGCTTGGGCAGTTTCTCTTCGAATTTCTCGCGCGTGAGCACGACGCCGTTGCGTTGGCTCCTCGTCCAGAAGGTCGCGAAGGAAATCCGCCATCGGTTTGTTTTTGGGCGTCGGAGCGAAGTCGAACGCGATGCTCGCCGCTCCGTATCGCTCGAACAGCTGGGCAAGAGTCTGGTGCTCGATCCTGCGCGAGAATGCCCGGCAGCTCATAACCCAGGCGTTAATCCGCAACGTGTTATCTTCTTTCGTACCCGCGAACGACGGCGATCTTTCCAAGCGGTCCGAACTTGTCCTGATAACTGACCGCGAACGTGAACGTATTCGGATCGCCGGCCTTCTCGTGCCACTCTCCGTCTGTGAATCGCACGCCGTTCAGGTTGAACTGGTTGGTCTTGTTCACCAGTTCGACGACTCTCTTATCGCTCGCCGGCGGATTGAACTCCAGAGTCAGCTGGGCTTCCGCTGCGGCTAATAAGTGCTTCGGTCGAATCGCCGCCGTTCCGCTGCTTCCTGAAACTGCTGTCCCTGACGGATGCTCTCGAGCCGGAAGCTATCCTCTTCCGACAATCTCGGTTTGCCGAACAGATCACGAAGCTTCTGCAGGAAAGCAAACCCGGCCTGGTAATCCGATTTCGGGAACAGCAGACATTCGACGTCCGGATGAGCGGCCTGCACCTCCGCCAGTTCCATCGGGCTGTCATCCACGAACACCACGCTGTCCGCGCCGATGTTCCAGGCCTTCAAGATCCGCGCAACCGAACCGGACTTCGGCTCCCAATGAATCTCAACCGGGAAGATCTTGTCGCCCGAGATCATCAGATCCGTCCGCGCCAATCCCTTTTGCGCGACTCTGCCGTGTTCTTACTCGCGATCGCAATCAGCACGCCCTGGTCTGCCAAAGCCCCCAGCATCTGTTGATACAGCCCATGGAACTGGGTATGGCTCGCGAGATCCCACGAGACTTGGTCATGTCCGACTTCGCCGATAAGACCGGCCCAAAGCGTGTCGTCGAGATCCGTAATCAAGCCCTTCTTCGGCTTCGGAGGGTTCAGCAGACCGGCCAGCGCTCGTCCCAGAACTTCGGCATGCGGCAAGCTGTACGGGAACCCGGTATTGCAGGTCCGAGCGGAAATCATACCTGGCCGGAACGGGCGAATCCGCGTGGAGCCTTTGCTCGCTCACGATCGAGACGGAGGGATGCGCGGCAAGATTGCGCGCCGAAGCTGAGCACCAGTTCGTGCAGAGCCAGCTCCGCTTCGCTCACCTGCCATCCCGCCGTATGAAAGCCGGGCGGAAGAGGGAGAGTGGGCAGTGAAACAACCAGACTTGTACTCGAAGGGATCTCGCTGAATCAAGCCCTCGAAGTGTTTCAGCCTGGCTTTCACGTTCTCGAGAATGCTCGGAACAACTCGCTGGCCCCATCCTCCCAGGTGACGATATCCAAGCCTGGAGTCGAGATCAGCCCACTCGAGCACCAAAGCGCCCGCCTGAACCCCTCCGTTCCCAGCATCTTCAAAGTTCCGGGGATGTCTTCAAACAACCCGACCGATACTTCGACTTTGCGATCAGGATGTGCCTGCTGCAGATGAGCAGCAAAGAAATTCTGCAGGTGAAGAGGCGTAAAGCCACACGCCAGAACAACTTTCAGCGGCGCACCATCGGCAGGGCGCCTTTCGAACAATCGACAGAGCTTCCGCGAGTTTCACAGTTCCGCCAATCCATTCGTCATGCGCAACTCTTTCAGTGTAACGACGCTAGACACCTTCTGAAAAGCCTTATTCACTGTCACTCCCGTGAAACACTCGCGACGTTCCAGGCGCAGGGGGCGCTTCGAGAGCACGACAGATTTGCGTCGGCAAAAGACAGACGGTGACATCGCATTCTGACGGCCCATGGGCGTATTAGTCATATCGGTCAAAAGCTTGTCTGGCCTGATGATCAAGCAGCCCGTATCGGGGTACTGCAAGGGCGCAACAAGTCCTAGACCTTCGACTGCATTCTTCGCTGCCACATAGTGGGGCCAGTCGCGAACCGGCTTCTCCACGGCGACCGAGGAGACAATCGACGGAGCAGCCTTTGCTCTCATTCAGCAAAGGCAAGAAACGCGCAAAGCGGCGCCAGAACCAGATCAGTCGAACGAGCAAGGTAGGAGCGGATCCTTTCGGCCGCGTTTTCTTCCAGGCGAAGCGAGGGAATCGCCGGAAAGGCGCTGCAGATGAGGAAGTCCAGACGTCCGAAGCGATCGCGCACATCGCGCGCTCAAGCGGCCCAGAGCCTCTGTGTCTGACGCATCCGCGGCTTCGGTTCGAGATCCTCGTCTGCACATCTTCGGGTAGACCATCTGTCCATGTCATCTTCGACCTGAGAAAGCCCGACCACTTGCGCGCCGCCCGCGGCCAGACATGCGGCGATGGCTGCACCCAGCCCGCGGCTTGCCCCGACCACGACTGCGACTTTCCCGGCGAAGCGGTTGTCGTCCGGCAGAGGCGATCTCGCTGAAGTTCACCGGCGGCATGTCAGGACGAACGAACGCCACCAACTGCCCGTGCGCAAACGGCTGCGCCTGCGCGACTCAGTTCGGCGTTGACTTTGATCTGCGAAATGGTCTTGTTGGCGCCTGTCACTGTTAACGAATAAGCAATCGCGTCCATCTGCGATCGGTCCTGCCTTCAAACTCGAGTGCCACGCGGAAGAACAGTGCACTCTTTCCGGGCAAGTTCCATTCCCACGGCATAACTGCTCCACAGCAGAGCCTCCGACCGCCGGCCTGTTTGCTCCATCGACATTCCAGCGACTGCATAACTCGCTCCGTTTTCTCGCCGTCGGCAGCCCACATGCCACTTACCTCTGTGCCCGGCGGCAAATCCGCAAAGCTGAGTTCCCCCGCTTCCGTTCGACCGAACTGCCGCCGTTCCGCCGTTCGTAGGTGCAGTTTCGCGGCGTTCCGCGTACTGAACCGAAAGCGTCAATACCGGCACCGGTGCCGTCCTGCAAACGTGCGATCTGCGATCCGCCTTGTTCCGGAAACACGAATCGTGTAGTTCACGTCGAGAAACATCGGCCGGTGGAAGTCGGCGGTGATTTTCGTGATCCCGCTGACCGGCTGAATGACCCAAGCGTGCCGAGGCATGCGACCGCGCCCAGGGCGCCGAATACGACCTGCTGTCCGTAAGCCGTCTTCGAGGCGTATTCACGCGAAAGATGAAGCGGATTGCGATCGCCCGAAGCATCGCGGAACAACTCCAGATCCGCCTGTGAGAAGCGCACGGTCTGAGTGTCGGGAGACGTGCTCATGACACCGAACCGGCAGGCGGACGCAGAACGAACGTGTTACGAACTGACAACATGATTGATGCAGCTAGGCCCTATACAAGAGCCATCTGGGGAGCAAAGCTCGAGCTTCGGACAAGTCGAGAACCGGAAGCCCTGAGTTCCGGATCTGGGCAACCGTTGCATCGTTCTGCTTTTGCGCAATGATCAGATGATCAGCCCAGCCAAGCACGCCATCCAGACGCGCCTCCATCAGGCGCCCGATGTGAGGAATCGATTCCAGAATGAAGTTGCGATTGCTTCCGTAGATCGATGTCGAGCTGAATGTGCGGATCGAACACTCGCACGTCGCGGCCCTTGCCGATCAACTGCTCGAGCATGGAGACAACCGGGCTCTCTCGAAGATCGTCCGTATTCTCCTTGAACGCGAGGCCGATCACGCCCAGCCGTTTCGCCGGAAGATCGAGCACAGCCTGAAGTGCTCGCGCCAGATGGTCCTCGATTGCTCGGCAACACGGATTCGAGCAAGCGGAAGCTTCAAATCAAGACGTCCGGCACGATAGACAAGCGCACGCAGGTCCTTGGGCAGGCACGAACCGCCGAACGCAAAGCCGGGCTTCAGATAAGCAGCCGACGCATTCAGCTTCACATCCGCGCATACCGTGTCCATCACTTCCGTCGCATCCACGCCGAGCTTCGTGCTGAGAGCCCCGATCTCGTTTGCAAACGCAATTTTCGTCGCGTGGAACGCATTGCAGGCGTACTTGATCATCTCCGCCGTTCGAAGCGAAACGAGCGAAGCGGGTACGTTCAACGCGCTGTAAAGCCCGGCGACCCTCTGGACTGCCGCGGGATCATCGCCGCCCACCACGACAAGCGAGGGCTCCATGAAATCCCTCACGGCCACGCCCTCGCGCAGGAACTCGGGATTCGAGACAACCGGGACGTCCTTGCCAAGGATCGGCATCACGAGCTCTTCACAGGTACCGGGAAATACCGTACTGCGAATCGCCACAATCAGCGGTTTGCTTCGTCCGGCGAGCGAGCCGGCGATCTCGGTGACCACGCGCCGCAGTTGATCGAGCCCTAAATTGCCGTTCTTCTCCGATGGCGTACCAACACAAATCAGGGCGACATCCGCATCCGCGATCGCGTCCGCCAACGATGTGCTCGCGGTGTACCGGCCCGCCTTGACATTTCCCTGAATCAGTTCTTCGAGCCCGGGCTCAAAGAACGGAGCTTGGCCCCGCAGGACCGAGTTCACCTTGTGTTCGTCGCGATCGACACCGACGACAGTATGTCCCAAGCTACTCAGGCAAGCGCCTGTAACACAGCCGACATAGCCCAAGACCGACAACTGCGACTTTTGTAGACGGAAAGAAATCCTTCAAGACCCTGATAATCCTTTGCCGGATCAGGCCGGCTCCCACTATCTTATCGGCTGGAATCGCCTGAGGAATCAGAGAGCACTCGTTCGATCTCCGTCGGCGGTTTCGGCGAAGGACGGTACTGCCCTATCCGTACCGGCTGTAATAGCCGTGGCGATTTCGACTCGAGACTCGCCTCGATTCCTCGACGACAAGAGAGTGTCCAGGCAACTTCAGCCCGTAACCCGGCGAATACCACGAGTCGCGCTGGCTCCGGATGCCGGACGATCGCAAACGAGAAACGCGCCGCGCCCGGTCCCAGTTGCCAGATCTGTTCGCACTGAAGGGCTCCGGGGCCTTCGATCTCGTCGAGGACCAGCAACCGCCACCCGGCGAGCAAGACGCGCCTGCGATGAACAATACCCTCGTAATTACACTGGGCATCCACCGCGCCGCCCTCCGAAGTAGCTATCCATCCGCGGATGGTGACGGACGGCTTCGAAGACCACCGGAACGGTCCGGCAGGTTTACCCTGGTCCTGTCCATTCACTCGTACCGTGTTATGAGCGCCGGAACCCCTAAACCAATTGCGCTCAGCAGGATCGCCCATATAGGCGTAAGTGCCCGGATCGATCAGAATGCTCTCTCCCCGACTTCGAGCAGGATGCTCAGCGTGTCGGAATGGCTATGCCCCGCCCCGCCATATCCGAACGGCCCACAATCCATCTGAAGTGCAAGAGAGCTCGTTCCGCAGGAACAGCGAGCCGCTGTCCGGGAAGAACCGGGACGCCTCGCTCCCCCTGCGGTCGTTCGACGGCCCTGTCCAGAACTTCCGCCCCGATCCACCAGGCAGCTTGCTCCGCCAGTTCGTGCTGCGTGCCGATCCATTCTTCGCGCCCCAACAGGACTGCCGCATGTCGCGAGCGTTGCCCGTCCAAACTGATCGCGCGGACCGTACGGGATGGAACAGACGTCCTCCGTCGTCATCGCCCTGAAATGCTAATTTGCGATTCGAACCCAAAAGCGCGTGAAGGTAATCGGCCATGCGCACCAGGTGCGCCTCCATCTCGGCCGGCCGCCCGGAAAGCAAATAAAAGAAGACGAAGAAATCGACCGCGTAGACGTGATAGTAGGTCGATTGCTCAAAGTGAGAACCGTCCGGCCTCATCTGGAAATCGAGCTGGGCAAGCACGATGTCGCTTCCCGCGCTCGCGCCAATCGGTCGGAACCTTTGAAGTTCGGGAACAGCGCGCCTAAAGCGTGCAGCGCGACAGCCTCTCCCAACAGATGCGTGTTCGGAGAGAAGTAGACGGACAGGTTTTCGTAAAGATGCCGGCCGTGGCGGTAAAGAGCCGTCAGAAAATTCCTGCGAAAGCGGTCGGACATCTCCGATCCCACGAAGTGGTAGACCCAGATCCACGACAAAGCCCGGAAGGCGACCTCGAGCGCGCTCGTCCAGTTGATTCCGCGCTGGAACGGATTTTGTTCGATCCAGCTATCTATCTCCCGGAAAATTTCACGGGAATACCTCTCGTCTTTCGTCAAGAGATATGCCTGGGCCAGCAAGACCAGATGCTGATGGCGGTTCAACTCCCAGATGAACTTGTGATCTCCGACTGCTGCGAAATCGAGATAAGGAATGCGGCGGAAGTAAGCAGTTCCGGATTCTTTCCCGTGCCGATAATCCCGCCTCCAATCGAATCTCGGGGCCGGTTTCAATCTCGACGGCCAGCAGAGGGAACCGATGATCGCAGTGATCTGCTCCGCCAGTCGAGATGACGTCGGCGGCGTATTCGGAGCCGCGTAACGCGTCGGCCGTGCGGACGCGGATCGGGAAGCGAAAGAGTTCCCGGGCGTCTCACCGGAGAAACCGTGGTTGCTTGCCAAGCAGATATAAGTTTGCCGCCTCCTGGCGGGCGCGGAACGATATTTCCGCAAACGAACGCATATAGTTATTCAGCCTACTCTTTCGGCCTCAGAATTTTCTGGCCACAGACAAACCGTAGTTTTGGACGTAAAGTCGCCGATAGTGAGAAGTGTGGGGAGAAAGTACGTTTCGGCCCCACTCCAAATCATGCGACAATGGCTAAAACGGCTGTGTACCTTCGTTGAGACTGACCGAGTTTGCCTACACATGCCCAGTCATGAGCATGGTCTGTGAGTTGCTAAGGCCAGACTTATTCGCTCGTAAACACTCATGAGTACTTTCGCCGGTCCACAGTTGGGAACGCGGCCGCTTCCCTCCTCCGCCTTCGAATCCGCCTGCGCTGAACGCGAAGGCTGATCCGCCAACCACGTTGGGTTTGAAGCTGCTCGCCGTCTACGTCTATCTTGTAACGGGACGTGCGCTAGATGTCTCGCCCATCTGGTTTCTTCATATCCCGATGATCATGCTCATTCTGCTGATCATCATGACGCTCGCCGGCGGAAATCTTAAGCATGCCATGTCTTCGAGCATCTCGAAGTACTTCCTGGCATTCACGATCTGGGTCGTTGTTTGTTTTCCCTTCAGTTACTGGCGCGCGGGTAGCGTTCCGTATGTGCAATGGCAACTGCAGTCGTTCGCGATTTTCCTGATCATCGTCCAGATGGTCAGGTCAGTCAGCGACTGGCAGAAGATCGGAGGGGCGTATGCGTATGCCACGTTGACGGCTGCTCTTTTGAGCTTCTACATCGGCGTGAGCGTTCAAGGCCGCGTGGCTTTGCCGGGTGGAACGCTGGGCGACCCCAATGAGTTTGCCCTCACCATGGTGGCCGGTCTGCCGTTCTGGTGGTTCAAAGCGAGCCGGGCTTCAGGATTCAAGAAGATTGCCTTCCTGTTGGCCACGATTCCGCTGTATGCCGCGTTCGCCCGGGCTGGATCTCGTTCGGGTCTCTCGCTTTGATGGTCCTGATGCTCATTGCCTTTGTTTTCGCCAAGGGCAATCAGAAAGTCATGATCCTGGTGGGAGCGATGATCGCGCTTGCCGCCTCGTCTGTTCTTCTTCCCGATTACCTGAAGGCGCGGTATATGACCTTCTTCTCTCACGACGGAGACTACGACAAAGCAACTAATAGCCGGCTCGGGAGCGGACGTCGCTTCGAGCGAAGAGCGCAAGGCGCTCCTGATTCAGAGCCTGCAGATGACGCTTCACCATCCAATCTTCGGCGTCGGACCGGGCGATTTCTCCTTCGTCAGTTGGGATGAACGGAAAGCGGCAACCGGAGCGGGCGGCGAAAGCCTCGTATCGCATAACACTTACACGCAGATCTCGAGCGAGACCGGATTGCCCGGGTTCTTCTTCTTCGCTGCTTCGCTCGTGTTGTCCTTCCGCTACGCATATCGCAGCTATCGCGAAAGCGCAGAAACAGATACGGAACTCAGCGCCTGTGCGCGATACCTGATCTATTCTTCGGGCGCTTTGTTTGCCGGAATTTTCTTCCTCAGCGTCGGATATACGCATATCCTGGCGACGTTCTTTGCGCTGGCGGCCGCGATACGGCTGATCCATCAACGCTCATTGGCGACGGCGAGCGTGACGCCGAGCGGTACTCAGCGTCCCGTCTCTGCCCCTCCGTCCAACACGGCGTCCCGGTGTCCATTGGGGCACTACCGTTCGTCCTCAACGACCACGTCCGCGGCGTTTCCGTCATGGGCTGGCGAACAGCTACTTTACGAAAAAACCTTCTGTTTAGGAAATCGGCTCAATGTGTGGAATCAGCGGGTTTGTAAAACTTAAGCCGGTCTCGGGTTCGGCTGCGGATCTGCGGCACATGATGGAGGCCATTCAGCACCGCGGGCCCGGATGGACATGGCGTACACGAAGATGGAAGGCATTCCTTGGCCATCGCCGCCTCAGTATTATCGACGTTGCCGGCGGTCACCAGCCCATGTCGAACGAGGACGGGTCGCAGTGGATCACGTTCAACGGCGAAATTTTCAATCATGCATCGATCCGGCCCGAGCTGGAAGCGGCCGGGCACCAATACGTTAGCCGCTGCGATACCGAAACCATCATCCATGCGTACGAGCAGTATGGTCCTGCGTGCGTCGAGAAATTCCGTGGCATGTTCGCTTTTGCTATCTGGGACAGCAATCGCCAGAAGCTCTTTTGCGCTCGCGACCGACTGGGCATCAAGCCCTTCTACTATTTCCACAACGACCGGATCTTCGCATTTGCGTCGGAGATCAAGGCGCTGTTGCGACATCCGGAAATTCGATCCTCGTTTGCCGAAGAGCTTCTGCCCGAATACCTGACGCTTCGGCTACGTCAGCAGCGACCAGACGCTCTACCGCGGCATACGGAAGCTGATGCCCGGCCACACGCTGACGCTCGATGCAGGGACGGGTTCGCTGAGCGTCCGGCAATACTGGGACGTTCCGGCCGCCAGGCTCTCCAGAACGCAAATCGGACGAAGAATGGATTCGCGAATGCCGTGAGCGGCTGGAAGAAACCGTTCGCATGCGGCTCATGAGCGACGTGCCCCTTGGCATGTTTCTGAGCGGCGGTCTTGATTCAAGCGCCATCGCGGCCCTGATGAAGCGCATGCGCTCGGAGCCGGTCAAGACATTCGCCGTCGGTTACCGCGAAGCGGAGTACAGCGAGCTGAGCTACGCGCGCCAGGTTTCTGAGGCAATCGGTACCGATCATCACGAGATCGTCATCAGTTCGAGCGATTTCTTCAATGCGCTGCCGCGTCTCATCTGGCACGAGGACGAACCGATTGCGTGGCCCTCGAGTGTTTCACTCTACTTCGTGTCGCGGTTAGCGGCCGAACATGTCACAGTCGTGTTGACAGGGGAAGGCAGTGACGAGCTGTTTGCCGGTTACCACCGCTACCAGCACTATCTGTTCAATCGACGGTGGGCGGACATCTACAAGCTGGTTCCCTCGGCCCTGCGGAATGGGGTGCGGAGCACGATCGACTCATCCTCGCTGATCTCGCGCGACCTGCGGCGCAAGCTGCAGCATACGTTCCTCGGAAGGGACGGCTCGGTCGAATCGTTACAGCTCGATAACTTCTACGGAGCGTTTACGGCTTCGGAGCGCAACGCGATGCTGCTCAAAGAAAGCGCGTCGAATCCGTACCAGTCCTATCTCGACTACTGGAACTCACGGAGTGGATCGACACTCTCCCAGATGCTCTACGCGGACGCGAAAACGTATCTCGTCGAGTTGCTGATGAAACAAGATCAAATGAGCATGGCGTGCTCGATCGAAAGCCGAGTGCCCTTCCTCGATCACACGTTCGTCGAGTTTGCTGCTCGTGTTCCCGAAAACCTGAAGATCAGAAATAATTCGGGCAAGTACATCATGAAGAAGGCCGCGGAAGATCTGCTGCCTCACGACATCATCTATCGCAAGAAGATGGGCTTCCCTACGCCGCTACGGCAGTGGTTCCGGGATAAAGAGAACGATCCCGTCATCTCCCTTCTTCTCCGTCGGAAGTCGTTCCTGTCGGAGTACGTGAACCTGAACTATGTGGAGGAGCTTGTCGCCAAACAACGCGGCGGAGCCGAAGACGCGACCGACCGTTTGTGGCGCCTTTTGAACCTGCAGGTTTGGGGAGAGATGATGTTTGCCGGCCGTCAAGAAGAGTACTGGGACGGGCTGCTGGCCGGTGTCCCGGCGCAGGTGACGGCGTGAAAATCCTTTGGGTAAAGACCGATTTCCTCCATCCGACGACTCGCGGCGGCCAGATCCGCACGCTCGAGATGGTTCGACAGCTTCACAAGAACTCACGAAGTCCACTACATGGCTTTCGACGACCCCGCAAGCCCGGAAGGTTTGCGGCGCAGCTCCGAATACTGTTCTTATGCCTATCCGGTCGCGCATAAGGTCGTCCCGAAAACTTCTCCCGCGTTTGCTCTCCAGCTTGCGCAAGGCTTGGTCTCACCGATCCCAGTAGCGGGCATGCGTTATCGTTCGCAGGCCATGCGAGAAGCCATACGCAAGGTCACAAGCGAACACACGTTCGACGCGAAGATCTGCGATTTCCTGTTTCCCGCTATCAACATCGACGATCTGAGCACCTGGACACTGTTCCAGCACAACGTTGAATCCGTGATTTGGGAGCGCCACGCTACAACGGGCAAAACGTTTGCTCATCGCGCGTACTTTGCCGGCCAAGCCAAGCGGATGCAGAACTGGGAACGTGACATTTGCCGCGCCGTAGCTCACGTTGTGGCGGTCTCCGACGTGGACGAGCAGATGATGCGAGACCGCTTCGGAGTGAAAAGCATCTCGTCGGTTCCTACGGGAGTCGACGTGGACTATTTCGAGAAGCCGGACTCCGCTTCGTACGCTCACGATCTGGTTTTCGTGGGGTCCATGGACTGGATGCCGAATATCGACGGGATGCAGCTGGTTCTTGAGCGAAGTGTTCCCTCAAATCAGGGCGAAGCGACCGGAGTGCACGGTCGCGATCGTAGGGCGCAAACCACCCGCATCCATCCTGCAAGCAGCCAAGACTCCGGGCATCACCGTTACTGGAACCGTTCCGGACGTGCGGCCTTATCTGTGGCAGTCCGCCGTATCGATTGTTCCGCTTCGCATCGGCGGCGGTACTCGGCTGAAGATCTTCGAAGCGATGGCGGCCGGTGCACCCGTTGTCTCAACAACCATCGGAGCCGAAGGTCTGCCGATTCAGGACGGCGATACGATTCGTATTGGAGATTCGGCCGAGCGGTTCGCGCAGCACTGCCTGGAACTTCTCGACAAGCCCGCAGCTCGTCAGACTTTGGCCAAAAAAGCGAAGCGGCTAGTGGTCGAGAACTTCTCCTGGGAGCAGGTCACGAGAAAGTTCGAACGCGCACTGCCGTCATCGAAGAGCCCGGCAGCCCTTCACAGCGCATGACCGTAGCTGTTCTGGTCTTTTTTGCCGCTGTTGTTCTAGTCATCTACGTTCTGATCGGGTACCCGCTCCTGCTTGCGCTTTGGGCGAGACTCTTTGCCAAGCCCATCCGGAAGCAACTCGAACCCGTCCGCGTCTCGATCCTGATCCCGGTCAAGAACGGGGAACGCTGGATCGAAGGGAAGCTTCATTCGCTTCTCGCCTCCGACTATCCGGAACACCTGATCGACATTCTCGTGGTCTCAGACGGGTCCACGGACAGAACTGAAGCGATCGTGAGCCACTTCGGCGATACTCGCGTGCGTTTACTCCCGCTGCCCTCAGGCGGCAAGGCAATCGCCGTCAGCCAGGGACTGCAGACGGTATCGGGCGAGATTGGTCGTGTTGACCGATGTTCGGCAACCGTTCGAGCGGGATGCGCTTTCGAAGCTCGTCAGCTGTTTTTCCGACCCAACGGTCGGCGTCGTCACAGGCGAACTCGTCATTCGAGAAGGCGAGAGTCTCGAAGAATATAACACCGGCTTGTATTGGAAGTACGAGAAGTGGATCCGTCGCAATCTCAATCGTGTGGATGCGATGCTAGGCGCAACAGGCGCGATCTATGCCATCCGGGCGAGTCTGAAGACATCGATTCCGGCCGATATTCTGCTCGACGATGTGTATCTGCCTTTTGTTGCTGCTTTCAAGGGCTACAGGATTTTTTTTGAGGATTCGGCGAAGGCCTATGATTTCCCAACCTCACTTCAATCGGAGTTCCGACGCAAAGTCAGGACACAAGCCGGCATTTACCAGATCGTAGCCCGTTTTCCACGGCTTCTCTGGCCGGGCAATCATCGCTTCATTCATTTCCTGTCACACAAGTTAGGCAGATTGCTGCTGCCATACGCCATGTTGGCTGCGCTTGTCTCTACCTTCTTTCTGCCTCACCCGCTTCTACTCTTGGCAGCGACAGCTCAAGCGTGTTTCTACGGAGCAGCACTGCTGGATCCGATGATTCCGGAACGAAGTCCACTCAAGAGAATCACTGGTGTCATCCGCGCGTTTCTGGTGCTCGTAGCCGCCGCACTTTGTGCGACCGCGGTATTCTTCCTGCCCGCTCAGAAACTATGGAAGGAAACTCGCGTGAGCGTTGGAGGTCCCGGAGCCCCCATTGAGCAAAGTCGCCCTTCTTAATCTGACTCGCTTCGCCTTTTAGCTTCTGATTGACAGCACTGCCGCTTAGGATTGTGAATTGCCGGTTCAGGCAGAATGCCTTGAGCAACAGCCGCTGGAGTAAGCGTGCTTTTCGGTTACCGAGTTGGTCATAGATCACACGTCTTCGCAAGCAAAATAGCGACATGCGATGCAGCTATGGCAACAACTTACTTAGCAAACCAGGCAGTGCCACGCTACTGGTCGCTACCCGGATGTCAACAGCCGAACAAACGACATCCGCCCTTTGCTATCCACATGTATGGCCAGACAAGTGTGAATGGCGCTCCTGTAAGTAGCCATAGCGCCCGCCAGCCGTGTCAAAGAGTCACGGCGGAGAAGATTGCAATCCAAGCCCATCCAAACCAAATACAGACCGTAACAGTGCTCGAATCGGGAACGTCATTCCCGGTATCAAACAGCATCCACCTTCCCGGTCCCCATCAAAAACCACAAGCAAACACGAGAAGAGAAGCCATGAACCAAACACCAATAGAGTTATGGCTGAATGCGATCATCTTTGGCGCACGCCTTCAATCAAGTGTTTTTCTTCGACCGCGCCCGCTTCGCCGTATCCTTGACGACCGCTGGGTGCGGGGTGTTGAGCACAGCGCGGAACGCCTTTTCCATGCGTTCAGCCTGATCATTGCCGTCGCAACGTGCCGCGAGTTCAGGCGGGATTTGGATCGGCTTTGATTTCATTCTGTTTTGAAAGTCCTACCGTTTCTGGAACGCTGTTGGAATAGATGCCAGAGCTTGCCAGAAGGCGCAATTGCCTGTACGGCGAACGAAGGGCGCGATTAATGATCGGTCAACATCGGTCTCGCTCGTGGATTTCAAGCCGGGTGTAGATCCGTCTGTGCAGAAAAGGCTTAGGTCTATCGGCATTATCGGCGCTCTTTGCTTAGTTCCGCTGCTCGCGATTGCTTGGGCTTCTCTGCTTGGCGACTTGCCAAGCCAAGTATTTTTGGCCGGCGGTTCTGAGCTTACTGATCTGCGAGGGCTATCTCGGGACCAAAGCAACGAAAATCAAGGCGAGCGGTAAACAGCCAGCCGAATAGTAGCTTAGTCCTCGCCGCCAGTAGACGCGGAAACGAGTTACCAGACTCTAGTCGGCGATTTCTTTCGGCTCCAGAGCCACTTGTTTCACCGTCGTCTGCGAACGGAAGTTCAGCCTGCGCGATCGCGCGAAAGCAATCAGCCCCCACACCGTGATGTAGACATATTGCATAGCTTGCGCAAGCAGGATGTAAGCAATGGCGTTCGTCTTGGAAAATCCGAACGGCACTAGCACTCCGACAGCAACAAACTGGTAAATCCCGACGTATCCGGGCGTAGACGGAAGAGCGCTGCCAAGTCCGAGACCAGTGATAAGCAGCAGCGCCACCGGTATCGTCGTGCTCATTCCAAGCGCCCGCATGCCAATGAGGGTGCTAAAGGCATCGGAAAACCAGATCACAATCGTGAGCGACAAAAAGCCGAGCAGGCGGGCCCAATCATGAAACGCTCGCAAGCCCATATGAACATGACCAAGCGTTTCGGCCAGCTTATCGCCGATTCCCTTTGGAATGGGCAAACGCATGAGGATGGCGTGCCACACCTTCTCAAGCTTGGGAACAATCAGGATCGCTAGTGCGCCGCCGAATCCGAGAATGGCAAAAGGGCGTGCCGCGTTGTCGAACCAACCCGGCCGAAACGGAAGCGTCAGGAGTACCACCGAACTGATCAGCACCAGCGCAATGGCGTCCGCAAGGCGCTCGGTGAGGGCAGTCGTGAGAACAAACGTTTTCCCCAATCCGGTTGCCGAACTCACCATCATGGTTCGAACAAGTTCTCCTGCGCGCGCCGGCAGAAAGTTATTACCGAAGTAGCCGGCCGAGGTCGCCCAGAACGCGGTACTGACCGGAACCGGGGCCTGGGCCTGCAACAGAATTCGCCAGCGATACGCGCGCAGAAAGAGCGAAAAAGTGGAGATCACGAGAGCCAGGAGAACGTAAGGAAGGTACGCTCGCGAGACGATGCGCCAAACTTCTGCCCAGTCAATTCCCCGTAGAGAGAAATAGAGAAGGATTCCGGCGAGGACCAGCGCAATCAGCCAGTACAGGGCCTTCTTATTCGATGATGTTTTCGTCTCGTCCAGTTCGCTCATCCCGGTGTTCAAACGTGCTCAACCACTGCCAACCCTCATGGTCGCACTTATGAACAAAAACCTAAATCCCCCGTAGCGGTTCGCCAGGCTGATATTCGAAGTTGATCCGTTCCTTTTCGATTACTAGAGGTCGCTTCAGCACTTGGGTATGAATGGCGCCGATATACTCACCCAGTATTCCCATTGATACGAGTTGAACAGAGCCCAGGAAAAACAATCCGATCACCAGGGGCGCCACGCCTACAGAGAAATTGGTCCAGTAGACAAGCTTGTACAGCAAGTAAGCTAGGGCGGCGAGCAGGGATAGAGTGCCGCTGATGAAGCCCAGAAAGGTCACAAACCGTAACGGTACTTTTGACAGGTTAGTGATGCCCAGCATCGCCATGTCGTACAGCGTGTAGAAGTTGTTCTTGGTGATTCCGCGAAGTCTACGAGGCTGCTCGAATTGCAGTGTGTAATAAGGCAGGCCGATCTCCGCGATCATGCCGCGAAAGTATGGATAGGCATCGCCGAACGAGCGCACAGCGTCGACAACCTGGCGGTCATACAGACCGAAACCAGTGAAGTTCTCGAACGTGTCGATGTCCGACAAGCGTTGGACCAGCCGGTAATACTGAGTCCGGATCCAAAACATCAACTTGTTTTCCTGGCTGGCCGTCTTGAGGCAGAGAACCATCGAATAGCCCTCTTCCCATTTCGCGATCATCTCGGGGATCATCTCGGGCGGGATCCTGCAGATCCGCGACCAGACCGATTACCGCATCGCCGCACGTCTGAAGAAAGGCATGGAAGGGCGATCGTATGTGCCCGAAATTTCGGGCGTTCACGATGACTTTGATGTTCGGGTCTTCGCGCGCGATCTCTTTCAGAATGGCGACGGTTCGATCTCGCGACGAGTTGTCGATGAAGATGTGCTCGTAACGATAACGGCCCACACCAACCATCGCCGCGCGCACCCTGTTATATAACTCGCGAACATTGGCTTCTTCGTTGTAGCAGGGAGTGATAATGCTGATCGTCTTCATCAATCCTCGCTGCGATCAATGAACCGGCCGTATGGCACGCCGTACGTCACCAGATCTTCCACCATCTGGATGTGTTGACGCTGAAGAATGGCGAGATCCGGGCTGGTTTCAAACAGCAGCAACGGGATGGTCCAGAGGTGCTCCTGCACGTGGTAACTGCAAGCCGCTACTACGGGCTGATTGTCTCGGATCAGTTTCTTGGCTCCGCGGATAGCGGCAGGTTCAGCGGCCTCGATGTCCATCTTGATGTAGGTCGGAGTTTCGTGGCGCAACGCTTCGTCCAACGAAATGCACTGCACCGTGAAAGTGCCTTCTCCGAAGGAAGCACCGGCGGTGCCGGTTGCCGCGAACGATGCCATAACCTTCTCTTCACCGACCGCAAATCGTGACGTCTCAATCCGTTCGCTTACATCGTTCGGCAAACGGGCTATATTCTCCTGCAGCGCGCGGAAGTTGCCAGGGTCAGGTTCGAACGCAAATGCTTTGTTGAATCGATACTCGTTACGAGCGAGAAAGCGGAGCACTGTGTCCCCGTCATACGCTCCGCAATCGACAAACGTTTCGAGTGCCTGGAGCGAGTCAATAAATTCCGGAAAGTAGATCTCGTCTTCGACGGGATCGGAAAGTGCATCGAAGTCGCCGCGAACGCGCCAGGCGATTTGTTCCACCAAACCCGCCTTCGATTGTTCGTCCGAAAGTATGTCCAAGCAACGCTTTACCTCTTCCGCGCTCTCGATCACGCGATGCGGAAGATCCAGGGCGCCATGAGGCAGAAACGTGCTTGCGTATTTCCAGAACAAGGGCACGAACGGAATTACGCGATCACAACCTAAAGCCTCCAGATTCTGACGGCGTTGCGCCATCGAATCGGAAGACCCACGCCCCCAGATAGTGATGACGAAGACGGCGTCTCTGCCAAATTGCCCGGCCGCATCCTGCGGCGAATAGACGGCCAGCCCGTCGAGCGTGGTATTCCCAAGTCTGGGGATCATTGTCGCTGAAGGCCAGCGGTTCGATACCGACCGCACGTAGACCAGCTAAAGCTTTGCGGCCAAGCTTACGGGCGCCGAACAGAACGATTCGGTTCCGGCGAGAGCCAGCGAATTCGTCGAAGGCAGATTGCTCCCGTTCGATCGCTTCCGCTACCGTTTCACTCAGCAGTTCATCCAGTTGCTCGCGAAGGCGACGAATTCGCTCAGATTTCATGAAGCTTCGATATCACTCCGGTAAGGGGTCAATAATCATGTTCGCGTGGAACTCTTCCCGCGGCAGGAACGGCCAGAGATCCTCAAGCGGTTTCGAAACGAACGAACCATCAGGCTTCTGGAAGCTCGAAAGACGCGGCGCGCGGCTCTCGTCCGGGATCACGTGAACGTCGCAAACGACGGGGCCCGGTGTATCGAGAACCTTCCGCACTTCGTCCCGCAAATTCGTTTGGTTTTGGATGACAGCGGTTTTGATGCCGTACGCCGCCGCTACCTTCGAGAGATCGGGAACCGTCAGTCCGGTGCGCGAATCGCAACCGATGCTGGCCTTCCCGAAGTAGTTCGATTGCGACGCTCGAATCGAGGCGTACCCATCGTTGTTCAACACAAAGAACTTGATCGGAAGGTTTAACCGCGCTACCGTTTCGAGCTCCTGAATATTGAATTGAAATCCGCCGTCGCCGTCCACACAGATGGTTCGCTTCCTACCGCCAGCAAGGCAGACGCCGATACTGCCCGGAAGTCCGAAGCCCATGGAACCGAGACCTGCGGTGTGGAAGATGCGCTGACCGGTGCGAGTCGGACAAGCCAGAAGGAAGATCTCGATCCCGGCGCCTGAGCTTCCGCTGATCAGGAGATCGTCGGGATTCGATTCGGTACCGATTGCCTCGGCCAGATTGTAGATACTGACCTGGCCTTCCGGCTTTCGGTGCTCCTCCGTGACAACCGGATAGCGCGTCTTCCAGTCGGCGCAGCGTTCGTCCCAGGCGGTCCGCTTACGCTGCTGAATGGCAGATTTCTGACGAATCAGCTCACGAATGAATAAGCCGGCGTCGCACTGGATCGGTTGCTGGACGAAGCCCTTTAGCTTTCCAAGTTCCGCAGCATCGATATCGACCATCACTTTGTGAGCAGCCCGCGCCAGCTTGTCGGGAGCATAGCCGGTAATTGCGAAGTCGAGGCGGACACCGATCGCGAGCAGCAGATCGCAGTTTTGCAGTGCGAAGTTTGCTCCGCGCGCCGCAACAGATCCCGGACGACCCACGTAGAGGGGATTGTCGCTCGCAATCAGATCGGCAGCACACCAGGTCGCAACCACCGGGATTCCGAGCAGTTCCACCAGCTCCGCAAATTCCCGTTCAGCGCGCGCGAGGCGAATGCCGTTACCGGCAAACAAGCAGAGGCCTTTCTGCCGCATTGAGAGCCTGAATGACGGACCGCACCTGTTCGGCCAGATCCGGCGGCGCAACGACCGCCTCTTCTTCCGGATCAAACCCTGGAAGCTGCTCCGCTTCAATCGGCGATGCCTGCACGTCGAGCGGAATGTCCACCCAGACCGGCCCCGGACGCCCAGTGGTCGCGATGTGCACCGCTTTCTCCATCTCGTAACGGATCCGGGAAGGATCAAGCACCGTAACCGCGTATTTGGTTATGGGCTTGACGATCGAAACGATGTCGACTTCCTGTACCCCAAGCTGGCGCATGCCCAGCGGGTGGCCATCGGCGTCGAACATCCGGTCGGGACGTTTTACCTGTCCCGAAATAAAGAGAGTGGGGGTCGAATCGAGCCAGGCGCCCGCAACACCGGTAACAGCGTTCGTTCCGCCCGGGCCTGTCGTGACGAGGCAAACACCCAGGCGATTGGTGGCCTTTCCGTAGTTTTCGGCTGCGATGGCACTCGCCTGCTCGTGAGAATTAGCAAACAGGCTCAAGGTCGGTTTGGCGGGCCAGCGATTCATTCAAGTGCATGGCTCCGCCGCCGGTCACGAGGAACACATGCTTCACGCCTTGTTTGGCGACAAAATCAAAAACGTAATCAGAAAGTTTTGGCATGAAAAACAGCCCCGGCTACGTGCCGGAGGCCTTCGAAGCTAACAGCGCCTCGACCAGTTCACGGACGGCGCCGTTTCCTCCGTTCTGAGTCGAAACGAAGGACGCGCTTGTCGCGAACCGCGGGCTGTGCATTCGCCGGCACGGCGGCTAAGCCCGCAATGCTCATCGCGCCGGCATCATTGACGTCGTCGCCCATGAAGCAGATTTCGTCCAGGCGCAAGGAAACGGATTCGGAGAAGCGGCGCAGAGCGGCTTCCTTATCCTTGCAGTTCTTCTCGATGTAAGTGATGC
The DNA here is from genome assembly GCA_963744795.1 of uncultured Acidobacteriaceae bacterium. GTDB lineage: Bacteria > Acidobacteriota > Terriglobia > Bryobacterales > Bryobacteraceae > Bog-105. The sequence continues at coordinate 56,818 of CAVUVF010000020.1, forward strand.
CGAGCTTTTGAGCGAACCGATCGACCAGTGGGCTGTCTTCGCCGGAGATGAGCGCAAGCACGTAGCCCGCTTTGCGAGCCCGAGACACGCCCATGATGTCAGCGAAGCTAAATCGTTTCCACTCTTCGCCGTTCGGGCCCCACCAGACTCCTCCGTCCGTCAGAACACCATCGACGTCCAGAGCAATCGCTTTGATACCGGTCATGCCGGGACGGGCGATGCACCAACGCGACGCAGCTTCTTGATAATCGGATGTTCGCTCTCGTAAACGCGCTTTTCACCGTCTCCCATCGACTGCTCAATAAGCCGAATGTCGCGCACCAGGCGAGAGATGCCGTTCGGTTCCAGCGATGCGGCCTGATCACTGCCCCACATGGCTCGATCCATGGTGATGTGGCGCTCGACACAGCAGGCGCCGAGAACAACGGCCGCGACGCTCGACGGGATTCCGGTTTCGTGGCCGGAGTAGCCAACCGGAACACCATAGCGCTCATGCAAGCTTGGGAATCGCGCGCAAATTCAATTCTTCATAGGACGCCGGATAAGTACTGCAGGCATGAAGAAGAAGAAGATCGTCCTTGCCGAGCACATCGACCGCGTGGTCGATTTCTTCGAGCGTGCTCATCCCGGTTGAAAGAATGATCGGCTTGCCGGTCGCACGCGTGTACTTCAGTAAGCTATCATCCGTCAGGGATGCCGACGCGATCTTGTAACAGGGCAGATCGAACTGCTCCGCGAAGTCAACCGACGCTTCATCCCAGCAAGAGAAGAACCAGGGAATTTTCACGGCCTTGCAGTAAGCGTCGATGTCCCGGTATTCGTCCAGCCCGAATTCGAGACCTCGTTTCAGGTCTCCGTTGGTCGTTCCAAACGGGTTTTCTCTCGGCTTCGGCAAGTTCTTCCGCCGTGTAAACGACGTCGATTGTTCGCTTTTGGAACTTGACGGCATCGCAACCGGCAGCTACGGCTACAGAGATCAGGCGCTTTGCCAGATCGAGATCACCGTTATGATTGATGCCGATTTCCGCGACAACGTAGCAGGGCTCACCGTCGCCGAGCTTCTTGTTACCGATTTGTATTGTTCGATTAGCGATTCCCATCCGACTCTGCAATTATGTCACAGGGAGCGGCGCTTTCGGACCTGACTTTGGTCAAATAAAGGTTAAGATTATGAGCACTCAAACGATCACCCCGACGTCCTCCGCCGAGTTTGCGCAGGACTATAGAACTAAGCTCCTGGACACTATCGGCGGAGTAGACCTGGAGGTAGTAGGCCGGGTCATCGACCTGCTCAAGGAAGCACGCGACAAACAGCGCCACGTGTTTACCTGTGGCAACGGCGGCAGCGCTTCGACCGCTTCGCACTTCGTCACCGACATGGTGAAAGGCGCCAGTTACAACCGGGACGCCCGGTTCCGTATCATGGCGCTAACAGACTCACTGCCGACGATCACGGCCTATTCGAACGACGTGTCGTACGACTGCATCTTCGCCGAACAGCTCAAGAATTTTGCCGCAGCCGGACGACGTCGTGATTGCGATCAGCGGCTCCGGCAACTCGCCGAACGTTGTCAAAGCAGTGGAATATGCGAATTCAGTCGGATGCAAAACAATCGCCCTAACGGGTCGCGACGGCGGAAAACTCGGCTCGCATTGCGCAGATTGAGGTGCGGGTCAAAACACCTCACATGGGACGCATCGAAGACGCGCATCTGATCGTTTGCCACATGATGTGCTACTACTTCATGGAAAACTGAGCTGGGCCGACCGGCTCGATGCCAGTCGAACATTCGCCGGATTGCCTCATCGAGCGGAATCTTCACTCGAGCCCCAGTTCTGTCGCGCGCTCGATCGACGCGATGGAACATAGCGCGCAGGTGGTACGCCGGGCTTCGGGACTTTGTGCAATCTCGACCGCGGTTCCGGGCGCGCCGATTCTCGGCGACACATCGGGCCAGTTCCGCGATACTGATCTCCTGATCTGAGCCCACGTTATAGGGCCGCGCAGGCTTGTCCTCGCAACAGGATGGTCCAGAGCCAGACCGCCAGATCCGCCGCGTACAGGTACGACCGCTTCGGAGTACCGTCGCCGGCAATACGGATCGGGCCGCCTCCGAGAGCGTCGCGAACGAAGTTGCCGATCGCGAAATTCAGATCGAGCGGCAGATGCGGCCCGGCAAACGCAAACAGTCGTGCAATGATCGGCTCAAACCCGTATTGCTGGCCATGGAACGTGCACAGAAACTCCGAGGCACGCTTTGCCTGCCCGTAGCCTGAGCGCACGTCCGTTGTCTCTGGCGCGCCCGGATAGTCTTCGCTAATCCGAGGGAGGTCCGGCGGCTGCTTGCCGTAGACGGCGCCCGAGCTGGTGAATAGCAGGCGCTTGCGTTCGCTCGTCGGGCGAGTTCCAGAACCCGCCTCGTACCCGCTAATTCCCGATCGAAGGTGCCGCCCGGTTCTTCTGCCGTGGGCGCGGCGGTTTGATCCGTTGCAGCGTGGATGACGAACGGGTACTCGCTGCGCAGGAATCTCGAAATCGGATAACGAGCCCTGAAGGAAAGTGACCGACGGATCTGCGGCGGCTTCCGGAGCTTTGTCCCGAAAACGCTCAGGATTCCGGGACAGAACCGTCACAGTCGCATTCAAAAGCAGCTGGCGATTGGCCCAGACGAATGTCTCGACCAGCCATGTACCGACAAAACCCGTACCGCCGGTAATGAACAGGCGCTGGCCGCGCAAGTCAGCCCAGAGATCTTTCGTTTCGTCCAGAACGTACGCGAGATCTCGTTCGAGCGGATGGCGCGCCATCGCTACGGACAGCGCCACGAGGTGTTCTTTCGGCAGTTTGTGGAACGTGTCGATCATGTACTCGAGCATCGGCAGCGTCGATGCCCGGATAGACGCCCACCCAGAACACCTGGTTCATGACGAAATCAGTGTTTTCGAGCGATCCCACCACGCGATGCGGGATGTCCTGGTAAGCGGGCTGCCGCAGCAGGTTCCCGCCAAACAGGAGGCGCGTGGCGATCTTCCGGCCTTCGAGGAACGCGATCACCTGATTGCGGTTGAACGGCGCATCTTTCCGGACGGCGATCGGAAATCCGAACCAGCTCGGCTCGGAATTCGGCGTCGCTTCGGGCAGAATGAAGAACTCTTCCAGGTCCTTCAACCCGGCGTACAGCGCAGCGAAATTCGCGCGGCGCCGTTCGATGAACTCCGGCAGCTTCTTCAGCTGCGAAACGCCGACCGCCGCCTGCATATCGGTCATCTTCAGGTTGTAGCCGATATGCGAGTACGTGTACTTGTGATCGTAGCCGCAAGGCAAGCTCGCCCAGTTGCCAATCGAAGCGTTTGCCGCAGGTGTTCTCTTTGCCCGGCTCGCACCAGCAGTCGCGGCCCCAATCGCGGAACGATTCGACCAGCGTCTTGAGCAGCGGCTTCTCGGCGAGCACGCAACCGCCTTCGCCCATGGTGATGTGGTGCGCGGGATAGAAGCTGACGGTCGCCAGATCACCGAACGTGCCCACCTTCTGGCCGCCGTATGTGGCTCCCACCGCATCGCAGCAGTCTTCAACCAGCCAGAGATCGTACTTGCGGCAGAACTCCGTGACGGCTTTGAGATCGAAGGGATTGCCCAAGCGTGTGAGCGATCACGACGGCGCGCGTTCGCTCCGATCGCGCCTCTTCGAGCTTGCTCGCGTCGATGTTGTAGGTCGGGATCAGCTCGTCGACGAACACCGGGACCAGCCTGTTCTGGATGATCGGATTGACCGTGGTCGGGAAGCCGGCCGCCACCGTGATCACTTCATCACCCGGCTTCAGACGGCGATCGCCCAGTTTGGGCGAGGTCAGAGCAGTAACGGCAAGAAGATCCGCCGAAGATCCGGAGTTCACCAGCGTTGCGGTCCGGATGCCGAACCAGCGCGCAAACTGCTTTTCGAATTGCGCAGCGAAGCGGCCCGTGGTCAGCCAGAAATCGAGCGACGAATCCACCAGCGAACGAATATCTTCCTCGTCGAAAACCCTTCCCGAAACGGGAACGGGACTTTCACCGGGAACAAATGGGCGCTCCGCGAAGGCCGCGCCGTGATACTCGCTAACGAGATCGAGAATACGTGCCCGCAAGCTGTCCGCTTGTGAACTCATCGTTCGATCCTCCAATGAACTCGCGATACCACTGAATGGTCTTCGTAAAGCCCTTCCTCCAGGGTGAACAGCGGCTTCCATCCCAGCTCCGTTCGGGCCTTCTCCGCGCTCAGGTACTGATGCCGGATTTCGTTCGAAGCTTCGTTCCGGATATCCGGCCGGAGCGACGATTCCATTTTGTCGAGAATCATGTTCACCAGCTCAGTAACAGTCACCTGAATCTCGTTCGAGAAGTTAAAGCTCTGGCCGCGCAGGCGCTCGGGGTCTCGCAACAGACTGCTCGGCGAGGAGCATGTAAACAGCGGCGCCATCCTCGACGTAGAAGTAATCGCGGACAAATTGGCCATCCGACCGAATGACCGGCAGCTTCGCCGCGCAGGACCGAGCGGATGGTTCCCGGCACAATGCGGTTCCAGTTCAGATCGCCGCCGCCGTAGAAATTGCCGCAGCGCGTAATCGCAACCGGCGAGCCGTACGTCTTCCCGTAAGCCTGCGCGATCAGGTCAGCGCAAGACTTGCTGACGTCGTATGGATGCCGGCCCTCGAGAGGCGTGTCTTCGGAGTAGGGCAACGTCGGTCTGATCGCCGTATGCCTTATCGGAAGAAGCAAGCACGATGGCTTTCACCGACGGCGAGCGGCGGCATGCCTCGAGAACATTCCAGGTGCCCTCGATATTGCTTCGAACGTGGAGATCGGATTGCGATTTGCGATGCCGACAATCGTCTGCGCGGCCAGGTGAAAAACCGTGTTGATCTCGTACTCGCCGATCGTGCGCTCAAGGCAATCGCGATCGCAGATATCGCCGCGAACCACCTTCACGCGATCAATCGTGCGGCTTCGGACCAATTCGCTTTGCGGCACCCAGTCGCGCACCAGACAGACCACATCCGCGCCCGCTTCGACCAGGCTGCGCGTCAGCCAGCTGCCCACCAGTCCCGTTCCTCCCGTGACCAGAGTGGGCCTGTCCCGCCAAATAAGTGACGTTCAAGCCCAGACCTTCCACGGTGCTTCGCCCGATTTCCACATGTCGTTCAAGAATCTGATATTCGCGGTACGTATCCATGGCCTGGAAGAAGCCTTCGTGGTGATATGCCATCAACTGGCCTTCCGCCGCAAGACGTTCCAGCGGCTCCCGTTCGAGAACACATTCGTCGCCGTCCAGGTAGTCGAAGATCTTCTTCGTCGAAACACGAAGTAGCCCGCGCTGGCCCATGCGTCCGATTTCGGCTTCTCGATGAAGTTCATCACCTGATTGGCCTCGTTGATGTCGAGGATGCCGAATCGCGATACCGGACGGAAAGTGGTGACGGTCGCAATTTTTCCGTGGCTCTGGTGGAACTTGAGCAGTTCCTGGATATCGACGTCGCTCACGCCATCGCCGTACGTGACCATGAGACAATCGTCTGTTTCGACATAACGCTGGATGCGCTTCAACACGCCCACCGGTCATCGATTCGGCGCCGGTTTCGGCCAGCGTCACCGCGAAGTCCTGCTCTTCGTGATTGTCGTTGTACCGGATTTGCGCATTTCTGCCGAGGTGGATGGTGAAATCGTTGTTCATCGCCTCGTAGTTCAGGAAATATTCTTTGATCATGTTGCCCGCGATACCCGAGGCAAAGGACGAAATCGCGAAACCCGTAGTGAGCGTACAGCTTCATGATGTGCCAGAGGATCGGCCGCCCGCCTACATCCACCAACGGCTTGGGCCGAAACTCAGTTTCTTCTCGTAGGCGTGTACCTAGTCCCCCGCACAGAATGACTACTCTCACTTCTGAGTATTGTACTTTGCGGTTATGATCTAGTTGCGGCTGGAGTTCGCCCGAACCGTTTTTCTCATTGCGTGCTGGCCCAAATAAAGCCCGCAGAATGCGTGAGCTAAGTCGAACCAGTCAGATTTCATGCCTTTTAGCAACTATACCCTTGCCGATCTCACGGGATCGCTACTGGCCGTTATCTTGTTCTTCCCCGTACTGTTTGTTCCGGGGTATGTGAGTCGGCTGGGTTACGAATTGTTTTCGTTTCCGCGAACTGAACCCGCGCTGGCGTGTTGTTCTTTCAATTCCGTTGTCCATGGCCATTTGCCCTGCAGCGATTTATTGGGTTGCCAGTTTTGCCGGCTGGTCCGGAGTCTCAGTGCTCTTCGCGGCAGCATTGCTTTACTGGCTATGGATCTTCGCGGGAAAGGCCGGCCACGAGCCCTGGACTGTATGGTTCAAAGACTTACAGAATATGCCGCGAGGCGTCTGGCTGACGGGATTGGCATGGCTACTTATCGTCCTGGCCTCTCTGGTTGATCTCCAATTCGGTAAACGGCTCTATTTCTCTGCCACTGCGTACGATCATGCCGTTCGAACAGCGATTACGGAGACGATCGCCCGAGTTGGTCCACACCCTAACAATCCGTTCTATAACCTGGCCGGGCCAGTACCACTTCGATATCACTTTTTCTGGCTTCTTCCTTGCGGGTTCCTGACCCACATCACCGGTGGCCTTGCGCCGGCCAAGGCCTGCATGTTTGCAAGCGCCGTTTGGTGTGGATGGGGCTTTCTAGCTCTGATCCCTTCAACGTTTCGTTTTCTTCTGGGCTTTGCCGGTGCAGAACTGCGCCGCCGAAGTTATCTCGCTATCGCGTTCACAACCGTCACTGGCCTGGACTTGTTTCCGACGATGTACGTTTACCACTTAGGAACGGTATACCCGGATATGGAGTGGTGGAACAACAACCAGGTCACTTCGTGGTGGGGTTCGGCGTTGTGGGTGCCCCATCATTTCGCCGGCCTCGTCATCGGGATGTTCGGGTTCCTCATTGTCTGGCAGGCGCGCACGGCGACGAAACGCTCGAGCGTTTTTTCGCTATGGACTCCTGGCGGGTGTCGCCTTTGGAAGCCTGGTCGGCACATCGATTTACGTCGCCGTGGTCATCGCTGCTTTTCTGAGCGTCTGGACGCGTTAGGGCTCTCCTCAAGCGCGACGCAAACGAGTTCGTCGCTTTGGCCGTTGCCGGCACTCTGGCAATTATCATTGCGGTTCCCTATCTGCATTCTCTTTCTGGAAAGGGCGAGGGCGGCTCCTTCATGAGCTTGTCCGTCCGACACTTCTGGCCCGTTGGACGATTACGTAGGTGCGTACCATCTCGGCCGAATCTCGTCGCTCGTCGTGCGGGTTCTCGGCATTCCCATGAACTACTTTGCGGAATTAGGGTTCTTCTTCGTAGTGGGCGTTGTTTTCCTCTGGAATCTGTGGCGCAAACGTGATTTTGGTCCGGCTCTCCAGGCAACAGTGCTGCTCGCCGGGATCTCCGTTTTTATCGCAAGCTTCTTCCGATCAGGCGTGATCTCGATGAACGATTTGGGCGCGCGCGGATTCTTGCCTGCTCAATTCGTTCTCCTCTTGTGGGCCGCCGAGTTGTTTAGCCACGCTGATCCTCGACCGCATGGGACGCACAAGCTCATCGCGGGCACCGCTCTGGAAATGGGCATGGGCCTTCTTTTTAACGTTAGGTGTGGCAGGTACGTTTTACCAGGTCAGCATGCTTCGAGTTCACGGAATGTTAGCCGACGGCGGCATGATCCGGCCCTGGTTTGTTCCGGACAGGCAATTGGGAGAACGGACTTACGCGCTTCGCCAGGCTTACGATCGCGCTAAGACGCGTTTGGAAAGCGATGCTCTCGTTCAAAACGATCCGAAGTGGAAGTACGACGACATCTACTTCGGTCTTTATTCGAATCGACAGACGGCAGCCTACGATTCGTCTTGTGGAGCGCAGTTCGGGGGAGATCCAGCAGCTTGTGTGAGAGAGTTTCCCGTACCTTGCCGATTTGTTCGCAGACCCAGGCGCGTACGATCTGAAAGGTGTAACCGATTTGTGCAATGGGCTGAGGATTCGGGCACTTGTTATTAAAGACAAAGACGGAATATGGACCAAGCAGCCTCCTTGGCTTCAAAGTTTTCCGGTAATTGCAGCAAATGCGCACGTCCGCATCATCGAAATACCTGCTGCCTCGCGGGCACAAGCGTCCAGTGCTGTCGCAATTCATCGTAGTACCGGGCCGGGTACTATGCCGACTATCCAGCCGTTAAGCCCCGGGCTTCCGGTCTGTTAAATTGAGAGCTACTGTACTCTTAGGCAGAGTTTGCCTGACGAGATTATTAGCCCCCGTACGCTACACATCAACTGTTTCAATCTGATGTGTCTCTCTCAGATCTAAATGATTCAAACTCAGTTACTTGCCGAAGACCTATCAGCTTTGCCCACCATCGAAAAATCCCGTACGACCTGGCTTTGGCTCGGTATTTTTACGGTGTTCTATCTGCCGATTACCGTTATGCGCGCATCCATGCGCCCGATGTGGTTCGATGAGCTTTTTACGTTTTACATCTCTCGCCTGAGCCTTCACGACATCTGGGCGATTCTTTCGAGTGGAATTGAGCCAAATCCGCCACTGTCATACCTTTTAGCGCATATTTCGATGAGTATCTTCGGCCAAAACGAAATCGCGGTGCGTTTACCCGAAATCCTGGGCTACTGGCTGATGTCCGTCTGCATCTTCCTCTTTGTTCGCCGGCACGCCTCCGTGTCGCGTGCGGCCGTCGCCATGTTGTTTCCAATCAGCACTCAAGCGTATCTGGAGTACGCGACCGAGGCTCGCGCATATGGGCTGGTGCTCGGCTTCGCGGCCTTAGCCGCGCTCTGCTGGCAACGAGTATCGGTTCCTCGCGAACGAACGCTCGCGCTGATCGGATTAGCAGCCTCCCTGATGGCGGCCAATATCAGTCACTACTACTCGGTGTTGCTTCTCATTCCGTTTGGGCTCGGCGAACTCGTGCGTTGGTGGAGATCTCGAAACATCGATGTTCCAGCCGCACTAGCCTTAGCTTCGTCGCTCGTTCCTCTCCTCGTTTTGTATCCGGCGTTGAAGAAGAGGTTCGGTGTTCATCACTCACCTCGTCCGTGCATCTTCTAATTTCTGGGCTGCACCGACCCTCAGTAAAGTTCCTTTGTTCTATATGGAGTTCCTGGACGGCGCACTAGCGCCTCTGGTCTTCGCGCTGGTTCTTCTGGTTTTGCTCCAGGCATGGCCGCGCGGACAACGGAACACCGGCGACGTGCAACCGACCCTCCCGCTCCACGAAGTCGTCATGACGATGGCATTGGTTGCCCTTCCCGTATACGCGCTAATACTTGGCAAGGTTTTTACCGGCTCCTTCATCTTCCGCTACGCGATCTCCAGTGTGGTGGGCTGCAGCTTGCTGTTTGGCCTGTTTCTGGCGCGCAGGGGTGGAGAAAGGAATTTTGCTCCCTACGTATTGGTGGTGGCATTCTTCGGGTGGTTCCTCGTCAACGGCGTTCACAAGCCTCGGGCTAGACCGGTACAGACAGTCCCGGGATTGAGCCTCCTCGATTCCCAGTCACCCATCGCTGTCTCTAGTCCCTTGGTGTTCCTCCAGATGTTTCACTACGGACCTCCGGACCTGGTTCGTCGTATCCATTACGTGAGCGACCTGAACACCGTGGCGAAAATGCCTGACTTTGTGCCGGAATTAGCGCTTACGGTGATCAAAGACTGGTTCCATCTGCCGGTCGAGGACTATAAGCAGTTCGTCGCATCTCATAATCGATTTTCGGTATATTACAGCTCCGAACCAACTCTCGAATGGCTGGTCTCAAAGCTGTCCGCTGACGGCTATCAAGTTCAATTAAAAGGGCAGGACGGGAATACGCAAGTTTTCCAGGTAACCACACAGCCGGGTTCCTGACCGGATGGAACTAAGCGCGGATGGCGTTTAAACACCGGAAATTGCGATACTGGAAGCACTTCGAATGGTGAAAAGTAATCACACAATCCGGGCGACAAAGGTAATTGCTTTTAATGTCGTCTCGTCTTTAGGCGAGTACGTTTTCTCGTTCGCAGGAGGCGCTCAAAACGCCTGATGCCTGAACTCTCAATCATTGTTCCAACATACAAAGAGCGCGGCAACCTTGTCCCTCTGCTTGATTGCCTGGAGGCGGCTCTCGGCGGCATCGATTACGAAGTCGTGATTGTCGATGACGATTCTCCGGATGGCACATCGGCCTTGGCGCGCTCGTTGTCGCAGCAGCGTCCAAACGTACGTGTCATACAGCGGATCGGCAGAAAAGGACTAGCGTCGGCAACGGTTGAGGGAATGCTCTCAACGAGTTCTCCTTATCTAGCCGTCATGGATGCAGATCTGCAGCATGACGAGACCATTCTTCCGCGAATGCTGGAGCGGCTCAAGCAGGAAGGGCTCGATCTGGTTATCGCAAGCAGAAAGGTTGAAGGCGGAAGCGTGGGTGAGTTTGCGGCTCATCGCCGTAAACTCAGTGATCTCGGGACACGGCTAAGTCGCATGATTTGCCACGCCAACGTCACCGATCCTATGAGCGGGTATTTCCTGCTTACCCGAGCCTATTTTCACGAAGTCGCACATTCCCTCAGTTCGACCGGCTTTAAAATCCTGCTTGATCTGATCGCGTCATCGAACAGGCCCGTCCGCTTCGCCGAAGTCGGGTATACTTTCCGTTCCCGGCTGCATGGCGCTTCGAAGCTGGACATCCTTGTCGGACTGGAATATCTTCAGCTTCTCCTGGACAAGATGGTCGGAGATTGGATCCCCGTCAGCTATCTCGTGTTCTCCATGGTGGGAGCAATCGGGTTGGCGGTCAACCTGATTCTCATCTTTGCAGTGAAGAGTCTCTTCCCTGTTTCCTTCTACATGGCCCAGGCGATCGGCAGCATGCTGGTGATTGCTCTAAACTTCTTCTTGAACAATCGCCTTACGTTCCGTTCCGCCCGGCTGAAAGGGTGGCGCGCCGTGCAGGGGCTTGTGCTCTTCTACCTGGCATGCAGCATTGGTTTGGCCTTCAACCTCACGGCTGCGCACGGATGCCGCGACTACAACATTCCATGGTTCTGGTCATCGCTGATCGGCGTAGTCATCGGGTCGGTTTGGAACTACTGGGTAACTTCCCTTTTGATCTGGCAGATCACTCGTCGCCGCACTGCTGCTATTCAGCAGGCTTATGAGGCCGAACTGGTATCTCCTGCGGTAGCCGGCGCACGGAAGTAATCTTCGCGTCCGATGTTGCCGTCGAGGTCCGCAATTCTTGCTGGCCTCTTGCTCGCCTGGAGAGGTAGATTGCTCGGATCTTCAGAACGTCAGCAAAGGCACGAAAGAAGTCGGTTGGCTTCACCTTCGACCCGGCAACATCGGACCAAATCTCAAGCGGAAATTCGTAGATCTTCGCTTCCAGTTCTTTAAGTCCGTAATGCCTGCTCGCCCTGGCGAGAATCTCCACATCGAACACCCATTTGGTGACGAAAGGGTCCCGGAAAAGAACAGCCGTATCATCCCGCACGCGAAAGAGCTTTGCTCCGCATTGCGTGTCGTAGATCGGTAGCTGCAGCATCACCGATACTGCTGTTGCGAAGACCCGTCCAAGGTAGTGCCGCGCGGGCTTACGGTGAATCACTCGACCGCATAGCTTCACGCGCGAGCCAAAAACAAGTTCGGCGTGCTCGTGAGTATTCGAGCACATCCCTCAGTTGCATCACTGCGCTGAGCGGCGTCGCAAGGTCGGCATCCCAGTAACCCACAATGGCGGGCCGCAACTCATCGAGCGCATAGACGACTCCTCGACGCACCGCTTCACCCTTGCCTTTGTTTGTCGTCAATCTCAGAACGTGGACGGCATCGGGGAATTCTGATCGCAGTCCGGTTAAGATCGTCGCAGTGTCATCTGTGCTGCCGTCATCGACGAAGATGATCTTGACATCGTTCCTGGCCGCAAGGAATGCTCGGAACGCGCGCGAATCAAGCCGGTGAGCTTCGTTGTAACACGGAACTATTAGGCAGACTGTCTCAAGCTCAGGCACTTCTTTGATCAGTGTAGAGCCTCAGCGTTAAGCGCTCGCCTATGGTAGGGCCGAAACGGGCTTGAAGGGGGACTAGCGGATAATACCGGGAATTAATTTGTGCGTAGCTGCCGGGATCGAACTTCGGAATACCCGCCTGATTCTCCGGTAAGACTCGAGGCCACTGCGAAGCGAGTTGATGGCAGAAGTACCCGTCCGCTACGACCATAACAGCTCCAGCGTTCCGGAACGCTTGCAGAACCCGTTCTCTGGTGTTCGGATCACTTTCCCAGAAGGCCTGAATCTGTCGTGTGTCATCGACGAGTAAGTTATTACGCGGCCGCTCCGTTCGCCCATACAGGAGAGGCACCTCCGCTACGACCTTCACCGAGGCCAGATGCGCCCAGTACGCGTTGATGGAGGCACCGATGAACGCTACTTTGTCTCCGGGACGTAGCCCCAGTTGCATCAGTCTCTTCGCAAGCAGGTCGTCCACACTGACTTCATGCTCCCGATGACTCAGAACATCGGATGCTGTCGCACGAAGTGCATAAACCTGCTTTCTTCCTACAAAAACCAAAGCGAAGACCAGAGAACATGCCACGACGAGAAGTTGCGCCAGTCTTCCGCGGTCACGATTTACGAATTTCAAACTGGCGAGCAGCAATATCCAGATAATGGCGAGATTCGCTGCGATGTAGCGCTTCTCGAAATACACCAGGCAGTAAACAGCAAGTCCGAAGGACGCCAGCGTAACCGCAGGCCAGAGCCGGACGAACTCACGCCACCACCCTCGAAGCCCAATGACGAGAACGAGGAGACACACTGGCAGCGTAAGAGGCGAACGCAGGAAAATGTTCAGCGCGACCGTGAGATTGACAAAAAGAATCTTCAGCTCGTGACCCACTTTGAGCTTCGGGCGAATCCCTGCATACCAGTAGGACGGATCGTACCAGGGTGGATAGAAGCCACCCACCGGTTGAGCAAACACGAACGTGGCTGGAGCGTCGAGAACTTTTGTTGTGGGATGCTTTGGCTTTCCGATGTCGAAGGGTTCGCCCTGCCAATGAATCAGTCGAGAGGCACCGTCCACCTCCCATCCATAATTGAGCCGGCCCGAATCTCCGATCGTAAGAGTACCGCTCTTAAGGCTGATCGCGATGACGAAAGGAGCTGCAATCAGGAGAATGGGAGCAATGAAAAGCGCCGCTGGACGAGCGAGCGGGCGCCGCTGCCGCCATCTCAAGATCAAAACAATGCAGAGCAAAACCACAGCCGAAGGAGCAAACGCTGTTCTCGCGAGAAAGAACAACGCACTAGCTACGCCCAAGCCTAAGAAGAGCTTGTCCGAGCCTCCGGTCGTCTGAACGCGAAGGATCGCGCCGGACAAATAAAACATGAGCGCAAATGCAATCATGTCCGGCGAGCAGTAGCTGATGCCAACGAGCGAGAGCCCGGCAAAGAGGAATACAGAATATCCGGCTAAATACAGAGTTGCCTCGGAAACCGGGAAGACCTTCGCCGCAGCATCCGCGCGCATGAAGGAAATCAGTTCTCGCAGGAAGTACTCGAACGAGAAAATACTCGCGACAAACCACAGGAACAGAATCAAGGTGGGCAGTCGCGACCGCCCAGTACGGCGAAGGGCGAAGCACCGCAAAGGCCCCTGCTATGAGCCAGGAGTAGAGCGGACTCCAATAAGCATTAAGAGCATTCGTCCAATCGCCACGAAGATAAGCCTGCGCGATCTCGATGTAAGAAATCCCGTCCGAAAGAATCGCGTGCCGTGCTGTCCACGTTTGGGCGGCCCCGAAGAGGAGCGCACAGATCCAGAACACAAGGCGAATCACACGTGGCTGGAATAGCTTTGCCATGCTCTCACGTGCGTTTACCTTGGACAAAACAGTAGGGTCAGTAATCCTCAAATCTTGCGTTCCAGGGAGATAGAGCCCGGCACGGGCTCTACGATGCAACTCGGTAAATTCTAATTTCGCCAGGCGCCGAGCGTTGATGCGACGGGAAGACCCGTACCAACTTGAAGATGCTTCCGCTCTCGATGGCCTTCTTCAGCAGCGCATCGTGAGTGAATTTCACCTGAGGAGCGAAAGTATCGACGACCACGTATCCAACGTTCCCGTCTCGCATGAAGTGCAACAGCTCCGCCGGATTCGAGTAGTTGCAGTGATAGCCTGCGCCATTCCAACCGACGCTCGCCAGCGATTTTGTGCCCCGAAGAACGGTTTCAAGCGGGTGAGGTTGAATCATTGCGATCTCAGAAATCAGCATGCCTTCGCCGCCCGAGTTCGAAGAAACAAGGATTGTCGGGTTCGATGAGCGTGCGAGGCCAGCAAGAAAGCTCGCCGCCTCATTGAACCCGTAGTGCTCTACTCGGGGCACCTGGAACGTCGTCGACGATGAAACTCAGGCCCGCGATGCCGCCGATCGCCAGATAGCGCCACCGGTAAAGCGGCAGACTTGACGGGATTCGATCCGCAACCAGACAACGCCGGCAAGCGCGAACAAAACCATGCCAGGCACCGCAATGATAAGCTTCCGATCTTCTACTCCCGCGGGAACGATTGAGTGAAAAACCCAAACAGCCAGAATCAACGCGAAGAGCGTTGCCCATTCTGCACGAATTCTATGCCGTACAAGAGGCACTACAACACAAGCACCGAGGCCGAGGAGGAAAAGCGCCAACAATACCGGACCGAGAATCTGCGGAAACAAGCGAAGAAACTCGACCAAAGCGCTGGCAGTGTACGCCACGTTAGGGTGTGAACCGCCTTCCCATCCGCGTTCGGCCAGCTTCATCGTGAGAACCTGCCATGGCAGACAAACAGCCGCTATGAGTGCAACCGAAACCCAGAACGATTTGCGAAGGAGCAGAGGAAGACGGCGTGTCAATACAAGCGCGACCGGGGGGACGGCCGCAAGCAGCCAGCCGTTGCCTTTCGTGAGAACGGCGAGAGAAAAGAATACCCCGAAAAGAAAGCTATCCCGGGCTTTCTCGGAGTGGATGTAGCGAGCGAAGTAAATCACGCTCCAGAAACACATCAGAGTCAGTAACGTCTCTGACATCTCTTCGTCGCTGTAAGTCTGAACTAACGGCAGACACACAGTCAGCAAGGCTCCGATAAGCGCCAACGGTGCGTTCAACAGCTTGCGCCCTTCGCGAAACACTCCGAAGCCGAGAAGGGCTGTCGTGCACGCGATCTGCAATCGCACGGAAGTGCGTGCCGCTGAGAATATCGCCATCCAGATTGCTTGCACGATGTAGAAGAATGGAGGCCAGTGGCCAAGAGCTACCTTCGGGTAGTGATGATAGTAATCCTGAGCGAAATGAAGAGGTGACTGCGAAGTGGAAGATGCACGAAGTAGTCGCGCAACATCAGCGAAGTAACGTAGTGCGCAGGTTCATCCGGATACCCGCCAAACTCACCTCGATAAGCACCGCTCACGATCTGCAAGCAGACCACTACCGCAAGCAGCAAGAACCAGACCGGAAAATCCCGCCACAAGGGTGCTTCCTTGCGTGCTTCAAAAAGCCGTTGAGATGGAAGCTCATCGGCTATTACGGGCAACTCTAACTCCCTGTCCAGAATCATCGAATCAAGTGGCGTGGAATTGAGCAGTCACTCTCTATAATACCGGTGATCACAACTAAAGTCCCGAACCAAATCCAATAATCGGGTAACAGTATCCCACTCAAATTATTAATGAAACCCATCAGCCGACTTCGATTGCAACGCAGAGCCCTGACTGTCTGGAACACCGGCGTATTGATCTTCGTCGTCGCACTGGTAATAAGACTTGCCTTCATTGTCGCGGCACATCCCTACCGTGATCTCTCTCGTTATGAGCTGGAGCGAACAGCGATTTCGCTATCCCGTACCGGAGTATTCGGTAATCCCTATGCAATTCCGACCGGCCCCACGGCCCATGTCTCTCCGGGTTATACGCTGATTCTCGCAGCGGTATTTCATCTCTTCGGAGAAGGCACGACGAGCCGAGATCATCAAAGAAGTAATCTCGGCTACTGTCACGTCGTTCGGTTTCGCATTCCTGCCTTTCGCGGCAGATCGCATCTTCAATAACGCAAGCATCGGCTTGTTTGCGGGCCTTATCTGCGGTCTACTCCCGTGGAAGCCCATGGTCCAGATCGACGGAGACTGGGAGACGCCCTATACCGCGCTTTTCTTAACGATTCTTGTTCCGATAACGATCGAACTTTGGAAGCGTAAGAGCTTCACGTGGCAAAAAGCTGTGGGCCATGGACTCTTCTGGGGCGTTGGCCTGCTTTTCGCGTCCGTTCTTCTGCCGCTCCTACCGGTCTTAGCCGCCATAGGTTTTTGGTTCCTGAGGAGAACCGATACGAGCCGCTACGCACGTTTTGTCCTGGTTGAGGT
Organism: uncultured Acidobacteriaceae bacterium; assembly: GCA_963744795.1. GTDB lineage: Bacteria > Acidobacteriota > Terriglobia > Bryobacterales > Bryobacteraceae > Bog-105. Next base: position 73,248 of record CAVUVF010000020.1, read on the forward strand.
TGTTGTTGTAGCGGCCTGTTTGACGCCTTGGATATTACGCAACGAGAGAGCACTTGGCGCGCCCATTGCCACCCGCAGCAATCTGGGCCTGGAACTGAGGGTCTCAAACAATGACGATGCTACTGCCGACCAGAGAGCCAATCTTCTTCTGGGCGTGTATGACAAATACCATCCCTTGCAAAACGCTGAAGAAGCGAAGCGGGTTAGGCAGTTAGGTGAGGTGAACTACAACAAATGGGCCAACGCTCAGGCAAAGGACTGGATTCGCTCTCATCCGAAGCGATTCCTCACCTTGACGTTTGGCCGAATGGTGGACTTCTGGTTTTATCCCGATCCTTCGAAACTGAAGGCATCTATTGGAGATCTTACCGCGATCTTAGGCTTCGCCGGATTGATCCAGGTATGGCGAAAAGACAAAATAAACGGGGCAGTGCTGACCAGCGTATTGCTGGTCTACTCTGCCCCGTCCTACCTCATCCACGTCGGCGCTCGTCAGAGATTCCCGGTGGATTCGCTCCTCGTGCTGTTAAGCGTGGCCGCAGTGAACAGCTATTTCCTTCGACGGAAGGATCGGCCGAAAGCCGTGATGACTTAAGCGGTGACTTCTTCCGGCTTGTTCCTTCTTCATCGTGGCCGGTTCCTTCTTTTCTTCGTGGTAGTCCTGCTCGGTGTTCAGAGCCCACAGGTTGTCGCGACTACGGACGCCCTCGATGATGTTGTCCACCGCGGTCATTGCCGTTAGCATCGAGTGGTCCTGGTTGTTGTACTTGTGCATGCCGTTGCGGCCGACCAGGAACAGATTCTCGAACCCGTTCACCCACGAGATCACTTCCGGGAAGCGGTCATAGGTTCCGAAGTAAGCGGGATAAGTCTTTGCGACGCGAATAACCGTGGCATCCATTACATGCTCCGGCTCCAGGATGTTCATGGAGGCAAGCTCTTCCTTGGCCAACTGAATCATCTGTTCGTCCGTACGGCTCCACAGTGAATCGCCTTCGTTACAGAAGTACTCGAGCCCGATCCAGACATTCTTCGGATCGGCAACGAGAGAAGGACTCCAGTTGTTGAAGATCTGCAGACGGCCGACGAGAACGTCGGGCTCCTGGATGTAAATCCAGTTATCCTTCACCAGTTCGCCGTTTGCTTCTCTCAGCTTGATCTTGTCGCAGAGCACGCCAACCGTGATGAAGTCCCGATACATCAGACCGTCTGAAATTTGACGAATCTCAGGAGGAGCAGGCGGCTTGATATCCGCGACCAGTTCCTTCACCGGCATTGTTGAGAAGAAGTAATCTCCGCCGAATTCGCGCGTTTCACCCGTTTGGGTGTTATGCGCAATCACGGACGTGACTTGGCCGGCACCGTCATGCCGGATCTCGTCGACAGACCAGTGCATCAGGATCTCGCCGCCGTTTCGTTTCACCAGTTCGGCAACTTCTTCCCACATCTGGCCAGGCCCGTATTTCGGATACAGGAACTGCTCGATGAGCGAGGTCTCGACGTCCTTCTGAGCAATATCAGAGCGCTTCTTCGGAAGCATCTTCTTTAGAATGTGCGTGATGGTCTTCGTGATCGAGAGACCTTTAATGCGCTGAGCGCCCCATTCCGCGCTGATCTGCTTGCACTCTATTCCCCAAACCTTTTCGGTATACGACTTGAAAAAGGTAAGGTATAGCTCTCGGCCGAAACGATTGATGAAGAACTCTTCGAGATTCGTCTCAGGCTTGATCGGAAACATGAGGGCGCGCAGATAACTGAGGCCGATCTTGACCGTCTTCCAAAGGCCAAGCTTCGAAAGAGTGTCGCCGCTCAAGCGTGATGGGATAAGAGAAGAACTTGCGCATGAAGTAGATGCGCGATTTCCGGTTCCGCACGAGCATGACATTGTCGTCCGCATGCGGATCTGCAGGTGTGAGGTGAGCAGGAACTTTTGTCGTTTGCTGCTGATAAGTGATCTGAGCGTGCTGACCTTCGATTACCTGCATCGGCATGATGTTCAACCACCACTGCATCACGCGGTCAGATTTCGAGAAGAATCGATGTCCTCCAATATCGATGCGATTGCCTTTGTATCGAACAGTCCTGGAAATACCGCCGATATAGTCACTCTTTTCCAACACGAGAGGAACTATGTCCGTACGCGTTAACAATTCGTGTGCGGCGGTCAGGCCGGCCGGTCCGGCCCCGATGATAAGGGCTCGTTTACGATGATCGGGCGAAATCGTCATTTTCTCCTTCAATGTCCAGTCTAACGAAAAGACACCTCACTTATCGACCAATTCGATGAAGCTCGGGTTTCAAAACCGTCTTTCCGAAACCATTTTTTCCCTACTAAATCTACTGGCATAAGCCAAAAGACTACGAATCGCCTTAGAAGTACCCTCAGTTCTGACGGTGCGGCCCACACCGCGACGCCTCCGGGTTTCACCTCTCGCTTGCCAAGGAGGATGCTCACGTTTGGAGCGGCAGGAATCGACTGGAGTTTGTTTGTGAAGTTGGTCGCTACCCAGAAGCCGTCCCGCCAGTCAACTACGAAGTCCGACGCTAAGGAGGCGGGTTTCGCCCCTGCCCTTAAGAAGATCTGATGGAGGACATCTCGTTCCAGGTCACCGCTTTCTCTATCCACGCCAATGTATGAGACAGTTCCCTTCCCCAATTTGCGAGTGACGGCTGCCGCAGAGCCCTGATAAAAGTGGTCGGCATACCGGGCCAGCACCTCGGTACCAGTTGCCGGTTCCAGAACATCACCCCAACTTCCCCAGGTATAACTCCTACCGAGAAATTGCACATGGCCGTAAATGCCGGGAGGAAGCACGTCATAGCGCGCAATCTTGCCTCCGATCAGATTGAGTATCGGTTCTGCCCAAGGGCCTTCCCAAAGATGCCCACGCATGTCTTTCTGACCGGTACGGGCAGTCAGGATAAGATGACCGCCATTTTCCACATAGCGTTTCCAACGCTGGACCAGTTCGTCACTTACGAGCTGATAAGCCGGAGCAACAACAAAGGGATACTTGTCGAATTCTCTCTCCTCTGTGAGGACATCGACCGGAGCCATCAAGCTCTTTAAAGCGCGGTAATAGCGCATCCAGTGGGCTTCGGTACTCCAGCGTTTGGTTTGAAGGTGATTCTCGATGTCCCACCGGTTGTCAAAGCTGATCAGGAACGCTGTTCGGCGTGAGGCATAAGCGTCGGGCTCTCGCGCGTTTGGATTGTAGTGCTGCCGCAGCTTGACGATGTCGCTCATGGCCTCAGCGTACTCTCGCCCGCCCGGAGACGGAGTCACGCCGTCAGTCTCCACTAACCCTTTGTGGTACAGCTCGGAGCCATACAGCGGCTGGCGGAAGCGATACGTGCAAACGAAATTCGCTCCTGCACCAAACGCCCGAAGGATCCACATATGAATGGCTCCGGGCAATGGCCAAGGATTATATTCGCCCCAGTTCACCTGGCCTGGCTGCAGTTCCATCAGGCCCGAGATGCCGGTAAGCGGGCGCATGAAGTCGTGCATGAACGACATCACGGAGGCACTTCCCAGTCGATACCCAAGCTCGCCTTCGTTCATGTTGCCGTGAACCGGGATAGTGCGTCCAGCTAAAGACATCAAGGCTCGAGCGAGACAGGACGGGATTCACGTCTTCGTGCATCGCCATGAAGTTAGTCGTCACCCACTGATTCTCGGAATACTGCCGTAAAGTCGCGGCCTGCATGTCGATGTAATTCGCCGCCTCGTGTGCGAACCAACGCCGGAAATCAAGAACGGCGTGCGGACTTGGATCGGCGACCAACACCTGCTCGTTCGGGATTTCGATCTGGTCGAAGCTCTGGTACATCTGCGACCAGAAGGCGCCGCCCCAATCCGTATTCAATCTGTCGATCGATCCGTACTTCTCTTTCAGCCAGTCTCGGAATCGCCGAGTCGCCGCCGGCGAGTAAGAGAAACGCTTTCCGTAGTGACTGAGCTCATTGTCGATTTGCCATCCCCAAACACGTCGATCATGCCCATAGCGTTTGGCGAGTTCGGTATTGATCTTCGTGACGTAATTCCGGTAAAGCTGTGAGCTCCAATCCGCGTGTTCCCGGCTGCCGTGCTCGATGGTGCGGCCCGCTGCATCAACGACCAGGACTTCAGGATGATTGCGGGTTAGCCAGATGGGAGGAGCCGCGCTCGGCGTACACAGGATCACCTTCAGTCCATTCTTGGCAGCGAGGTCGATGTTTTTGTCGAGCCACTCGAAGTGAAATTGGCCCTCCTGCGGCTCCATGAAGTACCACGCGAATTCGCCCATATGCACGAATTCCATGCCGAGCTTATGAATGTTGGCCATGTCTCGCGCCCACTGCGATTCGGGCCACGCTTCCGGATAATAGTAGGCCCCGATAGTCGTGAGATCTTTCTTCGGGAACCAATCGGGATTCGCGGCTCCGGAAGCAAAGCTGGTGAGAAAAAACGAGAGGCTAAGCGCCGCGCCAAAGCGCTGGGTCTTGGGCACAATGCAAGTTATTACATCACCGCGGCGTTTCAACGTTTCCGTTCAGTTGAGAATACTGGAACGCGGATTAAGGGCAGCTCAACACTGGCCAGGGGTCAGGTCGCCGTTATAAGATTCTCTCCTAAACTTCATGACCATCACCATGCGCGCGACGATTCTCGGTTGCATTCTAGGCAGCGCGACTCTTTTGCTGGTTTCGCAGATAAGGACGAGAGAAGCCGACGACCGGCCTCCAAGCGAAAGATGGATCGCCTTCGGAACTCGTAGAGGCTTACTAACGCTGGTTGTTGTCAGACGAGCCGGCGTTTGGTTAATCACCTCTATGCGAGGCATCCCGGAGACACCAATTGGATAATGCAATCGCTTGGAAGCGCGCTCCGCTGAACCCCACTTCGCAATCTGACAACGATTTCCGCCGTCCCTCCTCGTACAATCGAGACCATGCGTCGCGCTACGTTTGCGGGGATTTATCTGTGTGGGTTGAGTGTTCTCCTCCATGCGCAGGACATTCAGTATTCGTCGGAAAAGAAGGTCTGGTTATTGACGGCAGGACAAAGTTCGTACGCCATGGGCGTGAGCCCCGAAGGCGAGTTGAAGAACCTGTACTGGGGCGCAAACTTGTGGCGAATCGAAGACCTGCCGGCTGCCTCTGAGCGAAAGGATCTGTCCTCCTTCGATCCTCACCAGATGCTCGAGAACGAAGAATATCCGGGCTGGGGCGGTCCCCGCTTTTATGAACCCGCACTGAAGATCACCGGTGCAAACGGAAACCGGGACCTCGTCCTGCACTATCAGTCGTATCGCATCAGAGATCACCAGCTCGAAGTGGTTCTCAAAGACATCCGAGACAACATCGAAGTCACTCTGCATTACCGGGTCTTTCCTCAAGGTGTTATCGCCCGATGGTCGACGATTCGCAATGGCACGGATCAAACGGTAACGGTTGAGAGTGCGCAATCTGCCTCCTGGTATGTCCCTCGCGGCACCGGGTATCAGCTTTCCTATCTCAGCGGGCGTTGGGCTGCCGAGACACAGCTCAATCATGAACCCATTCACGAAGGCATCAAGGTGCTGGAAAGCCGGTTGGGGCACACCGGACATAACCTGAATCCTTGGTTTGCTATCGACAATGGCGACGCCGACGAGACATCCGGCCGCATTTGGTTCGGAGCACTTGCCTGGAGCGGCAATTGGCGCATCTCGGTTGAAGAGACGCCGTATGGACAGGTTCGTGTCACTGGCGGACTCAATCCATTCGATTTCACTTATCCGCTGAAACCCGGCGAATCTCTGGACACGCCGGAATTCTACGGGGGCTTCTCGAACGAGGGCTTCGGCGGCGCTTCCCGATTGCTGCATCGATTCGAACGCGACGAGATCGAGCCGCACGGAGCCAAAGCGAGAGTACGTCCGGTTCTTTACAACTCGTGGGAGGCAACTGAGTTCAACGTGAACGAAGCGGGACAGAAGGAGCTGGCAGACAAAGCCGCCAAGCTCGGCGTCGAGCTCTTTGTCATGGACGACGGCTGGTTTGGCAAGCGAAACAACGATCACGCCGGGCTTGGGCGATTGGTTTGTGAACAAAGCAAGTTCCCGAACGGGCTCAAGCCGCTCATTAGCCTATGTCAATGGGCTTGGGATGGATTTCGGCTTATGGGTTGAGCCGGAGATGGTCAACCCGGATAGCGATCTCTACCGCGCGCATCCCGATTGGGTGATGAACTTCCCCGGACGGCCCGCGAGCGAGTTGCGCAACCAGCTCGTGTTGAATCTCGCCCGCGACGACGTTCGCGACTACATCTTCTCCGTTCTGGACAAACTCGCGAGCGAAAACAACATCCGCTATTTCAAATGGGACATGAACCGTATCTTCGCCGAGCCGGGCTGGCCGGAGCAGGCGCCTGCGGAACAGCGAAAGCTTTGGGTGCAGTACGTTCGGAATCTCTACGACATCATCGACCGTCTCCGCGCGAAGCATCCGAACCTGGAGATCGAATCCTGCTCGGGCGGCGGCGGCCGGATCGATCTCGGCATTCTGAAACGAGTCGAAGAGGTCTGGACATCCGACAACACCGAAGCATTCGACCGGCTTCGCATTCAAGAGGGCTTCTCCGAAGCTTACGCAGCCAAGTTCATGTCCGCCTGGGTGACTGACGTCCCGAACATGAACGGGCGAAGTACGCCGCTTAAATATCGGTTTCTCGTTGCCATGCAGGGTGCTCTCGGAATCGGCGCAAACCTGAACAAGTGGACGGCCGAAGACAGCAAGCTCGCAACCGAAATGGTTGCGCTCGATAAGCGCATCCGCGAAACGGTGCAGAACGGCAATCTGTACCGCCTTCTCTCGCCGCGTCTCAACGACGTCACGGCCAACCAGTATGTCTCGAATGACGGCCGCGAATCCGTCCTGTTTGCTTTCCGGCATTCGCAGCAGTATCGGACGGACAGCCCCGCTGATTTATCCGCGAGGGCTGGACCCGAAGGCTCTTTACCGCCTCGAATCACCGGATTCCAAGTTCTCCGGCGCAGGTTCGCCCAGTGAGCGGCGCCTATCTCATGGCCCACGGCGTCCAACTTGGATTCTCTGGCGACTACGACAGCACCGTGCTGCTGTTACATCGGAACGAACTAAGTTCGTCCGCTCAGCAACGATCCGATAGAAAATATTTATCGATCGGAGTCTTGCTAATTGATGTCTTGTGGACCCAAAATTGGGAAGCTGTTCAGATCTGGAAACGGCCGAGGCGTTCCGTGTCCAGGCGCGAGGTTAGTTCCCGTTTCAGGCGCTTCGGATCATCCGCGAACCAAGCTGCTTTAGCCGCGGGCACATCAGCTACGTCTTCGCTCCTGTACCCATTCCGAGTCTCGACATCGATTGTGGCATCAGGGGTGAAGACATGTTTTCTCGTAAGTCATTGCTCGCAAGCGCAGCGTTTCTTTTGCTTTCGAGCACGTTGCTTTTTGCTCAGATCAGCTCTACGACCGGTGCCGTCCAAGGGACCGTCACCGATCCTTCGCATGCCTCGGTCGCCAACGCCCGAGTCGTGCTCACCAACACCGAAACAAATCAGACGTCATCGGTCCAATCGAAATCTGATGGCAGCTTTGTTTTTCCGCTTGTGTCTCCCGGTAACTATCGTGTCCAGGTGGAGACCCAGGGATTTCAGAGGCAGGTCATCGAAAACGTAAAGGTGGATGTCACGAGAGTCACGACTGCAAACGCAGAACTGCAGATCGGACAGGTGGCAATACAGGAAACCGTCATCGACCAACTTGATCTCCGTCGATACGCATACGGCAACCACCGGTGACGTGATCTCGGGAAAGCAAATCCGGGAGATTCCTCTGCCCACGAGGAACTTTCTCGATTTGACCGCGCTTCAGGGAGGAACAGTGGCGCGCTTTCAGAGTGCTGCAACCGTTGGACGCGGAACGCCGATCTTGAATGTTGCCGGTTCGCGAACGACCACCAATAATTTTGTGCTGGACGGCGTCGACGCGAATTGCTTCGGCAGCAACACGCTAGGCTCCGTACCTGTTCCGAACCCGGATGCCGTGGGAGAGTTTCGCGTCAGTACCAGCCTTTATGACGCGAGCCAAGGCCGAGGTTCTGGCGGCAACATCAACGTCATCTTGCGGTCAGGGACCAGCCATTACCACGGTGGACTGTTCGAGTTTTTCCGAAGCAACGACATGAACGCGAACGACTTCTTTGCAAATGCGCAAGGCAAGCCGATTCCTGTTTTGCTGCAAAACCAGTTCGGAGGCCAGTTTGGCGGCCCGATGCCGAAGCTAAAAGACACGTTCTTTTTCTTCTCGTTCCAGGGAACACGACAGAAGAACGGCGTTTCGAGTCTCATCAGCGGATCACAGCCTGTGCTGCCGGCGGTGCGTACCGCTGCGAGTCTCGCATCAGCCTTCGGCATTTCAGCTTCGAGTATCGATCCGGTAGCAGTGAACATCCTCAACGCGAAAGGTCAATACGGCGGTCTGCTATATCCGTCTGGTTCCTGCGCGGGAGCGGCCAACTGTACTGGACCCGGAAGCAATGGGCTTTTGGTGCTTTCGCTGCCGACAATCTACAACGAAAATCAGTATGCGGGATCAGTCGACCGGAACCTGTTTCGAAACAATCATCTCGGCGTGCAGGTTTTCTATGCCGATATAGCGCAGTTTGCTCCCACCGGAGGGATCGCCACCAACTCGCTCGGTCAGGGTTCGAATTCACCTGGTACGAACAAACACGTCGCTCTGACAGATACGGAGACTTTCAATGCAAATCTGTTGAATGAGTTCCGGGCAGGCTTCACGAACATCAAGTCCTACTCGCTCGGCACGGAAAACGTCTCGGTGAACGATATCGGTATGTCGAAGTGGGACGCGAGTCTCTATCCCGGTATTCCCTCCATGTCCATCAGCGGCCTGCTTAGCTTTGGCGGCTTGGGTGTGAACTCGTATCAGCACGGCGGCAACACCTCCATCACGATCGGCGACACGGTTTCCTGGACGGCGGGGAAACACACTCTGCGGTTCGGGATCGAGAACCGCCGCTACGGCTGGAACGTCGATAACGAATACGGAACCCGAGGCAGTCTTAGCTTTCCGAACTTCACATCGTTCTTGACCGGAACGCCTAACCGGCTGCAGATCGACGTCGGATCTTTCCAGAGAAACTATCGCGCACAAGACGTCGCGGGTTTTGTCCAGGATGACTTCCATCTGACCAGGCGTCTCACTTTGAATCTAGGCCTGCGCTATGACTATCTCGGATTCCCGTACGATATCAACGGCAAAGTCGGGAACTTCGATCCGGGCCTGGTTACCCCAGCTTGCCTCGCCGCCGGTGGCGGCGCTTGCGTGCAAGCTGGCTTTATCTCTCCCGCATCGCTTCAGGGCCTGGGCACACCCGGGGTTAGCGACACGACGCTGACAGCAACGAACAAAACAAATTTCGCTCCGCGACTCGGCTTCGCTTATGACGTCTTCGGCAACGGGAAAATGGCCATTCGCGGCGGATACGGCATGTACTACATTCGGACCTCCGGCCAGACACTGCTTGCAATTGATCGCTTCGCCGCCTTGGGTTCAGCAATATCTTGCCTCTGGAACCGGCGTGGTCGGAAACAATGTCCTGGCGAATCCATGGCCCGCCGGCCTGCCGCTGCCGAATCAGTTTCCCATTCTTCCTGTGATGGGGCAGTTCACGGGTAGATTCACATCTTCCGGATCCCCCGTCTTTGTTAATCCGGACGGCACGCCCTCGGTTTCGCAGTCGCTCTATGGCTTCACGCGAGGTTTGACGACTCCGTACGTACACCAATACAATTTGACCGTCCAATACCAGCTGCCGCAGAGTTGGGTGCTTGAGGTTGGCTACATCGGTTCACACGGTGTCAACTTGCTTGTAGAGCCCAGCCTGAACCAGGCGCTTCTCGTAAACAGCTCCAATCCGTTCACTTATAGCAATCCTGCCGTCACCGCGGCAGGGTTCCCAAACGGATACACGGTCTCGCAGAACTCAAACAACAACGCGTCCATTCGCGTTCCCGTCCCGGGCTTCTCACCTGCCGGTCTGAATCTGGTCACAAATCAAGGATGGTCGTTCTACAACGGAATAAATATTGGCTTGAGCCACCCCTTCTCGCGTGGCTTTCAATTCAAGATGGACTACACGCACTCGCGCTCAACGGATAACGATTCGGGGCCGAGCGGATCCGATCTCGACAGCTTCCAAGGCAATCAACTCGTTCCTGTCCCTGAACCGCGGCGTCTCTGATTTCAATCAGCGTAATCGGCTTGGTCTTTACGGGCGTGTGGGAGCTTCCAGGACCCAAGACCGGCTTCCTGGGTCAGATCGCCGGTGGCTGGGGCCTCAGCGGTGTATGGACTCTGCAATCGGGTCTTACCGTTCTCCGTCACGAGCACGAGCGGCGGCGGATTGGCGGGTTTGACTGGGTCAGTGACGGTGCGTGGCAACTCGGCGTATTGCGGATCCGCCTATACCAGAAGTCCGGGCTCGGTTGAAGCTAACCTGAACCACTACGTCAACGCGCCTTGTTTTGCCGCGGTCGGGAGTTTGCCGAACGGGACCGTTCTGACCGGCCTCACCCCGCAGCAGGGTCCGGGAACGGGACGTACGTAATCGGAAACAACGGCGTCCCTGGCGACACTGCCGGGCGGAACGTTGTTCGGCTACTCCGGGCCGTAACATACTTCAGGGTCCCTTCGGACAGCGTTTTGATCTTTCTGCGACCAAGTCTTTCCGTCTTCCCTTCCTTGGCGAGGAGGGCAACCTGACTTTCCGGGCCGAAGCATTTAAGGTGTTCAACAACCCGATCTTCTCGAATCCCCAGAACAACATCAGCAATCCGAATTTCGGGCAGATCACCTCGACGCTAGATACCACGGGCAGAATTCTTCAGCTTGCGCTGAAACTCAACTTCTGAACTCCAACTGGGAGGGAGCGGACCGTAACATTTCCGCTCCTCTTCGCGCCTTCCGTTCCAATACCGCCACGTAGGACTCATCATGAAGAATCGTGTTTTCGTTTTCACCGCATTGGTGTCTTTGGCGCTGCAAGCCGCCGACACCAAGTCGGAACCTGTTAAGGTTCAAAAAGCTAACTACGAACTGGCTCAGCATTGGACGGCTCCAAAAGTCGGAAAGCTGGTTTTCGATACCTCCGTCACACCGCACTGGCTGTCGAGTGGGGATCGCTTCTGGTACAGCTACGAAACGAGCAGCGGGCGCAGCTTTTACCTGGTCGATCCGGTGAAGAAAACCAAAGCTCCGCTGTTCGACAACGCCAAGATGGCGGCGATGCTGACCGAGATTACGCGCACGCCATACGACGCTCACCATCTACCGATCCGGACCGTCAAATTCACCAAGAACGACTCGATCGTCGAGTTCGAGCTGCGCGTCGATAAGGATGCCGACCTGAACGGAAAGCAAACCGCGACGAAACCGAGGAGACAGATCCAGGCGACGGACGGGCAGACAGCGGAACACCCACAACGGCAGGCGCGTGCAGGCGCAGCACCGCCCAACTGCGCGAACACGGACGCTTTACTTCGAATACGATCCTGCGACCGGGAAGCTGACCTTGCCGCCTACCTATGCGCCGGAACCGCGGAAACCGGCGTGGGCATCGGTTTCGCCCGACGGAAAGACGGTCGTTTTCGCAAGAAAGCACGACCTGTTCATGATGGATGCCGCGAGCTATGCGCTGGCGTTGAAGAAGGCGGACGATCCGCAGATCAAAGAAACGCAATTGACCAAAGATGGCGTGGCAGACTTCAGCTATGCGCGCCGTATTTCCGGATCAGAGATGCAGCAACAGCAGCAACGGCAGGAGGAGGAAGGCGGCACGGCGAACGTCACGCCGCCCAAGCCGGACAAGACCGGCCGCGTCGCGCCCGTGCTGATCCATTGGTCGAAAGACTCGAAGAAGATCGCCCTGATCCGCCGCGACGAGCGCAAAGTCGGCGACCTTTGGGTGATTCATACGCTTGAGAACCCTCGCCCGACACTAGAGACGTACAAGTACTCCATGCCCGGCGAGGCGAACGTTCCCCAATGGCACCTGGAAGTTTTCGATCTCGCCTCCCAGGCCCGCAAAGAAATCAACACCGATCGGTTCAAGGACCAGACGCTTCAGATCTTCGACGCGCCCACAACGGCGCTCGAACGGGAGCGAAGCCAGCGGCCTGATCTGCAATGGGTGGCTGACACGTCCGACAAGCTTTATTTCCGCCGCATGAGCCGCGATCAGCACAAGGCGGATGTTTGCCTCGCGAACACGGATACCGGCGAAGTGAAGAGCCTGATCGAAGAGCGCCTGAATACTTACGTGGAGGTAAAGCCCATCCGGCTCGTCCGGAATGGCGAAGAGATTATCTTCTGGAGCGAGCGTGACGGTTGGGGTCATTACTACCGATTCGACGCGAAACGGCACGTTGAAAAACCAGATCACGTCGGGCGAGTATGTAACAGAGGACATTCTGGGCCTGGACGAGAAAGACAGGCACAATGACCTTTTCCGCCGAGGGGCGCGAGCAGGGTGAAAACCCGTATTTCACGCATCTATACAGCGTGAAACTGGATGGCAGCGGCCTGAAGCTGCTCGATCCGGGCAACTCGTCGCATGCCTTCGCCGTGGCGGATGACGGACGTTACTTCGTCGACAACGCGTCGACGCGTAAACAGCGCTCCAGCGATCGATCCTTTACGATCGCGCCGGAGCAAAGTCATCGATCTGGCAACGACCGATCTTTCGGCCTGATGGATGCCGGATTCCACATGCCGGAGCCTTTCCAGGTGAAAGCCGACGACGGCATCACGGATCTTTACGGCGTGATGTACAAGCCGTTCGATTTCGATCCGAACAAGCGATATCCGATCATCGCTTTCGTCTACCCGGGTCCGCAGACCGAAAGCGTGACGCAAACGTTCTCGCCAAGAACGCCAATGTCGCTTTGGCCCAGCTCGGCTTCATCGTGATCGAAGTCGGGAATCGCGGCGGCAATCCGCACCGCTCGAAGTGGTATCACAACTACGGCTACGGCAATCTGCGTGATTACGGCTTGGCGGACAAGAAGGCGGCCATCGAACAGCTCGCCCGGCGCTATCCCTGGATCGACATCGAGCGTGTCGGCATCACAGGCCATTCGGGCGGGGGCTTTATGTCCACCGCCGCGATGCTGCAGTATCCCGACTTCTTCAAGGTTGCGGTCAGCGAGTCAGGCAATCACGAGAACAACATCTACAACCAGAACTGGAGCGAGAAGCATCACGGCGATCAAGGAAGTAGATGGGCCTGACGGCAAGGTGACATTTCGAGTACTCGATCGAGAAGAACTCGGAGCTGGCCAAGAACCTGAAGGGTCATCTGCTGCTCACGACGGGCGACATGGACGACAACGTTCACATGGCGAACACAATGAGGCTTGCCGATGCGCTGATCAAGGCTCACAAACGCTTCGATCAGTTCATCCTTCCCGGCATGCGCCACTCGTATATGCCGGAAGCAAACTACTTCTTCTGGGTGCGAGCCGATTACTTCTGCCGGTGGCTTTTGGGCGACTTCGACCAGAGCGTTGATCTGACCGAAGTGGATGCCCAGCCGGAGCCGCGCAATGCGGCCCGACGGAGCACCATCTCGGCAGAATCCGACGAAAACGACCGGAACTAGAACAACAGTTTCAACGCAAACTGAATCTGGCGCGGCGGATACGTGGTCCGAATCGTGCCAAACGAGCCGGACGTGATATCCGAAGTCGGATATCCGAAGTTCGTGTGATTCAGAACGTTGAAGAACTCTGAACGGAACTGAAGGCCATGCCTTCTCGGAACGGAATGGCGAAGTTCTTGTTCACGGCGAAATCCCATTGCTCGAAGTTCGGAGTGCGGAACGCGTTCCGGCTAAGGTTTCCAAACGGAGCGCTCGCGCCCGGAACTGCAAACGCGCTCTTGTTGAAGTAGTTGTCCAGCATCGCCGCTCCTGAAGATCCAGTCGGATCGCCCACAAGATTCGGCCGCATGATTGCCTCGCCGCGGTAATCCGGAATGCGTCCTGTCACGTCGTTCGCTGCACCGGGCGTGTAGAACACGTTGATCGGAAGCCCTGTGTTCCAGGTGTTGATCGTGTTCAGTTCCCATCCGCCGAGAATCGAGTTCGTGATTCCGTTCCAATTCGATCCGAAAGCCCGGCCTTTGCCGAACGGAAGCTGATAGACAACGCTCGTCACGTTGACGAACTTGACGTCGTAGCTCGACGGGCCACGTTCAGCAGCCAGGTTGCGAATGTTTTGCGGATTCGCCAAGCCCACGCCCGGCGCCGTTTCAAGTGACTGCTCGGAGTTTCCGAGAGCTTTGGACCAGGTGAACGAGTTCAGGAAGTAAAGTCCTGCCGAAAAGCGATGCTCCAGCCGCGCCGAAAAGCCGTGGTAGTTGCCGAATCCCGGCCGGATCCACCCACGTGATCGCTCCGAAGCTCTGGATAGGCCGCCGTTGCTGAATACCGAGCGTTCCGCCAGGAGCATTCGGGAACGCCTGGTTGTAATCGCCAAGAATGGGCAGGCGCAAGCTGTGGTTCCCGTTGTACGCCAGTTCGAGGATCGTGTCTTTCGCCAGTTCCTGCTGAACGCTGAAGAACCAGCTCTGCACGTACGGCCAGCGTGTGTCGGCCGGAATGTAACTGATGTTCGCATTCACCTGGTTGAAGCTGGAGGGGCTGGCGAAGTTGGGAGGGAAGCCCGATTGGCTGGTGATGAACGCAGGGTTGCGCTGGCCATTGACCAGCGGCGTCTGGTTACGGTCGCGATATTAACCTGCGGCCCGTTGATTCCCAGTTCGTCGGCGCTACCAAGGCGATTCAGATGCACATAGCTGATGCCGTAGCCGCCGCGAACGACAGTTTTGCTGTAGGGGGAATAGGCAAACCCGAACCGCGGGCCGAGATCCTTGTAATCCGGATTGACGAGGGTGCGGTTGTAAAGACTTCCGTCTGTGGCCTTGATCATGGCTAGCGTCACTGGGATCGAAGTTCGTCAGAACGTTGTCGCGTTCCCAGCGCGGAGTCGCGAATTCCCAGCGCAGACCGAGATTCAACGTCAGTTTCGAGCTCACGCGGTAGTCGTCCTGGACGTACAGGAAGTATTGATGCTGGCGATAGTTGGTGATGAGGTAGTTCGCGAGTTGCACCTGGCTCGGGAAGCCCAAACAGGAAATCAGCGAGATTGTAGGTGTTGGCATCGGCCGGGCTCGTTGCCGAAGGGCGGCTGAACTGGCCGGCATAAGCGTTCAGACCGTAGACCGGATTGATGTCCATCACCTCAGTGCGGATTGTCGTGAATTCGAAGCCGGTCTTGATCGCATGCCGCCCGAGGTTCAGCGCGTAGTTGACCTTCGGATTCCAGGTGGTCGGGTTCTGAAACTGCGGGTTGGTCGCCTGGCGTCCGAATCCCGAATAGCCGCTCACATTTTGCGTGTTCAAGCCGCCGACGAAGTCACGAGAATCGGGAACGCCCGGGATGCCATAGAGCTGCTGCATGGATGCGCCGCCCAGGTAAACCGGGAACTTGCCGCCCAGAATGTGCGTAAACCCAAGCCGCGCCTCCAGAACCGAGGTCGGCGTCACAGTCCATGTGTAGCCTGCGGCTGCAGCCTGATCCAGAACACGAACGTACCCGTTCCATTGCCGCCCCGGAAGGACCGGGAAGATCGGGCTGATTGAATTGGTTCTGCTTGCGCTGGCTCCAGCGAAGGAAAGCGGTCATCCTGGCTGTTGATCTGCCCGTCGATCTTGGCGTCATATTTGTCCTGGTAGTCGTTGGTCAGCAGCAACGCTTGGTAGTTGTTAGTGCGACCCGCCAGGTTCGGCGCGGGAAGCGCATTGAGCACTTGGCGCGCAAACGGCGTGATGCGCCGAAGCTGGAATCTGCGTGTTGGCCGGGTAGGTTGCGCCCGTCAGCGGATTCGTTACGGTCTGGAGCAGGATGCCGTTGCGCTCGTTTAAGCTCGGCACCGTGTCGTAGTTCAGGGCTCGCTGCAGAGAGCGAAAGCCCTCATAATCGGCGAAGAAGAACATGCGGTTCTTGATGACCGGGCCGCCGATCGTGGCGCCAAACTGGTTCCGCTGCAGTGTCGGCTTCTGAAAGGTAGGAGCGCGTTGCCCGAAGATGTAGCCGATGGCGTTCAGGTCGGTATTGCGGAGAAAGTCGTATGCGGTTCCATGGAACACGTTCGTCCCTGAGCGCATGACCGAGTTGACGACTGCTCCGCCAACCCGGCCATATTCCGCGCTGAAGTTGCTCGTGATGACCTTGAATTCCGCGATGGCGTCCGGCGAGGGCTGCGCGACCTGATTCGAGAAGCCTTGGTTGCTGGTCGAATAGGCGTTATTGTCCAGGCCGTCCAGCAGGAAGTTGTTGTAGGTGCTTCGCATTCCGTTCGCGTTGAATGCGCCTTCCCGCGGAGTGGTCGTCTGCAGATCCGGCCGCCAGCGGCGACCGGTGAACGTTCGTGGCCAGCAGCGCCAGATCGGAGAAGTTCCGCCCATTCAATGGCAGCTCGACGATCTGTTGGGTGTGAATCACCTGGCCCTTTTCACTCGAATCGGTGTCAAGGGATTCGGCCGCGTCCGGAGACGTTGACGGTTTGCGACACGCCGCCCACCTGCATCTTGATGTCGACGCGTTGCCGGGCATTGACGTTCACGCCAATGCCTTCGGCGTTGAACTTGTTGAAGCCCGGCTGCTCGGCGGTGACGGTATAGCGGCCCACCCTTACGTTGAAGAAATCGTATTGGCCGCTCTGATCGGAGCGCGTTTTGGACTCGATACCTGTTTCTTCGTTTCGCAGCGTGACCGGAGACGTTTTGCAGAACTGCTCCGGTGTTGTCCCGGACGATGCCGAGAACCTCCGCAGTCTCAAACTGCGCCCAAACCACTGAAACCATAAGCAACAAGCCCAGAAAAGAAAGACGAATTCGACCCATGGAACCCCCTTACATCGATTTTGCGACTGAAGTTGTTAATCCGTCATGAACCGCATGTGACAATTTCTAAGGAACGGTCAATTTGGGACCGTCGTGACACACCAGCGGGATAAGATCATAACGGTGACTGTCGGGACTCAAATCCTATCAGGTGTATCGGCTTCGACTCATGGTCTCCCCGGCGGGTTCACCCGTGAGAGACTGCTTCAGGCCTTCCGCCTCATGTATCTTTCGCGCAGCTTGGACGACCGCGAAATCCTGCTCAAGCGGCAGAACAAGATCTTCTTCCAGGTCAGTGCGGCAGGCCACGAGGCGATTCAGGTCGCCGCAGGACTCGTCGCCCGGCCCGGGTACGACTGGATCTTTCCTTATTACCGCGATCGCAGTCTGGCGCTCGCTCTTGGGATGACGGCGGAAGACATGTTGCTCCAGGCTGTTGGAGCCGCGCGCGATCCCAGTTCCGGAGGCCGCCAGATGCCTTCCCACTGGTCGTCTCCGTCGCTCCATATCGTGACAAGTTCGTCGCCGACCGGGACGCAGTTCCTGCATGCAGTCGGCTGCGCCCAGGGTTCCCGGTACCAGAAGTCCGACAACGGACGAAATAACGCTGGTCAGCTCGGGCGAAGGCGCCACCAGCGAAGGCGAGTTCTGGGAGGCCATCAACGCGGCTGCTTTGGATCGGCTGCCCGTGTTGTTCCTGGTTCAGGACAACGGTTACGCCATTTCCGTCCCGGTCGAGCGCCAAACGCCCGGCGGCAATATCAGCCGCTTGCTGGAGGGCGTCCCGGGTCTCTTGCGGATCGAGACAGACGGCACGGATTTCATCGAATCCTACCGGGCCCTGCAACAGGCCGCCGATTACTGCCGAGCCGGGCACGGCCCCGCACTGGTTCACGCCAGCGTTGTCCGGCCTTACTCTCATTCTTTGTCGGACGACGAGCGTTTCTATAAGCCTCAATCCGAACGCGAGAGCGAGGCTCTACGCGATCCGTTGACCAGGTTTCCGGATCTGCTCGTCCAAAAAGGGTGGGCGAGCCGGGCAGAGTTGGACGCGATCCGCCTCGAGATCGATACCGACGTGGCCAAT
Source organism: uncultured Acidobacteriaceae bacterium (assembly GCA_963744795.1). Taxonomy (GTDB): domain Bacteria; phylum Acidobacteriota; class Terriglobia; order Bryobacterales; family Bryobacteraceae; genus Bog-105. Next base: position 91,327 of record CAVUVF010000020.1, read on the forward strand.
CTGTCGCAGCAAGGTTTTGCGTGAGCCGTCGCCGGCTAAAGACTCGGTACTTCGGTTCCTCTATTCGGAAGAGTTCGATCCTCAATCGGCCGCTCTCGAGGCACAACCCGCCTTTACGGGCGAGGCTCGGACCATGATCGACTCGATCAACCAGACGCTCGCGGAAGAGATGCGGCGCGACGAACGCGTGCTGGTCTTTGGAGAGGACGTTGCGGATTGCAGCCGTGAAGAGTACCTGCCCCAGGTGAAGGGGAAAGGCGGAGTTTTCAAGGCTACGATGGGCCTCCAGCGCGAGTTTGGCGGCAGCCGCTGCTTCAATACGCCGATTGCGGAAGCTGCCATCATCGGCCGGTCTGTTGGTTTAGCCGTCCGTGGGCTGAAGCCCGTGCCGGAGATCCAGTTCTTCGATTACGTCTGGCCTGCCATGATGCAGCTCCGGGACGAAGTCGCAAACTTCCGCTGGCGCTCGAACAACGGTTTCTCCTGCCCGATGGTGGTGCGAATCCCAATCGGCGGCTATCTGACCGGCGGCTCTATTTATCACAGCCAGTGCGGTGAAGTCTCGTTCACGCATATACCCGGGTTGCGGGTAGTCTTCCCTTCCAACGCGCTCGACGCCTGCGGGCTCCTTCGAACCGCGATTCGGTGCGAAGACCCCGTGCTGTTCCTGGAACACAAGAAGCTCTATCGAGAGCCTTACAATCGTTCCCCGCACCCCGGTCCCGATTACACGATTCCGTTCGGTAAAGCGAAAATCGCCAAACCTGGCGAACATCTGACCGTCATCACATATGGAGCGTTAGTTCAGAAGTCACTTCAAGCGGCACTACAGCTCGAAGCGAAACATCGCGGCATCAGCGTTGAAGTCATCGACCTGCGGTCGCTTTCGCCCTATGATTGGCAGGCGATAGAGACGTCAGTGAAGAAAGACCAGCCGTGTGCTGATCGCGTACGAAGACACGCTATCGTGGGGCTACGGAGCAGAACTCGCCGCTCGCATCGCCGACGAGTTGTTTACATTCCTGGACGCGCCGGTCGGGCGCGTTGCCGCAAAGGACACCTGGGTGGCTTACAATCCGCAACTGGAAGACGAGATCCTGCCGCAAATGGCGGATCTGGTTCGCGAAGGCGAGCGGCTTCTCTCGTTCTAACGGTTAGCCGCGCTTGGACAGCAGACGGCGGAACAGGCCCCGGGAGGGTCTCGTTTCGCAGTCTTCGTCGTCAGGTACCTGGTAATCCGGACGCTCAAGGAATTGATCCAGGGACATTTCAGTCTGATGGCGACCGTCGTCCGACTCTCGACATTGCTTTACTTCACCGAAAACGACGCCGTTCCCGATATCCACGGCGATCATAGACCCGTGCTCAACCGAGGCAGGAAGCATGACGCGCAGACCCGAAGCCGAGATGCCGGTCACAGCGGCGCGTGTGCGATCGAGAACACCGGGAACGCTGGCGCTCGCTCGAATCTCCACCGGTAGCATGATTTCCTTCCGCGCAGAGGAATGGCCGTCGACCAGGACGCGGGCACCGACGAAGCAAGATCCGAGCCCGGGACGCTGGCAATAGATCACTTCGAGCTCGATACGGCACATTTCGTACTCGAGCGAGAAACGTCGACCTATGTCGACGGCCGAGATCGTCCGCAGTTGAAAAAAGCCGTTGTTGACGCGCCGGATCTGGGCAGAGATGGCCTCGCGCGACCCGTCGTTTGCAAGCAGCTGGACGGGCAACTCAAAATCAGCGTTCGATTCGGGTACTCGAGACGGTTCTGGTTTTGCCACTCCCTAGTAAGTTTCGGCTGGTCAGAATAATCTCTAAATTCGTCCGGGTCTGCCCCGGCTCCACGTATTCTCAACGAGATAGGTGAGGCCGGATCAGGCAATTTCAGGGTCGAAGTACTCGTCTGGCGGGGTGCTGACCAGCAGGAGTGTGTTGCCCCCATGCTGCGCCCAGTCGAATTCGTGGTAAAGGGTAAGAACTTCGGCCAGTTCGTTGGCCATGCCTACGACAACGTTTAAGCCGAGTTGCCAAAAGCAAAGAGCGTTCAGCTCGCCGAGCAGGTCGCGGTAGCTGAGTGGCACGCGAGGAGAGTCGCGGCTGTCGAGCGCAAGCAGCAGCGTTCCATCCCCGGCCCACGAGTAAGCCAAATTATGAACGGTTGTGACAATCCCGGCGTAGAGGAACTGCACCGGCATGCAGAACTCCTCATCTATGCACCTTGAAAGGTGAGACCGAAGTTGACGGTAAGTGATAGACGAGATTGTAAACGAAACGAAAACATTTTCGCAAGTAAATGTTACGGAACGCGGTTCTGGGTCCAGGCGCTCGATCGTCGCCTCTTCGTGCCTCACTGTGACTGTGTCCTGATACCGTGTGGTCTGCTCTATGCGCTTGATATGAATTTCTTCTTTCAAGAACCAGCGCCGCTCGATCAGTATGTGTTCCTCAACAACAGGAACGACCAGCGCGTCTTCTGATTGCCGGACCGGCAACGGGCCATCGACATACCGGCCTACAGAAACACGCTCCACTTCAGCGGTCTGAGACCGGAGTTCTTCATCGATCGGAAGCTGCTCTTCTACGACGCGCTTGATGATGCGGACACCGCCTACAGGAATGGCGACGGTGTCCACGTTCAACTGCTCAGCAAGGACAGGAACGACGATCTCGTCCCTGTCCTCCCTGCTTTCGTTCTCCAGCGGATTAGCCATCGGCTATCGATTGCCGGTGACTTTTTCCCAGCCGTAACGCACGGAGTCTTTCATCTTCTCCCAGGTGCTGTTCGGGTTCCGGCGGCTGTATTCAGATCGAAGATCGTTCTCAACGTCCTCGTAGCGGCGCCCTTTGTAACGGGGATCGGATGCGGCCTCATATCCGTACTGATAAGCGGGCGAATAGTCGTCGTAAGACCCCGACCCGCCGTAGCGGCTCTTGAAATCACTGCGGAAGTCCTGATCGTAGGGACTCGATCCGACAGAGCGCCCTGTGGAAGTCTCGCTCGCGATGGGCTCCACATGTACTTCAGTGTGGCGGACCGTGTCACTGACGTTCTCTGTGCGCTGGGTTGTCTCCTTGCCGACGCGTACCTCTTCAACAACACGCGCCTGTTTGGAAACTACGGGCTGTTCCGCGAACTCTTGCACTTCGATGACCTGTTCACGGTTCCCTGCGAAATCCTCAGCCGAAGCGGGACGATCGACCTTGCGGCGGTCGACACGCACATGCTCTTCCTGAAGATTGACACTCTCCTGCACCGGCTGTTCCACAACCCGGGAGTACACGCGTACGCCGCCGCGCAGAACGCGCCGCTTGCCAACCTGCAGTTCTTCTTCGACGACCGGTACCGCTCCCGGTGCTTGTGGCTCCCGTGCTTGCGGCCCCAGCACTTGCAGCTACGGCTGACTCGCCTTGTGCCGACGCTGCGTCCGTATGAACGTCGACCGGGTTATGACGATTCAGAATCGTCTCTATTGAACTTACCTGGGCCTCGTTTGCATCGATACCCAACACATAGTTGCCTGAGCCGATTGCTTGTTCGTACCGGCCGCGGTCGTTCTCCGGGTCCTCCTGAAATAAGGATTTGAACCAACCGGAAATGCCGCCCTCGTGTTCGCTGCGAGTGCTGTAATTACCGGATGCGGAGGGTGACCCCGAGTCCAGGTAGATGTTTTCTTGAGGGACCCCTGCGCTTTGCAGGTCCCGAACTGCCGCCTCGGCATCATTTGCGCTGCGGAAGGCAGCTATGATCGTTGTCTCAGTTTTGTACGCCATGTTTGCGACTGAATTCCCCTTCCTGGCGTTTGAGGGTTACTTCAGGCAATCGTTACACCGAAATCTTGCTTGGAATTTGCGGAAACAAAACGATCGGGCGCCGCGTCAAGACTGATTCCGCTACTCGCGCCTCAAGCCTTCGATTACGCGGAAAGTAGATGTGCCGGCGGGCTCTTCACGAAGTCCGAAAAAACCGTATCGGCTTGATCTGGATAGGAGCGTTCTTGACCACGAGTTCAGCGGCGCCGCTCTCGGACAAGCTTCATCTCAAAGTTCATCGTTTCCGTGTCACCTTCAGCTTTGCAATCGAAGCTCAACACGTCTCCCGCAATGCGTGTGTTCAGGATGGGCAATGGCTTAGAAGAGACGTCGGACGGCTCCGAATCACTAATGTTCCCATCAGCATCGGCGTGGATTCGACAATCGTGCATAGAACCACTGATTTCGTGTCCTACGCGAACGTTGATGGTACATATCACCGAATCTTTAACTTTGGCCTGCCAAGTCCCCGAAAATCGCCTGTTCTGATCGGTCTTCTGAGCCGCGGCGGTTTGCGCAAATGGAACGACCGCCATGAGAGCGATCAGCCAGAATTTCGAATGCATAGGTCGTGCTCATCAATCTTGCTCCGAATGGCAGATGAATGCAATCTAGCGCTTTCTTTTCCGTCACAGCGAATCTAAGACACATAGAAGCTGCGAATGGCGCCCGTGACAGCCATGCTGGAGCTGGGCTAGTCCCCTTTTGCGCTTAGGAGCGGCTTAAGGACATTCCTGAGGTCCTACAGGTGTGTCGAGACACTGCTCAGTAGTGCGGACCCGGCCTCGTAAGCCGTGACACACGTGACTTAGCTTTTGATTTGAGTATTGGTGAAATCCAGGCGATATTTTTTAAGTATTTCTTAAACTATGCTTCCTTTCCGAACGATATAAGGTGCATGAACAGCATCTTCGAAGAGCGGCAGGAGAAACGCTATTCTCTCTTCAAACCAGTGGAGGTTGCCTGGGTAGAAGCCGATGGCAACCAGCGTCATGCTACGGGAACCAGCATGGATGTCTCGCTTTATGGATTGCTGGTGGAAGTTTCCGAACCTATCCCACTCCGGGCAGTATTGAGCGTGAAAATAGAAGGGACGGAGCTTTCGTCAAAGGCTACCGCTCGGCACTGTCAAGAAGCATCGGATTGGTTCCGTGTTGGCCTTCGAATTTGAAAGAACACTGCTGGCCGAGCACATAGAAACCTTGGATGCAGTTTTGATTCACTCTCTCCGTTGCGCGAACCTCAACCCAAACCCAGAACGGGCTGCGCCTTCAAAGCCGTGGCTACAGCGCCTACACGATTTGGCCCGGTTCATGCACATAGAGTCAAATAGCCTGAATTTCTTGAGCACAGAAAGCACAAAGCCCCGGCCAGCGGCGCTCAATTAGAGTACGGGCTGCATGCCTCCGGTAACTAGCTGCCGCGGTTGAGTACAGCGTTCTTAAGCGTCGGCACGGTGAAGAAGGGCACCGTCCCGACCTCTTTTAGGAGGACCCGCGAGGTACTCCATCTCAAGTTGCCCTACTCCGTGCTATAAACCTCCAATCGATCTATTGCAATTTGCCGTGTGTCGCTGCTCAGCATTCGAGTCCCGTCGCCATGTGAATGGCTTCTGCAAACTGAGCGATAATCTGGCCAAGCTCCATTGAAGCTGTGTCTAGGACCTAGTTGCAAGCGGAGTTGCCGCAGCTCCAAACGGAACGTATCTGATGTGGCTGAAAAACGTTCTTACGGCCGGCTGATGGGACGTTACCTTTGAGCCGCTCCTGCCTTCTTGGTCCTAGTGAGAGCCAGGTCGGAGCTGGATTCGGATCTTCACCCATGTGCGTATCACAGTTCTAACGAGGTCTGCGGGTTCCAGAGCCTCGGTCCATCTCGGCAGACACGAATCCCCGTGTTAGCATGGAGTCGGTTCGGCAGCATACCTCCCTTCAAGGTTTCTGCCGGAACAATATCGTCCGTAACTCATTGAAAAGTCGGGGCGTAGCGCAGCCTGGTAGCGCACCTGCCTTGGGCGCAGGGGGTCGTGTGTTCGAATCACACCGCCCCGACCAATCTAGATCCCTGTGCACGCAGTTAGCAGTGTTCAGCTTCTACTTTCTTTGTCTTTACGGGCAAAACGTATCAAAGCCATCGACTCCGGCGTGTCCTTCCGCATCCCAAGTGTGTCCGGGTCCCATGTGGTAATTGAGGAAATCTCGAATGCTCGAGACCAGAGTCACAGGAGTGGATCAGTGGTTTTCAGCTCCAGCTTCACAGACCTTGCAAGACACCGAGTTGATGGCGGAGGGCAAGAATCTCGGACTGTAGCGCCGTGCGGCTCCGGAATGATGCCCAAGAGTCGCTAACAGCGCCGAAAGTGTAGGCACGCACGAGCGTCGACGCATGGATGGCAACCTTCAAGTTATCAGGCATTTCGAGGTTTACGAGAACCACAGTCATCCCCATGAATGGAACTGCAGTTGATAAACCGAGGGAAGTAGCTGGTGATCACCGCTTCGTCTGTATGACGAAATGGATGATCCACATCGACCACGGCATGATGAGTCCCTACCTGCCGGCTGCTCTATCTCCGCCGCAAGAAGCAGTGTGCGCTTTCGCACCTTGGTGCGGTAATCAATGGTGTCGCGACAGGGAACGTCCGGCTGGCCTCAGAGGTTAGCCGCTCGGCATCCACGTCCCCTGTCCGACATCGTTCCATATCGTCACGTCGTCGGCAAACTTAGTGACTACGTAGTATAGGATTACTCCGGCGTAGAATGCGCGTACGATCAGCTGGATCGCCTATGGCTCGAACGAGTCGGGAAATTGGCAGGGGGACGCGCGGGCGTTTCGTGACAACGGGAAAACGATACAGGTCTCTAGGGCGTTGAGTCGGACTCTCTCTGGTTCGTACGTGCGGCAAGTGCTGCACGACTACTTCGCCTCGGCGACCACCACAGTTATGTCCCGCTACCACTACTCCGCTGATGATTTGTCTAGCGGTCTTAACATCCCACGCTGGTCATGGGACGGATTCCAGGAGTAAGACTTCACGGCTGACCTGCACACCCGCGCCCCCCGCTCTCATCGATGACGGGGTACATGCGGCCGGCTCCGGAACTCGTGTGGCCCGAGAACACGAATGTGTACCAGTTAGACCTCCCGTAAGTTCGTTACGTGGCGTAACGTACCGCCTGGTTAGTAGAGTAAGTGATTGAATCGTTTTCAAAACAAAAGGGGATATGGCGCGGGACTGTTCCCTTGCCCACCTGAATTTCCGAGAACCACTATCGCCGTTTGGACGGTCCACCCGCTACCCAACTTTGGTTCCTGCCTCTGGCCCGTTCCCCAAGGCAAGCCATTGATTCATCAAAAACTCGCGATTTCTGCGAGCACGCTCCTTAGGCGTTCCCATGCCTGGAAGGATGTCCTGCTCTATCAGCAGATATCCGTCGTAACAGCGGTTCTTTAGCCAACGCAACACCGTCGAAAAGTCGATGTCGCCTTTTCCAAGCTCGCTGAAAATCCCGTGTCTTAGCGCTTGAAAATAGTCCCAACGCTCAGCTCGGGCGCGAGCCGCTATAGATACGCTGCAGATCCTTCGCGTGTACATACCAAATGCGGTTCCGGAAGCGGTCAGCCCCTCCACGACATTCCAGTTACCGGATCCGTAAGCGTAGTGGCCTGTATCGAATACCAAACCGATCAGCTTCGGATCTGTCAGGTCTAGAAATCGAGCAATCTCCTCTGGAGTCTCAACATAGCCGGCGCAGTGATGATGGAACACTGTCTTTAAGCTCGTACGACTGCAAATCTCCGCAGCCAGCCTATTTGCGTTCGAAGCGAAAATCGCCCACTCCGCCGGGCTTAACTGCGCTTGCGGCCTTATTCTTCCGGCTTCCGCAACCCGTTCGGGCACCGATCCATTGTTGTCGGCGAGAACCAAGTATGGCTTCCGCTCGGTCGCAACGGCGGCCAGTAATCGTGCGACGCGAAGCACGGCGGCGAGACCGTCCTCGTAGGCTGCCGGATTCTTCAGTTCCACGGGAACAAACCCGGCTAGCATCACCAGCTGGCGATGCGCTAGTTCGCTGCGCAAAAGGGCCGGGTCGGTCGGCATATAGCCCCAGTCTCCAAGCTCGGTACCGGTGTAACCCGTCTCAGCCAACTCGTCAAGCATCTGTTCGAAAGGAACTTGCTTTTCGCTGTGATCCGTTTGTTCAAATTCCAGTGTTCCCCAAGAACAGGGGGCATTCCCCAGGCGTAATCGTGACATGTCTAGCAGACTTAGTGTGCCCGCATTCGCTGCAAATTACTCTGCGCGCCTTGATGAGACGCGTCAATTTTCAATGCCCGTTGAAATTGTTCAATCGCAAGTTCGTTTTTTCCGGATCGCGCATATAACATGCCAAGCATGTTCCGGATATCCGCATTTTGTGGTTGGAGCTGAACGATTTCTAGATAATAGGCGCTGGCTTCATCGATTTTCCCTGCCGCTTCCGAAGCATCGCCTAAGGACTGCAGTACCTCAAACAGCAAATCCTTCGCTGCTTTGTCCGTCGGGTTCTCGGTCAACACTATCCTGAGTTGACGCGCGGCATCAGGCAACTTACCCTGCATGCCGAGAGCATTCGCAAGATTGAACCGGGCATCTGTGTAGTCCGGTCGTAAACGCAGTGCCCGGTTGAACAACAGCACTGCTTCATCCAGTTGTTGGTCCGATTCCAGTGCAGCGCCCAGTGTATTTATCGCGACAAGCTGGTCTGGCGTAACGTGGACAGCGGCGCGCAAATACTGGATAGCATGAGCCATGTCTTTTCGAGCGAACATCAGGGCTCCCGAGATTGAAAGAAGCGACATAATCGTCAGGGTATTCCTCGAGCCGATGCCGCATCAGCGCTTCCTGTAGTGGAATGCGGGGATCTCCCTTGCCGCGAGGCAGCACTTGCAGCCATAGGTGCGCCATTTCATCTGTTGCTTGATTTCCACCCTTTACGCGCTTCGGTGGCGCATTTGGATTGCGTGGATTCCTCGCGGAATTGTCATAGTGATAGCGCATCGAGATGCTGGAGCCCGCGGGTAGGAAGACCGGCTTCGCATAACGAAACACGCCTTGCCAGTTGATGTCCCAATCCGCAATCCGAATCAGCCATTGGCGCTTTCCATCGGGTAAAGTTGCATAGCCTTCGAGCAACTTTCCGAGATAGTGCGCATGCGGATAGACGGCCAAAACGTCGACGTCAATCGGCAGGCGGAAGTTGTCGCTGACTTCAAAATCAGCGTCTCCAGCCGGGATGTCCAAGCGCTCGATCGCGCTCTAGCTGGATGAGCATGGGGTGCTTCGTTTGCACACGGTCGGTGAAATACAAGCCAATCTGCAGGAAGTTCCTCTTCCGGCTTGCCCGACGGCTGCAGGTGAATATTCAGCACGAGATCGTCCCCGGGATCGAGTTTCCACGCCATTCCATCTGGTTCTTCATAGGGCCGGTTACCGGGCTTCCAGAAGAGAAAATGACTGTCGGGATCGAACGAGTCAGACGACACCGAAAGATCCATTCCCGGGAAGCCTTCACCCGGCTTCGCCTCTTCGAAACGCATCGTTCTGGCTCGATCTGATCAAAACATTCGCATGATGGACTAGCCGCGGATTCCGGGGGCGAATCTCTATCGCGCGTACGTATTTTGTGGCGTGCAGATTGGGGCTCAGGACGAAATTCCAGAACAGATCCGGCCCAGCCGCCGGAAGTAGAAAGGGCTTGCCGGGTTTGACAATCAAATCCGGCGGGCCAAGCTGCCATCCGGAGGAGAACTGCGGAGCGATGCTGGGAGTCGCGGCGTGACCGGCAGGTGCGCCTTGTGCCGCCCATTCGCCAATAAGCCGAATCTGCGCCGACGTTAAACGCCTCTCCTCAGCAAACTCTCCGTACCCATTCTGCGGAAGCCACGGGGGCATGTACCGGCTCGCAGTTACTACGGCGATTTGCGTGGCATGACGCTTCACGTCCTCATACGTGGCACAGTGGAAATGGGCCTGCCCCTCCAGTGTGGTGACAAGGCACGCAGTTCTTATAGATAATCGGAGCCACTTCATCGAAAGAGTGTACTTGCGCGGCACGCAGTGGAACTACCAATGCAAATAAAAACCCGACAGTCCTTCCAGTCCGAGCCGGCATACTCCTGATTACTGCAACGAGAACGAGTAAAGAGTATCACCGGCGGCGACAACAAGATATTGCCGATCACCCAACATATAGGTAATGGGCGTATTGCTGAGGGTAGATGCAAGCCCGCTATGCCAGAGAATTTTCCCGTTCGCAGGATTGTACGCGATGATATGCCCCGAAGGTCCTCCGGCGAACATCACATCCCCTGCCGTATTGAGAATCCCGCCCTGAGCTTCCGGCCGCGGACCCGCTGTATCGGCGCCCGGATAAGGATGCGACCACCTGATCTGACCGGTTTGATAATCAATCGCTTCTAGTTTTGCGCCTAAACCGCCGAGCGCATGTTCGCTTGCTCCGCCGGAGGCGGCAACCTTCTCGCCAGGTTGAATCGTTCGATAGACCTCTTCGAAACCTTCCACCGCATTCAAATAGAAAAGTCCCGTACGCGGGTTAAAAGAGGGTGGCGCCCAATTCGAAGCCCCGCCATTGTTCGGAGAGACGAGAGCGCCCCCGATCTGCGCTTCTTTCAACGGATTCGGTATCGGCGAGCCATCCGCACGGAAGCCCAGGAATCCATTCGCCGATTCGATGAACGGCTTCGAAAGAATGTTCTTGCCGGTCGTTCGGTCCAACAGAAAGAAGTTGCCGTTCCGGCTTGCCTGAGCCAGAAGCTTTCGTGGTCGCCCGTTGACGGGCGCATCAAACAGCACCGGCACTTGCGTCGCATCCCAGTCATGCGTATCGTGCGGCGAGCACTGGAAATACCACACCATCTTTCCCGTGTCGGGATTCAGGGCCACGATCGATTCCGTCCAAAGGTTATCGCCCGCCCGACTGTCTCCGATTAGGACCGGTTGCGGATTGCCTGTCGGTACATACAGCAGATTCAACTCTGGATCGTATGTCGGCGTCTGCCAAGGCATTCCCCCGCCGCGCTCCATCGAAAAGGCGTCCGGCCAGGTGTCAGCGCCCTTTTGCCCCGGACGAGGCGTTGCATACCATTTCCACTGGACATCGCCGGTCTCGAGATCGCGTGATTCGAGCCAAGCCGGGACATCGAGCGCATCGCCTCCGATGCCAACGATCAAGTGGTTACCTACGACCAGGGGAGCTGGAGTCGAAAAATAATCGGCTTTGACGTCGCGATCAGCTTATGCCAGCGTTCTTTCCCCGTCGCTGCTTCGAGCGAAATAAGATAGTCATCGGGAGTCTCAAAGTAGAGCCAGTTGCCATACATGGCCATTCCCCGATTCCCAATATGGTTTCCCCCTTTGGTCTTCCAGAAGTAATGCCAGATTTCTCTCCCCGAAACTGCATCGATTGCATACGCGTTGTCAGGGTTCGACATGTAAATGACTCCGTCAACCATGAGAGGCGTCGCCTTGATATCGCCGCGACCGTTCATCACGATTGCTGGCCGAGGGGGCGTCGCTCCCGGGGATGGCATTTCACCTTCGCCGCCGACGATAGCCCCTGCGCTTGAAGTAGCTCAGCCGAACTAACCACGCCAGCGACAAATTCCTTACGTTGGACTGGTTGATTTGAGTCAGAGGGCTGAAATGTCTGCCCGAATAATCGCCATGATAAGTCGGCCAAGAATCTGGCGCCGGGCTTACAATTTTTGTTATTGGCAGACCGTCGGCGGTCAACACAAGATTCAGCGCCATGCCGGCCAGAAAAGCCGAAAGAAATTTGGCTTTCATTTGATCGTAACCAGGTAAGCAGTGAGATTGTGTATGTCGGTATCGGTGTACTTCATCAGTAAGTCCTGATGCGCTTGCAGAGGGTCGATAACTTCGACTTTCGGACTCTTCTCATCTCTTTCGAACGTGCGGCGGTTTCCGTCCCTATCGCGAAGCGTCACAACGAATTCGCTGACATAGATCAGGGTTCCGGAAACCGTCTGTCCGGATGCGAGAAAGACGTTTACACTTCTCGGGTATGGATCGGAGACCTCACCGCCACGCGATCGGGTGGCGCTGCGCGGGCTGACAATCTTATCCTGCAGCAGGACCGGATCGTACTTCGAGCCGATATTTTTCAGATTGCCAGAAACGGAATGGCAGCTCGAGCACTTGCCAGGGCCGTTGAAGTAGGCTTCCCCGGCTTTGGCGTCGCCGACCACGATGTTCGGCATTGTGGCCATCCGGCGCCGGGCCGCCTGAACCTGCGAATGAAGAAAAGTCGCGATATCGGTGATCTGCTGCTCGGTGAGGTTCGGGAAAGCCGGCATGCCGCGATCAGGGCGGCCGTTCTGTAGAAACTGACCGAGTTGCTGGCCGTTTTCATCGCTCAGAATTAGCAAAGATCGGCCGAGGTCGGGCGCTGCCCCGGTCCCGCGAGCGTCCGGACCATGGCAAAATCCGCAATTCGGCCCAAATAGCTCGCGGCCTCGGTTCATAACCGTTTCGTCGTATTGGACTCTGCCGAATCCCGCCCCTGCTGCGGGCGCAACCGGCTGTTGAGCGGAAAGCCCAGTTGTAAGGGCGAGAACTCCGAACGCGCCGATCAGAATCTGTCCCAGTCCGGGATTCGTCATGTAATCGTATTGGCACTCGCCACCCGTGAACCGTGCAGAACCGAGATTGCTCCGGCGAAATTACGGGGCGTTGCCTTGCTCAATTCCTGTATTCGCGCATCCCGCCGCCTTCCGGTCAGAATGATAGCCTGAGTCCCATTTGCCAGATTTCAGGAATATAGGTGCCGGCGCCCGCGAATATTTTGCCCGCCGTGTTGGGGGCGTCCACCGTGGCATTCGGCTGGCCGAGGTTTACATGATTCAAGAAGTTATACGCCTCCGCCCGGAACTGCATCCGGAAGCGCTCCCGAATGGCAAACTCTTTGAACACCGAGAAATCCGTTTCCCAGAAGTGAGGACCATAGAGAACGTTGCGCCCCACGTTGCCAATTGTTCCCTTCTGCGGGCGTTGCCAAGGCCCACAGCTTTGGCCGTTCACTGTCAACACCGAGGAACAGACGGCATACCATCCGCTCTGACCGGGATTGGAGACTTGCCAGCTTCCCGACACGCTCGCTCGACACTCGCCGCTGACGTCTTCATCACTGCCGCAATTTGTATAGCCAGGAATGAACGGCAGACCTGTCATCCAGCTATTTATCAGGTTGATCTGCCAACCGCCGATCGCGTAATCTAAGGGCCGCGAGATGCCACTGAGGAACTTCTGATTGCGTCCTATGGGAATCTGGTACAAAGCGGATACGACTATGGCCTGATTGCGGTTCTGGGAACTCGGCCCATAACCGATGGACCGGTTGTAAATGTACTGATTGGAATCAAAATCCATGGCTTTCGACCATGTATAGTGTCCAAGTAACTGAAGGCCTGCCGACATCCGTCTTTCCACTTTTACCTGCAAGGCTTCGTAGTGACTGCTCGAATCGTTGCCGGAATATCGCGTGCTCTGTGTCCAGCCAAACTGATTGAAGAGCGGTTTCCTTTGATTGGTGGAGAGCCCCTGGTTATAACCGGCCAAAGTTACGTCGTTGGTGTTGTACCCGTAGTTATATCCTGGCTGCACATGCGTACCTTTATTTCCGACATAAGCTACTTCGATTGAGGAGCTAGGTGTGATTTGCTGCTGGATAGTAAAGTTCCAGGAGTCAACGGTGGGAATTCGAACATTCTGCGCCGTGATGTCCGCACCATAACCATTCGGCTCTAGCGGATTGCCGGTTGGTCCTTTGGGCTGAGATGCCAGGAGACTAGCCGGATTTGGCGCCGCGGGCGGTCCTTGGCCAAGCGTGAACACAGTTTGGTAAGCGACTGCGGGATTCACCTGTTGAGAAGCCAGGACGGGCAGATTCTGGGTGACGTTGTGTCCGAAAACCGCTCCAAAGATTCCCAGATCATAGCCCCGACCATAGCCGGCGCGAATCACAGTTTTGTTCGTGGCTTTATACGCGATTCCCAAACGCGGTGCAAACGTCAGGTTCTTGTTATGGGTGTTCATATTCAGGCTAATGCCTTGAGAGCCCGCCACAAGTACTTCACCCGTCGCTTGATTTACACGCCCGCCGTTGCCTACCGCATTGACGTACTGGGGAGCGTAGTTCTCCCATCGTAGACCGTAATTCAGCGTTAGTTTTTTACTAACTTGCCATGTGTCCTGCCCATAAAAGAACAAGCGATTCTGCAGTTCCGCGGCGTCGAAGATGGTGCTTACATAACGGGAGAAACTCGAGACGTCGCCCAATATGAAAGAGGCAATTGCATTTCCTCCTCCGGCCGGTCCCGACGTCGTAGTATTGGCAAACGTTAGCTGGCCTGCGCGATGGGCATCACTGGGAACACGCAGGTTATAGGCATGTCGGATATCGGCGCCGAACTTGATGGTGTGATTGCCGCTTCTTTTGGTCCAGTCGTTCACATATTGAAATTGGTGCTGGTTCTCGAGGAGCGGACAATTACAATTGTTCACACCCAGGCCAAACCCGAAAGCGAAGCCGTTTGGCAGTCCGGAAATTTGAGGCATGCCGCCGGTCTGCGGAGCACCGGTATTCAGACCGGGAATGCCGGCCGTTGTAGCCGGAGTCGTATCGCCACCCAAAGGGTTGACGTTCACATAGTAGCGAAACCATCCGAAGCGGAAATCGGTCAGAAGCGTCGGCGTGACGGTGTAGTCAGCCCCCACTGCGATGCTGTGATTCAGAGAATAGGACGTTCCGGCGAATTGGCTGGAGTCGAAACCGCTTCCGCCTGCCGTTCCGAACAGGGCGGGTGAGGTCATGTTGAAACGCTGCATACTGTACCGTCCGAAAATCCGGAATTTGTCACTCGCGAAATAATCCGTGCGGACATCGAATGAATTCTCCAGCAGCGCGACACTTCCTGACCCAACATAGTTGGGTTGATTCGGCCCAGCCGTCAAGACAGGCAGCGGAATGAGTTTGAGCAGCGCAGACGCTTGAGGCGAGAGTTGACTGGCCGGAATAACATTCCCTGTGTACTGTGTCCGAGTGGCGGGCGTGGCGCCGCTATTAGGATCGAAAATATTCAACCCCAGGTCGCCCAGGTTGCCAGCTCTGTTAGCTGCCGTAGGTACCCACTCCGTGACACTACCGCCCGTGCGGCGATTTGTTCCCTGATAGTCACCGAAGTAGAACAATTTACTTTTCTTGATCGCGCCACCGATTGATCCTCCGTATTGATTCCAAATCGTCACGGGGATAGTCCGGCCGTTCACCGGTACGGACTGAGTGAATGGATTGCGCGCTTCCAGGTGATCGTTCCGAAGGTATTCGAAGAGGCTGCCGTGGAGTTCATTGGTGCCAGACTTTGTCTGAGAGCTAACCACCATAGCGCCCGCCATTCCGAACTCAGCATCGAAGGCGTTCGTTGTGATTTTCGCTTCCGTCACGGCATCCAGCGGCGGATTGATTACCTGATAAGCCAAGACGGCATCATGGTTATCGGTGCCATCCAGCAATTGTGCTATCGCGGAATACATTTGGCCGTTCACCGACACTCGATACGACCCCATCGGATTTTCCGATTCGGTCGAGATTGCGTTACCAGCGGTTTGGGTAACGCCGGGCGTAATCAGCTCAAAATTGGAGAACCGGCGCCCGATACTTGGCAGATCCTGAACTTGCTTTTGGCTAAATGTAATCGCGATGTCGCTCCGTTCCGTCTTGAGGACGTCTCCCTGTGCGGACACTTCGACGGTCTGGTTGGTGTTGCCTAAGTCCAGCGGAACGTCCACCGTGGTCTCGGTGTCCACAGATACGTTCACGTTGGTGCGCACATAGGTCCGGAATCCGGAGCCCTCGACCGTGATCTTATATCTACCTACGATCAGAAAGCCCTGGCGGTAATTGCCGGATTCGTTTGTGGTCGTAGCATTGGATACGTTGCGATCCATGTCTAGGATGGTGACCTTTGCGCCGACCACTCGCGCCCCGCTAGGATCAGTCACTGAACCGACAATGGTTCCGTAGACCGCTTGGGCGCTGGCAATTCCTGCGAATCCAGCCACGGTCAACAGGGCCATGAGGACAATACCACTCGGTCTGGTCATAACGCTGACCTTCCTTCCCTAAAGGGATTGCACACGCGTGCACTGGGATGAGCAGAATTTAGCTCAACCTACAATTTGAGTCAAGATAAAAGCACGCGCGATAAATCTCGTTTCGTTCGAGGCGCAAACAGCCTAACTTCTATTTCGAAGCAAGGTCCTTCACTTGGATATTTCGATACCACACTTCAGCACCTTCCGCCTCCAGGCAGATCTTGCCGCTCGTTAGCGGGGTCCATTTGTCGGGATCGTTCTCGTCCTGCCGCATTACGCGATTGCCCGTAAAGACGATCCGTCCGTTCACCAAGTGGATCACTCGATCTCCGTCGAGGACCGCTTCCACAGTGTTCCACCCGTCACGGTTCTCAAAGTCACCACTCTTGAGAATTCGGCGGATCTCCGGATTTGTCCGGGCAGTAACAGAATCAGTTCTGCGCTGGCCGGGACTTCGCCCCTTCGAAAATGTGCTCTTCACCGTAAAGGGAGCACCACCTCCGCCGCCCCAAATGGGAACGCCCGGTGCAATTACAGGACTTGTAACAGAAACGCCTCCGTTGATCCACAGATCACCAGTATCCTGTTCTTGAATCTGCAGCTCAAGGTTATTTCCCCAGACGAAGTCCGGACCAATGAAGTAATAAAGTAATCCTGCGTCACGCCGCGCCTCCGAGCGACTGCCGAACCGTTTACTCCCAAACTTATATTCCAGGCGCACGCGAACATGCCCATAGTCCTGGTTCGTTGCCAGGTAGCCGGTCATATCGGGCGGGGTGCCATCATTATCGAGCACGTGAATCGAGCCGTTTTCAATTTTGAAGACCTTGTTGGGATCGTTATTTTTCCCGATGGACGGCAGAAACGTATACCAGCCGTCGAAATTCTTGCCGTTGAACAAGGGCCGCCAACCGTCCTGAGCGGATGAACTTTGCGCCTGAAGGCATCCGATGGCAGTTGCCCAGAAAACCAGTGTGGCGGTTGCAGTTCGCAGGAGCAATAGTTTCATATCTTAGTTAGCTCTGAATTAACAGCTTCTTGGTCATGTAATCAAAGCTCGGGGCGAGGCCACCGCCCTCGGCGTTGACGCACCCGGAAAAGTTGGTATCCCGCAGGAAATCCACGATCTTCGGAAGATCAATCTTGCCCTCACCCAGCGGAACGAAGCGGCCGCTCACCTTTTCGCCGTTCCGCTCGGACACAGCATTCGGGTCCCAATCGCGCAGGTGGACGGCAATGATACGGGAGCGGTACTTGCGACAAAGCTCTAAAGGATTCAATCCGCCCGCCGCAATGTGACCGACGTCCGCAATCAGGTCAAAGTACTTGGGATCCGTTCCTTCCATCACGGCGGCAAAAGGCCCGCGGCCACCTCAGGCGTTTCCGCGTGGAAACCGATGCGCAATCTCGTTTGAGTTCGCATGACCTTGGCAACATCGTTCAGATTCGCAATGAAATTCTTGATCTCTTCCGGCGTCATGGCGGCCGGCAGTTTCGCTGGCGGTATGTCGGGCTTCGGAGGAGGAGTCAACAGCTGAGTGATGTAGCCTGTGCCGACCGGCTCGAGAACTCGAGCGATTTTCAAGTGCAAATCGATCAGCTGCGATACTGCGGAGCGGTCGCTCATAGACGAATACTGGGCGTATCCGACAAGTTTCAGTTGACGCTTCTCAAATTGCTGTTTCAATTCCGGGGAGCGGCCCTGGTATATGTCGGCGAGTCTTAGCCCGGCACCGCTGCTTTCTATATTGCGGAACCCGGCGGCCTTGGCATTTTCGGTATTCTTCCAGAAGCCTTCCTCGTCTCTACCACCGAGACATGTTCCGGCACGGAAAGCCTGCTGGCCTGTGCGCGCGCTTACTAGGCTGGCAGCGCTGGATGCGACAGCGAGAAACTCACGGCGGGTGTTCATCGAGTAAGCACTCGCGCTAGCGTGTGCAAGTCGGAGCATATGTCAAGCGCTTCGGTGCTGTCAAGGCGCGATCTCGACCCGGCGGCACTAGTTCGCTCACACATCTTGACTTCCACTGCACACGTGCTCACGATGGTAACTGTTTTTGGAGCCCGCTCGGCCAGCAAAAACAAATCCAAAGGAGCCTCGTTATGGACCTGACGCGCAGAAGTGTCGTGAAAGGAGCTGTCACCACGCTCGCCGCCTCTACAACGGCCCATTCCTCCGGTTGGCAGGACGGGATCAGTTCCACCGAACCACAGCCGTTCTTCATCAGGCTTGTGAAGAGCAGCAATCAGCCTGTGGCACGCATGCTGGAACAACCGGGCCGTGTCTCGCTACGAGCTTCGGGTCGCGGCGTCGGGCGAGGCGGCACGGTGATGGCACTGGCCGTGGCGTATTGCGCTCCCGAATCCTCGTATTTCCAATCCTCAGCTCTGATCCCGTTGCTGGAGAACGCCGCGAAGATATTTGTGGACGCACAAAACAAGGACGGAACTTTAGATGCCGGTAATCTGGCTTCGCCGCCCGATACGGCCTTTGTTGTCGAAGGATTAGCGACGGCGCTAGCTGTGCTGCGACGCGCAAACGATCCACGGCTTGCGACGGCAGAGCACACCTTGACCAAGTTTCTCCTGGCTGCCGGCGAAGCTTTGGTTACAGGAGGCGTTCATACTCCGAACCATCGCTGGGTGATCTGCTCCGGATTGGCGCGGATAAATTCGCTCTTTCCGACAGCCAAGTATGTGAACCGAATCGACGACTGGCTTGGAGAGGGTATCTACATCGATTCGGACGGGCAGTTCGAAGAGCGAAGTACCGGAATTTATTCGCGCGTTACTGGTCAACGCGTTTGTTACGATGGCGCGCTTGCTCGACCGTCCGGTGCTTCTCGATCCGGTACGCAGAAACCTCGATATGACCTTGTACTATCTGCACCCCGATGGCGAGGTCGAAAGTGTCGGATCTCGGCGGCAGGATCAGAACATGGCCATTTCTATATCGAATTACTATCTGCAGTATCGATATCTAGCTATTCACGACAAGAATCCTGCATACGCCGCCGTTGTGAGATCCATCGAATCGAAGCCCGGGGAAGGGTTAGTGGAAGGCGCCAACCCCGTGATCTATTTCATGGAAGATCCGCTGCTCAAGAAATCTCTTCCTGAAGGCGGCGCGATTCCCGATAATTACTCGCGTACGTTTTCGAATAGCCGTCTGGCTCGTATCCGCAGAGGCAATATCAGTGCGACGGTTTACGGCGGGTCGGATTGGCCGTCGGGAGTGGCTCGGGGCTCGCCAGCAACCCAACATTTTTTACTTTTCGAAACGGCAATGCTGTTTTAACATCCGTCCGCATGGGCGGAGAGTTCTTCGGTGAAGGTGCTTTCCACAGCGAATCATTCGTAGCGGACAAAATCAGTATGTATTGCATCAGCGACTGGATGTCCCGTATTATCAGCCGCTACCCAAGCATCTCGGAATGCTCATGGCGATTATGCTTTGACACCGGCTAAAGATTTTCGCTACTGGAGCAAGCTCGATTTTCCGCATCGGCCTATGGGCAACATTCAAAGCCTCGACCAAGCACTGACAATTGTCGAGAACTCAGGCAATTTGAGTTGCATTTCAATATCACCGGACACGACAACGTTCCTTTTGTAGTCGAGTGGGCTTTCCGGCCGGGAGGCGAATTCACAGGCGCTCTTCAGGAGCTGGCAACGAGAGATGGCGACAGAGTTTTTCTCCTGAAGGAAGGTATGTTGAGATATCGAGTTGGTAACGACATGATAGAGGTCGGGCCCGGGCAGGCCCAACATGAGTTACTAAATCTGTCCGGACCTTCTTACGCCGCTCACGGAGCCACTTTGCGGGCAGCCGGAAAACGTGTCTATATCACGGGATTTACGCCGTTCCAGAACACAATTACGATTGAGGTATCCAGGCGTAGTTAGTTATCTCGCAGGCAGGGCCGTTGAATCCCGGACAATCAAATCGGTTGGAACGTGTTGCTTTTCTCCGTGATCGATCCTGCCAGTAGACTCAAGACGATCTCCGTCGCGACTCGCCCCATGTCTTGCTTTGGCCGGCGAACTGTCGTCCGTGGCGGGACGGCATAGGATACGATCGTCAGATCGTCAAACCCGATCACGGAAAGGTCATCCGACA
Organism: uncultured Acidobacteriaceae bacterium; assembly: GCA_963744795.1. GTDB lineage: Bacteria > Acidobacteriota > Terriglobia > Bryobacterales > Bryobacteraceae > Bog-105. Next base: position 111,435 of record CAVUVF010000020.1, read on the forward strand.
CAACGATCTTGTGACGATAGGCGGCATTGAGAACACCGACCACGGTGAGATCGTCACAACAGACAAGCGCAGTAGGTGGCTCCGTCGGGGGCAGTAGTAACAGATGTTCCAACGCCTGGCGCCGTGCTATTTCCAATGGAACCGATTTTCGATGGCCTATTTGGATCAGGAATCGTACGGCGGAAGGCGCCGCAGCCACGTTATTGACGGAAACTGATTACGTAAATTCGCCCGGATGATAGCTGTTGATTACCTCAATCATCAAAGGATCTGCCAACGTCGTGACAACTACGCCAATGGAGAAGGTCCGCCCAGTTGCCAGGCTTCGGCCAACGGCATTCACTCTGAAATTTGCCTCTCCCGCAATCCGACGGATCTTCTCCGCCGTCTCCGCTCGGACAAGAGAACTGTTTCGTAATCATTCCAGTGTTAGCTCCTTTGGGGAAGCCCCGGTTCCCCGGGCTCTGTGGCGGAAGGTTCCAAAACGAAGGGGACGCGGGGATCAGTTTCCTTCCAGGTGGAAGTCACCCAGGAATAGTTCGGATCGAGCGATGCAGCAAGCGATCTCGAACTCCCGGACAAGGCGTTGAGGTAGTAAATGTTGTATCCGTGAGCGGCAACGACAGGATGATATCCGTCTGGGATTAAGACTAATTCACCGTCCCGAACAGTGAGCGTCGCATCGCGTTCGCCATCGTAAGAGTAGACGCGTTGTATAGCATATCCTTCCGGGCGATCAATTCGGTAGTAATATATTTCTTCCAAATCGACTTCTGCGGGTGGGGCATGCACGTCATGCTTGTGAGGAGGAAAGCTTGACCAGTTACCGGCCGGAGTGTAGACCTCGACAATAATCAGACGGTCCGCCGGATCATCGGGAGTCAAGGATGTTACAGATCTGACGGGTGGCATTCCCGCCGCCTCTGGTATCCACTTTTACCTGAGCCGGTGTAATGAGACGCGCTGGAAACTTCTTTTCGGCTGGACAGGAACAGATGGCAACATCGACATCCGTTTCGGCAGTCAAAACGTATTCAGTGTCAACCGGCAGATAAAGCGCGTAGGCGAGGCCGTCAAAGACATTTTTCCGTCTTCCGAACGAACTCCAGTTGCCGGCTGAGGAAGTGACTGAGCACTTACCGCCCAATACGACGATTGCGATTTCGGTGTTCTTGGTGTGGGAGGCAGTCGAGTCGCCTTGCCGAATTCTGATAGAGCGGAATCCTAGGTGATCCCAGCCCACGCCCTCCGGAGTGAAGGAGATCGTTTCTCCAAAGCCATTTTCCGTGAGACTCGGCTTGACTAATAGGTTTTCCGATGCCACCATGTCATGCTCTCCTTTCGACTGATCGCGCTTAAAGATCTGGATTCGGAATCATGATATCCCGCATCAGAACCTCAAGCTCGTGACACCGGCGATGAACTGTCGAAGCGTTCGCCGGGTCGGGCCAAACACGTCGAACTTCGAATGTGTGACCCCGTTCCGCGTAGGCGCGGCGAAAGCTTTCAAAGTGGGGCCCGAAGTGTCTAGAGTCTTACGATCCACCCGATTGCCGATGCGAGAGAGAACCTCGATATTATTCGTGTTATATCGAACTTCCAGGCGTGTGGCGGCGAAATGACTACATCGCCCCCTATGAACTCGCTCATTGCATATGGTTCCTAAATGCCGCCGTCATCTGCTGGAGAGGACTTTTGTAATCGATCACTGAAAGGGCGGGCATCTGATTCAGGAGACCTTTCCGATGCGCGTTACCCCGCAGCGGGCAATCAGGAGTGAATGAAGCGTGCGCTTCAGCGGTCGTAGTCCTGTCACGCTCTCCCGTCAAGCTCTGAAAAAACATGCACGAAGCTATAACAAAAGCAGCCTAAAGCGTCAGCGGTACGGCTGCTCATTTAAAGAACGCCGCACGGGTCAGCCGCTTGAGGAGCGTTGACACCCCGCCCGCAGCGGTATATTGTTTCTTTGCACACGTGTGCCCCGGTTCACAACCGCCCGCGCGACCCAAAAGAAAGAACTGCACCGGATTGGATCGCCTAATTCCGAAATAGATAAGAGGACGATCGAATGAAAACGGAACGAATGACCATGGGACAGGCCGTCGCGGCTTTTCTCAAGGAACAATACGTGGAGCGGGACGGCCGGGAGGGGCCGTTTTTCGCCGGAGTGTGGGGCATCTTCGGCCATGGAAACGTGGCGGGACTAGGACAGGCGCTTCACCAGACTCCGCAGCTTCCTTACTATCTCTGCCGCAATGAGCAGGCGATGGTACACACAGCGGTCGCGTTCGCCAAGATGAAAAACCGTCTCAGTACGTTTGCATGCACTACTTCGATTGGTCCAGGCGCAACGAATATGCTCACCGGGCGCGGCATTAGCAACAATCAATCGGCTGCCAGTTCTTCTTTTGCCCGGCGACATCTTCGCGCGGCGGAATGTCGCGCCCGTCTTACAGCAACTGGAGTCCGAGAATACGCAGGACATCTCGGTGAACGATGCGTTCAAACCGGTTTCGCGTTACTGGGACCGTATTAATCGTCCCGATCAGCTTCCGTTTGCGCTGGCGGCGGCAATGCAAGTACTCACTTCACCGGCACAAACCGGCGCCGTTACCCTCGCGCTTCCGCAAGACGTCCAGACGGAAGCCTGGGATTATCCGGAAGCTCTGTTCGAGAAGCGGGTGTGGCACATTTCGCGGCCGCTTGCAGACCGCGCACTGTTGAACAAGGCAATCGAGTGGATCCGGGCCGCGCGGAGGCCTTTCATCGTCGCGGGCGGTGGAGTTCACTACGCGGACGCCTGGCGCGCTCTGGCGGGTTTCACGGAGAAAACTGGGATTGCAGTTGGCGAGACACAGGCGGGTAAAGGATCATTGCCGTACAATCATCCGCAACAGCTCGGAGCCATTGGAGTGACTGGAACCATTGGGGCCAACGTGGTGGCGCGTGATGCGGATCTGATTATTGGGATCGGTACTCGCTATAGTGATTTCACCACGGCGTCTAAGACGGCTTTTCAAGATCCGAATGTGCGATTCATCAACATCAACGTTGCGGAAATAGACGCCTTCAAGCACAATGCTCTGCCACTGGTCTCGGACGCACGCGTAACGCTCGAGGAACTGTCGCAGGCTCTCGACGGCTATCCGCGTTTCCGCCGAGTACACGGAACAAATTCAAGGCCTCCAACAGCAATGGGAGTCAGAGGTCGATCGCATTTATAGCTGCTCGAGTAAATCCGAGCTGAATCAGGGAAATGTGATCGGTCTCGTTAATTCTCTTTCAGAGCCTCGCGACGTAGTGGTCTGTGCTGCGGGCAGTCTGCCCGGGGACCTCCACAAGCTTTGGCGCACTCGAGATTGCAAAGGCTATCACATGGAGTACGGATACTCGTGTATGGGATACGAGATCGCTGGCGGCCTTGGCGTAAAGATGGCAGATCCGAGCCGAGAAGTGTACGTGATGGTGGGTGACGGATCATATCAGATGATGTCATCGGAAATCGCAACGTCTTTGCAAGAGGGCTACAAGATCAACATCATTCTCCTCAACAATCACGGGTTCGGCAGCATCGGGGGACTTTCGAAGGCCGTAGGAGCACAGGGCTTTGGAACAGAATATCGGTTTCGTAATCCCAATTCCCATCAGCTTGACGGCGAGTACATTCCGATAGATTTCGCAGCCAATGCCGCCAGTTACGGTGCCCACGTGATCAAGGTCGCAAGCCGAGCCGAATTTGAGAAGGCAATGGAGGAATCGCGTCAACAGACACGCACGACTGTTATTGTTCTGGACATCGATAAGGAAGCGCGAGTCCCCGGCTATGAATCCTGGTGGGATGTGCCCGTCGCGGAGGTTTCTGAAGTCGATACCGCAAAAGCAGCCCGCGAGGAGTACGATCGGGCAGTAAAACGCGAGCGGTTTTTCTTCTGATCCGTTACTAACATTCTTGTCTGCCGAGTAGTCCGCGGCGCGACAGTCCATCTGTGTCTCTCGATAGGAGGAATCGTTCTCATGATGATGGCAATGCTGGTTGCCGTTCTTGCGGTGTTTACTTTTGGGATGGTTACTGTCTTTCCCGGAAGCATCAAACTCCGGTTGGTGGAACGCGTGGGAATGGACGACAGCCAGATAGGAAAGAGCATCACGGTCTGGCAGGCGATGACTCTGTTATTCACGATCGTAGTCGGTCCGGCGCTTGATCAATTGGGTCATAAGCCCATATTGATCACCGGCTTCCTCCTGGTGGGACTCGCGATGTGCTTGTTCGCGATCGCCAAACGTGCGAGCGGCGTTTTTGTTGCCTCGGCTTTATTAGGCGTGGGCGGGAGTTGCGTGAACTCGGGCGGCAATACCTTGTTGCCTGCGCTCAACACTTCAAATCCGGCCGCGGCGAGCAATCTTGGCAATGTCTTCTTCGGCCTCGGAGCATTTATCGTTCCCTTCCTTATCTCCTTCCTATTTGCGAGATTGTCATTCACCATCTCGGTGGCACTTTTTGGCTGCATTTCATTTGCGGCAGCGATTCCGGCGTTATTCGCTCACTATCCTGCTATCTCGGACAGCTATAACTGGGCATCCGCACTTTCGCTTGTGCATAATCCTACGGCCATCATTGCGGGGCTGATCCTGTTTTGCTACATCGGGCTGGAGGTTTCAACGGCTAGTTGGACCACAACCTATCTTAAGAACGCCGGATTCGCGGAAAATCGGGCATCGCTCGTCTTTTCTCTTTTTTGGGTGGCCATGATCGTCGGCCGGCTGATCGCGTCACAAAGCGTCACCACGTCCATCGGCAAAGCAACAATTGGTCTCGCGGCGTTTGTGGCGGCTGCCGGGCTCTTCATTCTTACGATCACAAAAAACCGGCTCCTGGCCGGCGCGATAGTCATTATCACCGGCCTTTGTTACGCGCCGATCTTTCCAACCACAGTGGGCGTGACGTTTTCCCGATTCAGTCCTTCTCTTTACGGCAGTGTCTACGCCATCATGGTCGCAATCGGTTTGCTGGGCCCGTCCATTATTCCGGCCTGGATCGGCTACTATTCGAAAACTCGTTCCATACAGGCTGGGTATCGGTTGATGGTTGCTCTTGCCGCGCTTTTGGTAGTGTTTGCCATATTCCTGTAGGCACTTGTTTGATCAGGATCGGGTAATTGCGCCTGTGAGCCGTGAGCGTTGTCGCATCGATCTACACGTCAAGAACGAATTGTGGAGCTGATTAGGGCCGGCGTTCGCCGGATATTGCGCCACCTGCACTTCGACAATGCGTAGATCGGGAACAAAGAATTCTGCTTAAATCGGCACTGTAGTACATTGATTCCACACGTGTGCACATTGGGAAAGCGGAGCGTTCGTCGACGAGTGCAAAGAACGGGGCCGGTTAAAATCAAGCCGTTTTTTACGGCCGGGCTCCGGACGATCGCCTTTTCTAGCTTGGGCGCTATTTGCCTGGCGCAGGTCGCTCCGTTACCGCCTGCCATGCCGGGGCCTCCGCCAAAGGAGATGGTCCCGCTGGCCAGTAAGCATCCGGTTTTCGAGCTTTGGCCGAACGGCGCTCCGGGTTCAGAAAACAAGGCGAAGGAGGAAGAGAAGTATCGGATTGCAGGGTCGCCTCAAGCCGCTAACGAGGATGTGCTCATCATCTCTTCCGTGCATCGCCCATCGATCACGCTTTTTCTACCTCCGAAAAAGATCGCAACCGGTGCCGCCATTGTCGTGGCTCCTGGCGGAGCTTTCCGAGAACTCTGGATAACCGATGAAGGATATCGCGTCGGTGAGTGGCTCAGTGCTCGCGGCATTGCTGCCTTCGTTTTGAAATATCGCCTTCCGCGCGAGCAGGGTTCGACATACACGATCGAAAGTGACTCGCTCGCTGATATTCAGCGAGCGATCCGCACGGTAAAGAGCCGTGCTGCGGAGTGGGACGTGGATCCTGAGCGCGTAGGTGTCATGGGATTTTCTGCGGGTGGAATGCTAGCCGGTTTGGCGGGAACGCGATTTGATGAACCTTTGAAGCACCCTGTGGATAGTATCGACCAACTGAGCCCGAAGCCAGCATTTCAGGCGCTTATCTACGGAACGCCGTTTCTCGGCCCGCTCAGCATCCAAACGAAAATCCCCAAGGACACGCCACCTACTTTCCTGCTTTGTGGAGGCGACGATCCCGTATCGGCGAAATATCCCGAGGTCTACCGGATGTTAAAGGATGCGGGCGTCTCCGTCGAACTTCACATGTACGCGGCGATGGGGCATGGCTTCGCAATCCAGGGAAGTACGCCATCTGCCGTGGCTTCCTGGCCCGATCGCCTGCGTGACTGGTTATTCGACAATGGATTCCTCACCAGAGCACCACACTAAAGTTAGAGACTCTTAGACTCGCGAGAAGAGATTTCAATCGCGGAAATGCCGTTTAATTCACAGGAGAGAGTTTCACGCCTCACAAGCTTCGCATGGGGCTGATCGGAGCCGGGCTAATCGGCAGAATTCACGCGCAGACGATTGCGTGATATTTGCCGTCTGCCACCGCGTGGGCGATTTGCGATTTCAATATCTCCGTGGCGCAAGAGGTAGCGGAGAAGTACGGCATACCGTGCGCAACAAGTAGCAGCCAAGAACTATTGGACGACACGAGCATCGACGCCATCGTAATCTTCTCCTACCGAGAGCCATGCGGATCTGATTGTAGATGCGGCTCGAGTCGGGAAGCACATTTTTTGTGAGAAGCCGATCGACTTAAGCCTTAGAGCCATTCGTCGCGGGAGCACAAACTGGATGGACCAAAGCGCCAGCAAAATGGAGTTGATGACCACACACCACAACCGCGCATGACGTGCCGGTTCGATACTCATCGGGAAGTTTCCTCGCGCGGCTTTTTGGCTCTCATGTTTCTGTTGTACCGTTTCCTTCCACGGTATGGCCTTCAAAATATGCCACTCAAAGCTCATCGGTTGCCGCGAAGCGGCGCAGACGTCGAAACTTACAATGGGAACAGTCTACATGCGCCTGCTCTCGCGCTGATCGGCAACTCTCTTTCGTTTTAAAGACGATGAACACAGCTAACACCGGTTCAAGCCAAATCGATGTGCTTCCCACAAAATCCGATCCTGATCTCAAACGGGAGTGGGACGAGCAGCGCTTTCTAAAGTTAACTTGCTGGGCCATTCTAATCGCCGTTGGACTTTTGCAGGGCTGGAACGCTCGCCATCGGGTTTTTACCGACGGTATCTCGTACCTGGAGATTGCCCGCTACTACCTTGCTGGTGATTGGAAAGCAGCGTTGAGCAGCTACTGGAGCCCTCTTTATTCCTGGGTGCTGGCTTTATGGATGCTCATTCTCCATCCTTCCGCGTACTGGGAAGGGTCGCTGCTTCATCTCACAAATTTTGTTGCTTATGTAGCATCTCTGATTGCATTTGAACAGCTTCTTACCAGCCTGTTCAAACTTCGGAATCGGCTATTAGCAACGGTGGTCTATCCGAGCGGACGATCAGGCTGGCTGGCTATTGCGCTTTCGCGATCAGCACGATCTCTTTTATCGAAATCTCTAGTGTTTCGCCAGACATGGTGGCAACAGCTATCGGCCTGTTTCTAACCGTTGGGCTTTTAAAGATCGAATCTCGAGAGGCAACCCGTTCCACTTACCTTTGGTTTGGGGTCCTGCTGGGTCTTGAATTTTTGGCGCGAAGCGCATTTGCGGTTTTTGTGCCTTTTTATCTCCTTATTGCCGCTGCCCTCCAGTTTGGGAGAACTCGACGTTTCATATCCCTCAAGCCCGTCATTGTAAGCGCAGCAGCGACGGCCATCATCGTCTCGCCGTTTCTTGCCGCTCTCGCCGTTTCCAAAGGCCGCTTCACGCTTGGCGATGCGGGAAAGTTAAACTACGGATGGGAGATCGATGGCGCCCCGCGTTTTTTTCACTGGCAAGGCGAGCCTGGCGACATCGGAAAACCGGTTCATCCCCCCATAAGGTCTTTGCGCATCCTGCCGTTTACACGTTCGATTCTCAGATCCCTGGAACCTATCCGCTCTGGTTCGATCCTTCCTATTGGTACACAGGGATATCGCCGCACCTGAAGCTTCAGCCGCAACTCTATGTATTCATGCGTGGTCTGACGGCAGCCGCCTACCTGTTTTTTCTGTCTCCCGTTGGAATACCCGCGGTGATCCTTATCTACCTTATGGGATGGCTGCGATGGTCTTCTAGACAAGGAATATTTAGTTATTGGTTCGTGATGGTGCCGTCCCTTGCTTACGTTGGCATTTACACGCTGATTTACCTGGACCCTCGATACGTCGCTCTGAACTTTCTTGTGATCTGGATGTGCATCATTGCGAGCATCTCTTTACGCGAAGATCTCCTCAGAGTAGGGAACCGTGGACTTCAAGTAGCAACTCTCGTTGCAGCAATAATCTTCTTCCAAGCTAATTTGCGCTATCCGCTGCGGCGTACGATGGCGGATGCCTTTTACCTAAGCGAGCGGGAGCGAAATGTAAATGGAATGATCGCTGAACGCATGAAGGAAGCCGGTCTGCGTCCCGGCGACCGTATTGCCTGGATCGGACAAGCCTTCAATGCCGAATGGGCTCGACTTGACGGCGCAAAGATAGTTGCTGAAGTGCCAGTGAGCCTCGTCCGTCGGGAAGATCTCATCTTCCGCTGGGCCGTAGCAGACAAAACGGAACTTAGGAGATTCTGGAGCTCTCCGCCGGAGGTTCAGGCACACATTTTGGACGTTTTCCGGAAAGAGGGCGCGAAGTTCGCCATTGCCGATGGACTGCCTGGTGGTGAAGTGAGCGCCGGTTGGCACCGTGTCCTTCCCGACGACACTCCGGGCTTACCCTGGAGCGGTGTGCAGATCCAAAGTTACGGGGTTGCCTACATGCGTCTCACTTCGCAGTGAGAAGAAGCTACCGTCTTGTTGAGCTGAGCCCCAAGATCACTAGCCCGCCGGTATTTGAACGATCAAGACGTGAGTATTTTCAACGATAACAGGCAGACTTCGAAGCCAGGCCGGCTCCCTATCCTTGATTCCGTCTTTATCTTTGATCAGGAGGGCTCTGATGTGGAGGGTATGGCAAAGCTCGCTCACGCCCTTTAGATCGAAGGCATTTTCATTTGCGAATAGGTCGGTAAGCAAGGGAAGATCTTTCGCACAAGCGCTTGGGTCGCCTCCAAATTGAGTTCCGCAAAGGGGATCAAACGCGGCAGTCTGCTGATCCGAATAGAGGCCGAATTCAACGTCGTAGTAGTTCCATTTTGGGTTACTTTGAATCACCGAGCCCGTTCCCAATCGGATCTTTGCTGCGTCGTAGGCTTTCCGGAGTGCGTAGGTCCGTTCTCCTAGTTGACGGTCTGGTGCGTAAAATGGCGCAACCAGTCCGCGGTCGGCCAACATCCCGTGCACGCGAAGCATGCCGGCCTGATAAAACGTACCACCGATTCCGATAACCAAAAGAAAAGTCCATCCCAACTTCCAGAAGACCGGGCGCATTCCTTTACCAGCTCGATTAGTTCTCGAGGCTGAAGAGCAAAACAGATCGGCAGCCCACAACAGTAGTACGAATTGTGCCGGCAGGAAGCCGCGAGATCCCAAGTCGTTGTTGGAGATGACTCCCGACCGAAAAAAGGTAACGATAAAAACGGAGGTCCCTAGAAGCAACACTGTTGCTTTTAACGCTGGCGTAACATTGCGTTGCGCGCTTAACCCCCATAGGAATACAAGGCCCACAAAGAAGAAGAATCCTAATTCCGCAAAGTAGCAGAGGGGTGTTCCAAGGAGCCGTATAGAAATTGTGCTGATTAGACCTAAGGAGTGGTGTGCCACGAAGTGATCCACAGGCCAGAAATGGCGCACGGACAGGCGCATGAACGGCCCGCCTTCGCCTTGTCCCTGCAAGCGAGTGCAGAAACGGAACAGCGAATAACGACTGCCAAACTACCAGCGATCGCAAAAGCTATGAACTGTTTCCATTCGCGGTTGAAAAGAGTTATGACCGTCAATAATGTGAGGAAGGCCGCGATTACGACCGTGACATAGAGCGATGTGCCTACCAGGTTTCCATACGCAAGCCCCGCCAACAGCGCGCACAAAATTCGTCGGTTGGTTTCGGTCGCGGACCGCGCATCCCAAGAGATTAGAAACCCCATAATTCCGATTACCACTGCGGCCAAATGGTGCGGAACCCAGAGAGCCGACCCCCATAAAGATGTCACCTGGTTTTCGTTTCACCATTCCATATCCGGGAATACGATGCTTTTGGAATATAGATAGAGTGTGGGAAGCAGGTCCAGCCCTGTGACAGTTGTGAAAGCAAGCGCAAGATAACTTCGCTGGCGCAGCGCTGCACCGCCAAACCCTAAAAGGAACCGAAACGCGGCAGGAATTATCGACATAAATCCCCATCCACACCAAACTGCGCTCGCGTAAATACAGGCCGGGGCTGACGCTAATGCACCGAGTACATGGGAAAGGAATCCGCAGGGCAGAAACCAGAAGTAGTGGTATCGAAGCGGCGCTGGTCCGGTTAGATAGTAGAAGGGATTGTTTGGGTGCGCGCCAACTCTTGCGATGGACTCCGTGACCGCTGTTCTGGTGCTGTGATCGAAGGCGGTGGAAGAGTAGTAAAGTCGATTGCCGATTTGGATATCGACCAGCGAGGCCAGCACAATAAGCAGCCAAGCAAGCCCGGCCATCCAAATGCCTCTCGGCACGCGCTTTATGTTCTGCAGCCAAATACTCCAGCGTTCGTGGCCCGCGTTACCCGCCAACATCCACAGCCAGCAGACAAAACATGCCAGGAATAGAGCCGAGACACTCCACCAGCCGCCGAAGCTATTACACCAGTAGATAACGACTGGACTAGAAGCCATGGACAAAGGAATGGAGAGGACGGCGCGCCAGCGCGGAGTCAATTGCCGAAACCCAAAGCAGTTCGTAACCCAGCCCGTCAGGTATCCCGGAACAAACAACACTGGGAAAAACGCTACGATCGCGACAACTGATCCGGTGATATCGGCAAGCGTGTAGTTGCTAAACGTCATCAATAATTGTGATCAGTTCAGGTGAGCACGATGACCTAATGCGACGTGGTCATCTGGTGTCCAGACAGCACTCTGGCGCGCTCCGACCGTTCCTAATGATAATCGCAAAGTATAACCCTCATAAGTGAGAGTAGTGATTTTGTGCGGGGGCTGGGTACACGCTTGCGAGAAGGAACCGAATTTCGACCGAAGCCATTGGTTGATGTAAGGGGCCGTCCGATCGTGTGGTACATAACTCGTCGTCTGTTTGGACGAAATTGGCTAATCAGGAAGGGTGGCCAGCTTAAACCAGTAATTGCAGATCTAGCCGACGGCCGAGATAAACGCGTCAAGATCGGCTGATTTCTTGATGCAACTATCTGCCCCGGTAGACCGGGGTGGCCACCAGGCGGCTGATACGCGGCACTCGTTCGCGCGACGGCCGCCACCGGTTGCTTCGGCCGGACGCGAGTATCCAGCGCGGTCTTAGGATTCGCCGAGCACTTTGGAAAGTCACTGGACCAACTCGGGCCCGACGAACTGCGGCAGTAATCAAGCGTACCTGCTCAAGAGGCTACCAACGCGGTCGGGACCGATCGCACAGAGGAGAGACCCGAGGGCACAGCAGCCGACTCAAGCAAAAGAGAACAATTTCGCGAACCTCCTGGCTACCGAACCGTCACCCTGAGATCGAAATACTCCATACTCCGGCTACAGTTCTTATGCTGCTAGAAAAGAGAACGTGAAGGGCTGTAAAGGCCCTGGATAGTCCGGTGAAGCTTACTTCCGTGGCTCTTGCATTACTCTGTAAACCGTCCTGCAACAGTGCCGTTTGCAGCCGCACTGTTGAATCTCTTCTTTCGCCATTAAATCCGATACTCTGACCGGCGAACGGATTGATGGGAATGGGTGTGAGGGCGGCATCCGGATTGACCAATGGCGTCTTGCGCTACGAGACTGGAATGGATAGAGAAAAGTCCGAATTAGGGCTACTCGATCTCGCGTCTGCGATGGAGCCGGGGCATAAGCACTCCTTCAGTCACAGCTTCTGCGGATTCGGACAAAGCGTCAACCTGATTTAGGCCTTGGCGGAGATTGACTCCACAACCGAAGCCCTTCCCTTGAGCGCCACGGACGTATAGCGCTGATGGGATGGGCCTTTTCTCGAGGTAGTTGTCTCGACGCCTACGGTGTCGAAAGCCGCTTCGTGCCCGGACTGGATTGTAACTTCCGGCAACAGGAAAGAAAACTGCGGATCGCCCTCGTCATCACTGGGGCCGGGGAGAAGGGCAACGGTTATCAGTTGTCCCACTTTGTCGATCTTGGTGATGTGGATTCCTTCTTATGCGCGTTACCGGAAAATTTATCGACCTTGAAGTTAAGCTACGGCTGGCCTGAGATATCGCTTAGTAAATAGTCGATGGTGACATTGTGTCCTTGTAGCGAGAAATGGTTGGCTGTGAGCTGCGGCGTTGTAAACCTTCGATTCCAGCACAGATCGTAACAGAATTCTGCGGTCAGAGTAACCCCTACGATCTATCGCATCCCGAGCCGCACATAAACGCCTTGCACGCTGTACAGGTGACTTCGAAAGTAGGTGTACCCTTCGACTAGCGCCGAGGCCGCGGCAATTGAGAACAGCGACGCCAACGCCTGCGGCTGACTTGATCTTACCGACTTTATCGACAAGGATTGCCCGCTCGTTGATTAGCTCTAGGATTTGGCGGTCAAGCTCATCAATCTGCCGTCGGTTCGCCGCAAGCTGCTCTTTGACAGATGTGGGTCCGCCCGCCCGAGGCAACATAGCTGACTGGAACAACGAGGAACCAAAGAGGCGTCACTCGCACCAATATCTTTCTTATAAATCGTCCATGGACAATGAACAAGAATCCTCTCGGGTTTCAGTGGCGCGCGCCAGAACCTTCTGGCCGCAGATAAACAAAAAGAGCACCGCATATCAGCGCAAAGCCCCAAAGCGGGAGTCGGATGGAAAGGATGGTCGCGGCCACAAATACCGCCAGGGTTGCGAAGGATCGTGCCCGAGTCACTTGCCGTACCCGCATCGATACGGCCTGTTGCGCCTCGGCCTGTGCTAGCACTTCCCAAGCAAACGCGAGATATGCAGTATTCACCATCACAAAGACTGCCGCATAAATCGATACGGGCGCCGCGGCAAAATGAGTATCGGCCACCCATGCCGTGGAAAATGGCACGAGCGAGACAAGAAACAAATGTGCGAAGTTCCACCAGATCAATTGCGGCGTTGCTTGTTCGGCAAACCTTAGCAAATGGTGATGGTTTACCCAAACAATCGCGATGAACAGATAGCTGACCGCATAACTTAGCGCAGTCGGCCACAGCGGCAAAAGCGCCGAGAACGACGACTCACTGGGCGGCTTCAATTCCAGCACCATGATGGTGATGATGACTGCAAACACGCCATCCGAAAACGCGCCCAGCCGTTCCGGCGTCGGTTTGTGTGAATGCATAGTTGACCTCAGGAAACCGCTGCAGGGTTGGTTTTCAAGAGCATCTACAAAGTCCGCGGATGCCACTCTAAGCGCGTCCTGCTTCACCAGGTAGCAAGAGGCTGCGAGCAAAACGACGTCCTTCATCAGGAACGCAACGTTTCCGACCATCGCCGGGAAACCTCCCGCAGATGGGGCCCAGCCATCGGGCATGAACGGAATGATGGTAACAGTGGCGATAAAGGTCGCCACCGAACCAAGAGCACCCAACAAACCTAGCTTCTTGTTCCAGAATCCCGCCAATAGCAGTGCACCAAACAACCACTCCGAAACGCCCAGGAAATAGGACGACCCTTTGATTCCAAACGCCGGGTACATCCAGAAAATGAGAGGGCCATGCGTAAAGAACGGAATCAAACCTTGCGCTTCATAGTCGAACCATTTCTGGTATCCGAAGAAGAAGTAAAGGATGACCATCGAGGCGCGGATGAGATGGTAATCGAGATCTCCAGAGAGCACGCGCATCTTAGCCAGGACGTTTACTAGAATCCTCATGCTCTACTCCGCGACCTGCATCTGAGAACCATTGACTGCGTGCGAAGGAACACTTCCTGGCAACGACGGTGCGGAGGAGAACAATGGGATGAGCCCTTCGACAAGCGTGGGATGGGACCAGATCGCATCGCGCAGCGCCGTATAGGGCAGCCCTGCCATCATGGCCAGCTGTACGGATGCCATGATCTCTCCGCCGTCGGCAGCTAAGGCAGTGAAGCCAAGAATGCGATCGCTGTCTACGTCCACGAGTGCTTTCAGAAATCCACGTGTCTCGGCGAGGGTGTGTGCTCTCATTACATGTTCCATTGAGATCTTGAACAGGTGGTATTTGATTTTGCCGCTTTTGCTTCTCGCTCGCTCAGTCCAACATGCGCGAGTTCCGGATCGGTGAAGAGCGTGTACGGGATCAGCCGGCCTGCTGTCACCCGGTGGACGCCTGCTAGATTATCCCGCACAACGCGGAAGTCGTCAATGCTGACATGCGTGAACTGCGGACTACCGGCAACTTCACCAATGGCCCAAACACCCGGCGCCGTTGTCTGCAGCCGATCATTGACCTTGATATATCCCGCGATCCGTCGATGGCAACGCCCGCCGCTCTAGTCCGATGTCCTCCGTATTGGGTGTCCTGCCTGCCGCTACGAGTAGATGTGTGCCCTTCAGCATCTTCTCCTTGTCGCCTTGCTTCAGGATCACCTCCACGGACTCACCCGACCTGCCCGAAACCCGCATCACACGCGTTTCTAGAAGAGTGTCGACACCCTCATCCCGTAAAAGCTCGGCGAGCGCTTGAGCGACATCGTCATCTTCGCGATGCAGCAAGCCGGGGTTGCGTTCAATGATAGTGATCTTGCTGCCGAATCGTCGCATGGCCTGCGCCAGTTCGATGCCAACATACCCGCCACCAATTACAATCAGGTGTTCCGGAACGCGATCCAATTCAAGCGCCTCAATGTGCGTTAAGGGTTGCGCTTCTTTGAGACCGGGAATGTCGTCCAACGCGGCGCCGCGTACCCGTGCTGACGATCACATTGCTCTCCCTTTAGCCGCCGGTAACGTTCCGTCGGCAAGGGCAACTTCCAGAGTCTTTGGACCTACGAAGCGGCCATTTCCCAAAATGAGTTTCGCACCGGTCTGATGGAAATTAGCGCGATAGACGTCGTTCAGATGACTTACCATTGCACGCTTTCGAGCACGCACTGCGCCCATATCGATCGCGGAAGCGGTCTGCGAACATTCCGAACTCTTCGCCTCGCCGGAAATACGACGCTACTTTCGCGCTGTGGACAATGTTCTTGCTCGGAAGGCAGGCAATATTCGGACACGATCCACCGATATACTTGCGCTCGATTACCGCCACACGCTTTCCTTGGCCCGCAAAGCTCCAGGCGGCAAGCGTGGATCCCGTGCCGTCGCCAAGGATCACTAGGTCGTAGGCTTCCAATGCGTGGGCTTCGATAACGCGAGTTGAAGAAATACTTTCAGACTGATTCATCCGCATTCACCTGCTCCCAGGTTTGGCATCTTTCCTTAAGATTCGCTATATACCTTTGATTTCGCCGCCATCCATTCGCAACGAAGCGCCGGTCATCCATTTCGCTGCGGGCGAAACCATGAACGCAAGCAGATCGGCAATCTCCTCGGGTCGCCCAAAGCGGCTGATCTGAGCTTGTTCCGGAAATCTGCTCACAGCTTCTTCAACGGCTCATGTGGTGAGCCGGCGCCCACTTTTCGAGGAACGAGCGCCGACGCCCGGTCATCACTGCTCCCGGCACAATGCTATTCACCTGCACACCGTCTCGAATTCCCTGTTCGGCAAACGCCTTGGCCAGAGCAATGATGGCAGCGTTGATTGTGGCTACTGCCGCGAAGGCCGGACGGGGGTGAAGGCGCTGCATTGCCGGACATAAAGACCACCGATCCCTGCGAGTTCTTCAGTGCATCCCAAGCGCGAATCGTTAAGCGGCGAGCCCCGTGAAGTTTCAGTTCCGCACCCGCTTGCCACTGCTCATCTGTCATCTCGAACAGATCGATTTGCGGTACTGCGCCCGCAATGTTCAGCAGGGCATCGAGCCGCCCACAACGATCGACGACGGTCGTTGACAAGCGCGTCCGCCGCTTCTGCTTGGCTCAGATCCAGATCACAGACAGGGGCTCCGCGCCCGCGCGTTTTACTTCGTCTGCGACTTCCGTCAGTGCAGATTTGTTCCGTGCGGCGAGAACGATGGTGGAGAAGTCCTTTGCGAGACGAATGGCGGCGGCGCGGCCGATGCCTTGGCTCGCTCCGGTCACAACGCAACAGATCTTATTCATGTGATTCCTCCTTGTATGTCGACTCAGATCTTCACCGCTCCTTGCTCGATACCTTCAGGAAATTACTGATTGAGCCGCGGCAAGGATCATATTCATGACCGTTTCCGGCGCCGTCAATAGCGGGCGTGTGATCGACAGCCAGGGATTGCGTCTGTGCGCCCATGCGCTCTGCCATGAAGTGCTGTGTTTTCGGGTTGATCATGCGATCTTCCTCAGCAATCAGAAACCAGGACGGTTTGCTGTGTCCAGGCAGGCTCGGGCGCTGTCTCCTGAATGCATTTCACGGAGATGGGCCGCTGTACCGCCTTTGCCAAGGCAATCTGATCTGCCGTGGCGTGATGCGCAAAAGCGTTAGCGAAGCCCTCGTCCGGCATCCAGATCCATCCGTCCTCATCAGGTGCAAGCTTGGGAGCCATGGGATGAGCTTCATCGCGGTAGAAGACCTCGGCGACGGTTTCCCCTTGAGCAGGAGCAAGAGCCGCAATGTACACCAGGCCTCGCACTCGTTCGTCATTTGCTGTGGCAATCACCGCGCCTGCGTACGCGTGTCCGGCCAGAATGACGGGACCTTGCGTTCGGGCAAGAGTGCGCCGAAGCGCTGCCGCATCATCGCTGAGACGAGCTGAGCGGCAGAG
Source organism: uncultured Acidobacteriaceae bacterium (assembly GCA_963744795.1). Classification (GTDB taxonomy): domain Bacteria; phylum Acidobacteriota; class Terriglobia; order Bryobacterales; family Bryobacteraceae; genus Bog-105. The sequence goes on from CAVUVF010000020.1 coordinate 128,429, forward strand.
GAGCGGCAATAACCTGCAGTCCTTTCTTCGTGAGCGGGCCAATGACCTCACTCCAACTGGATCCATCTGCCCATGCCCCATGAGTAACAACGACTGTTACGTTCTCGAGAGATATCATCGTGTTTGATCTTTTCCGTCTGAACCGGCTGAGTTGCAGACGGCGTCTGAGACCTACGCCAGAGAAATGGTTGATCCGTTCTGCGATAAAGTCGGCCGAATCCTCCAGCGCAAAGTGGCCGGTATCGATCAGGTGCAATTCGGCATGGGGAAGATCTCTCTGGTATGCCTTTGCCCCTTCGACTGTGAAGAAAGGGTCGTTGATTCCCCAGACAATCAGCATGCGCGGTTGCTTCACGCGGAAGTACTCGTGCCAACTGTCATACAGCGCCACATTCGATTGATAATCGTGAAGAAGATCAAGCTGAATCGCGTCGTTGCCGGGCCTGTCGAGAAAGAACTGATCAAGCGTGTAGGCATCGGGACTGATCAGGTCCGGATCTTTCACGCCGTGTGTGTACTGAAAGATCGTCGTTTCTTTCGTGAGTAGACCTCGAACCGGCGCCTCCGTCGCGGCCGTTCGCTCTTTCCAGAACGGTTTCATAGGATTGAAAGCTTCGCCGATACCTTCCACATAGGCGTTGCCGTTTTGCACCACGATTCCTTCAATTGCGTCCGGATGCCGCGAGGCAATGCGATATCCGACAGGAGCGCCATAGTCCTGCACATAGATGCTGAATTCTTCAGAGCCAAGTACGTCGAAAAGCAGCTTTTCCACATGCTCCGCCAAATTGTCGAAGCTGTATTTAAACTGCTTCGCGTCTGGCGCGTCGCTATATCCGAAACCAATGTAGTCGGGCGCGATCACGTGGAAGCGTTCGGCGACTTTGGGAATCAGCTCACGAAACATATGTGATGAGCTGGGAAACCCGTGCAACAGCACAAGTCGTGGGGTTCTTTTTACTGCCAGCCTCGCGATAAAAGAGCTTTCGGCCGTCTACAGATGCGTAATGATAGGTCGTCATTGCGAGTGACTCCGACAGCATGACCGCAACCGCGTTGCCAAACGCCGCGAATGGAACTCGTCACGCCGGATAATCGTAAAGCGTTTTGATCTCGCGAGTTAGCCATTGCGATCCTTTCTCAGGGTCGACTGACTCTGACGAACTGTGTGACGGAAATCCGACTCTGACGGAGGCTGGTCGAATTCGCCGTCGCGACATCGAACCCGATCACCGCACGAGGGCATGGAAGAGAAGACGCTCAAACAGCTGTTCTGCCACGCGCTAGGGAACCGTCTTGCGGTGTGCGCGGCACGCGATTCGATGCCGAGCCTTTGCATCCGGTAAAGCAGAGAGGTGCGCTTCATTCCTAAACGCTCTGCGGCGCCATTCCGACCACCAATGACCCAGTTGCTGGCTTCCAGCGCACGGACAATGTGATCTCGTTCCACCTCCGCAAGACCATTGATCACGCGTCATCTCCGTGGCATGCTCTGGAACGGCTCCAATTCGGCGATAGGCGCTCGGAGTACCGAAGTCTGGCGAAAGAATCACTGCTCGTTCGATGAAGTTCTGCAGTTCACGAATGTTTCCCGGCCAGCCGTACCGCACGAGCGCGTCCATCGTCTCGGCAGGGATGTGCTCGATGTTCTTATTCATTCGCCGCGAAAACAGCTGCTGTAAAGTGCCGCACGAGTTCCGGAATGTCCTCCGTGCGCTGCCGCAATGGCGGGACGTGAATCGGGAAAACCTTCAGCCGGTAATACAGGTCTTCGCGAAACGTCGACTGCTTGACCATGCTGGACAAATCGCGATGTGTGGCCGCGATGAGCCGGACGTCCACTTTGTGGGTGCGATTGCTGCCTAGCCTCTCAAATTCCTGCTCTTGCACAACGCGGAGCAATTTCGCCTGCAGTTCCAGCGGGATGTCGCCGACTTCGTCAAGAAACAGCGTTCCTTTGTTCGCCAGTTCAAAGCGTCCGACCTTCTGTGCAATGGCTCCGGTGAACGCTCCTTTTTCGTGGCCGAACAACTCGCTTTCAAGCAGCCCAAGCGGAATCGCCGCGCAGTTCAGTTTGACAAAGGCCCGTTGACGGCGGCTGCTGAGATTGTGGATCGCGCGCGCAATCAGTTCCTTTCCGGTTCCAGTCTCACCCAGGATCAGCACGCTCGAATCGGTAGGCGCCACCACCGACACCAGGCTCAACGCAGCTCTTCAAAGCGGGACTATCGCCGACGATGTCGCCAAACTCAGCCCGAATTTCCTCTTCCAGATAGAGTCTTCGCTCTGTCTCTCTGTTCTTTTCCTCGGTTGCCCTTTCGTAATCCAGAGCGTTCTCGACAGCAATGGCTACTTGGCGGGCTACTTGTTCGAGAAAGGCAAATCGTCCTCTGGGTGAAAGCCCTCTCCGACCGGCTCAGCGCGGATAGCACGCCCACGACGCCATTTCGGCCGATGAGTGGCAATTCGCAACCGGACTTCAGACCTTCCCGGCCATCATTGTTCGAAGAAGCGCTGCCCTTCTTCGTTTCCGAAGCTTTCCGGGTCATCGCGCAGTCTCGAAAGGCTGTCGATATGTTCGTCTTGCCGGTCCGAAAGACCTTCCCGCAAACCGATCCTCGAACGGGCACAATGGCGCCATCGTAGATGGAACCGCGCGGCTCAGGATTGTACAAAACGGTGGTACGCAAGTGCTTCCGATCAGCCTGCGGCAAGAGCAAAGCGCAAAAGTCACAACGCGTGACACTAAGCAGATTTGTGGACAGTGCCTCCACCAAACCGCGAAAGTCCAACTTCGAGGTCATGCTGTTCGTGATTTCCAGAAGCAAGACGCAGCCGATCGCGTTCGTGACGTAGTTTTTCTTCGTTGACGCTGGCGTTCGATGGCGATCCCGGCAATGTGGCCTGCATTCTCAATCAACTGCAGATCGTCGAGGAGAGGGGCTACGCACTTCACGATAAAGGATGGCGAACGTGCCCAGCACCTTGCCGTCGCGAGCAAACAATGGCCGCGACCATACCGCACGAATCCCATATGGCAACACCAAGTCACGATAGTCATCCCAGAGCAGGATCATTGAGGATATCGGTGACATATACCGGCTCCCTGCGATAGACAGCGGTGCCGCAGGATCCGCCTTTCGGACCAATACACATCGGTCCCACATGAGCGCCGAATCCAGGAAGGCTGGGAGCCGCTGCGCAGTAGAGTTTTCTGCCGCTCTCGTCTGGAAGCCAAATGGTACACAACGTGCCATCGCCCCGAGATTCAACCAATCGCGCAATGATCGTGAGAACTTCAGCTAACGGAGATCCGGCCAGGATCAATTGCAGGAGCTGAAGTAGAGAATCGCTGGAAAACAGGTTGGACGTGTTCTCTACGCATTCGACTATTCGCGGAACGGTCGCGGCATTCTTCTACTTGGTTCATGTGGCCTCCTTTGGGACGGCAGTTCTTTGAACCGCTGCCAGCAACTCGCAGCAAATGCTTGCGACACTTGTAAACTAGCAGTTTCCAGGTTACACTGCATTCGGTCCCAGCAAGACGAAACTGTGATGCCCAAAGAATTGCCGAGGATGCGGGCGCTGTTTGTGGCGGGCCACCCTGCTCTTGATTTCGTGAACACGCTGATGAAAGCGAACGACGAATTGGTAGACCTGTTCCAAACCAATCAGGACGTGCTGGTATGGCTCAAACAGGCGCAGTTCCCGGTTACAGGAGTAGGACTAAGAACGACGCCATCGTCGCTTTTGCCGTCTGCAAGAAGGCTGCGGGAAGCAATACGCTCCCTGACCGAGAAACGAAAGGCAGGGCGGCGAGCCGATCCTTCCATTCTCAATAGCTTTTTGGCGGCAGGTCGACGCTATAAGCAATTGGATTGGAACGTGCCTCACGCCCCCAAAATAGAAATCGTCTGGCGGCAAGATACGGCGGCATCAATCTTGGCACCAGTGGCGGAGAGCGCGGCTGACCTTCTCACAACAGCCGAGTTCGCGTTCATACGACGCTGTGAACACAAGGATTGCGTGTTGTGGTTTTTTGATCAGACGAAATCACATCAGCGCCGGTGGTGCAGTATGGAAATCTGTGGCAATCGCCACAAGGTAGCCGCTTACAGACGGCGCCGCGAGCCGATCCGCTCGCAAGTATGAGTCGCTCCCAAATTGAGAAATCAGCAACACAGGGAGTGAAGTTGCCTCCGGCTGTCGGTGGGTGACGAGCAGCCACACCTTCGATTACTTATGAGTGCTGTACAGGTTGCCGACGACTGCCGACCGCCCGCAACTGCCCGTCAGGTACGGGCCGCAAATCAGGCGCTTTTCCCCTTCTGAGCAGAGTCATAGAGTGCTCGGATGTAACCCATGCTGTACGACCAAGATGATTGGCGTCCACCCGTCATCGGTGGGACGTGATCCGCTATCAGATTCCCTCGGAAGTCCACCTCTACAAGCGTCTTCATCAGCTTGGACATATCGGTGTAGCCGTTATCGATGTACGTTTCGACAAAGTCCGGAATGGGCGAGGTCACATTCCGGAAATGGATCTTCCAGAGCTTGCCCATCTTCGCGAACGCGCGTACCGCTTCATAAACATTCTTGCCCGTGTGGGCTCCTCCTTCTGCCCAGGTTCCGCAGCACAGACAGACTCCGATGTTCGGCGAGTTCGCAATCTCAAGTGCGCGTACATAACCGTCGAAGGTCCCGAAAATGTGCCTCGGGATGCCTCCCAACTCGGGAACTGGCGGATCATCGGGATGGATTCCGATACGCACGCCCGCCTCTTCAGCGACCGGCGCAATCTGACGGATGAAGTACGTGTAGTTGTCCCAGAGTTCCTCTTTTGAATACTTGCGCCCATGAGTGAGCGGTCCCGTGTAGGTCTTGCCGTTCCAGAAACCCTGAGCCGTGGCGAGATGAAAGGCTCGCGATTGACCACCGCCACGTGTCGTTTCGGGCTTGCTCGACCAAATGCCATTGGCCATGTGTGCGTAGGTGATGTACGTTATTCCGGCTTTGCCAGTGTCTCGGATATATTGCTGGAGCCACCGGATTTTTTCGTCGCGCCCTGGCAGGTTGAGAGTTGCCTCTTCAATATTGCGGTTCTCATTGTTCGGAATGTTCCAGACCTTCAGGCCGGCCGCTTCGACGCGTTTCCGAATGGCGAGAAAGTTCTCGAGAGTCGCACGCCCGTTTCCGGTCTGGACGTTCAGATACTCTATGCCCATCTGTTTAATCCAGGCCAGGTCGTCCGCCGTAACTTGCTCGTCAACCTGCATCGAGATCTTGATGCCGGGAGACAGTGGTTCGAGAGGCTTGGGTTTTGCGGCTGGGGTGAAGGCGGCGGCCGCAGCCGCACCAGAGAAAACCCGGCGTGTCACTTTCATGATGAATCGACTCCTGGTGAACGATCATATCCTCTCTGACTTGTCACTGTTGCTACGAAGAGGATGGCGGAATTGGTAGGTACCCACGCGTTCTGGCGCGATCCAGGAGAATCAGGTCTGTCCCCGTTTACGGGGCCCTGCACCTTGTGATAACATTTCGCCCGAGTGGCCACCTACATTGTTCGCACTATCCGGATCCGTGCTATTTGGATTGCCCTGCTTAGCCTGCTGGCATCGCTCGCTTTAGGCCAGACGGAGCGCACGAGCATCACCGGCACGGTAACTGACTCATCGAAGGCGGCATTAGACGATGCGAGCGTCACGATCCGCAACGTCGCCACGAACGTCACCAATAAAACTACGACAAATTCCGCGGGCCTCTACTTCATCACTTCGCTGCCGCCCGGCACGTACGAGCTGACGGTGGAGAAGAGCGGATTCCGACAGGCGGTGGTCCGGAGTATCCCACTGACGACGGGCCTCGCCGCAACCCAAGACCTGGTGCTTGAAGTAGGAACGCTCCTACAAGCGGTTCAGGTGACCGCTGCCGCTGTTCAATTGCAAGCACAGAGCTCGGACATGAGCACTGTGATCACGACACGTGCGGTCGCGGAATTGCCGGTTCTGGGGCGTGATCCGCTGTCATTTGCAGCGCTGGCACCGGGCGTCATTCCCACGCAAGGCCAGCAGGCGAATGCAGGCATGATCGGCCGGGTCACGACCGCGCAGATCGGCGGCGGCCTCGCGCAGCAGAACGCAGTACTGATCGATGGAGCAGAGAGCCGGGGAACGACCGAATCCGGAAACGCTTATTCCGTTTCCGTCGAAGCCGTGTCGGAGTTTAAGCTGGAAACGTCCAGTTAGACGCCCAGTACGGCCGAGTGGCCGGAGGCGTGGCGATTCTCTCTACCAAGTCGGGCACCAACATATCAGGCGACCGCATGGGAGTACCTTCGCAACAACCACCTGAACGCCAATAGCTGGAAAAACAACCGCAACGGCATACCGAACGCACTTTTCCAGCGCAATGTCTTCGGCGCGAATATTGGCGGGCGGTCCGGATCCCCAAGCTCTACAACGGCAAGGATAGGACATTTTTCTTCTTCAACTATGAAGGTACCCGGCAGGCGAGCCCGGACCAGGTTCTGGATACGGTTCCGACGGCGAGAGAACGGCGGCGATTTCTCGCAGACATTCGACCGCACGGGCCGGCTGGATGTCATCTACGATCCAGCACCACACGCCCCGATCCCGCCAATCCCGGGAAGTACCTTCGCGATCCGTTTCCCGGCAACATCATTCCCGCAATCGGATCAACAACATTTCAAACAACGTGGTCAGTACTATCCGCTTCCGAACCGCGTTGGTAACACCGCGCAGAAGTCAACAACTACCTGAAGACGGGCAAGGCGATCACGAACACCGACAACTACTTGGCCCGCATCGATCATGACTTCAACGACAAGAGCGGATATTCGGACGAGTCGGCTATGCGCCGTACACCAGTTTCAGCACGCTGCGGGACTTGGCGTTCGCGGCGCGTTCCATGGCGTCCAATCCGGGCACCTCGGCGCTGATCGCCTTGACAACGTGCTTCTCGCCCAATGTGCTGGGCGAATCGCGCCTCAGCTATACCCGGCTGCAATTCAACACCTTTCCGCAAAGTCAGGGCTTCGACCGTCGACTCTGGGCTTCGGGCGGCTTTCACGAATAACGTCAATTACAAACAGTTTCCCGCTATCAACGTCCAGACCTACAACGCCGGCTCCGGGTTGAGCGTCACGCGCATCGCCGAACGATTCGGCGCGCTGGGCGGCCCCACGCGCACCTTAACTCCGCAGGACACCTGGCAGCTGCAGTATCAGTTCAACTGGATCAAGAACCGCCACAACATTCAGTTTCGGGACCGACCTGCAATTGATCCGCTGAATGCCTACAACTCGCAGTATTCCGCCGGGCAGTTCAATTTCGATCGGACCTACACGCAGGGACCCGACCCGCTCAGCACCACCCTCAATGGCGGCAATGGCCTGGCCAGCCTGCTGTTGGGCGTTCCGGTAGGCGGCACGATCACCATCACGAATCCGCTGTTCCTGTATCAGAAATATTATTCGTTGTTCTATGTCAGGACGATTACCGGGTCACCGACAAGCTCACTCTGAATCTCGGACTGCGATGGGAGTACCAGACGCCGTACGCCGAGAAGTTCGGCCAAATCGGCTATTTCGATTTCAAGCGGTCGAACCGACCACCGGGCAGAAAGGCGAGTTCAAGTCGATCAAGCCAGGCGGATACAGGAGAACCCGCAGTATCATAGGAACTTCTCGCCGCGAGTGGGGATGGCCTGGCAGGTGCTGACAAGACCGTAATCCGGGCCGGCGCCGGGATCTTCTATGCGACTTTCGTCGGCGTGAATGCCGCGCTACTGACTTCGGCAACGGCGGATTCGTTTCGAACCTGATGTACCTGGGGCCGCCTAACCCGCTTCCGAATACGCCTCCCGTCGGCGGCTCCTGGAACAATCCGTTTGCAGCCGGCATTCAGACAGCCTTCGCGAACACGGATTTCGTCGGCCAGCAGTGCGCGCCGACCAACTCGAACGGCAGAATCCGTACCTGAGCGACTGGACGCTCAGCATTCAGCGCGAGATCACCCCGACACTGCTGGCGGAAGTCGGCTACGTCGGCTCCAAGATGACTCACTTTTCTGGAACCGGCAGAACAACGAGAACGATCCTGTTCGCAACTTAGTTATGGGCCGAACCAGTTGAAGTCTGGTGCCCAATCCGTTCTACGGAAAGATCACCCGCGGCGCGCTGAGTGCTCCGACAGTCCAGCTCAAACAGTTGCTGCGTCCGTATCCGCAGTATCAGGACGTGCTGATCTTCCGCGATCCTACGGCGACATGCGTTACAACAGCATGACGGCCCGCGTGGTGAAGCAGTATTCGAAAGGGCTTCATTGCTCCAGCTGGCCTACACGCTGTCGAAAACGATCGCCAACACGGCTCAATCGAACACCTGGGTGGTGGGTCCCTTCGAACGGACTCTACAATCCGAATTACAACCGAAGCATCGAAGCGAACGACGTTCCCCAGCGCCTGGTGCTCAGTTACGTTTACGATTTTCCGTTCGGCACGGGAAGCGATATCTGAATCATGGCATTGCGGCCACGGCCTCGGCGGTTGGGAGATGAGCGGCATCTCGGTTTTCCAGAGCGGCCGCCCTATCCTGATCACCGCTCCGGACAAAACTAATCTTCAACTTCTCCTCCACCAACGGCCGCGCCAACCGGCTGCACAGTCCGGTGCTTTCCAGCGGGCAGACCGACAGCCACTGGTTCGATACCACCTGCTTCTCGGCCGCGCCGGCTTTCACGATTCCCAACGATTCGCTTAGCCAGCCGAATCTGCGCGGGCCGCGGCGCATCAACACCGATTTTTCACTGATCAAGAACACGCGTTTCAAGGAGAGGTACAACGTGCAGTTCCGGGCGGAGTTCTATAACATCTTCAACCACCGGCGCTACTGGCGAACCGGTCTACGGACGTGACCAGCGCGCAGTTCGGTCAGATCATTTCGAGCTTCGGAGGCACTGAACGCAACATCCAGTTCGGTCTGCGATTTCTTTTCTAGACGGCGGCTTCGGTAAACCATTACACCTCGAGATTTGAGAGACCAATGTTACGACGCGATTTCATCAAAGCAGCCCTCCTCTTCGCGGCCGAGCGTTATGCTCGGGCCGCGAAGGGCCTGGCCGCGCTCAAGATCACCGATGTAAGGCCATCCCGACCAGCGCGGGCGGAAACCATCGTGGGTGTTCCTGAAAGTCATCACCAGTGAACCGGGACTCTACGGCATCGGTTCGGCCAGCAAATCAATGAAGGCGCCGGCGGTGGTGACCGCCATCGAAGAGCAGTACGCGCCGTTCTGGATCGGTAAGACCGGCCGATCGGATCGAGGATCTGTGGCAGAGCACCAACGTTCGCACCTACTGGCGCAACAGCACCATTCAGAACAATATTCTCAGCGCGCTCGACATGGCGCTTTGGGACATCAAAGGCAAGCGCGCCGGGATGCCCGTTTACGAACTGCTGGGCGGCAAGGTTCGCGACGCGGTGCCGATCTATGCCCACGCCGACGGGCGCGACCGAGAGCAAGTAGCCGAGAACGTCAGGAAGTACATGGACGAAGGCTATCGCCACGTCCGCGCGCAGATGGGCGGATATGGCGGCGGAGGCATGATCGCAGCCGGGCAAGGGCAGCCGGCCGACGGCGGATTCGCGGGAGCGCCTTCGACGAGGACGTCTACATCGAGGTGATTCCCAAGCTGTTCGAATACCTGCGCGTGAAGCTGGGGACGGAAGTCAAGCTGCTGCACGACGTGCACGAGCACCTGACGCCGACCGGCGCCGTGGAGTTAGCCAAGCGGCTGGAGCCTTACCACATGTTCTTCGTCGAGGACATTCTGCCGCCGGAGCAGATCGACTGGTTCCGGCGTATCAAGCAGGTCTGCACGACGCCAATGGCGATGGGCGAGTTGTTTACCAGTCCGCGCGAATACGTGCCGTTGATTCCGAGCGGGTGATCGACTTTGTGCGCTGCCGGGTCTCGCAAGTTGGCGGGATTACCGCAGCGAAGAAGATCGCGGCGCTGTGCGAAGAGTTCGGCGTACGCACCGCATGGCAGGAGGGCGGCGATAACGATCCCGTGAATCAGATCGCGGCCTATCATGTCGACCTCACGATTCCCAGCTTCGGGATTCAGGAAGAGAATCATTTCCCGCAGGCGTGCATGAGATGCTGCCCGGGACTTTGGAACTGCGCGGTGGCTATTTGTATGGCAACGGCGCGCCCGGTCTGGGGATCGACATCAAGGAAGAAGAGGCAGCGAAATATCCGTTGAAGCCAATTGCCGCCGGAGATTCCTGGACGACCGTTCGAGGAATGG